>NZ_CP022219.1:3129879-4493568 GCF_004114915.1 Bradyrhizobium guangxiense | reverse complement strand
CAGCCGGCTCCGCCGCCCGAGCCGCCGAAGCCGGCGGCTGCGCCGAGCGGCAGGCGGTAGAGGCGGGCGCGCTCGCCGCGCTATGACGCGCTCAAAAACAAAACGGAGGCCGTGAGGCCTCCGTTTCTATTCGTGTCGTCGTCGCGCTTACCCCAGCCGTCCCGCCGCATGGGCGAGCAACGTGTACACCAGACCCGTCTCCGAGGTCAGGTGGCCGCGCAGCTCCTGCGGGCCGCGGCCGTCGCGGGCGACTTCGTCGAGCAGGCGCTCGAACTCGGCGACGTAGCGGTCGACCGTGCCCTTGAAGTTGCGGTCGGCGCGGTACTTGCGGGCGACCTCGTCGAAGGCTTTCTGGCCGGCCGGCGTGTAGAGGCGCTTGGTGAAGGCTTTGTTCTCGCCGCGCTGATAGCGGTCCCACATCTCGGCGGCGAGGTTGCGGTCCATCAGCCGGCCGATGTCGAGCGACAGCGATTCCAGCGGATTGGCGCTTGCCTGCGGGGCCTGCGGCTGCGGCGCGGCTGCGGCGCGGCCGCGCGGGGCCTCGCGGCCGGTCGGGGCGCCCTGATTGGCGTCCGTCCGGTTGAGCAGGTCCGACAGCCAGCCGTCACGGCCCTGGTCGCTGCCTGCGGGCGCGACCGGCGGCGCTTCGGTGCGGCGCGGGGCCGGCATGCCGAGGTCCGGCGGCGGCAGCGTCGAGGCGCTGCCGGTGTCGCGCATGCGGGTCTCGCCGCCACGACCGCCCGCCGTTGCCATCATCGGCTCTTCCTGCTGGCGCTGGACGGCGACGGAGGCGCGGCCCGCCGTGGTGACGTCGAGGCCACGGCCATGCTGAGCCACGATGCGGTTGAGCTCGGCGAGGGCCTCGATCTGATCGACGATCACCTTGCGCATCTGCGCAGTGCTCTCGGCGGCCTCCTGCGGCATCTCGAGCACGCCGCGGCGCAGCTCGTTGCGGGTGGCTTCGAGCTCGTTGTGCATCTCGAAGGCCATCTGCTTCATGCTGGAGACGAGGTTGGTGAACTTCTCGGTCGACTGCTTGAACATCGCATCCGCCTCGTCCGTGGTCTGGCGGTAGATGTCGTGCATCGCCTCGATGGTCTGGCGGTGCTCCTCCTCGGAGGCCGCGCGCACCGCCTCGAACTGGCGGGGGATCGCGGCGGAGCCTGCGCCGGCCGTCTCGGCGACGACGCGGGCGATGTCGCGGGGGCGCTCCTCGGCCGCGGCCAGCGATTCATCGAGCAGGCCGGTGAAGCGCGACAGCCGCTGGTCGAGATCGGCCGTGCGCAGGTCGATCGTGGTGACGAGCGATTCCAGCGCCTGCTTGCGTTCGGCGAGCGAGGCGGTGGTGTTCTTGTTGCTCTGCTCGACGACCTGCGCGGCCTCGACGAGAGCCTGGCCGTGCTTGTCGAACTGGGTCGACAGCTCGCCGAGATCCTGCAGCGCCTTCGTGGTCTTGCTGTTGAAGACGTTGAGCTGGTCTTCCAGGTTCTGCGTCGCCGCGCCGTTGCGCGAGGTGACGTCGTTCATCGCCGAGACGAAGTCGGCGACGCGCGTCACCAGCGCGCGCTCGAGCGAGTTGAGGTTGTCGTGCGCACCGGTCAGCACCTCCTGGAGCAGGATGTTGCCTTCGCGCAGGCGCTCGAACAGCGCCACCGTGTCGGTGCGCAGGATCTTGCTGGTCTCCTGCATCTCGGTGACGGCCGCGATCGAGACCTGGCGCGACTGGTCGATCGCCGAACGCGAGGCCTGCTCGAGGTCCTTGAGCGACTTGCTGACCGCGCCGGTCGCGATCTCGCTCGCCGCGTTGATGGTGCGGGCGACTTCCGAGCCGTTGCCCATCATGGTCTGCGAGAAGGCCTGGCCGCGCGTCTCGATCGACTTCAGCGCGTCCGAGGTGACGCGGTCGATGTCGAGCGTGAGCTGGCTGCTCTTGGAGCCGATCGCGTCGATCAGCGCGCCGCGCTTGGCGTCGATCATGTTCGACAGACGGTCGGCCTGCTGCTGCACATAGGTGACGATCTCGTCGGTCTTGCCGGTCATGGCCTGGCCGAAGCTGGAGCTGGCGGCGAGCACCGAGCGCTCGACGTCGGCCGAGCTCGACTTGACCCGCGAGCTCGCTTCGTTGGAGGCCGAGATCAGCGCGTTCTGCGCGTTGAGCGCGCTGGTCTGGATGTCGTTGGTGGCGTTCGCGGCGGCCGCGCTCAGCGTGCGCTCGATCTCGGTCGAGATCGTGCGGATCTGGCTCCCGGCATCCGCCGAGGGCGAGGTCAGCGAGGTCTGGGCCTCACGCGCGCTGTTGAGGATGGTCGAGGCGGTGTCGGCGCCGACCGCGGTCAGCGTGCGCTCGATGTCCGTGGTCAGCGACTTGATCTGGGTCGCCGCGTCGGTCGAGGCGGAGATCAGCGAGCCCTGGGCCTCGCGCACGCCGCTCGTCAGCGCCTCGATGGTGGCGCCGCCGGCGGTCGCCAGCGCGCGCTGCATCTCGGCCGCGAGCGAACGGACCTGGCTGGTCTGTTCGGCCGAGACCGCAAGCAGGGTGCTCTGGGCGTCGCGGGCGCTGGTGGTGATCGTCTCGGCGGTCGACTGGCCGACCTGCGAGAGCGAGCGATGCACTTCCGCCGCGAGCGACTTGACCTGGTTCGCTGCATCCGAAGACGAATTGATCAGCGTGCTCTGGGCTTCGCGGGCGCCGGTCATGATGGTCTCGGCGGTCGCGGTGCCGGCCATCGTGAGCGAGCGCTGCACGTCCGAGGACAGCGCCTTGATCTGGTTGGCGGTCTCGGTCGAGGCTGCGATCAGCGCGCTCTGCGCATCGCGCGCGCCGGCGGTGATCGATTCCGCCGTGGTCGTGCCGGCCAGCGACAGCGAGCGCTGCACGTCGGCGGTGAGCGTCTTGACGTGGTTGGCCGCGTCCGAGGACGTCGTGACGAGGGTGGTCTGCACCTCGCGGGCGCCGGCCAGGATCGAGGCTGCAGTGGCCGAGCCTGCCGCCGACAGCGTGCGCTCGACGTCGGCCGCGAGCCCCTTGATCTGGTTGGCGGCTTCGCCCGACGCTGCGACCAGCGTCGACTGCGCCTCGCGGGCGCTGTTCAGGATCGAGTTGGCAGAACCGGTGCCGACCGCGGTCAGCGCGCGCTCGACCTCGGCCGAGGTCATCTTGAGCTGGGCGTTGACGTCGGAGGAAACCGTCATCAGCGACTGCTGGGCGGTGCGCGCACCGGTCTGGATCGTCTCGCTGGTATTGACGACCAGGTTGGTGAGCGAGCGCTCGGCGTCCTCGACATGCGAGCGGATCGCGGTCGAGATCATCTCGGCACGGGACATCATGTCCTCGCTGGCCTGGCGGCCGCTACTTTCGATGCGGCCGGCGACGGCCTCGACGCGCGAGCCGAGCAGGTCCTCGAACTGCGCCACGCGCACGTCGATGTCGCTGGCGACCGAGCCGACCTTGGTCTCGATGGCCTGCCGGATCTCCTGGAAGCGCGCCGTGACCGTGTCGGTCAGATGCATGCTGCGGCCGTCAATGATCTCGGTAACACCGGTGATGCGGCGGTCGACCGCGTCGATCGCCTGGGCGGTACCGTCGGTGAGCGTCGAGGTCAGGAGGGTCAGGCGGGTATCGATCGACTGCACGGCCTGCGAGGCGCCGTTGGTCACGGCGGTGGTCAGGTAGGTGAGGCGGGAGTCGATCGACTCGAGCGCCTGCGTCGCATTGCCCGTCAGCGTCGTCGTGAGATGGGTCAGACGGGTATCGATCGACTGGATCGTCTGCGACGCCCCGTCGGTCAGCGTGCTCGTGAGGTGGTTCAGGCGCGCATCGATGGTTTCGATGGCCTGTGAGGCGCCGCCGGTGAGCGATGTCGTCAGGTGGGTGAGGCGGTAATCGATCGACTGGATCGCCTGCGCCGCGCCGTCGGTCAGCGACGTCGCCAGCGTGTTGATGCGCCCGTCGATGGTGTCGGTCATGGACTTCGCGCGGGTGTCAAACGACTGCTCCAGCGCAGCAACGCGGCCGCCAAGCTGCTCGTCGAAGGTCTTGATATGGCCTTCGATGGTGCCGTCGAGGCTGGCGATCTTGCCGTTCAGCGCGGCGTCGAAATTGCTGACGCGCTCGCCGATCGTGGTCTCGAACTGGACCAGGCGCTGGTCGAGGATCGCGGTGATCTCGCCGCCGTTGGCGGTGAAGCGGGTGTCGAAATTGTCGACATAGGTCTTCAGCGACTCATGGATGTCCTGGGTGCGCTGGCCCATGCGCTCGACGATCTCGCCGCCGAAGGTCTTCACGGTGCGGTCGAACTCGGAGATGTGGCGCGTGATCAGCGCACCCAGCGTGCCGGAGTCGCGGGCGAACTTCTCCACCAGCTCGGTGCCCTGGTTCCTGACCAGCTCGTCGAACGCGCTCATCTGCAGCGACAGCGAATCGTGCGCGGTCTCGGTCTGGGTGGCGACCTTGGCGACGAGGGCATTGACGGTGGCGTTGAGCGCCTCGCCGGCCTTGTCGCCGCTCGTCACGATCTGGTCGGCGAGCCGGTTGCCGGCGTCGTCGATCTTGGCCGAGATGTCGCTGGAGCGCAGCTCGAGCTCGAGCAGCAGCGAGTCGGAGGAGTTCTTCAGGGAATCGTGCACCTGCTCGGTGCGCTCGGAGATGCCGTCGACGATCGCGGCGGAGCGCTGCTCGAATTCGCCGGTGATGCGGTCGATGCGCTCGTTCAGCATCTCGTGGACGCGGTCGGCGAGGTCGACGAACTCGTCGTGGACATGGCCGGTCTTGAAGTTGAGGCTGGTGGTCAGCCGCTCGCTGGCGTCGAGCACGGCGCGCGTGGTCTCGTTGCTGGCCTCCTCGAGGCGGTCGAGCAGGTCGCCGCCGCGCTCGCCGAGCGCCAGGATCATGTTGTCGCCGGCATTGCTCAGCGCCTGGGTGATGTGGGCGCCGCGCTCTTCCAGCGCGCCGGTGATGGACTTGGCGACCTCGTCGACGCGCGAGGCGATTGCATCCGAGATCAACGCGATGTCGTGGCGCAGATCGATCTGCACGCCGGAGATGGCGCTGCGGACCTGCTCGGCCTGGCCGACCAGATTGTCGCGCTGGTGCGCGATGTCCTGGAGCAGGGCGCGGATGCGCACTTCGTTGTCGGAATAGGCGCGTTCGAGCGCGGCGACCTCGTTGGCGACCAGCGTCTCCAGCTCGCCGGCGCGCGCGATGGCGCGCTCGATGCCGTCGCCCATCGCCGCGACCTCGCGGCGGATGGCCTGGCCGACGGTGACCATGGAATCGGAGGCCGAGCCCTCGGGCTCGGAGAAGCGGATCGCGACCTGCGCCATCGCCTGGGCGATCATGCGCATTTCCTGGCCGCGCCAGACCAGGCTCGCCAGGAAGTAGAACAGCATGATCGGCGCGAAGAACATCGCGATCAGGCCGGCGATGACGAGCACGCCGCCGCTCTGGCCCATGGCGGCCTGGATCGAGGGCAGGAAGCCGACGGTCAGCGCGGCGCAGGCAGCAAGCCAGACGCCGGCGAAGACGGTGGCGAAAGTATAGATGCTGCGGGCAGGGCGGCCCTTCTGAAGCGCCTGGAGCAGCTGGCCGATCGTCTCGCGGTCGTCGTTGGCGGCGCGACGCGTTGAGCGCGGCTCCTCGATCGGGTCGAACACGGTCGAGCGTTCGTTGGCGGCAGGGCGCGGCTCAAAGCCCGGCTCGTCGAAGGCCGGCGGAGCCGGCGGCGCAACCTGGGGCGCGGTTTCGTTGCGCATCGCGGCGTTGCGGCTGGGGTCCGCAGCGGTGTCGCTGATGTTGAGGGCTTCCTGGATCGCAGAAAGCGCGACTTCTGTGGGGTCTTTGACCTTTTTCGGAGTGTTCGCCATGTTCAGTCCGAGCCCTCGTTACTTGTACGCGTCCCCCCGCGAGCCCTGCGCGCTGCGCAAGCCCACAGACCGGATCATGCCGCTTGCGCGGATCTCCGAGCCGTCCCCACCCGAACGGCTTGTCCGCCAATTTCTGCAACATCCTATTGGCAGAGCGTGGCGAATGAAATGCCCGCGATTAAGACATTCTTAATCATCGTTAACAGCATCGCGCCGTAACGCCTTAGCAATAAATACAATTCTCCACCGAACTCGGTCGATTGCGGCAACTTTTCGTCAATAAGCAGGCATAACTGCGTCTCTGACCCCAAACATTTCATTAACCATTTCCGTGCTTGGGTGAGGTGAATCACCGCCGCACCGGCGGAACCGTCGCGCGATGCCGGGGCCTGCGCCATGACGCCTGAACTGCAACGGATGGACTGGATGCCCTCGCCCCCGCTTGCACCCATCGACAGCCCGCTCGACCTCGACCATCTCTCCAGGATGACGCTCGGCGATGCCGAGCTGGAACAGGAAGTGCTGGCCATGTTCGCCGAGCAGGCGGTCCGCCTGATGGCGGCGATGGCGACGTTGCCGGCCGAGGCCGGCGCACTGGCCCACAAGCTCAAGGGTTCGGCCCGCGGGATCGGCGCTTTTGCAGTGGCAGATGCCGCAGCAAGCCTGGAGACCGCGATCCAGACCGGCCATAATCAGCGCCACGCCTTGGCCGCGCTGAAGGAGGCGGTGACCGAGGCCCGCGCCGCCATCGAGGCGATCCTGAAGCCTTGAGCTGCGCCGCCGAACCGGGCTGTAGTCTCTTGTTTTGAGACGCATTTTCTTGCCGCAAAGCGGGATTCACGTCACATCAAAACCCTATGGCGCCGGGCTGATCGACCCGTTATAGGACAGCCCGGACCCTCCTTCATTCCCAGCACCGCGGCAGCACGAGCACACATGGCCAAGATTCACTTTGTCGACCACAAGGGCGAAACCCGCACGGTGGAAATCGAGAACGGGGCAACCGTGATGGAAGCCGCGATCCGCAACAGCATTCCCGGCGTCGAGGCCGAATGCGGCGGGGCCTGCGCCTGCGCGACCTGCCACGTGTATGTCGACGAAGCCTGGCGCGAGAAGGTCGGCAGCCCGACGCCGATGGAAGAGGACATGCTCGACTTCGGCTTCGACGTGCGCCCCAATTCGCGCCTGTCCTGCCAGATCAAGGTCACCGACGATCTCGACGGTCTCGTCGTGACGACGCCGGAACGCCAGGCCTGATCCTCCCGCGATAGACTAACCGTTCGGCGGCGCGACCTCGATGCCGCGCTTGTGCCAGGGTCTGAGCTTCTCGATCACCTCCGCAGTCAGCGGGGCCGGCCGACGCGTCGCCTCGTCGAGCAGGACACCGACCGACGTCGCCGAGGCGATGCACCTTCCTTCCGAGAACACGACCTGTTCGAAGGTCACCGACGTTCGTCCGAGCTTGACCACACCGAGGCCGAGCTCGATCGTGTTCGGCCAGTGCAACTCGGCGCGAAAATGCATGTCGAGCCGCACCATGATCCAGGCCAGGCCCGGCGGGGTCAGGCCGTATTCGGGAAGCTTCATCAGCGTGACGCGACCGGTCTCGAAATAGGTGGCGTAGACCGCGTTGTTGACGTGCTGGTTGGGATCGAGATCGCCAAAGCGGACGTTGTCGCTGAGGCGGAAGGGGAAGTCCTCCAGACGCGGCGTCGTGTCGAGGCGGCTTGGTGCGTTCACCGATTGATCTCCGTCATATCCGTGCCCGTTACAGCTCAGTTATCCTGACCCGGCAAGTGGGCGCGGCTGCGGGGCGCTCCCGCTTTTCTGCCTTCCCTGATCCATCCCCGTTGGCTAGACAGGCAGGGTCACCTCTGCCCCCCGGGCGCCGTCCAACAGACAACGACAGATAAAGAGACGACATGAGCGACGCGATCAAAACCGATGTGCTGATTATTGGCGCCGGCCCCTGCGGTCTGTTCGCCGCCTTCGAGCTTGGCCTTCTCGACATGAAGGTGCATTTCGTCGACATCCTGGACAAGGTCGGCGGCCAGTGCGCCGAGCTCTATCCGGAAAAACCGATCTACGACATTCCCGGCATTCCGCAGGTTTCAGGGCAGGGTCTCACCGATGCGTTGATGGAGCAGATCAGGCCGTTTCATCCGACCTTCCATCTCGGCGAGATGGTCGAGACCGTGGAGAAAATCGGCGATCCCTTGTTCCGCTGCACCACGGATGCGGGCAAGGTGTTCGAATGCAAGGTGCTGGTGATCGCGGCCGGCGGCGGCTCATTCCAGCCCAAGCGTCCGCCGGTGCCGGGCATCGAGGCCTATGAAGGCACGTCGGTGCATTATGCCGTGCGGAAGATGGAGACGTTCCGCGACAAGAACGTGCTGATCGTCGGCGGCGGCGATTCCGCGCTCGACTGGACGCTCAATCTGCATCCGATTGCGAAGCGCATCACGCTGCTGCACCGGCGCGACGAGTTTCGCGCCGCGCCCCACAGCGTCGAGCAGATGCGCGCGCTGGTTGCCGGCGGCAAGATGGATCTGAAGCTCGGCCAGGTCACGGCGCTGTCCGGCACCGGCGGCAAGCTCACCGGGGCGACCGTGAAGGGCAATGACAACAGCAGCACCGAAATCCCCTGCGACACCATGCTGCCGTTCTTCGGCCTGACCATGAAGCTGGGTCCGGTCGCGAACTGGGGCATTGCGCTGGAGAACAACCTGGTGCCGGTCGAGACATCCGCGTTCGAGACCAACGTGCCCGGCATCTTCGCGATCGGCGACATCAACACCTATCCCGGCAAGATCAAGCTGATCCTTTGCGGCTTCCACGAGGGCGCGCTGATGTCGCAAAAAGCTCATCGCTATGTCTATCCGGAGAAGCGGCTCGTGTTCCAGTACACGACCTCGTCCTCCAGCCTGCAAAAGAAGCTCGGTGTCAACTGACGGAAGCGGGCGGGCAGGGGATGCCCCATGTTTCTGGTGCTGGAACAGTTCGCGAAATCGCCGTAGTCTGCGGCCATTCCGATCGTGGACTAGCAAGGTGATCTAATGCGGAATTTCTCCAGCTTTCGGCTGCTCCCGTTCCTCGCGCTCGCATTGTCGCTCGCGACGGCGACGCCGTCTGCGGCGCAGACCGCCGAGCCCACCGCGGCGGGCCTGTGGCAGAAGGTCGAAGACGGCAAGACGGTCGGATGGTTTCTCTTCATCGATCACAACGGCGTCTTCGAAGGTGTGATCGCAAAGACCTTTCCGCGGCCCGGCGACAATCCGAACGAGGTCTGCAGCAAGTGCACCGACGACCGCAAGAACGCGCCGGTGCTCGGTATCTCCTTCGTCCGCAACATGACGCGCGAAGGATTGAAGTACGAAGGCGGCAACGTGCTCAATCCGCGCGACGGCCAGATCTGGAAGGCCAACATGAAGGTCAGTCCCGACGGCCAGACCCTGACCCTGCGCGGCTATCTCGGCATCGCCCTGCTCGGCAAGGACGAGACCTGGACGCGTCTGCCTGACGCCAACATCGCCCAGGTCGATCCCGCCATCGTCGCGAAATATCTGCCTGCGAAAGCCGCCGCAGCGAAGCCGCCGGCGCCTGCCACGAAGAAGGGCGGCGGCATGATGGCGCCGGCACCGAAGCAGTAGGGTCCGCAAAGCAAAGTCCTGCCTGATCGGCGGCAGCTTCGGCGCACGGTCATTCCCTTCTGCGGCCACGTTCGCCGAAAGGCGAATGCGTGCCGAGCCTGCTCCAGTAGTTCCCCGGAATGCGCGCTGGCGCCGGATTTGCATAGCTGTCGGCAAAGCCGCTGGGGAGCGAGTCGCCGTCTCCATGCCTGCCGCGCGCGGCGTTGCGGGCAGACGGTGGCGTTTGCCTCGCGGCGATCATTTCGACCGCGGAGACGACATGGGATCTGCAAGACAGTGTGCCGCCGTGCTGCTGGGCCTGACGGCCCTGCTGACGAGTTCAGCGCTGGCACGCGACGACGGGCGCTACGCCAACTCGCCGCTCAAGCCCTGGTTCGAAAGCCTGCACAGCGAATTCGGTCAATGCTGCTCCGACGCTGACGGCTACGTCATTGCCGACGTGGACTGGGAGTCCGACCGCGGCCGCTACCGCGTCCGCATCGACGACGAGTGGGTCGTGGTGCCCGATGGCGCCGTGATCACGGTGCCGAACAAGATCGGCCGCACCATGGTGTGGAAGCACTATATCGACGGTCATCCGCGCGTGCGCTGCTTCATGCCGGGCAGCATGACGTAAAAGCTGACGGCGCCCGCATCAGATGCAGGCGCCGCAGGCGATGCGAAGGCTGCTTAGCGCGCGTCGCTGCTCGAACCTGCGCTGGCGAGCCGCTTCGCGCGCGGCGACAGCACCGAAACCTGCACGGGCGAGGCGGGCATGCCGGCGACGATCATGGTGGGCGTGGCCGGCTGCTCCTCGACGCCGGCACCGCCGAGCACCTGCACCTGTGTCGCCGAGATCGGCAGCGACTGCACTTCATAAGAGGGAAGCTCGCCGGCGAAGGCGGAGGCCGAGCTCGCAATCACGGCGCCGGCGACGGCAATCATTGTGAGAACACGCATTGGAAAAATCTCCGTTGAAGATGGCAATCGGAGTTTGGTCGTGACGATGCAGGGAGAGGTTCGCTCGTGTGCGGGCATTCCCGTCGCTATCGGCGTACAAATTGGTTGCTTGGCGCGAAAGGACGAAACCAGGAAGAAGTTTTTCGTGCCAATGTTTCCGGACTGTTTCGCGGACGGGCGATGCGCCTCGCTTAATGCTCTTGCAGATCGAACTGCGGAGATCTCGCCGGCGCGGTGGCGGGGGGAAAGTGCAGGCTCATCGTCGTGCCACGGCCGGGCGCAGAGGCGATGATCAATTCGCCGTCATGGGCGGTCATGATCTCGCGGACGATCGACAGGCCGAGGCCCGCGCCGTCGCCGGCGGTGTTGCCGGTCTGGAACGGCTCGGGGAGCCCGTGTTCGCCGCCATGGGGCAGGCCTGCGCCGTCATCGTGAATTGAGATGCCGTCGCCGCTCAGGGTCGCGGTGATGCGTCGCGCGCCGCGGGCGTGAATGAGCGCATTGCCGACGAGATTGGCGAGAGCACTGCGAACCGCCGCATCCACGCCTTGCACCATGAATGGAGCTTGCTCGGCCTGCTCCAGCGCGAGCTCGATGCCGGCATCGAGCGCCGAGGGGCCGAAATCCGCCAGCACGTCACGGGCTATTTCGCCGAGATCGATCGGCCGCTTCTCAATCGCATGGTTCTGCAGCCGCGCCAGATCGAGCATGGCGGAGACCAGCGACGTCAGGCGGCGGATATCGCGGACCAATTCGGCCTTGAGGGCCGGCTCGGACACGTCCTCGACCTTCGCGCGGAGCAGGGTTAGCGGCGTGCGGAGCTGATGGGCGGCGTTGCCGAGAAAGCGGCGCTGCATCCTGATATAGGCGTCGATCTCGCCGAAGGCGCGGTTCAGCGCCTCGACCAGCGGCTTCAGCTCGGAGGGGACTTCGGACAGCGATATCAATCCTTGCGGGGCCGAGGGATCGATCGCGAGGGCGCGACGCGCGCCCCGCTCGATCCCGCGTGAGACGAAACGTGCGGCAAGCGCCGAGCCGATCGCGACGGTCGCGGCAAAGGCCAGCGCCACCAGGGCGATCGAATAGACCCTGCGGAGGAGAAACGTCCTTGCAATCCGGGCAAAGCGAACCTGAGGCTCGCCGACCATCATCGCGAGCCGCAACGAGCCCCGTTGTACAGCGGAGAGACAGAAAGTGCTGTTCTGATCGAGCGTGCTGAAGACGGACGAGCCGACGGGCCCGTGGTAGGGGAATACGAAGGGGAGCGCAGGCCGATGTTCGCTGCCGTATTCGCTGAGCAGGTCGCCCGCGGACACGACGTACCAGAGGTTTGGGCTGTCCGCCTTCAATTCCTCAAGGGCAGGAGTCGAACGTACCGTCAGTCTTTGCCCTTCGATGACCGTCGCGCGATCGAGAACGGCAGCCACGACCTGACAGGACCTGAACTCGCGTTCCTCGGTCGGATACCGCCAGATGAAGATGCCGAGCATGGTCAGGAAGATCGTCGTCGCGGCGATGCCGAGCGAGATCGCGAAGGTCCGGGCGATCGACGTCATCGCGGCGTTGCCAGCCGCAGGATGTAACCGATGCCCCGCATGCTGCGGATCTCGACGTCGCCGCCGAGCTCGGCCAGTTTCTTGCGCAGGCGCGACACCTGCGCTTCGAGCGTGTTGGATTCGATCTCGTCGTCGAAGCCGTAGATCTCCTCGATCAGGGCGGCGCGGGTGATGAGGCGGTCCCGCCGCATCAGCAGCGCCCCTAAGATCAGGGCCTCGCGCCGCCGCAGCAGGATCCTGGTGTCGGCAACCACCGCCTCGTTGCTGCCGAGGTGCAGCTCGACATTACCGAGCGACAGCACTGAAGGCGCGAGCAGGCGGGGCCGCCGCAGCACGGCGCGCACGCGTGCGATCAATTCCTGCGGCTCGAACGGCTTGCCGAGATAATCGTCGGCGCCGCTGTTGAGGCCATCGACGACATCCTCCTTGGCGTCCTTGGAGGTCAGCATGATGATCGCTGGGCGCTCCGGCGATTGGCTCAGCGCCGTGACCACCTGGAGTGCATCGCCGTCTGGCAGCATGCGATCGACGATCGCGAGATCATATTTGAAGTTGTCCAGCGCCTGGCGGGCATCGGCGATCGAGCCGACGAGGTCGACGATCCCGTGCAATTGCCCGAGCAGGCGGCTGACATAGGCGCCGATCTGCGGTTCGTCTTCGATCACGAGGGAGCGCACGCGGGTCGTCCTTAACTTTGCTGGGCAACACAGCCCCGAGCGTGCCGCTCCCTGGCCGAAATCTGGCATTTCGGCTCGTCGCAGGGTTCCCATTAAGGCAGCCAGCTTGGCGAATAAAAGGCAGGAGCGAAGCAGCCAACCGGTATTGCCGCTCAAAGTCTCGACGCATGAGGGCGTCCCGGCAATGTTCGGGCAATGTTGGTTCGGCGGCCCGCGACCGGCGCACACCGGCAGCGGATCGGCCAGCGGCTCTCGCCTTGCAATCTTGGGGCAATTTTGCCGGACCACATGCTGGGGCTCCGAACCACATCAGTCGACCAGGCCAGCAAGGCCGGTCCGGGGCCCCGCAATGACGCATCTCGACGAAGCCGCTCTCCGCCTCACGGTGAATGCACGGCTGACGACCGCCTTCCTTGCCGCACTCGGCGCAATCACCGCGATCCCTCAGTCAGCGTCGGCGCAGACCGCGTTCACGCTGCCGGCGCCGCCATTCGAGCTGCCGATGCTGCCGTCGCCGTCGGGAAACTGGACGGTCATGGTCGGCATCGGCGGTGAGTACACGCCTGACTTCGTCGGATCGAAGAACGGCAAGTTCCTTCCGATCCCGATCTTCACCATCCGTCGTGCCGGATCGATCGACCAGTTTCGCGGGCCGCGCGACAGCGCCAGCGTCGCGCTGCTCGACGTCGGAAATTTTCGCGCGGGTCCTGCATTCAAGTTTGTCTCGTCGCGCAAGAGCGACAAATATGCCGAGCTGACCGGTCTCGGCGACGTCAAGGCTGCGTATGAGCTGGGCGGCTTCGTCGAGTATTATCCGGTCGACTGGCTGCGCCTGCGTAGCGAATTGCGCCAGGGCGTGGGTGGTCACACCGGGACGGTGGCCGACATCTCCGCCGACGTCATCGTGCCGCTGATCCAGAGGCTCACGATCTCCGCCGGCCCGCGCTTTACGTGGAAGAGCACCAAGGCGACCGCGCCGTATTTCGGCGTCGATGCCGCGCAGGCGCTGGCGTCGGGGCTGCCGATGTACGATGCCAAAGGCGGCGCGCACTCGGTCGGCTTCGGCAGCCAGATCTCCTATCGCATCAATCCGCAGTGGGAGGTCCATGCCTATGTCGAATACGAGAAGCTGCTGGGCGATGCCGCGGACAGCCCGCTGGTGAAGCTGCGGGGATCGTCGAACCAGACGACGATCGGCCTCGGCGCGTCCTATTCGTTCGATTTCAGGATTCGATGAGCCACCATGCGCCGCATTGCTTTTCTATGGATCGGCCTCGCAGCCGCTTGCGTCGCCCTCGGCGCGGCCGCGGCGTTCGAGACGCGCGCGAGCCGGCTCCAGGCGATCAAGACCGTCGGCATCGTCTCCGCCATCGGCGAGGAGATGAGCCTGACTCAAGCCGGTCTGACCCGACTGGGCGCCACCGCGCAAAGCCTGTCGATCAGCGCGTGGGCGCTGGACGAGTTGATCGTCCAGCAGGCGACCAGACTGCTGGACGGACGTTTCCGCGCGCGGCCGGTCAGCTACAGGCGCGCCGCGTTCGCTGCCATCAGGGATTCGGCGGTTGCGCCCGTCAATCTGTTGCGCAGCGATCCGTTCAAGGAGCTGGTTCGCAGCGATGTCACCCCGCAGGGGTTGGATGCGTACATCATCATCACCCGGGCGAGATCGAAACTCGGCAACGGTCGCAACGTCGAGGGCGTTGGGCTTGCCGAATACCGGACGCTGCTCGCGGATTACGGTTTGATCCACGCGCTGTATGAAGTCCGCGTCATCGACGGCAAGTCATTCGACGTGATCGAGAAGCGAGCGGCCGCGCCGCTCGATAACACCGGAACCATGCGGCTCGCCGGTCCGAGCGGGCCGGTCGACGAGACGTTCGGCAGTTCTGCGTCGAGCGAACGCTTGCGCGCGGCAGTTGTCGACCTCATCACGCGCAGTCTGCCCGTCACGCTAGGTGACATGCATCTGATCGAGGGGCAGTGAAGCCGGTGTCGGCGCTCAGGTCACCGGCGCCGGATTGAACAGGGTGAGATCGTTGTGGATGCCCCAGCGGTCCGACCATGGCTTGGTGCGGCCGGAGGCGACGTCGAGGATGAGGCGGAACAGGTCCCAGCCGCATTCCTCGATGGTCTTCTCGCCGGTGGCGATGCTGCCTGAATCGAAGTCGATCAGGTCCTTCCATCGCCGCGCGAGCTCGCTGCGTGTCGCGACCTTGATCACGGGCGCCGCCGCAAGCCCGTAGGGCGTGCCGCGGCCGGTGGTGAACACCTGCAAGGTCATGCCGGAGGCGAGCTGCAGCGTGCCGCAGATGAAGTCGGACGCGGGCGTTGCCGCGAACAGCATGCCCTTCTGCGTCGCCTTCTCGCCGGGCGACAGCACGCCGGTGATGGCGGAGGAGCCGGACTTCACGATGGAGCCCAATGATTTCTCGACGATGTTGGCGAGGCCGCCCTTCTTGTTGCCGGGCGTGGTGTTGGCGCTGCGGTCGGCGCCGCCGCGGGCGAGATAGGAATCGTACCAGGCCATTTCGCGCACCAGCGCACGGCCGACATCCTCGTTGATCGCGCGGCGGGTGAGCAGCTGGATGGCGTCGCGCACTTCCGTCACTTCCGAGAACATCACGGTGGCGCCGGCGCGCACCAGGAGATCGGCGGCGAAGCCGACGGCTGGGTTCGCGGTGACGCCGGAGAAGGCGTCGCTGCCGCCGCATTGCAGGCCGATGACGAGATCGGACGCCGGACAGATCTCGCGCTTGCGGGTGTTGAGCACCTTCAGGCGGGCCTCGGCCTGGGTCATGATCGCCTCGACGATCGCGCCGAAGCCGTCGAAAGCCTCGTCCTGCATGCGCACGATGGCATCGTTCACGCCCTCCGGCACCAGCCGTTCGGGCGCGAGCTTCTCGCAGCCGAGGCCGACGACCAGGATCTCGCCGCCGAAATTCGGGTTGAGCGCGAGGTTCTGCAGCGTGCGGATCGGCACCACCGCGTCGGGCGCGGTGATGGCGACGCCGCAGCCATAGGCATGGGTCAGCGGCACGACGTCGTCGACGTTAGGGTATTTCGGCAGCAGCTCGGTGCGGATGCGCTTGACCGCATATTCCATCGTGCCCTTGACGCATTGCACGGAGGAGGAGATGCCGAGGATGTTCTTGGTGCCGACCGAGCCGTCCGGATTGCGATAGCCTTCGAAGGTGAAGCCTTCGAGCGGCGGCAGCGGGGCGGGGACGGCGGTGGAGATCTCGAGCTTGTCGAGGGCAGGGGCCTCCGGCATGCGGATGCGCGCCTCGTCCACCCATTCGCCGGCCAGGATCGGCGACAGCGCATAGCCGATGATCTCGCCGTAGCGGATGATCGGTGCGCCTTCCGCGATGTCGACCAAAGCCGTCTTGTGCCCCTGCGGCACGAAGGCGCGCAACGTCAGACCGCAGGCGAAGCGGGAGCCGGCGGGAAGCCCGAAATCATTGACCACGATCGCGACATTGTCGCGCTCGTTGAGCTTGATGTAACGGGGCTGCTCTTTCGCTGCGACGTCCTGGTCCATCGAGGATTCCGGATTTGTAGGGTGGGTTAGCGCAGCGTAACCCACCTCGTCTGCTTCCGCGGACACAGATATTGGTGGGTTACGCTGCGCTAACCCACTCTACGATCCCTACGGTGTCTCAGCCCGGGAACGTATAGGCCGTCTTCACCGTGGTGTAGAACTCGCGTGCGTAGGAGCCCTGCTCGCGGGCGCCGTAGCTCGAGCCCTTCCGGCCGCCGAACGGCACGTGATAGTCGACGCCGGCGGTCGGCAAATTGACCATCACCATGCCGGACTCGCTGTTGCGCTTGTAGTGCGAGGCGTATTTCAGGCTGGTGGTGCAGATGCCGGAGGCGAGGCCGAACTCGGTGTCGTTGGAGATCGCCAGCGCCTCCTCGTAGTTCTTGGCGCGGATGACGGCGGCGACGGGGCCGAAAATTTCCTCGCGCGCGATGCGCATGTTGTTGTTGGCCTCGGTGAACAGCGCCGGCTGCAAATAATGGCCGGGGTTCTCGCGCTTGAGCAGCTCGCCGCCGAAGGCGAGCTTGGCGCCCTCGTCCTGGCCGATCTTGATGTAGCGCAGGTCCTGGTCGAGCTGGCTCTGGTCGACCACGGGGCCGATATGCACGCCGGCCTTGAGCGCGTCGTCGACCGACAGGCTGTTCAGGCGCTCGGCCATTGCCGCGACGAAGCGGTCATGGATGCCCTCGGTGACGATCAGGCGGGACGATGCGGTGCAGCGCTGGCCGGTCGAGAAATAGGCGCCGTTGACGGCGACCTCGACGGCGGTCTTCAGGTCCGCGTCGTCGAGCACGACCAGCGGATTCTTGCCGCCCATCTCGAGCTGGAACTTCTTCATGGGATTTGAGAGCACGCAGGCCTGCGCGATCTTGCGCCCTGTCTGCACCGAGCCGGTGAAGGAGATCGCGGCCACGTCCGGGTGATCGAGCAGAGTCTGGCCGACCACCGAGCCGGAGCCGACCACGAGGTTGAACACGCCGGCGGGAATGCCGGAGCGGGGGATGATTTCGGCGAGCGCGTGGCCCGAGCCCGGCACCAGCTCGGCCGGCTTGAACACCACCGTGTTGCCGTAGCAGAGCGCCGGCGCGATCTTCCAGGCGGGAATCGCGATCGGGAAATTCCAGGGCGTGATCATGCCGACGACGCCGACCGGCTCACGGGTGAGCTCGACGTCGAGGCCGGGACGGACGGAGGCACCCTTCTCGCCGATCAGGCGCAGCGCCTCGCCGGCGAAGAACGCAAAAATCTGGCCGGCGCGGGCGACCTCGCCGATGCCCTCGGGCAGGGTCTTGCCTTCCTCGCGCGCGAGCAGGCGGCCGAGCTCTTCCTTGCGGGCGAGGATCTCGAGCGAAACCTTGTTCAGTGCGTCGAAGCGCGCCTGCGGCGTCGACTGCGACCAGGCCGGGAAGGCGGCCTTGGCGGCGGCGATGGCCTTCTCGGTCTGCGCCTTGTCGGCCTTGGCGTATTCGCCGACGACGTCGTTGGTGTTGGAGGGGTTGATGTTCCTGGTGACGCCGGAGCCGTCGACCCATTCGCCGCCGATGAAGTTCTTCAGGATCGCAGTCATCTTTTCCTCCATGTTCAAGGGCATGATCCTGATCGGAAAACCGGTGTCCACTTTTCCGGGATCATGCCTGAAGTATTTTAACGCACGAGGCAGGGACGCTTGTCGTCGAAGGTCCAGCCTGGGATCAGCTCCTGCATGGCAATAGCGTCATCCCGGGCGCCAAGTCCATGCTGCTTGTAGAGGTCATGCGCCGCGTCGATAGCGGCCCTGTCGATTTCGATACCCAGGCCCGGCCGGTCCGGGACCGCAATCTTGCCGCCCTTGATCTGGAGCGGCTCCCTGGTCAGCGCCTGGCCGTCCTGCCAGATCCAGTGGGTGTCGATCGCGGTGGCCTTGCCGGGGGCGGCGGCTCCGACATGGGTGAACATCGCCAGCGAAATGTCGAAATGGTTGTTGGAGTGCGAGCCCCAGGTCAGGCCGTTGTCGCGGCAGGTCTGGGCGACGCGCACCGAGCCTTGCATGGTCCAGAAATGGGGATCAGCCAGTGGAATGTCCACCGCGCCCAAGCGCAGCGCATGGGAAAGCTGCCGCCAGTCGGTCGCGATCATGTTGGTCGCGGTCGGCAGCCCCGTGGCGCGGCGGAACTCGGCCATGATCTCGCGGCCGGAGAAGCCGGCCTCGGCGCCGCAGGGGTCCTCGGCATAGGCGAGGATGCCGTGCATGCCCTTGCAGAGGCTGATCGCCTCGTCCAGCGACCAGGCGCCGTTGGGGTCGAGCGTCACCCGTGCGCTCGGGAAGCGCTTTGCGATGGCCGTGACCGCCTCGATCTCCTGCTCGCCGCGCAGCACGCCGCCTTTCAGCTTGAAGTCGACGAAGCCGTAATGGTCGTGGGTGGCTTCGGCGAGCCGGACAATGGTCTCCGGGGTCATCGCCTCCTGATGGCGGAGGTTGAACCACTCAGGCTTGCCAGTTTCGCCCGTGACGTAGTCGAGCTTGCTCTTGCGCCGGTCGCCGACGAAGAAGAGGTAGCCGAGCGTCTCGACGCTGTTGCGCTGCTGGCCCTCGCCGAGCAGGGCTGCGACCGGCAGGCCCAGATGCTGGCCGAGCAGGTCGAGCAGCGCGGATTCGATCGCCGTGACCGCGTGGATCATGACGCGGAGATCGAAGGTCTGCTTGCCGCGGCCGCCGGCATCGCGGTCGGCGAAGGCGGTGCGAACGTCGGCGAGGATGTTGTTCATCGCGCCGACGGTTTTGCCGATCACGAGGTCGCGCGCGTCCTGCAGCGTCTGCCAGATCTTCTGCCCGCCCGGCACCTCGCCAACGCCAGTGTGGCCGGCATTGTCGGTGAGGATGACGATGTTGCGGGTGAAGAACGGCGCGTGCGCGCCGCTGAGGTTGAGGAGCATGCTGTCGCGGCCCGCAACCGGGATCACCTGCATCGCCGTGACGACCGGTGCGCCAGAGATCTCAGTCTGGGCCATCGCACGCTCCTCCTCTTGTTTGCTGCTATTCTGCAGCCTGTTGTGACGATCGTGCGGCGGGAAGCTTCTCGACGAGAGCGGTCAGCTCCGCGATCTCCTGCTCGGTGAGGTCGGTGAGCGGCGGACGGACCGGACCGGAGTCGCGGCCGATCACCTTCATGCCAGCCTTGATGATCGAGACCGCATAACCTTTCTTGCGGTTGCGGATCGCGATCAGCGGCAGGATGAAATTCTTCAGGCCGGCCTGGATGGTGGCGTGGTCACGCTTGCGTACGGCCGTGTAGAAATTGGTCGCGAACTCCGGCACGAAATTGAACACGGCCGACGAATAGGTGGTCACGCCCATGTCGAGATAGGGCAGCGCGAAGGTCTCCGCGGTCGGCAGGCCGCCGACATAGGTGAGGCGATCGCCGAGCTTGGTGTAGACGCGGGTCATCAGCTCGATGTCGCCGATGCCGTCCTTGTAGCCGACGAGGTTCGGGCAGCGTTCGGCAAGGCGGGCCAGCGTATCGGGCTGCAGGATCGCGTTATCGCGGTTGTAGACGATGACGCCGATCTTCACGGCGGCGCAGATCGCCTCGACATGGGCGGCAAGGCCATCCTGCTCGGAATGGGTGAGATAGGGCGGCAGCAGCAGGAGACCGTCGGCGCCGGCCTTTTCCGCACCGATCGCGATCTCGCGGGCGATCGCGGTGCCGTAGCCGGTGCCGGCGAGCACGGGCACGCGACCCTTGGTCTCCTCGACCGCGACCTTGACGACTTCAGGAACCTCGGTTGGCGTTAGCGAGAAGAACTCGCCGGTGCCGCCGGCGGCGAACAGGCCGGCAACCTCGTAGCCGCACAGCCAGTCCATGTTGGCGCGGTAGGTCGCCTCGTCGAAGGAGTAGTCAGCCTTGAACGGCGTGACGGGGAAGGACAGGAGGCCCGATCCGATCTTCTGGGCCATTTCCTGCGGGGTCATCTTGCTCACGGGCGCTGCTCCCTTCGTGCGTGTTGTGGAGGACGCGAACCATGAGGCCTGCGCGTCCATGCGCCGTGGTTTAGGAGACCGTTCGATGCGGGTCCAAGCCAAAGCCTATATCGACCGATGCGAAATCAGCATCAATCTTCCGCCACCTCCGCGGAGGACAATTCACCGGCGATTTTGACCAGCGCCGACAGCAGCGGATTCTCGTCCTCGCGGCGCCAGACCATGAACAGCTCGACGGGAACGCGCGTGCGCAGCTTCAGGGGCCGCAGCCGCACGTCGGAAATCTTCAGGCTCGCAGCCGCCGCCGGCACGATGGCAAGGCCGAGGCCGGCGCGCACCATGGCGAGGATCGAGTGGATCTGGCTGAGGTGCTGGACGTAGCGCGGCAGCACGTCGGCGCGGGTGAACAGCGCCACCAGCAGGTCGTGGAAGTAGCGGCTCTCATAGGGCGAATACATCACGAAGGGCTGGTCGTCGAAATCCTTGATGGTGATGCTGTCGGCATTGGCGAGCGGATGCTTCTTCGGGATCGCGGCGAGCAGGGGCTCGGCGACGACGCGGCGGCTGGCGAGCTCGGGGCGCGCGATTGGCGGCCTGAGCAGGCCGGCGTCGATCTGGCCCGAGGTCAGCGCCTCGAACTGATCGCCCGACACCATCTCCTTCAGCGAGAAGTCCACCTCGGGCAGCCTGGCGCGACAGGCGGCGACGAGCTCGGGCAGGAAGCCATAGGCCGCGGCCGCGGTGAAACCGATCTTCAGCGAGCCGGTCTTGCCGAGCGCGATGCGGCGGGCGACCTGCGAAGCGCTTTCGGCAAGCTTGAGGATGCGGCGCGCCTCCGGCAGGAAGCTGCGCCCGGCAGGAGTGAGCCGGACCGAGCGGCTGGTGCGCTCCAACAGCGGGGCATCGATGATGTGCTCGAGCACCTGGATCTGCCGGGATAGCGGCGGCTGTGTCATGTTCAGCCGCACAGCGGCGCGGCCGAAATGCAATTCCTCCGCCACTGTGACGAAACAGCGGAGCTGGTTGAGGTCGAACATCGATACATGCCTTAGATGAATAAGGCGTTTCCCCGGCACTTCTAGCATCGATCACCCCCAAAACAAAGACGGCGGCTTTTGGGGCCGCCGTTGAGTTGCCTGGTCAAGCTCCCATGGGAGCCCTCAGGAGGAACGTTTGAGCGTCACCCGCTCGATCTTGCCGACGACGACGAGATAGGCGAATGCCGCCACCAGCGCGTTGAGGCCGACGAACACCAGCGCCCCGTTGAAGGAGCCGGTCGCGGCGAGGATGTAGCCGATCACGATCGGCGTCGTGATCGAGGACAAATTGCCGAAGGTGTTGAACAGGCCGCCCGAGACGCCGCCGGCTTCCTTCGGCGAGGTGTCGGAGACGACCGCCCAGCCGAGCGCGCCGATGCCCTTGCCGAAGAAGGCGAGCGCCATGAAGCCGACCACCAGCGCCTGTCCCTCGACATAGTTGCAGGCGATGATCGACATCGACAGCAGCATGCCGCCGACGATCGGGATCTTGCGCGCCATGGTCAGCGAGCCGGTCCGGCGCAGGATCGCATCGGAGATGATGCCGCCGAGCACGCCGCCGATGAAGCCGCACAGCGCCGGCAGCGTCGCGACGAAGCCGGCCTGCAGGATCGACAGGCCGCGCTCCTTGACGAGATAGACCGGAAACCAGGTCAGGAAGAAATAGGTCAGCGTGTTGATGCAGTACTGGCCGAGATAGACGCCGAGCATCATGCGGTTGGAGAGCAGCTGGCGGATGTGGTCCCAGCCGGAGCCGGCCTCGGGCGCACGCGCGCGGGGCAGATCGTCCTTGGGCGCATCGAGATCGACCAGCGCGCCACCTTCCTTGATGTAGTCGAATTCGGCCTCGTTGATCGAGGGATGCTCCTTCGGGCCGTAGATGGTCTTGAGCCAGACCAGGCCCATGACGATGCCGAGCGCGCCCATCACGAAGAACACGAAGCGCCAGCCATAGGCGTGCGCGATCCAGCCCATCAGCGGCGCGAAGATCACGGTGGCGAAATACTGCCCCGAATTGAAGAAGGCCGACGCGGTGCCGCGCTCGTTGCCCGGAAACCACGCCGCGACGATGCGGGCATTGGCGGGGAAGGACGGCGCTTCCGCGACGCCGACAAGTAGGCGCAGCGCGAACAGCACGACGACGGCGGTCCCGGCGCTGAGGAAGCCAACCCAGCCCTGCATCAACGTGAACAGCGACCAGATGATGATGCTGAAGGCATAGACGAGGCGCGAGCCGTAGCGGTCGAGCAGCCAGCCGCCCGGCACCTGCGCCACGACATAGGACCAGCCGAATGCCGAGAAGATCCAGCCCATGGCGACGGGATCGAGATGCAGCTCCTTGGAGAGCGCGGGGCCTGCAATCGACAGCGTGGCGCGGTCGGCATAATTCACCGTGGTGACCAGGAACAACATGGTCACGATGAGCAGCCTGACGCGGGTCCTCCTCGCGTCCGCTGCGGACACCACTGCGCTCATCGGGCGCCTCCTTGACTCGAACATTTCCTCAAGGCGACTCCTAGAGGCGCGCGCGGCGAAGTGTCCAAGTTGAAGGCAGTATCGATCGATGCCGTTTTTGGATTGATGGAACGGCGGATGAGGGGAACGACCGTTGTGATGCGTGAGCAAGCTGGTGCTGCGCACTTAAACTGTCATTCCCCGCGAAGGCGGGGAATCCAGTACGCTGCGGCTTCTCGATTCAATCACAGGTGTCTCGGATTACTGGATCGCCCGCCTGCGCGGGCGATGACACCGAGAGTGTGGCGGCAGCGTAGCCCTACATGCGGGGAGAGTTGTCCCGGATTTCGCTTTCGGTCATCCGGGCTACGGCGCTTGCGCCCCTACTGCTGCGCGCTCGGCAACAATTGCGGCAAAAACCCGCGCGTCACGTTCGGCGGTACGGCATCCAGCCCGAGCATGGCGCTTGCGGCCGGCAGTGCCGCATCCGCCATCGCGGCGTGGCCTTCGGCGCTCGGATGCACTGCGCCGCCATAGACGGCGGAGAGCACGCCCCAGGTCGCGTCGTGAATGTCGGTCGGCTGGCTCGCCGCCGGCAAGCCTTGCGGATAGGTCATCGCGGCAAAATAGCTGTCATTGGCGTCGCGGATCCAGCGCGCGCGCGGCAGATAGGCGCGATACTCAGAGGCGCCGCGGCCGCACAGCATCGGCTGGCTCGCCGCGCTGACGATATCAGGATTGAAGCTCTGGCCGTTCTCGGCAAAGCAGCTGCGGTCGAATTCGGGATCATTGCCGGAATGCGCGCAGAAGCCGTGATCGGCGAACGCGGCCTGATGCGCATCGACGAAGGTCATGCGGTCGGACTCCTGATCGCGACACAGCGCGCCGCGCGTGCAGGTGGCGAGCCCCTTCAGTTGCGGCAAGAACTCGGTATCGACGAAGGTCGAGACGCGGGCAAGGCGCTGCGGATCGGCGTTGAAGGATGGATGGATGTCGAAGCCGGCCCGGCCGCCGCGGCAGGGCACGCCGCCGTCGGCGAGCGCGGGATTGGCGTAGGAGACGTAGACCACGTGCGAGAGGTCGCCGCCGACCAGCGGCTTCAGTGCCTCGCGCAGCTTGACGAAGTTCTGCGGCAGCTCGCGCGCCAGCGCGTCGCGGGAATCGTCGACGCTCGCCATCACGCCGGAGCGGCGGAACAGCGCTCGCTCGGTCGCGGTGTCGACGATGACGTCGGCGACGAGTCCGGAGAAATAGACGTCGTTGGCGCCGACCGATAGCAGAACGAGGTCGAGCGTGCGGTCTGGCTGGCGCTTCTTCGCGGCGGTCAGGGCCTCGCGCAGTTCGGCGACTTGCGCGGTCACGCTGGTGTTGCAGACGCCGGACTTGCCGGGCGGGCATTCGCGGGCGCGCTGCGAGCCGAGCAGCCCGTCGCCGATGCTGGCGCCGGTGCAGGCGAGCGGCAGGTAGGTCACGGCGATGTGGGTGTAGCGCACCGCGAGCGCCAGCGCGGTGCGGGTCTGGTAGCTGTACAGCGAGCGGTGGCAGGGTGCATTGAACCAGAGTGCGCTGTAGCGCTGCCAGTTCGCGAGCGTGTCGGGCGCCTCGCAGGCGCGGCCGCCCTTGAAGCCGTGGCGGCTCGGCCGGGAGTACTGCGCGCCAGCCGTGCCGAGATAGGAACGGAAGCAGAAGCCTTCATCCGACAGCGCCAGCGGCCGGTCGGGATTGCCTTCGCCCGAGGCGATGCTGTCCCCGAGGCCGGCGATGAAGATGTCGCGGACCTGGATCTCCGTCTGGACGCGCTGGGTCGGGTCGGAGCCGGAGGAGACGTCGACTGTTGCGACCGTCTGCTTGCCGTAGCGGACGCGCAGATTGATCGGCTCGGCGCAGTCGAAGGTCGATTGTTGCGGACCGTCGCCGTCGTCGAACGACCAGGCGCAGGTGGCGCCGACCGGCACGGCGCCAACGAGGCGCACGGTGACGGGATGGTCGATCGGGGTGAGGTAGTTTTCCTTGGTGTTGTCGCGGGTGCAGGGCTGGTTGACGCGGCCCTGAAGGTCGATGCAGAGGCGGTTGACCATGTTGCGGGCCCAGCCGCGGCCTTCGCTCTGGAGCTCCAGCGATTGCTCGGCGGCCAGGATGCTGCGGTTACGCGCATTCTCGACATGGAGCAGGAAGTCGCGCTCCTCGCGGAACAGCCGGAAGCGGTTACGCACCTCCCAGCTGATCTGCAGGGGACCGGCGTCCTGAGCGGCGGCGCGCTCGGCCGGCAAAATGGTCAAAAGCCCGGCCAGCAGCAGGGCGCCTGCGGAAAGGGTACGAAGGAATACAGGGATCATGGCCCGCGTCTTCAACGGCAAAGTTGAGGCGGAAATAAGAGACGATCGCCCTTCCGGCCGCAACCTTTGTCTAGCCGCGTGCCTTAGCGCTTGTTGGCCTGCCGCAGCAGCCGCTCGCGCTCCATTGGCGTTACCTCTTTGGGCAGATTGGCCTGCGCGCAGGCCTCCGCCAGCCGCCGCCGCTCCTGCCAGGGCTCGACCACGTTCATCCAGAGCTCGCGCGTGCCCATGATGGAGATGGCGAGGCCGAACGGGATCACGAAATAGAGGATGCGGAACACCAGCAGCGTCGCCAGAAGCTGCTCGCGGCCGAATTCGGGTAGTGCCAGCAGCATGGCGGCATCGAACACGCCGATCGAGCCGGGGGCGTGACTGGCGAAGCCGAGCAGCGTCGCCAGGATGAACACCACGGCAAGCGACATGAAGTCGATCGGCGGATTGGCCGGCATCAGGAGGTACATCGCGGTGGCGCAGAAGCCGAGATCGATCACGCCGATCAGGATCTGGACCAGCGTCAGCGGAGCCGACGGCAGCACCACCTTCCAGCCCTTCTGGCCGAGCTCGCGCCGCTTCTCGCCCATGCTGAGCCAGACCAGGTAGGCGATGATCGAGGCGAGGCCGCCAAGCGCGATCAGCCGGTTGAGCGACGAGGGCAGCTGATCCATCGAGGAGGCGGCATCCGGATGGATCGCCATGCCGATCGAGAGCACGAAGATGTTACCGAGCCAGAAGGTCAGGCCCGACAGGAAGCAGATCTTTGCGACGTCGATCGCGTTCAGTCCGTAGTCGGAATAGATCCGGAAGCGGATCGCACCGCCGGTGAAGACGGTGGCGCCGATGTTGTGGCCGATCGAATAGGACGTGAAGCTGGAGAGCGCCGCGATGCGATAAGGCACGTGCTTCTTGCCGATCGTTCGCAGTGCAAAAAAGTCGTAAAAGGTCAGCGTACAGAACGCGAAAAACACGCAGACTGCCGCCATCCCGATACTCCCGCGGGGAATCTCGGTTAACGCCGTCAGGATGACCCCGGTATCGATGCCCTTGAGGGTCCGCACCAGCGTGGTGATCGCGAAGGCGATGATGAAGATGCTCGCGGCAACTCCGAGCCGACGCCAACCGATCCATTTCTTGAAGCCGCGCTTCAGCGCGGGCAGCAGTCCGTGCATTCATCCTCCCAGCGGGGGGCAAGACCGACCGGGCCAGGCATTGGCCGGTCGGGTACGATCATGGCCAAAGGCAGGCATCGATCGCTAGGCATGATCCAGCTCATTTAAGGCAAAAACAGCGGCTTTTGCAGCCCTTGACAACAATAGGTTCTGCGTCGGACCGGCCACTTCTGTCACATGCGGTTCACATCGGAGGCGCGTTAAGCATATGAGTCGTGAAACCGGCCCGGCACGCGCATTTCTTATGTTGGCATGATTGCAGATCCCGGCGCGGTCCGCATTGTTCCAGCGCAAGCGATGCGGTCTTTTTGGAACGTCGATGCCGCGCACTCGTTGTGGCCCCATCAGCAACCGAACATGGCGGAATGAGCGGCTTTTCGCGAGAGCCGCCGCCTTCATGTTCCAGAAACCGGAAGAGGACGGAACGATGGGACTGTTCACAAAAGACATCAAGACCATGAACGACCTGTTCGTGCACCAGCTTCAAGACATCTATTACGCCGAGCAGCAGCTGACCAAGGCGCTGCCGAAAATGGCAAGCAAGGCCACCGATCCGCAGCTGAAACAGGGCTTTTTGACGCACCTTGAGGAAACCAAGCAGCACGTCGCGCGGCTCGAGGAAGTGTTCAAGATGCATGACGTCGCCGTGAAGGCGGTCGACTGCCCGGCGATCGACGGCATCATCGAGGAAGCCGACGAAACCGCCGGCGAAGTCGCCGACAAGGCGGTGCTCGATGCTGCGCTGATCAACGCGGCGCAGGCCGCCGAACATTACGAGATCGTCCGTTACGGCAGCCTGATCGCCTGGGCCAAGCAGCTCGGCCGGAATGATTGCGCCAGCGTGCTGGCCAAGACGCTCGAGGAGGAAAAGGCGACCGACAAGAAGCTGACGACGCTCGCCGAGAGCAAGGTGAACCTGCGCGCGGCGAGCTGATGAAGGTGTCGTGATCGAAGCGCCGCGCGATCATCGGCGCGGCGCTTCTGTTGCGGTCGCCATCCGGTGTCAGGCCCGCGAAGGGGCATCCAATACACCGCGGCACCGATTGGATTTCACAACCCCCGCCGCGGAGTCCCCCGGTCAAGCCGGGCGACGGCATCGTGTGCTCAACGCGACGCGGCAGAGTGGCAGCATTCTCGGCGTCGCATTATTTGGATCGCTGAGCGCGGGGCAGGCGCGTCATGGAACGCCTGCATTTGTCGTTGGTCATTTCAGCGGCGGTGTTGTTGCTGGCTGCGGCGGTGATCGGCCGCGGTGCACCGGCGCGAAAGTGAACAATATGAGAGAACCCACATATTCGCCATTTACCATTTGCGGACCGGCATTGTAGCCGGTTACCGATCGTCCACCTCTGTCGGTTCAAGTGCGGGTCCATAGGGGCCCACGATGTATCAAGTTCTCTACTGTCTCACCGAAGAGCACGATTTGCGGCTGGTCGCGCTTGGCGGCGCGGTGTGTCTGCTCGCCAGCGCGGCGGCGATCAGCCTGTTCCACCGGGCGCGCGCGGTGCAGGGCCTCGGGCGTCTTGCCTGGATCGGCCTCGATGCCGCCGTCAGCGGATGCGGCATCTGGGCGACGCATTTCATCGCGATGCTGGCCTACGGGCCGGGAGGTGCGGGCGCCTACAACATCCCGGTGACGATCCTGTCGCTGATCTTTGCCATCTCCGTGACCTTCGTGGGGCTGAGCATCGCCGTGTCGTCCGTGCGTGCGGTGTGGATCGTCCTTGGCGGGGCCATCGTCGGCGCCGGTGTCGCCGCGATGCATTACACCGGCATGGCGGCGCTGGAGATACCGGCGCGAGTGGACTGGATCGGCGGCACGGTCGCCGTCTCGGTCCTGTCCGGAATCGTCTTTGCGGCACTTGCCCTGTTCGTGGCGGCGCGACGCGACGACCTCTTCCATGCGCTGACGGCGACGGCCCTGCTGACGGTCGCCATCGTCGCGCATCATTTCACGGCCATGGGCGCCGTGTTGCTGACGCCGGATCCGACGCTGGCGATCAGCGGCCTATCGATCCCGCCGGCCTCGCTGTCCTTCCTCACCGCCAGCGCTGCGGTTGCGATCATCGCGATCGCGCTCGTGGCTGCGCTGCTCGACCGCCGTGCCAGGGGCCAATTGGGGGCCCAGCAAATGGTGTTGGACACGGCGCTCGAGAACATGTCGCAGGGGCTGTGCATGTTCGACGCCGACGGCAAGATCATCCTGTTCAACGAGCGCTACGCGGCGATGCTTCGCCGCACCGACATCGCACTCATCGGCCGCCTATTGGTCGACGTATTACGGGAGGAGCAGGCCAAGGGGCATTGGCAGGGCGACGCGGATGAATTCTTCCCCCGCCTCGTCGCCGACGCGCGCGAGGGCCGCACCACGACCGACGTCGTCAACCGGTTCGGCCGCTCCATCCGGGTTGTCAACCAGCCGATGCAGGGTGGCGGCTGGGTTGCGACCTTCGAGGACATCACCGAATGGCTGGAGGCGCAGGCCAAGATCTCGCACATGGCGCGCCACGACGCGCTGACCAGCCTGCCGAACCGCGTGCTGTTCCACGAGCAGCTCGAGCAGGGACTGCGCCGGACCAGGTCGGGCGATCAGCTCGCCGTACTCTGTCTCGATCTCGATCATTTCAAGGACATCAACGACTCGCTCGGCCATCCCATCGGCGATGCGCTGCTGAAGGAGGTCGGCCGCAGGCTGGCGGCCGCCGTCGGCGAAAGCGACACCGTGGCGCGGCTCGGCGGCGACGAGTTCGCCGTGGTCCAGATCGGACGCTCCGAGGAAGCGGCTGCGAGATCGCTCGCCCGCCGTCTCGTCGAGGTGATCTCGGCGCCCTACGACATCGACGATCATCAGATCGTGATCGGCGTCTCGATCGGCATCTCGCTGTCGCCGCAGGATGGCAGCGACCCGGACGAATTGCTGAAAAACGCCGACCTCGCGCTCTATCGCGCCAAGGCGGACGGCCGCGGCACCTATCGCTTCTTCGAGGCCGGCATGGATGCCCGCGCGCAGGCACGGCGCCTTCTGGAAATGGATCTGCGCGCGGCGCTGCAACGCGGCGAGTTCGAGCCCTATTACCAGCCGATCCGCGACGTCGTCAGCGGCCGCGTCGTCGCCTTCGAAGCGCTGCTGCGCTGGAACCATCCGCAGCGCGGCCTCATCGCTCCCGTCGACTTCATCCCGCTGGCCGAGGAGACCGGACTGATCGTCCAGCTCGGCGAGTTCGTGCTGCGCTCCGCCTGCGTCGACGCGGCCACCTGGCCGGACGATGTCGACCTCGCCGTCAATCTGTCGCCGGTGCAGTTCAAGAATCCGAACCTGATCGCGTCCGTGACCGAGGCGTTGGCCGCTTCTGGACTCGATGCGCATCGCCTCGAGCTCGAGATCACCGAATCGGTGCTGCTCCAGAACAGCGAGGCGACGCTGACCACCCTGCACGACCTGCGCGGCATGGGATTGCGGATCTCGCTCGACGATTTCGGCACCGGCTATTCGTCGCTGAGCTATCTGCGCAGCTTCCCGTTCGACAAGATCAAGATCGACCGCTCGTTCGTGTCGGAGCTGGCGACGCGCGAGGACTCCATGGCGATCATCCGCGCCGTGACCGGCCTCGGCCGCAGCCTCGGCATCGTCACCACGGCGGAAGGCGTCGAGAACGACGCGCAGCTCGAGCTGCTCAGGCGCGAGGGCTGCAACCAGGCGCAGGGCTATCTGTTCAGCAGGCCGCGGCCCGCCTCCGACGTGACGATGATGCTGGACCGCCCGCGGCTGCGCGCGTCGGCTTAAGCGGGGTCAGCCGCGGCGTAGCGCGAAATGGGCGCCGCAAAACGCCATGACGGCGCCGAGGCACAGCGCGGCGAGCCCGGCCAGCACGCCCGAGACGGTCGGGATCGGGCTCGGTGCCGAGGCCACTTGGCCCGCGCCCGCCAGCAGGAGCACGCCGACCGCGATCAGGAACTGACGCATCCGCTGCGGGATCTGGCCGGACACCGCGCTCTGCATCAGCGTCGCGGTGAAATAGCCGCCCGAAAAGCCGACCGTGGCAATCAGCCACCAGGCGATCGCCGCGCCCGCGGGGATGAACTCATGCGTGTCGGAGCGCCAGAGCCCGCCGAGGTTGAGCCCGTAGCGCGCGCCCAGCATGTGCACCGCGAGCGCCAGCAGCACGCCTGAGATCATGGCGGCGCCGAGAATCAGGCGGCGCGGAAAAAAGGTCGTCTCAACCATGCCTCGCTTGTAGGATGGGCGAGGGCGATCGCGCAAGCGGATCGCAGGAGGATGGCGCGGACGGGATCGATTGTCGGGATGCAGGGTTCGGAAGCCGCGGCCGCGTCAGTCACGAGCTATGCCTACAAGGCGTCGCTGATCGGCGCGGCGCATCGCTTCGAACTGACGGAGGAGGGGCTGTCCTGGCAGGTCGGCGGCCGGTCCGGCCTGTGGCCTTATGACGAGATCAGCGCGATCCGGCTGTCGTTCCGCCCGGTGTCGATGCAGCAGCACCGCTTTCGCGCCGATGTCAGTCACAGCAGTGGCCGCCGCATCGCGATCCTGTCGACGAGCTGGCAGACCGCGGCGCTGATGGCGCCGCAGGACAATGGCTTTCGGTCCTTCATCGTCGAATTGCATGCGCGGATGGCGAAGGCCGGCAGCCGCGCGGTGCTGACCACCGGCCTCAGCCGCACCGTTTATGGGGCTACGCTGGCATTGCTTGCGGCGCTGACGGTCGCGATGGCGGGTCTGTTGATCCGCGCGCTCGTGATCGGCGAGTTCGCCGGCGGGCTGTTCATCCTCGGCTTCGCCGCGCTGTTCGCCTGGCAGGTCGGCGGCTTCGTGCGGCGCAACCGGCCGCACAGTTACAGCTTCGACCGCGTGCCCAGGGCTCTGTTACCCTGATGGCTCCTGATGGCTCTGTTACCCTGACGGCGCTGTTACCCTGACGGCCTTGCTGCCCCGGCTGCAATCGGCCGCAATCAAACGTGACTTCGCGCACCGGCGCCGGGGCCGCATCTTGCGGCCATGCCAGTCATGGATCCCAGTCATGGATCGCAGCAGACGTCGGCCCACCGCTGACGAGATCGCCGAGATCAACCGCACGCATCTGATCGACACGCCGCTCGCGCCGGCCGATTTGCTGTTCATGTTCGGCACGCGCGAGGACGTTGCACTGCGGGCCGACACTGCCGCGCGGCTGTGGCGCGAGGGCTATTTCCGGTGGTCGATTGTCAGTGGCGGCGTGACGCCGGGCTCGGAGCAATCCGAGTGCACTGTCATCAAGGCGGCGATGATCGCAGCGGGCATTCCAGCGGAACTTGTCCTCGAAGAGCATCGCGCCATGAACACCGGTGAGAACGTGATCTTCTCGCTGCCGATCATCGATGCGGCACTCGGCCTTGCCAACATTCGCAGCGTGATCTGTCTCGGCAACACCTGGACCGCGCGGCGCTATCCCATGACGCTGCACCGGCATTGGCCGGAGGTCGACAAGATGCTGCTCACCGTCGACGGCTTCGCGACGCCGCGCGCGCTGTGGCACACCGATGCCGAATTTAGCCGCCGCATGCTGCATGAATGGGACAAGATCGAGCCGTACAAGGCGAAAGGCTTCATCGCGGACTGGCCTGAGGCCTGAGGGCTACTCCGTCGAGTCGAAATCCTCTTCCTTGGTGCCGAGCAGCGACACCAGCGTGCGCAGGCCGGAATCGAGCTGCTCGAAGGTAGGCGGGGCGAGGGCGAGGCGCACCGCGTTCGGTGCATGGCCGTGCGCGATCGCGAAGGTGGAGGACGGCGTCAGCGCGATGCCGCGCCGGGCTGCAGCGGCGACGAAAGTCTGCGAACGCCAGTGCGACGGCAGCGTCAGCCACAGATGATAGGAGCGCGGGTCGGCGGCGAGCTGGTAGCCGGCGAGCAGCCGTGTGGTGGTCTGCTGGCGCCGTGCCGCGTCGATGCGCTTCAGACGTGTGAGCTCGGCGACAGTGCCGTCGGCCATCAGCCGCTGCCCGGCCGCCAGCGCATGGCCGGAGGCGATCCAGCCGCCGGTGCGCACCGCGCTCATCACGCTTTCGCGCAAATGCGGCGGCGCCACGAGGATGCCGAGCGCAAGCCCCGGCGCGACTTTCTTGGACAGGCTGTCGAGCACGATGCAGCGATCCGGTCCGAGCGCGGCGAGCGGCGTATCGTCGGCGAGAAAGCCGTAGACGGCATCCTCGATGATGGTGAGGTCGAGCTTTTCGGCGACACGCATGATGTCGGCACGCCGCGTCGCGTTCATGGTGACGCCGAGCGGGTTCTGGATGATCGGCTGGAGATAGATTGCCGACAGATGCGCCTCGCGATGCGCCTTCTGGATCGCGTCGGGACGCGCGCCGAATTCGTCCATCGGAAGCGGGACCAGCGTGATGCCGAGCCGCGCCGCGATGCTCTTGACGTAAGGGTAGGTCAGCGCCTCGACGCCGCAGCGGCCGCCGGTGGGAACGAGCGCGGCGAGCGCCGCCGCAAGCGATTGCTTGCCATTGGCCGTGAAGACGATCTGCTCGGGCTGCGGCGCGAAATCCTTGCGCGCGAGATAGGCGGCGGCAGCATTGCGCGCGCTCTTGGTGCCGGTGCTGGTCGAGACGCGCAGCGCCGATTCGAGCGCATCGACGCGCTCCAGTCCCGCAAGGCTCTTTGCGATCATGGCCCATTGCTGCGGCAGCAGCGGGTAATTGACCTCGAAATTGATGCGCGCCTCGGCCGGCTCGCTCAGCGTCTCGACCTCGCGCTTGATGGCGCCGGAGATGAAGGTGCCGCGGCCGACCTCGCCGACGACGAGCCCACGGCGGAGCAGCTCCGTATAAACCCTGCTCGCGGTCGAGACCGCGATGCCACGGTCATAGGCAAAATTGCGCTGCGGCGGCAGCCGGTCGCCGGGCCTTAACGTGCCGTTAGAGATATCCGAGGCAATGGCATCGGCAAGCTTCACGTACTCGAACTTGGACATTATTGCACCGAGAGCAATGTTTTACTTGCTCCGAGCAATGTACTGGAGCATTTAAGTTCCATCAAGGTCCGCGATTGAGCCGAGGTAAGCGAGAGCAATCCGACGGCAAATGAGGTGCAGGCGCCGAGTGCGTCCGCGCCAACGGCATTGGCTTCGCCGCGCGGAATGACAGGCCGGAGAAGAACAATGACCTCGATTTCGCAAACTGCCGGGCGGAGTTTACGCCCATCCTCGATGAGCGGATTTTTCAGCACGCTCGCCCACGCTGTCCACGTCCTGTTCGACCGTCTCGAGCGCCGCTCCGCCGTCAAGACCCTGAACGAGCTCGACGACCGCGCCCTGCGCGACATCGGCATCAGCCGCAGCCAGATCGAGGATGCGGTGTACGGCGAGGTCAAGACCGAGCTGGCGCGGTATCTGTGAGACTCGCGTGTCCCGGACGCGCTGCAACGGGTGAGCGTTGCTGCGCAGAGCCGGGACCCAGCGGACCACAAGGTTCGCTGAAGCATGGGCCCCGGCTCTGCAGCGCACCGCACCAGACGATGCTTTGCATCGCCGGGGGCGCTGCGTCCGGGGCACGAGCGCGAGGGGTGTGGCGCACCACTGTTTCCACATCGTCATTGCGAGCGTAGCCAAGCAGCCCAGAAATGTATCTGCGGAAAGACTCTGGATTGCTTCGCCGCAAGCGCTTCGCGCAGTCCGCGCGGCTGACCGACCCACGAAACCGGGCTATGACGAACCTTCAATGCCTCACCACCAGCACCGAGCACTTGGCGTAGCGCACGACATGCCCGGCGTTGGAGCCGAGGAAATAGGTGCGCATCGCCGGCCGGTGCGAGGTCATCACGATCAAATCGGCCTTCATGTGCACGGCTTCCTCCAGGATCTCGTGGTAGATGCCGCCCTGACGCACCACGCTGGAGATGCGGCCGGGCTCGATGCCGGATTCGCGCGCGACGATGGCGAGGGCTTCTTCCGAGGTCTGGCGCTGCTGCTCGTCGAAATCGGCGGGCACATATTCGGCCAGCATCACCGGCGTCATCGGCAGCACGTTGAGCAGGCGCACCGTGCCGCTCCAGGTCTGCGACAGCGTTGCCGCGGTCGCGATCGCCGGCTTGGCGAGATCGGTGTCGGCGAGGTCGATGGGCACGAGGATGGACTTGAACATCTGCGCCTCCAAATCTTCAGCCCCCTTGATCGCGCTGGATCGACCGGTCGAGACGGCGCCCGCCCATCTCATCCCGATCGAAGCAGCTTATCGAAGTAGCTTGGGGCTTGTGAACAGCACCAGCTTGCCGCGGCGGTAGGCCACGTCACCCCAATCCTTGACGTCAAAGTCGAAGATCGCAAGCCCCGCGGTGGGCAGATTGTCGGCGAGCGCCTTGGCGCCATCGGGATCGCCGCTGCCCATCAGCATCAGCGCGGCCTCGTGCATGCCGGGATTGTGGGCGATCAGCAGCAACTGCTGCGGGTCGGCCGGGGCTGTTGCAGTGCGAATGGCATCCAGGATCTGCGCGGGATCGGCGCCATAGAGTTCCGGCAGGATCTCGACCTGCGGCGTCGGGACGCGGTCCTTCATCGCCTCCCAGGCGATGTCCCAGGTCTGCCGGGCGCGCACGGCGTGCGACACCAGCACGGTATCGGGGAAGGGAGGATGGGAAGCGATCCAATCCCCCATCCGCGCGGCATCCTTGTGGCCGCGCTCGTCGAGGCGGCGATCCTGGTCACGGCCGCTCGGCGCGTCAGTCTCTGTCTTGGCGTGACGCAGCAGCATCAAACGGCGCATGTCATTCTCGAATCGTTCCACGTCCAGAATAATCTACAGGCGCCGGTTGGGGACAAGGTGACAAGCGCCCGGTTGGTATCAAGTTGTTATTTGAGCATGATCTTATCGGAAAATCGCTGCGCACTTTTCCGGATCATGCTCTAAACAAACTGCATGAGCGAGACTTTCACAAGCGTGTCCGAGGAAGAAGCCGGCTGTCGCGACCGTGAGCGGCTGTCCTTCGACCTTGACGCCGACATCTGCGTCATCGGTGCGGGGCTTGCCGGGCTCACCGTCGCGCTCGAGGCGTCCCGGCTCGGGGCTAGCGTCGCGGTGTTGGAGGGCCGTCAGATCGGCTGGGATGCGTCCGGCAACCAACTCGGCACGGTGATGCCGGGATTTGCGCTGCCGCTTAACGAGCTGATCGAGCGCATCGGCTTCGAGGACGCGCGTGAATTGTGGACGCTGTCGAAGGAGGGCGCAGAGTTCGTCCGGGCCAACGCCACGGAAGAGAACATGCCGGGAATAGGCCCGACCGACGGCGTGCTGGAGGTCTCCAACGTCGATGCCGGCGACCGGCTGATCAGCCGCTTGCAGATGCTGAACGAGGATTTCGACACCGAGGTCGAAGGTTGGCAGGTCGATCGCGTCCGCGAGCTGCTCAAGACCGATCGCTACTTCCACGGCGTGTACTATCCCAAGGCGTTCCAGGTCGATGGGCGCAGATATGTGCACGGCCTGGCGGCGCTGGCGCGGCGGGCCGGCGCTCGCATCTTCGAGGATACGCCGGTCGTCAGCATCGATCATTCCGGCATCCGCAAGCGCATCGTCACGCCCTCGGCGCGGCTGCGCGCAACCCACATCGTGCTCGCGGGCAACATCCATCTCGGCGCGCCGTTGCGGCGGTTGTCGGAGACGCTGCTGCCGGTCTGGCGCTATGCCGGCATCACCGCGCCGCTCGGCGAAGGCGTGCACGAGATCGTCGCCTTCAAGGGATCGGTGATGGACTCCGACGGGATCGACCATTTCCGCGTCGTCGACGGCGACCGGCTGATGTGGGAGAGCCCCGAGACCACCTGGGCCGCGCGCCCCCAGCGCTTTGCGGGCGCCGTCAGGCGGCGGATCCGCACGATCTTTCCGGCGCTCGGCAATGTCGAGGTCAGCGAAACCTTTGGCGGCGCCACCGGCCAGACCGTGCACGGCATGCCGCAGATCGGCCAGTTGCGCAAAGGCCTGTGGGTGGTGAGCGGGTTCGGCCGTCAGGGCATGAACACCTCGGCCATGGCCGGGCAGATGATCGCGCGCAGCATCCTGTGGGGCGATGACCGCTGGAAGCTGTTCTCGCCGTTCGAGCTGGTCTGGGCCGGCGGCGCGACCGGACGGGTCGCAGGCCAATTGGTCGGGATCTGGGGCAGGGCGAGTTCCGCCGCCGCAGGCTCGCTCGCCCGCTACCGCGAACGTGCCAGGGTCAAAGACAGGGAGCGCGAGGCGCGGCTCGCCGAAGCCAACCGGGCCGCCGGCACCGGCCCGCGCCGTCCGCCGTCCGGGGTGCGGCCGCGGCCGGCCCCGCCGCCGAAACAAGCGGCCGGAGCCGTGGAACCGGCCTCGCACGACGGCGCCGCCTCTCAATAAGTTGAGCGAAATTCCGCCCGGACGTGTAACGTCGGCCGTTAAAGCCCGTATCTCAGGGCGTGGACTGTCCGCGCACGGAGAATGAGATGTTTGACCGCCGCATCCTGCTAACGACTGTTGCCGGCCTGTTCGGCCTTTCCGCCTTCCGCTGGCTGAGAGCAACGCCTGCCGAGGCTGGCGAGAAGGCCGCGGAAAAGTTCGAGATCACGAAGACGGAGGCTGAATGGCGCGCCCAGCTCACGCCGCAGCAATATGAAATCCTGCGCAACCACGGCACCGAGCGGCCTGGCTCCAGCCCGCTGCTGAAGGAGCATCGCAAGGGCATCTTCGCCTGCGCCGGCTGCGCCCTGCCGCTGTTTGCGTCCGAGACCAAATTCGAGAGCGGCACCGGCTGGCCGAGCTTCTATGCGCCGATCGAAGGCAATGTCGGCAAGACCGAGGACCGGACCTACGGCATGCTCCGCACCGAGGTGCATTGCCGCCGCTGCGGCGGCCATCTCGGCCACGTATTCGACGATGGTCCGAAGCCCACCGGATTGCGCTATTGCATCGACGGTTTCGGGCTGGTTTTCCATCCCGCGGCGGCGTCGGCGACGTAAGGAAGGCCCGGCAATTGTTGCCGATCCCGGCAATTGTGCCCCGGTCATCAGGCCGGGGCTTTTTCATTAAGTCATTGATTTCATGAAAATACCTGCACTGGCATAGCCCTTGCGACAGTCTCCTTCGACTGCGGCCATGGTCGACCGGCCGCCGAGATCGGATTTGGAGACAAAGTTATGGGTATCTTCGATGCAATGAACACCTCGGTGGGTGGCCTGCAGGCGCAGTCCTACGCGCTGCAGAACATTTCCGGCAACATCGCGAACTCATCCACCACCGGTTACAAGGGCATCGGCACCAGCTTCGTCGATCTCATTCCCGACTCCTCGGTTCCCAGCAAGCAGGTCGCGGGCGGCGTGACGGCCAATGCGAAGGCCACCATCACCACGCAGGGCACGATCTCGGGCTCCACCGTCGCCACCAACATGGCGATCACCGGCGACGGCTTCTTCTCGATCCAGAAGGCGAGCGGCGTCGTCGACAACGTGCCTGTCTTCACCGGAGTGACCTACTACACGAGGCGCGGCGACTTCCAGCTCAACGCCAACGGCAATCTGGTCAACGGCGCCGGCTATTACCTGATGGGCGTCACGGTCGACCCGAAGACCGGCAACCCGACTGGTAGCGTGGCGAGCGTCCTGCAATTCCAGAACAACTTCATTCCGGCGCAGGCGACCACCTCGATCCAATACGCCGCGAACCTGCCGACCCAGCCGAACACGGTGGCAAAGACGACCGCGTCGACCGGCACGCTGCTGGCGGCGGGCGGTCTGAACCCGTCCGATTTCTCGGCCAACCCGCTGCCGGTCGGCACGCCGCCGGCGCCCTATGCCAACGCGACGGTGTCAGGCGCGGCTGCAACCGGCAACATCCGCTCGGCCTACTCGTCGACGACGGCCACGGGCACGGTCGCGCTCCAGAACAATTCGTCTGCGGTGGCGTCCACCACCACATCGCTCGACAACACGGTCGGTACCCATCTCGCCTCCAGCATTCTCACCGCGCTGAGCGGCCAGACGCTGACCATCAACGGTAATACCATCACCTTCAACGGTGGCACGACGGTCTCGACAGTTGGCAGCAACACCACGATCGGTCTCGGCGCGGGCACGACGGCCACGGTGGCCAGCATCCTGAACGCGATCCAGACCGCCGGCGGCGCCGGCGTCACCGCCACGCTTTCTGCCAGCGGCAATATCCAGATCTCGACCGGCACCGGCACCGACGTGGCGGTCGGCAGCGGCACGGCCGCCACCGCGCTCGGCATCAGCAGCGTGACCCGCGGCGGCAACGTGCTGTCTTCGCCGGCGATCTCGGGCGCAACGGTGCTGAGCGGCTCGGCGACCGCCGGCGGCGCCCAGGTGCTCACGTCCGGCTTTTCCGCCGGCGACACCATCACCGTCAACGGTCAGACCCTGACCTTCATGGCGTCGGGCGCTTCGGGCAACAACCAGATCAACGTCACCGACAACATCACGACGCTGCTCGGCAAGATTGACGCGCTCTCCGGCGCTTCGGGATCGTCGGTCAGCAGCGGCGGCGTGATCACCCTGAACACCGGCACCGTCTCCAACCTCTCAGTGTCCAGCTCCAACAGCGCTGCCTTCTCCGCGCTCGGCTTCACCTCGACCATCACCAAGAACCGCGATGGTGGCGGCACCGCCGGTACCGGCGGCGTGATCGGCAACGACATCGCCACCTTCACCAAGGAATCGATCAGCGGCGGCGCGGTGACCGCCTACAATGCCGCCGGCACGCCGGTGAACCTGCAATTGCGCTGGGCCAAGACCGACAGCGCATCGCTGGGCGCCGGGCATACCGACAGCTGGAACCTGTTCTACCAGACCGATCCGAACGCGACCGGCACGACGGTCGGCTGGGTCAACACCGGCCAGACCTTCACCTTTGCCGCGGATGGCTCGCTGACCTCGCCGAGCGGCTCCGGCATCACCATCAACAACGTCACCGTCAGCGGCCAGTCGCTCGGCTCGGTCGCCTTCAACATCTCCTCGGGCGGGCTGACGCAATATGCCAGCACCAGCGGCGCGGTGACCATCAACACCATCACCCAGAACGGCTATGCCGCCGGTCAGCTCCGCTCGGTCGCCGTCAACAACAATGGCGTCGTGGTCGGCACCTTCTCCAACGGCCAGAACCTCAACCTCGCCCAGGTGCAGCTGTCGCATTTCAACGGCACCAATTACCTCAAGGCGATGGACGGCGGCGCCTATGCCGCGACCGAACAGTCGGGAGAGGCCATCGACGGCGCCTCGGGCACCATCAGCGGCTCGTCGCTGGAAGGCTCGAACACCGACATCGCCGACGAATTCACCAAGCTGATCGTGACGCAGCAGGCCTACTCGGCCAACACCAAGGTGATCACGACCGCGAATTCGATGGTGCAGGACCTCTTGAACGTGTTGCGCTGATCGGCGCGTGACGTAACCAAAGGCGGCAAGTAACATGGGTTTGAGTTCAGCCCTCGCCAGTGCGATGAGCGGCCTGCGTGCCAACCAGGCCGCGCTCTCGATCGTCTCCTCGAACGTCGCGAATTCGCAGACGCCAGGTTACGTCGTCCAGACACCGAACCAGATCGAGGTCACCACCGGCGACTTCGGCTCGACGGCGATGACGACCGGCGTCAGCCGGGAGCTCGACACCTTCGTGCTGAACCAGCTGCGCACCGAAACCGGCGGCAGCGGTTATGCCGACCAGATGGCCAACATCCTGAAGCAGCTTCAGAATGTCTATGGCACGCCGGGCAACAGCGGCACGCTCGAAGACGCGTTGAACAAGTTCACCACCGCGCTGCAGGCGCTGTCGACCAGCTCGGGAGCGTCGTCGGCGCAGACCGTTGCGCTCGGCGCGGCGCAGGCGCTGGCCACGCAGCTGAACGTCACCACCAAGGGCATCCAGTCGCTGCGTTCCAACGTCGAGCAGGATCTCGGCACATCGGCACAGGCCGCCAACGCGGCGATGCAGCAGATCGCCGCCATCAACACCAAGCTCCAGGGCCTGTCGGGCAACGATCCCTCGGCCGCGACGCTGATGGACCAGCGCGACCAGGCCATCAACACGCTGTCGAAATATGTCGACGTCCGCGTCACCACCGACGGCTCGAACGAGGCCAACATCTACACCACGACCGGCATCCAGCTGGTCGGCGCCGGGCTCGCCTCGCAATTCTCCTTTGCCTCGGCCGGCGCGCTCTCGGCGACCTCGCTCTACAACATCGACCCGTCCAAGTCCGGCGTCGGCGCGCTGACCATCAAGCTGCCGAACGGCTCGCAGCTCGATGTCATCGCCAACAACGTGGTGTCATCCGGCCAGATCGCGGCCGATCTGAAGCTGCGCGACCAGACGTTGGTGCAGGCGCAGAACCAGATCGACCAGCTCGCCGCGACGATGTCGAGCGCCCTGTCCGACAAGACCACGGCCGGCACCGCCGTGTCCGGCCCGCCGGCCGGCTTCGACATCGACCTTGCCGGTGCATTGCCGGGCAACACCGCCACCTTCACCTACACCGATATTGCGACCAATACGCAGCGTCAGGTCACGCTGGTCAACGTGACCGATCCGGCGGCGTTGCCGCTGCAGAACGCGACCAACGCCAATCCGATGCAGATCAGCGTGAACTTCTCCGGTGGCATGGGTGCAATCGCCTCGGCGCTCAACACGGCGCTCTCGAGCTCGCACCTGACCTTCGCCGCAGCGCCGTCGCCGGCGACCGCCACGACCCTGCGGATCACGGACGACAATAGCGGCCTTGCCAAGGTCAATTCGGCCTCGATCAGCAAGACGATCTCGTCGCTGACCTCGGGCAATCCGCAACTGCCGCTGTTCACCGACGGCGGGCAGGCGCTCTACACCGGCGCGATCACCGCCTCGGGTTCGCAGATGACCGGCCTTGCCGGACGCATCGCCGTGAACACGCAGCTGGTCGCCGACCCGACCCGAATGTCGGTGTACAACACCTCGCCGGTGACGCCCGCGGGCGACACCACCCGTTCGGACTACCTCTATTCGCAGCTCACCTCTGCGGTGTTCTCCTATTCGCCGCAGAGCGGCCTCGGCTCGGCGAGCCAGCCCTTCACCGGCAGCGTCTCGAACTATCTGCAGCAGTTCCTGAGCGTGCAGGCCAATGCTTCGACCCAGGCCACCCAGCTCCAGCAGGGCCAGAGCGTGGTGGTCTCGACGCTGCAGGCCAAGTTCGACTCGACCTCCAAGGTCAATCTGGACTCGGAGATGTCGAACCTGATCCAGCTGCAGAATGCCTATGCCGCCAACGCTCACGTGATGTCGGTGGTGCAGAGCATGATGAACACGTTGATCCAGGCTCAATTGTAACAAGTAACAGGGCTCTGAAACATGTCGATCAGCAGCATCAACTACTCCTCGTCGGTTCTCGGCGCGCAGATCCGCAACATCAATCAGCAGCTCACCGACCTGTCGACGCAGCTCGCGACCGGCAAACTGTCGCAGAACTATTCCGGAATGGGAACCAACGAGGGCTTTGCGATCGCCGGGCGCGCGCAGATCTCCAACATCGCCGCCTATACCGACACGATCACCAACGTCAATGTCAGCATCAACCTCGCTAACACCGCGCTGCAGTCGCTGACCAAGATCCGCAGCACGGTGCAGACGGGCTCGGCCAACACCGCGCAGGATCTCAACGTCAACGGCCAGACGATCGCGCAGAACACTGCCGCCGCTCAGTTCGGCTCGATGGTCGGCGTGCTCAACACGCAGACGGGGAACCGCTATCTGTTCTCCGGAACCGCCGTCAACACGCAGCCGGTCGCGGATGCCGGCGACATCATCAACGGCACCACGACGCAGGCTGGCTTCAAGACCGTGATGGCGGAGCGCCAGGCTGCCGATCTCGGCGCCAACGGTATGGGCCGTCTGGTGCAGACCCAGCCGACGCCAAGCTCTATCCAGGTCTCGGAAGACGTCGCGGGCTCGCCGTTCGGCCTCAAGCTCAAGGCGGTGTCCTCGACGCTGACGGGCGCAACCGTCACCGGCCCCAGCGGCTCGCCGGTGTCGTTCTCGGTCGACCTCAACGGCATCAACCCGAACAATGGCGACAAGCTCAGCGTCCAGTTCACCCTGCCGGACGGGACCACCGAGCAGATCGACCTGACTGCCTCTTCAGCGACGCCGACCCCGCTCGGCAGCTTTGCGATCGATGCGAGCGTCCCGGTCAACCCGAACAATACCGCGGCGAACCTCAACACGGCGCTGAACACGGCGATCACCAAGCTCGCCAACACCTCGCTGGTCGCAGCGTCCGCCGTCACCGCCGGCGACAATTTCTTCAACACCGCCAGCTCTGCGATCGGCACGCCCGTCAACAACCAGGCGGCGCCGGCGGCGCCCGTCACCGGCACGACGGCGTTGTCCGGTGCGAGCCCATCGGACTCGATCTCGCCGGGCTTCGTCGCCGGCGACACCATCACCGTCAACGGCACCACGCTGACCTTCGTGGCCTCGGGTGCGACCGGCAACCAGCTCAATGTCACCGACAGCATCCAGACCCTGCTGACCAAGATCGACGCGATCACGGGAACGTCGAAGCCCTCGACGGTCCACGGCGGTTCGATCACGATAAAAACCGACGATGCGGCGAGCCTGAACATCAACAGCTCCAATACCGGCGCGCTCGCCTCGCTCGGTTTCGCGTCGACGCCTGTGACCGCCACCCAGCCGCCGCTGCGCGTCGGCTCCTCGCCCGCGAGCTCGGCGACGACGCTGGTCAACGGCTCGGCCAACACGGTGAAATGGTACCAGGGCAATGACGGGCCCGGCTCGGCGCGCTCCACCGCGATGGCCCGGGTCGATGATGACGTCACGGTGCAATATGGCGCCCAAGCCAACGAGGACGCGATCCGCCGGCAATTGCAGGCGATCGCGGTGTTCGGGACGTTCTCGACCTCGCCGACCGGGCAGTATTCGGGCGGGCAGGTCGCCGCGCTGAGCCTGCGGGTGACGCAGGCGCTGACGCAGCAACCCGGTCAGCAGCGTATCGAGGACATCCAGACCGACATCGCGATGGCCCAGAACACGATGAAGGACGCCTCCACGCGCCAGACCCAGGCCAAGGCGCAGCTCCAGACCATCATCGACCAGGCGGAATCGGCGTCGCCCGACCAGGTCGCGAGCGAGATCCTGGCGCTGCAGAACGCGCTCCAGGCGTCCTACCAGGTGACCTCGAACCTCGCGCAGCTCTCGCTCGTCAAGTTCCTGTAAGGACGCGTTAAGGCGTCGTTAACCATGCCTCTTTACCTCTTGGTGAGGATTGGAGCGGGGCGGAGCTGCCGATGTCGGACAAGATGCAATTGGTGGTGGCAACGCCATGCTTCGGCGGGCAGGTATCGAGCATCTATGCGAGCTCGATCTTCGCGCTGCAGCGCGCCGTGCACGGCATGTCCAATCTCGAGCTCAAGGTGCTGCTGCGGGACGGCGACGCGCTGATCACCCGCGCGCGGGCCAATCTGGTCGCGATGTTCCTTGACGATCCCAAGGCGACGCATTTCCTGTTCATCGACGCCGACATCGGGTTCAAGCCGGAGCAGGTGTTCCGGCTGATCGAATGCGGCGCGGACGTCGTCGCCGGCTGCTATCCGATCAAGCGGGTCAACTGGGACAAGGCAAGGCGTGCGATCCAGTCAGGTCGGACCGACGTGCCGGCGGCCTCGCTCGACTACGTGCTCGAGATCGAGGATCCCGATCGCATCGTCGTCGTCAACGGTTTTACCCGCGTGCGCTATGCCGGCACCGGCTTCCTGATGATCCGGCGCCATGTGCTGGAGGCGATGTGCCGCCATCCGGACTATGCGCCCCTGCAGTTCTTCCGCGAGCATTCGCACGACACGCTGGCTGCGAGCCAGAATCGCTTTGCGTTGTTCGAGTGCATGATCGATCCGGCGACCGGCACTTACCTTTCCGAGGACTTCGCCTTCTGCAAGCGCTGGACCGATATCGGCGGCGAGATCTGGGCCGACATTCAGAGTTCGCTCGATCACGTCGGACCGTCGGTGTTCCACGGCGACATCGCCTCGCAATTCGCACCGGCGCCTGCAGGGGCGGCGGCCGATGCCGCGTGAGCCTTTCGGGATGAGCACCGGCGCATCCCGTCTGTCAGAACCGGAACGCGTATCCGACAGTGGTTCGCGGTACCGCCTGCGCGACCTCTTCACGCCACTGGACACGCTGCTCGTCTCCGGCGGAGATCCACGGCTGGCGCTCGACCCCAGGGATCGCGTCAATGTGTATGGCTGTGCGGCCTCGCCGGAGCCGGAGCTCTGGAATTTCGCCTCCTCGACCGCATCGACGATCTCGCAGGCTGCCTATGACCGTGCCGCGTTGGCGCGCGAAGAGCTGATGCACAAATGCCTGTTCGACGAGGTCGAGATCGCCTTCGATGCGCGCTGCGAGGAGATGCGGGACGAGCTGCGCGGCCATCTCCAGCTGCCGCCGCGCGTCGAAATCGTGTTCTCGCCCTCCGGCACGGACTCCCAGCTCCACGCCCTGTTCCTGGCGCGCGCGGTGCTCGGGGCGCCGCCGGTGACAATCGTGGTCGGCGCCGACCAGACCGGAAGCGGGACCATCCATACCGCCCGTGGACACCATTTCAGCTCGATGACGGCAAGCGGCCTCGCGGTTCGTAAGGACGGCGCAGTTGCGGGGCTCGCCGGCGCCAGTCTCGCATTGCCGCTGCTCGAGACCGGACCCGCGATTGCAATGCGCGCGGATGCGGATGCCGCGGTGCTGCATGCGGTCGAGACCACGATGGCGCAAGGCGCGCCCGTGCTGCTGCAGATCATGGACGCATCGAAGCTCGGCTGGCGCGCGCCGAGCGCGGCCTGCCTCGACGAGATCGCGCGGCGCTGGCCGCGCAAGGTCCAGATCGTCGTCGACGCCTGCCAGGCCCGGCTCGACCGCCGCCGGCTGCGCTCTTATCTCGACCGTGGCCATATGGTGCTGATCACCGGCTCGAAGTTCTTCGGTGGGCCTGCCTTCAGTGGAGCGCTGCTGGTGCCGAAGGGGCTGTCGCGGTCGCTCGGCCGGATCGAGGGGATCGCGCCGGGCTTCCTCGACTATGCCGGCCGTTGCGATTGGCCGATGGCCTGGACGGCGCTGCGTTCGCGCTTCGAGCGCCGGCCGAACTTCGGTCAATGGCTGCGCTGGGAAGCAGCGCTCGCCGAGATCGGCAGTTACTACGCCGTGCCCGAGGCTTTCCGCGCCAAGGCGCTGGCCGAGCTCGCCGCGGGCATCGACAGCATGATCGCGTTGTCGCCGTCGCTTCGTCCCGTCCCAACCGCGGCCAAGACGGCCATGGGTGATGACGAGGAATTTGCACAAACTACGATCTTTCCGTTCATGCTGCTGCGCGGCGGAAAGCCGGTCTCGACCGCCGAGACCAACGCCCTTTATCATGCGCTCGCCCGTGACATGAGTGAGGCGGTCAGCGGCAGCGCGGCGGACCGGCAGGGCGCGGCGCAGCGCAGCCTGATCGGTCAGCCGGTTCGTTTGGAGCGGCAGGACGAGGCATCGCAGGCCGTACTGCGCCTTTGTGTCGGTGCCCGGCTCGTGACCGAGGCCTGGTCGCCGGACGCAGCGAAGGCACAGCGCAATCTGCAGCACGCTCTCGATCGCATCGCCCATGTCCTGGTAAAGATCGAACTGCTGCTTGACCGTGGCGCAGTCGCGGCCGTGCCGGTAAACTCCGCGTTCGAGGTGTGAGATGCAGCATCCGGTTTCTGAGCCGCTTCGCATGACCGCGGCGAACTATGCCGATCGCATCGGCTTTGCGCAGCTGACGCGCCAGGCCTTCGAAGGTGTCGACCTGCATCCGTTGCGCGACCAGCTGGTGGCGCGGATAGCCGCAGGGACGGCGCTGGCGGGGGAAGGGCTGGATCTGTCGTTGGTCACCCAGCTTCTCGGCGACAAGAATCAGGGGCTTGCGATCCAGTCGGAGGTGCTGACCTTCCATCAATTGTTTCGCACCCCGAGCGCGGCTCCGAAGCCGGGCTTGCGCGTGCTCGCGCTTGCGGCGGACATCGATATGGGCGGCAACACGCCGATCGATTTTCTGCTCGAAGGCTCCGACATCGAGCTGTTGACGCTCTACGTGGTCAAGGGCGTCGGCCTGCCGGAGAATTTGCCCGAGCACGACGTCGCCATCGTGGTCGCCTCCGATTCCGAGGAATGCCGTGAAGCGCTCGCCCTGATCGAGAGGAGCGCACCGCATTGGCCGCGGCCGCTGCTCAATCGTCCCGATCGCATCGGCAATCTCGATCGCGACAAGCTGCATCGGCTGCTGGCCGGCGTGCCGGGTCTCGACATTCCCGCGACCATCCACGCCACGCGCGCGCAATTGTCGGATCTGTCGCGAGGGCATATCGCTTGCCGAGACGTCGCTGCTGAATTGCGCTTTCCGATGATCGCGCGGCCGCGCGGCTCGCATGCCGGCGTCGGGCTCGCGAAGCTCGAGGATGCGGCGGCGCTCGCAACCTATCTTGCCGAGCGGAACGAACAGGATTTCTTCGTCGCGCGTTTCGTCGACTATGTGAACGCCGACGGGCTCTATCGCAAATATCGTCTCGCGATGGTCGGCGGCCAGCCCTATGCCTGCCACATGGCGATCGCCGATCGCTGGGATATCTGGTATCTCAACGCCAACATGGCCTTCAGCGAGGAGAAGCGTGCAGAAGAGGCGCTCTTCATGCGCGACTTCGATCACGCTTTCGCCGCGCGCCACAGAAGCGCGCTCGACGAGATGAGCAAGCGCGTCGGCCTCGACTATTTCATCGTCGATTGCGCCGAGAACCAGGATGGCGAGCTCCTGGTCTTCGAAGCCGACAACACCGCCGTCGTTCACAACATGGATTCGCCGGCCGTGTTTCCTTACAAGCCGCCGCAGATGCGCAAGATCTTCGCGGCGTTCTCGGCGATGTTGTCCCGGCATGCAAGAGCAGGCGAGGGGGGTGCTAGATGAACGAGATCATCCGCAACGCGCAAAGCGCCGTCACGCACACCTCGCTCGACCCGCAGGACTGGAGCGCATTTCGTACGCTCGCCCATCGCATGCTGGATGAGACCATCGACGGCATCGCCAACGTCCGTTCGCGGCCCGTCTGGCAGCCGATCCCCGATGAGGTTCGTGCCGCGTTCAAGGCCGACGTGCCGCGCGAGGCGAGCGATCTCGCCGAGGTCTATCGCGAATTCGCCGAGCACGTTGCGCCGTATGCGACCGGCAACGTCCATCCCGGCTTCATGGGCTGGGTGCATGGCGGCGGCACCGCGGTCGGCATGGTCGCGGACATGCTCGCGGCCGGCCTCAACGCCAATCTCGGCGGACGGGACCACATGCCGATCGAGGTCGAACGCCAGATCGTCGCGTGGATGCGCCGCCTGTTCGCCTTTCCGGACAGCGCGAGCGGCATCTTCGTCACGGGCACGTCGATGGCCAATCTGATGGCGGTGCTGGTGGCGCGCACGGCTGCGCTCGGCACGCTGGCGCGGCAGCTCGGCATCGGCAACGAGGGCGCGCTGCTCACGGCCTATACGTCGCAGGCTGCGCATGGCTGCGTCTCCAGGGCGATGGACATTGCCGGGCTCGGCACCGATGCGCTGCGCAAGATCGGCATCGACGCCGATCATCGCATCGATGTCGAGGCGCTGCGCGCGCAGATCGCCGTCGATCGCGAGGTCGGCTTCAAGCCCTTCCTGGTTGTCGCGTCTGCCGGCACGGTCGACATCGGTGCGATCGACGATCTCAAGGCCGTCGCCGAGCTGTGCCGCGAGGAGGGAATCTGGTTTCACGTCGACGGCGCTTTCGGTGCGCTCGCGATCTTCTCGCCCGAGCTCGCGCCGCTGCTCGACGGCATCGAGCTCGCCGATTCCATTGCGCTCGATTTCCACAAATGGGGCCAGGTGCCCTACGATGCCGGCTTCCTGCTGGTGCGCGATGGCGAGCAGCATCGGCAGGCCTTTGCGCAGCCCGCGGCCTATCTGCGCCGCGAGGCGCGGGGACTTGCGGCGGGGGCGATCTGGCCCTGCGATCTCGGCCCCGATCTGTCGCGCGGCTTTCGCGCGCTGAAGACCTGGTTCACCCTGAAGACGTTCGGTACAGAGCGGCTCGGTGCGGCGATCGCGCGAAGCAGTGCACTCGCCAAGTATCTCGAAGCGCGTGTGCTGGCCGAGCCGCGGCTGGAATTGCTGGCACCGGTCAACCTCAACATCGTCTGCTTCCGCTACCGCGCCGACGATGCGGTCAATCGCGAGATCGTTGCCGACATCCAGGAGTCCGGACGTGCGGCGCCGTCGAGCACGACGCTGAACGGCCAGCTCGCGATCCGTGCCGCAATCGTCAACCACCGCACCGAGGAGGCGGACATCGATGCGCTGGTCGCGGCGGTGCTGGAGTTTGGCGGACGGCGCTGCGGCGACGCCGTGATCGAGGTCGAGGCGCCGCCGCTCGCGGCGCAATAACATCCGTCCATGGCTGAAACAGCAACGGCCCCGGAGATGATCCGGGGCCGTCGCCGTTTGCGGGAAAGGTTCGTTCGCGCGGCGTGGCGACGCGAACGCGTCCGGTCAGGCGGCGGAGCTCACGTCGTCCTTGGCCGCTTCCGTCTTGGGATGAGTGGCTTCGAATTGGCTTCGCAGCTTCTCTTCATAGGCGATCAGCTTGCGGGCATCCTTCAGCGCCCGGTAGAGGTCTCCGTTCAGGATGTTGTTGTTGATGCCCTCGATGATCGGCCAGGCGCTTGGCACCGCGGTGACGATGTCACGCACCAGGTTGAAATAGGTGCCGTGCTGGGTCTGCGGATCCGGCGAGATGTACATGAGCTGGACCGCCAGATAGACGAGCTTGGCGGGCGTATCTGCGGTCTCCGGCGTGAGGATGTCGCGCTCGCGCAGGATCGGGACGTTCTCGCCGTCGATCAGGAGGCGGGCGCGCTGGTCCGTGTTGGTAATCACGCAGTTACCGACGATGATACGTTCGTGCGGTCTGAGCTCGACCTTGAGGGCCATGCCTGTTCTCCATCAACGCTTTCGTAACCGAGCGTTCGTTGCGGCCTATCAAGGTGCGATTCTCGCTCGTAACTAGTTAACGAGCTGTAAATTCGCGCCATTGACGCTAAAAAGCTCAATCTTTTCAGAGGCTCATTCGTGCGGCGGCGCAACGACGCGCTCAGCTCCCCCGGCCGAATCACACGCGACGCGGCAAAAGCACGGGTTTCATTTCATGTTTCGTTAGAGGTCTCGGCGGCACGGTCCGCCGTCGCTGGGTCCATCGCGATCCAAGCAGACATGTAACAGTAGCGTCGTTTACCAGAAAGGTAACAGAGTCATGTCCGGTATCGTCCTCTCCGCATCGGTTCGTCAGAACCTGCTCTCTCTCCAGTCCACCGCCGACCTCCTCGCCACCACGCAGAACCGTCTGTCGACCGGCAAGAGCGTCAACTCGGCCCTGGACAATCCCACCAACTTCTTCACCGCCCAGTCGCTCGACAATCGCGCTAGCGACATCAATAACCTGCTCGATGGCATCGCCAACGGCGTGCAGGTGCTGCAGGCTGCCAATACCGGCATCACCTCGCTGCAGAAGCTGATCGACTCTGCGAAGTCGATCGCCAACCAGGCGCTGCAGACCACGGTCGGCTATTCCACCAAGTCCAACGTCTCCGCCACCATCTCGGGTGCGACGGCGGCCGACCTGCGTGGCACGACGTCCTTCGCCAGTGCGACCGCGTCGAGCGACGTGATCTACACCGGCGCTCCCGGCGGCACGACCCCGATTACGGCTGCCAAGACCCTGGGCGCGAGCCAGGGCGTGTTCACCGGCACCGCGGCAACGGCTGGCGACGGCACCACGGCCCTGACCGGAACCATCACCCTGATCGCCACCAGCGGCACGAGCGCCACCGGCCTGGTCGGCAACGCCCAGCCTGCCGACGGCGACACGCTGACGGTCAACGGCAAGACCATCACCTTCCGCAGCGGCGCTGCTCCGGCATCGACGGCGGTTCCGTCCGGTTCGGGCGTCAGCGGCAACCTCGTCACCGACGGCAACGGCAACACCACCGTCTATCTTGCCACGGCGAACGTCAACGACCTCTTGAAGGCGATCGATCTGGCCAGCGGCGTGCAGAGCGCTTCGATCACCGCTGGTGCTGCCACCATCACGCAGAGCGGCGCCACGGTTGGTACGGCCCAGACCATCTCGTCCGTCGCCGGCGGCAAGGTCATTCTGGAGAGTTCGACGGGTGCGGACCTGAACGTGACCGGCAAGGCCGATCTGCTCAAGGCCCTTGGCCTGAGTTCGGCCAGCGGCGGCGGCAACACGAGCGTGAGCGTGGCCCGCCAGACCAGCGCGGGTTCGCTGGGGGCTCTGGTTCAGGACGGTTCGACGCTGAACGTCGACGGTCACATCATCACCTTCAAGAACGCGCAGACGCCGCAGTCGGCAGCCAGCGTGACCTCGGGTGGTGTCAACGGCAACATCGTCACCGACGGCAGCGGCAACTCGACCGTCTATCTCCAGAGCGCGACGGTGACCGACCTGCTCAACGCGATCGACCTCGCCACCGGCGTGCAGACCGCGAAGATCACTTCGGGTGCGGCGGTGCTTTCGACCGCGACCGGTCAGACCAATTCGTCGGTTAGCACGTCTGGCCAGCTCAAGCTCTCGACCGGCGTCAATGCCGACCTCGCGATCACCGGCACGGGCAATGCCCTGAACGCGCTCGGCCTCGCCGGCAACACCGGCACCGCGACCGCCTTCACCGCGGCCCGCACCTCCGGCATTGGTGGCATCACCGGCAAGACCTTGACCTTCACCTCCTTCAACGGCGGCACGGCGGTCGACGTCACCTTCGGCGACGGCACCAACGGCACGGTCAAGACGCTCGATCAGCTCAACTCGAAGCTCCAGGCCAACAACCTGACGGCGACGATCGACGCCAACGGCCTGCTGACGGTCTCGACCACCAACGACTATGCGTCCTCGACCATCGGATCGAGCGCCGCGGGTGGTGCGATCGGCGGCACGCTGACCACGGCCCTGACCTTCTCGACGGCTTCCACCCCCGTCCAGGACACCGTCGCCCAGACGGCTCGCGCCAATCTGGTCAACCAGTACAACAACATCCTGAACCAGATCGACACCACCTCGCAGGACTCCTCGTTCAACGGCGTCAACCTCTTGAACGGCGACCAGCTCAAGCTGGTGTTCGACGAGACCGGCAAGTCGAACCTCAGCATCACCGGCGTGACCTACAACTCCAAGGGTCTGGGCCTCGCTGCGCTGACCAGCGGTGTCGACTTCATCGACAACGCCGCCACCAACAAGGTGCTGACCAACCTCAACGCCGCCTCGAGCACGCTGCGCTCGGAAGCTTCGAGCCTCGGTTCGAACCTCTCGGTGGTGCAGGTTCGTCAGGACTTCAACAAGAGCCTGATCAACGTGCTGCAGACCGGCTCGTCCAACCTGACGCTGGCCGACACCAACACTGAGGCGGCCAACAGCCAGGCGCTGTCGACCCGTCAGTCGATCGCGGTCTCCGCGCTGTCGCTGGCCAACCAGTCGCAGCAGAGCGTGCTGCAGCTGCTCCGCTAAGTCGCGGACGACATCGCACGCAAGATCCGGCGGCGGGGCTTCGGCCCCGCCGCTTTCTTTTTGCGTCGGCATCAAAATGCCGCTCGGCGACTTGCTGACGATGCCTCCGGATGCAGCCAATTGCTCACTCTGAGTTATGGTTGACAACTCGCAAATGCGTCGCCGCTGCGCCAAAAAGCATCATCCGATCATGGCGATATGGGCAGGCGCAATCCGGCCCTGAGCGCGCATATGGTGAATCCGCGTAAGGACTGGCGCCGCGCGCTTCATGCTTTGTTAGCCCACAAAGTTCACCGTCGCGGCATCGATTAATCCTAATCGAAGTTTTGTTGCGTTGCGTACCAGAAGGGTAACACTCAATGTCCGGTATCGTTCTCTCCGCGTCGGTTCGTCAGAACCTGCTCTCTCTCCAGTCCACTGCTGATCTTCTCGCCACCACACAGAGCCGTCTGTCGACCGGCAAGAGCGTCAACTCGGCCCTGGACAATCCCACCAACTTCTTCACCGCCCAGTCGCTCGACAATCGCGCCAGCGACATCAACAATCTGCTCGACGGCATCGCCAACGGCGTGCAGGTGCTGCAGGCTGCCAACACCGGCATCACCTCGCTGCAGAAGCTGATCGACTCTGCGAAGTCGATCGCCAACCAGGCGCTGCAGACCACGGTCGGCTATTCCACCAAGTCCAACGTCTCCGCCACCATCTCGGGTGCGACGGCGGCCGACCTGCGTGGCACGACGTCCTTCGCCAGTGCGACCGCGTCGAGCGACGTGATCTACACCGGCGCTCCCGGCGGCACGACCCCGATTACGGCTGCCAAGACCCTGGGCGCGAGCCAGGGCGTGTTCACCGGCACCGCGGCAACGGCTGGCGACGGCACCACGGCCCTGACCGGAACCATCACCCTGATCGCCACCAGCGGCACGAGCGCCACCGGCCTGGTCGGCAACGCCCAGCCTGCCGACGGCGACACGCTGACGGTCAACGGCAAGACCATCACCTTCCGCAGCGGCGCTGCTCCGGCGTCGACCGCGGTTCCGTCCGGTTCGGGCGTCAGCGGCAATCTCGTCACTGACGGCAACGGCAACACCACCGTCTATCTCGCCACGGCGAACGTCAACGACCTCTTGAAGGCGATCGATCTGGCCAGCGGCGTGCAGAGCGCTTCGATCACCGCTGGTGCTGCCACCATCACGCAGAGCGGCGCCACGGTTGGTACGGCCCAGACCATCTCGTCCGTCGCCGGCGGCAAGGTCATTCTGGAGAGTTCGACGGGTGCGGACCTGAACGTGACCGGCAAGGCCGATCTGCTCAAGGCCCTTGGCCTGAGTTCGGCCAGCGGCGGCGGCAACACGAGCGTGAGCGTGGCTCGCCAGACCAGCGCGGGTTCGCTGGGGGCTCTGGTTCAGGACGGTTCGACGCTGAACGTCGACGGCCACATCATCACCTTCAAGAACGCGCAGACGCCGCAGTCGGCAGCCAGCGTGACCTCGGGTGGTGTCAACGGCAACATCGTCACCGACGGCAGCGGTAACTCGACCGTCTATCTCCAGAGCGCGACGGTGACCGACCTGCTCAACGCGATCGACCTCGCCACCGGCGTGCAGACCGCGAAGATCACTTCGGGTGCGGCGGTGCTTTCGACCGCGACCGGTCAGACCAATTCGTCGGTTAGCACGTCTGGCCAGCTCAAGCTCTCGACCGGCGTCAATGCCGACCTCGCGATCACCGGCACGGGCAATGCCCTGAACGCGCTCGGCCTCGCCGGTAACACCGGCACCGCGACCGCCTTCACCGCGGCCCGCACCTCCGGCATTGGTGGCATCACCGGCAAGACCTTGACCTTCACCTCCTTCAATGGCGGCACGGCGGTCGACGTCACCTTCGGCGACGGCACCAACGGTACGGTCAAGACGCTCGATCAGCTCAACTCGAAGCTCCAGGCCAACAACCTGACGGCGACGATCGACGCCAACGGCCTGCTGACGGTCTCGACCACCAACGACTATGCGTCCTCGACCATCGGATCGAGCGCCGCGGGTGGTGCGATCGGCGGCACGCTGACCACGGCCCTGACCTTCTCGACGGCTTCCACCCCCGTCCAGGACACCGTCGCCCAGACCTCGCGTTCGAACCTGGTGTCTCAGTACAACAACATCCTGAACCAGATCGACTCGACGGCGCAGGACTCCTCGTTCAACGGCGTCAACTTGTTGAACGGCGACCAGCTCAAGCTGGTGTTCGACGAGACCGGCAAGTCGAACCTCAGCATCACCGGCGTGACCTACAACTCCAAGGGTCTGGGCCTCGCCGCACTGACCGTCGGCGTCGACTTCATCGACAACGCCGCGACCAACAAGGTGCTGACCAACCTCAACGCCGCCTCGAGCACGCTGCGCTCGGAGGCCTCGAGCCTTGGTTCGAACCTGACGATCGTGCAGGTTCGTCAGGACTTCAACAAGAACCTGATCAACGTGCTGCAGACCGGCTCGTCCAACCTGACCCTGGCCGACACCAACGTCGAGGCGGCCAACAGCCAGGCGCTGTCGACCCGTCAGTCGATCGCGGTCTCCGCGCTGTCGCTGGCCAACCAGTCGCAGCAGAGCGTGCTGCAGCTGCTCCGCTAAGTCGCGGACGACATCGCACGCAAGATCCGGCGGCGGGGCTTCGGCCCCGCCGCTTTCTTTTTGCTTGCTGCCCGAAGTTTCGAGTGGGCAGGAGAGCGCTCGAAAAAGTAACCAGCGGTTATGGTTAATGGAGCGTAAGCGCCGGGAATTGCCAATGATTTCAGGTGGATTGCGAGCCGTGCCCGCACGTTCGACCCGCTTATGGTGAACCGGCGCTTATGCGGGCTCCATGCGTTTCACCCTTTGTTAGCCACGTCACGGCACGCTGGCCCCGTCACTCGATCCAGAAGCGATCGAACGAAGACGCGTAAGCCAGAAGGGTAAGAGTCATGTCCGGTATTGTTCTCTCTGCGTCGGTTCGTCAGAACCTGCTCTCTCTCCAGTCCACCGCCGATCTTCTCGCCACCACACAGAACCGTCTGTCGACCGGCAAGAGCGTCAACTCGGCCCTGGACAATCCCACCAACTATTTCACCGCCCAGTCGCTCGACAACCGCGCCAGCGACATCAACAACCTGCTTGACAGCATCGCCAACGGCGTGCAGGTGCTGCAGGCCGCCAACACCGGCCTGACCTCGCTGCAGAAGCTGATCGACTCTGCGAAGTCGATCGCCAACCAGGCGCTGCAGACCACGGTCGGCTATTCCACCAAGTCCAACGTCTCCACGACCATCTCCGGTGCGACGGCGGCCGACCTGCGCGGCACGACGTCCTTCGCCAGTGCGACCGCGTCGAGCAACGTGCTGTACACCGGCGCTCCCGGCGGCACGACCGCGATTACGGCTGCCAAGACCCTGGGCGCGAGCCAGGGCGTGTTCACCGGCACCGCGGCAACGGCTGGCGACGGCACCACGGCCCTGACCGGAACCATCACCCTGATCGCCACCAGCGGCACGAGCGCCACCGGCCTGGTCGGCAACGCCCAGCCTGCCGACGGCGACACGCTGACGGTCAACGGCAAGACCATCACCTTCCGCAGCGGCGCTGCTCCGGCGTCGACGGCGGTTCCGTCCGGTTCGGGCGTCAGCGGCAACCTCGTCACTGACGGCAACGGCAACACCACCGTCTATCTCGCCACGGCGAACGTCAACGACCTCTTGACCGCGATCGATCTGGCCAGCGGCGTGCAGAGCGCTTCGATCACCGCTGGTGCCGCCACCATCACGCAGAGCGGCGCCACGGTTGGTACGGCCCAGACCATCTCGTCCGTCGCCGGCGGCAAGGTCATTCTGGAGAGTTCGACGGGTGCGGACCTGAGCGTGACCGGCAAGGCCGATCTGCTCAAGGCCCTTGGCCTGAGTTCGGCCAGCGGCGGCGGCAACACGAGCGTGAGCGTGGCTCGCCAGACCAGCGCGGGTTCGCTGGGGGCTCTGGTTCAGGACGGTTCGACGCTGAACGTCGACGGTCACATCATCACCTTCAAGAACGCGCAGACGCCGCAGTCGGCAGCCAGCGTGACGTCGGGTGGTGTCAACGGCAACATCGTCACCGACGGCAGCGGCAACTCGACCGTCTATCTCCAGAGCGCGACGGTGACCGATCTGCTCAACGCGATCGACCTCGCCACCGGCGTGCAGACCGCGAAGATCACTTCGGGTGCGGCGGTGCTTTCGACCGCGACCGGACAGTCCAACTCGACGGTGAATACCTCCGGCCAGCTCAAGCTCTCGACCGGCGTCAATGCCGACCTCGCGATCACCGGCACGGGCAATGCCCTGAACGCGCTCGGCCTCGCCGGCAACACCGGCACCGCGACCGCCTTCACCGCGGCCCGCACCTCCGGCATTGGTGGCATTGCCGGCAAGACCCTGACCTTCACCTCCTTCAATGGCGGCACGGCGGTCGACGTCACCTTCGGCGACGGCACCAACGGTACGGTCAAGACGCTCGATCAGCTCAACACCAAGCTTCAGGCCAACAACCTGGCTGCGACGATCGACGCCAACGGCCTGCTGACCATCACCGCGTCCAACGACTATGCGTCCTCGACGCTCGGTTCGACGGCGGCGGGCGGTGCGATCGGTGGCACGCTGACCTCGGCGCTGACCTTCTCGACGGCGTCCACTCCCGTCCAGGATGGCGTCGCCCAGACCGCCCGTGCCAACCTGGTGTCTCAGTACAACAACATCCTGAACCAGATCGACACGACGGCGCAGGACTCCTCGTTCAACGGCGTCAACCTGTTGAACGGCGACCAGCTCAAGCTGGTGTTCGACGAGACCGGCAAGTCGAGCCTGAACATCACGGGCGTGACCTACAACTCCAAGGGTCTGGGCCTCGCCGCACTGACCGTCGGCGTCGACTTCATCGACAACGCCGCTGCCAACCGCGTGCTGACCAACCTGAACGCTGCCTCGAGCACGCTGCGCTCGGAAGCTTCGAGCCTCGGCTCGAACCTCTCGGTCGTGCAGATCCGTCAGGACTTCAACAAGAACCTGATCAACGTGCTGCAGACCGGCTCGTCCAACCTGACGCTGGCCGACACCAACGTCGAGGCGGCCAACAGCCAGGCGCTGTCCACCCGTCAGTCGATCGCAGTCTCCGCGCTGTCGCTGGCCAACACCTCGCAGCAGAGCGTGCTCCAGCTGCTCCGCTAATAAGCGACTGAAATATCAAAACAAAACCGAGCGGCGGGGCCCCATGCCCCGCCGCTCTTTGTTGCGTCTGATGGCGGGCAGGGGCGTTCACTGGCCATTAACCCTGTCCCTTAAACCGGCGTTAACCATACTTTAAAGGACACCTCCTAAAACTGGACAAAAGCCCGCTTTCCAGACCGCGCGGCCGATTCGTATCCGGTTCAAGAGGAAGACTCGCCAATGTCCAACATCGTTCTCTCGGCGTCCGTTCGCCAGAACCTGTTGTCGCTGCAGTCGACGGCCGACTTGCTGGCCACGACGCAGGAGCGGCTGTCGACCGGCAAGAAGGTCAACACGGCGCTCGACAATCCCACCAACTTCTTCACTGCGCAGGGGTTGGACAACCGGGCGAGCGACATCAGCAACCTGCTCGACGGGATCAATAACGGTGTGCAGGTGCTGCAGGCCGCCAACACCGGCATCACATCGCTGCAGAAGCTGATCGACAGCGCGAAGTCGATCGCCAACCAGGCGCTGCAGACCACGGTCGGCTACTCCACCAAGTCCAACGTCTCCACCACCATTCCCGGTGCGACGCCGGCCGACCTGCGCGGCACGACCTCCTATGCCAGCGCGACCGCCAAGAGCAACGTGCTCTACACCGGCGCACCCGGCGGCGTGACCCCGGTCACGGGAACTGCCGCACTCGGCGCCTCGCTGGGCTCGAGCGCCGGCACATTGGTCGGATTTGCCGCGACCGCGGCCGACGGGACCACCGTGCTCAGCGGCACCGCTACGCTGGTCGGCACCACCGCGTCCACCCCCTTCGGCGCTCCGCCCGCCGACGGCGACACCATCACGGTGAACGGCAAGACCATCACCTTCCGCACCGGCGTCGCTCCGAGCACGCAGCCGACCGGCTGGGGTCTCGACGCCAGCGGCCACATCGCCACCGACGGCAACGGCAATTCGATCGTCTACGAGGGAACGCCGACTGCGCCCGGGGCGACCATCAACGACGTCCTCACGGCGATCGACCTCGCCAGCGGCGTCAAGACTGCAACCATCAGCGCAAGCGCGGCGACCATCGCGACGAGCGGCGCGACGGTCGGTACCATCCAGACGCCATCCTCCATCTCCGGCGGCCAGGTCACGCTGAAGAGCTCGACCGGTGCCGATTTGAGCCTGACGGGCAAGGCTGACTTCCTCAACAAGCTCGGTCTGACTGGGGCGACCGGCGCGGGCAATGCGACCGTGACTGCGAACCGGTCGACGACCGCCGGCTCGCTCGGCACTCTCGTTCAGGACGGCTCGACGCTGAACATCGACGGCCACACCATCACCTTCAAGAACGCGCAGACACCGCAATCGGCGGCGAGCGTGGCCACCGGCTATGGCGTCAGCGGCAACGTCGTCACCGACGGCAACGGCAATTCGACCGTCTATCTCCAGAGTGCGACGCTGACCGACCTGCTCAACTCGATCGACCTCGCCACCGGCGTCAAGACCGCGAGCATCTTCAACGGCGCGGCGACGCTGTCGCCCACTGCGGGGCAGATCCCGTCGTCGGTCAACAGCAGCGGTCAGCTTGCGCTCTCCACCGGCGTCAACGCCGACCTCTCGATCACCGGCACCGGCAATGCGCTCAGCGCGTTCGGTCTCAGCGGCAATACCGGAACGGCGACCGCCTTCACCGCGGCGCGCACCTCGGGCGTCGGCGGCATCAGCGGCAAGACGCTGACCTTCACCTCGTTCAACGGCGGTACGCCCGTGAACGTCACCTTCGGCGACGGCACCAACGGCACCGTGAAGACGCTGGATCAGCTCAACGCCCAGCTTCAGGCGAACCATTTGACGGCGACGATCGACGCCAACGGCGTGCTGACGGTGACCACCGTCAACGAATACGCCTCCTCGACGCTCGGCTCGACCACCGCGGGCGGCACGGTCGGCGGCACGATCACCAGCGTCCTCGCCTTCACCACGGCGCAGCCGCCGGTTCAGGACCCCGTCGCGCAGACCGCGCGCTCCAACCTGGTCAACCAGTTCAACAACATTCTGGCCCAGATCGACACCACCTCGCAGGACTCCTCCTTCAACGGCGTCAATCTGCTCAACGGCGACACGTTGAAGCTGGTCTTCAACGAGACCGGCAGCTCGACGCTCAGCATCAACGGCGTCGTGTTCAATGCCGCCGGCCTTGGCCTCAGCAATCTCGTCAACGGTGTCGACTTCATCGACAACGGCGCCACCAACAAGGTGCTGGCCAGCCTGAATGCGGCGTCGAGCACGTTGCGCTCCGAAGGCTCTACGCTCGGTTCGAACCTCTCGATCGTGCAGGTGCGTCAGGACTTCTCCAAGAACCTGATCAACGTGCTGCAGACCGGCTCGTCCAACCTGACGCTCGCCGACACCAACGAGGAAGCGGCCAACAGCCAGGCGCTGTCGACCCGCCAGTCGATCGCGGTGTCGGCGCTGTCGCTGGCCAATCAGTCGCAGCAGAGCGTGCTGCAGCTGCTCCGCTAATTTCGCAGCGCAAAGTCGCCATTCGAGATTTCGCGGCGGGGCTAAACGCTCCGCCGTTCTTTTGAGGGAGATCGCTAAGACAAGATTAGCTGAGATCAGCGCGCATCACGCGAAACGAGTTTACACCGTGCGTGCGTGGATCTAGCGTTGCGCTGACGAAGAGCTCCGCGACCCGTAATTATCCGGAGTGCTTCCAAGCGCACACGTAAGCAAATCTTAAGCGGTGCTGCCTAGGGTTGGGAAAGAAATCCTTAAGCGCGTACAACGCGCTAGGTAACCTCCAGGGTGTGATTGATGTCGAATTCCGCTGCCTCGGCTTATGCGCGCGTTGCAACGACAACCGCATCTCCTCGCGACATCGAGGCGCAGACCCTACTCAAGGCCGCCAACAAGCTCCAGGACGCCATCAACAGCGCCGACCCGTTCAGTGAGCAGACCACGCAGGCGCTGATGTTCAATCGCAAGCTCTGGACGATCTTCCTGAGCGAAGCCATGCGCGACAGCAACCCGCAGCCGATCGACGTTCGGCAGAAGATCGCCAACATCAGCGTGTTCGTGCTGAGCCAGACCGCAGCGCTGCAGATGAGCCCGCAGTTCGACCACTTCCGTCCGCTGATCGAGATCAACCGCAATATCGCCGCGGGTCTGTCCGGACGGCCTTAAGCTGGACTCGTGATGGCCGACATCACGAGCATCTTGGCGTTCACGTCCAAATCGAACGTTCTATCGCCTGGCTCTCGCTCATTGATCTGTGCCGCCGTCACGGCAGCGACATCTCGACGTCGGCAGGTGCCGATCGCAATTTGTCGGGTTGTCTCGGCAATGCGAATCTCACGCGGACCGGTCCCGGTCAGGCGCAGAGCAAACGCCGATATGTGATGGTCAGGCGCTGACGTCAGTGCTGAGCGGACGCGAAGGCTCGGACTTCATGTCCAGTGCGTGGAAATAGGCCCGCCGGCGCAGCATCGCTTCGTCGGGAAACTGATTGACCACTGCGTCGGTCTTGTCGTTGACGACCTGGAAGACGAAGGATGCGGCCGCCTGGTCGAACACGACCTGGCGCGAGATGTTCTCGTGGCTCCGCAGATCATTGCGCACGGGCGCGCTGGTGTCCGCCGCGGCGACCGTCTGGCTCACCGGGAGATCAGTTTGCACGGCCTCGTTCGCCGCCGCATTGGACGTCGTTACGATCTGCACGGGGGCCGGGATCCCCACCGGCCGGATGCTGAAATCTGTACTCATGGCAGCCTCCTGGTTGCCTTACTTGAGTCAAATCCCAACCCCTCTCATAACGCAACAATGGAACACCAGGACTGAAGACCTGGTAAGGAAACGTGCCTAACCGCGCGACGATATCGCCGCGCGGTTTTTCGTAAAATTGTCGGTTGTTCTCGTGCGCGTTCAGAGCGAGCGGCTGACCGCGAGCGGGGTGATGTGGCGGGGGCCCGGAGCTGCGCGGCGGCCGGCGGCCGTATAGGTGTTCGGCACGTTACGCTTCTGGATCTCGGTATTGACGCCCCGCACGACGCTTTCGGAGACCGCATGTGCGGTCGCGAGCACGGTGAGATTGACCTGGAGCATCGCGCGGAACGCATCGTGGTGGCGATGCAGCGTCGAGAGCAGCTCCGGCGCGGATTTCGCGAGCTGCGCCTGGTTCGCCTTCAACTGGCCGACGGCACCGACGTAGTTGCGCGACAGCTGCTGCTTCTTGCTCTCGAGCGTCATCGCCTCGCGAACCTTGCCCGCGCGAACGAGCTCGGTCTCGCGCTCGATCAGTCCGAGCAGGGCGCTCATTGCCTCCATCAGGTCCTCGGCGAGCTTGCGCGCCTCGGTGCTGCCGGGCGCGGTGCTCGGACGCTGGGCCTGCATCGGCTGACGTGAGGCGTTGAAATGGTTCATCTCGTTTGACCTTATGCCGTGCGGATGGTTTTCGCCTGCTGCATGATGAGGGTGCGGTAGACCTCGGTGGCGACGCCGACGCCGCCGGCCTTGGCGAAGTTCTTGGAATATTGCTCGGTCAGCATCGAGCGCCACACGCCGGTGCCGGGCGTGTCGCCGAACGGACCTTCGCCCTTCAGGCCCGAGGTCATCTGCGAGAACATGCTGTTGAGGAACATCGCCTCGAAATCAGTGGCGGTCTTCTGCGCCCTGGCCTGCTGCTGCGGCGAGACCTTTTGCAGCGCCGCGGCCAGCTCGAAATCCGGCCGGCCGTTGCGGCTCTCGACCGAAAAGGCCGACGAGCTGGCGAGGCGAGGCGTGTTGATCATGCCGGTCTGCATCACATCACCTCGATGTCGGCTTCGATCGCGCCGGCGGCCTTGATCGCCTGCAGGATGCTGATCATGTCGCGCGGGCCGATGCCGAGGCCGTTGAGGCCATCGACGAGCTGCTGGAGCGAGACGCCGTTCTTGACGAGCGCCAGCTTCTTGCCGTCCTCGGTGACGGTGACGCTGCTGCGCGGCGCGACCACGGTTCGGCCGCGCGACAGCGGGTTGGGCTGGCTCACCTGCGGGCTCTCGGAGATCGTGACGGTGAGGTTGCCCTGCGCCACCGCGACGGTGGCGACCCGGACGTCGCGGCCCATCACGATGATGCCGCTCCGTTCGTCGATGATGATCTTGGCGGCGAGATCGGGGTCGACCTGGAGCTGCTCGATTTCGGTCAGGAATGCGACGACGTTGCCCTTGAACTCGGGCGGGATCGAAAGTTGCACCGTAGAGGGGTCGATCGGTTCGGCGGTCTTGACACCGAGATAGTCGTTGACGGCGGCCGCGATGCGTTTGGCCGTGGTGAAGTCGGCATTGCGCAGCGCCAGGCGCACGTTCGGCAACCGATTGAGCGCGAACTCGATCTCGCGCTCGATGATGGCGCCATTGGCGATGCGTCCCACGGTCGGAACGCCGCGCACGATCTTGGCCGCCTCGCCCTCGGCCTGGAAGCCGGAGATCGCAAGCGAGCCCTGCGCCACCGCATAGACGTTGCCGTCGGCGCCGAGCAGGGGCGTGACAAGCAGGGTGCCGCCCTGCAGGTTCTTAGCATCGCCGAGCGCGGAGACGGTGACGTCCATGCGCGTGCCCTGGGTGGCGAAGGCCGGCAGGTTGCCGGTGACCATCACGGCGGCGACGTTGCCGGTGCGGATGGTGGCGCCGCGGATGTTGACGCCCATGCGCTCGAGCATCGCCTGCAGCGACTGCTTGGTGAAGGGGATGTTGTTGAGCGTGTCGCCGGTGCCGTTGAGGCCGACGACGAGGCCGTAGCCGATGAGCTGGTTCTGCCGCACGCCTTCGATGTTGGCGAGGTCCTTGATGCGCGAGGTTGCAGCCGCCGGTGCGACCGACAGCACCAGCGCCGAAAGCGCGGCGCAGGCCATCCCAACCATCCTCACCCAACGAACGCCTGGCATCCTCTGCTCCCCAAGGCTCTCAAAAGCCTCCTCAAATCGACAAGACCGCGCACGACACTCCCATGACGAGCTGGTCCGGCGCTGTCCTTGCGAGCGCTGTGCCAAACCGAAGCGGCAGAGTTAGGCCGCTGAATAGGTTGAATAAATCTGTTTCGACCGGTGTCAGCCGGCGTTGTCCCTCAGGAGCGAAACTGCCGCCTGTCGGCAGATTTTGCCGGGCCGTTTACGCACCGTTAACCATAAGACAGCGAAGGTGACGGCATCGATCACCCGGATTCTTTCCGATGCGCATCTACGGACCGAACGGCACCACGCTTGGAACGCCGGCCAGCCAGGCCAGGCGGACCAGCTCCGGCACCTTCGTTCTGCCCGACACCTCGTCGGCGCAAGAGACGCGGAGCGCTGCCGCACCGAAGGCCGCCGCCAACATCGATGGGCTGCTTGCCCTGCAAGGCGTCGAGGAGGATCCGGTCGAGCGCCGCAAGCGCTCGGTCGCTCGCGGCCGGACCGCGCTCGACGTGCTGGACGAGCTCAAGATGGGTCTCCTGTCCGGCAATCTCGACGCGTCGACCGTGATGCGGCTGCGCGATGCCGCGGCGAATTTGAAATCCTCCTCAGGCGATCCCGGACTGGACTCGGTGCTCTCGGAGATCGAGCTCCGCGTCGAGGTCGAGCTGGCGAAGGCCGGGCGGGGGTAGTCACTCAGGCAGGCTGTCGTCGCCCGGCTTGACCGGGCGACCCAGTATTCCAGAGAAAGTTGTGATTGGACCGATAGGCCGCGGCGCCCTGCCCGGTAAGGCCGGGGCATGACAGCAAAGTTTGGGGCGAAACCGCGCTTCGCTTCACACGCGCCTACGCCGCCTCTTCCTTCAACTGTGCATCATAGCGGCGCTGAGCAGTGAGAACGTCTTTCAGATTCTGCTCGGCCCAATCGCGCAGCGGATCGACGGCACCGGCGAGCGTCACCCCGAGCTGCGTGATCGAATACTCCACCGTCACCGGAACGGTCGCGATGGCGCGACGCCTGATCAGCCCGTCGCGTTCGAGTGACTTCAGAACCTGGCTCAGCATCTTCTGCGAAATGCCTTCAATCGTGCGGCGTAACTGATTGAAGCGCATCGGCTCCTCGCGCAGCAGCAACAGGATCAACACCGCCCATTTGTCGCCGACGCGGTCGAGGATCTGGCGGGTGGGGCAGTTCGCTGCATAGACGTTGGGTTTCATCGTCGGTCCTCGGAATCCGTGGTCGTCGCTCGCGGTGCGCGTGGAGGTTACCCTCGCGTAATCAAGTAAGCACAAAGTGCTCTCTTAACACCAGCAGTCATTACGATATCTAGTCTCCATTAGTTACCAAAGGAGCTAAGGAGCCTTCCATGAAAATCGCAGTTGCCGGCGCCTCGGGCCGGGCCGGATCGGAGATCACCAAGGAACTGTCCCGCCGCGGCCACGCGGTCACAGCCATCGCCCGGAACCCCGAGAAGATCGCGGTCCTGCCGAACGTCACGCCGACCAAGGGGGACGTGCTCGACCAGGCCGGCCTCGCCAAGCTGTGGACCGGGCACGAGGTCGCCGTGAGTTCCGTGCACTTCCTGGCCAGCGACGCGCGCAAGCTGATCGGCGCGGCGAAGGATGCCAAGGTCGCTCGTTACCTCGTTGTCGGCGGCGCCGGCAGCCTCGAGGTCGCGCCGGGCGTGAAGCTGGTCACGACCCCCAATTTTCCGGCCCAATATAAGGCGGAAGCAGAGGCGGGCTCGGCCTTTCTCGACCTGTTGCGGCAAGAAAAGGAGCTGAATTGGACCTTCATTTCGCCGTCCGCCCTGTTCGTCGAGGGTGAACGTACGGGCAAGTTCCGGCTCGGGACCGATCAGCTTCTCGCAGATGCGAACGGCAAGAGCTGGATCACCTTCGCTGACTACGCCATTGCGCTTGCCGACGAAATCGAGCGCCCGGCCCATGCGAGGCAGCGCTTCACGGTCGGCTACTAGGCCTGAAGCCGCCTCCGGGCCCTCCAGGATAAAACCTTCCTGTGCAAGGGCTTGGGGGCGCCAGCCGGCGCCGCAGGGAAATATTGTCTGTCACAGGAGGCCACTATATAAGGCCCGGCTCAACGGACCTTGTTTCCGTTGCGAGTCGTTGCTTAGACAGATAGGCCGCCCTTGGAAAAGTTGAAAAACTACCGACCGACCGAAAAAGAGCCTTTCATGAACGACCGGCAGAAGGAGTACTTCCGTCTGAAGCTCCTCGCTTGGAAGGATGAGATCCTCAAGGAGTCCAAGCTCACCCTGCAAGCTCTGCAGGAGGAGAATGTGAACCACCCCGATCTGGCCGATCGGGCATCGTCCGAAACCGACCGCGCCATCGAACTCCGCGCCCGCGACCGCCAGCGCAAGCTGATCGCCAAGATCGACGCCGCGCTCCAGCGTATCGAGGACAACACCTACGGCTATTGCGAGGACACCGGCGAGCCGATCTCTCTGAAGCGGCTCGAAGCCCGGCCCATCGCGACGCTCTCGGTGGAAGCGCAGGAGCGCCACGAGAAACGCGAGAAGGTCTATCGCGACGAATAGAGACGGAGCCGCCACGTGCGGCTCTTTTGTTTTTGGCTCACGGCGTCGCTTGAACGCCGCTGATCCTGCGCGTAGATTCGCGCCGCCATGATGATTTGCACCCTCAACATCGCATCGGTTTTCTTCCTGGGCTGAGCGCAGGCGCCCCCGCCGCGGAGGCATCGCGTCCCGCGAGTTCGACTTGCGGCTTCCCAACCGATTGAGCCGGCCGGTTCCGCAGCGAGCCGATGATGAGGGCTGGCGAGCAATTGAGAGATCATCATGACTGCCAATCCCCGCGCGCTTGATGCCGCGCAAATCCAGCAATTCATCCGCGACGGCTTTGTCCGGATCGACAATGCCTTCCCCCGTGAGCTTGCCGAGGCGGCCCGCATCATCATGTGGCGCGATCTGCCATGCAGCGAGCACGACCCCGCCAGTTGGACCCGGCCCGTGGTGCGGTTGCCCTATTATGGCGATCCGCCGTTCCGGGACGCCATCAACACCCCAGTGCTCCATGCCGCCTTCGACCAGATCGTCGGGCAGGGGCGATGGCGACCGCGGCGCGACATCGGCACCTTTCCGGTGCGCTTTCCGCATCCGGACGACCCCGGCGATGCCGGCTGGCATGTCGATCTCAGCTTTCCCGGCGAGGATTACGACCCAGACGAAGCGCAGGATCACTCGGCCTGGCGCGTCAACATCACCTCGCGGGGGCGGGCGCTGCTGCTGCTGTTCCTGTTCTCCGACGTCGGTGAGGACGATGCGCCTACGCGGATCCGGGTCGGCTCGCCCCTGCCGATGGCGCGCTATCTGGCGCCGGCTGGCGATGCGGGCCGGGCGCACATGATGCTGGAGCAGATGGGGGCCGACTGTCCGGTTGCGCTCGCGACCGGTGCGGCCGGCACGGTCTATCTCTGTCATCCCTTCCTGGTCCATGCCGCGCAGAAGCATCGGGGACAGCGTCCACGATTCCTGGCGCAGCCGCCGCTGCATCTCGCCGAGCCGTATCGGCTGGAGCGGACGGAGGGGGACTACTCGCCGGTCGAGGTCGCCATCCGCGCCGCGCTTGGACGCATTTGACGGAGGCGACGCCGTTGCACTCGGCGTTGTCGCGGGTTCCTCGCTACAACGCCGATGTCGTGCGAGGTTGACCGTCGCGGATTGCGAAAAATGAATCGCGATCAATGAGCTAGAGTCGAATCCTCCGCGCTCACGTGAGCCCACATGAGAAACAGCCTTCACTTCAGGTGCGAGGACGTTTTGCGAGTCGCATCAACGAGATCTGGTCGGATGCTGAGACACCGGGGCAGCGGCATCAAGCATCGCTGCAATCAGGCTTCCTGCAACACTGCCAGGCGAGCGTCCCCATAAAGCCTGGACCAGCTCAATATTTCCTTAAACGCCGGCAGCAGGCCGTAGGCCGCATCGGTGAGCTCGTACTCGACCCTCAACGGCTTCTCCGCGAAGGCAGTGCGCGACACGAGGCCATCCTGCTCGAGCTCGCGCAGCTGCGTGGTCAGCATGTGCTGGGTGATGCCGCCGATCGATCTCCGCAAGGCGCCGAAACGAACCGGGCCGTTCATCAGCGCAAACAGGATCTCCAGCTTCCACTTGCCGCCGAGCGCATGGATGGCGCGCTTGAAGTCGGCAAGCAGGGCGGGATCGGGGCTGCAATCGCAGTCGCCGTCGCAAACGCTGGTCAGGTTTTCCATACCGGTCTCGAAATCCATTCTACTTGTCCGGATGCAGATAGTGACCAGATGCGGCCTTGAGCAGGGTGGCGGAACCAATTCGTGGGCCTGCGCGACGCAAGGAATTTGGCAATGAGCACTGTTCTGGTCACAGGCGGGGCCGGCTTCGTCGGCATCCATGTCATCCTGCAGCTTCTTGCTGCCGGCCATCGGGTGCGAACCACGGTGCGCCGGCCGGACCGGCAGGCCGATGTGCTGGCGATGCTCCGCGAGGGCGGGGCGATCTCACCCGAAAGCCTGTGCTTCTTCACGGCCGACCTCACCGCAGACAATGGCTGGCGTGAGGCGGTCACGGGCTGCGACTACGTGCTCCATGTCGCCTCGCCGCTGTCGACCAGTGTTCCCAAGGATGAGAACGAGATGATCATCCCGGCCCGCGACGGTACGCTTCGGGTGCTGCGGGCTGCACGCGATGCCGGCGTGAAACGGGTCGTCATCACCTCGTCACTGGGCGCGATCGGCTACGGTCATCCGCCGCGCGAAAAACCGTTCGACGAGACCGACTGGACCAATCTGGCTGGCAGCGACGTGCAGCCCTACATCAAGTCCAAGACGCTGGCCGAGCGGGCGGCCTGGGATTTCGTTGCGCGCGAGGGAGGTGGGCTGGAGCTGTCGGTGGTCAATCCCGCCGGCATTTTCGGACCCGTGCTGGGGCCGGACTTCTCCGGCTCCATCGAGATCGTCAAATCGCTGCTCGATGGTGCCATGCCGGCGGTGCCGCGGGTCTATTTCGGCGTGGTGGATGTGCGCGACGTAGCCGACCTGCATTTGCGGGCGATGACGGCGCCGGAGGCGAGAGGCGAGCGCTTCATCGCCGTCTCCGGCGAGGCGATGTCGATCCTCGACATCGGCAAGGTGCTGCGGCGGGAACTGGAACCAAGGGCGCGGCGGGTTCCGCGGCTCCAGGCGCCGGACTGGCTGGTGCGGCTGGCTGCGAGCCGTATTCCGCTGCTGCGTGCGGTCGTGCCGATGCTCGGAAGGGTGCGGCATTCCACCAGCGTCAAGGCAAGGTCGCTGCTGGGCTGGGAGCCCCGGTCCAACGACGAAGCGATCCTCGCGACCGCCGAGAGCCTGATCCGCCTCGGCCTCGTCAAGGGCTGAGGGCCCACACCGCCCGCGCTTGTCACGCCCCGGCGGGGATGCTGAAGTGTCGCCCCTGAATGCGTAGCGTGGGAGGCGGCGCCGATGGACAAGATTCTCGAAGCCGCAAAGGCGATCGCGCTGGCGCGCCGCAACCATGCGCCGCTCGCGGCGCTGGAACGTCCGCCCGCCGATGAGGCGGAGGGCTATCAGGTGCAGCGTGCGCTGCACGATCTGCTGCTGGCGCATGCCGGTCCGCTGGTCGGCTACAAGATCGGCTGCACCAGTCAAATCATGCAGGACTATATCGGCATCCCGCATCCCTGCGGCGGCGGGGGGTTCCAGAAGGGGGTGCATGACAGCGGAGCCAAGCTTGCCGCCTCCAACTATGTCCGGGTCGGCGTCGAATGCGAGATCGCGGTGCGGCTGAAGCGCGACCTCGCCGCCGGCGAGGCGCCGTTCACGGCCGAATGGGTCGGCGAGGCGGTCGAGGCCTACCACCCCGCGATCGAGATCGTCGACGACCGCTATGTGAAGTGGGAGACGATGGGCGCGCCGACGCTGATCGCCGACGATTTCTTCGCCGCCGGCTGTGTGCTGGGCGCCTCGGTTCCGCGTTCGTCGGTGCCGGACCTGAAGGCGGTCAAGGGCCGCGCTATCGTCAACGGCGAGGAGGTCAGTCACGGCACCGGCGCCGACGTGCTCGGCCACCCCCACAACGCGCTTGCCTGGCTCGCCAACCATCTCGCCGCCGAGGGCAAGGGGCTGCATGCCGGGCAGCTGGTTCTCACCGGCAGCCTGGTCAAGACGCTGTGGCTGAAGGCCGGCGACAAGGTGCGGATGGAGCTGGACGGGCTGGGGGTGGTGGAGGCGGAGTTTACGTAGCCTCTCTCAGCCCGTCATTGCGGGGAGGCAGCGTCGTTTGCAATTGCGGCATCTGACTCGCTGGTTGCGGTGCTCAAAATACATGCGGCCCTCGCCAGGGGAGCTAGCGAGGGCCGCGTCGTACATCGTCGTTCGCGCCTTTAGTTCGCGAACACGATGTGGGAGCTCTTGAAGGGGCTTAGAAGGGCAGCAGTACGTCCATGACCTGCTGGCCGTAGCGCGGCTGCTGCACGTCCATGATCTGGCCGCGGCCGCCATAGGCGATGCGGGCCTGCGCGATCTTGCTGGAATCGATGGTGTTGTCGCTCTGGATGTCCTCGGGGCGGACGATGCCGCCGACCACGAGCTCGCGGATCTCGTAGTTGACGCGGATCTCCTGCTTGCCTTCGACCACGAGATTTCCGTTCGGCAGCACCTGGGTGACGACGGCGGCGACGTTGGTCTGCAACGCTTCCTGGCGGTTGACCGAGCCTTTGCCGTCGCTGGAGGCGGTGGAGCCGGCGGTGAGAAGGCTGCCGGGCAGGATCTTGTTGGCCTGCGTGATGGTCTTCGCGCCGAGGAAGTCGTTGATCTGGGAGTTTTCCGAATTGGTGCGGCTGCGCTGGGTCTCGTTGGAGAGGTTGGCCTTGTCCGTGATGTTCACGGTCACGGTCAGGAGGTCGCCGACCTGGCGGGCGCGCTGGGCCTTGAAGAAGGCGCGGCTGCCATTGCGCCACAGCGAGTTCGGATTGTAGGAGGCCACTTCCGGCTTCGGCATCGGCATCTGCACCGGCTTGTAGCCCGGCTGCGTCGTCGGATTGTCGATCGCCGACAGCTTCGGCTGCTCGCCGATCTGCGACAGGCGGTCGATCGAGGAGCAGCCGCCCAGCGCGCAAGAGGCCAGCAGAAGGGCGGAGATCGCGATGCGACGAAGACGGTAAGCCGAACTGAAAGCGGACATGACGAACTCTTACTTGGCTTGAGCTTGCGAGACGCGAGCTTGCGGGATCTGAGCTTCTGCGATTTGGGCCGGCGAGGTGGGGGCCTGCACGAGGTTCCGAAGGAGAGCTGCGGTATCGACGGGGGCCGGCGCTTCGTCGCGCTTGAGCGAGGAGGTCTGGTCGACCGCAGGCACCATCGGAGCGGACTGGCTCCCGCCCTGGATCGTCACCTGGCCGCGGCCGGTCACGACACCGGTCAGCGTGCGCTTGGATTGCGGGTTGATCACGCTGACGGTGTCACCCTCGGCGCCGCTCTCGATCGCCTTGCCGCGGGTGGTGAGATAGAGGCCGGGCACCTCATAGATGATGGTGACGGCCTGATCGCGCACCACGAAGTCGGGCTTGACGATGTCGGCGACACGGAGCGGCGTGCCGGCCCGCATCGGCCGGCGCAGCTGCATGCCGATGCTGCGGTCGCGCGAGGCGGGCTCGCCGGTGACTTCGGCCTTCGGCCTGCGCTCCAACGAGAGGTCGGAGGATTTCAGGAGATCGGCACGGTCGATGTCGCGCGTCAGCACGGCCACTTCCACCGTCTCGATCGCGGTGCCGGTGAAGCGCAGCTTGGTCGGGGTCGGGTTGTTGTCGTTGGCAATCTCGAAAGCGATGTCGAACCGGCCGCTGCGGGCATCGTAGCGCGTTGCGACAGGCTGCAGCGCACCGGTGTTGGAGGCATCCAGCCGCATCTCGGCGACGCCGCGGTCGAACGTGACGGTGATGTTGGCGGCGTCCCCGAGGCCGAAGCGGCGCTCGAGCGTCGAGGCGACCGCGTTTTCGAGATCCTTGCTCGCGAGCGTGCGGGCGAGGCGGGGGACCTGGACCTCCTTGATGTCGCCGGTCATCACGCCGATCACCTGCTTGGCGCGGAGCACCGACAGGACCTGCCCGACCGTCAGCGTGCCGGTGGTGCCGAGATCGGGCGAGCGGTAGACCGGGATCAGCGCGGCCGATCCGGCATTGTCGATGAGATCGCCGACCCGCACCACGTCCGCGGTCACGGTGACGCTCGCGCGCAGCGTCGGGGAGGCGATGAAATCGTCCGCGGCCGCGGCCGGCAGGGCCAGCGCGAGCAGGGCGGAGATCGTGGCGAGGGTGGCGCGGATCATCGTCATTGCCTCAATCTTGGCCTCAGCGGAACAGCGCCGTGGTCGATTGCATCATCTGGTCGGCGGCACTGATCACTTTGGCGTTCATCTCGTAGGCGCGCTGGGCGGCGATCAGGTCGCTCATCTCCGAGACGACGTCGACATTGGCCTGCTCGAGGCTGCCTTGCGAGATCTTGCCGTAACCTTCGGCCGTGGCCGTGCCGTCCTGGGGCGGGCCGGAGGAAGGCGTCTCGGTGAACTGATTGCTGCCGACCGGCTGCAGGCCCGCCTTGTTGATGAAGCGGGTCAGGCCGATCTGGCCGAGAATGGTCGAGGTCGAGGAACCCGGCAGCGTCACCGAGACCTGGCCCTGCTCGTTGACCGAAAGGCCCGAGGCGTTTTGCGGGATGGTGATGGTCGGTTGCACCGGGTTGCCCTGCGCGGTGACGACGCGGCCCTGATTGTCCATCTGGAAGGTGCCGTCGCGGGTGTACTGGTAGGTGCCGTCAGGCATCAGGATCTTGAAGAAGCCTTCGCCGGAGACCGCGAGATCGAGATCGTTGCCGGTCTGCGACAGCGTGCCCTGCGTCATGCTGCGCGGCGTGCCGACGGTCTTGACGCCGCCGCCGATGTCGACGCCGACGGGCAGGATGGTGCCCTGGTCTGAGGCCTGCGCGCCGACGCGGCGCACGTGCTCGTAGATCAGGTCCTGGAACGCCGCAGTCTGCTTCTTGAAGCCGGTGGTGCGCAGGTTGGCGATGTTGTTGGAGATCACCTGAACGTTGAGTTCCTGTGCCGCCATTCCGGTCGCTGCGGTGTGAAGCGCCTGCATCTCAGTTCTCCCTCAATCAGGCCGGAACGTCGGCGAGCTTCTCGATCGCCGATTTGTGGAGGTCGCTCTGCTGCTGGAGCAGATTGGCGATCGCGGTGTAGCTGCGCATGACTTCCACCATGCGGGTCATCTCGCCGACCGAGTTCACGTTCGACTTCTCGATGTAGCCCTGGCGGACGCTGGATTTGGTCTCGGCCTGCAGCGTGGCGGAGCCGGCCGAATAGAGATTGGCGCCGAGCTTGGTCAGCCTGGTCGGATCGTCGAACGAGGCCATGCGGATCTTGCCGCGGATCGAGTCGGTCTTGGCGGTGCCCTCGAGCACCGTGATGGTGCCGTCGGGCGCGATGTTGATGTCGTGATCGGTCGGCTGGAAGGTGATCGGGCCGCCGGTGCCGAGCACCAGGTTGCCGTCCGAGGTGACGAGCTGGCCGGTGCTGTTGAGCGAGAACTTGCCGTCGCGGGTGAACAGCTCGCCGCCATTGGCCTGCACGGCGAAATAGGCGTTGCCGTCGATCGCCATGTCGAGCGGATTGTTGGTCGGCTCCATCGGCCCCTGGCCGATGTCGCGGTAGGTGCCGCGGTCCTGCACATAGGAGACACGGCGGTCCGGACCCATGAAATTGTCTTCACGCGCGTTCGAGTTGAGGTACTCCTCGAACAGCGAATGATCGGCCTTGAAACCGTTGGTGTTGGCATTGGCGACGTTGTTGGCGATGACATCCATCTGCCGCTCCAACGTCATCTGCCGTGACAAGCCGATCAGAAGCGCGTTCTGCATCGGAGATCTCCCCTGAGTGGCCTTGCCATTTCGCTCTCCCAAGCGCCTTGGCGGACCCCGTGAACGAGACCTTCAGGTTCTCCCAAACCGTTCGGTCTCGGCCCTCTCTCAGCGAAAGCCGTGCCAACCCGGAAAATATCGTGATTTCAATGTTTTGACGATTTTCGAGGGGCGCGGGAGGGCGGCAGAAAGGTTCTGTTAGCCATGCTTGCCCGGCAGATTTTTCCTAGCGGAAGCCCAATCGAAAGATTCCGTTAACCATTATTACCGTAGCGTTTGCCATGAAAAGGAGCGCATTGCGCCGGGGCATTTGTATCGCGTCACTGTCTTGAGGCTTCGCTCTTTCGACCCCTTTGAGAGACCCGGGCGCGGCAACCATGGCAGAGAATGAAGCGGAAGGTGGCGCAGCCGCCGAGGGCGCGGAAGCCGCTCCGCCGAAGAACAAGCTGAAGCTCATCATCATGGCCGTCGGTCTGCTCGCCGTCCTCGGCGGCGGCGCGGCGACCTGGTTCTTCTTCTTCCGTCATGGCGACGACGAGCATCATGCCGAGGCCGCGCCGCCGCCGAAGCCGCCGGCTTTCGTCGACGTTCCCGACATGATGGTCAACCTCGCCGGCGCGCCGGGCGAGCGTGTGCAATATCTGCGGCTGAAGATCGTGCTGGAGTTGAAGGAAGAGAAGCAGATCGAGGCGATCAAGCCGACGATGCCGCGCGTCACCGACATCTTCCAGACCTATGTGCGCGAGCTGCGCCCCTCCGACCTCAATGGTTCCGCCGGCATCTTCCGCCTCAAGGAGGAGCTGACCAAGCGCGTCAACGCGGCGGTCGCCCCGATCCAGGTCAGCGCGGTGCTGTTCAAGGAAGTCGTGGTCCAGTGATGGGTCCTAGGAAGGTGACGGACTAGCGTCATGGCCGGTAACGAGCAAATGGACCAGGATGCGATTGCCGCACAATGGGAGGCGTCGCTCGATTCCGAGGATCCCGCGGAGGCCGCAAAGGCTGCCGCCGAAAACGAGCTGTCGGAGACCATGGCCCTGCAATGGGCGGCCATGGTCGAGGACGGCAGCCGCGATCTCGGAAGCGGCAAGAACTCCGGCGAGCGGGTGCTGTCGCAGGAGGAGATCGACAATCTCCTCGGCTTCACCGTCGGCGACGTCACGCTCGATGACCATTCCGGCATTCGCGCCATCATCGACTCGGCGATGGTTTCCTACGAGCGTCTACCGATGCTCGAAATCGTCTTCGACCGCCTGGTGCGGTTGATGACGACGTCCTTGCGCAATTTCACCTCCGACAACGTCGAAGTCTCGCTCGACCGCATCACCTCGGTGCGTTTCGGCGACTACATGAACTCGATCCCGCTGCCCGCCGTCCTCACCGTCTTCAAGGCCGAGGAGTGGGAAAACTTTGGCATGGCGACGGTCGATTCCAACCTGATCTATTCGATGATCGACGTGCTGCTCGGCGGCCGCCGCGGCACCAGCCAGCTCCGCATCGAGGGCCGGCCCTACACCACGATCGAGACCGAGCTGGTGAAGCGGCTGGTCGAGGTGGTGCTGGCCGACGCCGAGCAGGCGTTCCGGCCGCTGTCGCCGGTGACCTTCACGATCGACCGGCTCGAGACCAACCCGCGTTTCGCCGCGATCAGCCGTCCCGCCAATGCCGCGATCCTGGTGCGCCTGCGCATCGACATGGAAGACCGCGGCGGCAACATCGAACTGCTGCTGCCTTATGCGACCATCGAGCCGATCCGGGGCGTCCTGCTCCAGATGTTCATGGGCGAAAAGTTCGGCCGCGATCCGGTCTGGGAAGGCCATTTCGCCACCGAGATCGTGCAGGCCGAAATCGCCGTCGATGCCGTGCTCTACGAGGCCGACATCCCGCTCAAGCAGCTGATGCGCCTCAAGGTCGGCGACACGCTGCCGCTCGACATGCGCGCCGACGCCAACGTCACCGTGCGCTGCGGCGACGTCACGCTGACCGAGGGCCGGATGGGCCGGGTCGGCGACCGCGTCGCGATCCGCGTGACGAAACCCTTGCGCAAGCCAAGTACGACACTTGCGATGTTCGAGAAGGTGGACGAGCAGAACAAGATGATGGAGGCCCCATGAACCACTCCCTGGGAATGGCGATCGAGACGCTGGTGGCTGTCCTGTTGATGCTGACGATCGTCTACTGCGTCATGCTCAACAAGCGCCTGACGCGGCTGAAGGCGGACGAGCATTCGCTGAAGGCGGTGATCGGCGAGCTGATCACCGCGACCGAGATCGCCGAGCGCGCGATCGGCGGGCTGAAGCTGGCCGTGCGTGACGTCAACGAGAACCTCGGCAGCCAGCTCGCCGCGGCTACGCAGATGTCGGACCAGCTCCACAAGCAGCTCGGCGAAGCCGACAACGTGGTGCGGCGCCTGTCCAAGATCGCAATCGCCGCGCGCCCCGTCACCAATCCGGAAGCGGTCGCCGCGCCGGCGGCCAAGCCCTCGACCGCGAAGGCGGTGGCGGCTGCGGCCGAAGCCTTCTCCGAGCGCCGACGTTCCAACGGTCTTGCCGCATGAAGTCAGGGTATGAAGTCCTTTCGTAACATCCGCGTCATCCCGGTCGTTCTGGTTGCCGTCGCAGGCCTCGCTACGTTGAAGGTGGCGGGCCTCGTGATCAATGGCGGCTATGTCTTCGACTACAAGCCGAACCAGGCCAAGAAATCCTGGGCGCAGGAGAACCTGAATTTCCCGATCGGTCGCGACGAGTCGGAGATCACCACCGGCTCGACCCATGGCGCGCCGAAGGAGGCGCCCAAGCCCGCCGCGCCCGAGACCAAGCCGGAAGGCACCGTGGTCAAGGTCGACGAAGCCCAGTCGCAGGTCTCGGCCTCCGAGCGCGCTATCCTCGAGCGCTTGCAGGCCCGGCGCCAGGAGATCGAGGCGCGCCAGCGCGAGATCGACATCCGCGAGAGCCTGCTCAAATCGGCCGAGAAGCGCATCGAAGGCAAGGTCGAGGAGATGAAGGCGGTCGAGAACCGCATCTCCGCGACACAGGCCGAGCAGAAGGCCGCCGAGGCCCAGCGCATGAAGGGCCTCGTGACCATGTACGAGGGCATGAAGCCCAAGGACGCCGCACGGGTGTTCGACCGGCTCGAGATGCCCGTGCTGATCGAGATCGCCTCGGCCATCGCGCCGCGAAAGATGTCGGACATCATGGGACTGATGTCACCGGAGGCCGCCGAGCGGCTGACGGTCGAGATGGCCCGCCGCGCCAATGGCGGCGGCGATCAGTCGGCCTCGGCCGGCGACCTGCCCAAGATCGACGGCAAGCCGACGCAAAAGCCGAATTGAGGGCTCATACTTAAGAAGTCCTTAATTGGCAAAACCTTAAAGTCGAGGGCAGGGGCCGGTACCAGGACCGGCGCCAATCGTCGAAACGGAAGAAATCCGCCAATGGCGCGAGAGGCTGCCGCTGGATTTGTGTCGCGAGCCCGCGCTTCGGCGTGGGGGCTGTCGCGTCATGTCCGACATGCGGGCGTGTTGGCGGTGTGCCTGCTGATCGGCCTTGGTGCGCCCGCCCGGGCGGCTGATCCCGTCAGAGGCGAGGCGAGTTTTTCCGCCGGCGGCGGCTTTGCCCGTCTCGTCATCAAGCTCGGCGAGGACGTTCCTTCCGAGGTGACGACCGCGGGCTCCATCCTCATCGTCCGCTTCGACCGGCCCGTCGACGTTCCCGTCGACCGCGTGCCGGAGGGCGCCCCCGATTACATCAATTCCGCGCGCCGCGATCCTGACGGCAGCGCGATTCGCCTGTCGCTGGCGCGGCGCGTCACCGTCAACACCATGAACGCCGGCGAGCGCACCTTCATCGACCTCTTGCCCGAGGGCTGGAAGGGGCCGCCGCCGAGCCTGCCCATGGACGTCGTCAAGGAGCTCGCCGAGCGGGCGCGCATCGCCGAGCGCGCGCTGCGCGCCCAGCGCGCCGCGGCCGAGACCAAGAAGCGTCCGCCGATCCGCGTGCGCGCCTCGGTGCAGCCGACCTTCGTGCGCTTCGTGTTCGAGATGCCCGACGGCGTCGGCGTGTCCTCCGTGCTCAACGAGCAGAAGCTCACGCTCGCCTTCAACGCCAACCTCAATTTCGATCTGGCGGATGCGGTCGTCGCGGCGCCGCCGAACGTCGCCTCGATCAAGCAGAAGGCCGACATCGACCAGACCAATGTCGAGATCGCGCTGATCGGCGATTCCGACGTGCATTCGTTCCGCGACGAGAAGAACTACGTCGTTGACGTCGCCTTCCAGCCCGACAAGGGCAAGACGGCCGCGACGCCCGAGGCGGCGATCTCGCAAATGAAGCCGGCCGGTCACGGACCGGCGCCCGACAAGCCCGCGGCCGAGAAGGACGCCCATCGCGAGATCGCTCCGCCGACCTCCGAGACGATCGCGCGCGAAGCCAAGATCGAGGTCAAGCCCGACGTCAAGCCAGACGTGAAGCCGGAAGCGCCCGCCGCGATGCCGCCCGCCGAAGCGCCGAAACCGGCGCCGGCTCCCATTGCTGAGGCCGCGCACGCCGCGGAAGCGCCCAAACAAGCTCCCAAGGACGTTGCCAAGGAAGTCGCGAAGGAAGTTGCGAAGCCGGCGCCGCCCGCTGCGGAAGCCGCGGCCGCGCCGCCCAAGCCCGCGCCTGTCGAAGAGGCGGCGAAGGAGCCGGTCAAGGAAGCTACCAAGGAAGCCCCCCAAGAAGCCCCGAAGGCCGCGCCGCAGCCGACCGTCGCCAGCGTCGATGCGCGCCGCGACAGCGATGGCTTGCGCGTGACGTTCCCGATTCAAGTCGCAACAGCCGCAGCCGCGTTCCGCCGCGGCGACACCGTCTGGCTGGTGTTCGATACGCCGAAGCCGATCGATGTCGAGGCGATCCGCACCAAGGGCGGCGCGATGATCGGTGAGGTCGGCCGTATCCCGCTCGACAAGGGGCAGGCGGTGCGCATCCGTCTCACCCGTCCGCTGGTCTACTCGCTGGCGAGCGAGGAGGTCGGCAAGGAGACCAACTGGTTGCTGACGCTGGCCGACAAGATCCAGTCGACGCCGCTGCCCTTGATGATGTCGCGCAACATCACCGATCCCGCGCTCGCCAACATCGCGATCCCCTTCGCCAACCCGGGCCTGCTGCACAGGCTGACCGATCCCGACGCCGGTGACACGCTCTATGTCGTCACCGCGCAGCGGCCGGTGCGCGGCTTCATCAAGCGGCAGGATCTCGTCGATCTCTCGCTGCTGGAATCCGCGCACGGCATCGCGATCCGGCCGAACTCCGAAGAGATCGGCGTCGAGGTCGGCTCCGACAAGGTGATCCTCGGCAAGAAGGGTGGACTGACGCTGTCGCCCGTCGACATCTCGGCCGAGCGGGCGCCGACCGCGGTGCGCCCGGTCTTCAGCCCCGAAGGCTGGCGCAAGGGCCAGTCGGAAAACTTCATGGCGCGCCAGAGCGAGCTGATGACGGCGATATCGGTCGTCGAACCGGCACTGCGTTCGCTGCCGCGGCTGGACCTCGCGCAGTTCTACATGTCGCGCGCGATGTATCACGAGGCCAAGGCCGTCACCGACGTCATGCTGACCGATCCCCTCAACAAGGAGGAGAGCGGCGCGCTGATCATGCATGCGATTGCCAATATCCTGATCGGCCGGCCGTCGCAGGGCCTGAAGGACCTCGCCAATCCCGTGATCGGCAACAGCCACGATTCCCAGCTGTGGAAGGCGCTCGCATTTGCGCGTCAGGGCAAATGGGCGGATGCCCGCGAGAAGTTCAAGAACGTCGAATTCGCCATCGCCTCGCTGCCGCTCGACATCCAGCGCATCGTGACGATGGACGCGATGCGCGCCTCGCTCGAGGTGAAGGACTATGCCGGCGCCTCCAAGCGCCGCAGTGAGCTCGAGGTCGTCGGTGTCCCGCCCGAGGCCGCGCCGGGCTTTGCCGTGCTGCGCGGCCGGCTCGCCGAGGCGCTCGGCCACGACAAGGACGCGCTGGACGATTACAAGTTCGCGGTCGCCTCGAATGACCGTCCGGCTGCGGCCGAGGCCAAGCAGCTCGAGGTCGCGCTGCGTCAGAAGCGCGACGAGATCGGCAAGGAAGAGGCACTGCGCGAGCTCGAGACGTTGTCCATGACCTGGCGCGGCGACGCGATCGAGGTCAAGACGCTGCAGATGCTCTCGCGCCTTTATGCCGAGAGCGGACGTTACCGGGACGCGCTCACCGCCGCGCGCACCGCGACGAGGCTCCAGCCGAACGCGGAAGCCTCGCGTCAGGCGCAGGACCTCGCCTCCGAGCTGTTCACGCAGATCTTCCTGGGACCGAAGGGCGACGAACTGCCGCCGGTCGAGGCACTCGGGATGTTCTACGAGTTTCGCGAACTGACGCCGATCGGCCGTCGCGGCGACGAACTGATCCGCCGGCTCGCCGACCGTCTCGCCTCGATCGATCTGCTCGACCAGGCCGCCGAGCTCCTGCAATACCAGGTCGACCACCGCCTCGAAGGTGCCGCGCGCGCCCAGGTGGCCGCGCGCCTTGCCATGATCTATCTCGCCAACCGCAAGCCTGACATGGCGATCACCGCGCTGCGTGCGAGCCGCATCAGCGATCTCTCGGGCGAGCTCAGGCAGCAGCGCCTGCTGCTGGAGGCGCGTGCACAGAGCGATGTCGGCCGTCACGATCTGGCGCTCGACATCGTCTCCAACGTCTCGGGGCGCGAAGTGCTCCGCTTGCGCTCGGACATCTTCTGGGCGGCGCGGCGCTGGCGCGAGTCCGCCGAGCAGATCGAGCTGTACTACGGCGAGCGCTTCCGCGACTTCAAGCCGCTCAACACGGTGGAGAAGAGCGACATCATCCGCGCCGCCGTCGGCTATGCGCTGGCCGACGATTCAATTGGCCTGTCGCGCTTCCGAGAGAAATACGCGCCGCTGATGAGCGAGAGCGCCGACCGTCTCGCCTTCGACATCGCCAGCAAGCCGGCCGCGGCCTCCAGCGCCGAATTCGCCGAGATCGCCAAGCTCGCTGCCAGCGTCGACACGCTTGACGGCTTCCTGCGCGAGATGAAGCAGCGCTTCCCCGACGCCACCGCCCGCGCGCCGGGCACGCCGCAGGCCAAGGACGAAGCCGAGCACACCGGCTCGCTGCCGACGATCCCGGTCGTGCGGCAGATCAAGATGACGCGGTAGGGCTCCTGCTAGTTCTAGGCTCCGTCGCGTGCCGCGTTCTAGGTGTCATCGCCCGCCTTGTGCGTACTTGCGCACTGGGGCGGGCGATCCAGTATTCCAGAGACGGTGTGTAGAAGCGAGAAGCTGCGGCGTACTGGATGCCCGCCTTCGCGGGGCATGACGAGGGAGGTTGGTCGCCTCACCCCCCGTAACTCTGCACCAGGCTTCCCGCCACCAGCGACCAGCCGTCGACCAGCACGAAGAAGATCAGCTTGAACGGCAGCGAGATCGTGGCCGGCGGCAGCATCATCATGCCCATCGACATCAGCACCGAGGCGACGACGAGGTCGATGATCAGGAAGGGCAGGAACAACAGGAAGCCGATCTCGAAGGCGCGCTTCAGCTCGGAGATCATGAAGGCGGGGACGAGGATGCGGAGCGCGAGGTCGTCGGGGGTGGCCGGCGGCGGCTCGCGCGAAAGATCCAGAAACAGCCTGAGGTCTTTCTCGCGCACGTTCTTCTGCATGAAACCGCGCAGGGGGACCGAGGCGCGCTGGAGCGCATCCTCGACGCCGATCTGGTTGGCGACGAGCGGGCGGATGCCGTCGTCGTAGGATTTCTGCAGAACCGGCCCCATCACGAAGAAGGTGAGAAACATCGCCAGCGCGATGATCACCGAGTTCGGTGGCGCGGTCGCCGTGCCCATCGCGGTGCGCAGCAGCGACAGCACGACCACGATGCGCGTGAACGAGGTCATCATGATGAGGATCGACGGCGCGATCGACAGCACGGTGAGCAGCGCGATGAGCTGGATCGCGCGCTCGGTGACGCCGCCACCGCCGGCGCCGCCGCCGAGATTGATGCTGATGTCCTGCGCATGCGCAAGGCCTGCGAGCGAGGCCGCACCGAACAGGACAGAAAGGAAGAGAACTCTACGCGGGAGGGACGGCAGCCTCACGAAGACGGCTTCGGACGGCCGAGCAGCGAGGCCATCTCGTCTTCGAGATTTTCAAAGCTGGTCTTTTCCGCGGCCGGCTTCGGCGGTGGAGCCGGTGGCGTCGCTGGCTCGCTGCGTGCCGCCCGCGGGGGAGCGGCCGGCGGCTCCGGCGCGACGGGAGGCGCGACCGTCTCGCCGGCGGGGCGGCGCAGCGCAGCTTCGAGACGCTGGGCCATTTCGGCGAGGTTCTGCTCCGCGCTCGAGGGCGCAGCCGCGGGCGCCGGCGGCGGCACGGGCGGGACCTGCGGCACGGGAGGAGGCGGCGGTGCTGCGGGACGCTCGGCGCGCACCGGCGGCATCTTCACCGGCTCGCTCTGGCGCGGCGGACGCGGCATCAGCGGCGGCTCGCTGCGCGCGGCGCGCGGCGGCTCGGGACGCGGTTCGCGCTCGGGACGGGGGGCGACCGGCTCGGGCGGAAAGCCACCCATCGGCGGCTCGCTGCGACGTTCGGCCAGCGTAGGCGCGGGCCGGCGCAATTCGTCGGCGAAGGACGGGCGTGTGGGGCGCGGCGGCTCGGGCATTTGCGGCTCGGGGTGATCGAGCAGCTCGGGCCGCGGCGCCTCGTCGGCCCAGCCGGCGGGATCGGGCATGGGGGCAAGGCGTGGCGGCTCCGCAGCGGTCGGACGCTGCGGCAGCTGATCGCGGCCATGCGCGGCGCGAACGATGTTGGGCTCGACGACGATGTCGGTGGGGCCGCCGATCATCAGGAGGTGCTCGACATTGTCACGCCGGACCAGCACCAGGCGGCGCCTTCCGTCGACCGCGGCGGCGTCGATCACCGCGAGGCGGGGCATCCTGCCGCGCTGGGTGTTGGCGCCGAGCCGGCTGCTGGCGAATCGGCGAACCAGCCAAGCAGCGACGCCGATCAACGCCAGAACGACGATGAACGCGACGATGAACGTGATAGGGCTGCCTTGCATACTCGTCCCCGACAAATGGCGCTTTTCTCGTGCCCATGGTCAGACGCGCCAACCACCGGCCTACGATGCCCCAAACTGCGATCTCTTAACGTCCTACGGCAAGTTTTGCCGTCCCCAACTCCCTAATAACCTATGAATCGCTCGATCCAAAACGACTTCTTGGCCTGTGCATCCGCCGCCAAATGGTTGGGTTAATGCCACTTTTGGAGGCGTAGGATCCACGGGGGGCGCAATTCCCGTCCCACGGGGGGACAGGCGCCGATGGCTTCCTTAACCAGCTGTTAACCATACAGGCGGCAAATTCTGCCTAGCTTCGGACCCCGAGGTCCGCAAGAGGCGGAAGGAGCCGCGACGATGTCCATCAACGACCTCCCGGTGCTGTCGGCGCTTCGCACCAAAATGCAGTGGCACCAGGAACGCCAGCGCGTCCTGTCCGAGAACGTCTCCAATTCCGACACGCCCAAATTCCGGCCGCGCGACCTGGTCGAGCCGAAACTCGACAGGAGCGGGGCCGTCACCGGCTCGATGGGCCCCTTGGCGCTGACCCGGACCAGCGGCTCCCACATGACGCCGTCGGGCGCGGCGTCCGGATTCGACCAGAACAAGAACGCGGGCTTCGAGCCCCGCCCCGCGGGCAACGCCGTCAATCTCGAAGAGGAGATGATGAAAGCCGCCAGCAACCAGATGGACTATGCGGCGGCGACCTCGCTCTATTCGAAAAGCCTGCACCTGCTCAAGACCGCGATCGGCAAGGCCTAGAGCATGATCCGGGAACAGAACAGCTAGAGGAGGCGCATCATGGCCAATGACAGCAGCGACTTTGCCCGCTCGATGGCGATCGCGACCTCCGGCCTGCGGGCGCAGGCCGGCCGCATGCGGGTGATCTCGGAAAACATCGCGAACGCGGATTCGACCGCGCAGACCATCGGCGGTGATCCCTACCGGCGCAAGGTTCCGACCTTCTCTTCCGCGCTCGATCGCACGCTCGACGCGCAGGTCGTCACCCTCGGAAGGATCAAGCCCGACCAGTCGAACTTCCGCGTCAAATACGAGCCGAACAATCCGGTCGCGGACGCGGCAGGAAACGTCAAATACCCCAATGTGAACTCGGTGGTCGAAATGACCGACATGCGCGATGCGCAGCGGTCCTACGAGGCCAATCTCAACATCATCAGTGCGACGCGCCGGATGATCCAGCGCACGCTCGACATTCTCAAGAGCTGAACAGGACAATTGAGCCATGGCATCACCGACAATCGCCGCCAACGCCTATGCCAACCTTGCCCGGGTACTGGAGAATAGCGGTGCCGGCAAAGGCACCGAGGCAAGCGGGCAATCCTTCGCCTCGCTGCTGAAGGACGCCGTCGGCAGCGTCATGGAATCCGGCCGCAAGTCGGATGCGCAGACGATCGCGATGGCCTCCGGCAAGGCCAACGTCATGGACGTGGTGACGGCGGTCGCCGACACCGACGTCGCGGTGTCCACGCTGGTTTCGGTCCGCGACCGCGTGATCGCGGCCTATGAAGACATCATGAAGATGCCGATCTGATTTTGGCGAATGGTGAGTAGCGAATGGGGACGTCTCCGATTCGCCATTCGCATGTCCCGGCACGTCAGACAACCAAGAGCGAGTATCAAACAATGACCGGCCCTGAAACCCTCGACGTCGCGCGCGATGCGATCTGGACGATCGTGATCGTGTCCTCACCCCTGATGGTGGTCGGCCTCGTGGTCGGCGTCGTCGTGTCGCTGTTCCAGGCGCTGACACAGATCCAGGAGCAGACGCTGATCTACGTGCCGAAGATCCTCGCCATCTTCGCCACGATGCTGTTGGCATTGCCGTTCATGGCCGACTCGCTGCACGCCCACATGATGCGGATCTCGTCGCGAATCATCGGCGGCTGAGGCACAATGCGTCGTGCGGTGGATTTGACATTCGCCCTGGGGGCTCCGCGAATCGCGTTGGCGAATGTCAAATCCAATGGCCGCACGACTATTGATATTTGCGAATGCCTCTTTGGCTCCAACATTCGCAAAAGTGCCTGCCGCAACGGCATGCGAATGTTGGAGCCGAGGCATTCGGCTATGCGCATCGACGTTTCGCTGCTGCCGGCGCTCGCCGCGTCCTTCATGCTCGCCTTCGCCCGGGTCGGTGCGATGGTGATGCTGCTGCCTGGCCTCGGCGAGACTAACATTCCGACCCGGATCAAGCTGTCGATCGCGCTGCTGCTCACGCTGATCATCCTGCCGCTGCACCGCAACGCCTACCAGGTTGACATGGGCTCGCTCGCGCCGCTCCTGGTCCTGATGCTGCACGAGATCGCGATCGGCATCGTGCTGGGCGCGACCGCGCGCGTGACGCTGTCGGCGCTCCAGGTCGCGGGATCGGTGATCGCGCAGCAGATGGGGCTCGGTTTTGTCACCTCGGTCGATCCGACGCAGGGGCAGCAGGGCGTGCTGGTCGGCAACTTCCTGACCATGCTGGGGGTGACGCTGCTGTTTGCCACCGACAGCCATCATCTGGTGATCGCGGCACTGAATGACAGCTACACGATCTTCTCGCCGGGCGAGACCGTGTCGAGCGGCGATGTCGCCTCGCTCGCGACGCGCGCCTTCGCCGCCGCGTTCCGCCTCGGCCTGCAGCTCTCCGGGCCGTTCCTGGTGTTCGGCCTCGTCTTCAACATCGGGCTGGGCATCCTGGCGCGGCTGATGCCGCAGATGCAGGTCTATTTCGTCGGCGTGCCGCTCTCGATCTTCGCGGGCTTCCTGGTGCTCGCCGTGGTGCTGACGGCGATGATGGGTACGTATCTGGATTACTTCATCGGTGTCATGCACCAGATGATGCCGTTGAAATAAGAGAGATCGATGGCGGAAGACAACGATCCCGAAAGTCAAACAGAAGACCCGACACAAAAGCGTCTCGACGACGCGCTCGAACGCGGCGACGTCGCCAAGAGCCAGGAGATCAACACCTGGTTCATGATGGCGGGCGGCACGCTGGTGGTCTCGACCTTCTCGGGCTCGGTCGGCGGCGGGCTGTTGACGCCGATGCGCAACCTGCTCGCCAATTCCTGGATGATCAAGACCGACGGCAAGGCTCTACTCGCGCTGATGCAGCAGATCGAATTCGCCGTGCTCGCCGCGATCGGCGTGCCCCTCTTGATGCTGATGCTGGCCGCGATTGCCGGCAACATGCTGCAGCACCGCCTGGTCTGGTCGACCGAATCCCTCACACCCAAGTTCAGCAAGATCTCGCCCGGCGCAGGCTTCAAGCGCATTTTCGGCAAGCAGGCGGCGGCCAATTTTCTCAAGGGCATCGGCAAGCTGGTGGTGCTCGGCGTGGTCATGACCATGATCCTGTGGCCGGAGCGGCATCGCATGGAGGCGATGGTCAGGCTCGATCCGGCCGCCATGCTCGGCGCCAGCACCAGCATGACCGTTCACCTGCTCGGCGCGGTGGTCGCAGCGCTCGCGATCGTCGCCATCGCCGATTATTTCTTCCAGTACCGCAGCTGGTTCCAGCGGCAGAAGATGTCGCTGCAGGAGATCAAGGAAGAGTTCAAGCAGTCCGAAGGCGATCCGCACATCAAGGGCAAGATCCGGCAGTTGCGGCAGCAGCGCGCCAAGAAGCGCATGATGGCGGCGGTTCCCAAGGCCTCGGTGATCATCACCAACCCGACCCACTATTCGGTGGCGCTCTCCTACGAGCGCGGCATGTCGGCGCCGATCTGCGTCGCCAAGGGCGTCGACAACCTCGCCTTCAAGATCCGGGAGATCGCCCGCGAGCACGACATCCCGATCGTGGAGAACGTGCCGCTGGCCCGTGCGCTCTACGCCACCGTCGACATCGACCAGGAAATCCCGACCGAGCACTACCATGCGGTCGCCGAAGTCATCGGCTACGTCATGCGGCTGAAGCGCGGATTCAGCGCTGGGCGGGGATAAAGCACCCGAAAAGTACCGGAAATGGCCGTAATCTGGGAATCAGCGTACCTTTCGCCCCCGCTGCCCTTGCACCTCAGGGTCCGATTCAGGCAGGGAGGACCCCGCGCGCCCCGGCGCGCGTTGATTCTCTGCCGACAGGCTGCGCCAGCTCGAGAATGACCGTCGAGACCGACCACGACCTCACACGCGAGCCCGTTGCGGCGCATGAGCCGTCGCCGCGCTCGGGCAGCATTGCGCTGGTGCTGCTGGTGGCCGCCGGCCTCGTCGCCGTCGCCGTCGGGTTGATGACGCTCGGGCGTGCGCAGGCCCAGCCCTATATCCTCGGCATCCTTGCCGTGCTGGCGATGGTCGGCCTGTTCAACCTGTTCGCCTTCGCCGCCGGCATCATCCGCTTCGCGGACCGCAACCTCGATGATCCCATCATCGGCCGCATCTCCGATCACGCGTTCGACGGGCTCGCGGTCACCGATGCTCGCGGCCACGTGGTCTATTCCAACGCCGCCTATCTGACGCTGACCGGCGCCAGCGGCCCGCAGGACGTGCGGCCGGTGGAGCGCGTCTTCATCGGCAATCCTGACGTCTCCGAGGCGGTGTTCCGGCTGCTGAAGGCCGCGCGCGAAGGCAAGCGCCAGCAGGAAGAAGTGCGCATCTCCGGCCATGACGGCAGCCAGGGCCGCTGGCTGCGGATGCGGGTGCGCCCGCTCGGCACCGGCAAGCGCGAGGCGAAATACGCAGTGTGGTCGATCGCCGACATCACTCGCGACCGCGAGCGCCAGGAGGACGTGTTCCAGGAGCTCCAGCACGCCATCGAATATCTTGATCACGCGCCGTGCGGCTTCTTCTCGGTCAACCCGGCCGGCGAGCTCGCTTATGTCAACGCGACGCTGGCGAACTGGCTCGACTACGACCTCGCCGAGATCGGCTCGGGCGGCTTGAGGCTGACCGACATCGTCTCCGGCGACGGCGCCTCACTCTTGACCTCGATCGTGGCGGTGCCGGGCGAAGTGAAGACGGAAGTCTTCGACATCGACCTGCGCATGCGTACCGGCAAGACCATGCCGGTGCGGCTCTATCACAAGCTTGCCTTCGGTGCCGACGGCGCGCCGGGGCCGTCGCGCACGCTCGTCATCAGCCGCGCCCGTGACGAGCGCAGCGATCCCGACCGCGCCGCCGAAGTACGCTTCATGCGCTTCTTCGACCACACGCCGATGGCGATCGCGACCGTCGACCGGGCCGGCAACGTCGTGCGCGCCAATGCGCGCTACGCCAAGCTCGGCCAGGCGCTGGGGCTCGACACTGCCTCCAAGTCGATCTTCCGCGCGGTCAATTCGCGCGATCGGCACCTCTTGATCGCGGCCATCAACCAGGCTGCCGAAGGCCAGGCCGACATCGCCCCCGTCGAGGTGGCGCTGGAAGGGGCCAAGGAGCGCTGGGGCCAGTTCTTCGTCACGCCGGTCGATGCCGCCGAAAACGAGGCGGAAGCCGCCATCGTGCACATGCTTGAGACTACCGAGCGGCGCGCGCTGGAGAATCAGATCAACCAGTCGCAGAAGATGGAGACGGTCGGCCAGCTCGCCGGCGGCATCGCTCACGACTTCAACAACGTGCTCTCCGCCATCATGATGGCAAACGATTTCCTGCTGAACGCGCACAAGCCGACAGATCCGTCGTTCCAGGACATCATGCAGATCAAGCAGAACGCGACGCGGGCCGCGACCCTGGTGCGGCAGTTGCTGGCGTTCTCGCGGCGGCAGACGCTGCGGCCGCAGGTGCTCGATCTCGGCGATGCCTTGAGCGATCTCACCATGCTGCTGCGCCGCCTGATCGGCGAGAAGGTCAAGCTCGACCTCGTCCACGGCCGCGACCTCTGGCCGGTCAAGGTCGACGTCTCCCAGTTCGAGCAGGTGATCGTCAATTTGGCGGTGAACGCGCGCGACGCCATGCCCGACGGCGGCAAGCTGATCATCCGCACCGCCAACGTCACCACTGAGGATGCGGGCAAGCTCGCCTACAAGGGCATGCCGGCCGCGGATTATGTCCGGATCGAGGTTGCCGACACCGGCACCGGCATTCCCGCCGATATCCGCGACAAGATTTTCGAGCCGTTCTTCTCGACCAAGGAGGTCGGCAAGGGCACGGGCCTTGGTCTCTCCACCGTCTACGGCATCGTCAAGCAGACCGGCGGTTTCATCTACGTCGATTCCGAGCCGGGGCAGGGCACCTCGTTCCACATCTTCCTGCCGCGCCATCACGCCGAGCCGGAGGTGCAGGTCGAGCAGCCGGCCGTGGCCGGCGCGAGCAATGGGGCCGCGAAGGACGCCGCGCCCGCGGCCGTCGAGACCAAGCCGCGTACCGATCTCACCGGACAGGGCACGATCCTTCTCGTCGAGGACGAAGAGGGTCTGCGCGCGCTGAACGCCCGCGGCCTGCGCTCGCGCGGCTACACCGTGGTCGAGGCCGAGAACGGCGTCGAGGCCATGGACGTGCTGGACGAGCAGAGCGGCGCGATCGATCTCGTCGTCTCCGACGTTGTCATGCCCGAGATGGACGGCCCGACGCTCCTCAAGGCGATGCGGGAGAAGAACCCCGACATCAAGTTCATCTTCGTCTCCGGCTATGCCGAGGACGCCTTCGAGAAGAGCCTGCCCGAAGGCCAGCAGTTCGACTTCCTGCCAAAACCGTTCACGCTCAGCCAGCTCGTGGCGGCGGTGAAGGAGACGATGACGAAGCAGGGGTGAGGGCGAGCGCTGCGCCGTTCCTGCATTCTCCGTCGCAACGACGGTGGATTGAGTTGCGCTTCGCAACGACGCGGGAGAAAGCTGAAATCCCGCCCCGAACCCGACGGTAACCTGTGACCGCGGTTCCCCCGGCACCGGCCCAAACCCCCGCCCAATATGGGCTTTTGCCACATCCCGCGACTGAGGGCCGCAGCCACAAGTTCCGAAACCGGCTTCACTTTTCGGGAAGTCTGCCCATCTTAAGCGCACGTCCCCATGCCGGGGATTTGGGAAACGCACATGAATTTCTCGTTACGCTCCCGCACTCTCTTCAAGACGCTTGCCGTCGTGCTGGCGCTCGCGCTGCCGACGGCGCTGGCGATCTCGTCCGCCGACGCGCGCGTCGGTGGCGGCATGTCGTCAGGTTCGCGCGGCTCGCGCACCTATTCGGCCCCGCCCTCGACCTCGACGGCGCCGGGCTCGGCCTCGCAGTTCAACCGGACCTACACCCAGCCCGGTGCAGGCATGAACTCGGCTGCTTCTGCGCCCGCCCGCGGCGGCCTGTTCGGCCGCGCCGGCGGCTTCATGGGCGGCCTCGCGGCCGGCTTCCTCGGCGCCGGCCTGCTCGGCATGCTGTTCGGTGGCGGCCTGTTCGGCGGCCTCGGCGGTCTGTCCTCGATCCTGGGCCTGATCATCCAGATCGCGCTCGTGGTCTTGGTGGTGCGGCTGGCGATGTCCTGGTGGCAGCGCCGTCACACGCCGCAGGCGGCCTATGCCAATGCCAACGCAGGTACGGGTCCCGGACCGCAGGTGAACCAGCGCAGCGGGCTTGGCGGCTTCGGCTTCGGTGCCAATGCCAACAACGCACCGCTCGAGATCAAGCCGGATGACTATGAAGCGTTCGAGCGCCTGCTCGGCGATATCCAGACGGCTTGGTCGAACGAGGACGTCGCCAAGCTCCACACGCTCGCAACGCCGGAGATGGTCTCCTACTTCGAGCAGGATCTTGGCCAGAACCGCGCGCGTGGCGTCGTCAACAAGGTGACCAACGTCAAGCTGCTGCAGGGCGACCTCGCCGAAGCCTGGCGCGAAGGCGAGACCGACTACGCCACGGTGGCGCTGCGCTTCACGCTCACCGACAAGACGCTGGACCGCAACAGCGGCACGGTCGTCGCCGGCAGCGAGCAGCCTGGCGAAGCCACTGAGGTCTGGACGTTCGCCCGGCGGCCCGGCAGCGGCTGGGAATTGTCGGCGATCCAGCAGACCAACTGATCGCAGGCGACAAGAAGAAATCAGGGCGTCGTGCTTCCGGCACGACGCCTTTTTCTTTTGGCCCCTTTGCATCGCGGCATCGGAATAAGCGGCAACGCTATCGGGGTGATGTCAGGCGGCCAACGACGAGAGAACGGGAGGACAATGACGTGTGGGGCCGGGTCCCGCCCCACCACGACGGAACTTGCGCTGCGTGCTAGGCTTGTCCTGCGCTCTCAAAGGACAGTCCCATGAAATACGAGCTCTACTACTGGCCCGAGATCCAGGGCCGCGGCGAATATGTGCGGCTGGCGCTGGAGGAGGCGGGGGCCGACTATGTGGATGTCGCGCGCGGAGCGCGCGGCACGGCTGCAATGATGAAGATGATGGACGCGCATCAGGGCACGCCGCCCTTCGCGCCGCCGTTCCTGAAAGCGGGCAAGCTCGTCATCGGTCAGACCGCCAATATCCTGCTCTATCTCGGCGGCCGCCACGGGCTCGCACCGAAGACGGAAGCCGGCCGGCTCTGGGTGCACCAGCTTCAGCTCACCATCACCGATCTCGTGGTCGAGATCCACGACACCCATCATCCGCTCGGGCCCTCGCTCTATTACGAGGACCAGAAGCCGCCGGCGAAGAAGCGCACGGCCGATTTCTGGGACGAGCGGGTGCCGAAATATCTCGGCTATTTCGAGCAGCTTCTCACCGGCAATGGCGGCGCCTATGTCACCGGCCGCAAGCTGACCTATGTCGATCTCTCCTTGTTCCAGATCGTCGCCGGGCTCCGCTATGCCTTTCCCAAGCGCATGAAGGCGTTCGAGACGGACATTCCGGGGCTGGTAGCCTTGCACGATCGGCTCGCGGCGCGGCGGAACATCAAGGCCTATCTCGAAAGCCCGCGCCGCATTCCCTTCAACGAGCAGGGCATCTTCCGCCGCTACAAGGAGCTCGATAGCTAAACCGTTTTCAAGCGAAGCGGATACCGATTCGCGTCGATAAGAAGCGCTAGCCGGTCCGGAGGGAGGCGCGATCTTCTCTGCGGTGCACGGGATAGCGAAGTGCGCTCACCAGACGCCCGGCACCAGGCGATAGCGCACCCGTGATACGTAGTCGGCATAGCCCGGCAGGCCCTCGCGCAAGGTGCGTTCCTCGATTCCGATGCGGAACGCGAACAGCAGGACCAGGATCGGGACCATCGCAACGCCCCACCACGAGCCCAGCAGCAGCGGCACGCCGGCGAAGAACAGCACCATGCCGCTATACATGGGGTGACGGACATGGGCGTAGGGGCCGCCCGAGATCACCCGCTGTGCGCGCTCGGCCTGCAGCTTCACCACGGGGGCAGCGAACGAGTTCTCGCGGAAGACCCAGAGCGTGATCAGCGTCGAGAGCAGGAATAGCGCGAAGCCGACCGCCTGCAACGCGACCGGCATGTCGGACGATTCAAGGCGCCGGTCGACGCCGATCAGCGCCAGCCAGGCCAGCATCGCAACGATGAGCACGCTCATGAACACCTTGTCGGCGGCGGGCTGATCCTTCTGCAGGAGCGGCCGCAAACGCTCGGCGAGCAGCGCCGGATCGATCCGGTAGAGCCACCAGCCGCAGAGCGGGCCGAGCAGGATGCATGTCGAGAGGAACAGCCAGGCCGAGGGCCAGCGCAAGGTCCCGGCGGAGGCGAACAGCAGCGCACCCATCGCGACGGTCGTGATCGTGTTCTGCAGCAGCAGTCTGGCGATCATTGTCGATCTTGCTCGATCCCAAGCCGGCGCATTGATAGCGTTTCTTTCCGGCAAACATGCGGCCGCGCCGGGCCGGGAATTGGGGTCAGACCTTGATCGGCGGTGTGAAGGCCGCCACCAGCCGAACCAGATCCGCCTGCCGCTTGGTCCCGGTCTTGGCGAAGATCCGGGCGAGATGGGTCTTGATCGTCGTTTCGGCAATGCCCATGCTTCTGGCGACGTCAGGACCCCCGCCGATCTCGACAATCGACAGGAATACGCGCAGCTCTGTCGGCGTCAGCTTGAACAGTTTGCGGATGAGGTCGGGTGCGACGATCGTATCGAGCGCTGCCTTGCTGACGAACAGCACGGCGCAGGCATCGTAGCTGGCCCCGAATCTTTGCCGGCGCCCGGCGGTCAGCGGCAGCAGATGCGCGACATAATGCGAGCCGTCGCGCGCCGTCAGATGCAGCGAGATGCTCGCGCTCGTCATCGCCCGGTCGCCGAGAACCGTGTCCGCCAGCGCCTGCCGCAGCACGCGATCGGCGTTCGGGTCGGACGTCACCAGCCGGCCATGGACCGAACGAAGGATTTCGGCCTCTTCCAGGATGTCGCGGGCGCTCGCATTGAAGTGCGTGATATGACCTTCGGCATCGAGCAGCAGCACGGCGGTTCGCAGCGCGTCGAGCGTGCGGACCGAATTCGTCTCCAGCTCGTCCTGCTGCAGCAGCTTCTGTCTGACCAGCATGGCCCGTTGCACGTGCGGCGTGAGGTGGGAGATCACTGCGTACATCCTGCGGTCGACGGGACCGCCGGCCTTCATGATGGAGAGGCGGGATATTCCCTCGGAGGATTTGTCGAGCAAAACATTGGCGGCGTCCTCGAGACCCTGCGGCCGCGTCCATTCGTTGTAGAACATGGTCGTCCGGAACTCGTCGACCTCGATCCAGTCCCCGATCGTCTGGATCTGGCCGACCGGCGCGTGGAGCACGCCGCGCGACGGATCGAATGGCTCGTAGGTTTCGATGTAGGACTGAATATAGGCCGGGTCGACGCCGACGGCATGCGAGATCACGGGTTCGCCGGCTGCCCCTATTCGGACCAGGCCGCCGCTCTGGCCACCGGCGGCGTCGACGATGCTGCCGAGCGTGGCCGGCCATCGGGAATCGTCGAGCGCTGCATCGTAGATGTCCGCCACCAGCGACAGCAGCTTTTCATTCATTTCCATTGGCATGTCCCACAGACGCTCGCCCACAAGACGGTTGGACGGGCTCGTTCGGCCTCGCAGATGAGCACGCCGGATACGGAAATTTCATGAGCCGGATCACACTTGACCACGCTTTCCGATCCGAACGCGGCGGTCTACCAGCCGATGATACGCGGAGGGGAGATGGCCGCGGCGGGGCCACGTGCAAGACCGGACATGCGGAGAGCCGGTGCGCCATCTGCGCAAACGGAACCGGCCGCGCGCCGATGGCGGCAACCAGGATCAGGTTCGGTAATTGCGGTCTTGCGATCATGCGCAGGTCCCGAGCGGCCGCGCATGTATGATCGCGCTATCCGGCAAAGATGCGGCCGGACGCGAAAGGGGCCTGATCGACCGGATCGGGCCCTTGGGAGGACCGATCAGGCGAGCTGATCGATCCGCGTGCCCTGACCCGGCGGCAGCGGCGCCGGCGGCTGCGGCTTGAAGGTCGGATCCTCGTCCTTGACCTTGGTCTGGTCATCCTGCTGCTTGGTCGTGTCGTAGCTCGGAACCACGATCGCGATCGGCGGCGGTGCTACGGTAGAAACCTTCATCCGCAAATCCTCACACATGGAAACAATTGAGCCTGCGCGGTGAGGAACGAAAATTCCTTCAAGGCAATCGTTAAAATGCGAGGGAATTGGTGCGGTGGATGGCCGTGTACGCGTGGCGCGGCGCAGCTCACCAGTACTCCGCAATGACGGGGAGAGGCCTGGTCGTCTCGGTTTGCACCGCGCGGATGAGACACGCATCCGCAGCGAAATGGGAAGCTCCGCTCTATTCGTCCTTGCCGCGGGTGATCGCGATGGACGCCTCCGTCTTGGTGCGGGTGCATTCCATGTTGAGGCGACGATAGCGCATGGTGATCTTGTCGCCACGGAGCAAGCCCATCCGCTTCAGGCAGCGTGTCGCGCCCGTTGTGGTGTCGTCCTTGGTCACAGTGAAGACGATCGCCGCCATCGATCCGACCAACGTATAGAACTCTGGCTTCGGCTTGCGATCACCCTTGGCATAGAGCTCGATGGAATATTTGTCGCCGCGGCAGCCGACCGACAGCTCCTTCGCGGCCGGGTGAGTCAAATAGACGATATTGGCGGCGCGGAAATTCACCTTGAGGCGGTCGATCTGGTTCGCCAGCTCCTTGGCGCTGTCGTCACAGCGATCGGCGCGGGCAGGCGAAGCGAGAGCCACAAGGCCGGTGAGGGCGGCGGCGACCAGGATCGCGCCGCGGACGTTCAGTTTCAATGTCATGATGAAAAGCCCCTTAGGGCGCGCATTCAAGCGTCGGCGAACGCTAAGCGCAAGGGCGGGGGTAGGGCTTTCCACGTGCTGCGTCCGTGCTTACCGCGCCTGAGCCAGCCCATCCCATGCGTGCCGTTCCCTTTCCTTTCCGCTCAAAATGGGCTTAGAACGCTTCTATGCTGAGAGGCCCGCCAGGGCCCCAAAACCCCGAGATTTGCCCCATGAACGCTCCGACCGCCTTCCCCGACCAGTCCAAGCCCGTTCCGCCCTACAAGCACACCCCGCTGTTCCCGCTGGGCAAAGACGAGACGCCCTACAAGAAGATTTCGTCCGAGGGCGTCCGGGTCGAGAAGGTGCTCGGCAAGGAGATGCTGGTGGTCTCGCGCGAGGCGCTGCGGGCGCTGTCGGAGGCGGCTTTCGGCGACATCAATCATTACCTGCGCCCAGGGCACCTGAAGCAGCTCCGCTCGATCCTGGAGGACGGTGAGGCGAGCCCGAATGACAAGTTCGTCGCGCTGGACTTCCTCAAGAACGCCAACATCGCGGCCGGCGGCGTGCTGCCGATGTGCCAGGACACCGGCACCGCGATCATCATGGGCAAGAAGGGCTGCAACGTCATCACCGACGGCGACGACGAGGCGGCGCTGTCGGAAGGCGCGCGCGATGCTTACTTGCGCCGCAATCTGCGCTACTCGCAGGTCGCGCCGCTCTCGATGTACGAGGAGAAGAACACCGCCAACAATATGCCGGCGCAGTGTGAGATCTACGCCGAGGGCGACGACGCTTACAAGTTCATGTTCATGGCCAAGGGCGGCGGCTCCGCCAACAAGAGCTTCCTGTTCCAGGCGACGCCTTCGGTGCTGACCAAGGACCGGCTGCTCGCGTTCCTGAAGGAAAAGATCCTCACGCTCGGCACCGCGGCGTGCCCGCCTTATCACCTCGCCATCGTGATCGGCGGCACCTCGGCCGAGCTGTGCATGAAGACGGTGAAGCTCGCCTCGGCGCGCTATCTGGACGCGCTGCCGACCCACGGCTCGCCCGACGGCAACGCCTTCCGCGACGTCGAGATGGAGAAGGAAATCCACAAGATGACGCAGTCGCTCGGCGTCGGCGCGCAGTTCGGCGGCAAGTATTTCTGCCACGACGTGCGCGTGATCCGCATGCCCCGTCATGGCGCCTCGCTCCCGATCGGGCTTGGCGTGTCCTGCTCGGCCGACCGCCAGGTGCTCGGCAAGATCACCAAAGACGGCGTCTATCTCGAGGAGCTCGAGCACAATCCGGCGCAATATCTGCCTGAGGTCGAAGAGTCGCTTGGCGGCGAGGTCGTCAAGATCGACCTCAACCAGCCGATGAAGGACATTCTGGCGACGTTCTCTAAGTACCCGATCAAGACCCGGGTCTCGATGACCGGCACCATGATCGTCGCGCGCGATAGCGCCCACGCCAAGCTGCGCGAGCGGCTGGAGAAGGGCGAGCCGCTGCCGGATTACTTCAAGAACCATCCGGTCTATTACGCCGGCCCGGCCAAGACGCCTGAGGGCTACGCCTCCGGCGCGTTCGGTCCGACCACCGCGGGCCGTATGGATTCCTTCGTCGACCAGTTCCAGGCCGCCGGCGGTTCGATGGTGATGGTTGCCAAGGGCAACCGCGCGCCGGCCGTGCGCGAGGCCTGCAAGAAATACGGCGGCTTCTATCTCGGCTCGATCGGCGGCGCCGCGGCGAACCTTGCCGAGCACTGCATCAAGAAGGTCGAGGTGCTCGAATATCCCGAGCTCGGCATGGAAGCGATCTGGCGCATCGAAGTCGTCGACTTCCCCGCCTTCATCGTCATCGACGACAAGGGCAACGACTTCTTCAAGGAGTTGAATTTGGGCTGAGTTATCATGGCCGGGCTCGACCCGGCCATCCATCGGTCGTCAGAAGATGGATACGCGGGTCCCTGCTCCGCCAAAGGCTTCGCCGGGCTTTTGACCTCGGGCCGGCGAAGCCCTGGCGAAGACGGCAAGCCCTCGTATGACGAGGTCGAGTTATCGACGAAGTCTCGGTTCACCCTAACTGCAGGTGGTGACCTGGTTGGAGCACAGCGCGCGCCACCAGCCGCGGACGCCGTCGTGGCTCTCGACGAGGCCCCAATATCCGCTGCAGGCAAGAAGCCGCTTCGGTCCGCCGTCGCCGTCGATCGGGCCGCCGAGCTGGCGTTGGGCCGGCATCCATTTGGCATCGATGAAGGGCGCCTGAAACAGCCCGCCCGCCCGCGTGGCGCCATTGGCGTAACTCGCGCCGACCTTGTTCGAGGCGACCCAGCCGCGTCCCGCATAGGGTTTTGGCGCGCTACGCGGATATCGCTTCTCATCCTCGTAGTCCTTGCCCGGCGGCTTCGCGCCTTCGATCAGGAACCAGCCGTCCCTGAAGCCGATGATGCGGAATTCGGTGAGCCAGCCGCCCTCGGGCGTGTTCTCGGCGCCACCGAGCTTCAGCCGATAGGGTGGCGGCAGCGTGCCGAGCACGCGCGCTTTCACCGAAGGCTCGGCGCGCACGTTGAGGCCATCAGGATCCTTGTCAATCGACCAGGCGCCGAGATCGCAGGGCTCGGTGCCCTCGGGCAGGCTTGCGCGCCTTGCGGCAAGCTCGGCGTGCAGCTTGGCGAAATCGGTGTCGTCGTCGTCAGGATCCGGCGCGGCTCGCGGCTTGATCTCGGCCGATACCGCGCGCGTTGCGTCCGGCGTCAGCGTGACGACGAGGACCTGACGCGCAGCGAACACGCTGGCCGGAGTCTTCGGATCGTTCGATGGCGCGGGATAGACGGCGAGATAGCCGGTCGAGCCTTCGGTCCGGTAGGCGAGGCCAGCGACATGCCCCGCCGGCACCATGGCGAGCGCGCTGGCGCGCCACGCCGGTTCGGTGTCGTCCGCGCCCGCCGCTTGTGTCGCAACAGACAGCAGCAACATTGCCGCGACGAGACGGAGCACGCGCATGATGGCTGCGCGGCCTTACGCGCGGGCGCCCGTGAACGGGAAGCTGCCCATCGGGCCGATGCCCATCTCGCCACTGATGCTGTCGCCAGAGACGGTGCCGGTGAATTCGAGCGTGAGCGGCATCGGCTTGTCGATCGAGACCTTCCAGGAGACGTTGTCGCCGGAGACAGTGCCGTCGAAAATTTCGGTGGTATTACCTTCCGCCCCCTGCGTGCCCGTCAGCGTGCCGCCCGCGGCCTTCAGGCTCAGCGTTGCTTGGCGCTCGCCCATCGGCGTCGTCATGGTCAGATTCCAGTTGCCGTCTACGGCCATTCCCGTCTCCCGAACAATCCCGGCGGACCGCGACGATCCGCGGCCAGTCCTTGAGCGAGCCTATAACCCAACTCGCAGCTGCCTCGATAGGGCATTTAAGCGCGGGCGGCGGCGCGCCGGCGGCTGGTGACGATGAGCCTGAGAACGACGTATTGCACGGCAAAGGCGAGGATCTTGGCGCCGCCGGCGACCACCGTGAGATAGAACGCCCACAGCTTCAGATCGCCCGTGGAGGCGACCACGATCATGCCGGCGCCGATCACGAACATCAGCGCTGCCCAGGCATAGCCTGCGGCCGTCACATATTCCGGAACGGTTTCGGTGACGATCGGCGGCATGTAGCGCAGCATCCAGCCGCGCTTGAGCATGATGAGGCCGATCGCGAAATGCGCGATCGAAGGCTTGGCCATCATGAAGCGGGGATCATTGGTCAGCAGCGTGATCGCGCCGAGGCCAACGACCAGGGCGAGGCTCGCATAGGTCATGTAGTTGAGCTTCTGGCCCTTGACGCGGGCGTAGATCACCTGCGCGATCGCGCCGGCAACTGCCACCGATGTCGCCAGGATGACGTTGTCGGTGACGAGGTAGATGACCAGGAAGAGGATGGCGGAGAAGAGATCGGAGGCGAGGCGGGCGAATACGTCCTTCATCGTCAATCCTGTTCAGCGGGCGTCGGGCAATGCGCGGGCCGGCGTACCGTACTTGATCTGGCGATACTCGGGATACCATTTTGTGAAGTAAATCGCGCTGTTGCGGGCGGCGAAGGCGACCGCAAGGCTCGACCAGAGAGGCAGGCCGGGGATGTAGAGCAGCACGAGATTGGCGGCCGCCATCAGCAGCGCGGCCACGGTCCAGGCGCCCGTGATGACGTAATTGGCATGGAGAAAGCCTGGCATCGCCGCGGTCTCGGCCGGCACCGCTTCCAGCGCATATTGCAGCGTGAAGGGACGGCGGATCAGCATCGAGCCGAGCGAGATCACGAAGATGCCGATGTCAACCGACAGCTTGACGCCGAGCGTGCCGAGCTGCGGATCGAACAGCACGAGGTAGAGCCCGATCGCGGCGAACACGATCGCCGAGCCCGCAGCCAGGGTTTTCACCGAGCGTCCACGCGCGACATCGATCGCGATGGTGGCGAGGCAGATCGCGGAGGCCGCGAACACGCTTGAAGCGGCCGAGGCCACCAGCATCAGGAAGGTGTAAACGCCGTAGGGCGCGAGGATCAGGAAAATCGTCATGGCCGCCTTTGGAAGGCCGATCTTTACATTGTAAAAATAGCTAGCTCGGGACGGGCGGTGGGTCAAGCGAAATCTTTACAGTGTCAAAATGACGTAGGCGGCATGTAAAAGTTGAATTGCTGCAAGGGCTTGATCAGAGGCCTCCTCGGCCAATTCCGCCCATGGCAGGCGCGACAGGATCGGGAGCGCGGCCGCGACGGCAAAGGCCATTGCGAGCAGGACGCCGCCGTTGAAAACGGCCTGTCTGCTGCGCTGGAGCCGGATCGTCAGGACGGCGAGAGCGGCGCAGGCCAGAGCGAAGATGACGAGACAGACTGCGGTGATCGAAGGCATGTGCATGGAAAACTCCTCTGTCCGTCATTGCGGGATGCGCGTCAGCGCGAGCCCGGAATCCATCGGGCGGCAACACGTCTAGCGACATGGATTCCGGGCTCGCGAATTCGTCGAGTCCCGGAATGACCGGCGCGCTACGCCGCGCCCACCCAATTGCCGTGAAATCCGTCGGGCACGCGGTGGCCGAGTTGCACCAGCGCCACCGGGCCGGCCTCGACATCGGTGGCGTTGAATACCGCGAGGTCGCTGCGGTTCTCGCGCGCGCGCCAGACCACCGCGAGCAGCCAGCCATCGCCCTCAGCCGCATACTTCGATCGCTCGACGAACACCGGTTCGGAGATGGTATCGCCGGCGGGCAGCAGATAGTGGCCGAGCCGCCTGCCGTTGCCGTCGACATGGACGACGCCGGAGAGTGCGCCGAACATCGGCAGCTTTGGATTGGCGCAGGCGTACCAGCCGTGACGGCTTCTCAGCCCGGCGCGACGGTCGTCGATACGCGGAAATTCGCCGGTGAGATCGTCGAGGTAAGTCTGCTGGAAGCGGTCGGTATTGCCTGCGAGATCGAATGTCCAGCGGCAGTGGCGTGCGCGCGACTTCTCCGGATCGGTCGGCCGTCCGTCGGGATGCGGAAACAGCGGTGCTTCCTCGAACTGCATGACGTCGGCGATGATGCGGTTCTCGTCCTCCCACGCATTCATGACGTGAAAGACGTAGCAGGCCTCGGCACGGAACCAGACGATGTCCTTCGTGCTGCCGCTGCGCTTCATGACGCCGACATAGGCGCCCTTGTCCGGCTCCCAGGCGTAGGGCGGCCGTCCGCTCATTGCGCGCTCCATGCTGCCTAATATCGGCAGGATCGGAAACAGCACATGGTTCGCGGTGACGATGAAGTCGTGCACCATGCTGGCATAGGGTGCCTCGAACCGCTCGAAGCGCATCGCCTTGCCGGAGGCGTCGATCGATCCGTAGGAGAGGGCAGGGGTCAACGGACCTGCAGCGTTGTAGCCGAAGAACACGAGCTCGCCGGTGACGGGATCGACCTTCGGATGCGCGGTGAAGCTGCCGGCGATGCGGCCCTGATAGTTGTGATAGCCGCGCGTCGCCAGCGTGCCCGGCTCGATCTCGGTCGGCAGATGCGCCTCTTCCAGCGCGAGCAGCTTGCCGGCATGGAAGATGATGTTGGTGTTGGCGACGCCGCCGTCGGTGAGATCAGCCGGAGCATCCGGCAGCTTGCGGCCGAAGCCTCCGAACAAGGCGCGGCCGGCATCGTGCTCGGCCAGCCATTTCGGCGTGCGGATCCAGCGGTTGCGGTAGCTGGCGCGGCCGTTCTCGAGATGGAAAGCGTGCAGCATGCCGTCGCCGACGAACCAATGCGCGCCGGGCGAAGCGAACTGCGGATTGGGACCGTTGCGATAGAGCGTGCCGTTCAGATCGCGCGGCAACTCACCGATGATCGTCGGGAACGCTGCGTCCGCTTCGAACGGGATTGGCGCGATATTGTTGCGGCGCTCGGCGGTGGCGTCGTGCTGCACGGCATCCTCCCATCTTTACATCGTAAAGATCAGATAGCGCCGATCGTCATTCCGGTCAAGTGAAATCTTTACACTGTCAATATTGCGTCATATAGCTTGCAAATGGCCAAGACCGACACCAAGACCGAAACGGCGCGAGGCTCGCGCGCCTCCAGACGAACGACATCGACCGCGGCATCGCGCAGCTCACGCCGCCCGACGAGCGCGAAGACCGAGACGCCGTATCATCACGGCGCCTTGCGCGAGGCGCTGCTCCAGGCCGCCGAGCGCGTGCTTGAGCGCGACGGCCTCGCCGGGCTCACGTTGCGTGCGGTGGCGCGCGAGGCCGGCGTCTCACATGCCGCACCGACTCATCATTTCGGTGATCTCACCGGTCTCCTCAGCGAACTCGCGGCGGTCGGCTTTCGCCAATTCAACGCGGCGATGGCGTCGTCATGCGACGCCGCCACCACGCTGCTCGACCGCGCGCTGGCGCGGCCGAAAGCCTATGTCGCCTATGCGCAAGCCCATCCCGGCATGTACGGCATCATGTTCCGCACCGAGCGGCTCGACTATTCCAGGCCGTCGCTGCACGAGGCCGCCGAGGCCTCCTTCGCGGGCCTTGCCAATGCCGTCGGCATGATGCGGCAGGAGCAGATCAGCGGCGACGCGCTGACGCTGAACCAGGGCGCCGCGATCGCGCGCGCCTGGTCGATGGTGCACGGCTTCACCACGCTTCTGCTCGACGGACGGCTCGAGGACATTCTCGGGCGGCTGCCCGAGGGGACGACGGCCGAGCGGCTGCTCGAGGCGATGCTGACGGCGCCGATCGCGGTGAAGCCGCCCGGCGCCTGATCGTTGCGAAGCGACGCAACCCTTGCCGTGATCAGGCGTTGACGCCGCATGGCAAGAACACCCCGCGCTCCCTGGAAACGGTCAAACCCCCGCAAGCGGGCCGGAAAATCCTCCAAGCATCTCAGTCTTGCGCAGAAATCGGCCGCCAAGGCGCGCGCCCGTCGCGCCGGCCGCCGCTATCCCAACCTCGTGGACAACATGCGCATGGCAGCGAAGAAGACCTCCAAGAAGAAGACCTCGAAGTCGAAACTGTCAAAGGCAAAGTCGGCGAAGACATCTGCAAAGAAGACCCGCAAGCGCACCGCAAAGAAGACGGCCAAGTCGTCGCGTAAGCGCAGCGCGTCGGCGCGCGAAAAGGGTCCGCGCGGCGGCCTGACCGCAGCGGGCCGCAACGCGTTTGCGCGCAAGCAGGGTGCCCATTTGCGCCCGGGCGTCACAAAGAGAGAGTCTGAGATGACCCCGCAGGAGATGCGGCGGAAGGGCAGCTGGGCCGTGCGCTTCTATGGTCGCGCGAAACTGCCGCCGCTGGTCGATGCCAAGGGCCGGCCAACCCGGCACGCATTATCCGCACATGCCTGGGGCGAGCCCGTTCCGAAGACGGTGGCTGCCGCTCGGCGTATTGCCGCGAAGGGGGAGCGGCTGCTAGCGCGCTACCGCCGCAGCAAGGCGAGCCGGTAGCGCAGAGGACCTACCGCATCGTCGCCAGCTCGACGGCGCGGCCGCGCGTGCCGATGATCTTCACCTCGTCCTTGCCGCAAATGAAGCTGCGGGCGAAATCGTCCGCGGCCTTGCGCGCAAGCTCGTTGGCGGTGGTATTGGCGATCGCATCGACATAGGCGACGTGGCAGACCGGGCCGGGCGGTAGCCGGGTCACGACCAGCATGGCCTTGGTGTTCGGCCGGCCCTGCTTGTCGGGATCGCTGTTGTCGGCGATGTGCCAGCGCTGGATGATCGCGAACGGCTTTGTGCCGGCCGCGCGCCATTCGATCGTGGTCTCCGATGAATTGAACGGTGCGAACCAGACCTTGGCCGCCGGTTCCTCGGCGGCAGCCCTGCGATTGCGGCCGACCGAGACGATTTCGCGAAGATCGTCCTCCGCGATCAGCACCACGAGCCCGTCCTTGCCCTTGCATACCCGCGTGGTGCTGCCGTCGAGCTCGCTGGGCTTGCCGATCTGGCGGCAGTCCTTTGCCGCCGTCGAGGTGTAGGTGCTGCCTACGGATTGAGCGGCGGCGCTGTGCAGGCCGATGCAAATCATCAAGACGGCGAGGCCTATGCTGGCGATGTGGTTCATCATGAGGCTTTGACGGTATTGGAACTTCCTTGCATCAGACGTCTTCATTGTGGGCAAGGTTCAAACTGGGGCGGGATAGACCTGACAGCGGCGCGGAATCGTTCTAGAAGAGCGGCTTCGCTTGGGCTCTTCCTGCCTCGTTCGCGTCCTCCTTCGCTTGATCATGCCAGCCATCTCAAACAACCCCTATCGCGTCGGCCGCTCCAAGACCGGGCTCGGCCTTTTCGCCACCAAGCCGATCAAGAAGGGCACCCGGATCATCCGCTATTTCGGACCGATCCTGGACTCGCGCATTCCCGAGCACGACGAGATCGAGAACAAATATCTGTTCGAGCTCAACGGCCGCTGGACCATCGACGGCTCGGTTCGCAAGAACCTCGCCCGCTACATCAACCATTCCTGCCGGCCCAACGCCGAATCCGACGTTCGCCCGCGCGAGCGCAAGGTCTTCATCCGCGCCATCAAGAACATCGAGCCGGGCGACGAGATCAACTACGATTACGGCACCGACTATTTCAAAGCCTATCTGAAGCCGATCGGTTGCAAATGCGACTCCTGCGAGAAGAAGCGCAAGAAGCTGCGTGCCGAGGCGCGGGCGGAAGCCGCCAAGGCGAAGGCCCGGAAGGCCAAGAAGGCGGGAGCCACGAGTCCGTCAAACAAGGCCGCCAAAAAGAGGAAGCTCAACGGTCACGCCGTCGGCAAGGCCAACGGTCGCGCGCGGGCGTAGCCCGCGCTTAGGCCTCTAGCCCCGCCGTCATGCCCCGCGAAGGCGGGGCATGCAGTACGCCGCGGCTTCTTCGCATACGTTTACTGCCTCTGGAATATTGGGTCGCCCGGCTAAACCGGGCGACGACAGCAGCGGATTTGGTCTCACGCCGCCACGACACCCGCACTCTTCCGCAATCCCACATATTGCAGCTCGGCAAACACGCCGGTGGCGATCGCCTGCGCGACGACCATCAGCTCGCCGGCGATATTCGGCGACACCGCGCCGGAGAGCAGCAGCGCGATGCTGCCGACGGTCCAGGCCGCATTGCCGATCACGACCAGCAGGACCAGCGGTTTCGCCACCGTGGCGCGGGAGGCGAGCCAGCCGACCAGGGCGGTATAGGCGATCAGGAACAGCCCGGTCTCGCGCAACAGCGCTTCGGGCAGATTGAACAGCGTCGCGAATGCGCTGGCGCCGAAGCTGAAGCCGAGAGCGGCGACGCCGCTGAAGACGGCATCGGCGAGCAGCGCGCGGCGCAGGAACGTGGAAGCATCGATCATCGGGGGTCTCCGTGGTTGGGTGGGCTCGGGGTGAAACTCAGTGCCGTCCGCGCCACCATGCGCGGAGCAGGCGGGCCAGGCGGAACGGACAGAGGCTTCTGCCGACGCCGTGCTCGAAGGCGATGACCTGTGCGACCACGTAATCGCCGGTCGAATGCACCAGCGGCTCCGGCATGTTGAGGCTGCGCGCCAGCAGCCGGGTCGCGAGCGTCATGGCCCAGGGAACAAGGTGGTCGGCGACGGTCCGGTAGAGCAGCAGCGCGATCATGGTCATCTCCTGTTGCAGCCGAAGATGCGCCGGCCCGCGGGCCAATTCGATTACCTCGCTGGTAATGGAAGGGCCGAAATCTGCGTGATAGGTTTCTGCTCATGAACGCACATGCATCCACGGCACGTACCGAACGCAGCCAGCCGGTCCATATCGGCGACCATTTGCGCGAATGGCGGCAGCGCCGCCGCATGAGCCAGCTCGATCTCGCGGGTGAGGCCGAGATCTCGGCGCGTCATCTGAGCTTCGTCGAGACCGGCCGCGCCGCGCCCTCGCGCGACATGGTGCTGCGGCTCGCCGAGCGGCTGGACGTGCCCTTGCGCGAACGCAACGTGCTGCTGGTGGCCGCCGGCTATGCGCCGGCATTCCAGCAGCGCCCGCTGGAGGATCCCGCCTTGAAATCAGCCCGCCAGGCGATCGACCTCGTGCTCAGGGCGCATGAACCCAATCCCGCGCTCGCGGTGGACAGGCACTGGAATCTGGTGTCGGCCAACCGCATGGTGGCGCCGCTGCTCGACGGGATTCCGCCGCATCTGCTCGGCCAGCCCTTCAACGTGCTACGGCTCGCCTTTCACCCCGAGGCGCTGGCATGGCGCACGGTCAATCTCGCGGAGTGGTGCGGGCACCTGCTGGAGCGGCTGCACCGGCAATGCGAGGCGACGGCCGATCCCGAGTTGATCAAGCTCTATGGCGATCTCAAGAGCTACCCGATTCCGGCGCGCGCGGGGCCGCTGTCGAGCGATAACGTCGCCATCCCCTTCAAGCTGCGCCACGAGGGCGAGATCCTGAGCTTCTTCTCCACCACCATGGTGTTCGGCACGCCGGTCGACATCACCCTGTCGGAGCTGGCGCTGGAGACCTTCTTCCCGGCGGACGAGCGCACCGCCCAACGGCTGAAGCAGATCGCGGCAGCCATGACATAGCGCCCTTGCCTCGGGGCGGGGTCGGCTTATCTTTGGGCCAACCTTTGCCGCCAAGGAGGCGCCTGACATGAGCACGCTGAAACCGCTCCAGATCGACGTCGTCTCCGATGTGGTGTGCCCCTGGTGCTATATCGGCAAGCACCGGATCGAGAGCGCGCTGGCGCTCGTCCCGGACGTTCCGGTCAAGCTCAACTTCCGCCCGTTCTTCCTCAATCCCTGGGTGCCGCGCGAGGGCATCAGCCGCGAGGCCTATCTCACCCAGAAGTTCGGCTCGGTCGAGGCCTACAAGGGCATTGCCGGGCGCGTCGTCGCGGCCGCCAGCGAGGAGGGCCTCGTCTATAAGCCGGAGCTGGTCGCGCGCCAGCCCAACACGACCGACTGCCATCGCCTCATCCTGTGGGCGGACGCGATCGGCAAGGCGCCCGAGATGAAGCAGCGCCTGATGGAGCTCTATTTCCGCGACGGCGGCGATCTGACCGATGTGAACGTGCTGGTGCAGGCGGCCGCCGATATCGGTCTCGATGTCGAGGACGTGCGCAAGCGCCTCGCCACCGAGGAGGACGTCGCGCGCGTCTCGGCGGATGCGCAGGAGGCCGCCGAGAAGGGCATCTCCGGCGTGCCGACCTATGTGTTCGCGCAGAAATACGCCGTCTCCGGCGCGCAGGACCCGAACCTGCTCGCGCGCGCCATCCGCCAGGTCTCTGAGGAGATCAACGCGCAGGCGGCGGAGTAGCGTCGCTCATTTGCGAAGCCGGCGAACCACCCCGCGCGCGGTCTCGTGCGCGGCGTTGAGGCCGAGCAACGTGCCATGCACCAGCGCTACGATCGGATCGTTCCGCCGGAGCGGGATCAGCACATCGCCGATCGCAAAGCGCCCCCGCCAGATCGGGTTGATCATGGGGTGGTCGGCGCTTGCGGTGGAATCCGCGCTGGCGATGGCGGGGTCGGCGCAGAGATGACGGGTGAGATCGAGCGTGAGCTGCACGCCCGGCGAATATCTTGCAAAGCGCTCGTCGATGCCGAGCTTGAAGAAGAAGGCGCGATCCTGATGGCGCAGCACGATGCCGGCAGCAATCGGCGTCGCGTCGGCGCGAAGCGTGATGATCTCGCACTGCGCGGTCTCCGCCAGCGCCGGCACAGCGCGGCGAATGAAGGCCGCATCGCCTGCATGCTGGACCAGCGCGGTGCCGCGCTTGCCTTTCCAGCCGCTGGCTTCGAGCTGCAGGAAAGTTTCGAGGGCGGGCCCGATCTCGTCGGGCCGGCGTGCGACCTCGAATGTAACAGGACCATGCTCTTCGAGCCGATGACGCTGGCGGCGCAGCTCCTTGAGCTTCTTGGCGCCGAGCGCGTCGCGCAGCAGCGTTTCGTCGTCCTGCGTCGCATCGAGGCTGGCACGGATGTAGGAGGAAAGCACGCGCGGCTTCAGGCCGTCGCGGTTCAGGACCTGCTTGAGCGCCTTCATCGCGGCGCCGTCGAGCGCGACGTCGTTCAGCACGAGCGCACGCGCGCCGGCCCGACGCGCCTGCCGCAACAATTGCGTGGCGGCCTCGATCGGGGCATCGCGGGCGATCAGCGGGCTGCACAGCGTGCCGTAGGGATGCGCGCTCACCAGAGCGGGCAGGGGAATCTTCCAGGCCCGCCATAGCGAGATCACCGGCATTAGCCCGATCAGCCGCGGCGAGGAGCCGTCGAATGCAGCCAAAGCAGAGGCTTTGGTGCGGCCGCGCGCGGAGGCGCTGACGGCGAGTTCCCAGGCGGGCAGGTAATATCCGTTCGGCTCAATCGCCCGCTGCGCGAGGGCGCGCCACTGGCCGGAGTCGATCGCCGCGAGTTGGACGCGCGCGCGCGCAGCTCCGGCATTGCTTGCCGATGCCGGATTGATCGCCGCCTGCTGCGCGATGTCGGCCACGTCCCGTCGTCCCCACTCACGCGGGCTGAGCCCGTGTTTCGCGGCCATCCTTAGCGCAAAGAATGGAAGATACCGTTGGGACCCTGCTTCAATTCGAGCGGTCGTGTTAACGTCTCGTTGACCATCCGGAGCCTGGCCGCCGGCTGGTCCCAACGCGGGCGCTATTGCTCGCCCGGTACGAAATGGTCGCGCGCGCTCGCCCGTCCGCCTCCCGCGATATCGGTGATGGCAATGTCGATGTCGCGCGAGGTCTTCGGCAGGTCGGCTCGGCCGACCTGAATCGACAGCCTGACCTCGCGGGTCTGATCCTGCCCGACCTCGATGACCGGCTTGCCGTCGGGGCCCGCCTCGACGCCGGCGACGCGGAGGGGTGCGCCCGGCAGGCCCGAGAGCTCCAGCGCGAACGATCGCTGTACGCTCTTGTTGAGAATGCGCACTGTATAGTCGTTGCGCACGCCGCCATCCGAGAGCTGAACGAACAGCGGATTGCGCTCGTGCAGCACGTTGACGTCCATGGTCGCGCGCGTGGCGAGCGTGTAGAGCATGATGCTTCCGACGATCGCGATCGCTGCCGTGTAGATCAGCGTGCGCGGGCGGACGATGCGATAGAGGGGGGGCTTGCCCTCGCGCCGGCGCTGCATGTTGATGTCGGTGTCGTAGCCGATCAGGCCCTTGGGCCGGCCGATCTCCTGCATGACGTTGTCGCAGGCGTCGATGCACAGGCCGCACTGGATGCAGCCGAGCTGGATGCCGTGGCGGATGTCGACGCCGGTCGGACAGACATTGATGCACTGGTGGCAGTCGACGCAGTCGCCGGCGAGATCGCCCTGGGCGCGGGCGGCGTCCGCTTTCTTCACCGACATGCGCGGCTCGCCGCGGGCGCGGCGATAGGTGACGTTGAGCGCCCATTCGTCGGTCAGGGCCGCCTGGATGCGCGGCCAGGGGCACATGTAGATGCACATCTGCTCGCGGGCGTGGCCGGCGAAGACGTAGGTCGTGGCGGTGAGAATGCCGATCCAGAGATAGGCGATGAACGGGGCCTGAAAGGTGGCGAGCTCCTTCACCAATGTCGGCGCATCGTCGAAGTAGAGCACCCAGGCGCCGCCGGTCCACCAGGCGATCATGATCCAGAGAAAGTGCTTCAGCGCGACCTTTCGAATGTGGCCGAAAGTCCAGTAGCGCTTGTCGCCTTGCATGCGCTCGCGCCGGTCGCCTTCGACCCAGCGTTCGACGGCGTAGAACAGGTCGGTCCACACCGTCTGCGGGCACAAATAGCCACACCACAATCGTCCCGCGACTGCGTTCATCAGGAACAGCGTCATCGCCGCGACGATGAGCAGGCCGGTGAAGTAGTAGACCTCCTGCGGCCATAATTCGATGAAGAAGAAGTAGAAGCGCCGATGCGGCAAGTCGATCAGCACGGCCTGGTCGGGCAGGCCGTGCCCGCGATTCCAGCGCACGAACGGCAGGAGATAATAGATCCCGAGCGTGACGCAGAGGATCGTCCATTTGATGCGGCGGAACGGCCCGTGGACCGACTGCGGATAGACCTTCCTGCGCTTCTCGTAGAGAGGCCCCTCGATGAAGGTGTCGTCGGTCATGGCAAATTCCCCTGCATCACAAACTGCATCGGCGCGCGTTCAGGAGAACGCGCAGCCGCTGCTCAGGCCGAGCTTCCTGAACACGATGGCTGCCGGGCAGAAGCCCGTGAACGAGGCCTGCAACATGTTCAGGCCGGCAAAGGCCGTCAGCAGGTACCAATACGCATTCACATAGGTGCCCAGTGCGAGACCGAGCAGGACGACGAATCCCGCGAACGCGAGAACGGCTTTGTCGACATTCATGGCAGGCTCCTTTTGCTTGTAACGCTACGAACGGGTCAGGTTGGCTTCGGTCCAGGCGACGATGCTGCGCGTATCCATCGCGCCGGACTGGCGGGCGATCTCGCGGCCGCCACGCATCAGCAGCAGCGTCGGAATGCCGCTGATGTTGAGCCGCGACGACAATGCGGGTGCGTTGTCCGAATTCAGCTTCAAGAGCCGCACGGCGGGCTCGAGCTGCTGCGCCGCGCGCTCGAACATCGGTGCCATGGCGCGGCAGGGGCCGCACCATGGCGCCCAGACGTCGACGAGCACGGGAATATCGCTGCTGGCGACATGGCGACCGAACGCTGCTTCGTCCACCTCGATCGGTTGGCCGGTGAACATCGGCTGGTGGCAGGCGCCGCAGCGCGCACCTTCCGCTGCGCGCTCGGCGGGCAGGCGGTTGATGCGGCCGCAGCGTCCGCAGACGATCTGGCGTGTCGTGCTCATGTGCCGGTTCGGACCTCCTTGATCTTGGCGATATTGAGCCTGTCGAGCAGGAAGCGCTCGTAGAACGGCTCGCTCTCGCCGCGCCGCATCTTGCGCAGGAAGTATTTCTCGAAGGCGACCTTGGCGAAGTGCACCCATTCGCCCTTGGAGGACCAATTGACGTTGCGCGGCGGGATCTGCGGCTGCGCCAGGAAGGCGACCCCGGAGTCGCCGAAATCGGCGAGGCAGATCGCATTCCAGGTCGGCTGCGCCGTCGTCGCCTTGCCACGGAGCAGCGCGCCGATGTTGATCGCGGTCGCCGTCACCATGGATTCGATCATGAAGCCGGTCTTGGGGACGCCGACCGGCACCGGCGTTGCGCCAACCGGCGCGATCGCCACGCAGACACCGACCGCAAACACGTTGGGGAAGGCGGGGTTCTGCTGATGCTTGTCGACCACGAGGAAGCCGCGCGGGTTGGTCAGCTTCTCGATGCCGCGCACCGCCTCGACGCCGCGAAAGGCGGGCAACATCATGGAGTAGACGAATGGCAGCTCATGAGCCTTGCGGGACATGCCGTCGTCGGAAAACTCCTCCACCGTCATCATGCCGGGGGCGACATTGTCGACGCGGGCGTTGGTGATCCACTTGATGTGCTTCTCGCGCATCTCGCTTTCCAGCAGACCCTTGGTGTCCCCGACGCCGTCGAGACCGAGGTGGCCGATATAGGGCTCCGAGGTGACGAAGGTCATCGGAACCCGGTCGCGCAGCTTGCGCCGGCGCAGCTCGGTTTCCAGGATGAAGAGGAATTCGTAGGCCGGGCCGAAGCAGGAGGCGCCCTGAACAGCTCCGATCACGACCGGGCCGGGATTGGCCGCGAGCTTCTCGAAGGCTTCACGAGCGTGCGCGGCGTGATCGACGTGGCAGATCGACTGGGTATGACCCTGCGGCCCGAGGCCGGGGATTTCGTCGAATGCAAGTTCAGGGCCGGTCGCGACGACCAGATAGTCGTAGTCGATCGACGTGCCGTCGCCGAGCTCGATCCGGTTCTCGGTCGGGTGGACGCGCTTTGCGCCCTGCGTCAACAGCCGCACTCCCTTGCGCTTCATCACGTCCGCGAGATCGATCTCGATCTCTTCGCGCTTGCGCCACCCGACCGCGACCCAGGGATTTGATGGGACGAAATGATAGACGGCGCCTTGCGAGATGACGCTGAGGCGATCGTCCTTTCTCAACTGGGGCAGCAATTCATAGGCCATCAGCGTTCCGCTCAGACCGGCTCCGATAATTACAACTTCCGCCATGGGTACCTCCGTTGGACCAGGCTGCTCCGCCGGTTCAGGTCCGCCGTCGTGCAGTGCTTGACTATATATTCGTAATTTCATATATACGCAAGTATGAATATAAATTCTGAGATCATGGAGCGGGCGGCGGATCAGGCGAGTGAGCTGCTGAAGGCGCTCGCCAATCGACATCGCCTGCTGATCATCTGCCAGCTGATCGATGGCGAGCACTCGGTTGGCGAACTCGCTGAGTTCCTGAACCTGCGGGACTCCACGGTGTCGCAACATCTTGCGCTCCTTCGCAAGGATGGCCTGGTGTCCGCTCGGCGTGAGGCACAGACGGTCTTCTATTCGATCGCCAGCGAGCCGGCGCGCGAGGTGCTGAAGACGCTGTACCAGGCATTCTGCGCGCCGAACTCCGCGAGGACCAAATGAAACCTAGGAGCGCTTGGGGGAGGGTGCCTTGAGCAGGATCAACGCGCCCTATTCTCCCGCAGATGAAATGAGCCGCCCAGCGGCATGGTGATGCTTTGATCATGACACGGAATCGTTCCATGCGATGTATGGCGAGATATTTGGGCTTGCTGGCCGCGTTCGCGGCGACCGGCCTGTCTGGAACACCTGCGACCGCGGCCGAGACGCTCGTCGTCACGCCGCAATCGATCGCAGACGAAAAGGCGGTATTCGCCACAGTTGAAAGCATCAGCGTGGTGCCGGCGCGCGGACGCATCGGCGGCACCGTGGCTCAGCTCAAGGTCAGGGAAGGTGATCGCGTTGCCGCCGGCCAGGCGATCGCGACCATCGGCGACGACAAGCTCGTGCTGCAGATGAAATCGCTCGACGCGCAGATCGAGGCGCTGCAGGCGCAGGCGAATCAGGCGCAGCTCGACTTCACCCGGACCGAAGGGCTGGTCGAGCGCGGTATCCTGCCACGGGTCAAGCTCGACGAGCAGCGCACCGCGCTGAACGTCGCCGAGAACGGCCTGCGTGCCAAGACTGCCGAACGTGCGGTGATCAACGAGCAGCTCAACCAGGGGCAGGTGCTGGCGCCGGCGGATGGCCGCGTGCTGAAGAGGCTCATCACCGTGGGATCCGTGGTGCTTGCCGGCGATCCGATCGTTACCGTCGCCCAGCAGAATTTCAAGCTGCGGCTTCGCGTGCCGGAGCGGCATGCGCGCTGGCTCAAGCCGGGGGACAGGATTCGCGTCGACGGCGCTGAGTTCGTCGGCGAAGCCGCCAAGTCGGGCGTCATCGACCTCGTCTATCCCCAGATCGAGGAGGGGCGCGTCATTGCGGACGCGACCGTCGAGGGGCTCGGCGAGTATTTCGTCGGCGATCGCTTGCGGGTCTGGATCGCCGGCGGGGCGCGGCCGGCCTTCGTCATCCCTGCGAGCTATGTGACCACCCGTTTCGGCATCGACTACGTCCAGCTCCGGAAAGGCGGCGAGACGATCGACGTGCCGGTGCAGCGCGGCCGCGAGATGCCGACGCCCTCGCTTCCCGACGGCCTCGAGATCCTGTCGGGCATCCGGGCCGATGACCAATTGGTGCGGCCGTGAATCTCGGGCTGTCCGGACGGTTGACCAAGTCGACCATCGCATCACCGCTTACGCCGCTATTCCTGCTCGGGGCGCTCGTCGTGGGGCTGATCGCCGTCGTGGTGATCCCGCGCGAGGAGGAGCCGCAGATCAGCGTCCCCATGGTCGATATCCGCGTCAACGCCGACGGCCTGCGCGCGCCCGACGCGGTCGAGCTGGTGAGAAAGCCGCTAGAATCGATCGTCAAGGGCATCGACGGCGTCGAGCATGTCTACAGCCAGACCGAGGACGACCGCGTGATGGTCACCGCGCGTTTCCTGGTCGGCACCAAGTTCGAGGATGCCATCCTGCGGGTCCACGAAAAGATCCGCGCCAATCTCGACCGCATTCCTGTCGGCATCCCCGAGCCGCTCATCGTCGGCCGGGGCATCAATGACGTTGCGGTGACGGTGCTGACGCTATCGCCCAAGCCGGAGGCCGCCAGCCGCTGGACCGACAAGGATCTCTACGAGCTCGCCGACAAGCTGCGGGCGGAGCTGATGAAGGTCGACGACATCGGCCTGACCTACATCTCCGGCGGCGCGGCGCAACAGATCCGGGTCGAGCCCGATCCGGAGAAGCTGTCGCTGTTCGGTATCACGCTGCAGCAGCTCGTGGCCAAGGTGAAGGACGCCAATCGCTCGTTCCTGGCCGGGCAAGTCCGCGATGCCGGCATCGTGCGGAACGTCGCGGCGGGGCAGACGCTGTCCGGCATTCCCGACATCGGGCTGTTGCTAATCACGAGCCGCGACGGCCGGCCGGTGTATGTCAAGGATGTTGCCTCCGTCGTCGTTGGTCCAAGCACCATCGAGCATCGCGTCTGGACCGATTCCCGCGACCCTGTCGGGCAGTGGGCGCGTACGCCCGCCGTCAGCCTGGCGCTGGCCAAGCGGGCCGGTGCCAATGCCGTCGTCGTGTCCGAGAACATCGCGAGGCGCCTCGAAGACCTGAAGTCGCGCCTGATCCCTGGGGATATCCAGGTGACGTTGACCCGCGACTACGGCGAGACTGCCAACGACAAGGCCAACGAGCTGCTGTTCCACCTCGGCCTTGCGACCGTCTCGATCGTCGTCCTGATCGCGATCGCGATCGGCTGGCGCGAAGCGCTGGTGACGTTCGTCGTGATTCCCACGACGATCCTGCTCACGATGTTTGCTGCCAATCTGATGGGCTACACCATCAACCGCGTCAGCCTGTTCGCGTTGATCTTCTCCATCGGCATTCTCGTCGACGACGCCATTGTCGTCGTCGAGAACATCGCGCGGCACTGGGGCATGCGCGACGGCCGGCCGCGCCTGCAGGCGACCATCGAGGCGGTGGCGGAGGTCGGCAACCCCACCATCGTCGCGACATTGACCGTGGTCGCCGCGCTGCTGCCGATGCTGTTCGTGTCGGGCCTGATGGGCCCCTATATGGCCCCGATCCCGGCCAATGCGTCGGCGGCCATGCTGTTCTCGTTCTTCGTTGCGATGGTGGTCGCGCCTTGGCTGATGCTCAAGCTGGCACCGAGGGGCGAGGTCGTCTCGGCGCATGCGGCCCACGATGAAGGCCGGCTCGGCCGGCTCTATCGGCGCTTCGCCACGCCGATCGTGCGGAGCAAGCGGTCGGCCTGGATATTCCTGCTCGGCGTCGGCATCGCGACGCTGCTGTCGATGACGCTGTTTGCAACCAAGTCGGTGACGGTCAAGCTTCTGCCGTTCGACAACAAGTCCGAGATCGCCGTGGTCGTCGACCTGCCGGAAGGCGCGAGCCTGGAGGCGACCGAGCGCACCCTGTTCGAGGCGGCCGCGATCGCACGGCGATTGCCGGAGGTCACCTCGCTGCAATCCTATGCCGGCACGCCGGCGCCTTTCAATTTCAACGGCCTGGTGCGTCACTATTACTTGCGCCAGAGGCCCGAGCTCGGCGAGGTGCAGGTCAACTTGGCTGCGCGCGGTGAGCGCAAGCGGGCGAGCCATGAGATCGCGCTCGAGCTGCGCGAGAAGCTGAAGGCGCTCGATCCGCCCGCGGGCACCAGCATCAAGGTGGTCGAGGTGCCGCCCGGGCCGCCGGTGCTTTCGACGCTGCTCGCCGAGGTCTACGGTCCCGATGCGACCACGCGCCGTGCGGTCACGGCCGAGCTCAAGAAGGTGTTTGCCGAAGTGCCGTTCATCGTCGACATCGACGATTCCATCGGCGAGAAGCGGCCGCGGCTGCGGCTCTCGATCGACCAGGACCGGCTCCAATTCTTCGGCGTCGAGCAGCGCGACGTCTACGACACCATCCAGGCGCTGTTCGGTGGGATATCGATCGGCTACTCGCATCGTGGCGAGGACCGCAACCCGATCGAGATCGCGGTGCATCTTGGAAAGCGTAATCTGGTCTGGGACGAGGCGCTGGCCTCGACGCCGGTGCCGGCCAACACGTTGCCCGGCAGCAAGACGGTGGTCGAACTCGGCCAGGTCGTGAAGGCGACCATGGAGGAGGGCTCGCCTACCATCTTCCGCCGTGACGGTCGCTTCGCCGACATGGTGATGGCCGAGCTTGCCGGGCGCTTCGAGGCACCGCTTTACGGAATGCTCGCAGTTGCCGATCGTGTGGATGCCCATGACTGGGGCAGGCTGCCGAAGCCAGCGATCAGCCTGCACGGCCAACCATCGGACGAGTCGCGGCCTACGCTGCTGTGGGACGGCGAGTGGGAGATTACCTGGGTGACCTTTCGCGACATGGGCGCCGCCTTCGGTGCGGCCATCCTCGGCATCTACGTGCTGGTCGTCGCCCAGTTCAGGAGCTTCCGTTTGCCGCTCGTGATCCTGACGCCGATTCCGCTGACGTTGATCGGCATCCTGATCGGGCACTGGCTGCTGGGTGCGCCGTTCACCGCGACCTCGATGATCGGCTTCATCGCGCTGGCCGGCATCATCGTGCGCAACTCGATCCTGCTGGTCGATTTCATCAGGCACAGCGGTGGAGACCGCAAGTCGCTTCGCGAGGTGGTGCTGGAAGCCGGCGCGGTCCGCTTCAAGCCGATCCTGCTCACCGCGCTTGCGGCGATGATCGGGGCTGCGACCATCCTGCTCGATCCGATCTTCCAGGGATTGGCGATCTCGCTCCTGTTCGGGCTTGCCTCGTCAACGCTGCTCACCGTGCTGGTCATTCCCGCGATATATATCGCCTTGCGCGCCCCGCGCGAGGCGACTCCGACCACAGCCAAATCCAGCTAACGAGGGTCCGATGGACAAGAACTACGTCGACATCACCAGGAACATCTCGGCCAACCTGAAGAAGCTGCGAAGCGACATTCCCGACACCATGAAGGGATTTTCCGCACTCGCCCAGGCCGCGACGCGTGACGGCGCGCTGGACAAGAAGACCAAGGAGCTGATGGCGCTGGCGCTCGGCGTCGCGGCGCATTGCGACGGCTGCATCGGCTTTCACACCGAAGCGCTGGTCAAGCTCGGTGCGACACGCGAAGAGATCGAAGAAACGCTCGGCATGGCCGTCTACATGGGCGGCGGGCCGTCACTGATGTACGCGGCCGATGCGATTGCGGCGTACGAACAGTTCCAGCAGCAATCGGCCGCCGGATAACGGCGGTCGCCTGATAGGATCAAACGAACGGGACCGGCGAGTCGTCTCGGCCGGTCCCAACCGTCAAGCCTTTTCGATTACCAGCGATCGTCGACGCCCACGCCGACGCTGACGCCAGGCGCGCGAATACCGACGCCTGCGCGCGGCCCGTCGTCCCAATCGCGATGATAGGTACGACGCTCGTAATAGCGTTCGCGCGGCATGTAGTTATAGGAATCGCGCACGATCACGCGCGAACCGCTGCGCGTGCGATAGCAACGGCCGTCCTCGTCGCAGACCAGCCGAACCTGCTGAACCAGATCCGGATTGCTGTACTCGCTGGTCGCATAGATATCGGAAGCCTTCGCCCCCGACACGGCTGCCAAGGCACCCACGCCCGCCAACAGCGCAATCGCAAATGTCTTCATCATGTCCTCCTCCGAAACTGCCCTCGGCCGTAACAAGAAGGGGAAGCGGTGATCGTTCCCGGCCGCGATGCTGGTTTTTCCCGGAACCTTCGGCTTTGCAGAGGCTGTTCCCGAAATCTCAAGTCGGGAAAATCAGGCACGTGGTCGTGCCGTGAGCGAGCAATCGGCCCTGTGCATCTGTCACACGTCCGTCGGCTGTTCCGATGCGACGTCCGCAGTTCAGAACCTTGCCTTCGGCCGTAATTAGGCCGGTCTCCGGTGTGATGGGGCGCAGGAGCGAAATCTTGAACTCGATCGTGGTCTGGCCGATCCCCTTGTCGAGGGTCGACTGGACCGCCAGGCCCATGCAACTGTCGAGCAAGGTCGCCGTGAGACCACCGTGCACCGTACCTGCCGGGTTGAGGTGAGCGCTGGTCGGCACCAGCGCGACGACGACACGGCCGTTCTCGGCCTCCACCACGTCATAGCCGAGGGTCTGCGCGATCGTGTTGAGGGGCAGGGTTCCGGCGGCAAGGCCCTGGACGAACTCCAGCCCGCTCATCCGCTTCTGTCGTTCGGCGTCGACCGTTCCATGTCTCTTCGTGATCATCTGACTCTCCTCATCGCACCCACCTGTGTCGGAGTTGCGAAGCGTCGGCCTTTTTCCGGAAGGTCGACGGCGGACGTCCGTACAGTCGCGCGAATGCGGTGCTCATGCGGTGTGCGCTCGAAAAGCCGGAGCGTTCGGCGACGGCGGCCATCGGAAGATCGCTTGCATCAAGCAGGCGCCTGGCGCGCCGCACTCGGACCGACAGCGCCACTTGCAGTGGAGAGGCATCGAGATGTCGCACGAACAGGCGCGCCAGGTGCCGCGCACCGACTCCCAACTGTTCAGCCAGCCGCTCCACGCCGCCGTGGTCGAGCTCTCCGTTCTCGATGAGGGCGAGCGCGCGTTCGACCGTTGTCCTGGAGCCTTTCCATGCAGGACAGAACGGCGCTGTTTCCGGGCGGCATCTCAGACAAGGACGGAAGCTGGCATGTTCGGCCGCGGCTGCGCTGCGATAGAAGGTTACGTTGCGGGCGAGCGGCGTGCGCGCGGGGCAGACGGGACGACAATAGATGCCCGTTGTTTTCACCGCGACGAATATCACGCCGTCCAACGTGACGTCGCGGCGGCGAAGGGCGTCGTACTGAGTGTCGAAGTCGAGCATGGAGCCCGCTATAGCGTCCACATTCTTGCAGTGCGAGTCCGATGCGATGATGGCGTCCGAAAACGACCGGGCGAGACCCTCATCGCCGCGGCCGCGCTAGATCGGCTCGTAAGTCTCGGTCCCGCAGATGTCGTCAGCCTCCGCCCGCCGGCGGTCCACGACCTTTCCGCCATTGATCGTCACGATGTAGGTCTGGGCGCCGAGCGAGGAGCCGGTTGCGGAAGTGAGCTGTGCGCGGACGCATGCGGTCCAGCCCGGCCCTCGCACCTCGCGATGAGGCGGGGCGACGTGCACCTCGCGCGGATAGGAGGTGGTGAGGAAGACGACGTCGATCTGCTCGCGCACCACCCGTTTGACATCCGGAGGCGCTTCGGGCGGCGGCTGCTCGGCCTCCTTGATGCGCATGAAGTCAGGCACCGGTGCGCGGCTGTCGGCAAAGCCGCAGGCACCAAGCGCGAACGCGCCGGCGAGCAGCGCCGCATGAGCGACAATCCGTAACATCCCTGAGGATCCCCTGCGGGCGAACAGATAGGCACGAATGCGGTCCGGCGAAGCCCTTGCCGATCAAGATTTGCTGAAGTCTCCGCCCCAGTCTTGGAACCCGCGGTATTTGCTATTCCGCGATGGCGGGCTAGTTTGCACCCCAGAGGAAGGGGATTGCACCAATGAGGATTTTGGTCATTGCGGCCGCCGTGCTGGCGTTGACGGCTGCCTCGGCGCAGGCGCAGAGCCGGCGGCAACCCGCTGACGCGGGCAAACCGGCGGACAACCAGCCCAAGATCGACGAGAAAGCCTATAAGGCTGCGCTCGAGCGCATTCCCGAGCCCAAGGACAAGTACGACCCCTGGGGCGGAGCCCGTCCGAGCGAGCCGGCCAAAAAGCCGAAATAGAAGAGCCGGGCTTCGGCTCGGTCTTCGAATTCCGCGCCCGCGGTCTCACGGTGCACCCGCCCGAGGTGCGGTCATCGTGTTGCAGATGCGATGCGAACGTTCGTTCACATCGCGCGGACTATTGCACAAAGGCGAGGCCGACGCGCTTGTCACTGCGCCAAACTGTGCGACAATTCCGGACGAAGTCGTCGCGCGCGATCGAGAGCGTTAACGATCGCGGCAACGTGACGGGGGCGTCGAGGTCGATCGCCGCGCCGCTCGCCGACATGTTGCGCACCGTGCAAGCGATGCCGTTGTGCGCGAAGGTGATCTTGCCAGCTTTGAAGACACGGTGACGTTGTGCTGTCCGCTTCTCGATCATCGGTGTCAATCCATCGTGATGATCTCTGGAGTAGTCCATAGAAATTACATTGAACTAAACTCAATGCTGATGCTCTTTGCACAGCGATTCAGACTTCGTTTACGACGTTCGAGCGGAGAGTTTCCCCGCCCATTTTACCGCAAGCCTTTCCTTTATGGCGCTCCGCGCCGGCGGAGATGATGCGATCGTGACGGAGAGCCGCGATGCGCTTTGCGCTCACGCGGCTCTCGCTCTTTGGATCATCCCGGCAACATCGCGAACGCGCTGGACACCATTGCGACCGGCTTGTTGTCGCCGGCCGACAGCAGCGTGACGCGGCCAAAGCTCATGGTGCGCCCGAGCCGCACCACGCGCGCATCCGCCAGCACGTCCATTGAGGAGACCGCGCGCATGAAATGCGTGGTCTGGTCGACCGTGGTCATCGGGCGATAGCCGCGATTGGCGGCGAGGATCGCGATCACCATCGCGGTGTCGGCGAGCGCCATCAGGGCCTGGCCGCAGACCACGCCGCCGTTCCGGCACAGCCGCTCCGAGAACGGCATGCGCAGCAGCGCGCCCGGCTGCCAGTCCGGCACATCCGCCGGCTGCGCGTGCTCGATGCGCTCGACCGCGAGGTCGAGATCCTGGACCCAGGGCGCAAAAACCTCGCCGAGGATGCGCCTGGCGTCGGCGAGGCCGAATTCGGCGTCTGGCTGCATTTGCATTGCTGTCGCACTCTCCTGTATTGCGGGACGTTTCGCCCCATTGTGCGCGCACCGGCGCGGCAAAGTCACCCGGTCTCGCGCCGGTCCGGTCGGCTTGAAAATGCCTGACTTGGCCCGGTATGATGCCTGGCTTGGGTACGGGTGGATGATGTTGCGTCGGTGTGTCCTTGTTGTTTCCATGGCCGCGCTCGGCCTCGCGCTGAGCGGGTGCACCAGATGCGGCCCGATCTGGGACGACTGGCTGCATGGGCCGAAATCGTGCAGGTCGGATCGGCTCTAGCGGGGCCCGGCGATCGCGACCGGCGGCGACCAGGATGACACAGCGCGGGCGATCCGTGCCCAGGGATGATCAAGGAGCAGAGAATGAAGCTTTTCCGTTTGGCCGCGGTGCTGGCCGTCGTGCTGGCGGGACCTGCCTATGCGCAAATGCCCAATCTCAATTTGCTGCAGGACGCCCCGAGCAAGACCCCCGAGGAGAAAGCCGCGGAAGCCGAGCGCGACAAGGCCTACAAGGAAACGCTGAAGAAGATTCCGGATTCCAAAGCGTCCAACGATCCCTGGGGCGGGATGCGCTCCGATCCGCCGAAGCAGCCGGCGCCGAAGGCATCGGCGGCAACCAGCGCGCCGAAGAAGTCGAAGGGCGGCACGGCCGCCAACTGACGGTGGCTCCGTTCGGGGCGGCAATAGCCGTTCGGACGGGACTCCTCTTCGTCCGGCCCGCGTCCTACATTTGGCCGTGAGCGTTGTGCGTAGAGGAGGGCAGGACATGGCCGATCGTCCGCGGGATCTCGCCGAGCGGATGGCGCGCCGGCGTAAGACGGCCGGCAAGCCCGGTCCAACGGTCGGCGACGGCTATCTGCGCGAGACCTTCACGTTGCCGCGCGCGGCGGCGCGGCAACGGGCGCAGGCCTTCTTCGCCCGCTACCCCAAGGCCGGCTACATGAGCGCGGTCGAGACTTGGCGCGAACTGCCCGGCGGCGACATCGAGTTCACGATGCGGCGGCTGCCCAGCGCGGATTAAAGCGCGATCCTTGCGGAAGATTGCTGCGCAGTCTTCCGGATCGCGCATGAGGGCAGGCTTGATGCGGAAGTCCTGCTAGTCGAGGGTTTCGGCAACGATGCGGATCCGGAACACGGGCTCCTTGGCCTCGTCCAGCAGCTCCATGTGCCATTCGGAATTTTCCTGGAGCTTGCGGGCAATGCCGGCGGTCATGTCGGCGCAGACGCTGGTCATTTCTTTCCAGGCGGAATCGCGATCGGCGAATTCCGTCGCCTGATCCGCGCAGCCGGAATAACGGCCATTTCGGATTCGGAAGAAAAAGAGCGGCATGGCTGGCACCGATCGCGCACGCAATGGCCTCGTCCCCAAGGCCATGAGCACGCGCAGTCCAATCCCAAACCGGCGTCAGATCAATTCCGGGCGGCTACGGATGATGCGGCCGCCGGGTCCTGCCGGCCCGGTGCGGCGCACAAGGCGCGGTAAGCCCGATTCTTATCCGGCCGGCTCGGACCGTCCTCCCGCCGATCGCTTCAGCTCCCGATCGATCCGCAGCTGCACGCGCCGGACCGCGAGCAGGTCAATTTTCGTTTCGGTCTTGCCGGTCTTGACCTGCTCGCCAATGCGGAACTGCCACTGCCAGATTCCGGGAATCGCCGTCTTGGCGATGGTGAACTCGACGCCCCTGTGATTCATGGCGACCTCCCACGATTCACTCTCCATCACGGCTAACATGTTGGTCGCAATAATATTCCGGAGACAAGGAAAATCTGTCTGACCCCGTGGTTCTCCGTCCATGAACAAAGTTCCTGGGCTGCGCCCCCGGTTGCCGGTCGTAGAGATCGACACCCGCGTATGGCGCCCGCTGGACGGGGTCTTGATTCCCGGCAAGCTGCGGCACGTGCCTTGCTTGGTCTGATGACGGTTACGCAACAGGGCCCGCGATGCTCGGCATTCCCCGCCGCTACAGTCATTTCGTGTTCGGCATCATCCAGTCCGGATTGACCTCGCTGATCGCGGCTGGGATCGCCAGCTTTCCCGCAGACAATGCGATGACGTTCGTCGCGCACTGGATGGTGTCGTGGCTGATCGCCTGGGCCGCGATGTTGCCGATCGTGCTCCTGGCCGCGCCGGCGATCCGCGCCTTCGCGCTGCTTCTGACGCGGGACGAGAGGGATCCGCGAGCCGGCCGGCAGGCATGAAAAAGCCCCGCCTGGAGAGAGCCAAGCGGGGCAGAGAAGTTATTGGAGGCTGAGGTGCTGGGCTGCAACACCATAGCCGCGTCATCCTAGCCGGCTCCGCTTACGGCAGCCTGACAGGCGGCGGGTTTCCGAGCGCCGCTCGCGGGCCGCAGACTGGCCCCGCACCCGTCTCAATTTCGACATCCGTTCGCACAACTGCGGACACACCGGTCGGCAAGATTCCGGATCGTTCGGCGCAGCCATGGGGGAAACGTGGCACGCCGGCAACGGGGTGGCATCATGGATAACGTAGAGCGGTCATTTGCCGCCGCGACGGCGGCTGGCTTCGTGGTGCTGGTAATCGGCCTCGTGCTGCTCGCGCTGCTGTAAGACCGGCGGGGGGCAGCCGCGCTCTGCGGTGACCGGGGGCGCGGGCACGCCGCCATGCTCAAAACTGGAAAACAACCCCATGCACAGTAGGCAGCATGGAAATGTCCTCGCTGTCTCAATGGCTTAAGGTTAGTATTTAGATACCTCAACTGCGCGCGCCCGCTCTCTCGGGCCTTGCGCGTCGCCATGCGATGACGCGCCGGGGCCGAAACCGGCCAGCGTCAGCGAGGTCGCGGGTGGCGCGACGTCAGCCGCCTCGGCGGCGAACCGTTGCGGGCTACGAACCGGGCTCCGGGACCTAGTGGATATTGATTTCGTTCAGGGAAAGATGGAGCTCGCTGGCGCGTTCCTCACGATCCTTCTTGCGGAATTCGTTTTCCTTGCGCTCGAACTTCATCATCTCCTCATGCGCCGCCTGCAGCAGGCGATTGCGCTTGATCGTTTCGCGGTGCTCGTTTTGCGCCATGACTGAGATCCCCAGAATGTCGGTCTCGTCCGGGAGAAGGCCGGAGACCGCGAAAAGGTTGCCGCAGGATTACGGAATTATGACGGCGGCTGTGTCTTTGATGGAGGTCAGCTTCGGTCCGGCCGGGCGCCGTAGCTGCGCTGCTATTTCGGCGGTTGCAGCCCGGGGGATTTGACCCAATCGTGCAGATCATTTGCCAACTCGGCCTGGCGAGCCTTCTTCAGGAGAGCGTCCCGCTCGGGGCCGGATGGCAACCTGGCGGCGTCTTCCTTGACCTGCTTCACCCATGCGGAGAGCCGATCCTGAAGGGTCAGTTGTTGCCTGAAACGTCGCCGCTTGAACATGGCACGCTGCTTTCCGTGCGAGGAAGGCGGGAGCGCGATCGGCGTCCTCATCACCGATAGCTGCCGCGGTCCGTGCGGTGACAGCCGATTTAAGGGCCATTGATGGATCGGCGTCTGTCCAATTGTGTGCACAACGGCACCGACAGCCGAAAATGAGCCTCAGAACTCCATCAATGCCTCCGCCCGACGACATCGGGCGCGGCCGCGAACAAGCCCTGCATCGGAGGCAGTCTGCTTCACAGCGGACGATCGTTCACGTCGCGGCGCATCTGGTGACAGAAGGTTTCGACGAACTGGGCAAGTGATTCGAAATTGACGAACAGCCTTTCAGCGCGCACCCAATCGTCCGAACCGGGGGCGAATGAATCCATCAATCGCCTTTGTCGGTCGGCGCGCTCCCGGCACGTTGCAGCCCTGCTCTCGGCGAACTCGAGTTGCGCATTCTCGCGGCCAAGCCTGTTTTCCTCTTCGATCAAAAGCTTCGTGATCGTTGACCTCGTATGGGTCGAGATGTCCGGGACCTTCAGCAGATCGAGGTAATGATCGACATTCGCACGGGCGATGAATCTTTCCATCGGTGCACTCCCTTGGCTGCGCCTAGCCGATGTCCATGCTGCTACGGGATCGCGGGATAGGCGAGTCGAATCTGGAACCCGGTGCCTCAAGAAGGCGCCGCGGCCCGTCGACGAATAGCGCGGCGCTTACGGCCTCCGGATAATCGAACCGCGCAGACCTATGGCGCCCGGACTTAAATATGAACAGCTCCGATTCAGGTGCTGTCGTAATCAGGACGCCCGCGATGCGAAATTAGGATATCGATTCACATTCGATATGGCCGGAACTCGATACGTCGGGAAAACTTGGTAAGCCGAGGCTGGTATTTCATCCCGAACAATTATTGCGATCGGCAAGGGGCTACCGCGAGGTGGCCCCTTTCGATTCCCGCACCCGCTCCAGCGGCAGGACCGCATCAATCAAAGTCCTCATCGACCGGACACGATCAGAGTGCGACCCGCAGGTGCGGTCCGCAGTACCCAAATCAAATCCGCGAAAGAACATATTGCGAACCTAGAACAAATAGGGTACATTGCTTTTATCGCCGAGCCGCCTCGCAACCGTTTGTCCCCCACGCGAATCCTCGCCATAAGGAGCACGACCCAATGTCCGCAACTGCCCTGCGTATCGTCGAAGGATCTTCCATGGACAAGAGTAAAGCTCTGGCCGCCGCGCTCTCCCAGATCGAGCGCCAGTTCGGCAAGGGCTCGGTGATGAAGCTGGGCAAGAACGACCGCTCCATGGACATCGAGGCGGTGTCCTCCGGCTCGCTCGGGCTCGATATCGCGCTCGGCATCGGCGGCCTGCCCAAGGGGCGCATCGTCGAGATCTATGGGCCGGAATCCTCGGGCAAGACCACCTTGGCGCTGCACACGGTGGCGGAAGCGCAGAAGAAGGGCGGCATCTGCGCCTTCATCGACGCCGAGCACGCGCTCGACCCGGTCTATGCGCGCAAGCTCGGGGTCAACATCGACGAGCTCCTGATCTCGCAGCCCGACACCGGCGAGCAGGCGCTGGAAATCTGCGACACCCTGGTGCGCTCCGGCGCGGTGGACGTGCTGGTGGTCGATTCGGTCGCGGCGCTGGTGCCGAAGGCCGAGCTCGAGGGCGAGATGGGCGAATCGCTGCCGGGCCTGCAGGCGCGTCTGATGAGCCAGGCGCTGCGCAAGCTGACCGCCTCGATCAACAAGTCCAACACCATGGTGATCTTCATCAACCAGATCCGCATGAAGATCGGTGTGATGTACGGCTCGCCCGAGACCACCACCGGCGGCAACGCGCTGAAGTTCTACGCCTCCGTCCGCCTCGACATCCGCCGCATCGGCGCGATCAAGGAGCGCGATGAGGTCGTCGGCAACACCACGCGCGTCAAGGTGGTGAAGAACAAGCTGGCGCCGCCGTTCAAGCAGGTCGAGTTCGACATCATGTACGGCGAAGGCGTCTCCAAAATGGGCGAGATCCTCGATCTTGGCGTCAAGGCCGGCATCGTCGAGAAGTCCGGCGCCTGGTTCTCTTATGACAGCCAGCGCCTCGGCCAGGGCCGCGAGAACTCGAAGGCGTTCCTGAAGGCCAACCCCGACATCACCGCCAAGATCGAGACCGCGATCCGCCAGAACTCCGGCCTGATCGCCGAGCAGGTTCTGGCCGGCACGCCGGAGCGCGACGCCGACGGTGAGGAGCCGGCAGACGAGTAAGCCTTAGCGCGGAAAAGTTTTTCGCGAGGAGCGGGCGCTGAAGACGTTGAGTTGCCGACGTCTTCGGTGCCCGTTTCGTTTGGTGATACAAGAGATACCGGATCAATTATTGAGGCCGGGATCGTCGAGAGTTGGAGTCAATCCGACGTCATCGCGGCTCGCCGGATCATCATTGAGACGGCGAAAGTGCCGTAGGGAAGGCAAAGGCGCGTAAGCGCCATGCCCACCATCTTCCAACAGGCGCGAGGTGGTGGGCACGCTGACGCTTTGCCCACCCTGCGAGAACTCCGTCGCGTCTTACTCCGCGGCTTCTGCGTAATCACTCACCGGCGGGCACGAGCACACGAGGTTACGATCGCCATAGACGTTGTCGACGCGGCCGACCGGGCTCCAATATTTATCGGTGCGCGACACGCCGTCGGGGAAGCAGCCTTCGCTGCGGGTGTAAGCGCGATTCCACGCATCGTCCGCGATGTCGTGCACGGTGTGCGGGGCGTGGCGCAAGGGCGAAGCTTCGATCTTGAAGCGGCCGGCCTCGACCTCGGCGATCTCCTTGCGGATCGCGATCATGGCATCGCAAAAACGATCCAGCTCGGCCTTGGATTCCGACTCCGTCGGCTCGATCATCAGCGTGCCCGGCACCGGGAAGCTCATGGTCGGGGCGTGGAAGCCGTAATCGATCAGGCGTTTTGCGATGTCGTCCACGGTGACGCCCGAGGTCGTCTTCAGCGGACGGGGATCGACGATGCACTCATGGGCAACGCGGCCCTTCGTGTTCTTGTAGAGCACCGGGAAGTGCGGATCGAGGCGTGCTGCGATGTAGTTCGCGTTAAGGATCGCGATCTCGGTCGCGCGCTTCAGGCCCTCGCCGCCCATCATCAGGATGTAGATGTAGGAGATGGTCAGGATCGAGGCCGAGCCGAACGGCGCGGCCGAGACCGGGCCGACCGGAGCATCGGCCTTGGTTGCGGGATGACGATTTTCAGGATGACTTGGCAGGAACGGGGCGAGATGCGCCTTGACGCCGATCGGGCCCATGCCAGGGCCGCCGCCGCCATGCGGTATGCAGAAGGTCTTGTGCAGATTGAGGTGGCTGACATCGGCACCGTAATCGCCGGGCCTGCTGAGGCCGACCTGTGCATTGAGGTTGGCGCCGTCCAAATACACCTGGCCGCCATGGCCGTGAACGATGTCGCAGATCTCGCGAATGTGCTCCTCGAACACGCCGTGGGTCGAGGGATAGGTGATCATGACCGCGGCGAGATTGCCCGAATGCTTCTCCGCCTTGGCACGGAGGTCATTGACGTCGACGTCGCCGTTCTTCTCGCAAGACACAACCACCACGTCCATGCCGACCATCGCGGCCGAGGCCGGGTTGGTGCCGTGCGCGGAGGAGGGGATCAGGCAGATCTTGCGATGGCTCTGTCCGCGCGCGGCATGGTAGCCACGGATCGCGAGCAGCCCGGCATATTCGCCCTGCGCGCCGGAATTCGGCTGCAGCGAGATCGCGTCATAGCCGGTGATGTCGCACAGCCACTTTTCCAGCCGCGCGAACAGCGCATGATAGCCTTTGGCCTGCTCGCGCGGCACGAACGGATGCAGCGTCGCAAACTCCGGCCAGGTCAGCGGCATCATCTCGGTGGTCGCGTTCAGCTTCATGGTGCAGGATCCCAGCGGGATCATGGCGCGGTCGAGCGCGAGATCGCGATCGCTGAGCTTGCGCATGTAGCGCAGCATCTCGGTCTCCGAGCGATGCGCGTGGAACACCGGATGAGTGAGGAAAGCCGTGCCGCGCTTCAGCGTCTCGGGCAGCGCCTCGCGGGTGGTGGCATCTAACTCGGCGTAGGAAAGCTGGCCGCCGAAAGCGCGCCAGACCGCCTCAATGGTTGCCGGCGTGGTGGTCTCGTCGAGCGCGATGCGCAAGCTGGTCTCACCGACACCGAGATTGATCTTCTCGGCGGCCGCGCGCGCGACGATCTCGGCGCACTTGGCGCCGGCATCGACGCTGAGCGTGTCGAAGAAGCTGTCGGACTGCGGCGCAAAGCCGAGCTTGCGCAGGCCGCTCGCGAGCACGGCGGCGCGGCGATGGACGTTGCGCGCGATCTGCGAGAGGCCCTCGGGTCCGTGATAGACCGCGTACATCGAGGCGATCACGGCCAGCAGCACCTGCGCCGTGCAGATGTTGGAGGTCGCCTTCTCGCGGCGGATGTGCTGCTCGCGGGTCTGCAGCGCGAGGCGGAAGGCCGGCGCGCCCCGCGAATCCACGGAGAGGCCGACGATGCGGCCGGGCAGCGAGCGCTTCAGCGCATCGCGCACCGCCATATAGGCCGCGTGCGGGCCGCCATAGCCCATCGGTACGCCAAAACGCTGGGCAGATCCGATCGCGATGTCGGCCCCGAGCTCGCCGGGCGAGGCGAGCAGGGTCAGCGCCAGCAGGTCGGCGGCTAGAATCGCGAGCGCGCCCTTCGCCTTCAGCGTGGCGATCGCGGGCCTGAGGTCGCGCAGCGCGCCCGAAGAGCCCGGATATTGCAGTAGCGCACCCAGCACGTCGCTGTTGTCGAGATCGGTGAGGGGATCGCCGACGACCAGAGTCCAGCCGAGCGGCTCGGCGCGGGGGCGCATCACCGCCAGCGTCTGCGGATGCACGTCCTTGTCGACGAAGAAGGCTTTTGCTTTCACCTGCGAGTGCCGCTCGGCGAGCGCCATGGCTTCGGCGGCGGCGGTGGCCTCGTCCAGCAGCGAGGCGTTGGCGACGTCGAGCCCGGTGAGATCGCAGATCATGGTCTGGAAGTTGAGCAGCGCTTCCAGCCGGCCCTGGCTGATCTCGGGCTGGTAGGGCGTGTAGGCCGTGTACCAGGCGGGATTTTCCAGGATGTTGCGCTGGATCACCGCGGGCAGGATGGTGCCGGAATAGCCTTGGCCGATCAGCGAGGTGAAGACCTGATTCTGGCCCGCAAGCTCGGCCATATGCGCGATCGCCTCGGTCTCGCTCAGCGGCTTGCCGAGATCCAGCGGGGGGGCCTGCCGGATCGAGGCCGGCAGCGTCTCTGCCATCAGCGCATCGACGCTCTTGGCGCCGACGGTCTCCAGCATCGCGGTGACATCACGCACTGAGGGGCCGATATGGCGACGAACGAAACTGGCGGCGGTGTCGCCGCTGGATTTACGGTGCGCGGTCATCGCTTGCTCCATCGTCCTTAAGCCGTATGTGCCTTGTAGGCGGCTTCATCCATGAGGCCGCCGAGCTCGCTCTTGTCGGCGATCTTGATCTTGAAGAACCACGCCGCGCCTTGCGCGTCCGAGTTCACCAGCGCCGGCTCGGCGGCCAGCGCCTCGTTGGTCTCGAGCACTTCGCCGGAGATCGGTGCGTACACGTCCGAGGCCGCCTTGACGGACTCGACGACAGCGGCGGCTTCCGCCTTCTTCAGCGCCCGGCCGATCTTGGGCAGCTCGACAAACACGACATCGCCGAGCTGCTGCTGGGCGTAATCGGTGATGCCGACGGTGGCGACATCGCCGTCGATCGCCAGCCATTCATGGTCGGAGGTGTACAGCGTCGTGGTCATTCTGGAGTCCTCAGCGTTTGTAGGTGTTCTTCACGAAGGGCATGGCGGCCACGGTGAGCGGCAGCCGCTGGCCGCGCACCTCGGCGAAGAGCTTTGTGCCGAGCGCGCTCAGAGCCGTGGGCACGTAGCCCATCGCGACCGGCGCATTCAGGCTCGGCCCGAAACCGCCCGAGGTGACCTTTCCGATCGCCTCGCCGCCGGCGCTATCGGCAAACAGCAGCGCGCCCTCGCGCACCGGCGCACGGCCCTCGGCACGCAGGCCGACGCGACGGCGGGCCGCGCCGTGATCGAAATGCGCCAGGATCGCCTCAGTGCCGGGAAAGCCGCCGGCGCGCGCGCCGCCACTGCGGCGGCTCTTCTGCACCGACCATTCCAGCGCGGCCTCGACCGGCGTGGTGGCGGTGTCGATGTCGTGGCCGTAGAGGCAGAGCCCGGCTTCCAGCCGCAGGCTGTCGCGGGCGCCAAGGCCGATCGGCATCACATCGGGATTTTCCAGCAGCGTCTTCGCTAGGCGCTCGGCGTCCGCAGCGGGGACCGAGATCTCAAATCCGTCCTCGCCGGTGTAGCCGGAGCGCGAGACGAAGCAGTTGAGGCCGGCGACCTCATGCGGGCCGGCATCCATGAACTTCATGGACGGCGCCGCTGCACAGAATTTCGCCAACGCGGCTTCCGCCTTGGGGCCCTGCAGCGCGATCAGCGCGCGGTCGGCAAGGGACTCTATGACGCAGTCGCCGGAGAGATTCGCGCGCAGATGGGCCTCGTCCGCCTCCTTGCAGGCGGCGTTGACGACCAGGAACAGGTGATCGCCGAAATTGGCGACCATGAGATCGTCGAGAATGCCGCCATCCGCATTCGTGAACTGGGCGTAGCGCTGCCGTCCTGGCGCAATCGCCACGATGTCCTGTGGCCCCAGCCGCTCCAGCGCGCGGGCGGCATCCTCCACCTTGCCGGATTTCGGCCGGAGCGCGATCTGGCCCATGTGGGAGACGTCGAACAGGCCGGCGGAGGCCCGGGTCTGGAGGTGCTCCTTCAGCACGCCGGCGGGGTACTGCACGGGCATGTCATAGCCCGCGAACGGCACCATCTTGCCGCCCAGGGAGACGTGAAGGTCGTAGAGGGGGGTACGTTTCAGGGAGTCTTTGTCGTCACGCGCAAGCATCGGGGGGCCCTCGGCGGTTCCCCGGGGACGATTCCCCGAGACAAACCAGTCGAAGCCCCATCTGTCGCTGTGCCTGAGAGTATTATCCCGTCGGCGGGTGCCATCCGGGTCTAAACCCGTCGGCGCCTCTTTCCAGATGTCGTCAAAGCCACGCGGTCCTTTTGCCTGAGAGTTTCCGGGGCGGTTGCTCCTTCGGCGCCGGCTAGCAGTTGCCGGTCTCTCCCGACGTGGCCGTACGATACAGATGGGTACAGACCACAGCGGGGCCAAGCCTGTCAACGCGTCCGCGCGCCCTATCCAACGGGATTGCAAGGGGATGACGCGCCTGCGGCAACCCTCTGATCTCCTTGCACAGTTTCTGGACAGCGAAGCTGGCCTTGTCTAAAAGCGCTTTGGCCCGCAGATATCAGCCTTAACGTTACGGTTTGGATGGCGAGAAGCGGGTTCTAAAGCGCGTCATCGCGCTTTAGCTCTTTGTTTGAGCATGATCTTTTCGGAAAACCGCTTCGCACTTTTCCGGATCATGCTCCAGCACACCCGATTGGATGAACATGAGCGGCGTCAACGAGATCAGGTCGACCTTTCTGAACTTCTTTGCCGAGAACGGCCACGAGATCGTGCCGTCCTCGCCATTGGTGCCGCGCAACGATCCGACGTTGATGTTCACCAATGCCGGCATGGTGCAGTTCAAGAACGTCTTCACCGGCGTCGAGAAGCGGCCCTATCAGCGCGCCACCACGTCGCAGAAATGCGTGCGCGCCGGCGGCAAGCACAACGACCTCGACAATGTCGGGTACACCGCGCGCCATCTCACCTTCTTCGAGATGCTCGGCAACTTCTCGTTCGGCGACTACTTCAAGGAGCGCGCGATCGAGCTCGCCTGGAAGCTGATCACCGGCGAGTTCGGGCTGAAGAAGGACAAGCTGCTGGTCACGGTCTACCACACCGACGACGAGGCGGCCGGCCTGTGGAAGAAGATCGCGGGCTTCTCCGACGACCGCATCATCCGCATCCCGACCTCGGACAATTTCTGGGCGATGGGCGACACCGGCCCGTGCGGCCCGTGCTCGGAGATCTTCATCGACCGCGGCGAGCACATCTGGGGCGGGCCTCCGGGCTCGCCGGAAGAGGACGGCGACCGCTTCCTCGAATTCTGGAATCTCGTGTTCATGCAATATGAGCAGGTGACGAAGGAGGAGCGCGTGGATCTGCCGCGTCCCTCGATCGACACCGGCATGGGCCTCGAGCGCATGGCCTGCATCCTGCAGGGCGTCGACAGCGTGTTCGAGACCGACCTGTTCCGCCATCTGATCGACGCGACATCGTCCGCGCTCGGCAGCGGGCCGACCGAGCAGAACGTCGCCTCGTTCCGCGTCATCGCCGACCACTTGCGCTCCTCCGCCTTCCTGGTCGCGGACGGCGTGCTGCCCTCGAACGAGGGCCGCGGCTATGTGCTGCGCCGGATCATGCGCCGCGCGATGCGCCATGCGCAGCTCTTGGGCGCGAAAGAGCCGCTGATGCATCGGCTGGGGTGGGCGCTGGTGCGCGAAATGGGCCAGGCCTATCCCGATTTGATGCGCGCGGAAAACCTGATCGAGGAAACGCTGCGGCTGGAGGAGACCCGCTTCCGCAAGACTCTTTCGCGCGGCTTGGCCATCCTGGACGAGAAGAGTGCGTCCCTGAAGAAGGGCGACATGTTCGACGGCGACGTCGCCTTCACGCTGTACGACACCTACGGCTTCCCGCTCGACCTGACGCAGGACGCGCTGAAGTCGCGCGGCATCGGCGTGGATCAGGCGGCGTTCACCGACGCGATGGAGCGCCAGAAGGCCAAGGCGCGCGAATCCTGGAAGGGGTCTGGCGAAGCGGCAAGCGAGGCGGTCTGGTTCCCGCTGCGCGAAAAGCTCGGCGCGACCGAATTCCTCGGCTACGAGACCGAGAGCGCCGAGGGCGTGGTGTCCGCGCTGGTGAAGGATGGCGCCGAGGTCACGAGCCTGAAGGCCGGCGAGACCGGCGCAATCGTGCTGAACCAGACGCCGTTCTACGCGGAGTCGGGCGGCCAGGTCGGCGACACCGGCGTGCTGACGGGCGAGGGCGGCATCAAGGTCCGCGTCACCGACACGCAGAAAAAGCTCGGCGATTTCTTCGTCCATATCGGCAAGGTCGAGCAGGGTGAGCTCAAGCTCGGCACCGCGCTGCAGCTCGAGGTCGACCATTCCAGGCGGTCCTCGATCCGCGCGCATCACTCGGCGACGCATCTGATTCACGAGGCTCTGCGCCAGGTGCTCGGTGACCACATCGCCCAGCGCGGCTCGATGGTCGCGCCGGACCGGCTGCGCTTCGACTTCGTGCATCCGAAGCCGATCACGGCGGAGGAGCTTGCCCGCGTCGAGGACATCGCCAACAACGTGGTGCTGGAGAACGACGAGGTCACCACGCGCGTGATGGGCGTCGACGAGGCCCGCGAGGCGGGCGCCCGCGCCTTGTTCGGCGAGAAATACGGCGACGAGGTCCGCGTCGTCTCGATGGGCAGGACCGCGCGCGAGCGCGGCGCCAACGCGCTCGGCTGGTCGGTCGAGCTCTGCGGCGGCACCCATGTCAGGCGCACCGGCGATATCGGCCTGATCACGCTCACCAGCGAGAGCGCGGTGGCCTCCGGCGTGCGCCGCATCGAGGCGCTGACCGGCAATTATGCGCGCAAGCATGCCAACGACACCATGGCGCTGGCGAAGACCGCGGCGAACGAGCTGCGCACCTCGCTCGACGACGTGCCGGCGCGCATCGCCGCGCTGATGGAGGAGCGCAAGAAGCTCGAGCGCGAGCTGTCCGACGCACGCAAGAAGCTGGCGATGGGCGGCGGTTCGACTGCCGGCAATGGCGCAGCCGCGGGCGTGCGTGAGGCCGGTGGCGTAAAGCTGATGGCGCGCGCGGTCGAGGGCATCGAGATGAAGGATCTCAAGAGCCTCGCCGACGACGGCAAGAAGCAGATCGGCTCGGGCGTCGTCGCCATCGTCGGCGTCACCGAGGACGGCAAGGCCGGCGTCGTGGTCGGCGTCACCCAGGACCTCACCGCGCGCTTCAACGCCGTGAATCTGGTGCGCGTCGCTTCCGAAGCGCTCGGCGGCAAGGGCGGCGGCGGCCGGCCCGACATGGCCCAGGCCGGCGGCCCCGACGGCGCCCGGGCGACCGAGGCGCTCGCGGCGATCGAAAAAGCGATGGCGGGCGCTTAAATCGCCATGCGCCCTGTTCCGCGAGGGCGTGGGCTTCGCGATCCCGATCTTCGGGATCGCCTCTACGAATTGCTGGAGCACGACCCGCTGGCCTATTCGGCCGGGTCGCGCTTCATCCAGCTCATCATCGGCGTCATCGTGCTCAACGTGGTCGCGATGATCCTCGCCTCGGTGCCGGAGCTGGACGCGCAGTTCGGCACGCTGTTCGAAGCCGTCACCATCCTGTCCGTGATCGTGTTCGCGCTGGAATATCTCGCGCGGCTGTGGACCGTGGCGGGCCACACCCAGCACAAGGCGTCCGCGCTGTCCGACCGGCTCTCTTACGCCTTCTCCGCGCTCGGCATCATCGACCTCATGGCGTTCCTGCCGGCCGCCATCGTGCTCGCCACCGGCCGGCACGCGCTGCTGGCAGCGCTCGGCGTGCTGCCGTTCTTCAAGCTGATCCGCTATTCGCCGGCGATGCGCTCGCTGCTCGCCGCCGTGCATGCCGAGCGTCGCGCGCTGATCGGCTGCGTCGTCATCCTGATCGGCGCGGTCTTGACCTTCGCCTCGCTGCTCTACGCCATCGAACGCGACGTGCAGCCGGACAAGCTCGGCACCATCCCGCAGGCGATGTGGTGGGCGATCGTCACGCTCGGCACCGTCGGCTATGGCGACGTCGTGCCGGTGACGCCGCTCGGCAAGCTGATCTCGACCTTCGCCATCATCTCGGGCTTCGCCATGATCGCGCTGCCGGTCGCGATCATCTCCACCGCCTTCGCCGAAGAGGTGAAGCGGCGGGATTTCGTCGTCACCTGGGGCATGCTGGCGCGGGTGCCGCTGTTCTCGCATCTGTCGGCGGCGGAGATCGCCGATATCATGCGGCTCTTGCGCGCGCGCACCATCGAGCAGGGCGAGATTCTGGTGCGGCGGGGCGATACGGCGTCGTCGATGTATTTCATCACCGCCGGCGAGGTCGAGATCGCGCTGCCGAGCCAGCATGTGCGCCTCAGCGATGGCACTTTCTTCGGCGAGATCGCGCTATTGCACAAGACCAAGCGCAGCGGGACGGTGACGGCGACGCGCAAGACGCGCCTCCTGGTGCTCGACGCCCAGGATTTTCACGCCCTGATCGCGCGCATGCCGACGCTGGCCGACCACGTCCATACTACAGCAAAGGCGCGGCTCGCCGACAGCGGCGATCTTGCGCTGGCGGAGCTGGCCCAGGCGGAGCAGGACGAGGGCCCGGCTGCGTAGCGGTCACTCGCGATCGAGGAAGGGTGCCACGACCTCGCGCGTCTCCTTGCTGGGCACGACCGGCACGATCTCGAAGGTCATGCCATTGCCCTGGCAGTTCAGCACCCATTCCTGCAGCAGGCGGGCGTCGTCGCATTCCATCAACTGGAAGCAGCGGTCGAAATTCGGCTCGATCCAGCTGCCGTGATATTTCAGCCCGTCCGGAAACTTGACGCCCTCGTCGCGCACGCGCCGGTAGACCGGGATGGGATCGCGATCTCTAAAGCGTTCGATCACCATGAAGAGCATCGGCGTCAGCCCTTCTTCAGGAAAATGTAGTCGGCCGAGTAGGGCAGGCTTTGAAAGGTGCCAGCCGTACCGCAGGGATCGTCATTCAACCAGCCCCCCTTGGTATGAACACGCTGTACCGTCGTGACATCGCTCAGAAGCCCCGTGCCCCGGTGGCTGGTCACTTCCAGTTTGAGCCACGGGATATCGGTGGTCTGGCCTGACGCGTTGGCGATGGCCAGCCTGCCGACCATCTTGCCGACCACGGCGCTGCTGTCGGCGAGCTCCCAGGTCGGGCCGGCATAATGGCGGCCGACGGTCTTGCCCTCGGCGAGCAGGGTGGCGACCGGCTCGCGGAAGGCCCAGGCGAGCTTGCCGTCGGCGGCGGCCTTGCACTCATAGACCTGCGCGCCCTCGGCGTGGACGCTGAGCACGAGGCTCTCGCCGGGCGCCGCGATGGCCTCGGGAAGTGGCTCCGCAGCCGCGGCCGGCCCGATCAGGGCTGCAACCAGCAGGGTGGGGGCAGCGACCTTGATGAACATGGCGGTCTCCGCGAAAGCTCTCAAAAAAAGAAACGGGCCGCGCTAGTCACGCGGCCCGTGATGATGTCTGGCCTAGTCGGGCGAAATTGCGGATGGCCGCTTACGCCGCCAGCGCCTTGGTCAGGTTTTCCGCGACCTTGTCGAGGAAGCCGGTGGTCGAGAGCCAGCGCTGGTCGGCACCGACCAGCAGCGCGAGGTCCTTGGTCATGTAGCCGGCTTCGACGGTGTCGACGCAGACCTTCTCCAGCGTGTTGGCGAACTTCGCCAGCTCGGCATTGTTGTCGAGCTTGGCGCGGTGCGACAGGCCACGGGTCCAGGCAAAGATCGACGCAATCGAGTTGGTCGAGGTTTCCTTGCCCTTCTGGTGCTCGCGGTAGTGGCGGGTCACCGTGCCGTGGGCGGCTTCGGCCTCGACGGTCTTGCCGTCGGGGGTGAGCAGCACCGAGGTCATCAGGCCGAGCGAGCCGTAACCCTGCGCGACCGTGTCGGACTGCACGTCGCCGTCGTAGTTCTTGCAGGCCCAGACGTAGCCGCCGGACCATTTCAGCGCCGAGGCCACCATGTCGTCGATCAGGCGGTGCTCGTAGGTCAGGCCCTTGGCGTCGAACTCCTTCTTGAACTCCTTGTCGAAGATCTCCTGGAAGATGTCCTTGAAGCGGCCGTCATAGACCTTCAGGATCGTGTTCTTGGTCGACAGGTAGACCGGGTAGCCGCGCAGCAGGCCGTAGTTGAAGGAGGCGCGGGCGAAGTCGATGATGGAGTCGTCGAGATTGTACATCTCCATGGCGACGCCGGCGCCCGGCGCCTTGAACACTTCCTTCTCGATCACGGTGCCGTCCTCGCCGACGAACTTCAGCGAGAGGGTGCCCTTGCCCGGGAACTTGATGTCGGTGGCGCGATACTGGTCGCCATAGGCGTGGCGGCCGATGATGATCGGCTTGGTCCAGCCGGGAACCAGGCGCGGCACGTTCTTGCAGATGATCGGCTCGCGGAAGATCACGCCGCCGAGGATGTTGCGGATGGTGCCGTTCGGCGACTTCCACATCTGCTTGAGGTTGAACTCCTTCACCCGGGCTTCGTCGGGGGTGATGGTGGCGCACTTGACGCCGACGCCGACCTTCTTGATGGCCTCGGCCGCATCGATCGTGACCTGATCGTTGGTGTGGTCGCGGTACTCCATGCCCAGGTCGAAATAGAGCAGCTCGACATCCAGGAACGGGTTGATCAGCTTGTCCTTGATGTACTGCCAGATGATCCGGGTCATCTCGTCGCCGTCGAGTTCGACGACGGGATTGGATACCTTGATTTTTGCCATGGTCGGGGAAGCCTCTTGGGAACGGCGCTTTTGGCGCGCCACGGGAATATCCGCCGCCTCTTAGCACCGCCGCGCGGCGGGCGAAAGCCAAGGGATTATGCACTTTTAGCCGATCCAGCTTCCCCAGGCGGGGGGCGGGAGACGCCCTGCCGCAGGGCCCGATCCCGAGAATCCGGAAGAGATTCAAAAGTCGAATCCAACCCGTTATTTCCCTTGAGAATTTCGTCAGGACAGGCAAACGACAGACGGCGATGGCGGGCGCGGTCCTCGGGGCCGCTTGAATCAATTCCTAAAGCGGCCTTGCCAAGGCCTTGAGACGAAGAGTGAAAGCGGAGCCAGATGTCGGGGACTGACAAGAGCAAAGCGAGCCTTTCCCTCGATGGTCCCATCGTGATCCTGGTCGAGCCGCAGCTCGGCGAAAACATCGGCATGGCCGCGCGCGCCATGGGCAATTTTGCGCTCGCTGCCCTGCGCATCGTCAACCCCCGGGACGGCTGGCCCAACATCGCCGCCCAGCGGGCGGCGGCCGGCGCCGACCATATTTTGGAAAAGGCCGAATTGTTCGACACGGTGGAGCAGGCGGTTGCCGATCTCGACCTGCTGTTCGCCACCACCGCGCGCCCCCACGACCAGGCCAAGCCCGTGGTCGGGCCGGAGGCGGCAGCGGCCGAGATCGCCGGGCACGTCGCGACTGGCGGCAGGTGCGGTATCTTGTTCGGCCGGGAGCGCTGGGGGCTGACCAACGAGGAGGTTGGCCTCTCGAACCGCATCATCACCTTCCCGGTCAATCCGGGCTTCGCCTCGCTCAACCTTGCCCAGGCCGTGCTGCTGGTCGGCTATGAGTGGTTCAAGCGCGCCACCTCGGGCGCGCTGCCGCACGTCATGCCGGAACGGTCCGAGCGCGCCTCGCAGCACCAGATGCAGGCCTTCTTCGACAATCTCGTGCGCGAGCTCGACAAGGTCGAGTTCCTGCGCCCGGCCGAGAAGCGCGACACCATGCTGGTCAACCTGCGCAACATCTTCAGCCGGATGGAGCCGACCAAGCAGGACATGCACACTCTCCATGGAGTCGTCATGGCGATCGCCGAGGGGCGCAAGGGGCCGGCCAAAGGCGGCGTGCTCGACGGCGAGCAGGCCACGCGCTTGCGCGCGCTGCTCGCCGAGCACGGGCAGGGCGGCGGTGTCTCCGACAGTGGCTCGACCGTGCGCGGCCTTGCCCGGCTGCTTCGCCGCAATCCGACCGACGCCGAGCGCCTGCTCTGGCAGGCCCTGACCCGGGACCGCCGCTTCGCCGGCCAGTTCAAGCGCCAGACCCCGGTCGCCCGCCACATCCCCGACTTCGTCTCGTTCCCGCACCGGATCGCGATCGAGCTGGTCAATCCCGGCGAGGGCGAGACGATCGCGGCGGACCGCGCGGGGCGGCGGACCTGGCTCGAGGCGCGCGACTATCGGGTGCTCGACATTCGTGCGGCGGACGTCGAGCGCGATCTCGAGGCGGAGCTGGTGCGGCTGCAGGGGATGATGGAGCAGGGTGCGTAGATTTCGCGCCGGTCTCGTAGGGCAGGCAAAGCGGAGCGTGCCCACCATCTTTCGCTGATCATCAAGAGAAGGTGGGCACGGCGCTGTGCGCCTTTGCCCACCCAACGGCACTTCCTTCTGGTCCGCGTCGAATGACGTCAGCGCTGGAAGACAACCTTGCCGCCGACCAGGGTCAGATCGACCTTGATGTCCTTGATCTGCTCCTCCGGCACGGCCGTGTAGTCGGCGGAGAGCACCGCGATGTCCGCCAGCTTTCCGGGCTCAATGGTGCCTTTGCGCGTTTCATCGAACGTGTAGCGCGAAGCTGCGCTGCTGTAGAGCCGTAGCGCCTGCTCGCGCGTAATGGCCTCCGCCAAGCCGTAGACGTTCCCGTTGGGGTCTTTCCTCGTCACCATGATGTACATGTTGAGGAAGGGGTTGATCGGGTTGACTGGAAAATCCGTCCCGGCGCCGAGGCTGTTGAGCCCCATTTTCTCGATCAATGTCCTGGTCGGCACGGCGCGGTCAGCGGTCGCTTTCCCGAGAAAGCGTTCGACGGTCGCCGCCTTGTCCCACATGAAAACGTTCTGGAAATCGATGCGGACTCCTAGCCTTTGCGCACGCTCCATCTGTTCTGGCCGGATCAGACTGGCGTGGATGAGGACGAAGCGACGGTCGCGGATCGATTTTTCCTTATCCGCGGCCTCGAAGGCATCGAGCACCTGGTCAATACCCAGGTCGCCCACCACGTGGACGCCGACACGCCAGTCATAGCGGTTGCAGATGGAGATGAGCTGCTTCAGCCGCTCAGGCGTCTGCTGCGTGATGCCGTGGTAGTTGTCGTGTGAATCGGGATACACGTCGCGCATGAGCGCTGTCTTCAGCGTCATGCCGCCGTCGTAGAAGATCTTGATGCCGGCGAACTTGAGCCAATCGTCACCGAACCCCGATGAGGCTCCATTGCCTGATATGATCGCTTCCCATGCGGTCAGATCGGCCGGAGGCTCCGGTCGAAACATCACGCCGGTGCGCACAGTGGCTTTCCCGGCAGCGACAAGCTTCTGCAGCGTGCGGACATCACGCGGCTCTGTTGCGCCTTCGATCACACTGGTGATCCCGACGCTGTTCAGCACGCCTTCGGCAATGGTGAATTGCCGCATTTCGTCGTCTTCTGTCCAGGGTGGTACGGCCTTCTCGACTCGATCGATCGCTGCCTCCACCAGCACGCCGGTCAATTCACCGGCTGCGTCGCGCTCGAACTTTCCACCACTCGGATCCTCAGTGGTCTTGTCGACACCGACCGCTTGCAGAGCCATGGTGTTCGCCATCGAGAAATGCCCGACGGTGCGAAGATAGACCGGGTTGTTCGGAGCAACGCTGTCGATCTCCTGCCGCGTGAGATAGCGCTTCTCGGCCAGTTGTGACGGCGGATGCCACGCGCCGCCGACGATCCACTCACCCGGCTTCTTCTTCGCAGCGAATGATTTGATGGCCTCGAGCGCTTCCGCAACGGTCTTGGCGCGGGCCATGGTCACGACATAGTCGCCCAGACCCGCGGCCTTGAAGTGAGCATGCGTGTCGATCAATCCGGGGATGGCGGTCTTGCCCGACAGATCGATCACGCGGGTCCGGGCACTTGCAAGCGCCTTCATCGCAGCGCTGGGTCCGGTTGCCAGGATCTTTCCATCCGCGACGGCGACTGCCTCCGTGACGGTCGATCGGTCGTCCAAGGTCAGAACCTTGCCATTGATGAGGACCAGGTCAGGCGCGTTAAGCTCCGGCTGCTGCGCCTCGGCATTTGCGACGCCCGCGACGAACATGCCAGTGGCAACGATTGCAAATGCCGTCGACTTGCGGACCATCACGCCCCCCGATCTTCGTAGACGAACATTCGAAAGCGTATCGTTGATCAAACATGGGTTCAACGCTTCTCGCGGCCTGGCAGGCTCGACATGTGGGCAAAGCGGAATGCCCAGTGTTTGGCCGAAAAGCTGGCAGGCCCGGAGCCAGGCGCCCCTGTCGCCGCTACGGAAGACGGCCGAGCTGCACCTCGCGTTCCACCGCGATCCACGTCGTCCTTGCTACCGCCAGCAACCTGCCGGCTTCATCGTGAAGCGCGGCGTCGGCCATGCGCTTGCGGCCGTCGCGGCCGGTGGGCCAGGCCGTGATGATGCAGGGCGCGCCGGGGCGGGGACGGGTTTCGATGCGGGCTGACATCCGCCCGAGCAGGAGCGGGGTCTTCTCGAAGCTGCCGCTCTCTTGATCGTAATTGCAGGCAAAGCCGGTGGGGCAATCGAGCGCAGACCAGAGAAACTCGGACGCGACGAGGCCATCCGCGACGGCAAGATTCGGATCGGGTGCCCAGCTCGCGGCGAGAACGGGTGTCCGTGCCCGACGGCGGAGCGGGCCGGCGAAGATGCGCAGGCCGTCGCCGTTCGCCCTTGCGGGACCGCAGACGAAACAGTGTGGTAGCGGATGCTCGTGCGGCCTGAACAGCGCCAGCAATTCGGCCGCGCGCGCCTCCGCCAGGCTGGCGGTCTCGATCTGCGCCAGCTCGACGCTCGCCCCGCGCCCGGTGGCGACGACCTTGCCGCCGTCGCGAAGCTCCCATGTGCCATCGTCCGTCATGCCGGCAGCGAGCGGCGTGTCGAGGGGAGGCGGCGCGCGCAGCGTCACCTCCGCAGGCCCGGGAATGTGACGGGCGAGCCGGCCACAGACATAGCCGCCGTTGCCGGAGTTCGGAGGGCCGCAATAGCTCTTGTTGATGATGATCTCTGGCAACGATCGTGTTCCTGTCTTGTCCGTCCTTCACCACTCTATCGGATCTTGAGCACAATTCGCCCCCGAACCGTGCGGTCGGCCACGGCGCGCATGGCTTCCGCGGCCTCCTCCAAAGGGAGGACGCGGTCGATGTGCGGGCGGATGTGTCCGTCGGCCAGCCACTGCATCAGCGTGTCGTTCATGCGCGCGGCCTCGTGTGGGAATTTCTCCGCCCAGGCGCCGGCGAAGACACCGATGATGGAATAATTCTTCAGCAGCGGCAGGTTCATCGGCAAAGACGGAATCTCGCCGCCGGTGAAGCCGATCGGCATCAGCCGGCCGCCCCATTTCATCAGACGGGCCATCTGCTCGAAGATCGCACCGCCGACATTGTCGAAGCCGAGATCGATGCCTTCGCCTGACGTGATCGACTTGATCTGGTCGCGTAAATCCTGGCTGCGATAGTTGATGACGTCGCCGGCACCGTAGTCGCGCACCAGCGCGGCCTTGTCGTCGGAGCCGACGCCGGCGACGACGCGCAGGCCCAGATGGCGGCCGAGGTCAACGGCGGCAAGTCCAACCCCGCCGGCCGCGCCGGTGACGAACAGCGTTTCGCCGCGCGCGGCGCGTGCCCGCTCGACCAGCGCATAATAGGCAGTGCCGTAGTTATGCAGCACCGTGGCCGCCGCCTCGAATGCAACGCCATCCGGCAGGCGCACGCACTTGGATTGCTTCGCGATCATCCGTTCGGCGTAGCCGCCGGTCCAGCTGCTGCAGGCCACGCGATCGCCGGGCGCGAATTTTGTCACCTTGTCGCCGATTGCGACGACGGTTCCGGATGCTTCCGTGCCGGGCACGAAGGGCGTCGGCGGCCGCATCTGGTAGAGGCCCGAGACCAGGAGCTGGTCCATGAAGCTCACGGACGCCGCGTGGACGTCAATCAGGATCTCGTCGCCTGCAGGCTTGGGCACATCGATCTCACCGAGGCGCAAATCGCCAGGGCCAGTGAACGAATGGCACAGAATTGCCTTCATCGCGGCGCTCCGGTTTTGCGACAGGCGAACATGCGTGGCAGCGGGCGTGCGAACATGACGATCTTCCCTTAAGGTGTCGGCGCAAATGACGCCGCATGGAGGATGTGAGCCCTTCGCCCGCGAGCGGGCTGGGTGCGGCCCGACACTTATCGCTGGACCGTCCCCCGTGCGTCCCCCGAAGGAGGCGACGGGGCAGGGAGGATTTTCATGACGGTCGTCTCGCTTCATGGGCTCGGATTTCCCGAGGTTCACGCTGACGACCGCCCGGTCAGGCTGAACCTGCGCAAGGCGCTTGCGCTGCTGATCTATCTGGCGGAGGCCAAGGGCGCCGTCGCGCGCGACGTCCTTGCCGCGCTGCTGTGGCCGGAGGCCGCCCGCGAGACCGGTCTTGCGCGATTGCGGCGGCTGCTGCATCGCATCGAGCTTGCGCTTGGCCAGCCCGTTTTCGAGACGGACCGGACCAGCGTGCGATGGTCTTCGGCGACCACGGTGAGGCTCGACACGCATCTGTTCGAGAGCGCCTGTGACCGCGGCAGTTTCGAACAGGCCTGCCAGATCTACCGGGGCGACTTTCTCGCAGGCTTCGCGCTTGATGATTGTCCTGAGTTCGACGAATGGGCGTTCTTCCGCCGCGAGGCGCTGAGGGGCCGGCTGATGCACGCGCTGGAGCGTCTCGTGCAGGACGAGAATGCCGCTGGCGAGCATTTTGCCGCAACGGTGCATGCCCGGCGGCTGGTCGAGCTCGATCCGCTCAGTGAAGTCTATGGCCGGCATCTGATCTGCAGCCTGCTGCTCGCCGGAGACCGCAGCGCGGCAGAGCGGCAACATGCAGGCCTGACACAGCGGCTGCGGGACGAGCTCGGGGGTGCGCCGGAAGCCGAGACCGAGGCGCTGATGAATCCCGCAGCAGCGCCGCACGCCGTTCCCACGACGCGCTACGTGAAGGGCGCCGGCGTGCATCTGGCCTATCAGGCCTATGGCAGCGGACCGCTCGATATCCTGGTGATGCCCGGCTTCGTGTCGCATGTGGAGCGCGCATGGGAGCATCCGGCGAGCCGGATGTTTCTAGCGTCGCTGATGAAGCTCGGGCGTCTCGTCGTGTTCGATCGCCGCGGCATCGGGCTGTCCGACCGGGTCGGATCGGCACCCGGCATCGACGTCACCGCGGAAGATATCGGCACCGTGCTGCGCGCTGTCGCCTCGCGCCGCGTCGTGCTGTTCGGCGCATCCGAGTGCGGGCCGGCCTGCATCAAATTCGCGGCGGATGAACCGCGCCGTGTGGCCGGGCTGATTCTGTTCGGCGCACTGGCAAAAGGCAGCTGGTCAGAGGACTATCCGCACGCGCTGCGCGCGAGGCAGTACGATGTCTGGAGCAAGCATCTGATCGCGCAATGGGGCGGGCCGGTCGGGATCGAGACCTTCGCGCCGAGCCTTGCCGGCGATCCAAAGGCGCGCGCCTGGTGGGCGGGGCTGTTGCGTGCGGCCTCCAGTCCCGGCGGCATCTCGGCGGTGCTGGAGGCGTTTCGCGACGCCGACGTGCGTCACCTTCTGCCTGAGATCACCGTGCCGACGCTGGTGCTGCACAGGCGCGGCGATCAGGCCGTACGCATCGCCGCCGGCCGCGACATCGCGAGTCGGATCAAGGGCGCGGAGTTCGTCGAGCTCGATGGCAGCGACCACTGGTTCTTCGCGGGGGATCAGCAGCCGGTGCTGGAAGCGATCGGGGGATTTATGAAACGGATCTCGTAGCCCGGATGGAGCGAAGCGCAATCCGGGACAAGTTTCCCCGCGTTCCGCTGCGCTCCATGCGGGCTACGAAATGAGAGCGATCACACCGCCTCCAGCTCCCGCTTCTTCTTCGTCTTGGACTGGCCGAGCAGGGGACCGGCCGTCAGCGCCGCGGTATCGGCCACGCCCGGGTCGCGCGAGATCATCGCCGCGACGATGGCGCCGTCGATGATGAGGCCGAGCTGATGCGCCAGCACCGCGGGCTCGCTCGCCCCGAGCTCGCCGGCGAGCTTCTCGATGTGGCCGAGCACGATCTTCTTGTGCTTCAGCGCGATGTTGCGGAACTGCTTGGCATCCTTGTCGTGCTCGCCGACGGCGTTGATGAAGGGGCAGCCGTAGAAGCGTTCCTCCGCGAACCAGCTCTTCAGGGCGGGGAAGATCCGCGTGAGTTTCGCCTGGGCATCGCCGCCGCCGTCCTCCATGGCTCCGATGAACCATTCGCGCCACTGCTTGCCTTCGCTCTCCAGCACCGCATTGACGAGGTTGGTCTTGGAACCGAACAGTTTGTAGAGCGTGGTCTTCGCAGTGCCGGCCTCCTCGATGATCGCATCGATGCCGGTCGCGTTGATGCCGTTCTTGCAGAACAGATGCGAGGCGGCGCTGAGCAGGCGCCCGCGCGCGGATTCGTCGTCGCCGGCACCGGAATGCGGCGCGCTTGCCGGCTTCTTCGCTGATGACTTCGCCAATGCCTTACCCGATGACCTGCCCAGGGACTTGCTGATGCGTTGCAACTTACTCGCAGCCGCGCGGTAGCATCAAGCCGCATCTGGTTCGCGCCGAAAATATTCGCATCGTCGAACCCGTCTGCATCGCCTTTGAGCAGCGCGAGGCTGATCAATCCGCAGGCGGCCATCGCTAAGCGGCTCCAATGCCTCGCATTTCGTTTTCGGTCCGCTCTGGCACGCTCCATGCAAGGAAACAGACCGTTCGGTATCCTGCCGCGCTCCGCGGCTGCCAGGGAGAAAAAGATGACTGCCGTCGTTCAAAAGACAGTGCTGACGGGGTGCCTCGCGCCCATCGACAAGAATGGCCTCGAACAACTGATCGCGAGCGGCAAGGCCAATCCGAAGGTCGTCAAGACCTTGAAGTGCAAGACGGTCGCGGAGGGAAAATTCCGCCACGCCAACTACATCCGCAATCTGCCGCCCTACATCGTCGACGAGCCGCCGGGCCTGCTGGGTGACGACACCGCGCCCAATCCGTCTGAAGCCTCGCTCGCCGCGCTCGGGTCGTGCCTTGCGGTCGGCCTGCATGCCAACGCGGTGCATCGCGGCTGGATCGTCAACAAGCTCGAGCTCGAGCTCGAAGGCGATCTCAACATCACCGCGGTCTGGGGCACCGGCGATCCCTCCGACAAGCCGGTCGGCTTCACCGACGTCCGCGTCAAGGTCGACATGGAATGCGAGGGCGTCTCGCCGGACGAGATCAACGCGCTGGTGGCCCATGTGAAGAAATGGTCGCCGGTCGCCAACACCTTCACTCGCCCGGTCAATCTCGAGGTCGGCATCTAGCAGGCGGCAATCAGGACAGGGTGCGGGAGACGATCATGGGTTCACTGGCTTTATCGCGGGCCGAAGTTTTGGATCAGCCCGCACCGTCCATTGCAGGAGAGGTGGCGCGGATTGCGCGCGAGCAGCTCGCGCCGCTTGCTTCCGGTATCGACGACGGGTCGATCTATCCGGCCGAGGTGTTGCGCAAGTTCGGCGCGGTGGGCGCCTGGAGCAGTCACGTGCCTCAGGAAGGCCCGGCGGACCTGCGCTGCGCCATTCAGTCGATGGCTGCTATCGGCGAGGTCTGCGGCGCGACCGCCTTCATGGCCTGGTGCCAGAACACGCTGGTCTGGTACGCGGCGAATTCCACCAATGTGAAGCTGGCGAAGCGTTTTGGCGATGCGTTCTCGACCGGGCGCGTGCTCGGCGGCACCGGCCTGTCCAACCCGATGAAGAGCTTTTTCGGCATCGAGAAGCTGAAGCTGAGAGGAAAGAAGGTCGACGGCGGCTATATCGTTCGCGGCGCGCTGCCCTGGGTCTCCAATCTCGGTTCCGACCATTTCTTCGGCACGATCTTCGAGCGGGAGGACGAGCAGGGCATCGCAAGCGGCGAGCCCGGCATCGCAAGCGGCGAGCCCGGCACCGTCATGTTCCTGGCCGATTGCTCCGACCCCGCGATCACGCTGACGCCGTGCAAGCCGTTCCTCGCCATGGACGGCACCGGCACCTATGGCGTCCAGTTCCGCGACGTCTTCGTGCCGGACGAGCTGATCCTCGCCGACCCCGCCGGTCCCTTCGTCAAGAAGATCCGCGCCGGCTTCATCCTGCTCCAGGCCGGCATGGCGCTCGGCCTGATCAAGGATTGCATCGACATCATGGGCGAGGTCGACGCTCCGCTCGGACACATCAACCGCTATCTGCCGCAGCAGCCGGTGCATTTCCGCGATCTCGCCGCCGAGCTCGAGGCCGAGACCATGGCGCTGGCGCGCGATCCCTACAACGAGGAGGAGACCTACTGGCGCAAGGTGATCGCGCTCCGGCTTCGCGCGGGCGAGGCCAGCGTCGCGGCGGCACATGCGGCCATGCTGCATTGTGGCGCACGCGGCTATCTCAAGAGCCACCGCGCGCAGCGGCGCCTGCGCGAGGCCTATTTCGTCGCGATCGTCACGCCTGCCACCAAGCAGCTGCGCAAGATGCTCGCCGACAGCTGATTTTTTGCGAGTCCACCCGAAGACCCCCCAACCTCAACGGAGAGGCTGCCATGACTGACGTTCTGATCACTGCCGTCGAACTCGCCGATCTCTTGAAGACCGAGCCGTGTGTCGTCATCGACACCCGCAATCCCGATGCCTATGCCGCCGGCCATTTGCCTGGCGCCGTGAATGTGCACGAAATCTTCACGTTCCTGGCGACCTCGACGCCGGAGGGCATGGCCGAGCTCAAGACCAAGTTCGCCGACGCGTTCGGCGGCGCAGGTCTCTCCGGCAAGGAAACGGCCGTGATCTACGAGCAGTCGATGAATTCGGGCTTCGGCCAGTCCTGCCGCGGCTACTACCTGCTGACCATGCTCGGCTATCCCAAGGTGAAAGTGCTGCATGGCGGTTTCGATGCCTGGTCGGCCGCGGGCTTCCCGGTGACGAAGGACGTGCCCACGCCGGCCAAAGCCTCGTTCTCGATCGTGCCCGAGGCGGGCGAAAACCTGATCGATGCCAAGACCATGCTTTCCGCGGTCGGCAAGCCCGGCATCGCCATCCTCGACGTGCGCGACGTCGACGAGTGGATCGGCGACAGCTCTTCGCCCTACGGCAAGGATTTCTGCCCGCGCAAGGGCCGCATCCCCGGCGCCGTCTGGCTGGAATGGTATCGCATGATGAAGCCGACCGCCGAAGGTCCGCGCTTCAAGTCCAAGGACGAGATCTTGGCGGAGTGCGCTACCGTCGGCATCTCGCAGACCACCCCGGTGTATCTCTACTGCTTCAAGGGCGCCCGTGCCTCCAACACCTTCCTGGCGCTGAAGAATGCCGGCGTGAAGGACGTCCGGATGTATTTCGGCTCCTGGAACGAATGGTCGCGTGATCCCTCGCTGCCGATCGAGCAGGGATTGCCGATCGCATCGGATGTCACCACCAAGGCAGCCTGAGCGCGCGATCACATGGCCCGCGGACGAGGCGCGATCCCCAGCGCCTTGATCCGTGAGGCCAACGTGGTGGGCTTGATGTCGAGCATCTCGGCCGCGCCGCCGGGGCCGAAGATTTTTCCGGCGCAGGCCTCGAGCGCGGCGACAATGTTGGCGCGCTCGTGGTCACGCATTTCCGACGACGTCATGACGGCGGGGCGCGCATCGGCCTTCTGACGGGCGGTGCCGGCCGCCGCCTGCACGCCTGATGTCCCCGGCAGATCGATGCGCAGGCGGCCGTTCTGCGACAGGATCGCGGCGCGCTCGATCACGTTCTGCAATTCGCGGACATTGCCGGGCCAGTCGTAGCCGGTCAGCCGCCGCGCATCGCCTTCCGACAGGCGCAGGTTCGATTTCAGCGCCTTGCTTTCGCGCATCAGGAAATGCTGGGCGAGCAGCGGGATGTCCTCGCGCCGTTCGCGCAAGGGCACCGTTTCGATCGGGAAGACGTTGAGGCGGAAATAGAGGTCTTCGCGGAAACGTCCGCGCTGCACCTCCTGCTTCAGGTCGCGATTGGTCGCGGCGATGACGCGGACGTCGACCGCGCGGGTGCGGGCCTCGCCGACGCGCTCGAAATGTCCCTCCTGCAACACGCGCAGCAGCTTGCCCTGCAGTTCGAGCGGAATCTCGCCGACCTCGTCGAGGAACAGCGTGCCGCCGTCGGCGAGCTCGAAGCGGCCGATGCGGTCGCGCGTCGCGCCGGTGAAGGCGCCGCGGACATGGCCGAAGAACTCGCTCTCGAACAATTCGCGCGGGATCGCGGCGCAGTTGACGCGGATCAGCGGCCGGTCACTGCGGGTGGAAGCCTCGTGGATGGCGCGGGCGATCAGCTCCTTGCCGGTGCCGGACTCGCCGGTGATCATCACCGCCGCCGTGGTCGGCGCCACCAGCTTGACCTGGCGAAGCGTCTTCTGGATCGCTTCGCATCCACCGATGATGCCGCGGGGATTGGTCTCGATGCGGATTTCCTCCTGGAGATAGGCGTTCTCCAGCTCCAGCCGCTCGCGCAGGCGGTCGACCTCGGTAAGGGCGGCGTGCAGCTTCTCGTCGGCCTCGCGGCGCTGGCTGACGTCGCGAAACACCACGACGGCGCCGACCACGACACCGCGATCGCGGATCGGGGTCGAGGTGTATTCGACCCAGGCGGGCGAGCCGTCCTTGCGCCAGAACACCTCGCCGTCGACCTGGTGCACGGCGCCGTCGCGGAACGCCGCATAGATCGGGCAATCGTGATTGTGATAGTGCCGGCCGTCGTGATGGGTGTGGTGCACGATCGGGTGGATCTCCTTGCCGACCAGCTCTTCCGCGGTCCAGCCCAGCATCCGCTCCGCCGCGGGATTGACAAACGTGGTCCTGCCTTCCGCGTTCACGCCATAGATGCCTTCGCCGGCGGCGCGCAGGATCAACTGATTCTCGCGCTCGATGTCCTGGAACACGCGCTCGACGCGCTGCCAGGTCGAAATGCCGCCGCGCATGTGATCCTCGGCGGCGGCATCGACATTGCGCCGGCGGCGCGCTTCGAGGTCGGTCAGGGTGAGCAACAGCAGCGAGCGGCCGTCATGCGGCAACAGGCAGCCGGCATATTCGAGCCGAAGATCTTGCCCCGTGGCATGGCGGGGGTTGAGCGAAGTGGTCCAGTAGGCGCCCTTGTGCAGCACGGCCTGCGTGAAGACGGTGAGGGCGGGAAGCTCGCCGGCGTGGAGGGTAGAGGCCCGGGTCTGCCGCAGCAGGGTGCGGTCGTAGCCGAGCAGGGCGCAGGCGGCGGGATTGGCATCGACGATCTGGTCGCTGAAGGGGTCGACCAGCAGCGTGGCCTCGACCGAGGATTCGAACGCCGCGATGCGTGGATCGAGGGCATGGGCCGCATCGTCGTGGCCAGGCATTGGCGTCGTTGCCATTGCGAAATCTCGTAATTGAACTACGAAATATCGTTTATCACGAATTTTCGTAGTGGCCAAGCGCCGGGAAAAGTGGCGCGTCATCAAGGCGCTGGCTGATCTCAGGACCGTGGCATGCTCCTTGCGTAATTGCTCCTTGCAATGACGCGCAGGAGGGCCGATGTCCACGTTCGACAATCCGTTTGATCCCGATCGCAACCTTCGAGCCGGCTGTGCCTGCGGCCAGCATCGTTCCGCGGCAGAGCACGAGCAGGCGGCCTTGGCGCTGCGCTGCCAGCCGGCCGAGAGCGAGGAGAAGCGTTACGAGGGCGTCGTCGCGTCCGCCGTCATGCGCGCGATGTTTCCGCAGGACATGGCGCGGCGCGCGTTCCTGAAGTCGGTCGGGGCCTCGACCGCGCTCGCCGCGCTGTCTCAGTGCTTCCCGCTCAAGACTGCGACCGAGGTGTTCGCGCAAGCCGGTGCGCCCGAGAAAAAGGATCTCAAGGTCGGCTTCATCCCGATCACCTGCGCGACGCCGATCATCATGGCGGCGCCGATGGGCTTCTATTCAAAGCACGGGCTCAACGTCGAGGTGGTGAAGACCGCCGGCTGGGCCGTGATCCGCGACAAGACCATCAACAAGGAATACGACGCCGCGCACATGCTGGCGCCGATGCCGATCGCGATCTCGCTTGGCCTTGGCGCCAACGCCATTCCCTTCGCGGTGCCCGCGATCGAGAACATCAACGGGCAGGGCATCGTGCTGGCGACCAAGCACAAGGACAAGCGCGATCCGAAGGACTGGAAGGGCCTGAAATTCGCGATTCCGTTCGACTATTCCATGCACAATTACCTGCTGCGCTATTATCTCGCCGAGCACGGTCTCGATCCCGATACCGACGTGCAGCTGCGCTCGGTGCCGCCGCCGGAGATGGTCGCGAATTTGCGCGCCGACAATATCGACGGCTTCCTCGCGCCCGACAACATCTGCCAGCGCGCTATCTATGACGGCGTCGGCTTCATGCATCTGCTCTCCAAGGAGATCTGGGACGGCCATCCCTGCTGCAGCTTTGCCGCCAGTCGCGAGTTCATCACCACCGCGCCGAACAGCTTTGCGGCGCTGACGCGCGCCATCGTCGATGCCACCGCCTATGCCTCCAAGGCCGAAAACCGCAAGCAGATCGCGGAAGCGATCGCACCGGCCAACTACATCAACGCGCCGGTCACCGTGCTGGAGCAGGTGCTGACCGGCACCTATGCCGATGGTCTCGGCGGGGTGAAGACGGACGCCAAGCGCGTCGATTTCGATCCGTTCCCCTGGCAGTCCTTTGCGGTGTGGATGCTGACGCAGATGAAGCGCTGGGGCCAGATCAAGGGCGACGTCGACTACAAGGCGGTGGCCGAGCAGGTGTATCTCGCCACCGACACCAAGAAGCTGATGACCGAGATGGGCCTGTCGCCGCCGGCGACGGCTTACAAATCGTTCGCGGTGATGGGGAAGAATTTCGATCCGGCCAAGCCGGAGGATTATCTGGCGAGCTTCAAGATCAAGAAGGGGGCGTGAGGATATGACATCCTCCCTCCGTCTCCGTGCCGGGCTCGTCTCGATCGCGCTGCTCGCCGCGTTCCTCGGCATCTGGCATCTTGCGACGCGCTCGGCCGGCACCACCACGACGATGAGCCCGGAATACGCCAAGCTGATGGGCCTTACCGCGACGCAGGGCAAGTCGGCGATGCCCGGGCCGCTCGACGTCGGCGCCAAGCTCTGGGAGCATCTGAGGCGGCCGTTCTACGACAACGGGCCGAACGACAAGGGGCTCGGCATCCAGCTCGCTTATTCGATCGCGCGCGTCGGTACCGGCTATCTGCTCGCCGTGCTGGTCGCCATCCCGCTCGGCTTCCTGATCGGCATGTCGCCGCTGCTGAGCAAGGCGCTCGATCCGTTCATCCAGGTCTTGAAGCCGATCTCGCCGCTGGCCTGGATGCCGCTCGCGCTCTACACCATCAAGGATTCCTCGGTCTCGGCGATCTTCGTCATCTTCATCTGCTCGATCTGGCCGATGCTGCTCAACACCGTGTTCGGGGTGGCGAGCGTGCGCAAGGAGTGGATCAACGTCGCGCGAACGCTGGAGGTCGGCACGGTCAGGCGTGCCTTCACCGTGATCCTGCCCGCGGCGGCGCCGACGATCCTGACCGGCATGCGCATCTCGATCGGCATCGCCTGGCTCGTGATCGTCGCGGCCGAGATGCTCGTCGGCGGCACCGGCATCGGCTATTTCGTCTGGAACGAGTGGAATAATTTGTCGATCACCAACGTCATCATCGCGATCCTCTTGATCGGTGTCGTCGGCATGCTGCTCGACCAGATCCTGGCGCGCTTCACGCGCATGGTCACTTTTCCGGAGTAGGAGCTGTGGCCGACAAGTTCATCTCCATCGAGGGTATCGCCAAACGCTATCCGGGCGCGGGCGGAGTTACGACGACGATCTTCGAGAACCTCTGGCTCTCGATGGCGCGCGGCGAGTTCTGTTGCGTGATCGGCCATTCCGGCTGCGGCAAGACCACCGTGCTCAACATCCTCGCCGGCCTCGATGCGCCGAGCGAAGGCGCCGTCATCGTCGACGGGCAGGCGATCTCGGGCACCAGCCTCGACCGCGCCGTGATCTTCCAGAGCCATGCGCTGTTGCCCTGGCGTACCGTGCTCGGCAACGTCGGCTATGCCGTGAGCTCGAAATGGCGAAGCTGGGACCGCGCCAGGGTGAAAGCGCACGCGCAGAAATTCATCGATCTCGTCGGTCTCACCGGCTCCGAGCACAAGCGTCCGTCGGAACTGTCGGGCGGCATGAAGCAGCGTGTCGGCATCGCGCGCGCGCTGTCAATCACGCCGAAGATGATGCTGATGGACGAGCCGTTCTCGGCGCTGGACGCGCTCACGCGCGGCACGCTGCAGGACGAGGTGCGGCGCATCTGCCTGGAGACCGGGCAGACCGCCTTCATGATCACCCACGATGTCGACGAGGCGATCTATCTCGCCGACAAGATCTTCCTGATGACCAACGGGCCGGGCGCGGTGCTGGCCGAGGTTGTCGAGAATCCGCTGCCGCGGGATCGCGGTCGCACCGATCTGCACCGCCATCCGCTCTATTATGCGCTGCGCAACCACATCATCGATTTCCTGGTGACGCGCAGCAAGACCTTCACCACCGAAAAGCCGGATCACAATCCGCGCAATGTGCCGGTGATCCATATCGGCAAGCCCGGCCTCTCGATCGCATCGACCGGCGAAGAGCCGCGACAGACCCGAATGCCGGGGACAAATCCCGGATTGAGCGCCTAAAAAGGAGACGCCAACATGAAACGCGAAGACCTCACCGAGAAGCTGCTCGACATCAAGCGCGAGAAGGGCTGGAGCTGGAAGCACATCTGCGACAAGATCGGCGGCTATTCCGAGGTGCTGATCGTCGGCGCCATCCTGGGTCAGATGAAATTGACGAAGCCGCAGGCGGCCAATGCCGGCGAGCTGTTCGGCCTGTCGAAGGCGGAAGTCGCGATGCTCAACGAGGTGCCGATGCGCGGCACCGGCACGCCAATGCCGCCGACCGATCCGCTGATCTACCGCTTCTACGAGATGGTGATGGTGAACGGTCCGGCCTGGAAGGCGCTGATCGAGGAGGAGTTCGGCGACGGCATCATGTCGGCGATCGACTTCGACATGGGGATCGAGCGCGTCGCCAATCCGAAGGGCGACCGCGTCAAGATCACCATGAGCGGCAAGTTCCTGCCGTACAAATATTACGGCGCCAGCGGCAACGTGCCGGAATACGGCTTCAAGGAGGAGTGACCGCGGCGAAGGCGCGGCGCAGCGCGCCGACGTCTGCCATCTCGCGAATGTAGGTGAAGGATCCCTTGTCCTTCATCTCGCGCGCGCAGTTCAGGAAAGCGGCGAGCGCGTAGCGCGACATGGCCCCGCCGACGCTGATGCGCTTGACGCCGGCGGCGGACAATTGCCCGACCGTCAGTGTCGGGTCGGCAAAACCCATGACGTGGTTGACCGGCTTGCCGAGCGAGGAGACGACGGTCCGGATCGTGGCGAGATCGTACAGCCCCGGCGCGTAGAGGACATCGGCGCCCGCGGCCTCGAAGGCCTGCAGGCGGCGAATGGTATCGTCGATGTCCTTGCGGCCGTGCAGGAAGTTCTCCGCCCGCGCGGTCAGCGTGAACGGAAATGGCAGCGCGCGCGTGACTTCGACGGCGGCCTGGACACGTTCGACGGCGTGCGAAAAGTCGTAGATGGGGCGATCGCGGTCACCGCTGAAATCCTCGATCGAGCCGCCGACGGCGCCGGCTTCGGCCGCGCGCTGAATGGCCTGAGCGGCACGCTTCGGCTCGTCTGCGCCGCAGTTCTCGAGGTCGACGCTGACGGGCAGGTCGGTGGCTTCGACGATTGCGCGCGCGTTGGCGAGGATCACGTCGAGGCTGACGCCGCTGCTGCCGAGCATGTTGGCGACCCCGAGGCTCGTGGTGGCCAGGGCCTCGAAGCCCATCGCCGCAAGCAGCTTGGCCGTGCCGGCATCCCATGGATTGGGAATGATGAAGGCACCACGTCGCTCGTGCAGGGAGCGGAAGGCGGTCGCCTTGTTCAGTTGGCTCGTCATGGCTGGGCTCCGTGTTGTCGGTCCGGCAGCCTTAGGCGCGTTTTCCCCATTCGCCAAATTTGTTATTCTTTCCAGGCTCATCAGTTTCTTGCATGAGGTCGGGATGGATAGCGACGCCCTCAACACCTTTCTGACCGTTCATCGCAAGGGCGGCATTTCGAATGCCGCGAAATTCCTGCACCGCTCGCAGCCGGCGATCTCGCGCCGCATCGCGCTGCTGGAGCAGGAGCTTGGCGTGGCGCTGTTCGAGCGGGTGGCAGGCCGCACCCGGCTTAGCGACGCCGGGCGTGTGCTGATCCCCTATGCCGAGCGCGCGGTTGCTGCGGCGCAGGACGCCGAGCAGGCGATACGCGCGTTGACCAGGCAGAATGCCGGACCGGTTTCGCTGGCGGTGACCGGCACGCTGGCGGACGGCCGCCTGTCGACCATCATGAAGCGGTTCGCAAAGGAAAATCCGGCCGTCACGCTGGCTCTGCGGACGGCGACCAGCGCGGAGGTGAGCGATCTCATCCAGCGCGGCGAAGCGACGATCGGCCTGCGCTACAACACGGACCGCTCCGGCGACCTCGCCTGCGAGCTGGTGCTGAGCGAGCCTTTGCAGGTGGTGTGTGCGCCCGACCATCCTTGGGCCGGAAAGCGCGTGAAGCGCCTCGCGGAGCTTCGCGGCGAGCGCTGGATCGCATTTCCGGCGATGCGCGGGCGTCGTGAGGTCGCCGCGGCTCACGTGTTCGCGCTGTTTCTCACGCAGGGGCTCGGCGAAGTGGCGTGGACGGCGGTGGATAGCCTCACCGCACAAAAGCGGCTGGTGGAGGCGGGCTTTGGCCTTGCGCTGCTGGCGCGAAGCCACATGGCCGAGGAGCTGCAAGCGGGCTTGCTCGCGACGATCGCGGTGGGCGATCTTGCCGCCGACCAGGACATCGTCCTCGTCACGCGTCGCGGCGGCTTTCTCAGCGCCGCGGCCCAGCGCCTGCTCGAGACCATCCGCCGCGACTATGCGGCGCCGGATGTCTTGGCCCCGCGGGACACCAGAAAGCGATCGCCGGCGCGCAAGGGTATTGCGCGCCGGCGCCTCGCCTGACTCAGTTATTTCCCGGCCTTCACCTCGGCGGCTGCGACGGCGAGCAGCTCGCTCATCTTGGCGCGGATCGCCTGCTCGGTGACGGCGACGTTCTTGGCGGCGAAATCGGCCGTCAGCTTGCGCAGGACGTCGGCATCGCCGGCCTCCTCGAAATCGGCCGCAACCACTTCCTTGGCGTAGGCAGTGGCGGCATCGCCGGTGATGCCGAGCTTCTCGGCCGCCCATAGCCCGAGCAGCCGGTTGCGGCGGGCCTCCGCCTTGAATTTCTGCTCCTCGTCGAGGGCGAACTTCTTCTCAAAGCCTTCCTCGCGCTTGCTGATCTCGCTCATGCCTTGTTCCAAATCTCCTGCTCAATCGCGCGGGAGCCTTCCGTTGCGGCGACCCGGCTGCATGCCTACATAAATAGCACGAATCGGCAAAACAACGGGCCGTTAAGCCGCAGGCAAGAGGGTATAAGTTGATGCCGGACGGCCGGATCGATTGTGCTGGGACAGCCAATCGGATAGGTTGCCTAAAGGCTTGGTTCCCGTTCTGTTTCCTCGGGTTCTAGATGGGGTTCCCAGCCGTTCACGGCAGCTCCGCTGTGGGTCGTAATCCTAATCAACCGGAGCACACCAAATTCATGGATTTCAACAAAACACGGTACATCCCCATGAGCCGTCGGCGTCGCATTTATGAAGGCAAGGCAAAGGTTCTCTACGAAGGCCCGGAGCCCGGTACCCTGATCCAGCACTTCAAGGACGACGCCACCGCGTTCAATGCGAAAAAGCATCAGGTGATCGAGGGCAAGGGTGTCCTCAACAACCGGATCTCGGAGTACCTGTTTCAGCACCTCAACGACATCGGGGTGCCGACCCATTTCATCCGCCGCCTCAACATGCGCGAGCAGTTGATTCGCGAGGTCGAGATCGTGCCGCTCGAGGTGGTGGTGCGGAACGTCGCCGCTGGCTCGCTGTCGCAGCGCCTCGGCATCGAGGAGGGCACCCAGCTGCCCCGTTCGATCATCGAATTCTACTACAAGAACGACCAGCTCAATGACCCCATGGTGTCGGAAGAGCACATCACCGCCTTCGGCTGGGCGACGCCGCAGGAGATCGACGACATCATGGCGCTCGCCATCCGCGTCAACGATTTCCTCACCGGCCTCTTCCTCGGCATCGGCATCCGCCTCGTCGATTTCAAGATGGAGTGCGGGCGCCTGTTCGAGAACGAGATGATGCGCATCATCGTCGCCGACGAGATCTCGCCGGACAGCTGCCGCCTGTGGGACATCAAATCGAACGAGAAGCTCGACAAGGATCGCTTCCGCAGGGACCTCGGTGGTCTGCTGGAAGCCTATACGGAAGTTGCAAAGCGTCTCGGCATCCTCATGGAGAACGAGCGTCCCCAGGGCACCGGCCCGGTGCTGGTGAAGAGCTGAAGAGGATTTTGACGTGAAGGCACGTGTCACCGTTACCCTGAAGACGGGCATCCTCGATCCGCAGGGCAAGGCCATCGAAGGCGCGCTGAAGTCGCTCGGCGTCGACGGCGTCGCCAGCGTCCGCCAGGGCAAGGTGTTCGACATCGAGCTCGCCGGAGCCGACAAGGCCAAGGCGGAAGCCGCGCTGAAGGAAGCTGCCGACAAGCTGCTGGCGAACACCGTGATCGAGAATTATCGGGTGGAGATCGTCTGAGCTGTCGCTCCTCATGCTGAGGAGCGCACACTTCGCGCGCGTGTCGAAGGATGAGGGCCGAGGTGTCGAAGCCGGGCCTGCATGGTTCGAGACGGCGCTTACGCGCCTCTCGCCATGAGGGTCTTGTGGTCAAGACGATGTTGTTGACTGCCCCGCGCTCACAGCCATCCGGCGCTGCGGAAACGCCAGTACAGCGCACCGCACGCCGTCAGCATCACGCCGAGTAGCATGTAGTAGCCGTACTCCCATTCCAGCTCCGGCATGTGCTTGAAGTTCATGCCGTAGATGCCGGCAAGCGCGGTCGGAATGGCGATGATTGCAAGCCAGGAGGCGAGCTTCTTCGACACCGCCGTCTCCTGCGCCTGGCCGACCAGCAAGCTCGCCTCGAAGGCGAAGGCCAGCACCTCGCGCATGGAATCGATGCGCTCCTGAATGTTGCGGACGTGGTCGGTGACGTCGCGGAACAGCGGCTGCATCGCCTGCCGCACCATCGACAGCTCGTCATGCTCCAGCCGGCGACAGACCTCCACCAACGGGCCGATCGCGGTCCGGAGCCGCAACAGGTCGCGGCGCAGCATGTAGAGCCGCTCGATCTGCGCCCTGCTGATCGGCTTGGAGAGCACGTCGTCCTCGATACCCTCGACCTCGTCTTGGATGCTTTCGAGCACGGGCGAGTAATTGTCGACGATGAAGTCGAGGATCGCATAGAGGATGTAGTCCTCGCCGCGCGCGAGCGCCCGCGGACAGCTTTCGCAGCGCTCTCGCACCGGTGTGTAGGAGGTCGAGGCGCCGTGGCGCACGGAGACGAGATAACCTTCGCCGACGAAAATGTGCGTCTCGCCGAAGGCGATCCGGCCCTCGATCAATTGCGCGGTGCGCGCGACGATGAAGAGAGCTTCGCCATATTGCTCGATCTTGGGCCGCTGATGGGCGTGGTTGGCGTCCTCGATCGCGAGGTCGTGCAGGTCGAATTGCTTCTGCACCGCGCCGAGCAGTGCCATGTCCGGCTCGTGCAGGCCGATCCAGACCACGTGGCCGGGCTTGGCTCGCCAGCTCGAGGCCTCGCTGATGGCGATATTGGCGACGCGCCGGCCGTCGACATAGGCGCCGGCCGCGACGACGCCCTCGGCGGACACCGGCTCGGAGGAGGATGTGGGGAGCGACGGGACGTTCATGGCTTCAATCCCGGGCAAGATCGGCAAAGTCCGTGGCTATGGCCTGTGTACAAGGCCGCTCGGCAAGGCTAGCACTGGTAAAATTCCCGTCAAATGGCTATGTCTCCTGGCGAATTGGCCCTTTGGCCAGCCCGATTCCCGCCACCATCGGAACCTCTGCCATGAAAGCCGCCATCCTCGTCTTTCCCGGAATCAACCGCGAGCGCGACATGGCGCGGGCGCTGAGGCTGATCTCCGGCAGCGAGCCCGCGATGGTGTGGCACGCCGAGACCTCGCTGCCTGCGGGGACCGATCTCGTGGTGGTGCCGGGCGGCTTCTCCTACGGCGACTATTTGCGCTGCGGCGCCATCGCGGCACGTGCACCGGTGATGGATGCTGTGCGCGACTACGCGGCCAAGGGCGGCCTCGTGCTCGGCGTCTGCAACGGTTTCCAGATCCTATGCGAGTCCGGCCTCCTGCCGGGTGTGTTGATGCGCAATGCGCGGCTGAAATTCATCTGCCGCGACGTGCACCTGCGCGTCGAGCGATCCGACACGCCATTCACTCGCGGCTACAATGCCGGCCAGGTGATCCGCGTGCCCGTCGCCCATGGCGAGGGCAATTACGAGGCGGATGACGAGACCATCAAGCGGCTCGAAGGCGAGGGGCGGGGGCTCTATCGCTATTGCTCCGCCGCCGGCGAAGTCGACGATTTCAACAACATCAACGGCGCGGCACATTCGATCGCCGGCATCGTCAACGACAAGGGCAACGTGCTCGGCATGATGCCGCATCCGGAGAATCACGTCGAAGACATCATGGGCTGCACCGACGGCCGCGGCCTGTTCGCCGGCCTCGCCCAGCACCTGGAAAACGCCGCGTGATCTCGTTCGGGCTGAGGCGGTCTCTCGCCACAATCGCAGCGCTGTCGCTCGCGTCATTTTCGCTCGTAACTGGCGCATTCGCGCAGGATTTCCCCAAGCGTCCGATCACCATGATCGTGCCGTTCGCGGCCGGCGGCACCTCGGACGTGATCGCGCGCGCGGTGGCCGAGCAGATGGGCATCGCGCTCGGCCAGACCATCGTGATCGAGAACGTTGCCGGCGCCGGCGGCTCGACCGCGCTGGCGCGCGCCTCCCGCGCCGAGCCCGACGGCTACACCATCGCGATCGGCAATGCCGGCACCAATGCCGCGACCTACACGATCTATCCGAAGCTGCCGTTCACGCCGGACTCGTTCGTGCCGATCGCCATGGTGGCGAAGACGTTCGGCATCATCGCGCTGCGCAAGGACTTTCCGGCGAAGGACCTCAAGGAGTTCATCGCCTATGCCAAGGCCAATCCGGGCAAGATCAATCTCGGCCATGCCGGCGTCGGCTCCTCGAACTATCTGATCTGCAAGAGCGTCACCGCCGCCGGGATCGACGCGACGCTGGTCGGCTATCGCGGCGCGGCACCCGCGCTCACCGACGCGGTCGGCAGCCAGATCGACGGCGTCTGCGATGCGGCCGCCTCGGTCTCGCAGTCGATCAACGAGAAGTTGGTGAAGGGCCTCGTGGTCGGCTCGACCGTTCGGCTCGCCACGCTGCCGGATCTGCCGACCTCGGCGGAAGCGGGGCTGCCCGAGTTCGAGGCGCAGGGCTGGAACGGCCTGTTCGCGCCCAAGGGCACACCGCCGGCTGTGATCGCGAAGCTGAACGCCGCCGCGCGCACCGCCGTCGAGACCGAGGCGGTGAAGAAGCGCTTCGCCGACCTGTCGACCGTCGCGCCCGATGCCAACGAGCACGCGCCGGAGCTGCTGCAGCAGCTCGTGACGCGCGATGTCGAGAAGTACCGGAAGATGCTGGCGGACGACGCCAAGTAGTTACGGGTCGCGCTAGCGCCACTTCAGCCGCTCCGCCGGCACCGTCATCGCCGCGACGCCGGCCATGACCAGCAGCAGGCCCAGCGCCAAGTTTGACGGCACGCTCTCGCCGAGCAGCAGCACCGACAGCCCGACGCCGATCGGGATGCGCAAATAGCCTTGCGCGTTCGTCGTCAACGTGCCGAGCCGGCCAAGGCAGACGTAGAACAGCATCAGGCCGAGAGCGCTGGAGACAATGCCCATGACGATCGTGGCCACGATCGCAGTTGGAGTCGGGTGCAGCGTCCAGGGCTGGTCGATGATCAGCGCGGGCGGCAGCAGCACGAGACCACCGAACAAGAGCGAACCGGCCGCCACCACCATCGGGTCGTACTCGGAGAGCCGCAAGCCGAAGATCGTCGCGCACGCGAAGGAGATGGTGGCGAGCAGGATCGCGATCTCCGCCACGATCTCGCTGCCAAAGCCGCGCAGCGCGTCGAGGCCGACGATGGCGACGGTGCCGGCAAGGCCGAGGATCGCACCGGCGAGCTTGAGCAGCGTTGCCGGCTCGTGCCGCGTGACCAGCGAGGGGATCAGGAAGGCGAAGATCGGCGTCGTCGAGGCCAGCACCACCGTGTTCGATGCCGGCACATATTGCTGCGACCAGGTGATGATCAGGAACGGGAAGGTCGAGTTGATCAGCTGCTGGGCCGCGAACAATTTCCAGGTCTTGGCATCGGTCGGGACCCTGATGCCGCGCATCCACAGGATCGCGAACAGGAAGGCGGCCGCGATCAGCGAGCGGGCCGAGATGAAGGTGATGGGCGGGATGGTGGGAAGCGCGAGCTTGGCCAGCGGATAGGTCGAGCTCCAGCAGCAGGCGAGAGCGAGCAGCAGCGCATAATCGCGCCAGTTGCGCGCGCCTGCGGCGGGCATGGACGGCAACGGCGATGCTGCGGAGGCCGCTGTGCGACCCCTCGACGACGTGCTCTGCGGCACCTTGTTCCTGCTCCCCGGCGCACAAGCGCTTGCCCAGACTGTGGGCGAGAGGGCGCAAAAAGGGAAGGCGCCGAGCTATGCGTTTGGCTGGGGGAGCGACTTCCGCTTCATCCGCTTGATCGTGCCGGAAAAGGTGAGCAGCAGCCGCTCGCCGGACGTCATCTTGCCGCGCAGGAAGATCAGCGAACCGCCGGCGCGGGTGACCTCGCCGGCGCATTCGATGAGCTCGCCCTCCCGTGCCGCGTCGAGGAATTCGCAGGCAAAATTGGTCGTCACCGCCCGGCTGTCCAGAACATGGGTGGCGATCGCAAACAGGGAGTAGTCGGCGAAGGCCATGTAGCAGCCGCCATGGACGTTCCCGGAGCCGTTGAGGTGCTTCTTCTCGACCCGGAAGGCGCTGCGGACGCTGCCGTCCGCCTCGATCCGGTGCCAGAAGGGGCCGACATGGGACTCAAAACTGTCGCGAATCCAGGTCCGCCAGCCCACAAATTCGCCCTCGGTGGCGACATGGAGGTCGGGGCGGCGGGGCGGGGGTGCTTTGGTCAATTCGTGCAATGACATGGGCCTTCAATTGCGGGTCTTTAGCCCTTAAATCCGATCCGTCAGCGCCGTGCAATTCCTGTTCCCGCAGTCCCCTGCCGCAAAACGTGGGACAGCGGGAAAATGCGCCACAAAGGGCTTTTCCCGGCCCTCCGATCTTCCTAAGAACGGCAAAACGCCGCCGAAAGCCCCGAATCCATGAAGAACGAACCCAAGATCACCCCCGAACTGGTTGCCGCCCACGGGCTCAAGCCCGACGAGTATGAGCGCATCCTGAAGCTGATCGGGCGGGAGCCGACCTTCACCGAGCTCGGCATCTTCTCGGCGATGTGGAACGAGCACTGCTCGTACAAGTCCTCGCGCATCCATCTGCGCGGCCTGCCGACCAAGGCGCCCTGGGTGATCCAGGGTCCCGGCGAGAATGCCGGCGTGATCGACATCGGCGACGGCCAGGCCGTGGTCTTCAAGATGGAGAGCCACAACCATCCGAGCTACATCGAGCCCTATCAGGGCGCGACCACCGGCGTCGGCGGCATCCTGCGCGACGTCTTCACCATGGGCGCGCGGCCGATCGCCTGCCTGAACGCGCTGAGCTTCGGTGCGCCCGAGCATGCCAAGACGCGGCACCTCGTCTCCGGCGTGGTTGCAGGTGTCGGCGGCTACGGCAATTCCTTCGGCGTGCCGACTGTGGGCGGCCAGGTGCGCTTCCACACCCGCTACGACGGCAACATCCTCGTCAACGCGATGGCGGTGGGCCTCGCCGATGCCGACAAGATCTTCTATGCGGCCGCCTCCGGCGTGAACATGCCGATCGTCTATCTCGGCTCCAAGACGGGGCGCGACGGCATCCACGGCGCCTCGATGGCCTCGGCCGAGTTCGACGACAAGTCCGAGGAGAAGCGCCCGACCGTGCAGGTCGGCGATCCCTTCGCCGAAAAGCTGCTGCTGGAAGCTTGCCTCGAGATCATGGAGAAGGGCTGCGTCATCGCGATCCAGGACATGGGCGCGGCGGGCCTGACCTGCTCGGCCGTCGAGATGGGCGCCAAGGGCGACCTCGGCGTCGACCTCGATCTCGACGCGGTGCCGACCCGCGAGACCGGCATGAGCGCCTACGAGATGATGCTCTCGGAGAGCCAGGAGCGCATGCTCATGGTGCTCAAGCCCGAGAAGGAGAAGGAAGCCGAGGCGATCTTCAGGAAGTGGGGCCTCGACTTCGCCGTGGTCGGCTACACCACGCCGAGCAAGCGTTTCGTCGTCAAGCATGGCGGCGACATCATGGCCGATCTGCCGATCAAGGAGCTCGGCGACGAGGCGCCGGTCTACGATCGCCCGCATGTCCCGTCCGCCGCGCTGCCGGTCGTGCATGCGCGCGAGGTGCCGGCGCCGATGGGCCTCGGCGCGGCGCTGGAGAAGCTGATCGGCACGCCCGACATGTGCTCGAAGCGCTGGGTCTGGGAGCAGTACGACCATGTCATTCTCGGCAATACCATGCAGCGCCCGGGCGGCGATGCCGCCGTCGTGCGCGTTGAGGACGGGCCGAAGGGACTGGCGCTGACGGTGGACGTCACGCCGCGCTATTGCGAGGCCGATCCGTTCGAGGGCGGCAAGCAGGCCGTCGCGGAAGCCTGGCGCAACATCCCCGCGGTCGGCGGCAAGCCGCTCGCGATCACCGACAATCTGAACTTCGGCAACCCCGAGCGGCCCGAGATCATGGGCCAGTTCGTCGGCTGCCTGAAGGGCATTTCGGAAGCCTGCCGCACGCTGGACTTCCCGGTCGTGTCCGGCAACGTCTCGCTCTACAACGAGACCAATGGCCGCGCGATCCTGCCCACGCCCTCGATCGGCGGCGTCGGCCTGCTCGACGACTTCACCAAGTCTGCTTCGCTCGCCTTCAAGGCCGAGGGCGAGGCGATCCTCCTGATCGGCGACACCCATGGCTGGCTCGGCCAGTCGGTCTACCTGCGCGACATCTGCGGTCGCGAGGAGGGCGCGCCGCCGCCGGTCGATCTCGCCGCCGAGAAGCGCAACGGTGATTGCGTGCGCGGCATGATCCACGCGGGCACCGCCACCGCCGTGCACGACCTCTCCGACGGCGGCCTCTTGATCGCGCTCGCCGAGATGGCGATCGCGAGCGGCATCGGCGCAAAGCTGCTCGCGGCGCCGCCCGCGCTGGTGCCGCACGCCTATTGGTTCGGCGAGGATCAGGCGCGCTATCTCGTCACCGTGCCGGAAACGGAAGCCGGCCGCGTGCTCGCCAAGATGCGTGGCTGCGAGGTGCCCTGCGTGCGGATCGGCACCACCGGCGGCGATGCGATCGCGATCGCCGGCGAGGCGCCTGTGACGATCGACACGCTGCGGACGTCGCACGAGCGCTGGCTGCCGGAGTATATGGGCGGAAAGGCGGCCTGAGGTCATTCCGGGGCGCGCGAAAGCGCGAACCCGGAAATCTCGAGATTCCGGGTTCGATGCTACGCATCGCCCCGGAATGACTCGGCTCAATCACAACACCTTCGACGCGCCCGGGATCTGCCGCAACGCTCGCGTCAGCGCCCAGCTCGCCGCGACTGTTAGTACAAACCCGATCGTGGCCTTGACGATCGCCGGCAGGTCATAGTCGAACAGCCAGTATTGCAGCCACAGTGCGATCGGATAGTGCACCAGGAACATTCCGAACGCGTCGCCCTGCATTGGATCGAGCAGCCTGGCTGAGCCTGATTGCTTGAATCTCTGGAAAAAGGCCAGGATCAGAAACATGATGGCCACGCTGAACACAGTGAAGCAGATGGCATAGAGCGCTTCATACCAGTCCGGCAACGGCGACGGGTTGCCCAGTATTTCGCGCTTGATGAAGATCAACACCCACAAGAGGCAATACGGAACGATCGCCAGTACCATCCAGTCCCAGCTGACCTTTGCCATGCGGCCGTCGACAGCGAGCAGCCCCCGATCCATTTGCGCAACGCCGATCCCGGCACCGAAAAAGAAGTAGGTCGCGTAGAGCATCACGCGCCCGTGCTGGACCGAGAACGGCCCGAATTCGAACCAACTGCTTGGTCCGAAGTGAACCCGCCCGGGAATGTAGAAAGCCGCAGTGACGGCCAGCATGACCGCGAAGAACGCGGCTGGCCGACGGCGACCGTGCAGCGAGAGGCGATTGATCGGATCGAGCAGATTGGGCGACAGCCGGTGCAGTAGGCAGGCAACCAGGTCGAAGGCGAACAAGACCCAAAGGAACCAAATCGGCCCGCTCGGCCATGGGCCCTTCGTGACCATATTCCACCAGTATTCCGAAAAGCCGATCTCGGGATGCTGCCGCAGGGAGATCGCGTAGTACGCGACCGGAATGATCGTAAGGGCACAGATCGCGAAGGGTAAGCCAAGGCGAAGCAGGCGATCTGCCAAATAGCTCCGCACTCCCTTGCGGGCGATGCCGGACCAGGCGAACAGTCCCGACAGGAAGAAGAACATCGCCATGAAGAAACTGTCGGTGGCGAGCACGATCATGTCGAAGCCGAAGAAATACTTCGGATCGGTATGACCGAAATAAGTATAGGGGATCACCGCGTGATGCAGCAGCACCACCAGAGTCAGGAAGGTGCGGGCGCGATCAATCGCCAAATTGCGCGCCTTGCTCGTCGGCGCGGCACGCACCTCTGCGCCGATCGCCGCTGAATGTGACATCGTCATCGTGGCCGCCCCGATCGCGTTCCTGATCCCAACAGGACTGTGCCGCCGGGAACTCGATTCAGCAAGGGCAGTTATGCCATAGGTCAGCCCTGGCGCCATTAGGAACCAGGTCCGCGCCGCGAAGTTAGCGCCAAAGATGCGAGGGCCGCAAGAAAGCGGCAGTTCGGAGCTGGCAATGACGATCCTGAAATGGGCGCTGATCTTCCTGCTGATCTCGATCGTGGCCGGCGTGCTCGGCTTCACCGGCATTTCGGCCGCCTCCGCCGATGTCGCCCGCTTCCTGTTCTACGTGTTTGTCGTGATCTTCCTGGTGCTGCTGATCTTGGGGCTCACGATCTTCAGGGCATAGCCGGGCTGCTCCCACATGCTCGGTCGTCATGCCCGGGCTTGTCCCGGGCATCCGCGCTTTCTTACCTGCGGCAACCAAGAACGTGGATGGCCGGAATAAACCCGGCCATGACAGAAGGAAGCTGCTACCCCACTTCCTCGATCTTCACCTTGTCCGGATAAAACGCCAGATGGCCCGAAATCTCGGTCATCGCGGGGAACGGGGTCTCGTAGGTCCAGATCGCATTGTCCAGCGTCTTGCCGCCGGCCTTGACGCTGTAATAGCTCGCGTCCCCCTTGTAGGGACAGTGGGTGACGCGGTCGGTCCGTTCCAGCAGGGCCATGTTGGTGTCCTCCCGCGGCACATATTGCACTGCCGGATATCTGGCCTCCTTTAAGGTCAGCGCCTTGCTGGTCTCGGCGATCACGATGTCGCCCGCCGTGACGCGGACGCGCCTCGGGTTGGGGGTGATGGTGATCGGGTGGTCGGGCCCTGGAAGCTTCATGATTTCACGCCTTTTCGATCGATCTGCCGCGCGCGGCACTTTGTCGTGCCTTTATCCTGATGGGATCAGGGATATAGTGCCGGAAAGCGTGACGTAGAAGGCCGTTCACGCTAAGTTTGCCTCCGCCGGCAAGTCTGGCTTTTCAGATCGGGACCCGGCAAGCGATTCGACGACGAGGCTGCTGTGCAGCCGAATGAGGAGCACGACCCGAATGCCCATGGACGCCCACGATATCGAGGCGATGATCAAGGCGGCGATCCCCGATGCCGAGGTGACCATCCGTGACCTCGCCGGCGACGGCGATCACTATGCCGCGACCGTGATCTCGGAATCCTTCCGCGGCAAGTCCCGCGTCCAGCAGCACCAGATCGTCTACCAGTCCCTGCGCGGCCAGATGGGCGGCGTGCTGCATGCACTGGCGCTGCAAACCGGGGTACCTGGTACCTGATCTGACCAGCGCGACGGGGGCCGAGGATGGCTGCGGACAATCCGCGCGGCGCGATGTTCCGCGTCATCACGCCGAACCAGCACAGCCGCGTCACCAATGCCGAGCTGTTCTTCGACCTTGTCTTCGTCTTTGCCGTCACGCAGGTGTCGCACACGCTGCTGCACCATTTCACGCCGCTCGGCGCGGCGCATGTCGCGGTGCTGTTTCTCGCGGTGTGGTGGGTGTGGGTCTACACCGCCTGGGTCACCAACTGGCTCAATCCCGATCTGACGCCGGTCCGCCTCCTGCTGTTCTCGATGATGCTGGGCGGCCTCGTACTGTCGACCACGATTCCGACGGCGTTCGAAGGGCGTGGACTGTGGTTCGCCATCGCCTACGCGACCATGCAGGTCGGGCGCACCGCGTTCTGGCTGTTCGCGACGCCGGTGCATCAGACCTTGGTGCGGCACAACGCGATCCGCATCCTGGCCTGGCTCTCCGTCTCCGCGATCTTCTGGATCCTCGGCGGCCTCGCCCATGACGAGGCGCGCCTGTGGTTCTGGGTCGCTGCCCTGACGATCGAATACATCTCGCCGGCGGCCCGCTTCTGGGTCCCCAGGCTCGGCTTCTCCTCGATCGAGGCCTGGGCCGTCGAAGGCGGCCACATGGCCGAGCGCTGCTCCCTGTTCGTCATCATTGCGCTCGGCGAGGCCGTCGTCGTCAACGGCGCGACCTTCGCCGAGCTGGAATGGACCGCGGCCAACATCCTGGCCTTCGTCTCGGCGCTGGTCGGCAGCATCGCGATGTGGTGGGTCTATTTCCACAAGGGCGCGGAAGCCGGATCCGAATGGATCTCGAAATCCGCCGAATCCGGCCGTCTGGCGCGGCTCGCCTACACCTATCTGCACCTGCCCATCGTCGCCGGCATCATCCTGACTGCGGTGTCGGACGAGCTGGTGTTGAAGCATCCGACCGGCCATTCCGATGTCAGGACGGTTCTGAGCACGATCGGTGGCCCGCTGGTGTTTCTGGTCGGCACCATCCTGTTCAAGCACTCTGTCCGGGGCTTCCTCCAGCTCTCGCACGGCATCGGCATCATCGCGCTCGCGGTGCTGTGGTGGTTCGCCGCCGAGCTGTCGCCGCTCTGGCTGTCGGTGGCGACCAGCGTGATCATGATCGTGGTCGCGGTGTGGGAGTCGGTGTCGCTGGGATCGGCGCCGGTGGAGGCCGAGGAGCATTGAATCCGGAGCGGCCTGCGCCAATCGCCTCGTCCTTCGAGACGACCGCTTCCAGCGGTCTCCTCGGGATGAGGCTAAGCGGCAGCGCTGATGCGCGTTGAAACTGCGCCGCACACTCCGTCCTCATCCTGAGGAGCCCGCCCAAAGGCGGGCGTCTCGAAGGATGCGTCGCAGTGAAAGTGCTCGACAGGACGCCGGAACGGCTACTCCACAACCTGCAGCGCATGCACCGAGAACATCTTTGCCGCATCCGTCCAGCTCTCGCGCCCCCGCCAGCCGGCGCCCTGCGCCAGCGCGGCAAAACGCTCGATGCTGTATTTGTAGCTGTTCTCGGTGTGGATGCTCTCGCCCGGGCGGAACGAGAAGCTGGTGCCGAGCAGGCGCACGGTCTGGCTCTTCTTGCTGATCAGGTGCATCTCGATGCGATGCCGCTCGCGATTGTAGATCGCGCGATGGGTGAAGGCGGAGAGGTCGAAATTGCCGCCGAGCTCGCGGTTGATGCGCACCAGCACATTGAGGTTGAAGCGCGCGGTGACGCCCGCGGCATCGTTGTAGGCATCGTAGAGCACGCGCTCATCCTTCTCGAGGTCGGCGCCGATGATCATCTGCGCACCGCTGCCCAGGATCTGGCGCGCGCTCTTCAGGAACGCCTGGGCTTCATGCGGCTCGAAATTGCCGATGGTCGAGCCGGGGAAGAAGCCGACCTTGGGCATGGCGGCGACCGCCTTGGGCAGCTCGAATGGCGTGGTGAAGTCGGCCGCGACCGGATAGATGCCGAGCGACGGGAAATCCCGCTTCAGGCCGTTGGCCTGTGCCTTCAGGAAGTCGCCGGAGATATCGACGGGCACATAGGCCGCGAACCTGCAGTGATTGAGCAACAGCCGGACCTTCGTGGTCGCGCCGGCGCCGAACTCGACCAGCGCGGCGTGTTCCGGGATGATCTTTGCGATCTCGCTGCCGCGCTCCTTCAGGATCGATAGCTCGGTGCGCGTCGGATAATATTCCGGCAGCTTCGTGATCGCCTCGAACAGCTCCGATCCAGTCGCGTCATAGAAGTATTTCGGCGACAGCTTTTTCGGCTGCTGCGAGAGGTCCTCGATGGCCTCGCGGGCGAAAGCGGTGGTCTGCTCGTCGGGAAGATGGGCTTCAGCCAAAGCGCTGGCGTGCACATTCATGATACTCTCCTGAACGCGCTGTCCGGCGCGCATCTGTCATCGGAATTTTTAGTCGTAGTCGGCAAGCCGCAGTCCGGTGAACTGCCAGCGGTGGTGCGGATAGAAGAAGTTACGATAGGTGATACGGCTGTGGTCCGCCGGAGTTGCAAGCGAGGAGCCGCGCAGCACCAGCTGGTTGACCATGAACTTGCCGTTGTACTCGCCGAGCGCGCCCTCGACGGCGCGATAGCCCGGGTAGGGCGCGTACGAGCTGCGGGTCCATTGCCAGACGATGCCGAAGGCGTCGTTGAGCTGGCCGGTGCGCGCCGCGACCTCCCATTCCATCTCGGTCGGCAGATGCTTGCCGGCCCAGCGCGCGAAGGCGTCGGCCTCGTAATAGCTGACGTGGCAGACCGGCGCGTCGGGATCGACCGGCTGGAGGCCGGCGAGCGTCATCACCTGCCATCCACCGTCGCCCTCGCGCCAATGGCCGGGGCCCTGCCAGTCTTCCTTGCTGGCCGCGGCAAAGCCGTCCATCAGCCACAACGTAGCGGTTCGGTAGCCGCCGTCGCGCATGAAGGCGAGCCAATCGGCATTGGTGACGAGATTGCGCGCGACCCTGACCGGACCGACGAGGGCGCGATGCGCCGGCTTCTCGTTGTCGAAATGAAAGCTGTCGTCGACATGGCCGACGGTGTGGATGCCTTCGTTCAGCGCCAGCCAGCCCTCGCCGGTGCGCGTCGCGGACGGAAAGCGCCAGTCCGGGTCATAGGCCGGATAGACCGGGTTCTGCGCAAAGGCGTGCAGGATGTCGGTGAACATCAATTCCTGATGCTGCTGCTCGTGGTTGAGCCCGACCTCGACCAGCGGCGCGATCTCGCGGAGCTTGTCCGCATCGGCCTCGCGGAAGAACTTGACGACGGCGGCATCGACATATCTGCGGTAGGCCCCGACCTCGTCGGCGCTCGGACGGGTGATGTCGCCGCGATGATTGCGGGCATGCCGCGGACCGGCGCTGACGTAATAGGAATTGAACAGGAATGCGAAATCGGGATGGAAGGGCCGATAGCCGGGGGCATGCTCGCCGAGCAGAAATTGCTCCCAGAACCAGGTGGTGTGGGCGCGGTGCCATTTCGTCGGGCTCGCATCCGGCATGGACTGGATCTGCTGGTCCTCCGGCGAGAGCGGCGCGGCCCGGCGTTCGGTCTCGTTCCGGACGGCAATAAACGCGTCTGCCAGCCTCTGAGCGAGGCCGCCCTGAACGGAGGGTGACGAAAGCGGGGCGGTCGCCGTGGCGGAGGCTTGTTTCGTCACGTTTTTCTCCAGACAGGACAAGAGAACGTTGTTGGCGTGACCCGGTTCCATGAACAGGGTTCGTCCTAGATAGGGGCTCCGTTACGGTATGAAAGTCCTCTCCGGCGATGATATTGATGTCGTCAGCCTATGGACCGGGCCGGGTCAAACCGGCCGCCGGGGACGCGTCGCCGCCATTTTACTTTGGATGCACAACGGTTTGGGCTACATATATAGGCAGGTATCGGGTTAAATCGGCTGAGCCGGCCCGAGGATATTGTTGAGGGCTCTGCCCCAGAAGGACACGGATATGAGCATCGCGGAATTCATCGACAACGAAGTGAAGTCGAACGACGTGGTTCTGTTCATGAAGGGTACGCCGCAATTTCCGCAGTGCGGTTTCTCCGGTCAGGTCGTCCAGATCCTCGACCATGTCGGCGTCGGCTATAAGGGCCTCAACGTCCTCGAATCCGCCGAGCTGCGCAATGGCATCAAGGAATACTCGAACTGGCCGACCATCCCGCAGCTCTATGTGAAGGGCGAGTTCATCGGCGGCTGCGATATCGTCCGCGAGATGTTCCAGGCCGGCGAATTGCAGCAGCTCTTCTCCGAGAAGGGCGTCGTCGTCGCGGCCTGATACGTGACCGCGCTGACGCGCCGGATTGGCGGCGCGGAGCTCGAGGTCATCGTTGCCGACATCACCACGCTCGGCGTTGACGCCATCGTCAACGCCGCCAACACGTCGCTCCTTGGCGGGGGCGGCGTGGACGGGGCCATCCATCGGGCAGCCGGCCCCGATCTGCTGGCCGAATGCCGCACGCTTCGCGGCTGCAAGACGGGCGATGCCAAGATCACCGCGGGCTACCGCCTCAAGGCCGCCCATGTGATCCACACCGTCGGGCCGGTCTGGAATGGCGGCACAAGCGGCGAAGACGACCTGCTTTCCTCCTGCTATCGCCGTTCGGTGGAGCTGTGCGGGACGCACAGGCTGACCTCGATAGCATTTCCTGCGATTTCCACCGGCGTTTTCCGCTTTCCCGCCGACCGGGCGGCCGACATCGCCGTGCGTGCGACCATTGAAGGGCTCGCCGCGGCGCCGTCCGTGACCCGCGTCGTGTTCTGCTGCTTCGCCGAGCCGAGCGCCAGGCTCCATGCCGCGGCCCTTGCCCGGCACGCCGGCCCTTGTGCCGATTGAGCCGGCCGGTACACTCCGCCGGACCATGTTCCGGGGAGGGGATATGATTTCACAGTCTGGACTGCGTGCATTGGTTTGCGGCGCGCTGCTGTCGCTTGGCGCGATGTCGATGGCGCGAGCGGAGGGCACCTACGAGATACCGGCCGGCGCACATTTCAATCAGGACAAGCTTGCCAGGATCAGCGATTTCTTCAAGAACGAGGTCGCGACCGGCAAGATCGCCGGCGCAACCGTCCTGATCCAGCAGCATGGCAAGCCGGTCTACCACGAAGCGTTCGGCGTGCAGGACGTCGTCAGCAAGGCACCGATCACGGACAAGACGATCTTTCGCCTGTTCTCGATGACCAAGGCGATCACCTCGGTGGTCGCGATGCAGTTGATCGAGGACGGCAAGATCAAGCTCGATGATCCCGTCTCGAAATACATCCCGTCCTTCGCCAATGTGAAGGTCGGCGTCGAGAAGAAGGCCGAGGATGGCACCAAGTCGCTCGAACTGGTGCCGCCCAACCGGCCGGTCACGGTGCACGATCTGATGACGCACACCTCGGGCGTCACCTATGGCTTCTACGGCGACAGCCTGGTGCGCAAGGCGTATCGCGAGGCCAACATCTATGCCGGCGACTTCGATCTCGCCGAGTTCGCCGAGCGCATCGCCAAACTGCCGCTGCACAACCAGCCCGGCGCGCTCTGGCAGTACGGTCATTCCACCGACATCCTGGCGCGGGTGATGGAGGTCGCGGCCGGAAAGCCGCTGATCGACATTATGCGCGAGAAGCTGCTCGATCCGCTCGGCATGGTCGACACCGGCTTCCTCGTCACCGATCCCGAGAAGCAGAAGCTGGTGGCCCAGCCGGTGCCGAACGACAGCGATTTCCGGGTCGGCCGCATCAACGACCCGACCGTCGTCAAGAAGATCATGTATGCCAGCGGCGGCATGGTCACGACCATGGCGGACTACAAACGCTTTTCGCAAATGCTGCTCAATGGCGGCAGTCTCGACGGCAAGACCATCCTCAAGCCCGAGACGTTCAAGCTGATGGTGACCGATCAGATCGGCCCGGGCTCCGGTGTCGATCGCGACTTTTTCTACTTCCCGGGCGACGGCTTCGGCTTCGGCCTCGGGCTCGCGGTCCGCACCGATCCCGGCAACGCAAAGCCGCCGCCGCCCGGCAATCTCGGCGAATTGAAATGGGACGGCGCCTCCGGCTGCTACTTCGTGATCGACCCCAAGCAGGACATGTTCTTCGTGCTTCTGGAGCAGACCCCGAGCGAGCGCCAGCGCGTGCAGCGGACGCTGAAGCTGCTGGTCTATGAAGCCATGGAGAACTGACATGGGCGGGCGCCGCGCGCTGATCGCGGCGCTCGCTATTATGTTTGCTGTTGTCGGTGCGACGGCCGGTGCCGAGGAACGCGCTGCCCGCAGTTTCTCGCCGGAAGGACTGGCAAAGGTCTCCGACTACATCAGGAACGAGGTTGCGACCGGCAAGATCCCCGGCGCCATCCTGTTGCTCCAGCAACACGGCAAGCCGGTCTATTACGCCAATTTCGGCGTCCGCGACGTCGCCACCGAGCTGTCGATGAGCGCGGACACGATCTTCCGTCTCTATTCGATGTCGAAGCCGATCACGTCGGTGATGGCGATGATGCTGGTCGAAGACGGCAAGCTCGCGCTCGATGATCCCGTCGCAAAGTACATTCCGGCCTTTGCCAACATGAAGGTCGGTGTCGAGAGCAGCAAGGGCGGTAAGGCTGCGCTGACGCTGGAGCCGCTGGAGCGTCCCGTCACGATCAAGGACCTGCTCCGTCATACGTCGGGCCTGCCTTACGGCGCCTATGGTGGCGGCTCGGTGCGCGAGCTCTATGCTGTGGCCGACCTGTTCAATAGCGAGCTGTCCAATGTCGATTTCGTCGCGAAGATCACGACGATGCCGCTCGCCGAGCAGCCGGGCAGGGTGTGGGATTACGGCTTCGCCACCGACGTGCTCGGCCGCATCGTCGAGGTGGTTTCGGGCAAGACGCTGCTGCAGTTCGAGCAGGAGCGGCTGCTCGATCCGCTCGGCATGACCGAGACCGCGTTCTACGTCGCCGATCCCGCCAAGTTTCCGCGCATCGCGGAGCCGATGCCGGAGGACCGCAGCATCAGCCCGACGACGCAGGTGCGTGACATAAGGCGCCCGACGATTTGGGAATCGGGCGGCGCAGGCATGGTCGGCACGGTCGGCGACTACGCTCGGTTCGCGCAGATGCTGCTGAATGGCGGCACGTATGAGGGGCGCCACTATCTCAAGCCCGAGACCGTTGCGCTGATGGCGTCGGATCATATCGGACCCGAAACCAAGGTCGCGCGCGACCAGTACTATTATCCGGGCGCCAGTTCCGGCTTCGGCCTCGGCTTTGCCGTGCGCACATCGGTGCCAACAGGCACGTCGTGGCCGCTGGGCGAATATCGCTGGGATGGCGTCGGCGGAACGTTTTTCTTCATCGATCCCGAAGACGATCTGTTCGGGATCTTCATGGTGCAGACACCGTCGCAGCGTGGCCGGATTCAGCTGGCGCTGAAGACACTGATCTATCAGGCGATGGGGCGGTAGCTACGCCCCGCGCACGATCTCTCTGACGTATCCGATCGTCTCCTCGACCTGGCTCGCATTGACGTCGAGATGCGTGCAGGCGCGGATGCGGCCGTCCATCATCGCCAGCGTGACCCCGCGCTGGCGCAGCGCCGCGACCATCCTGTCGCCGGGAATGCCGGCGCCGTCGGGCTTGAAGAACACCAGGTTTGTCTCGGGCTCCTGCACCTCGATGCCCGCGATCTGCGACAGCCCGCGGGCGAGTGCGCGCGCATTGGCGTGGTCGTCTGCAAGCCGCTCGACGTGATGGTCGAGCGCGTAGATGCAGGCGGCGGCGCAGATTCCGGCCTGCCGCATCGAGCCGCCGAGCCGCTGTTTCCACTGCCAGACCGCGTCGATGAAGGCGCGCGAGCCCGCGAGCACGCCGCCGATCGGCGCGCCGAGGCCCTTTGAGAAGTCGATCCAGGCCGAATCCCAGCCCGCGGTCATGTCGCGCGGGGAGATCCCGCTTGCGACGGTGGCGTTGAGCAGGCGTGCGCCGTCCATGTGAGTGACGAGGCCGTGCTGCTTGGCGATCGCGACGATCTCGTCGAGCGCAGCCTTCTTCCAGATCGTGCCGCCGCCGATATTGGCGGTCTGCTCGATGCTGACGACGGTCTGCGGCGGCTGGTAGCGCGTGCGCGGATGCAGCGCCTTGCGAAAGGTCTCCGGCGTGAACTGGCCGTCAGGGCCCTTAAGTTGGGTGACCTGGAAGCCGCCGATCGCGGCATGCGCACCGCCTTCGCGGGCGATGATGTGCGCGGTCTCGTGCGCGAGGATCTCGTCGCCGGGGCGGCAATGCACCAGCGTCGCGGTGACGTTGCACATGGTGCCCGAGGGCATGTAGACCGCAGCTTCCTTGCCGAGCAGATCCGCAACACGCTCGCACAGCGCGTTCACGGTCGGATCGTCGCCGACCTGCTCGTCACCGACTTCGGCGCGTGCCATCGCCTCGCGCATCCCCGCCGTCGGCTTGGTCTGCGTGTCCGACAGCAGATTGATGCGCACCGGCGGCGCCTTGGGATCGATGGGGGGAGGGGTGTAGAGCATGCGACGGCTCCTTACGCATTGCGGCCACTGAAGTGTGGCTCTTAAGCAAAAAGGCCCCGGCGAACCGGGGCCTTTCGATATTCAGATCTTAGCGCGAATAGAATTCGACGACCAGATGCGGCTCCATCTGCACCGGGAACGGCACGTCGGAGAGGCCGGGAATGCGGGTGTACTTCGCGGTCATCTTGCCGTGGTCGACTTCGAGATAGTCGGGGACCTCGCGCTCGGGGAGCTGGCTGGCTTCGAGCACATGGGCAAGCTGCTTGGAGGCTTCCTTGACCTCGATCACGTCGCCGACCTTGAGCTGGTAGCTCGAGATGTTGACCTTGCGGCCGTTCACCTTGATGTGGCCGTGGTTGATGAACTGGCGGGGGGCGAAGATCGTGGAGACGAACTTGGCGCGGTACACGACCGCGTCGAGACGACGCTCCAAGAGGCCGATCAGGTTCTCGCCGGTGTCACCCTTGAGGCGGCTCGCCTCGACATAGATGCCGTGGAACTGGCGCTCACTGATATTGGCGTAGTAGCCCTTCAGCTTCTGCTTGGCGCGCAGCTGCACGCCGAAGTCGGAGAGCTTGCCCTTGCGGCGCTGGCCGTGCTGGCCGGGACCGTATTCGCGGCGGTTCACGGGGCTCTTCGGGCGGCCCCAGATGTTCTGGCCCATACGGCGATCGATCTTGTACTTCGCCTCACTGCGCTTAGTCATCGCGTCCTCTTCGGTTGCATGGTTTGAGGAAACGCGCCCTCCTGTGTGACGGGCTAGGCCCGGCACCGACAGGTCCGATCCCCAAAGCTTAAAGGGACTAGACCACGGGTCGCGAAACGCTTCGCGGGCCGAAATCGGCCCGCGAGCAGGCGGCTTTTAGGGGAGTTCGGGGCTCGCTGTCAATGCGAATGGTCCCGGAATCAGGTTCCGACCGCCCGGATCGGCTTGGGGCCGGCTGCCCGCAATTCGGCAGCGATTTCAGTGTTCAGGACCTGTTCCAGCCTGGTCAGGACCCGCGCGATGGGGGCAGCGTCCGTGACCCGGTGATCCCAGCGGATCACGACGTGGATGGTCTGGTCGGGTTCGACCACCCCATAGCTGACGATGTAAGGGCCCGGCGTGACGGGATGGAGCTCACCGCCGCCATAGGCCGCCACCGAGCTCACCGCGAAGCTGCCGAACCAATTGCCCCGCTGCCGGCCAAAATTCAGCCCGATCGCCCAGGACAGGCGCCGCAGCGGCAGCGGCAGGCGGGGTGCCCGCATGATCTTGCGGAACATGGGTACATCAGCGATCCGTGCCGTCTTGGCGCGCCGAATCTCGGCATCGACCGCGGCCAGCGGCAGGGCTTCGGGGGCCGCGATTCGCTGCGGCATCACGCATTCCTCACCATCCTCGACCCGGGCAATGGCCACCAGCGCGACGCTTGTCGGCAGCTCGTAGAACATGGGTCGGGGCCATTTGGCGTAGACTGTGCGCAGGATCGGCTCCTCCCTGGCGACCAGGGCGAAGGCCTTGACGAACATCGCCGCCCAGCCGGCCGGCGCAGCGGCGCCGGCACGGGCCTCCAGCAGGGGACGGATATGGAGCGTACGGGATAGCGACACGAACGGCACGTCCGCTGAGGCGTGCATGAGGTCGCAAATCAGGCGACGCGGCAGCGAAATGGTCTTGGGCTTCCCGCGCATCGCTCTTCCGGTTCCCGCGGATCAAAAAATGTGCAGCGAGCGGGTCTCCGCTCGCCGCCTGCTCTAGCACGGACCAACCCGCTTGGGGGCGGTCGGTTCGCCGCATCAGGGCGCCGGGGAGGCCAGCGGCTTGGTCTTGTCCACGACGTAAACTCCCAGCACTTTCATGGCCTTATCGCCATGAGCCTTGGCATCGTGCACGACGCCGGCCGGGATCTGGTAGGAATCGCCGGCTTTGAGGGTCTTCTCCGGCTGCCCGTCGATGAGAAGATTCAGCTCGCCTTCGAGCACGTAGCCGGTCTCGATGCCCGGATGGGTATGGCGTCCGGCGGCGCCGCCCGTTGGGATTTCCGCTATGGCGGTGATGGTATTATAGCCCTCCGGAAACTCGACCTTTTGGAGCGGGGTGCGTTTGATGCCAGGCTGCTGGGCGAAGGCGGCAAAGGCGAGGCCGGCAAAGGACAGGGCAAGCAAAGTCTTTTTGAGCATGGTTGTTTTCCTCCCGGGAACGACCCTAACAGGGCCTCTGTTCCCGGCAAGGTGGCAATCGGCCGGCTCAGCGCCTGATGCCCTCGAACGCGGTCATGATACCGCGCTGAAATAGCGACCAGTCGAAGCCGAGCGCGATGGCGCGATAGCCCCGGTCGATCAGGGCGTTGGCCTGGTCGGCGGTGCGGGCGACGCCGCCAATCGGCACGCCGCTTCTGAGGATGCCGGCCTCGGCGCGCGCGACCAGCTCGAGCAGCTCCGGATCGTCCATCTGGCCGCGCTTGTTGATGGAGGTGGCGAGATCTCCGGGGCCGATGACAGCGACGTCGATGCCGGGGGTCGCCATGATCTCGTCGATGCGGTTGACCGCCTCGACATGCTCGATGGTGATCATGCAGATCATCTCGTCATCGGCGCCGGCCATGTAGTCCGGCATCGTCTGGCCCCAGCGGAACGGCGCGTGGAACGGGCCCCAGAGACGATCGCCCCGCGGCGGATAGCGGACGCTGCGCACCGCCTTCTCGGCATCCGCGCGGCTCGTGATCATCGGGAAGTTGATGCCGAAGGCGCCGATGTCCATCGGTGCCTTCGCGAGCCACGGCTCGTTCGCCGCGATCCGCACCAGCGGCGTGCACGGCGTGCCGGTGGTCGCGGCGATCATCGCGTGGGCTTCGGTGAGCCCGATCGGACCGTGTTCGAGATCGACGATGATCCAGTCGAGCGAGCGCGCCATGATCTGCACCATCTGCACGCTCGGAATGGTCGCGATCGCGCCGAAGGCGGGGCGCCCCTCGCGCCAGAGCTGGCGGAGACGGTTGAGTGGCGTGGACGGGACCGACATGGAAGGGGCCTGCGGCTAGGTGACGACGGCAAAACCTAGCAGCGCGGCGCCGAGACGCAAAGTCAGGCCAGCGCGCGCCCGCCGAAGAACGGCGTCAGCGTGGACGAAAGGCCGTGCACGCGGTTCGAGGTGAAGATCATCTCGGCGCCGGACTGCGCGATGGCGCCGGTGCGCGGACCGAGCAGATCCGAGACGCGGCGGGCGATCGCCGGCGCCGGATCGATCCAGTCGACCGGCCAGGGCGCCAGCCGCTTCAGCCGGTCGAGCAGCAGCGGATAATGGGTGCAGGCGAGCACGACGGTGTCGGTGCGTGCGCCGGCGTCCTCGGCATCGCCGACGAAGCAGGGTGTGAGCTCGGCAAGGATGTCGCCGTCGCTGATCGGGTTGCCGCCAAGCGCGGCCTCGGCGAGCGAGGCGAGCTCGGGCGAGCCGACCAGCGTCACCTCGCAACCTTGCGCGAAATCGCGGATCAGAGCTTTGGTGTATTCACGCTTCACCGTGCCCTTGGTGCCGAGCACCGAGACGCGGCGGGTCTTCGACTGCGCGCAGGCCGGCTTGATCGCCGGCACCGTGCCGACGAAGGGCACGGAATAAGCGGCCCGCAAGTGCGACAGGACCAGGGTGGACGCCGTATTGCAGGCGATGACGACCAGGTCGGGAGCATGGCTGCCGATCAACTCCCCCATCAGCGGCACGACACGGGCGATGATCTCGTCCTCGCTGTGGTGGCCGTAGGGGAAGAAGGCGTCGTCGGCGACATAGACAAAGTGCGCGTCGGAACGCGCGGCCACGACCTCGCGGAGCACCGTGAGCCCGCCAAGGCCGGAATCGAACACCAGGATCGTCGGAGAATTGGTCACGCCATTACCCTAGCCCCTCATGGTTACCATTCGGTTTTTGGGGCGATTTTGCGGCGGGCCGTTTGCGCGGTCTGGAGCCGTCAATTTCGCAAATGGCCGCATCTTCCCGCAATCCGCGGCGATGCTGCACCGCGGGCCGGACACGTCCGCAAAACTCCGGGTTTTGACGTTTCAGAGGCATGGGCCCCCGCCGCCCACGGTCAGGCGATCCTGTTCGTCGTCGCCGCCTGCGCGGTCGCCAGCTGCTTCTGCAAGCGGTCGATGTTCTGCAGCAGGCGCTGGCTGGTCAGCACCAGGAAATAATAGCCGAACTGCGGATCCTGGAAGTAGATCTCGAGCAGCCGGTCATAGGTGATCGTCAGCACCTGGCCGTCCTCGATGCATTCGATTGTGCCGGTGCGCCGGTTATCCGGCGTGAGGAAGCCGAGCTCACCCATCAGCGCGCCCGGCCCGATCTCGACATTGATCTCCTTGACCAGGAACTTGCCGGTGACGGTGAGCAGCATCTCCTTGGCGGGATCGCCCAGTTTGAACAGCGTGTCGCCGCGGCGATATCGGCGCTCGGTCATGAACGGCTTGAGCCATTCGATCGACATGTCGCCTTCGGCCGCATGGCGCGCTTTCTTGACCAGCTTGAGCATCTGTCGCAGGCGCAGGGCGTTGATCGGAAGCATCAGGAGATAGAGCAGAAACGTCGCGACGTTGGCGGAGAGCGCTCCGAAGACGGCGAAGAACGCGCAGCCGATCATGTTGGCGACGCGGAGCGGCACCATCGTTCGCATCAAAAGCGTGGCGACAAAGAAGCCAGCGCCGACCACGGCGAACAGATTGGCGAAGGTGATGTTGTGGACGAAGATCTCCAGCAGCCGGTTGAAGATCGCGTCGTAGGTGACGTCGTTGGGATCGAGGCCCATCTGCACCAGGATCTTCGCGATCCTGAGATTGTCCGTGGCCGCATCGAGAATGCGGTCGAGGATCGAGGAAATGTCTGCGCTGCCGGACGGCATGGTACTAACCCCGCGTAAGGCCTTCAGTCCTGGTCGGTATGCTCGACACGTATAGCCGAAATCGCATGACGGCTGCCTGAAATGAAGCCCTCGGCCGCCATCTCGCAAGAGGCAAATTTTAGCCCGATCGGGCGTTTCGGCAATTGCCCGTAAGTTGCGCATCTGGCTTTGGCGCGGCCGTGATTCGGCGCCGCGGAGGGGATCGGGGCCCCAGGCGTGGAACGCCGGACGAGCTTTGGCTTATGGCCTGGCGGCAGGCTGCAGGACCTGCTGCTCAATGAGGCCGAGATGTCCCGGGAGCGATCCGGCGCGCAGCATCATGGCGACGCTGCTCGCTTCCTCCAGCGTGAAATTGCCGGAGATCTGGCCCGATCCGCCGGTGATGGGCTCGCGGATCACGGGCGCGGAGATCACCTTGTCGTCGAGCACGATGGCGAACGGTCTTCCGACGTTCTCCGCGGTGATGTGGGCGAAGCGCCGCGTGCCGCGGCCGTTGAAGCGGAACGAGGCGATCGGCTCCTTCGTGGCGCTCGCAAATCCGGGTCCTGCATAGCTGATGTCGTTGCCGTCGAGCACGCTGTCCTTGGCGACGAGATAGGGCTTGTCGTCCTTGAAGCCGAGCAGGACTTCCGTGCCTGCGGGCGGCGCGCCGGATTGCGCCTGCTCCGCCGGCATCGAGAGATCGACCAGGCGGAAGCCGACCTTGACCTTCCTGGCGAACATCGCGGTGATCCGTTCGGGCTCCATCATATCAGGCAGGAAGATGCGAATGCGCTCCCTTCCCTCGGGCTGGACGCTGGCGAGCTTGATGCCGGCGTCCTTGAGGCGCTGCTCGATCATGGCGATCGAATCGTCGACGAGATCGTGCAGCCGCGCGGCGGAGGCGGCGTCGGTCGGCGCCAGCCTGAGCAGTCCGTCGCCGCCGTCGCTCGCGGTGAGCGCGTGCGAAGGCAATCCCTCCGCGGCCGACGCGAGCTTGCGCACGAGCTGTTCGCGGCCCTTGGCGTCGGCGATCCTGACTTCGACGCCACAGTCGCGGATCGCAAGACCGGAAAAGGCAATCTTGGCTTCACGCAGCGTCTTGTAGACGTCGTCGCGCAAATCCGTGACGACGCTCTCGCGCAAGCCGTCGCTGTCCACCTTGTAGATGATGCGCGAGCCGCCCAGCTTCTCCATCTTGTCGGCGACGAAGGCCGCGATCTTGGCGCGCATCTTGTCGAACTGGCTGTCGGCGAGCGCGGTGCAAGGCAGGGCGATCGCCACTGCCATGAGCATCGATGCCAACGCGCGGGCGGCGAATGGCCGAGAGAAACGGTCCCGCGGGGGCGTGGTCATAATCACCTTAAGTCTTGCGGCAGGACGCTGGCAGACCAATTCAATGCTTGTTCTTGGTCCCCGGATCGGGCGCGGAGGTTCAATCGCCGTCCAAGCCGAGATCGATCGCGGCAGCCGTTAGAGAATGGACGAACGCCAAATCATCCATCATTGTGTCCGCGCTTCGACCGGTCATCGGTCGGCGCCCCGTCGAACCGAATTGTCAAAAGACAGGAGACGGGGAAGTGAACATGAGGGAGGACGGAATTCCATGGCGGGCATCCACGCGCTCGATCGGCTCATCGGCAGCGACTATCCTGAACTTCTGACCGACGCGGAGGTGCAGGCCTTCCAGCAGGTCCCCTACGCCGAGCGCATCGCAGCCGCGAGCACTTACGACGCGATTGCGTTAGGTGCGGCGCGTAATCCCGACGGGGCGGCGATCCAGTTTCTGCAAAACGCTGATCCCGCCGACACGCCGCTGGTGGTCACGTACCGCGATTTCATCGCGCGCGTGACGCAGGCCGCCAACATGTTTCACGCGCTCGGCGCGGACAAGGGCGACGTCATCAGCTTCATGTTGCCGCTGGTGCCCGATGCCTTCGTGACGCTGTTCGGTGCCGAAGCCGCCGGCATCGCCAATCCCGTCAATCCGCTGCTCGAGCCGCACCAGATTGCGGAAATTCTGGAAGCTGCGAACACCAAGATCCTGGTGGCGCTTGGGCCGATGCCGGGCACCGACATCTGGCAGAAGGTCGAGCAGATCCGCCCGCAGCTCAAGCACCTCAAGGCGATCGTGCAGGTGTTCGGCGGTGGCGATCCGGGCAAGGGAATTTTCGCTTTCAACGATCTGATCAAGCAGCAGCCGTCGGACCGGCTCGTCAGCGGGCGCAAAATTCTCGGCAGTGACATCGCCGCCTATTTCCACACCGGCGGCACCACCGGCACGCCGAAGCTGGTGCGGCATACCCACGCCAACCAAGTCTATCAGGCCTGGGCGCTCAATCTGTTGTTGAAGGGCAAGCCCGGCGCCAATCTCTTGTTCGGCATGCCGTTGTTTCACGTCGGGGGATCACTGACACAGGTGTTGACGACGCTGTCGAGCGGCAGCTCGCTGGTCGTGCTGTCGCCAAGCGGGTGGCGCAATCCGAATGCGGTGAAGAATATCTGGCAGCTCGTGGAGCGCTTCAAGCCCGAAGCGCTGTCGAGTGTGCCGACGGTGCTGGCCGCGACGCTCGGGGTGCCGCCGGGCAATGCGGATATCTCCAGCCTGAAATATGCCGCCGGCGGCGGCTCGGCGATCCCGGTCGCCGTGGGCTCGGCAATCCAGGACAAGCTGAAGCTGCGCGTCATCGAGGTCTACGGCATGACCGAGACCTCGAGCGTGCACACGCTCGCTTATCCCGGCCGGCCGATCCGGCTCGGCTCGGTCGGGCTACCGATGCCCTATGCGCGCGTGCGCATCGTGCAGCTCGATGCCGACGGCCGCCTGATCCGCGACTGCAAGCCGGATGAAATCGGCGTCGTCATCATGGCGGGACCCGGCGTGTTCAGCGGCTATCTCAATGACGAGCACAACAAGGGCGCCTTCGTCGACGAGGTCTGGGTCAATTCCGGCGATCTCGGCCGTCTCGATGCCGACGGCTATCTCTGGATCACCGGCCGCGCCAAGGATCTCGTGATCCGCGGCGGCCATAACATCGACCCGGCACCGATCGAGGAGATCATGTTCCGCCATCCCGCGGTCGGCTTCGCCGCCGTCGTCGGCCAGCCCGACGCCTATGCCGGCGAATTGCCGGTGGGGTATGTGCAGTTGAAGCCCGGCGCGGCCGTTCAGCCGGGCGAGCTCGAGGCGTGGGTGCGCGAGCGCACGCCGGAGCGCGCCGCCGTTCCGGTGCAGGTAATTCCGATTGATCCGATGCCGGTGACGGGCGTCGGCAAGGTGTTCAAGCCGCAGCTGCGCTGGGACGCGGCCGAGCGCGTGTTCACCAAGGTGCTCGGGCCGCTGGTCGAGCGCGGCATCGATTGCAAGGTCAAGGTCGGCGCCCATGGCAGTCACGGATCGATCGCGACGGTGACGCTGAGGGGCTTGCCGGCGGGGCAGCGCGAAGCGGTCGAGAGAGAGGGGCACGCGCTGCTCGCACCATTCGTAATGCGCCATGAGGTGGTGCAGGTATAGCCACCCTCAGGGATCTGGCCTCACTCAATTGGACAGGAGGGGACGCTTCGCCGCGTTATCCATAACGCCGTCGAGAGCCTCTGTGTGACAGGTATCACATAGGAACAGTTGGAAATCAGCGACGCTACCGAATAGTCTCATGGAATTGCATCCGGGGGGACGCAAGTGATTCTGTTTCGGCTATTTGCTTTGTTGATATTGGCGGTGGGACTTGCCTGCGGACCGGCGCATGCCGACCGACGGGTGGCGCTCGTGATCGGCAATTCCGCCTACAAGAGCGCACCGAAGCTCGGTAATCCCGTCAACGATGCCACTCTTGTCGGCGGCATGCTCAAGAAGGCCGGCTTCGATTCCGTGGACGTCAGGCTGGACCTCAGTGCCAGCGAGATGCGGCGCATGCTGCGCGAGTTCGCCGGCAGGACGCGCGAAGCGGACATGGCGGTGATCTATTACGCCGGCCACGGCATCGAGCTCGACGGCAACAACTATCTCATTCCGACCGACGCAACACTGGAGACCGACGGTGACGTGCTCGATGAGACCATTCCTGTCGAGCGTGCATTGTTCGCCGTCGAGCCGGCCAAGCAGTTGCGCCTGATCATCCTGGATGCGTGCCGCGATAATCCGTTCGCGAAAACGATGAAGCGCACGCTGGCCTCGCGCGCGATCGGACGCGGCCTTGCGAAGGTCGAGCCGACCAGCCCCAATACCATGATTGCCTTTGCCGCGAAGGCGGGATCGACCGCATCGGACGGCGATGCCAGAAACAGCCCGTTCGCTGCCGCGCTCGTCGAGCACCTGCCGAAGCCTGGGCTCGACCTGCGCAAGGCCTTCGGCTTCGTCCGCGACGATGTCCTGAAGGCGACCGGCTACAAGCAGGAGCCCTATGTCTATGGTTCGCTCGGAGGCGACGACGTTCCTCTCGTCGTGAAGCAAGCCGCAACGGGGCCCCAGGCAAATCCGCAGGACGCCATCCGCAGGGACTACGAGCTCGCGCTCCAGCTTGCGACGCGCGACGCCTGGGAAGCATTTCTGGCAGCATATCCCGACGGCTTCTACGCCAACCTCGCCAAGGGCCAGTTGAACAAGATCGGCGCCGAGGAGACGCGCGCCGCAGCCGAGCAAAAGGCCAAGGCGGCCGAGCAGGAAAAGGCGAGGCTGATTGCCGAGCGCGCCCAGAAGGTCGAACAGGAGAAGGCGGCAGCTGCCGCCAAGGCGGCCGAAGAGGCGCGCGTCGCGGCCGAGAAGCAAAAGCAGATCGAGCAGGCGAAGGCGGAAGCTGCCGAACGGCAGCGCAAGGCCGCCGAGGCGGCGGCTGCGAAGGCGCTGGCCGAGAAGCAGGCTGCCGAGAAGGCCAAGGCCGAGCTGGCAGCCAGGCAGGCGGCGGAGAAGGCTGAGCAGGCGGCCAAGCCGACGGCCGATCGGCAGATGCCTGAAGTCGAGCAAAAAGTCGCGGCGCTGTCGCCCGGGTCGACACCGGCATTATCCGCGGCCGACCTCGCGAAGTCCGTGCAGAGCGAGTTGCGCCGTGTCGGCTGCCTCACGTCGGCTCCGGAAGGCGAGTGGTCCTCGGCTGCGCAGCGTTCGCTGACGCTCTTCAACAAATACGCTGGCACCCAGTTCGATGTGAAGCTTGCCAGCGTCGACGCCCTCGATGCGCTCAAGGCGAAGCCGGGACGGGTCTGCCCGCTCGTCTGCAATTTCGGCTTCAAGGCCGACGGCGATCAATGCGTGAAGATCACCTGCCGCGCCGGCTATCGCGTCGGCGACGACAACGAGTGCGAGAAGGTGCCGGAGAAGAAGCCGGTCGCGACGCGTGAGGACACGAGAAAGCGCGACGCAGATCGCAGGGCGAACGAAGCCGCGCCATCGGCACCGCAGGCATCTGGCCAGATATTCTGCAACGCTGCCGGCTGCCGCCCCGTAGGCAAGGGATGCAGAATAGAGCGAGCCGGCACCGCTGATGCGAGCTCCGTGATGGCCGGGCGCACGAAAGAGGTCTGCAATTGAGGGCGTATCAGCTCGTTGCTGCGATGATCTTCGGGGCCTGGCTCGTCTGCGGGCCGGCGCAGGCCCAAAAAAGGGTTGCGCTCGTCATTGGCAATTCCGCCTACAATAGTGTGCCGAAGCTTGCCAATCCGGTGAACGATGCCGGCTTGATCGGGGGCATGCTCAGGAAAGCCGGCTTCGACACGGTCGACGTCCGGCAGGACCTGAACGCGCCCGAAATGCGTAAGGCGCTGCGCGAATTTGGCACCAGGACGCGGGATGCCGATGTCGCGGTCATTTACTACGCTGGCCACGGCATGGAGGTGGACGGTACTAACTACCTGATCCCGACCGATGCCGCGCTCGAGACCGACATCGATGTCTACGACGAGGCGTTGCCGATCGATCGCCTGTTGGTGAGCATCGAGCCCGCCAAGCAGCTTCGGCTCGTCATCCTCGATGCGTGCCGCGACAATCCGTTCTCCAAGACGATGAAGCGCACGGTGGCCTCGCGCGCGATCGGGCGCGGCCTCGCCAAGGTCGAGCCGACCAGCCCGAATACGATGATCGCATTCGCGGCCAAGGCCGGTTCGACGGCGTCCGATGGAGATTCCCGGAACAGCCCGTTCGCCATGGCTCTCGCAGACCACCTGCCAAAGCCCGGCCTTGACCTGCGCAAAGCATTCGGCTTCGTGCGCGATGACGTACTGAAGAGCACCGCCAACAAGCAAGAGCCATTCGTGTATGGCTCGCTGGGCGGCGATGACGTCCCCCTCGTTCCTGCCAAGCCGGTTGCGACCGGCCCGCAACCCAATCCTCAGTCTGAGCTCAGGCGAGACTATGAACTTGCGCTTCAACTCGGCACCCGGGACGGTTGGGAGGCGTTCCTGGCGCAATATCCCGACGGCTTCTACGCCAATCTCGCCAAGGGGCAGCTGAACAAGATCGGCGCCGAGGAGACGCGCGCGGCAGCCGAGCAAAAGGCCAAGGCGGCCGAGCAGGAAAAGGCGAGGCTGATTGCCGAGCGCGCCCAGAAGGTCGAGCAGGAGAAGGCGGCAGCTGCCGCCAAGGCGGCCGAAGAGGCGCGCGTCGCGGCCGAGAAGCAAAAGCAGATCGAGCAGGCGAAGGCGGAAGCTGCCGAACGGCAGCGCAAGGCCGCCGAGGCGGCGGCTGCGAAGGCGCTGGCCGAGAAGCAGGCTGCCGAGAAGGCCAAGGCCGAGCTGGCAGCCAGGCAGGCGGCAGAGAAAGCGGAGCAAGCCGCGGCAAAGCCCGCCGCGGATCGGCAGCTGCCCGAAGTCGAGAACCAGAAAGTGGCGGCGCTCTCGCCGGGGCCAACATCCACATTGTCGGCGGCCGAGCTCTCCAAATCGGTACAGAGCGAATTGCGCCGTGTTGGTTGTCTGGCCTCGTCTGCAGAGAGCGAGTGGACTTCCGCCGCCCAGCGCTCGCTGACGCTGTTCAACAAATATGCTGGCACCCAGTTCGACGCGAAGCTTGCCAGCGTTGACGTCCTCGATGCGCTCAAGGCGAAGCCCGGACGGGTCTGTCCCCTGGTGTGCAATTTCGGCTTCAAGGCCGACGGCGATCAATGCGCGAAGATCACCTGCCGCGCCGGCTATCGGGTGGGTGACGACAATGAGTGCGAGAAGATCCCGGAGAAGAAGCCGGTCGCGACGAGGGAGGAATCGAGGAAGCGTGACCAAGGCCGGAAGGAAGTGGAATCGACTGCTCCAAAGTCAGAAGCCTCAGGACAGATAATCTGCACGAGTACCGGCTGCAGGCCGGTCGCCAAGGGGTGCCGTATCGTGCGGGATCCCAGGCCGGGTAGTGCAGGCATGATCCAAGCGGAAGTTTGCAATTAGGCGTGCTGCGCGCCAGGAGAAATGTGATCGAGGTCTGCAGCCGATGTCCTCCAAGCCTCCGACCGGCCTTGTCGAGGTTGGCTTCATCATCTGACCTTTACGAATGCGCGACTATCCCGCCGGCATCCGCGTCTCGACCAGCCGCGCCCAGAACGAGGCGCCGTGGCCGAGGATGTTGTCGTTGAAGACGTAGGCCGGGTGGTGACACTCGTTGCCGTCGCCCATGCCGACCAGCACCATGGCGCCGGGACGCGCCTCCAGCATGAAGGAGAAGTCCTCGGCGCCCATCATCGGGATGAACTTGTCGTTGACGCGATCGGTGCCGACGATGTCGCGGGCGACGTCGGCGGCAAGGCCGGCTTCGCGCGCATGGTTCATGGTCACGGGATACATCCGCGTGTACTTGGTCTCGGCCGAGCCGCCATAGGCCCGCGCGACGCTGTCGGCGACTTCGCCGATGCGGCGCTCGACGAGATCGCGCACTTCAGGGTCGAGCGTGCGCACGGTGCCGCCGAGCTCGGCGACCTCGGGGATGATGTTGAAGGCCGTGCCGGAGTGGAATTGCGTGATCGAGATGACGGCTGACTTCAGCGGATCGACGTTGCGCGCCACAATCGATTGCAGCGCATTGACGATCTGCGAGCCGATCAGCACGCTGTCGACGGATTTGTGCGGACCGGCGCCGGCGTGGCCGCCCTTGCCGTGGACCGTGATCTGGATGTTGTCGGAGGAGGCGAGCATCGCGCCGGGCGTGGTTGCGAAGTGCCCTTCCGGCAGGCCCGGCATGTTGTGCATGCCGTAGACCTCCTCGATGTTCCAGCGCGTCATCAACCCGTCCTCGACCATGGCCTTGCCACCGCCGCCGCCTTCCTCGGCGGGCTGGAAGATCATGATCGCGGTGCCGTCGAAATTGCGCGTCTCGGTGAGATATTTGGCCGCGCCCAGCAGCATCGCGGTGTGGCCGTCATGGCCACAGGCGTGCATCTTGCCGGGGACCTTCGAGGCATAGGGCACACCCGAGGTTTCCATGATCGGCAGCGCGTCCATGTCGGCGCGCAGGCCGATGGTCTTACCGGAATTGGACTTGCGGCCGCGGATCACCCCGACCACGCCGGTGCGGCCGATGCCGGTCACCACCTCGTCGCAGCCGAACTCGCGCAACTTTTCGGCGACGATGCCGGCGGTGCGGTGGACTTCGTAGAGCAATTCCGGATTCTCGTGGAAGTCATGTCGCCAGGCGGCCATTTCGTCGGAGAGAGCAGCAACGCGGTTGACAATGGGCATGGGTACTCCGTGCTTTGTGGGGCTTGGCGTTGTTCCGGGGCACGCGAAGCGTGAACTATGGTGCGCACTTGCGCACCAGAGAACCTCGAGATTCCGGGTTCGATGCTCGACCCGGAATGACTGAAATTCAGCTCTCGCCGAACACGCGCTTGAAGATCGTGTCGACGTGCTTGAGGTGATAGCCGAGGTCGAACTGCTCCTCGATCTCGGTGTCGGTGAGATATTGCTTCACCTCGGCGTCCTTCTTCAGGAGCTGCAGGAAGTCGCCTTCGCCGCGCCAGACCGGCATGGCGTTGCGCTGCACCAGCTTGTAGGCGTCCTCGCGGCTCCCGCCCTTCTGCGTCAGTGCCAGCAGCACGCGCTGCGAGTGCACGAGGCCGCCGAGGCGGTCGAGGTTCTTCTGCATGTTGGCGGGGTACACCAGGAGCTTGTCGATCAGGCCGGCGAGGCGCACCAGCGCGAAGTCGAGCGTGACGGTGGCATCCGGACCCATCATGCGCTCGGCCGAGGAGTGCGAGATGTCGCGCTCGTGCCAGAGCACGACGTTCTCCAGCGCCGGCGTCACATAGGCGCGCACCATGCGGGAGAGGCCGGTGAGGTTCTCTGACAGCACCGGGTTGCGCTTGTGCGGCATGGCGGAGGAGCCCTTTTGTCCCTCCGAGAAGAACTCTTCGGCCTCCAGCACCTCGGTGCGCTGCATGTGGCGGATCTCCACTGCGACGCGCTCGATGGAGGCGGCGATCACGCCGAGGGTCGAGAAGTACATCGCGTGGCGGTCGCGCGGGATCACCTGGGTCGAGATCGGCTCGGGGACGAGGCCCATGGCCTTGGCTACGTGCGCTTCGACGCGCGGATCGATCTGTGCGAAGGTGCCGACGGCGCCTGATATGGCGCAGGTCGCGACTTCCTTGCGCGCCGCGATCAGGCGCTCCTTGGCACGGGTGAACTCGGCATAGGCATAAGCGAGCTTGAGGCCGAAGGTCACCGGCTCGGCATGGATGCCGTGGCTGCGGCCGATGGTCGGCGTCATCTTGTGCTCGAAGGCCCGCTTCTTCAGCGCGGCCAGCACCTTGTCGAGGTCGGCAAGCAGCAGGTCCGCGGCCCGGGTGAGCTGGACGTTGAGGCAGGTGTCGAGCACGTCGGAGGAGGTCATGCCCTGGTGCACGAAGCGCGCCTCGGGGCCGACGATCTCGGCGAGGTGGGTGAGGAAGGCGATGACGTCGTGCTTGGTCTCGCGCTCGATCTCGTCGATGCGGGCGACGTCGAAGGTGGCGTCCTTGGCCTTGGCCCAGACCGTCCGGGCGGCTTCCTTGGGGATGGTTCCAAGCTCGGCGAGGGCGTCCGCCGCATGCGCCTCGATCTCGAACCAGATCTTGAACCGGGTCTGCGGCTCCCAGATCGAGGCCATTTCGGGACGGGTATAGCGGGGGATCATCTGACGGCTCCAGAAGGTGGGCGGGGGCGGTCCTGAGGGGCGCGCCGGCCAAAATGCTTTTTACGCCGTGATTTAACAGAGCCGGCAGGGCGAAACAAACGGTCTGGGCGCCAGGGGAGGGGGAACGCCGAGCTTTCCACCGGACCGGTGGACAGGCGACGGCGACCCCCGCCGCAAATATTAACTGTCAATCACGGATCATTGACTGACAGATATTGAAATCTGTCAGCTGGGCGTGTATATGCGTTTCCGGACGCTCCGATTGGGCGTCCCGCGACAAGCCCCGGAGAGCCTGACATCCGAAGCGGATCGGAAGGCGGATTGAAGAACGGGGACCCGCGGACGAATGGAGACTTGAGACGATGACGACCGAAATCCTCAATTTTACCGGCGTTATTGGGCATTGGCTCAATTTGCTGGTGGCGCGCCAGATCGCGGCGCAAGCTGCAAAACTGCCTCATTAAGGCATAGGCTTTCCGAAACGACCGGCCAGGGCGCTTCGGAAGCAGCCCTACTGCCGGAGTAACTGAGCCCTGAACGGGAACATGGTGCTGGCATGAATGAAGCTGTTGTCTTGACGCCGGAGCGGATCCTCGAAGTCACCGAGGACGTGCTCAGGCGGTTTGGACTTGCCAAGGCCACCGTGGTCGACGTTGCCCGTGCGCTCGATGTGAGCCATGGCAGCGTCTATCGCCATTTCCCGAGCAAGGCCTCGCTGCGCGAGGCCGTCGCCAAGCGCTGGCTTGACCGCATCGATGCGCCGCTGCGCCAGATCGCCGAGGAGCAGGGCCCGGCGCCGGCCAGGCTCGAGCGCTGGCTGCGCACGCTGTTCGCCGCCAAGCGTTCGCGCGTGCTCGACGACCCCGAGATGTTCGAAACCTATCTGACGCTGGCGCGCGAGGCTTGCGCGGCCGTCAAATGCCACAAGGATACCATGATCGAGCAGATCGCGGCGATCCTGACTGACGGCGTGAAGCAGGGCGTGTTTGACGTTGCCGACACCAAGATCACGGCGCGCGCGATCTTCGATGCCACCAGCCGCTTTCACCATCCGGCCCATGCGGACGAGTGGAAGGACGCAGAGTTGCCGGCGCGTGTGGACGCGATGCTCGCGCTGCTGCTGCGCGGGTTGAAGGCGGCCTGAGGCCGCGAGGATTCAAGTCCATTCGCCGTGCGGCTGGTCAACCTCTCGTCTTGTGAAGAAAGGCGCCGTCGCGAAGCGACGGCGAAGCTGCCGAGTGCCTTCGCGCGTTGAGCGCAGGGTCGGACGATGGCACCACTGGCGGACTCTCCGGATAGGCATTGACCGCGATCTCGACGGCGTCCTTTGACCGCTTTCGAAGGCGGTAGAATGTGAGCTCCTGGTCGAACATGGGGCAGCGGAAGTGGACGATGGCCGTGTCGGGCAGGCGGCAGAGTTCGTCGATAAGCTCGCCTACCGTGATGATTGGGGGATGGTCGGCTGTCTTGTGATGACCCTTACTCATGACCCTGTACTCCTTCATTGCCGTGTTAACCGGAACCGGATGGTCTCCGTTCCAATTTCGTTCGGCAGATTGAGAAGCCCGAGAGACCAAGACGGCGCGGCAGCTCTGCGCTTAGATCCTCGTCAGCCCGCAGGTCGCGGCGAGCCGCACCAGCTGCGCATCCGTGCGCGCGCCGGTCTTGGTCTTGATCAGGTAGTGATAGTTCTGCACCGTCTTCACACTCAGGTTGAGATGCGCTGCGATCTGCTCGGTGGTGGCGCCGCCGGCGAACTGGCGCAAGATCTCGATCTCGCGTTCGCCAAGTTGATCCAGCGCTGAGCCCGCCGACAGACTGTCCTCGGCGAGGATATGCGCGATGTCGTCGCTCATGGCGCGCTCGCCGCGCGCGACGGCGCGGATGGCGCCGACCACGGCGGATGGCTCGCTGCTCTTGGTGACGAAGCCGCTGGCGCCGGCGCCGAAGGCCGCTTTCACCAGCACGGCCTCGTTGTGCATGGTGAAAACCAGGATCCGCGCCCGCGGGCTGCGCGCGCGGATGTTGCGGATCGCCTCCAGCCCGCTCGCGCCCGGCATCGAGATATCGAGCACGACGACATCGGGGTCGTGCGCCTTGAAGGCGCCATAGGCGTCCGCGGCGTTGTCGGCTTCCGCCACAACATGCAGATCGCCCTGGCTTTCCAGCACGCGCCGATAGCCTTGCCGGACGATCGGATGGTCGTCAACGAGGAGCACGGAGATCCCTGTTGCTGCAACCTCGCTCATGCCGGCCTCACGCGGCGAGCGGGATGGTGGCGGCGACGCTGAGGCCGCCGCGGGCAGGCAGGATCGACAACGAACCGCCCGCGGCGGTGATGCGCTCGCGAATACCAGTCAGACCAAAGCCGGCCGATTGCGCGACGCGCTCCGCATCGCCGCCGCCATCGTCCTCGACGCGGATCAGCAGCGCATCGTCCTCGCCGGCCCGGCGCTCGATCCGCAAGGAGATCTCGCGCGCTGCGCTGTGGCGCAGCGCGTTGGTCAGGCATTCCTGCGCGACGCGATAGGCCGTGGTGGCGGCCGGCCCCCGCACGTCCGTCAGATCGCCCCTGAGGTCGAGCTGGATCGTCGGCCGCGCCGCGCTCTGCGAACGCCAGCTATCGACGAGATTGACGAGGCTCGCCTCGAGTCCCAGCTCCTCGGGCAGCGGATTGCGCAGGCGCTTCAGCGCATCGCGCAGCGAGGCCATCAGGTGATGGGTGGCCTGCGAGATCATGCGCGCATCCTGGGCGATGCCATGATCCCTGTTGTCCTTCGCGCTCGCTGTCTCGATCGTGTTGGCGAAAGCGAGGATGGCGGAGAGGTTCTGCCCGAACTCGTCGTGCAGCTCGCGGGCGAGGGCGCGGCGCTCGTCGTCGCGGATTTCGATCAGGCGCCGCGTCAGCGCGGCGCGCTGCTCGGTGGCTTCCTCCAGCCGGCCGCCGAGCTCGCCGACGGCGCCGCCGATCATCGCCAGCTCCATGGAGCGGAAGCGCGGCAATTTGGTGCGATACTGGCCGCGCGCCATACGCTGCAGGGCGGTCACGATCGCGCGCGCCGGTGCCAGCGCATGCGCGATCGCAAGCGATGCCAGCAGCGCGATCGCCGCGGCCATCAACAGTGCGACGTCGATCACGTTGAGGATGTACTCCCAGGCGAGCGAAATGGCGGCCGCGGCATCCGGCGTCGCGACCACGGTGCCGGCAGAAGCGGCGCGGGGACTGACCGGCCGCACCACCTCGGCGTGGCTGCCGAGGAAGGTGGGCACCATGGCGGCGAACCAGCGCGGCGGCGTCTTGCCGAGCCCCTCGCTCTGGCCGCAGAGCGGCTTCTCGAATGCCGCGGCGGGCTGGAACTCGACGCAGACCCCGGGCGAGATCAGCTTCATCGTCTCCAGCGTGCGCCAGTCTGGAACCGGCAAGAGATGCTCGCGCGCTCTGCTGCTGCGCAGCAAGAGCTCGCGCCAATACAGTGCCTGGAGCGCCTGCGCGACCCGCTGCGCCGAGGCCGCCGTCGACCGGTCGACGCTGCGATAGGCGTCGAACGTGGCCCATATCGTCGCGGCACCGAGGCACAGTGCCACGATGAGCAGCAGACGGGCGACAAGCTGAAGCACGAGGCGCATGCGATCACCCCCGACGTTTGATAAGCTCAGCCTAACAACGCCGCCGCGCCTTGCCAATTGCGAGGTGGGCCAGGATGGCAGCTCGGGCAAATTTCCCAAGCCGGATTGGGCATGGGTCTTTGGACCGGGCGCGACGGCTTTGATCTAATCGGGTGGAATCGTTGCAGGCTAATCCCTGCAAGCCGGGAGCAGTGCAGCATGAGTTCGATGACGATTGGACCGATCGCGGGATCTGCTGCCGACCCATCCGAGCGCAGCGCGCTGCTGTTCTGGATGATCTTCACCGGGCTTTCGATCTTCGCCGTCGTGCTGTTGTGGCGGTTCGGCCTGATCCATCTGATGCTGACCTCGGACCGCACCTACATTTCGAGCGTCATCGCGGTGCTCTACATCGTCACCTGCGGCCATTGCTTCCTGCGCACGCGGGCGATCGCACGGGAAGGAGCCGCCGCGCGGCGCTGTCGGGCGGCGCTCGCGGCGCCCGATGGCAGCAAGGTGCTCGATGCGCGCGCGACGGCGCTGCCGCGCGGGCTGGTGCGCGATCACATCGAGAGCCTGGTGACGAAGGCCGCCGCGCAGGACTACCGGCCGGTCGATCAGACCCTGCTGCTGCGGACGCTCGCCGATCGCCTGCGCGGCTCCAACGGGTTCGGTGCCTTCGTCTCGGACACGCTGATGAAGCTCGGCCTGCTCGGCACCATCATCGGCTTCATCATCATGCTGGCGCCGATCGCAGGGCTGGACGCCGCCGACAAGGTCGCGATGCGCTCGTCGATGGGCTTGATGAGCGACGGCATGGCGGTCGCGATGTACACGACGCTGGCCGGTCTTGTCGGCTCGATCCTGGTTCGCGTCCAGTACTACATGCTGGATGCCGCGACCCAGCGTGTGTTCTCGGATGCGGTGGTGCTGACCGAAACCTACGTGGCGCCGGTGCTCGAGCGCCGGGGCGCTGGAATTCAAGGCGCTGGAACGCCGTCATGATGGATGATTTCGGTCTCTATCCGCGCGAGGAGCCGTTCGACCCACTGGGCGTGATGCTGTTCAAGGCGCTCCAGGTGATCGCGTTCCTGTTCTTCCTGGCGCTGCTCGCGGTCTCTCCCGACGCCAAGGAGGGCAAGATCGACTCCAAGGCCGAGTTCATGATCACGCTGGACTGGCCGGACAACCATCCCGACGATCTCGACCTGTTCGTGCAGGATCCCGCCGGCAACATCGCCTGGTATCGCCACCGCGAGGCCGGTTTCCTGACGCTCGACCGCGACGACCGCGGCGGGGCCAACGACTTCATCATGGTCGCCGGCAAGAAGATCGCCTCGCCGATCCGCGAGGAGATCGTGACGGTGCGCGGCATCCTCGCCGGCGAATACACCGTCAACGTCTCGCATTTCGTGGCGACGACCGGCGAGCCGGTCACGGCCAATGTGAAGGTGCAGAAGCTCAATCCGACGGCGCAAGTGGTGTTCGACAACAAGTTCACGCTCGACCACACCGGCGACGAGAAGACCGCGGTGCGGTTCCGCATCGATGCAGAGGGCAAGGTCATCAATGTCGACCAGCGGCCGAAATCGCTGCTGGAGACGTTCCGCAGCAGCTGGCGCAACGGCGCCGATCTCGACCCGAGGACCGGTGTGAGCAAGAACCCTGTGAGGGTACGCCGTGACTAGCCTGCAGACGGTCATTCTGACGCTGTCGGTCGCCTACGCCGTCATCGGCGCGCTTCTGCTCGTCGTGCTGGTCTATGCGCGGCTGCACTGGTCGCTGAAGGCGGTGGCGGTGGTCGTGACCAGCGCCTTCTATGTCGTCAGCTTTTCCGAGATGCGCGGGCTGCTCGGCTGGGCCAGCTCCGACCGGCTGCCGACGGCCTTCAAGCTGCTGAAGGCCCGCATCGTCGAGCCGCATTCGCTTCAGGGTGATCCCGGCTCGATCTATCTCTGGGTCGAGGCGCTGGACGAGGACAATCGTCCAAGCGGTATCCCGCGGGCCTTCCGGGTGCCCTACAATGACAGCCTCGCCGACAAGACCCATGCCGCCGAGAACGAGATTGCGTTGGGGCATCCGCAAGGGGGCCGCGCGGCCGATTTCGGCGGCGGCGATGGCAGCCTCATCGACATGGTCCGGGAATATGTGACGCCCAAGACGATCATGGAGACGAGCGGCGGCGATTCCTCGACCGGCGAGTTCATCGCTCCGCCGGCCGGCGCGCAAGGCTCCGTGTTCACCCCGATTCCGCCGCCGCGGATGCCCCCGAAAGACGAGCAATAGGCTCTTCACCATCCCCGCAGGGCGGCGCTGGTCAACGGCGCCGCGCTGGCGCATGTTCTTGACCTCCCTCAATTTGGCCTTATCGGACTTCAATAAGAATTGGAGGGTGGAGGATGCGTGCTCCTAGCTGTCTTCTCGGATATTCACGGCAACCGGCAGGCGTTCGAGGCGTGCCTGAAGGTGGCGCGGACGCATGGCGCGGAGCAGTTCGTCCTGCTCGGCGACTTCGTCGGCTATGGTGCCGATCCGGAATGGGTGGTGGATACCGCGATGGAGCTCGTTGCCCGGGGAGCCATCGCCGTGCGCGGCAATCATGATCAGGCGGTCAATTCCTCGGCCGAGACGATGAATGCCGAGGCGCAGATTGCGATCGAATGGACCCGTGGCCGGCTCGACGCCGCGCAGCGCCGCTTCCTGGCCGAATTGCCGATGCTGGTGGACGACGGCGATCGCCTGTTCGTGCATTCGGAAGCCTCTCACCCCCAGCGCTGGCACTATGTCCGCTCCACGGTGGACGCCGCCAAGAGCCTGATCGCCACGCCCGCCCATGTCACGTTCTGCGGCCATATCCATCGTCCCGCACTCTATTCGATGTCGGTGACGGCGAAGATGACGAGCTTCGTGCCGAAGACCGACGTCCCGGTACAGCTCCTGCGCGGACGGCAATGGCTCGCCGTGCTCGGCTCGGTCGGGCAGCCCCGCGACGGTGATCCGTCGGCGGCCTTCGTGTTGTTCGATACCGAGTCGTGTCAGATCACCTATTGCCGCGCGCCCTATGACGTCGCGACCGCAGCGGGCAGAATTCGCGACAACGGTCTGCCGCACTGGCTTGCCGACCGGCTGTCGCAGGGGCGCTAGAGGTCGATGCCGAAATCACTGGTCAAATCCGGCGCGGAGATCGACGGCTACACCATCGGTGAATGCGTTCATGCCGGCGGCATGGCGACGCTGTGGACGGTTACCCATCCCGGCATCGACGTGCCCCTGCTGATGAAGATACCGCGGGTGTCGGAGGGCGAGGCCCCCGCCGCGATCGTCTCCTTCGAGATGGAGATGATGATCCTGCCGCGGCTCGCGGGGCCGCACGTCCCGACCTGTTTCGGCACCGGCGATTTCGCGCGCCAGGCCTACGTCGTGATCGAGCGCATTGGCGGCGCCACGCTCTACAAGCGGCTGTCCGAGCTGCCGCTGCCTTATGACGAAGCGCGGCTGCTCGTCGCCAGGATCGCAACCGCGCTGGCCGACCTGCACCGGCAGAACGTGATCCATCACGACATCAAGCCGAGCAGCATCATGTTCCGCGACAGCGGCGAGGCGGTGCTGATCGACTACGGCCTGTCGCATCACAACCATCTGCCGGATCTGTTGCAGGAGGAATTCCGCCTGCCTTACGGCACCGCCCCCTACATGGCGCCCGAGCGGCTGTCGGGGGTGCGCGACGATCCGCGCAGCGATCTGTTCTCGCTCGGCGTGCTGCTCTATTTCTTCACCACGGGCGAGCGGCCGTTCGGCGAGGGCGAGACCTTGCGTGCGATGCGGCGCCGGCTGTGGCGCGATCCGCATCCGCCACGCAAGCTCCGCGCCGACTATCCGCCCTGGCTTCAGGAGGTGGTGTTGCGGTGTCTCGAGATCGAGCCGGTGTGGCGCTATCCGACGGCATCCCAGCTCGCCTTCGATCTTGCCCATCCGGACCAGGTCAAGCTCACCGCGCGCGCGGAGCGGCTCAAGCGCGATTCCCTCGGCGTCGCCTGGCGGCGCCGTTTCAATCAGGGCGTCATGGCACCGCGCGCGAAATCGGATGTCGCGGCCCAGATCGCGTCGAGCCCGATCCTCGCTGTTGCGCTCGACACGGTGGAAGGTGCGCCGGAGCTGAACGAGGCGCTGCGCGTCACCACCGAACGCATCCTAGCCACCTTGCCGTCAGCGCGGCTTGCCTGCGTCAACGTGCTCAAGCTGAACCGGATCGCGATCGACCGTACCCTGGACGAGCAGGGGTCCAACAAACATATCGACCGCCTGGTCGCGCTCAGGCATTGGGCGACGCCGCTGAAGCTCGACGAAAGCCGGCTGTCGGCCCATGTGCTGGAGGCGGTCGATCCCGCCGCCGCGATCCTGGAGTTCGCCGAGGTCAACCAGGTCGACCACGTCATCATCGGCGCGCGGCAGAGCTCGTTCCGCCGCACGCTGCTCGGCAGCGTCTCGGCCAAGGTGGCCTCGGAGGCGAGCTGCACCGTCACCGTGGTCAGGCCGCCGCGGATGGCGGGAGATGTCGGTGAGACTGACGCCGGCAAGATGGCCGGATAAGGCCGCGCGTCCGGCGCCCGGATCAGGCTGCGTGAACGGTGTGGGCGACGCGCTTGCGGCGGATCGGCCAGGCGAATTGCGGGCCGGGTTCGCCGTGATCCGCGCTGCCGCCGAAATACTGGATGATCTCGCGGCAGGGCTCGCAATTGAACAGGTTACGCGACGCGGGTGCCTTGGTCATTTCCTTGAGACAGTTCGGGCAGTGCGGTTTCATGGGGCGGTCCGGTAACGAAGTCTCAGTGTCGGCGTTGCGAAGCGAACGAATGGTCGAGGTCCGAATTGTCGAGCCCGGCATCGTCGTCCAGCGTGCCATCGGCGCGATCGAGGCGGCCGAAGAAATAATCGAGGCCCGGGTGCGGGCGACGCGGGATCCGGCACCTGCGTTTCGGCTGGCGCTTCACGAGCGGCATCTGCATGGCGCTCAGCCCCGGCGACGATGAAGATGGATGATGCGGGCGGAAGCCACGGCCTTCACCGGTCGCGCCGCGTAGAGGCCGCGGGCCACGATCGCCGCATTGAACCCTAACCACAACGCTACGCCAGTCCAAACCAGGGTCGTCGTCATGATGTCCTCCCGTCAAAAGCAGGCAGGACTCACTTGCGATGATTTGCGCGAATCAGTGAAGTCCGGATGAGTACGGATCACGACTGCAATTTTAGGCATTGCGCGCTGCAACACCCGTAGGTGCCGCGGGATTTTCCGTCGTCCGGCCGTAAGGCCAGATCCAGCTCAAATCGCTTCGCCGCGCGCCTGCAGCGCCGCGTTGCGGATCGCGGCGATGTTGCTCTTGTAGGCCTCCAGCGTGCCGCCCCTGAAGACGGACGTGCCGGCGACGAAGGCGTTGGCGCCGGCCGCGGCGAGTGCGCCGGCCACATCGGGTCCGACGCCGCCGTCGACCTCGATATCGATGGGCCGCCCCGCCGTCATTGCGCGGATGTCGCGGATCTTTGCGATCGCGGATGGAATGAAGGCCTGGCCGCCGAAGCCGGGATTGACCGACATCACCAGCACGAGGTCGACGAGATCGAGGACATATTCGAGCGCGCTGATCGGCGTGCCGGGATTGAGCGAGACGCCGGCCTTCTTGCCGAGCGCGCGGATCGCCTGCAGCGAACGGTGCAGATGGGGGCCGGCCTCCGCATGCACGGTGATGTGGTCGCAGCCGGCTTTGGCGAAGGCCTCGAGATAGGGGTCGCACGGCGAGATCATCAGATGCGCGTCGAAGATCTTCTTCGTGTGCGGGCGCATCGCCTTGATGACGTCGGGACCGTAGGAGATATTGGGAACGAAGTGACCGTCCATTACGTCGAGATGGATCCAGTCGGCGCCGGCGGCATCGACGCTGCGCACCTCCTCGCCGAGCCTGGAGAAGTCCGAGGCCAGGATCGAGGACGCGATGGCCAGGGGGGGGGGGGCGAAGGCTTGGGTCATGGCGCGGTTTCCCGTGGCGGCCGTGAAGGATGGCCTCGCCTAACATGGGCCTCCATGGCGGGCAATGCAGGGGAGGCGTGCTTCCTGTGGGCGGAAATTTCTGCCGTGACCGGCACGAATTGCCGGTGTTTCCAGGCCGTCCAAGGCGCGGCGGCGGCGGATTTCATTGAGCTTTTTGCGCTGGCACGACGCTTGCTGACATCAGCTGCAGAACATTGGCCGCGGCATGCCGCACGGGTTGGAGTTGTGCAATGTTGTTTGCCCTTGGTGCCGTATCGAGCGCACTCGACGCGATCCAGTCGCTGACGAACTCGAAATCGTCCTCGTCGACGCACAAGGCGGGGGCGGCGCAGGGCGCGACCAATCCGTTCGCGATCGACAGCGGCAGCAACAGCCCGACCAGCGGCGCGACCTCGTCGGTCAATTCGGGCAAATATCCGCAGATCTCGCCGGAGACGATGAACGCGCTGTTTGCGGCGCAGAGCCAATCGTCGGACGGCACCGGCAGCGCGACGACTTCGACCTCGTCGAGCGCGACCTCCTCGACGCCGCAAGGCCGGAATGCCGCACTCAAGGATCTGTTCTCGCTGATCGATGCGGACGGCGACGGCAGCATCACCAAGTCCGAGTTCGAGGACGCGCTCGGCGCCGGCGGCACCAACCTCGCGCAGGCCGACGACGTGTTCTCCAAGCTGGATTCGAATGCGGACGGCAGCGTCAGCCTGGACGAGATGTCGAAGGCGCTGAAGAGCGGTCACCGCGGCCAGCACGCTCACGGCGCGGGCGATGCTTCCGGCGGTGGCTCGGAGTCCTCGTCGGGCGGCGGATCGACCTCGACCACGACGACCAACGCCGATGGTTCGACCACCACCACCGTCACCTATGCCGACGGCTTCAAGATGTCGACGACGGTGCCGGGCGCCTCCAGCTCCTCACGTAACTCGGCTTACGATCTGTTTGCACAATTGATGCAGCAGCAAGGCGGGCACGGGCAGGGCTCTTCGGCGGCTGCCGGCTCGTCGATGTCGATGAGCGTGTGAGCGGCATCCGAGATTAGCCGGCATACGCGCGCGTGATGTCACGGTAGACATACCGGTCACGGATTTCGTGGTTGAAGAACACTCCTTTTGCGCGCGCTTCCTGGAATGCTGCAGCGACCTCGGGTGGAACGTCCTCATAGACATAGAGGCGTCCGCTGACGAAAGTCACCTTCAGCTCCCGCGTGTCGGGCGCATAGCGGAAAAACCGGATCACGGAAGACGGCATGGCGGTACATCTGGGGATGGTGCCGAGACAACGCCGTATCGGCCGTTTCGTTTCTAACCGAATCTGTCCTTCCAGGCCGGCTGCGCCCCCGGGAACGGCAGAGCTGCCGCACTGTACACGCCGCGGGCTATCGCTCGCGCCACCACGTTGGCCGCGACGGTGCCGAGCTCGGTGAGGCCGACCAGCGGATCGATCGGCTTCTCCCCGGTTGCGGCAGCAAACAGCACATCGCCGTCGGTCGGCGCGTGCACCGGATAGATCGCGCGGGCGAAGCCGGTGTGTGCGATCATCGCCAGCCGCTTGGCCTGGGGCTTGGTCAGCACCGCATCGGTGACGACGGCGCCGATCGTCGTGTTCTCGCGCGCGGTTGCTGCCGGCCCACCTTTGATGCGCATGCGCAGCATGTCGTCGGTGAACGCGTCGGGCAGGCCGCGGCCGCCGAACTCGCCGGCCAATTCGAACGGTGCCGCCCAGAACCAGGGACCGTTGCCCACGGTGACGCTGCCGACGGCGTTGACGGCGACGATCGCCGCGACCTTGACGCCATCAGCTGTCCCCGCCGAGGCCGAGCCGAGCCCGCCCTTGAACGTTGCGGTGGTGGCGCCGAGGCCGGCGCCGACGCTGCCGAGTGCGAACTCGGTGCCCGCGGCGGCTGCCGCGGCGTAGCCGAGGTCGCGGTAGGGCGAGAAGCGGCCCCAGGCCTTGTCGCCCCCGTTGAGCAGGTCGAACAGGATCGCGCCCGGCACGATCGGGATCAGCGCTTCGCGAACCCGGTGGCCGCGGCCCTGCTCGGCGAGCCAGGCCTGCACGCCGCCGCCGGTGTCGAGGCCAAAGGCGGAACCGCCCGACAGCGCGATCGCGTCGACGCGCTCGACGGTGTTGGCGAGATCGAGCAGCGCGTCTTCGCGCGTGCCGGGACCGCCGCCGCGGACGTCGATCGCCGCGACCGCCGGCTGGTCGAAAATGATCGCGGTCGTGCCGGAGGCCACTTTCGCATCTTCGGCATGGCCGACGCGGACGCCGGCAATATCGGTGAGCGAATTATTCAAGGCGGCCTCGTCGTTGAGTGCGGTTCGCGGTCTGCGATAGCTCAGGGCCGCCGCGGGCTCAACTGGCGAGCGCGGTTCTGAGCATCTTGGCGAGCTCGGTCTTCCGGTAGGGCTTTGCCAGCAGCAGCACGCCGGAATCGAGGCGGCCGTGATGGACGATGGCATTCTCGGTGTAGCCCGAGGTGAACAGCGTCTTCAGGTCGGGACGGCGGCGGGCGGCCTCGTCGGCCAGCTGACGGCCGTTCATGTTGCCGGGCATGATGATGTCGGTGAAGAGCAGGTCGATGCCGCGGTCGGCGTCGATGATGGTGAGGGCTTCGGCCGCGTTGGCGGCTTCGAGCGCTGTGTAGCCGAGGCTCTTGACCTGGGTCACCACATATTGCCGCACCAGCGCATCGTCCTCGACGATCAGGATCTTCTCGTCGCCGCCGGTGATGGGCGCGTTCTGCAGCACCTCGTACTCGCTTTCCTGCACGCCGCTCGAACGCGGCAGGTAGATCTTGACGCTCGTGCCGTGGCCTTGCTCGCTGTAGATCTTGATGTGGCCGCCGGACTGCTTAACGAAGCCGAATACCATGCTGAGGCCGAGCCCGGTGCCCTTGCCGACCTCCTTGGTGGTGAAGAAGGGATCGAACACCCGGTCGATCAGCTCCGGCGGGATTCCGGAGCCGGTGTCGCTGACCGCGATCATCACGTAGCTGCCAGCGACGACGTCGGGGTTCATGCTGGCATAGCCGTCGTCGAGGAAGATGTTGCGGGTCTCGAGCACGAGGGTGCCGCCCTCGGGCATGGCGTCCCGGGCGTTGAGCGCGAGATTAAGGACCGCCGTGGACAGCTGGCCGGGATCGACCAGCGTCGGCCAGGCATCCTCGGTGAGCTGCGGCACGATGGTGATCTGCTCCCCGAGGGTCGGGTGGAGCAGCTTGGCGGCTTCGAGCACCAGCGCATTGACGTCGATCTCGCGCGGCTGGAGCGGCTGCTTGCGGGCGAAGGCGAGCAGATGCTTGGTCAGCTGGGCGCCGCGCTCGGCGGCATCGTCGATCAGCTTGGTGATCGCAGCAAGCTCCGGCCGGTCGGCGACCGCGTCGGCCAGGATGCCGATCGTGCCGGTGATGACGGTCAGCACGTTGTTGAAGTCGTGAGCGACGCCGCCGGTGAGCTGGCCGATGGAGTCCATCTTCTGCACCTGGCGGAACTGGGCTTCGGCCGCCTGCTTCTCCGTCAGATCGCGACCGATGAAGAAATGGCGCCTCACCGGCTCCGACCAGGTGCCCATCCAGTTCAGCGAGACCTCGTGGCCGTCGTAATGATAGTAGCGCGCCTCGAAGCTGCGCTTGATCGCACCGCGCCGCGCCGCTCGCATCTCCTCCCGCGTCTTCTCGAGGTCGTCAGGGTGGATGAACTCGGTCGCGCTGTGCCCGATCAGGTCTTCCGGGCTGAAGCCGAGGATGTCCTTCACGCTCGGGCTGACCTGGATGAAATTGCCGTAACCGTCGGTGACCAGGATCAGGTCCTGCGAGGTCTCGAAGATGCGCTGGCGCTCCTCGATCTCGCGGCGAAGCTTCTCCTGTGCCTGCTTCTCCTCGGTGATGTCGTGGGCGATCTTGGAGGCCCCGATGATCTCTCCGTTGTCCGATCGCAGTGGAGAGACATTCAGCACGACGTCGAGCGCGCGGCCATCCTTTCGAATCCGCACCGTCTCGTGCTGGGCGATCGTCTCGTTGCCGGCGATCCGGTTGAGGATGCTCCTGACTTCGCTCTTTCGGTCCGGCGGCACGATGATGTCGATCGACCTGCCGACAGCCTCCGCGGCGGAATAGCCGAACAGATGCTCGGCGGCCTTGTTCCAGCCGGTGATGATGCCGTCGAGCGTCTTCGTGATGATGGCGTCGTTGGAGGATTCGACGACGGCGCCGTACAGCGCAAGACGCTTGCCATAGAAGTCGCGATCCGACGCCGATTGCTCCCGCAGCCTGCCGACAAGGCCCACCGTCCGGGCCTGAAGGCGAACGTTCTCGATCAGCAGCACCCCGAGCACGAAGCTCGACGCGCAGAGACCATAGAGACGGCCGGCGTAGAAGCCGAGATCGAAGCGCGCGACATTGACGATCGCAGACAGGGCGATGTCGAACAGCCATGCGCACATCACGACCATGAGCCAGACGTCGATCACCGAATGTGGGCGCCGGAACCACAGCGAAACCAAGGCGGCGAAGCTCAGCGACCACACGAAGGACACGACCCCGATCATGGTCGGGGTGTAGCGGCCGTCGCGGAGCAGGACCGGCAGCAGATCATGCTGGGCAGTGACGACCCAGGTGAAGACGGCCATGGTTGCGACGACGCCGATCACGGTCGCGTAGATCGCTTTGCTCGTTGCGGTCCGGATCCTCGGGCCGCCGTCCTTTTCCTTGAGCCAGGCATAGCCCAGCACGAACAGTGGGAAGACGCCATGCCAGATCATGTAGAGCCAGACGGTGGTCTGGCTGCCGGCGCCAAACAGCCCGGTCGGTGTGAACAGGCCGGGGAAGGTGAGGGCATGGACCAGCGCCGCGGCGGCGGTGAACAGGTAGCCGGTCGACAGCCACAGCAGCGCGCGGGTCCGCAGCACCGAAAACTGCGCCAGCAGCAGCGCGGCCGTGATGATGTCGCTCACGGCCAGGGCTGATTGATAGCTCGCGACGAAGGCGGGGACCGGCAGTAGTGCAATACCTGCGAACGGAACGGCCAGCGCGAACAGGATCGAGGAAACGCCGACGATCCATAATGCCGCGGTTCGATCGGCCGAAGAGGCCGGCAGGGTTGAGAGAAAGGTGCTTCGGTCGATCGCAGGCGCGTTCATCTCGTGCAGACCCGTTTTGAGCATCTCCGCAATTCCAAGATCCGGGTTGGCTTGACCTCCACCACCCCACGGTAGCGCGTTCCGGGCGCGTGCCGTGAATTGTTGCAGCGACGACTCAACCGAAGGTTACAGCTTACTTAATTTTGGTGGGGACGCGGAATAGGGATCGGGTAAGATGCGCTTTACTGGGCGGTGTCATAATGCCCTGCCGTCACGGCGGGGTCCAGGTTTGAATCGTACGATTTGTCGATTTGCGGGAGTTGTTCCCATGCCTCGCGTTCTCATCATCGACGACCAGAAGGACGTGCGCGCGATGGTCGCGATCGTGCTTCGGGTCAACCAATACGATGTTGCCGAGGCCGACAGCGGTGTGGCCGGGCTGAAATCCTTCGCCGAGGGCCCTTTCGATGCGGTGATCGTCGATATCTTCCTGGGCGACATCAGCGGTGTCGATGTCATCGCGGCCCTGCGCGAGCGTGCGCCGGGGCTCCCAATCGTCGCGGTATCCGGCATGACGGCGCTGGACTTCATGGAGCAGTCGCCCCACCTCGCCGACGTGATTTGCCTGCAAAAGCCGTTTCGGCCGAACGATCTCCTGCAGGCGCTTCGCAAGGCCCAGGCCGCGTCGGCCGGCGAGCTGCCTGCGGCCGTCTGATCCCGCCAAAAAAGAACGCCCCGGGCTAAGCCGGGGCGTCGTGATGATCGATGGCGGGCGCAAGACCCGGCAAGCGCGTCAGGTGCCGTTGCCCTTGATCTCGGCGTAGCCGCCCTTGGCGTCCCATTTGTAGACGACGTAGTCGATCTGCTTGATGTCGCCCTTGGCGTCATACTCGATCGGGCCGATCACGGTGTCCCACTTGCCGGCCTTCATCGCCTCCATGACCTTCTTGGCGTCGGTGGTGCCGGCCTTCTTGGCGGCCTGCGACCACACCTGCATCGCCGCATAGGTGTAGAGGGTGTAGCCCTCGGGATCGATGTTCTTGGCCTTGAAGGCCTCGACGATCTTCTTGGCGGTCGGCTTGTTGCGCGGATCGGGGCCGAAGGTGAACAGCGTGCCTTCGCCGGCCGGGCCGGTGATGGAGGCATACTCCTTGTCGGCGAGCGCGTCGCCGGCCATCAGCACGGTCTTGAGGCCCTGGTCGCGCATCTGACGCAGGATCAGGCCGCTCTCCTGATGGTAACCGCCGACATAGACGAGGTCGATGTTGTCACGCTTCAGGCGCGAGACGATCGCGTTGAAGTCCTTGTCGCCCTTGTTGTAGGACTCGTACATCTTCTCGGTGATGCCGGCCTTGTTGAGCGCCTTCTTGGTCTCGTCGGCAAGACCCTTGCCGTAGGTGGTCTTGTCGTTGAGGATCGCGATGTTCTTGCCCTTGTAGTTCTTGGCGATGTACTGCGCCGCGATCAGGCCCTGCTGATCGTCACGGCCGCAGACGCGCGCCACGTTCCAGAGCTTGCGCTCGGTGAACAGCGGGTTGGTCGAGGCCGGGGTGATCTGGAGCACGTTGCCGTCGGCATAGGCTTCCGAAGCCGGGATCGACGACGACGAGCAATAGTGCCCGGCGACGAACGGGATCTTGGCTCCGGCGATCTTCTCGGCAATCGAGCGCGCCTGCTTCGGGTCGCAGGCGTCGTCCTCGACGGACAGCGCGAGCTTCTTGCCGTTGACGCCGCCGGCGGCATTGATATCGGCCACGGCCATTTCGGCGCCGTTCTTCATCTGGCGGCCGAAGGCGGACTCGCCGCCGGTCATCGGGCCTGCGACTGCGACGGTGACATCCTGCGCGAATGCCGCGCTCGACAGCGCGAGCGATGCGCCGAATGCCAGACCGATGAGCTTCAGTGATTTCATGAGATACCTCGCGGGTGGTCGCCTGTGGAAGTTGCCGGGACATGCCCGGTTCAAACCGCCGCCATTCTTGAATGAATTCGAGGAGAAGTCACCGGCAAAATACGGGCATTGGCGGAGTTATCTCGCCACATTCGACCGCACTCGCCCGCCCTGGGGCTCGGTCAGCCGTGGCGGCCGCCTTCCAGATAGGCGGCGCGAATCTCGGGGCGCTGCAACAATTCGCTGCCGGTCCCGGCCAGCGTGATCAGGCCATTGACCATGACATAACCGCGGTGGGCGAGCTTGAGGGCGTGGTTGGCGTTCTGCTCGACGATCAGGACGGTCAGGTCGTCCTGCCGGTTCAGGGTACGGATCGCATCGAAGATCTGGCGCGCGATCAGCGGCGCGAGGCCGAGCGAGGGTTCGTCGAGCAGCAGCAGGCGGGGACGGCTCATCAAGGCGCGGCCGATCGCCAGCATCTGCTGCTCGCCGCCGGACAGGGTTCCGCCGCGCTGGGCGTAGCGTTCCTTCAGCCGCGGAAACAGCGTGAAGACGCGCTGCAGCGTCGCCTCGCGTTCGCCTTCGGTGCACCCGGTGGCATCTGCTCCCATCTGGAGGTTTTCCGCCACGCTCATGCGCGGGAAGATGCGGCGGCCTTCCGGCGATTGCGCGATGCGCAAATGCGCGATCTCGTGGGTAGGGACGTCGGTGATGTCACGGCCTTCATACAGGATCTGGCCGGCACGGGCGCGCGGCTTGCCGAAGATCGTCATCATCAGCGTCGACTTGCCGGCGCCGTTGGCGCCGATCAAAGCCACGATCTCGCCGGCATTGATCTCGACGTCGACGCCCTTCAGCGCTTCGATCTTGCCGTAGGCGGCGCGCAAGCCGCGGATCGCGAGCAGGGGAGACGGCGCCGACGTCACGAGCCGCCCTCCATCACAGCGGCCGCCTCTTCCTCGTCGGCGCCGAGATAGGCCGCGATCACCTTGGGATCATCGCGGACCTCGCGCGGCGTGCCTTCCGCGATCTTGACGCCATGGTCCATCACCACGATGTGGTCGGAGATTTCCATCACCACGGACATGTCGTGCTCGATCAGGAGGATCGAGGTGCCGAGTTCGTCGCGGATCGAGAGCAAGAGCTCGCTCAACGCCGCGCTCTCGCGCGCATTGAGGCCGGCGGCGGGCTCGTCCAGGCACAGCAGCGCGGGCTCGGTGCACATGGCGCGCGCGATCTCGAGCCGGCGCTGGTCGCCATAGGCGAAATTGCCGGCGGCATCGTCGGCGCGGTCGAGCAGGTTGACCCGCTTGAGCCAGTCGGTGGCCAGATCGATCGCGCGCTTCTCGGCGTCGCGATAGCCGGGCGCGCCAATGAGGCCGAGCAGGGTGAAGCCGGAGGCGCGCATCAAGGCATTGTGCTGCGCCACCATCAGGTTTTCCAGCGCGGTCATGCCGGGAAACAGCCGGATGTTCTGGAAGGTGCGGGCGACCTTGGCCTGCTTGGCGATGCGGAAATCGTTCAGCCGCTCCAGCGCGATCGTCCTGCCGTCGTCATGGGTGAGGCGAATGGCGCCGCCGCTCGGCTTGTAGAAGCCGGTGATGCAGTTGAACACGGTGGTCTTGCCGGCGCCATTTGGTCCGATCAGCGCGGTGATCTTCTTCCGCGCCGCCGAGAACGACAGATCCTGCACCGCCACGATGCCGCCGAAGCGCATGGTGAGCCGGTCGACGCCAAGAATCCTGTCGCTCATCTTGTCGCCGCTCATCCGTGCCCTTCCTTGACGAGGTCGGAGGAGATCGCCTGCGCCTTGGTCAGATAGACGGTGGGCGCGCGATGGCCGATCAAGCCGCGCGGCCGCCAGATCATGATCAGCACCATGGCCATGCCGAACACCAGCATGCGATAGGTCTCGAGGCTCCGGAACAATTCGAAGCCGCCGATCATGGCGAGCGCGGCCAGCGCGACGCCGAGCTGGGAGCCCATGCCGCCGAGGACGACGATGGCGAGCACCAGCGCCGATTCCTGGAAGGTGAAGGATTCCGGGCTGATGAAGCCCTGGCGGGTGGCGAAGAACGCGCCGGCAAAGCCGCCGAACATCGCACCGGTCGCGAACGCCGTGAGCTTGGTGGTCGTGGTATTGATGCCGAGCGCGCGGCAGGCGACCTCGTCCTCGCGCAAGGCTTCCCAGGCCCGCCCGATCGGCAGACGGCGCAGGCGGATCGTCGCCCAGTTGGTGAGCAGGGCAAGCGCCAGGATCAGATAGAACAGGAAGACGATGCGGTGGGTCGGCGAATATTCGATGCCGAGCTTGGCGGCGAGGCCGTCATCGCTGTTGTCGAGCGGGATGCCGAAGAAGGAGGGGCGGGGGATGCCGGAAACGCCATTCGGGCCGCCGGTGAGCTCCTGCCAGTTGATGATAACGAGGCGGATGATCTCGCCGAAGGCGAGCGTCACGATGGCGAGGTAGTCGCCGCGCAGGCGTAGCACGGGGAAGCCGAGCAGGACGCCCCAGAACGCGGCAAGGATGCCGGCGAGCGGCAGGCAGATCCAGAACGACCAGCCGAAATTGGTCGCAAGCAGTCCATAGGAATAGGCGCCGACCGCATAGAAGGCGACGTAGCCGAGATCGAGCAGGCCGGCGAGCCCGACCACGACGTTCAATCCCCAGCCCAGCATGACATAGGTGAGCACGAGGATGGCGAGGTCGAGGATGTAGCGCTGGTCATAGAAGATCACCGGCACCAGCAGCGTGAAGATCAGAAGTGCCGGCGCCAGATAGCGGCCGATGAAGGACACGCCGCTCTTCACCGCGGGCGGCACCAGCTTCTCGGCACCGGTCGGGCCGATCCATTGCCGCAGCAGCTCGATGACGATGGAGCCGCCGAAGACCGCAGCGACGAGGGAGGCGAGTTCGCCGAAGCGCGTCCAATAGGTAAGCTGGCCGGAGGCGCCCGCCTCGGTGCGGATGCCGACCATCAACGAGAACAGCACCAGCGCGATCAGGGCGTTGACCAAAGCTGTCTTCAAGATGGCGGGGATGCCCGATTTGGCCTTCATGGGTGGGGAAGCTGCCACGCGCGACCGTCAGACTTTTTCGACTTCGGGACGACCGAGCAGGCCGGTCGGCATGAAGATCAGCACGACGATCAGGATCGAGAACGCCGCGACGTCCTTGTACTCGACCGAGAAATAGGCGGACCAGAACGTCTCGATCAGGCCGATCGCAAGCCCTCCGAGCATGGCGCCGGGCAGCGAGCCGATGCCGCCGAGCACGGCGGCGGTGAACGCCTTGATGCCGGCGACGAAGCCCATGAAGAAATCGACGAGGCCGTAATAGAGCAGGTACATCAGGCCCGCGACAGCGGCGAGCGCGGCGCCGATGACGAAGGTCATGGAGATGGTGCGGTCGACGTCGACGCCGAGCAGCGCCGCCATGGTCTGGTCCTGCTCGCAGGCGCGCATGTCGCGCCCGAGCCGCGTGCGCGACACCAGCCAGGTGAACAGGGCCAGCAGCACGATCGTGGTGATGACCACCATGATCTGGATGTTGGAGAGCTGGATCACAAAGCCGTCCGTGCTCTCATGCAGGGTGTAGCCGCCGGTGATGAAGGGCGGGATCGGCTTGACACGCGCGCCTTGCGCAACCTGCGAGTAGTTGGTCAGCACGAACGACATGCCGATCGCCGACAGCATCGGGGCGAGGCGAAAGGAATGCCGCAGCGGCCGGTAGGCGATGCGCTCGATGGTCCAGCCATAGAGCGCAGTGATCGCCATCGAGACCAGGAGCACCACGAGCAGGATCAGCGGTATCGCGGTCAGGCCGAGCGAGATCAGGATCAGGAAGGTGATCAAGGCGATGAAGCCGCCGATCATGAAGACATCGCCATGGGCGAAGTTGATCATGCCGACGATGCCATAGACCATCGTGTAGCCGATCGCGATCAGACCGTAGATCGAGCCGAGCACGAGGCCGTTGATGAGCTGCTGGGCGAAATAATCCATGGGCTGCCGTTACCAAACCTGACGCGGCTCAAAGGGAGCTTTCGAGAGAGTGTGATTGAGTTTCTTCCCGGGCCCCGGCAGCCCCACGCATTCTTCCCGTTTTGTAACAGGAGGGAACTGGCGGCTGCAACTGGCCAGACCTCGGCATAAAGGTTTGTACAGAGGTCATTTCATGGCGGCGGGCATTTCGGGGTTCCGCAGCTGCGAGGAACCGGGTTCCGCAGGGCAACCAAATTGGAAGCCCGTCGTTATCCTCCCCGTGACGTCCAACAAGGGAGTTTCCCCGAATGACGAAGCAGCAGAACCAGAATCCGGGTCAGCAGAGTCAGAACCCCGGCCAGCGCAATCCGCAACAGCAGCAGGGCGGCGGTCAGAAACCCGGACAGCAGCAGCAGGATCCGATGCGCCAGGGCGAACGTCCCGGCCAGCAGCAGGGCGGCCAGCGCAGCCAGGACGACTAGTTGAGAGCCCAAGCGCAAGGGTCGCGAGTAAGGGTAGTGAGGAGGGCCCCGCCGCAAGGCGGGGCCCTATTCGTGGCCTTCTAGGCCGTCATTCCGGGTTCGATGCATCGCATCGGCCCCGGAATGACGAAAGTCGGGTCAGTTAAGGTAAACAAAGGGTTTAAATTGCCGCCACAGTCTGATGCGAGTTAGCTCCCTAGCAAAGCCGTTCATCGAGGGCGAACGGCAGGTGAAGCGGGAAGCGGCATGTTCAGGAATTGGCGGATCGGCTCGGTCAACGGCGCGCTGCTGGCGGCCTATTTCATTCCGGTCTGGACCCTCGTCGCCTTCAACATCATCGTGGCCCCGGTGCACGGCCTCTACGAGCGGCCGAGCGTCGCAGTGGCACTCTTCCTCAGCGACCATCTCCAGATGGCGGGCATGGATACGGTACGCGCCGCGTGGCTGCTGGCGCTGGGCCGTCTGACCGTGGTGGCGTTCTTTGCGATCTATCTCGTGCTGCTCTGTATTCCCCGCACTCGCAGGAACGGAGGCAGCGACGAGGCGCTTAGCATCGCCCTGGCGATCGGCAGCCTGATCTCGTTTGCCAGCATGGTCATGGCCTCGAAGGTCGGCGAGATGGCCGCGCTCCGGCTGCATGCGACCGAGCTCCTGCTCTTGCTCGGTGCCGCCATCGTGGTCGTGATCGAGAAGCCGGCGCCAGCGCCCAAGGCCGTTCAAAAGCCCGTCGAGATCGCCGCGTCGCTAGGTCTTGAGCAGGCCGAGCTCCTGCACAATCGCTGAGGCTTCCTTCACGGCGTGGTTCGCGGCTGGCACGCCGCAATAGATCGCCTGCTGCAGCAGGATTTCCTTGATATCGTCGGGCGTGAAGCCGCCCTCGGCCAGCGCCGCGCGCACGTGCAGGCGGAATTCGTCCCATTGGCCGAGCGCGACCATGGTGCCGATCACCAGCACGCGCCGCGTGCGCTCGTCGAAATGCGGCCGGGTCCAGATCTCGCCCCACGCATAGCGCGTGATCATGTCCTGGAAATCGGTGTTGAAGGCGTTGCGGTTCGCGATCGACTTGTCGACCCAGGCATTGCCCAGCACCTTGCGGCGCACGCTCATGCCGGCATCGCGGCGCTTCTGGTCATCCATGGTGTTTCTCCGGATCAGTCATTCCGGGGCGCCTCGAACAGGCGAACCCGGAATCTCGAGGTTGTGAATGCCGATCGAGATTCCGGGTTCGATGCTTTGCATCGCCCCGGAATGACGATGGGCGCGATCAGCGCTGCGTCAGAAAACCCACTACCGCGTCGGTAAACGCGTGCGGCTGTTCGACATTGGAAATGTGCGCGGCGTCGATGATGGTCATGCTGGCGCCGGGAATGTTCGAGCGGATCAATTCGCCTGCCGAGATTGGCGTCGCCACGTCGTGGCGGCCGGCGATCACCAGCGTCGGGCTCTTGATCTTCGGCAGCAGCGCGCGCTGGTCCAGCGTCGACAGCGCCTCGCAGCAGGCAAGGTAACCGTCGACCGGCGAGGCGAGCAGCATCGCCTTCATCTTTGCGGTGATCGCAGGCTCGCGCTCGCGAAAATCCTGCGTCAGCCAGCCTGCGATCACGGCGTCGGCAACCGCGGCGATGCCGCCCTTCTTCACCGCATCGATGCGCTCCAGCCATTTGGTCGGTTCGGCATAGTAGCAGGAGGTGTTGGCGAGGATGAGCTTGCCGAAGCGCTCCGGCGCGTTGGCGCCGAGCCATTGCCCGACCATGCCGCCCATCGACAGGCCGCACCAATGCACCTTCTCGATGTTGAGGTCGTCGAGGATCGCGAGCACGTCGCGGCCGAAGCGCTCCATCGTGTAGGGGCCCGGCGGAACGTTGGACTTGCCGTGGCCGCGGCGGTCGTAGCGGATGACGCGGAACACCTGCGTCAGCGCCTTCATCTGCGGCTCCCACATCTGAAGCGTGCAGCCGAGCGAGTTGGACAGCATCAAGGTCGGCCCGCCGTCGCGGCCCTCGACGGAGACGTTGAGCAGGCATCCGTCGGCATCGATCATGGGCATGGCATGCTCCTCGTTATGCGCGGGTAACAGCGCGAAGCGCGTCTTAGCCTGGATGACCCGCGCATCCATCTCAAAAGCGAATCTATCCAGGATGATGGATTGCCGGGTCAAGCCCGGCAATGACATCAGGAGAGATCCAGTGAATCCAGCAGCCGGTCGATCAGGGCCTGGGAAGCCCCTTGATAGGCCATCGGCTCCAACAATGCCGCAATTTTTTCCGGCGAAAGATGCGCAGTGACCTGCGAATCGGCCGACAGCACCTCGCGCAGATGCTTCTTCTCGGCGACCGCGCGCTTGCTGGCGGCCTCGACCAGATGATGCGCATCGCTCTTGCCGATCTTGTCGGCCAGCGCGAACGTGACCGCCTCGGCCATGATCAGGCCGTGCGTCGCATCGAGATTGCGGAGCATACGCGCAGCATCGACGTCGAGCCCTTCGGCGATGTCGACGATGGCGGTCAGCGCGCCCGAGGCGACCAGCATCAATTGCGGCAGCGTCGGCCATTCCGCGTGCCAGGGGCCGGCGCTGCGCTCGTGATCTTGCACCTGGGCTGCGAAGATCGTCGCGGCAAGCTGCGGAGCCATGGTGGCGGCGCCCAGCGCGCTCGCGGCGGCGACCGGGTTGCGCTTGTGCGGCATGGTCGAGGAGCCGCCGCGGCCTTCGCCGGCCGGCTCGAACGCTTCGGCGACGTCGGTCTGCATCATCAGCGAGACGTCCCGCGCGATCTTGCCGCAGCTGCCGGCGAGAATGGCGAAGCAGGATGCGGCTTCCGCGATCCGGTCGCGGTGGGCGTGCCAGGGCGCTTCCGGCAGCGGCAGGTCGAGCTCCCGCGCGAGGCGCTCGGCCACCGCAAGTCCCTTGTCGCCGAGAGCCGCGAGCGTGCCGGCGGCGCCGCCGAATTGCAGCGCGAGGCCCTCGCGGCGGAGCCGCCGCAGGCGACAGCGGGCGCGGGCGAGGCTGGATGCATATTCGGCGGCCTTCAGGCCGAACGGCATCGGCAGCGCATGCTGGAGCCAGGTCCGTGCCACCATCGCGGTATTGCGATGGTGGCGCGCCAGTGCAGCAAAGCCCTTGATGGCACGGCTGAGGTCGGCGTCCAGCACATCGATGCCGGCGCGGAGCGCGAGCATGGTCGCGGTGTCGATGACGTCCTGGCTGGTGGCGCCCCAATGCACATAGCGCGCAGCCTCCTTGTCGGCCTTGCCGACATTGGCAGTCAGCGCCTTGACCAGGGGGATCGCAAGATTCCCTGATCGCGTCGCGGCCTCCGCCAAGGCGGCCATGTCAAAGCCATCGGCCTTGCACGCGGTCTCGATCGGCCCCACCGCAGATGCCGGAATCACAGCCGTGGCAGCCTCGGCGCGGGCCAGGGCTGCCTCGAAATCAAGCATGTTCTGCAGAGTGGACCGGTCGTCGCAGACCACGCGCATGGCGGCGCTCGACAGCATCGGTGCGAGCAGGGGGGAGAGGGACGTGCTCATATTGCGCGCGACCTAAGCATCATGGCCCGGCCGTGCCAATCCCCCACCGCCTGCACACGTCTTTTTGCAGTTGCGAATATGCATTGCACGTGACCGGGCGCCGCCCTTTCCTTTGCCGCGTCCCTGCGTTACTTGATCAGCACTATAGTTACGCGATCCGGGAGGCACCCTCATGGCCATGACGATGAACGGCGAAGTCCAGCTTGCGGCGCCGCGCGAGGCCGTGTGGGCCAAGCTCAACGATCCCGAGGTGCTGAAGGCCTGCATCCCCGGCTGCGAGGAGCTCGAGAAGACCGAGGACGGCGGCTTTCGCGCGACGGCGAAAATGAAGGTCGGCCCGGTGTCGGCGCGCTTCAAGGGCAAGGTCACGCTGTCCGATCTCGACCCGCCGAACGGCTACAAGATCTCCGGTGAGGGCGAAGGCGGGGTCGCTGGCTTCGCCAAGGGTGGCGCGGCGGTCAGGCTGGCGGAGAAGGACGGCGGCACGCTGCTCTCCTACGACGTCGAGGCGCAGATCGGCGGCAAGTTGGCGCAGCTCGGCCAGCGCCTGATCAACGGCGCCGCCAAGAAGCTCGCCGACGAGTTTTTCGCGAACTTCGCCAAGGCCGTACAGAGCTGAAGGTCATCGCCTCCGGCATGGCGCCTTGCGCCCCGGGCGATGTTGCCCCGGGGCATAATGGCCCATATGATGGGTTGGAATAATTATAAGAACCGCTTCGATGGGACCCGTCGGGGCGCTGATAGAGAGTGCTTATGGCAAAAATCTCCCTCATCGTGAACGGCAATCCTGTCACGGCCAATGTCGATCCCCGCACCCTGCTGGTGCAATTCCTGCGCGAGAATCTGCGCCTGACCGGCACCCATGTCGGCTGCGATACCTCGCAGTGCGGCGCCTGTGTCGTGCATCTCGACGGCAAGGCCGTGAAGTCCTGCACCACGCTTGCGGTGATGGCCGACGGCCATGAGGTCAAGACGATCGAGGGGCTGGCTGCCGACGGCGCGCCGCTGCATCCGATGCAGGAGGCCTTCCGCGAGCACCATGGCCTGCAGTGCGGCTTCTGCACGCCGGGCATGATCATGACCGCGATCGACATCGTGCATCGCAAGGGTCATGAGCTCGACGACCATACGATCCGGGAAGAACTGGAAGGCAATCTCTGCCGCTGCACCGGCTACCAGAACATCGTCGCCTCCATCTCCGCCGGCGCCAAGGCGATGGCGAAATCCGACCTCGCGTAAAGCGCATCCCGCGATCAGGACATTCAGATGTACGAATTCAAATATCATCGCCCCGGCACCGTTCGCCAGGCGGCCAATCTGCTGGTGAAGAACGAGGACGCCAAGGTGATCGCCGGCGGCCACACGCTGATTCCCGTCATGAAGCAGCGCCTCGCCAGCCCCCCGCATCTGGTTGACCTCTCCCATATCGAGGGGCTCAACACGATCGAGATGAAAGGCCGCTCGCTGGTGATCGGCGCCACCGCCAAGCACGCCGAGGTCGCCACCTCCGCGATCGTCGGCGAGGCGATCCCGGCGCTGGCGAATCTTGCCGGCGGAATCGGCGATCCCGCCGTGCGTCACAAGGGCACGATCGGCGGCTCGCTCGCCAACAACGACCCAACCGCGGACTATCCGGCTGCCGTGCTCGCGCTGGGCGCCACCATCGTCACCAACAAGCGCCGCCTCAAGGCAGAAGAGTATTTCCAGGGCCTGTTCACCACCGCGCTCGAAGCCGACGAGATCATCACCAAGGTGATGTTCCCGCTGCCGAAGAAGGCGGCCTACATCAAGTTCCGCAACCAGGCCTCCCGCTATGCGCTGGTCGGCGTGTTCGTGGCGCGGCGTCCCTCGGACGTGCGGGTTGCCGTGACCGGTGCCGGCTCCGAAGGCGTCTTCCGGGTCACCGCGTTCGAGGAGGCGCTGAAGAAGCGCTTCTCGTCCAAGGCGCTGGACGGCATCGCCGTCCCGGCTGAGGGGCTCAACAGCGACATCCACGGCAGCGCCGAATACCGCGCGCATCTCATCGGCGTGCTGACGCGGCGCGCGGTCGATGCAGCCAACGCCAAGGAGTGAGGTGACCTCACTTCCCGGCACATGACTTGCCCGTGAGGGCGCAAACGAGACTGGCCTTTCATGACTTCAGCGGCCAATACTTCTGATGCCTTGCCGGCATCGGTCGATGCGATGCTCGAACTCCTGACCTCGCGCGGCTATCTGGCCGAGCGCTCGCTGGCGACGGTGACGTACCTGTCGTTGCGGATGGGGCGGCCGCTGTTCCTGGAAGGCGAGGCCGGCGTCGGCAAGACCGAGATCGCAAAGGTGCTCTCGGCGGCGCTGGGGCGGAAATTGATCCGCCTGCAATGCTACGAAGGCCTCGACGTCTCCTCCGCAGTCTACGAGTGGAATAGCGCTGCGCAGATGATCGCGATCCGGATGGCGGAAGCCGCCGGCGATACCGATCGCGATCAGCTCTCGAGCGACATCTTCGCCGACCGCTACATGATCAAGCGGCCGCTGCTGCAGGCGCTGGAGCCCGACGTCGCCGGCCCACCGGTGCTGCTGATCGACGAGCTCGACCGCGCCGACGAGGCCTTCGAAGCCTACCTGCTCGAAATCCTCAGCGACTTCCAGGTGACCATTCCCGAGTTCGGGACCGTCAAGCCCCCACCCCCGCCGATCGTCATCATCACCTCCAACCGCACCCGCGAGATTCACGACGCCCTGAAACGGCGCTGCCTCTATCACTGGGTCGATTATCCCGCCGCCGAGCGCGAGCTCGCCATCGTCAAGACGCGCGTGCCCGGCATCTCCGCCAAGCTGTCGCAGCAGGTCGTGCGCTTCGTGCAGGCGCTGCGCAACCAGGACTTCTACAAGTCGCCGGGCGTTGCCGAGACCATCGACTGGGCCACGGCGCTGTCGGAGCTGGATGCCCGCTCGCTGACCCCGCAAGTGGTCGGCGACACGCTGGGCGCGCTGCTCAAGTACCAGGACGACATCACCCGCATGCAGGGCGACACCCTGCAGAAGGTGCTGAAGGAAGCGACGAGCGAGAATTGACGCGCGTGCGTCATAACGAGCTCGTCATTCCGGGGTGCGCGTAGTGCGAGCCCGGAATCCATCGGGCCGCAGGGTTGGTGGAGAATGGATTCCGGGTTCGCGCCAAGTGGCGCGCCCCGGAATGACGAGGAGATGGATACGAGACCATGGCCATCAACCACCTTGCCCCCGAGCAGACCGAGCAATTCGCCGACAACATCGTCGGCTTTGCCCGCGCGCTGCGCGCGGCAGGGATGCCGGTAGGCCCGGGCGCGGTCATCGATGCCATGAGCGCGCTCCAGGTGATCGACATCGGCAAACGCGCCGACGTCTTCACCACGCTGGAGGCGATCTTCGTCAAGCGCCATGAGCATGCGCTGGTCTTCAGCCAAGCCTTCAACCTGTTCTTCCGGCCTTCCGAAGAATGGAAGCACATGCTGGATTCGGTGCCGCTGCCGGACGAGGCCAAGAAGAAGCCGAAGGCCGGCTCGCGCCGCGTGCAGGAGGCGATGTCGCAGCCGCGGATGACCGAGACGCAGCAGCACCAGGAGCAGGATCTGCGCCTGTCGGTCTCCGACAAGGAAATTCTTCAGAAGAAGGATTTTGCGCAGATGAGTGCGGCCGAGATCGCCGAGGCGCTCCGTGCCATCGACCGCATGCACCTGCCGCAAGCCGAGCTGTTGACGCGTCGGCACCGGCCCGATGCGCGTGGGCTTCGCCTCGACTTGCGCCGGACCCTGCGCGCATCCTTGCGCACCGGGGGCGACATCATCGACATCCGTCGGCTCGGGCGGATCGAGAAGCCGGCACCGATTGTCGCGCTGCTCGACATCTCGGGCTCGATGAGCGAGTACCCCCGCCTGTTCCTGCATTTTCTGCATGCCATCACGGACGCGCGCAAGCGCGTCTCGGTGTTCCTGTTCGGCCCCCGCCTCACCAATGTCAGCCGCGCGCTGCGCCAGCGCGATCCGGACGAGGCGCTGGCGAGTTGCTCCGCCTCGGTCGAGGATTGGGCGGGCGGTACGCGGATCTCGGCCTCGCTGCACAATTTCAACAAATTGTGGGCGCGCCGTGTGCTGAGCCAGGGCGCCATCGTGCTCCTGATCTCCGACGGGCTGGAGCGGGAGGCCGATTCCAAGCTCGCCTTCGAGATGGACCGGCTGCATCGCTCCTGCCGGCGGCTGATCTGGCTCAACCCGCTGCTGCGGTTCGGCGGCTTCGAGGCCAAGGCACAGGGCATCAAAATGATGCTTCCGCACGTTGACGAATTCCGCCCCGTGCATAATTTGAGTTCGATCCAGGAGCTGATCACGACGCTCTCCCAGCCGTTGCCGCCGCATCACCGCAGCCTGATCCGCTCCGCAGCTTGAGAGGCACCCCATGCTCGATCGCGACGAGGATATCCTGAAGGCGGCCGAGGACTGGCAGAAGGCCGGCCATGGCGTCGCGCTGGCGACCGTGGTGGAGACCTGGGGCTCGGCGCCGCGCCCGGCGGGCTCGAGCCTCGTCATCAACGACGAGGGCACCTTCCTGGGCTCGGTCTCCGGCGGCTGCGTCGAGGGCGCCGTGGTCACCGAGGCCATGGACGTGATCCAGAGCGGAAAACCGAGGATGCTGGAGTTTGGCGTCGCCGACGAGACCGCCTGGAATGTCGGGCTGTCCTGCGGCGGCACCATCCGCGTCTTCGTCGAGAAGGTCGGCTAGCCGTGAAGCTCGAGATCCTCCACGAACTCAATGCCGAGCGGGCCGCGCGCCGGCCGGCGATCCTGGTGACGGACACCGAGAGCGGCGAGCAGCGCCTGGTGAAGGCGAAGGATTTTGCCAGAGATCCTCTGCGTGCCGAGCTTGAGAAGCAGCTTCGCATGGGCAAGAGCGCCAGTGTCGAAGCCGGCGGCAAGAAGCTGTTCCTCAACGTTTACGCGCCGACCGCAAAGCTCGTCATCGTCGGCGCGGTCCATATCAGCCAGGCCCTGGCGCCGCTGGCGCGCTCGCTCGGCTATGACGTGACGGTGATCGATCCGCGCACGGCATTCGCAAGCCCGGAGCGCTTCCCCGACATTCCGCTGATCGCCGAATGGCCCGACACGGCGCTGCCGCCGCTCAATGTCGATGCCTACACCGCCTTCGTCGCGGTGACGCACGATCCGAAGATCGACGACCCGGCGCTGCTGCATGCCTTCGAGCGCGGCTGCTTCTATATCGGCGCGCTCGGCTCGCGGAAGACGCACGCCAAGCGCGGCGACCGGTTGCGGGCGCAGGGTGCGAAGGAGAGCGACATCGCCCGCATTCACGCGCCCATCGGGCTTGCGATCGGTGCGGTCTCGCCCTCCGAGATCGCAGTCGCGATCATGGCGGAGATCACGGCCGTGCTCCGCCTGCCTCCCAAGGAAAAAGAAGAAGCAGCATGAAGTTCGGCCCGGCGAGTCCTGAGGATGCCATCGGCGGGGTGACCGTCCACACCCTGCGCCAGGGACCGCTGGTGTTGAAGAAAGGCACGACGATCGGCCCCGCCGAGGTCGAGGCGCTGACGCGCGCCGGTATCAAGGACATCGTCGTGGTGCGCATGGAGGCGGGCGACGTCTCCGAGGACGTCGCGGCCGCCAGTATCGCGCTTGCCGTGGGCGGCGAAGGCATCCATGTCGAGCGCGCCTTCACCGGTCGCGCCAATCTGTTCGCCGCGCGAGCGGGTGTGCTGGTGATCGACCGCGCCGCGGTCGACCGCATCAACAATATCGACGAGGCCATCACCTTTGCCTCGCTGACCGCCTACAAGCCGGTGGTCGAGGGCGAGATGGTCGGCACCGTCAAGATCATCCCGTTTGGTGTCGAAGGACGCCTGCGCGATGCCGCGGTGAAGGCGGCGGGCAGGGACGTGCTCAGAATAGCGCCTTACGTCATCAAGCGCGTCGGCGTGGTCTCGACCCTGCTGCCGGGCCTGTCGTCCAAGGTGATCGACAAAACGCTGCGCGTCACCGCCGAGCGGCTCGCGCCGGCCGGAGCCGGCATCATCGCCGAGCGGCGCGTGCAGCACGATGAGCGCGAGCTGTCGGCCGCGATCAAGGAATTGCTCGCGTTGGGGGCCGAGCTCGTCATCGTGTTCGGAGCCTCTGCGATCGCCGATCGCCGCGACGTGATCCCGGCGGCTGTCACCGGCATCGGCGGCGAGATCGAGCATTTCGGCATGCCGGTCGATCCTGGCAACCTGTTGCTGATTGCGCGCGCCGGCAATGTGCCGGTGCTCGGCGCCCCCGGCTGCGCGCGTTCGCCGGTTGAGAACGGTTTTGACTGGGTCTTGATGCGGCTCCTCGCCGGCATCAAGGTGACGCGGTCCGAGCTGATGGGCATGGGCGTCGGTGGCCTCTTGATGGAGATCGTGACGCGGCCGCAGCCGCGCGCGAAAGCGGAGACCGAGGGCAACAGCGAGGTCGCCGCCATCGTGCTCGCGGCTGGCCGCTCAACCCGCATGGGCGGGCCGAACAAGCTGCTCGCCGAGCTCGACGGCAAGAAGCTGGTGCGCATCGCCGCCGAGCAGGCGCTCGCCTCGAAAGCATCCGAGGTGATCGTCGTCACCGGCCACCAGACCGAGCTGGTCGAGCAGGCGCTGCAGGGCCTGAAGGTGAAATTCGTCAAGAATCCGGATTTCGCCGGCGGCATCGCAAGCTCGGTCAAGGCCGGCATCGCCGCCGTGCCGGAGAGTTGTGATGGCGCCCTGGTCTGTCTCGGCGACATGCCGCTGATCGATGCCGGCCTGATCGACCGTCTCATCGACGGCTTTGCGCCGGACCGCGGCAATCTCATCGTCGTGCCCGTCAGCGAAGGCCGCCGCGGCAATCCCGTGCTGTGGTCGCGCCGCTTCTTCAAGGAATTGATGACGCTCGACGGCGACGTCGGCGCGCGGCATCTGATCGCCAAGCACACCGAGGCCGTGGCCGAGGTGCCGGTGGACGGCGACAGCGCCTTCCTCGACATCGACACGCCGCAGGCGCTGGAAGCGGCAAGGCGGGGATGAAGGTGCCGCAAACGACGGTGGGCAATGGCGCGGAGCGCCGTGCCCACGGTCTCTTCGTTGCGATCGACAATTGGTGGACACGCTGCGCTTTGCCCGCCCTACGGCGCCCCCCGAAGCCTGCCGATTTCAACCACCCGTTCACCATCTGGAAACGACCGCCGCTTAGACTCGCCTCCGCCTGCCTCGGGGGAGGGGTTTTTCCATGGCTTCGAACGTCGTCGCGCGCCGTTGCGCGATGTTTTTCTTTGCGCTGTCCGTGTGTGTTTCCGGCGCCCGCTATATGACAGAAGCCCATGCCGCCGGCGCCTTTGCGGTCGGCAAGTGCGGCGCTTATGGCCAGGCTTTTGATTATGGCCACGAGCACGAGGCTCGCGCCGCGGCGCAGAAGCAGTGCAAGGGCGATTGCACCACCGTGACGATGAAGCGCGCCTGTGCTGCGATGTCGGTCGATATGACGAATCCGTGCGGCGCCTACGGTTACGCCGTCAAGCCGAAGATCTCGGCTTCTCTCAACGCCGCCACGCGCGAATGCTACAAATACGGCGGCAAGGAATGCGTGATCCGCGCCTGGGCCTGCGACGCCAAGGGGTGATTTTTCCTTGCCGTCATTCCGGGGCGATGCGTAGCATCGAGCCTGGAATGACAGTCGAGGGAATACATGCAGTTCGACACCAAGATCGCGATCGTGATCCGCACCGATCTTCAGGCCTGGCAGAAGCTCAACGTCGCATCCTTCCTATCCAGCGGCATCGCCGCGGCCTTTCCCGAATGCATCGGCGAAGCCTATGAAGACGCCTCGGGGACGAAATATCATGCGCTGATCGGCCAGCCGATCCTGATCTACGGCGCCGACGGTCCTGCGCTGTCGCGCGCGCTGGATCGGGCACTCGCCCGCAACGTCAAGCCGGCTGTCTATACCGAGGACATGTTCAGCACCACGCACGATGCCGCCAATCGCGAGGCGGTGAGGGCCGTGGCGCGCACGGATCTCAATCTCGTCGGCATCGCCATGCGCGCCGAGCGCAAGGTGATCGACAAGATCGTCGATGGCCTCAAGTTCCATAGCTGACAGGTCGGGAGCACCGCGCGGCGTCATCGTGGTGTCATGATGGGCCGGGCCTTGAGCAAACTTTGTGCTGTTTGACTCCCGTCAAAGGTACGCCGGGCGGCGTCGCTATTCTGCTTCACAAAGCACAGAGGAGCAGACAGATGCCGACCATGAAAGCCGCGATCGTCAAGCAGTTCGGCAAGCCACTGGTGATCGAGGACGTGCCGGTGCCTCAGCCTGGTCCCGGCGAGGTTCTGGTCAAGGTCAAGGCCTGCGGCGTCTGTCACACCGATCTGCATGCAGCCTCCGGCGATTGGCCGGTGAAGCCGGTTCCTCCCTTCATTCCCGGCCACGAGGCGGCCGGCATCGTTGCGGCGCTCGGACCCGGCGTGAAGAATCTGAAAGTGGGAGATGCCGTCGGCGTCGCCTGGCTGCACGACGCCTGCATGTCGTGCGAATATTGCGAGACCGGCTGGGAGACTCTGTGCGAGCACCAGCACAACACCGGCTACAGCGTCAACGGCGGCTTCGCCGAATACGTCATCGCCTCGGCTGCCTTTGCGGCAAGGCTGCCGGCGACCATCGATTTCGCCGCCATCGCGCCGATCCTGTGCGCCGGCGTCACCACCTACAAGGGATTGAAAGAGACCGAGGCGAAGCCCGGCGAGTGGGTGGTGATCTCGGGCGTTGGCGGGCTCGGCCATGTCGCGATCCAATACGCCAAGGCGATGGGGCTCAAGGTCGCCGCGATCGACATTGCCGAGGACAAGCTCGCGCTCGCACGCGAGACCGGCGCTGATCTCGCGGTCAATGCCCTCGCAGCCGGCGCGGTCGACAAGGTTCTTGCGGCAACCGGCGGCGGGGCCCACGGCGTGCTGGTGACGGCGGTCTCGACCGCTGCGTTTGCCCAGGCGCTCAAGATGGTGCGCCGCAAGGGCACCGTCAGCCTCGTCGGCCTGCCGCCGGGCGAATTCCCGACGCCGATCTTCGACGTCGTGCTCAAGCGCATCACCGTGCGCGGCTCCATCGTGGGCACGCGGCGCGACCTCGACGAGGCTGTCGCCTTCGCCGCGGACGGCAAGGTCAAGGCCGAAGTGACGAAGGTGCCGCTTGCGCAAATCAACGACGTCTTCGACCGGATGAAGGCCGGCAAGATCGACGGCCGCATGGTGCTGGATTTCGGCTAGTTTCCCCGAGGAGCAGAGCGTGGCCCGGCCAACGAAGATCGTCTTTCTCGGTGCGAGCAGTGCATCCTTTGGGATGAGCATGTTCCGGGATCTGTTTTCGAGCCGCGATCTCTCCGGCGCGACACTCGTGCTGGTCGGACGAAACGTCGACCGGCTCGGCCGGTCGACGCGGCTTGCGAAACTGCTCAACGAGAAATCCGGTGCCGGTTTTACAATCGAGGCAACGACGGATTGGCGCTCGGCGCTCGACGGTGCCGAGTTCGTGGTGCATTCCACCGCGATCGATCGTAACCGGCTGTGGCGGCTCGACTTCGAGGTTCCGCGCAAGTTTGGCGTCCGTCATACGCTGGGTGAAAACGGGGGACCCGGCGGCTTGTTCTTCACGCTGCGCACCTTGCCGGTGATCTTCGACTTTGTGCGTGAGATGGAGTTCCGTTGTCCGCGTGCGACCTTCATCAACTACTCCAATCCGGAAAGTCGCATCATCCTGGCGCTGGGCCGGTACAGCAACATTCGCAGCATCGGCCTGTGCCACGGGATATTTCTTGCCCGCGCGAATGTCGCCCGAATCTTGGGGATGCGGGAAGACCAGGTGGAGGTATGGGGTGCAGGCCTCAATCATTTCCAATGCCTGACCGAAATTCGCGACCGCGAGACGGGTGAGGACCTCTATCCGCTCCTGCGCGAGAGGGAGAGGGATTTCGATCCCACCTTCTCACCGCTGACGCGCAAGTTGTTGCATGCCTTCGGCTACTGGCTCGGCTGTGGCGACAGCCATGTTGGCGAGTATCTCTCGTATGGCTGGGAGGCCGGCGAGGGCGGCTACAACTACGACTGGGATGAGGGCGAGCGCGCCAAGCTGACGCGGCTGATCGATGACGTGCTCGCAGGAGTGGCCGAGATGCCTGACTGGTGGTCGGTGCCTTCGGGGGAGCGTGCGACCGGCATCATCACCGCCGTTGTTCATAACCGCCGGCAACTCTTCGAATCCGCCGTCATTTACAATCAACAGGTGATCCCGAATCTGCCCGCGGATGCTGCGGTCGAAGTGCCGGTGGTGGCAGATATCGGGGGTATCCACCCTGTCTCGCTCGGGCCGCTGCCCGACGCCGTGGCCAAGCTGATGACCATTCAGGTTCAGGTTCAGCAGCTGGCCGTAGAAGCGGCGATGCATGCGTCGAAGGAGACAGCGCTACAGGCATTGCTGCTTGACCCCGTCATCCAATCCGAGGAGGCGGCGCGCGGGCTGCTTGATGAATTATGGGAAATCAACCGGTCCTACATCCGGGCGTGCATTTGAGCCGCCGATCAGCCTCGGCGCGCCCGATCCTATGCCGGCGGCATGCCGGCAAATTTCGGCAGATCGGGGTCGAGATGATCCCAGCCATGTCCGCGCGCGGCGTAGGTGACAACCTGCGGCTGGTAGCGGGCGGGCTCGTCGAGGCTTGCGGCGCGGATGGTGAAGACGTCGGGCTGTGCCGCAAAGGTCATGTACACCGGCACGCCGCATTGCGGGCAGAAGCCGCGCGTTTTGACCTGGCCGCTGTCGGCGACCATGTCCCAACGCTTCGCCTCGCCGGTGACCGTGACGCCGGCACGCGCGAAGGTCGCGTACGAGCCGTGGCCGCTGCCGCTTTCCCGCTGGCAGTCCCGGCACTGACAATGATTGCTGAACAGGGGCTCACCCGCAATCGAATAGCGGATCGCGCCGCAGGCGCAGCCGCCGGTATAGGGCTTGTCCATCGCGATGTCTCCCACTCAACCTTCGCCGCTGATCTCATCGAGCTTGCGGACGACCTTCTTCCAGCCGCCGCTCATGACCGAGTAGGCCGACTCGTTCCGGGGCAGGACGAAGCCGGCATGAACCAGGCTGATCCGCGTGCCGGCTTCGACCGGGGTGAGGGACCACGTCACGACAGTGTCGAGCGGAGCGCCATAGCCGGTGTTGCGCGCATCGCCGCCCTTCCAGGCGTAGGCGAGGCGGCGGTTCGGCACGACCTCCAGAACTTGGCAATGGATCACGCCGTCCCAGTTGCCGCCGGGAGTGGTCTGGAAGGTGAAGGCCTTGCCTTCGATGGCCTCGAAGCCGGTCGGCTGCATCAGCCAGCGCCCGATCAACTGCGCGCTGGTGAGCGCCTTCCAGATCGTCTCGGCGGTGTGAGGGAAGACCTCGTCGATGACGATGTCTCTGGTTTGGTGTCGGGCTTGCGCATTGGGAGCAGCACTCATGGATCAATCTCCTTCAACAGGTCACGCAGGTTCTGGAAACGCTCGCGCCAGAACACGCCGTAATGGTCCATCCAGGTGACCAGGGGTTCGAGCCCTTGCGGCGCGGCGCGGTAATAGACGTTGCGGCCCTCGGCGCGCTCGGCGACGAGGCCTGCCTGCTTCAGCGACTTCAGGTGCTGCGAGATCGCGCCCTGCGTCACGCCGCTGCCGCGCGTCAGCTCGGCGACGCTGATCTCCCTGCTTTCGAACACGCGCTCGAACACGGCCCGGCGGGTGGGGTCGGCGAGGGCGCGCATCACGGTGGTGACGGGGTTTGGCGCAGCTTCGATCATGCAATTCAATTAGTAGATACTAATGCATTAGTCAAGGCTAATTCATTAGCCAAACAGGGCCACATCACTGCCTTGACTATGACTGACTAGTCAGTCATAAATGAAACATGATCCAGAAGCCCATCAAGACCGCCTTGCCGTCCGCAACTCGTGCCAGCGCGAAGGACCCTGCGGCAGCAGGCAGCGGAGAGGCGCCTGCCTCAAGCCGAGCGGCGCGCGCGCTGGAGCGGCGTGCGGCAATCGTGGAAGCCGCGATGGAGGAGTTCATCGCCCGCGGCTTTGCCGCAACGCGCCTGGACGACATCGCCAAGCGCGCCGGCGTCGCCAAGGGCACGATCTATCTGCACTTCAAGGACAAGGAATCGATGTTCGAGGAGCTGGTCCGCATCGTGATCGTGCCGGTGGTGGAGCGGCTGACCACGCTGCCGCCGCCGACCGGGAGCGTGCGCGACCTCGTCGAGAGCTTCGCCGGCAATTTCCTGAAAGAGGTCATCAACACCAGGCGGGGCGATCTGGTCCGCCTGATCGTGGCGGAGGGGCCGCGCTTTCCCGCTGTCGCCGACTTCTACTACCGCGAAGTCGTCTCGCGCGGCATCGCCGCCATGCGCGCGCTGATCGAGCTCGGCATCGCCCGCGGCGAGATCCGCCAGAAGAACCTCGCGCGCTATCCGCAGATCCTGGTCGCGCCGGCGATGATCGCGGTGATCTGGCAGAGCCTGTTTGCGCGGCACGCGCCGCTCGACGCGCAGGAGATGCTGCGCGTCCATCTCGATTTGATTTTTGGCGAACGGAGGACGACATGAGGTCGTCGCGCAACACCTCTCACCTCATCCTGAGGAGCGCGGAACGCGCGTCTCGAAGGATGCAGGCCCGGCTGTGGCTCCTCGCCCTTCGAGACGCTGCTTCGCAGCTCCTCAGGGTGAGGGATCGACAGCACAATCTGCCGCGTCTCGGCACGATCGCCGCGCTGGTCCTCGCAATCTCGCTGGCCGGGTGCAAGGAGAGGCGCGATCCCGGCTTCCAGGGGTGGGTGGAGGCCGATATGATCTTCGTCAGCCCGGACGAAGCGGGGCGGGTGACCAAGCTCAGCGTCCGCGAGGGGGACGAGGTGAAGGTCGGCGATCAGCTCTATTCCGTCGACGACGATCTCCAGCTCGCCGATCTCAACCAGAACAAGGCGACCCTGGCCAACGCGCAGCAGACCTATGATCGCGCGGCCTCGCTCAGCAAGACCGGCTCGGGCACCCAGGCCAATCTCGATTCCGCCGTGTCCGCCCTGCGCGTTGCCGAAGCGAAGGTTGCGACGTCGGAGACGCGGATGGCGCGGCGCAAGGGCTTTGCGCCCGTTGCCGGCACCATTCAGCAGATCTACTTCCGCGAAGGCGAGATGGTCGCGGCGCAGCGGCCGGTGCTGTCGATCATGCCGCCCGGCAACATGAAGCTGCGCTTCTTCGTGCCGGAAACCGCGCTGCCGAAGCTCGCGATCGGCGATACGGTGCGCGTCTCCTGCGACAATTGCGCCGCCGACCTCACCGCGAAGATCTATTTCATCGCGACCTCGGCCGAATACACCCCGCCCGTCATCTACAGCCTCGATGAGCGCAACAAGCTGGTCTATCTGATCCAGGCGCGGCCCTCGCGCCCGGACGCGCTGCGGGTCGGACAGCCGATCGACGTCTATCTCAATCCCAAAACCCCGGTAGCAGACAAGCGATGAATGGCGGCAACGGCATCGCGATCGACGTCAAGGGCCTGAGCAAATCATTCGGCGGCCGCGAGGTCGTGCATGATCTGTCGATGCAGGTGAGGCGCGGCTCGATCTACGGGTTCCTCGGGCCAAACGGCTCGGGCAAGACCACCACCATCCGCATCCTCTGCGGGTTGCTGACGCCCGACAGCGGCGAGGGCACCTGTCTCGGCTACGACATTTTGCGCGACTCCGAGAAGATCAAGCGCCAGGTCGGCTACATGACCCAGCGCTTCAGCCTGTATCAGGATCTCTCCGTGCGCGAGAACCTCGAATTCGTCGCGCGCCTCTATGGTCTTGCCGATGCGCGCGGTGCCGCACGCGACATGATCAAGCGGCTCGGGTTGTCCGGGCGCGAGGAGCAGCTTGCGGGCGAGCTCTCCGGCGGCTGGAAGCAGCGATTGGCGTTAGGCGCCTGCACGCTGCCCAATCCGCAATTGCTGCTGCTGGACGAGCCCACCGCCGGCGTCGATCCCAAGGCGCGGCGCGACTTCTGGAACGAGATCCACGCGCTTGCGGCCGAGGGCCTCACCGTGCTGGTCTCGACCCATTACATGGACGAGGCCGAGCGCTGCCACGAGATCGCTTATATTGCTTATGGCCATCTCCTGGCGCGCGGGACCGTGGACGAGGTGATCGCGAAGTCCGCGCTGACGACCTACACCGTCACCGGCGAGTTGGGCGGCCTCGCGGCCGAGCTCGACGGCAAGCCCGGAATTGACATGGTGGCTCCGTTCGGCACCTCGCTGCACGTCTCGGGCCGCGACGTTGCGGCGCTCGAGGCCAGCATCGCACCCTGGCGCGAGCGGAGTGGCCTGCACTGGCAGAAGTCGCATCCATCGCTGGAAGACGTCTTCATCGAACTGATGAACCGCTCCAGGGACAATTTCCAATGAGCACCATCCAGGCAACCGGTCCCGTACGGGAGATCCGCGACCGCTTCGGCTTCTGGCGCCGTACCTATGCCATGATGGCGAAGGAGTTCATTCAGCTTCGGCGCGACCGTGTCTCGTTCGCGATGATCGTCGCGATTCCGGTGATGCAGTTGCTGTTGTTCGGTTATGCCATCAACACCACGCCGCACCATCTGCCGAGCGCGGTGCTGTTGCAGGAGGAGTCTGACCTCGCCCGCTCCGTCCTGAAGGCGTTGGAAAATACTGCCTATTTCCGTTTCGTCTACGAAGTGCACGATGTCGACGATTTCGACAATTTGCTGAAGTCCGGCAAAGTACTGTTCGGCGTCGAAATCCCGCGCGGCTTCGAACGGGCGGTGCGGCGCGGCGACAAGCCGGCACTGCTGGTTGCGGCGGATGCGACCGATCCGGTCGCCGCCAGCTCCGCACTCGGCTCGCTCGGGATGATCGTGCAGACCGCTCTCCAGCACGATCTCTATATCGGCGCTGCGCCGGTACTGCCGTTCGAGATCCGGGCGCATGCGCGCTATAATCCGGCTGCGGAATCGCGGCTCAACATCGTGCCGGGACTGGTGGGCACCATCCTGACCATGACCATGCTGATCTTCACGGCACTATCGGTGACGCGCGAGATTGAACGCGGCACTATGGAAAGCCTCTTGTCGATGCCGATCAAGCCGGTCGAGGTCATGCTCGGCAAGATCATTCCCTACATCCTGGTCGGCTTCATTCAAGCCTTCCTGATCGTCAATATCGGAGTGTTCCTGTTCGGCGTGCCGGTGCTCGGCAATCTCGTTCTGCTCGCGGCACTCTCGACCCTCTTCATCGCCGCAAATCTCGCGATTGGCTACACGTTCTCCACCATCGCACAGAATCAACTGCAGGCGATACAGATGTCGTTCATGTTCTTCCTGCCGAGCATTCTCTTGTCGGGCTTCATGTTTCCGTTCGCAGGCATGCCGGCCTGGGCGCAATATGTCGGCGAATGCCTGCCGCTGACCCATTACCTGCGCATCGTCCGCGCCGTCATGCTGAAGGGCGCGACCATGCAGAATTTGCGCTTCGACACGCTGGCGCTGGCGGCCCTGATGCTGGTCGCCATGACCATCGCCGTGACGCGCTTCCGTCGCACGCTGGATTGAGGCAAACTGTCTCGATGTCATTCCGGGGCGATGCGCTAGCATCGAACCCGGAATCTCGAGATTCCGGATTCGCGGCTGTGCCGCGCTCCGGAATGACTGGGGGAATGATGGTCCGGTTTGCGAGCAGGAAGTCGCGGCAGCACGCTGTGCTATCGGAGGATTTCGAGCGCGAGCTGACACGCGAGGTGCTGCGCACCGAGCTGCTCCGGGTACGGGCGCTGATCATGACCGGCTGCGTCATGATGGTGCTGCTCACCGCGATCTATTTGATCGATCCCACCGTGGTGAACCGGGTGTGGCGTGGAACGGAAGGGCTTGTCGATGTCTACGGCCTGCTCGGCGGCTTCATCCTGTTCGAGGTCTGGGTCCACACCCAGATCAGGAAGAACCTCCGGCTCGATCGCGATCTGCCGGTGATCAGGCGCTATGTCGGCACGCTGATCGAGACTTCGCTGCCCACGGTGATCCTGATCCTGCAAACCCGGACCATGGGCCCAAGCCAGGCTCTCGGCTTCGCCGTGCCGCTGATGTACTTCATCTTCGTCATCCTCTCGACGCTGCGTCTCGATTTCTGGCTCTCTGCGTTCACAGGTTTCGTTGCCGCGGCTGGGCTTCTGGCCGTCGCGCTGTACTACAACGCGGCTGACGAAGCCGGCGATCCCCTGATCTATTTCCACGCCGTGCGTAGCATCGTGATCCTGATCTGTGGCGCTCTGGCGGGTGCGGTCGGCGCTCGGCTGCGCCGCCAGTTTGCCGCGAGCATCGCAGCCGCCACCGCGCGCGACCGTGTGACCAATTTGTTCGGCCAGCACGTCTCCCCGCAAGTGGTGGAGCGCTTGATGGCGGCGGAGACCAGCGGGGGCGGTGACGTCCGCCGCGTCGCGGTGATGTTCGTCGACTTCCGCGGCTTCACCGCCGGCGCGCAGTCGCGCACCCCGCAGCAGGTGGTCGACCGGCTCGACGGCGCCTTCGCGGTGCTGGTCGACGTCCTCGACCGCCACGGCGGCATCGTCAACAAGTTTCTCGGCGATGGCTTTCTCGCGCTGTTCGGCGCGCCGCTCGAGGCCTCCGACGCCGCGCAGCGTGCGGTCGCCGCGGGCCGCGAGATGCTGCGCGCAATGGATCGCATCAACGCAGAGACAAGCTGGCCGCTTCGCATTGGCATCGGCATCCATTTCGGCGAGGTCGTTGCCGGCAATATCGGCTCGCCCCGGCGCAAGGAGTACACGGTGATCGGCGACACCGTGAACTTCGCCTCGCGACTGGAGGCACTGAACAAGGAGTTCGGCTCGCAGCTGCTGATTTCCGCGACCGTGCGCGAGGCGCTTGGCGATGACGGCAGCGATGCCGTCGCGCTCGGCGAGGTCGAGGTGCGCGGCTACGAGCAGAAGGTGGCGGTGTTTCAATTGGGGTAGCGCGCGCCCACGCTGCTGCGCGTAATTCTCGCCATCATCTGCGATTGCTCCGATTGCTCCGAATTTTGGGGCATGACGAGCGATATCGCCGGCCTGTAGAGTGCCGGCGAAGCGGCCGGTTGCGGCCGCGACTTGCATGGGGGAGTGACGATGCAGCGCCGCTACATCACCGTCGACGTGTTCACCGACCGCGCCTTCGGTGGCAACCAGCTCGCCGTGGTGCTCGACGCTGGCGGGCTCACGACGCAGCAGATGCAGGCGATCGCGACCGAGTTCAACTATTCCGAGACCACCTTCGTGCTGCCGCCGCGCGACAAGGCCCATGATGCGGAGGTGCGCATCTTCACGCCGGTGCAGGAAATTGCCTTTGCGGGCCATCCCAACGTCGGCACCGCCTTCGTGCTCGCCTCGATGGCGACGGAGCCGAAGCCGCGTCTGCTGTTCGAGGAGAAGGCCGGGCTCGTGCCGGTCGAGATCGTGAGAGAGCAGGGCCGGGTGAACAGAACCGAGCTCACCGCGCCGCAGCCGCTACAGCGGCTCTCGCGGCTGTCGGCTGCCGAAGCCGCGAGCTGCATCTCGCTCGTTGCGGACGACATCAGGACAGACAATCACGAGCCTGAGATCGTCACCGTCGGAAACGCGTTTCTGGTGATGGAGCTGCATTCGCGCGAGGCGCTGAAGCGCGCCCGGCCGGATGCGGCAGCCTACGGCAGGGGCCTGCCGCGCGATGGCGCCCGTTCGGTGTGGTTCTATACGCGCGACGTGCCGGCGGCGGAGACGCCTTGCGAGCGCCAGGCGCGAATGTTCATGCGCGGCGCAAGCGGTCTGGTCGAGGACCCCGCGACCGGCAGCGCCACGGTTGCTGCCGCTGCGCTGTTCGCCGATCTCGATTCCGCGCGTGACGGCGAGCTGAAGCTCATCGTCGGCCAGGGTTTTGACATGGGCCGGCCGAGCATTCTCTCGACCCGCGTGCGCAAGCAGGGCGGCAAGATCGTCTCGGCCCATGTCGGCGGCAGCTGCGTGCCGATGATGGAGGGGACGTTGAGGCTGGCGGGGGGGGGCTGATTGTCATTCCGGGGCGCGCGTCAGCCTGAACCCAGAATCTCGAGGTTCCGGGTTCAGCCCTTCCGGCTGCCCCGGAACGACGCTCAGGCCTGGCGCCCTGCCAGATTCTTCACCGCAACGCCATCACGCTCCTCGATAATCTCCGCGATCATCTGGCGATGGCAATGGGTGTGGTCGCGCTCGTAGCAGAGCAGGCACACCGGGCCAGCCTTCTTCACTAGTGCCGAGAGCTCGTCCATCGCTTCCCTGGCCTCGGGCGTCTTCAGGTGCTTTGAGAAGATCTTCTCCAGCACCTCGTACTGTCCGCTGCGCGCGGCGAGGCGGCCCTCCTTCGGCGTGCCGAGCGCGGCGAGGTGGACATAGGCGATGCCGCGTTCGTCGAGCCCTGCCGACAGCTGCTTCTTGGAGAAGCCCGGCCGCCGCGACGACGTCACCGCCCGCACGTCGACCACGAGCTTGACGCCGGCCTCTTGCAGCTCGTCCAGCACCGCCTTGGGCGGCGTCTGCTCATAACCGATGGTGAAGAGCTTCTTGGCTTTTGCCATGAACACCTCAGCTCACCCGCGCGATCAGTTCCATGGCGCCGGCCGGTGCGCGCACCTTGCCCTCGTGAATGACGTAGGCGAACACGTCGCGTGGCTCCTTCTTCGGTTTCGCCTTGTCAACTTTCGGCAGATCGTCCGGTTCACTGCCGGAGGCCCAAGCCTGAAAGCGCTCGGCCCAAGCGTCGAGCTGTTTCGGCGGGTAGCACGTCTTGATCTCGTCATTGCCCTTCTGAAGCCGGGCATAGACAAAGTCGCCGGCGACGTCGGCAATGGCTGGATATTTGCCGTGCTCTGCGAATACCACAGGCGTCTCGAACTCGCGGATCAGCGCCACGAAATCCGGCGTGCAAAAACTGTCGTGGCGAACCTCGACGACATGGCGGAGTGCGCGTCCCTCGAGCTTGCGCGGCAGCAGCTCGAGGAACTTGCCGAAATCGGCGCCGTCGAATTTCTTGGTGGGCGCGAACTGCCACAGCACCGGCCCGAGATGATCGCCGAGTTCCAGCACGCCGGAATCATAGAACCGCTTGATGGAGTCGCCGGCTTCCGCCAGCACGCGGCGGTTGGTGGCGAAGCGCGGCCCCTTCACCGAGAACACGAAACCCTCGGGCACCTCGCTCGCCCATTTGCGAAAGCTCTCCGGCTTCTGCGAGCCGTAATAGGTGCCGTTGATCTCGATCGAGGTGAGCTTCGAGGCCGCGTAGGACAGCTCCTTTGCCTGTGCCAGCTTCTCCGGATAGAACACGCCCCGCCAGGGCTCGAAGGTCCAGCCGCCGATGCCGATGAAGATGTTGCCGGATTTTTTGGACGCGGTTTTTGCTTTGGCCACGGGAGGATCTCGCATCGACGGGGGAGGGATGACTCCATCCTAGTCAAACGAGATGTGATTGGCCAGTTCTCGCCTCCAGTCTAAGCTCGGCAGTGCGATCTGCGACAAGGGAGAGCAAGATGCGGATGCTGATGATGGGAGCGGCGCTCGTCGTGATGACAACTGCTGCCATGACGTCTTCAGGCATGGCGGACGACGATGCGAAGGGTGCGCAGAAGCTCGCCCAACAGGGCCGTGACGATTATTGGCATTGCCTGGCGCGGGAATATTCGCGCGACAGCAATCAGGGAATGACTGAACAAGATTTTGGCCGCTCGGTCGCGGGCGCCTGCCCTTCGGAGCGGCAATATTACCGGGTGGCGCTGCTCGACTATCTCACCACGCAATATCCCGGCATCGATGCCGGCGCCCATCTCGCGACCGCGAACAGGGCGGTGGAGTCCGCGCAGAAGGACATCGTGACGGCCTTCGTCAAGCACAGGCCGCCAGCGAAGTAGGGAGTGGCGAATGGCCAATCGCGAATAGGGCGAGAAAACGGGTCTTCCTCATTCGCCACTCGCCATTCGCTACTCGCCCCAAGGCCTTCCGGCGCCTCGCGCATCCGTGGTATCACAGCGCGCATCTGGAACAGGGGTGGATTTCCAATGGCGTCTGAGTCGGTGGGGGGCATTTTGGGCGCGATCGTTGCCGCGATCGTGCTTGCAGTCGCCGTCGTGTTCGGGCCGATCGGCCAATACGGCAAGCCGCCCAAACCGGCGAAGGTCGAACCGGCCCCGGCTGCGGCGCCCGCAGCCCCCGCCGCGCCGGCGCCACGCGGGCCGATCATTCGGGAAGTGCCGAACCAATAGGGCGAGAAACCGAGGGCGCGAAAATCGTGTTTTTCGCCCCCTTGCGGAGCGGCCTTGCCGCTCCTATCTAGCTTCTAACGGCGCCGTTGAGCGAAAACTCCGGCGCTGGGACGACCTTGGAATAGCTTAAGGCTTGCGCCGGATGTACGCGCAGCCCGCCGTTCCGGGGTCGTTGGCATTTTGGGACCCCTTTTGGGTCGTTTCCCACAGATCCCCCGGCTTGGCAGCGCAGGATGCGGCAGATATACGCTGCCGTCATGAACGAAGCGATCAGACCAGGCTCCGACGTTCCCCCGCAGGCTCAAGAGGGCCCGGAACTGTCGGTCATCGTCCCGACCTTCAACGAGCGTGACAATGTCATGGTGCTGTACCGGCGCCTGGAGGCAACGCTCGCCAACGTCGCCTGGGAAGTCGTGTTCGTCGACGACAATTCGCCCGACGGCACCTGGGACGTCGTGCGCGCGCTGGGGCAGCGCGACAACCGCGTGCGCTGTGTCCGCCGCATCGGCCGCCGCGGCCTGTCCGGCGCCTGCATCGAGGGTATCCTGGCCTCGAACGCGCCCTTCGTGGCCGTGATCGACGCCGACCTCCAGCACGACGAGACGCAGCTGCCGAAGATGCTGTTGCTGCTCGCGAGCGACGAGGCCGACCTCGTGGTCGGCAGCCGCTACATCGAGGGCTACAAGAGCGAGGGCTTCAACAAGCAGCGCGCCGGCGCCAGCGCGCTGGCGACCGAGGTCGCCAAGAAGGTGCTGCGGGTCGAGATCGCCGATCCCATGAGCGGATTTTTCATGATCCGCCGCGATCGGTTCGAGCAGCTCGCGCCGAAACTGTCGGTGCACGGCTTCAAGATCCTGCTCGACGTCGTCGCGACCGCGCATGGCAGCTTGCGGGCGGTCGAGATTCCCTACACGTTCGGCGCGCGCCAGCACGGCGAGAGCAAGCTGGATTCCATGGTCGCGCTCGACTTCCTCGGTCTCGTGCTCGCCAAGCTGACCAACGACATCGTTTCGCTGCGTTTCGTCCTGTTCGCGATGGTCGGCGGCATCGGCCTTGTGGTGCATCTCACCACGCTGTTCATCGGACTTCAGCTGTTCAAGGCGCCGTTCGCGGAGGCGCAGGCCGCCGGTGCCATCGTCGCCATGACCAGCAATTTCGTCCTCAACAACTTCCTCACCTATCGCGACCAGCGCCTGAAGGGTTTTGCGCTGCTGCGCGGCCTGATCGCTTTCTACATCGTGTGCAGCGTCGGCCTGCTCGCCAATGTCGGCGTTGCCTTCTCGGTGTACGACCAGGAGCCGATCTGGTGGTTGGCCGGCATGGCGGGAGCGCTGATGGGCGTGGTGTGGAACTACGCGATGTCAGGCCTGTTCGTCTGGCGCAAGAAATAGTGCGAGATGGGCGGAGCTGACGCGCGGATCGTCCGCAACACTGCGCTGCTGATTCTCGCGCTGGTGGCGCTGCGGCTGGTCGCAGCCGCGTTCACGCCGATCACCTTCGACGAAGCCTATTACTGGATGTGGTCGAGCAACCTCGCCGGGGGCTATTACGACCACCCGCCGATGGTCGCCTACGTGATCCGCGCCGGCACCATGATCGCGGGCGACACCGAGCTCGGCGTCCGTCTGGTCTCGATACTGCTGGCGCTGCCGATGAGCTATGCGGTCTATCGCTCGGCCGCGATCCTGTTCGCGGACATGCGCGTGGCTGCGACCAGCGCCATCCTGCTCAACGTGACGATGATGGCCTCCGTCGGCACGCTGATCGTGACGCCCGATGCGCCGCTGCTGGTCGCCTCCAGCTTCGTGCTGTTCTTCCTCGCAAAAGTGCTGCAGACCGGCCGCGGCATCTGGTGGCTCGCGGTCGGCGCCGCGGTCGGTGCGGCGCTGCTGTCGAAATACACCGCGATGTTCTTTGGCGCTGCGATCCTGATCTGGCTCGTGTTCGTGCCGGAACTCAGGCGCTGGTTCCTCTCGCCCTGGCCCTATCTCGGCGGCCTCGTTGCGCTGGCCCTGTTCGCGCCGGTGATCCTCTGGAATGCGGACCATCAATGGGTGTCGTTCGCAAAGCAGCTCGGTCGCGCCAAGATTGAAGACTTCCGTCCGGTCTTCATCGCCGAGCTGATCCCGACCCAGATTGCGTTCGCAACCCCGCTCGTCTTCATCCTCGGCGCGATGGGCCTGCACGCGTTGACCTGGCACCGGGCCGGCGCGCCGGCCTCGCGCGTGCTGATCGAGGCGATGTTCTGGACCATCGTCGCCTATTTCGTCTGGCATTCGCTGCATGCCCGTGTCGAGGCCAACTGGTTTGCGCCGGTCTATCCGCCCTTCGTCGTTGCGGCGGCGGCCGCGGCCAATCTCGTGCAGTGGAAGCCGCGCGCGCGGCGCCTCGCGGATTTCTGCCTGCGCTGGGCGGCGCCCACCGGCATCGTGATGTTTGCAGCCCTGATCGTGCAGGCCAATACCGGCTGGCTGTCCGGCCATCGCCGCGACGCCACCGTGCGCAGCGTCGGCGTCGGCTGGCGCGAGCTCGCTGCGGGAATCGAAGCGGTGCGCGCGCGCCATGGCGCGACCTGTGTGCTCGCGCAGGACTACGGCACCACGGCCTGGCTCGCCTTCTACTTGCCGCGCGGCACCTGCGTGGCGCAGCAGAACCAGCGCATCCGCTGGGTCAACATGAGCGAGCCGGATCCAAAGCTGCTTGCGGGCAAGCTGCTCTATGTCGACGAGCTGCGCCCCGACGGTCATCCCGTCCTCAACGACCTCTTTGCGAAGGTCACGCAGGTTGCGCAATTGCAGCGCAAGCGCGGCCCGCTGGTGGTCGAGACCTACGGCATCGATCTGCTGGAGGGTGCCAAGGGCGACGTGCTCGACCGCTCGCCGCCGCCGGAGGCAAGGTAGGCCTCAACTCCTCCACGCTGTCGTCCCAGCGGACTCGGGAACGACGGCGGAGTGCGTGGCGTGCAGCAATGACTATTAGTTGATGGCCTCGGCCTCGGCCGCGTCCTGCCTCGGCCCGCCGTGGTCGCGCCAGAACCACACGGTGACGACGCCCGAGCGGCCGCGGACGCGGGCGAGCAGGGGGCCCGACACAATGCCGTCGGGAGCGCCGTGGAAGTCGGCCGCATCCAGCAACGTATCGCTCAGCGCGAGCTGCGCGCCGTTCTGGACGGCCACCTCCATCAGCCGGCTCGCGACGTTGACGGTGTCGCCCGTCGCCGTGATGTGCTGGTGACTTTCGCCGAGGCGGGAGGCGACGATCTCGCCGAAATGCGCGCCGATCTTGAAGCCGAGCCGATCGCCGATCGCCGATGGCAGCGAGGCGATCCAGCGTTCCACGCCGCGATGCAGGTCGATCGCACATTTCAGCGCGCGGGCCGAATCGTCGGGCATCGCGCCCGGAAGCCCGAACAGGATCATGGCGCCGTCGCCGAGAAAGCCGGTGATGGTGCCGCCGCAATCGACCGCGGTCTTGTCGATCAGTGCGTGAAATGTCTTCAGGATCTCCTGGACGGCATCCGGATCGGTCTGCTCGCTCAGGGCCGTGAAGCCTGAGAGATCGATGAAGACCACGGCTGCGTTCTGCCGCACGGGCTTGGACAGGAAATTGGGATCGCGCGCCAGCCATTCCTGCATCGCAGGTGCCTGGAACTGGGCAAGCGACCTGCTCTTGGCTGCAAGATATTGTGTGCGGCGGCCTCCGGCCCAGAGCTGGACGCCGGCAAAGATCGCAACTGGGGGCACTGCGGCGGCGAGCGTGGTCGCTGCGTTCAGCCAGACGCCATGGGTGAACGCGAACGCATTGAGTCCGGCCCAGGCGATCATCACCGCGGCCGCCGTCATGATGCCGAGCGCGCTGCGCCGCCAGGCGAGCAAACCAACCAGGAGCAGCGGCAGCAGGATCGCGGTGAGGGCATCGGCGATATGAACCCTGTGGTCGCGCACGATGCCGTCGCCGGCAACCAGATGCGTGATTGCGGTCGACACCACCTCGACGCCGGGCATCAGGGAATCGAACGGGGTCGGATAGAAGTCGCCGCCGCCGGCGACCGCGGCGCCGATCACGACGATCCGGTTCTCGATCGCCGCGCGATCGAGCGTGCCGTCGAAGATGCTCTGTGCGCTGACGGTGCGGATGGTGCGTCGCGGACCGTAATAGGTGATCGGCAGCGCGAAATCGGTGTCGGTCGGCACCGCGCGCTCGCCGAGCATGAGATGGTCCGGCGCGATCGTCAGCGGCTTGTCGAGCGCGCGGGGGGCGACCCGCAAGGGGAACGACAGCTCGACCTTGTCGGCCGTCCGGAACAGCATCGGCACCGAGAGCGGCGATCCTGACTGCCCCGTCGCGACGTTGACGACCCCGACCTCGGCGTGATCGGCGAATGCCGGCAGCGGCAGCAGGAAACGTTCGGCCTGCGGCAGCACGGCGAGGGGCCCCTGGCTGCTGGCCTCTACGGTCTCGCTGGCGCTGGAAAAGATCGCGGCAGCGGCGAGCACCATGGGGGCGGTGGCGAGCGTGTTGGCCAGCGTGGCGTCGCCGATCGCGGCGCTGCGGTCGACGAGCAGGAGATCGATCGCGACGACCTTCGGCTTGAATTGCACGATGGTGTCGACGACGCGGGCGAGGTCGGCGCGCGGAAGCGGATAGCTGCCGCCGCGCTTCACCACGGTATCGTCGATCGCAATGATGGTGACGATATCCGGCGGACGCTGCACGCCGCGGATTTGGGTCCGCCAGTCGGTCAGCGTTGCTTCGAGACGATCGAGAAAGCGCAGATGGCCGCCTGCATGGGCGGCATAGATGCCCGCCCCCCACAGCGCGGTGAGGACGAGTGCCACCAGGATCTGAACGCGTCTAGTCACTACCCGCTGCAATCTTCTTTGTTCTAAGTCCGATTGACCAAGCCTTGTTGGCGAGCCTTATTGAGCAAGCCTTATTGACCTAACCTTGCCATCAGCGCGTCGACGCGCGGCTGCCCCCAGGTCTTGACGGTCAACGGCCCGGTCGCTTCCACGTCGACGCCTTCGCCGGGGCCGAGAACGACGCCGCGTCCGCGGCTCCTGCGCGTAACGCCGACACGGCCATCGCTGACGAAGACCGAAGTCTTGGCGTCAGCGACGTCAACCGCCCACCGGGTGCCGCGCACTGCAGCGATCGCCTGCGGCGTCAGCACCTTGAAGGGATTGCCTCGGGGCTTCTTGGGCACCTCGACCAACAATGCTTTGTTGCTCAATTCCACGGAGTCTATATGTCCGTCGCGATTGGCGTCCTTAAGTTCAAATCTGGCACCGCTTTCGGCAACGATGGTGACGCCGTTGTCGCAGCGCCAGACTTGCGTGCCCGCGGCGGAAGGCGATGCCGCGCAGCCTGCATTGGCAGCAGGCTGTGCACTTGCAGAGCCGATCAACAAAACCGACCACGCCAAAGTGAAAAACCCAGCGCGCGCGAACCCAATCATGCCAGCCTCCGTTTGCGTGCTTGGCACAGTTCAAGGCGATGTTGATACGGTACCGTATCACACGCAGAGGCTGCTGAAAAGTGCCGCTTCTCGCGAGCTATTTCCCCGCCGTGGCATTTTCCAGTCCGGTTGCGATCAACTTTCGGTCAGGAATCGTGCCCCATCAGTGCGCCGGGACGGCGGCACCGGCCGCTGCGAGAGGTGAAGACGGTGGTCCGCACCCCAGCCTCGCGCAATGCTTCCCCGGTATCGTGCGGGCATTGAAGACCACGAAAAGGACTTGGTTGGATGTGCTTAAAGGGCGGCCGGCGAGGGCTGCTGAATGCGCTGATCCGGCCGAGAATTATGGTTAACAAGCGCTCCTAAGTCCGTAATTATACGGGCTTTTTTCTCAGAATGAGACAGCGTTAACGAGCTGCCCCACATCCGCCCGAACTTAATCCGCATTTAACTAAAAGTCGCCTTAATGACGCTCCGACCCTCTGCGAGATGCTGTTCCCGGATCGTGACCAGCGGCACTTCGAAGGGGGACTGAGTGACACCGTCCTGGACGCAAGGCGAATGAGTACGAGTATCGCTGCGCAAAATAACGCGGCACGGAAGTCCAAAAATCCTGGCAAGAATTCTCTTCGGAAGCCTTCCCGGAAAATGACCCCGACCAATTGGCTTGGCGCCGCGGCGATCGGCTGCGTCGTGATGGGCGCCGGCTGGACCATCTACAGCAACGTCTTCGGTGCGAGCGTCTATCCGACCGTCGGCAGCATTGGCTATGACGAGCCCGTGATCAAGCGCGCGCCCAGGGTCGCGCTGCGCGAGGCCAGCGAGGCCATCAAGGAAACATTCGCGCTGCTGCCCGACCAGCTTCAGGTCGCAGCTCCAATCTCGCGCGAGATGTTCAACGAGCGTTTCGCCGCCGCGGCGACGCAAGGCGTGCCCTCGAATGCGGCGAGCGCCGCGCCGGCAACCCAGGTTGCGGTGGCCAAGGATCCACCGAAGCAGAGCGTGATCGCGAAGGTCGCGGAAGCGCTGAAGCCGTCGGCCCCGGCCAAGAGCACTGACAAGAGCGCTGACAAGGCCGCAGACAAGGCCAAGCGCGCGCCGGACGCCCAGGTGCAGTTGGCCTCGGCCGATCCGGCCCAGATCGTGCCGGCACCTGAAGCAAAGAAGTCGTTCGCCGATCGCGCCAAGGCCGCGGTGATGTCGATCACCGGTCCGCGGCAGTCGATGGTCGAAAAACTCTGGGGCAAGCGCGAGCCGTCCGGCGGGCTCCTGGCCTATGCCTCGGCCGATGCCAGCGTGACCGCGTCGATCGCGCCGAAGGAGCAGAACCCGATGTTTGGCGGCGCGCCGCCCTATGAGCGCGACACCGCGGTCTACGACATCACGGCCAAGACGGTGTATCTGCCCGACGGCACCAAGCTCGAGGCGCATTCCGGCCTCGGCTCCAATCTCGACGATCCGCGCTCCTCGAAGGTCCGCATGCGCGGCGTGACGCCGCCGCACATCTACACGCTGAAGCCGCGCGAGGCGTTGTTCCACGGCGTGCCGGCGCTGCGCCTGACACCGGTCGGTGGCGAGAGCGCGATCTACGGCCGCGACGGCCTGCTCGCGCACACCTTCATGCTCGGGCCGAACGGCGATTCCAACGGCTGCGTGTCGTTCAAGGACTATTATGCGTTCCTCGACGCCTACCGCAACAAGGGCATCCGCAAGCTCGCGGTGCTGGCGCGGGTGGAGTGAGGCGCAGCGCGCCTCACCATCCAAATCCGGCGGCCGTGACGTCCTGTTACGCCGCCAGGGTTTTGCGCAGCGCCATCTCCGTTGCGATCGCATCCCGCACCACGGGGCGTGCCTGCATGCGGCCGAGATAGGCCGACAAGGAAGGCCATTGCGCGGGATCGATCCCTGCCGGACGGAGCAGCAGCAGCGCCCAGGTGAGATGGGCGTCCGCGACCGTGAAACTGTTGCCGACCAGGAATTCGCGCTGCGCCAGATGGGCAGATGGCACCGATAAGGTCTGTGTGATCCTTGCGCGCGGCTTGGCGAGCGAGCCGTCGTCCTTGTACCAGAAGGTCGGAAACAGGAAAGCCTTGTGGATTTCGGCGCCGATGAAGCTCAGCCATTCCTGAAGCCGATAGCGGTCGGGATCACCGAAGCGCGGCGCGAGCCCGGCCTCCGGTTTTGCGTCGGCGATGTATTGCAGTACAGCCGCGCTCTCGGTCAGCCGTTCGCCGTTCTCCAGCACCAGAACCGGCACCGCGCCTTTCGGCGACAGGTCGCGAAAATCGCTGCCGTCGTCCACGATCCGCTTGGTCCAGATATGGGCGAGATGATACTGCGCCTCGATGCCGGCCTCCATCAGCGCGATGCGGCTCGAGAGCGAGCAGGCCATCGGAAAGAAATAGAGCTGCAGCATGGTCGCCTCCTCAGGTCAGCGCATCGCTCTGCGCGATGATCGCGAAGCGGTCCGAGAGCTCGGCCAGTGCGACCTCGTGAATCGTTCGCGCGTCCAGCGTGCCGCCGCGGCCATCCGGCAGGTCGCGAGTGGCGCAGGCATCGGTGGCGATCGTCGTGCGCAGGCCGAGATCGAGCGCGGCGCGGGCGGTCGAGGAGACGCACATATGCGTCATGAAGCCGGCCAGCACGATGTTCTTGCGTCCAGTGGCGGCAAGCCTGGCTTGCAGGTCGGTGCCGGCGAACGAGTTCGGCAGCGCTTTCTCGATCACCGGTTCGCCCGCGAGCGGCGTCAGGCGCTCGACGATCGCGCCGCGCGGGGCCTCGCGGTCGAACAGGCCGCCGGCGCGGCCCTTGTGCGCGACATGGAAGATCGCCGCGCCATTCTCCCGGGCCCGCGCCAATAGGCGCGCCGCGGCGGCGATCGCTGCTTGCGCATCGGGCAGGGCCAGCGGGCCGGCGCAATATTCGTTCTGGATGTCGATCAGCACGAGGCAGGCCTCGTGGAGCTTCGGCGGATTGAGGTCGGCGCCGGCGAGTTCGAGCAGGGTCTTGGGAGCGGTCATGCGAGTCAGGCCTCCAGGAAACATCGGATGGCGCGACACTAGCGCAGCGGCGGCCTGCCATTGTGCAGGACTATTGCAGCTTATGGCTGCAGATTTGCAGGATGCGGCATCGCCTGCTAGGCTCGCCGGAATGAACTGGGACGATCTGCGCATCATCGCCGCGGTGAGGGACGAGGGCACCTATGCCGGCGCCAGCGCGCGGCTGCGCATCGACGAGACCACCGTCGGCCGCCGGCTCGCGCGCATCCAGCGCGATCTCGGCGTGCCGTTGTTCGATGCGGTGGACGGCCAGCGCCGCCCGACCCGCCATTGCGAGGCGGTGCTCGAGCATGTCGGCGCGATGGCCGCCCATGCCGCGGCGATCGATCGCATCAAGGAGAGCGAGGTAGGCCCGGTCGGGCGCCTGCGCATCGCCTCGACCAATGCGGTCGCCGAAGAACTGCTGGCGCCGCGGGCCAGCAGCTTCCTGCGCGACCATCCCGGCCTGACCCTGCAATTCCTCACCTCCAGCGGCAACGTCAAATTCTCGCGCTGGCAGGCCGACCTCGCCATCCGCCTGCGCAAGCCGGAGAAGGGCGACTTCACCATCTCCAAGCTCGGCGATGTCAGACTGTATTTCTTCGAGCCTGCCGACCGCACCAGTGGCGAGCCGGTCGCCTGCGTCTATCCGGACGAGCTCGAGACGATTCCGGAATCGCAATTCCTGCGGGTCAAGCGGCTGAAGAACATCCGCTGCATCACCGACAATGTCCGCATCATCAGGACCATGATCCAGTCGCATCAGGCCGTCGGCGTGCTGCCCGAGCACAGCTGCGAGGGTTTGCTCGCCGACCGCAGCCTGCTCGCCACGCTGCTGCCAAGACGGCGCGACGTCTGGCTGCTGGTGCAGAACCATCTCAAGCGCGATCCGGCGACGCGCGTGACGATCGACTGGGTGAGGCACTGCTTCAAGGATCTGTCGCACGGCTGACCCCGGCGATGTTCAGGCCTTCGCATTGAACGCGGTCGGCGCGATGTGCGACCAAGATCACGGAGCCGGGATTGCGCGCGCGCCAAGGTTGCGTAATCTCGCGAGACCTGAGCAGGGCCAGCGCATGACCAGTCTTACCGGAGCCATCCCGCCATCGAGGGCGCAATCGCGGGAATGGAAGGCGATCCTCGTCCTGATCCTGCTGATCCCGGTGCTGTGGTCGCCGCTGATCCTGTTTCGCTTCGTGCTGTACCAGCCGTTCAACATCCCGTCCGGTTCGATGGCGCCGACGCTGATGGTCGGCGACTACGTCTTCGCCGCGAAATATGCCTACGGCTACGGCCGCTATTCCATCCCCTTCGCGCCGTCCTGGATCGCGGGCCGTGTCCTGGCCGCCGACCCGGAGTACGGCGACATCGTCGTGTTCCGGACGGCGAAGGACAATTCGGTCGACTACGTCAAGCGCGTGGTCGGGCTGCCCGGCGACCGCGTCCAGATGCGGCAGGGCCGGCTCGTCCTTAACGACCGGCCGGTGACGCGCGTCGCTCTCCACAGCGAGCCAGCCGGCTCGACCTGCGGGGCCGACGAGGATGCCAAGGCCAAGCGCTGGCGCGAGACGCTGCCGAACGGCGCCTCCTATGTCACCAACGATTGCGTCGACGACGGCTATCTCGACACGACCGCCGTCCTCACGGTGCCGCCGGGGCACTTCTTCGTGCTCGGCGACAACCGCGACAATTCCACCGACAGCCGCATGTCGAGGTTCGGTTTCGTGCCGATGGACAATCTCATCGGCAAGGTGACGCGGATATTCTGGTCGCTCGACGAAGACGGCGAACCGCGCTTGGAGCGGCTTGGGAAGGTGCGGTGAGGGTGGCCGTCAGTCCAGGGCGGGGCGAAGTATCTAATTGTGCCGTGCTCCATCCGCTTGTCATTCCGGGGCGCGCGAAGCGCGAGCCCGGAATCCATCGATCTGCAAGCTCAGCTCGCAATCTGTGGATACAAATCGATCCAGTGGGGATTCTTCTCCTCAATGAGCCGCACCTTCCATTCCCGTCGCCACTTCTTCAGTTCTTTCTCTCGCGTGATGGCGTTGACGGGATCGTCGTGGATCTCGAACCAAACCAATCTGTCGACGGAATACCGCTTGCTGAAACCCGCGGCGCCTTTGCTCTTATGTTCGTGGATGCGGCGGATGATGTCGTTCGTCACGCCGATCTAAAGCGTGCCGTATTTCTTGCTGGCGAGGAGGTAAACGTAATAGGCCATGAGCAAGCGGTGGGATGGATTTCGGGCTCGCGACTTCGTCGCGCCCCGGAATGACCAATCTTGCTGCTTTTGTGTCTGATGCAAAACAAAAACCCCGGCATCGCTGCCGGGGTTTCGTCATTCTCGAGGTGGTTGGCCTTAGAAGTCCATGCCGCCCATGCCGCCGCCGGGGGGCATCGCCGGGCCGGCGCCGCCCTTCTTGGGCAGCTCGGCGACCATGGCTTCCGTGGTGATCAGGAGCGCGGCCACCGAGGCTGCGTTCTGGATCGCGGTACGAACCACCTTGGTCGGGTCGATGATGCCCTTCTTGACGAGGTCGGCATATTCGCCGGTCTGGGAGTCGAAGCCGTAATTGTAGGTCTTGTTCTCCAGGATCTTGCCGATGATCACCGAGCCGTCTTCACCGGCGTTGATCGCGATCTGGCGAGCGGGAGCCGACAGCGCCTTGCGCACGATCTCGACGCCGGTCTTCTGGTCGTCGTTCTTGGTGCGCAGGCCCTTGAGCTGCTCGGAAGCACGGAGCAGGGCGACGCCGCCGCCCGGAACGATGCCTTCTTCCACGGCCGCGCGGGTCGCATGCATCGCGTCATCAACGCGATCCTTGCGCTCCTTCACCTCGACCTCGGTCGCGCCGCCGACGCGGATCACCGCGACGCCGCCTGCGAGCTTGGCAAGACGCTCCTGGAGCTTCTCACGGTCGTAGTCCGAGGTGGTCTCCTCGATCTGCGCCTTGATCTGGGCCACACGCGCCTCGATGTCGGCCTTCTTGCCGGCGCCGTTGACGATCGTGGTGTTCTCCTTGTCGATCATCACCTTCTTGGCGCGACCGAGCATGTTGAGCGTGACGTTCTCGAGCTTGATGCCGAGATCTTCCGAGATCGCCTGGCCGCCGGTCAGGATCGCGATGTCCTGCAGCATGGCCTTGCGGCGATCGCCGAAGCCCGGAGCCTTGACGGCCGCGACCTTCAGGCCGCCGCGCAGACGGTTCACGACCAGGGTCGCGAGCGCCTCGCCTTCGACGTCCTCGGCGACGATGACCAGCGGCTTGCCGGTCTGCACCACGGCCTCGAGCAGCGGCAGCAGCTCATTCAGCGAGGAGAGCTTCTTCTCGTTGATGAGGATGTAGGCGTCGTCCATCTCAACGCGCATCTTGTCGGCGTTGGTGACGAAGTAGGGCGAGATGTAGCCGCGGTCGAACTGCATGCCCTCGACGACGTCGAGCTCGGTCTCGAGCGACTTGGCTTCCTCGACGGTGATGACACCCTCGTTGCCGACCTTCTTCATGGCGTCGGAGAGGAACTTGCCGATCTCCTGGTCGCCGTTCGCCGAGATGGTGCCGACCTGGGCGATCTCGTCGTTCGAGGTGACCTTCTTGGAGTTCTTCTGGAGGTCCGCAACGACGGCTTCGACCGCGAGGTCGATACCGCGCTTGAGATCCATCGGGTTCATGCCGGCGGCGACGGACTTGGCGCCTTCCTTCACGATCGCCTGGGCGAGCACGGTGGCGGTGGTGGTGCCGTCGCCGGCCGCGTCAGCGGACTTGGAGGCGACTTCGCGCACCATCTGGGCGCCCATGTTCTCGAACTTGTCGTCGAGCTCGATCTCCTTGGCGACGGTGACGCCGTCCTTGGTGATGCGGGGAGCGCCGAACGACTTGTCGAGTACGACGTTGCGGCCCTTCGGACCGAGCGTGACCTTCACCGCGTTGGCGAGAACGTCGACGCCGCGCAGCATCTTGTCGCGCGCCTCAACCGAGAATTTGACTTCTTTGGCTGCCATCTGGATTTTTCCTTGAGGATTTTGACTGGAGGGAGAGAGGGGCTCTTAGGCCGCCTTCTTCTTGGAAGCGGGGACGTCGAGGACGCCCATGATGTCGCTTTCCTTCATGATCAGCAGGTCTTCGCCGTCGATCTTGACTTCGGTGCCGGACCACTTGCCGAACAGCACGCGGTCGCCGATCTTCAGGTCGATCGGGATCAGCTTGCCAGCTTCGTCGCGGCCACCGGGGCCGACGGCGACGACTTCGCCCTGCGAGGGCTTTTCCTTGGCAGTGTCGGGAATGATGATGCCGCCAGCGGTCTTCTCTTCTGCGTCGATGCGCTTGACCACGACGCGGTCGTGAAGCGGACGGAATTTCATGCAGTCCTCCTAAGCATTTGCACGAGTTGAGGATTTTGAGATTGTTAGCAATCGTTGCCCGCGAGTGCTAGCACGAGCGAGGCTGAAATAGGACAGGAATTTTGCGGGGGCAAGGGTTTGTAGCAAAAAAATCAGCACTCGGAAGTGCGCTCTGCCAACTTCGCTGGACCATCGTTAACCGAGCTTGGTACCCGTATTAGCACGGAGCGTTCTCTGCTGCTAACGCATTGAATTTCAACAGCTTGTTAAACTTTTGGGCTTGAGATGAATTGTCAGTTTGCGTCACATTTCTCTCATGTGAGCGCATCGTTTCCGGGTGGCTCCCCGGGGCACCGACCAAGCCACCCCTCAATGCGCTCCTGCAAAGGAGGTTGGCATGGGCTTGCGGAGTGGGGGCGTTTCCGAGGATTTCCGGAAACAGATGCTGGGCTACGGGCTGACGACGGCCCAAATTCTTTACCGGATGCCGGACCATCCCTCGCTGCTCCAGACTTACGTCTGGCAGAACTACGACATGTTTCCGAAATTTCCGGCGCTGAAGGATTTCCTGGCGTTCTGGCAGGAGAAGCTCGACGGCCCGCTCCATTCGGTCACCGTGGCGCATTCCAAGCTGATCAAGCCGGCCGAGCTGCGCGCCGTGGATGGCGTGTTCCGGCTGCACTGAAGGAAGCCGCAGTCTCGTAAGGTGGGCAAAGGCGCGCTCGTCGCGCGCTGTGCCCACCATCTATCTCCAATTGCGAGGGTCGTGGGCACGCTTCGCTTTGCCCACGCTACGATATCTCCGTTGCAGCTGCGTCTCGCGAAGGCGCTATTCTGGTGATCGCCTGAAGGGCAATCAGGCGCCGCCGTTGCAATAGCGCTGCCACATCGCGCGATAGGCATCGTCCACGGCTTGCACGTATGAGACCGGGTTGCCGGCGGCCGCGGCATTGATCTGTCCAGGCAGGTCGCGGCGCAATCGATCGAGCTCACCGATCTTGGCGGCATGGCCGACTGCGATGTCGGCATAGGCCTCATCGTCATTCCCGACCCAGTCAGGCAGGCCGAGTGCGGTGAGGATGGAGGCGGCGGCGCGGCTCGGCAGGCTGTTGCCGAGTTTCGCGACCACCGGCACGCCCATCTGCAGCGCTTCCCACGTGCTGACGCCGCCATTCTGCGGGAAGGGGTCGAGGCAGATGTCGACGCGATTGAACGAGGCCAGATGTTCGCCCCGCAAAGTGGCTCCAAGCAGATCGACGCGTTCGGCCGACAACCCGCACGCCGCAAGCCGCGCCAGCAGATTGTCGCGGACCAGTTGATCATCCAGCGCAACGTCCTTGATCAGCAGTCGCGAGCCCGGCAGCCGCTCGAGAATCCTGGCCCAGACGTCCGCGGCCTCGTCCGAAATCTTGCTGATGCGGTTGAAGACACCGAAGGTGACGAAGCCGTTCGCGATCGCCGGGGTCGGCGCCCGCGCAATTCCGGCCGGTAGCGGCGTCAGCGTCACGAAGCACGGCAGGTCGACGACCGTCTCAGCGAACAGGTGCCGAACCTCGACGGGAATCGCGACGGGGTCCGAGAACAGATAGTCGATCGTCGGCAGCCCGGTTCCGGTGCCGTGGCCCCAGCCATGGACCTGGATCGGTGCCGGCTTGCGCGCAAATACGCCGAGGCGGTTTCCTCTGGTATGGCCGGACAGATCGATCAGGATATCGACGCCATCGGCGCGGATCTCGGCGGCGAGGCGATCGTCGGTCCATTGCGAGGCGTCGCGCCAGCGATCGGCGATAGCCTGAAACTCGCTGGTGGTCGCGTCCACTTTCGGCGAACAGGCATAGCACACGATCTCGAACTGCGCCCGGTCATGGTGCTGCAGCACCGGCTTGAAGATGAAGGCGGCCGAGTGCGCGTTGAAGTCCGACGAGACATAGCCGAGCACCAGACGGCGATCCGGATCGCGGCTGTTGTCATGCGGTCTTGCCTGTTCTGACGCGATCTTCGCACCGATCCGCTCCCACCACATCTGCCGCGCCTGCTGATGCTGCTCGACACTGGCGTCCGCCATGAAATCGAGCGTGAAGATCTTGTTGGAGATCGCGCTCTGAAAATCGGGCTGGATCTCGAGTGCTCGATCGAAGCTGGCGAGGGCTTCCTCGACCCGGCCAAGCCCGGCGAGACAAAGGCCCAGCACCATGTGAGCTTGAAGGGAATCGGGAGCGAGCGCGAGGGCCTGCTCGCAATCGCGCGATGCCTTCGCGATTTGCTGGATCTGGAGTAGCACACCGGCCCGCGCGAGCCATCCATTCGCGTCGTCGGGTGCCAGCGCGACTGCCCGATTGCCGTCTGCCAGCGCTTCGTCAAATCGCTGAAGTTCCCGCAATGCAGTGGCACGGTTCGCGAGCGCCGACGCATAGCCGGGCTTGATCGACAGCGCGCGGTTCAGGCTGGCCAGGGCCTCGTCATAGTTGCGCAGACGACAGAGCGCCCAACCCCGGCCGTTATGGGCTTCGGCAAGGTCTGGGTTGAGTGCGAGCGCCTTGTCGTAGCTGTTCAGCGCCTCCTCGTGAAGGTCGAGGGCTTCGTTCGCATTGCCGAGATTGGACAGGGCGAGGGCGTGGTTGGGCCGCAAGGCGAGGGCTTTCCGATAGCTCGCGCGAGCCTCGTCGTGACGCCGTAGTCCGTTAAGGGCGACGCCCAGGCTCATAAGAGCATCGGCAGATCGCGGATCGACGGCAACCGCGCGGTTCAAGAGGATTTCGGCCTGCTGATAATTCTTGGCATCGGACTCCAAGACGCCGAGCATGTGCAGCGCGATGAACTGGTTGGGTGCGATCTGCAGGAGTTGGCGATAAGCGGCCTGAGCTTCGGGGAAAAGACCCATCTTGTGCAATTGCAGGGCGTGCCCGAGCAACGGCAGCACTTCGGCCTTCTGTCGTTTCTGAAGCCGGGCATTTTGAAATGCACGCTGGCCGACGCTGTTGCCCATGAATCAATCCCCCAAAATCTTGCGGCCGAGACTAAATCAGCGTGAGAACCAATACGAGACGCGCGCCGCTCGGCACGACAGCCTGGGACAAGCTACGACTTCGATCGGAACTTCGAGGGGCTGGCCTTGGGCCCCGCAATTGCTGCCTCGCCCGAGACTGGATAGTCTGCCTTCGGCTTGTACCCGTCCGGCGGGCGCGGCTCAGATCAGGGAGGCAGACAATGGCCAAGCAAAAGGCATCAAGACCGGCAACGAAGACGGCGGTGAAGAAGCGCAGCGGAGCAAAGGTCGCGGCGCGATCGTCGGCGCGCAAAGCGGTGAAGGCGAAGGCGCGCACAGCGGCCCCGAAGAAGCCCGCGCGCCCCCGGCAGCGCATCGCGATCAGCCATCACCGCGAGGAGGACTTCAAGGCCGACGGCCTGCGCGCCTATGCCAAATATCGCGACCTCGGCATTGCCGCAGCGACCCACGGGCTTGCGCAAGCGCATGTGATCCGCCTGCAAGGCCCCTGCGATCCGGCCGAGGTGTCGAAGCTGCACTTCCACGACGTCGAATTCCAGATGGTCTACGTCCTCAAGGGCTGGGTGAAGACCTACATGGACGGGCAGGGCGAGACCCTGATGAAAGAAGGCAGCGCTTGGACCCAGCCGCCGAAGATCAAGCACATGATCCTGGATTACTCGGATGATGTGGAGCTGCTGGAGGTGATCCTGCCGGCGGAGTTCAAGACGGTGGAGTTGAAGGCTTAGGGTGCGCGTCCCACCGTCCGAGCTGTCGTGCATTTCTCCGCCGTCATTCCGGGGGCGATGCGCAGCATCGATCCCGGAATCCATCGGGCGACAGTACGCGCGGGTAAATGGATTCCGGGCTCGCGCCTTCGTCGCGCCCCGGAATGACGAGGGGCGAGATTACGCCAACATCCCCACCACCGCGCCCATCAAGCATGTCGTCAGCGTCCCCGACACGATCGATTTCAGCCCGAGCGTATTGATCTCCTCGCGCCGCTCCGGCGCCATCACCCCCAAGCCGCCGATCATGATGCCGAGGCTGGCGAAATTGGCGAAGCCGCACATCGCATAGAGCATGATCAGGCGCGAGCGCGGATCGAGCGCATCGGCCGGCAGCTTCGAGAACTCGACATAGGCGATCAATTCGTTGAGCACGGTCTTGGTGCCCATCAGGCTGCCCGCGGTGACGGCCTGGTCCCATGGCAGTCCCATCAGCCAGCACACCGGCGCCATCACGAGGCCGAGCAGACGCTGCAAGGAGATCGCGGCGCCGCCGAGATGTGGCAAGAGGCCGAGGATGGCATTGACGAGATAGACCAGCGCCACCAGCACCAGCAGCATGGCGACGATGTTGATCAGCAGCTCGATTCCCGCGCTGGTGCCTTTCACGATCGCATCCATCGTGCCTGACACCTCCATCTCGGGGTCTTCCAGCGAGCCGCCGGTGCGCTTGTCGGAGATTTCAGGCACCATGATCAGGCTGACGAGGATCGCCGCCGGCGCCCCCAGCACGGAGGCGATGACGAAATGCGCGGCCGCATCAGGAATAAGAGGAGCAAGGAGCGTCGCATAGAGCACCAGCACCGTGCCGGCGATGCCGGCCATGCCGCCCGTCATCACCAGAAACAATTCGCTGCGGGACATCTGCGAAAGATAGGGGCGCACGAACAGCGGTGCCTCGACCATGCCGAGGAAGATGTTGGCGGCGGTCGATAGGCCGCCCGCGCCGCCGACGCCGAGCGTGCGCTCCAGCAGCCAGGCCATGCCGCGCACGATCGGCGGCAGCACGCGCCAGTGGAACAGCAGCGTCGTCAGCACGCTCATGACCAGCACGATCGGCAGCGCCTGGAACGCCAGGATGAAATCGGCGCCGGGCACTTTGACGTCGAAGGGCAGGGTGCCGCCGCCGACATAGCCGAACACGAAGGCGGAGCCGGCGCGCGAGGCCGCGGAGATCGCGCCGACCGCATCGTTGATGGCGCCGAAGGCATGCGCGACGACCGGCAGCTTCAGCAGCACGATCGCGGTGACGAACGTGACGACGAGGCCGATCGCCGCCCGTCGCAGCGACACGGCGCGCCGATCCTCAGCCAGCGCGAAGGCGATCAACAGCAATGCGAAAATGCCGAGTGCCGATTGCAAGCGCAGCATGATGCCCCCAAACCCTCAACGATTATGGCCGTGCCTGCGCTGCAAAGGCAATGCCGACAGACCACGGACGTGTCCTGTTGTTGACAAGCGGACCCGTCTCAGCCACGCGGGAAGACCCATCAAATCAAGGGCCGGACAGTCCGAGGTGACCGAAGAGGCGATGCCAGAGCAGCCTAGATCCGCAACCCCGCCGGTCAGCGCCGGCGCGCTTCTTGCCCACCGCGCCTTTCTGTTCTTCCTGCTCTCGCGCAGCCTGTCGCGCTTTTCCAGCCAGATCGCGGCGGTCGCGATCGGCTGGCAGATCTACGATCTGACCGGGTCGGCCTTCGATCTCGGCATGGTCGGCCTGGTGCAGTTCCTGCCCACCGCGCTTCTGGTGTTCGTCGCCGGCCACGCCGCCGACCGCTTCGAGCGCAAGCGCGTGGTCCAGCTCTGCCAGCTCGTGGAAGCGGCAACCGCGCTTTATCTCGCCATCATCACCTATCTCGGCGCGGTCGGCGAGGTTCAGATCTTCATCGCGACCTTCATGCTCGGCATTGCCGGCGCCTTCGAGAGCCCGACCACCGCGGCGCTGCTGCCGCTGATCGCGCCGCAGGGATCGCTGCAGCGTGCCACCGCCGTCTCCAGCGGCGCGGCGCAGGTCGCGACCATCACGGGGCCTGCGCTCGGCGGCTTCGCCTATGCGGTCGCTCCGCACCTTGCCTATGCCGTGATGGTGCTGTTCTGGATTCTCGGGATGATCCTGACCGGCTTCATCCGGCCGCGCCCGCAGGCGATCGCGAAGGACGGAACGGACTCGGACAATGTCTTCGCCGGGGTCCGCTTCATCCGCAGCAATCCGGCGATCCTCGGCACCATCTCGCTCGACCTGTTCGCCGTGCTGTTCGGCGGCGTCACGGCTTTGCTGCCGATCTATGCCCGCGACATCCTGCAGACCGGCCCGGTCGGGCTTGGCGTGCTGCGCGCTGCGCCCGCGGTCGGCGCGTTGTTGATGACCATGGTGCTGGCGCGTCACGCCATCTCCAGGCATGTGGGCCTGCGCATGTTCCAGGCCGTGATCGTGTTCGGCCTCGCCACCATCGTGTTCGCGCTGTCGTCCTGGATGTGGCTGTCGGTGCTGTCGCTCGCCGTTTTGGGCGCGGCCGACACGATCAGCGTCGTGATCCGCTTCTCGCTGGTGCAACTCTCCACGCCCGACGAGATGCGCGGCCGCGTCGGCGCGGTGAACTTCCTCTTCATCAACGCCTCGAACCAGCTCGGCCAGTTCGAGAGCGGGGTCGCAGCCGCGCTACTCGGTGCCATGCCCGCCGCCGTGCTCGGCGGCGTCGCCACCGTCGCAGTGGCGCTGCTCTGGATGAAGCTGTTTCCCAGCCTGCGCAAGGTGGAAAGCTTGGAGTAGGGGAGGTTTGGGCCCCGGCTCTGCAGCGCGTCATTTCATGCCGCGCAGCGTCCGGGGCATGATGCCGGGGACCTGGGATGTCCCGAAAGTCGCAGACAAAGCACAGAGGGATCAATGGGATCCCTACTGTGCATGGGGTTGTTTTCGCAGTTTTGGTTCAGCCCCGTCCAACGAACGGCATCTTCGTCGCCATCACCGTCATGGTCAGCACGTTGGCGTCGAGCGGCAGGCCGGCCATGTAGGCCACGGCATCGCCGACCGCCTTGGCGTCCATGCGCGGCTCGTGCTTGGTGGTGCCGTCGGGCTGCAGTACGCCGGGGCCGTTGACCATGCGATCGGTCATCGGGGTGGCGGCATTGCCGATGTCGACCTGGCCGACCGCGATGTCATACATGCGGCCGTCGAGGTTACTCGCCTTGGTGAGGCCCGTGATGGCGTGCTTGGTCGAGGTGTAGGCCGCCGAGAACGGTCGCGGCGCATGCGCCGAGATCGAGCCGTTGTTGATGATGCGGCCGCCGCGCGGGGTCTGGTCCTTCATGATGCGGAAGGCGTGCTGGGTGCACAGGAACGGGCCGGTGAGGTTGGTGTTCACCACCGCCTGCCACTGCTCGAGGCTGAGGTCCTCGAAGTTCACGGCCGGAGCGCCCATGCCGGCGTTGTTGAAGAGCACGTCGAGGCGGCCATAGGTGGTCTTCACCTTGTCGAACAACGCGGCGATCTGGTCCGGCTTGGTCATGTCGGCGGTGACGCAGAGGCTCTTTCCGGCGGGGCCGAGCTTTGCGGTCTCCTCGAGCATGTCGAGGCGGCGCCCTGCGAGCACCACGGTGAAGCCGGTGTTCATCAGCGCCAGCGACGCCGCGCGCCCGACGCCGGTGCCGGCGCCCGTCACCAGGGCGATCTTCTTTGCTTCACTCATTGTTTCCTGCCTTTTCTCTTGAGCTGTCAGGTTTTGGGTTCTTTTTCGTTCTTGTAGGGCGGCCGCGGAATGTTCTGATGCGCCGCGCGCAGCGCCGCCGACCAGCGCGAGCGCAGGTCGTGGAAATAGGGCTCGCCGGCTTCGATGCGGTGGTTGAGATCGGCTTCGCAGGCATCGGTGCGCACCACCAGCACGTCGATCGGCAGGCCGACGCCGAGGTTGGAGCGCATGGTCGAATCCATCGAGATCAGGCCGGTCTTCAGCGCCTCGTAGAGCTCAACGTCGTAGTGCATGGCGCGGTCGAGCACCGGCTTGCCGTATTTGTGTTCGCCGATCTGCAAGTAAGGCGTGTCGGTGGTGCACTCGATGAAATTGCCGGCGGTGTAGACCATGAACAGGCGCATGCGCGCGCCCTTGATCTGCCCGCCGAACAGGAAGGAGACGTCGAAGGAGACGTCCTCGGACTTCAAGGCAGGGCCTTCGGTGGCATGCACGGCGCGGATGGCCCGGCCGATGCGCTGGGCGGCCTGGAACATGGTCGGCGCGTTCATCAGCGTCTCGACCTCGCCCGTGTTGGGGTCCTCCAGGCCTTCGGTCAAGGTGGAGAGCACCGACTGGCTGATGGCGAGGTTGCCCGCGCTGGCGATCGCCATGATGCGCTCGCCGGGCTTGGAGAAGATGTGCAGCTTGCGGAAGGTCGAGACGTTGTCGAGCCCGGCATTGGTGCGGGTGTCGGCGATCATCACCAGACCGTCCCGAACCAGGATTCCGCAGCAATAGGTCATTTCCAGTCCCCGAACGCGTTTGCGCGGAATTACTAGCCAATTTCAAGGGCCGGTCCAACCCCGATTCCCGGTTGTCACTCCGGGCTCGCGACTTCCTCGCGTTCCGGAATGACAGGCCAGCTCTGCGACCGAGACCGACCTCAATCCGCCGCATCGACCAGAAACGCCGCGTCGACCGGCACGCCGAGGGCCGTGACCAGCCGGTTGGTCTCTGCGGCCATGCCGACGATGGCGAGCAGCTCGCCATATTCGGCCTCGGTCATGCCTTTGGCCCGCGCCGCGGCGGTGTGGGAGTGGATGCAGTAGCTGCAGCCATGCGCGATCGACACTGCGACATAGAGCATTTCCTTGACCTTGGGATCGAGCGCGCCCGGAGCCATCACCTCTTTGATGCTCTCCCAGGTCCGCCGCAGCGTCTTCGGATCATGCGCCAGCGCCCGCCAGAAATTGTTGACGAAGTCCGATTTCCGCACCTTGCGGATGTCGTCGAAGACAGCGCGCGCTTCAGGAGAGAGTTCATCGTCCGAAAGCAGCTTCACGGTTGCCATGGGGTACCTCGCGGGGGGCAGGTCTGATCCCCGCAAGTGTAGCACGACCCACGTGCCCGGACGGCCGCGGCTAGCCCTGCCGCTGGGATTGCGATTGCGAAGGCCCGCCGCGGCCGGCCTGCTCGACCTTCACGGTCACGTCCAGCGTCTCCGCGCCGCCGCCATAGCGGGTGCCGCGCACCGGGGCCGCACCGAGATAGTCGAGCCCGATCGCGACGCGGACATGAGCGTCGGTGGCGCAGATGCTGTTGGCGGGATCGAAGCCGACCCAGCCGAGATCAGGCACGAAGGCTTCTGCCCAGGCGTGCCCGGCCTCCTGATGCAGCAGACCGTCCGAACGCAGGAAATGGCCGGAGACGAACCGCGCCGGCACGCCGCCGGCCCGGGCGCAGGCAATGAAGATATGCGCATAGTCCTGGCAGACGCCGCGCTTGAGCGTGAACGCCTCCGCCGCCGAGGTGCCGCTGGTGGTCGGGTCCTCGTCGAACGTCATGTGATCGGCAATCTCAGTCATCAGTGTATGCAGGAAGCCGAGCGTGTCGCTTTCGGCTTCGCTGCGCAACTGGCGCGCAACCGCCAGCATCGCCGGATTGACGGAGGTGAGGTCGGTCGAGCGCAGGAACATGCCCGCCGGAAACCGTTCGTCGGTGCCGCGCAGCACGCCGCCGGTGTCGTGGGTCTCGATCAGCCCTTCGGCGGTGATCTGGATGTCGCCGACGGGTCCGCAGGACAGCACATGGGTGACGTTGCCGAACGCGTCTTCATGAGTGTCGAGCTTGGTGTCGGTCGAGACGTCGATCTGCCACTCCGCCACATATTGCCCGTCATGGCTGCCGGGCGTGATGCGCAGGATCTGGATCACGCTCGTGGCCGGCGGCTCGTAGCGATAGGTCGTGGTGTGGCGGATTCGCAGGCGCATGGTGTTTCTGGATCGGTCATTCCGGGATGGTCCGAAGGACCAGACCCGGAATCTCGAGATCCCGGCTTCGATGCTTCGCATCGCCCCGGAATGACGAAGGGTGAGAGTTTCGGTTCTGACTAGATCAAATACTGCTTCGTGATGATTTCGCCCAGCCTGGAATTGTCCGCGATGAATTCCTGAATGAATTCATGCACGCCATGCTGGAAAATGTCGTTCATGTTGCTGTGTTCCAGCCGGTTGCGGATGCCGCGGGCGTGGCGCTGGGCCGGGCCCTGGCGGCCATAGGCGACGCCGATCTGGTCCAGATTGCGCACGAGATTGTCATAGCAGCTCGCCAGCGAGCGCGGCAGCGTGCCGTTGAGGATGAGCAGATCCGCAACCAGCCACGGTTTCAGTGTCTCGCGATAGACCCAGTGATAGGCCGTCAGCGCCGACACCGAGCGCAGGATCGAGCTCCACTGATAGAAGTCGAGGGGGCCGCCGACATGCTCCTCCTCGGGGAGCAGCACATGGTACTTCACATCGAGAATGCGCGCGGTGTTGTCTGCGCGCTCAAGGTGCAGGCGGAGCCGTGAGAACCAGTAGGCGTCGTTGCGCAACATGGTCCGGTAGGCCGAGCCGTCGAAGCGGAGCGAGGTCTCCTGCACGAAGCGCAGGAATTTTGCGAGGTCCTCGCGCGTCGAGGTGCCCTTGCTCCAGACCTCCTGCAGCTCGATCCAGGCCGAGTTGATGGTGTCCCACATCTCGCTGGTCAGCGCGGTGCGCACCGAGCGCGAGTTCAGCCGCGCCGCCTCGATGCAGTTCCTGATCGAGGACGGATTGTTCACGGAGAAGGAGAGGTAGTCGACGACGTTGTGCTCGTTGGCTTCCTCATAGGTCTGATAGAAGCTGGCGGCGACGCCGGCGGTGAGCAGCGCCGAGTCCCATTCATTGGTTTTGCCGACATAGGCTGCGGGAAGCGCGGTGACGCGCAGCGTCGCATCGATGGTGCGCGCGAGATATTCGGCCCGTTCGACGTAGCGGGCGAGCCAGTAGAGGTTTTCGGCGGTACGCGACAGCATTCTCTCTACTCGTCCAGGATCCAGGTGTCTTTGGTGCCCCCGCCCTGGCTCGAATTCACCACCAGGGAGCCTTCCTTCAGCGCGACGCGCGTCAGCCCGCCGGGCACGATGGTCGTGCTCTTGCTGCCGGTGAGCACGAAGGGCCGCAGGTCGACATGGCGGGGCGCAAGGCCCGAGGCGGTGCAGGTCGGGCAGGTCGAGAGCGCCAGCGTCGGCTGGGCGATGAAACCTTCCGGCTCGCGCTTGAGCTTCTCGCGGAAGGCTTCGATCGTGGCTTTCGTCGCGGCGGGACCGATCAGCATGCCGTAGCCGCCGGAGCCATGGACTTCCTTGACCACGAGCTCGCTCAGATTGTCCAGCACATAGGCGAGATCCTTCGGCTCGCGGCAGCGCCAGGTCGGCACGTTCTTCAGGATCGGCTCTTCGCCGAGATAGAATTTCACGATGTCGGGCATGTAGGAGTAGATCGCCTTGTCGTCGGCGATGCCGGTGCCGACGGCGTTGGCGAGCGTGATGTTGCCGGCCGCATAGGCCGACATCAGCCCGGGCACGCCGAGCACGGAATCGGGACGGAAGGTGAGGGGATCGAGGAAGTCGTCGTCGACCCGGCGATAGATCACATCGACCCGCTTCAGCCCTTCCGTCGTCCGCATGAACACTTCGTTGTTCTTGACCACGAGGTCGCGGCCCTCGACCAGCTCGATGCCGAGCTTGTCGGCGAGGAAGGAGTGCTCGTAATAGGCCGAATTGTAGACGCCGGGGGTGAGCAGAGCCACCGTCGGCTCGCCCGAGGCGCTGTGCGGCGCGACCGAGCGGAGCGCGGAGAGCAGCTCGTCCGGATAGCGCTCGACCGGCGCCACCCTGTGGCGGGCGAACAGATCCGGAAACAGCCGCATCATGATCTCGCGGTTTTCCAGCATGTAGGACACGCCGGACGGCGTGCGGGCGTTGTCCTCCAGCACGATGAAGTCCTCGGCGTCGACCCGGACGATGTCGATGCCGGCGATGTGCACGTAGACGTCGTGCGGCACCTGCTGGCCGTTCATCTCGGGCCGGAACACCGGATTCTGGAAGATCAAATCGTCAGGCACGACCTCGGCGCGGAGGATGTCGCGGCCGTGATAGATGTCGCGCAGGAACATGTTGAGCGCGCGCACGCGCTGCTTCAGGCCCTTTTCCAGCAGCGCCCATTCCTTGCCGGACATGATCCGGGGGATGACGTCGAAGGGGATCAGGCGCTCGGTGGACTCCGAATCGCCGTAGACCGCGAAGGTGATGCCGATCCGGCGGAACAGGAGCTCGGCCTCCTGGCGGCGATATTCGAGCGCCTCGGGAGGCGTCTCCTTGAGCCAGCGCGCCAGCTCCTGATAGGCGGGGCGAAGGTCCCCGCCGGGAATGTTCATTTCGTCAAACGCGACTGCCATAGATCCCGACTTGTCTCCGCAAGGCGTTGCGCCGTTGGACAGGTCGCCAAGCCCTCATGAAGACCGCAACGTCCTGGCCATGCGGCAAGAGTGCATGACTCTGAGGTGGTAGCAAGGGCCGGGCCAGCGCGATAAGCATGGACTGGCAGCATTTGCCGGGCGTGATCGGCGGCTTGCCTGAAAAAATGGCTGAGGACTGCTTATTTCGGCAGCAAAACCGCGTGACTTCAACGCGTTGCCCCGGCAAAGTCGGCGCCACAGGTGAGGGACTTAAGGCATGAGCGAGATCGTCACGGCGGGCATTCTGGTCATTGGGGACGAAATCCTGTCAGGCCGGACCAAGGACAAGAATATCGGTTTCATCGCCGAATACCTGACCAATATCGGCATCGACTTGAAGGAAGTCCGGGTCGTCTCCGACGACGAGGCTGACATCATCGCTGCCTTGAATGCACTGCGGCATCGCTACACCTACGTCTTCACCACCGGCGGGATCGGGCCGACCCATGACGACATCACCGCCGATAGCGTCGCCAAGGCGTTCGGCGTCGGCATCGACCACCACCCGGAGGTGGTTGCGCGTTTCCGCGAGCGCTGGAGCGAGCAGGACCTCAATGAGGCCCGCTTGCGCATGGCGCGCATCCCTGATGGTGCCGAGCTGATCCAGAGCGCGACCATCCTCGCGCCTGGCTTCAAGATCGGCAACGTCATCGTCATGGCGGGCGTGCCCTCGATCATGCAGGCGATGATGGACATCGTCTCGCCCAAGCTGAAGTCGGGCGTGCGCATGCTCTCGGACTCGGTACGCGCCAATGCGCGCGAGGGCGACATCGGCAGTCCGCTGCGGGCGATCGCCGCCGCCCATCCCGACACCATCATCGGCAGCTATCCCTTCATGGACGAGGAGCAGAAGCCGAACACCAATCTGGTGGTGCGCTCGCGCGACCCGGAGAAGCTGGCGGCAGCGATGGCTGCGGTGAAGGACATGCTGGCAGGATTGAACATCACGCGCTAGCGACGCGGCTGCCGACAGACGAAGCAGGAGATGACGATGGCTGGTGAAGCACCGGAACTGAGTGCGCAGGAGCGGGCGGGCAGGGCCTTCCCGGTTTCATGGGACCAGTTCCACCGGGACTGCCGGGCGCTGACCTGGCGGCTCAACGAGGTCGGTCCGTTCCACGCGGTGATCGCGATCACGCGCGGCGGCCTCGTGCCGGCCGCGATCGTGGCGCGCGAGCTCGGCGTGCGCGTGATCGATACGGTGTGTATCGCGAGCTACGATCACGACAAGCAGGGCGAGCTCCAGGTCCTCAAGGGGATCTCTGAAGCGGCCATGAAGCTTGGCGGCGGCACCGGCAAGGGGTTGTTGATCGTCGACGACCTCGTCGACACCGGCAAGACCGGCAGGATGGTGCGCGAGATGCTGCCCGATGCGCATTTCGCCACGGTCTACGCCAAGCCGATGGGACGCCCGCTGGTCGACACCTTCATCACGGAAGTCTCGCAGGACACCTGGATCTTCTTCCCCTGGGACACTGCGCTGTCCTATCCCCCGCCGCTGCGCGACGGCGCGTCGTGAGCGCGTGCGAATGGTGAGTGGCGAATGGCGAGTAGTGAATCCCCAATTCGCAATTCGCCATTCGCTGCTCGCCCGCTCCAAAACCGCGTCACGCCCGCGGGCGACATCATCGCCACCCCGCATCGCGGCATGTTCACCGGCAACCGCGGCATCATCCACGATCCCGCGACCAGGACGCTGCTGAAGAAGCGCTGGTCGTCGCCGGCCTGGATTACGTGCCTGTGCGAATTCCGCGGCTGGCGGCGCCCGGTGATGGCGCGGCGGAGCTGGACCGAGCTGTTCTTCCTCGACGAGGCCACCGCCTTCGCCGCTGGACACCGTCCCTGCTTCTTCTGCCGCCGCGACGATGCCAACCGCTTCCGCGCCGCATGGGAGAACGGCAATGGCGTAAGCAAGGTGAGCGCAAAGGCGATGGACGCCCAGCTGCACCTGGAGCGTCTGGACCACGGCCGCAAGCGGCTGCACGCGCTGCAGGGGCCGCTTGCAGATTTGCCCGATGGCGCGATGGTGCAGCGGGGCGAGGAGAGCTTTCTGATAACGAAGGGCCGGCCGCTGCTGTGGTCGCCGGCCGGCTATGCCCGAACCCAGCACAAGCTGGAGAGCCCGATGCTGCTGACGCCCCCGTCCGCACTGCGAGCGCTCAGCGCCGGCTATCAGCCGGCGCTGCATCCGACCGCTCTGGGCTAGCAGAGTGACTGTCGGATCACCGTGATCACGCCAGTTTCTCGCGCGCCAGCGCGGCACCCGCGCCGAGCGCCATCAGCTTGGCTTCCGCGATCTCGCGTCGCATCGGCGCCATGCCGCAATTGGTGGTGGCGATGATGTTGCTCTTGGGCACGAATTTCGACACCGCCTCGATCACCTTCACGACGTCCTCGGCGGTCTCCACGGTGTCGCTGGCGACGTCGATCACGCCGGCCTGCACGATCTTGTTCTTCAGGAGCGCGAGCAGGTCGAGCGGCACCTTCGAGTTGCGGCATTCGATCGCGACCTGCTGAATCGGGCTGGCGTCGATCGCCGGGAAGATCTGCTCGTACTGCCGCCATTGGCTGCCGAGCGTTTCCTTCCAGTCGGTGTTGGCCTTGATGCCGTAGCCGTAGCAGATGTGCACGGCGGTGGTGCAGGTCAGCCCCTGCGCGGCGCGCTCGAGCGCCTTGATGCCCCAATCATTGACCTCGTCCATGTAGACGTTGAAGGCGGGCTCGTCGAACTGCACGAGATCGACGCCATCGGCCTGCAATGCCTTGGCTTCCTCGTTAAGCAGCTCGGCGAAGGCAAACGCCATCTTCACGCGATCGCCATAGTAGCGATCGGCAATGGTGTCGATGATGGTCATCGGGCCGGGCAGGGTGAACTTCAGCTGCTTCCTTGTGTGCGTGCGCGCCACGCGCGCCTCGAAGGCATGGACGCGCCCCTTCAGCCGGAGCGGCGCGACCACTTGCGGCACCATCGCCTTGTAGCGATCCTTCCGGATGCCCATCTCGACCTTGTGGGCGAAGTCGATGCCGTCGATCTTCTCCAGGAAGCCGTGGACGAAATGCTGCCGGGCCTGCTCGCCCTCGGTGACGATGTCGACGGCGGCGTCCTCCTGGATCTTCAGCCAGATCAGCGTCGCGTCGCGCTTGGCACGAAGAAGCTCGTCGCCTTGCGATTTCCAGGGCGCCCAGAGCATGTTGGGCTCGGCGAGCCATTCCGGCTTCGGCAAGGAGCCGGCGATCGTGGTTGGAAACAGCATGGCGGCCCTCCCGGCAGGTTGTGTTGCGCCCCTTCCTGCCATGTCCTAACGTCGAGGTACAGAACAACAAAAGTCGCCATTGGCTGGTGGCAGCGACAGGGACGGCGCAAGGGAAAGGCCATGATCGACCTCTATTACGCGCCGACGCCGAACGGCTGGAAAATCTCGATCATGCTGGAGGAGCTCGGCCTTCCCTATAAGGTGATCCCTGTCAACATCCGCGCCGGCGAGCAGTTCAGCCCCGAATTTCTGGCCATCTCCCCGAACAACCGGATCCCCGCGATCGTCGATCACGATCCCGCCGACGGGGGCAAACCATTCTCTGCCTTCGAGACCGGCGCAATCCTGATCTATCTCGCTGAAAAGCCCGGCCGCTTTCTGCCCGCCGATCTGCGCGGCCGCTCCACCACCATCCAGTGGGTGATGTGGCAGATGGCCGGCCTCGGACCGATGCTCGGCCAGCACGGTCATTTCGCGCTCTATACGGCGGAGAAGATCCCGTATGCGATCGAGCGCTATCGCGACGAGGCGGCACGGCTCTATGGCGTGCTCGACCGGCAGTTGGAGAAGACCGGTTCCCATGTCGCCGGCGACTATTCCATCGCCGATATCGCCTGCTTTCCCTGGACCATGACCCACAAGGCGCAGGGCTTTACGCTGGACGACTATCCGAACGTCAAGCGCTGGTATGCCGAGGTCCGCGCCAGGCCGCAGGTGCAGGCGGGGCTTGCGATCGGCAAATTCGTGAAAGAGCCGTTCGACGAGGAATCACGCAAGATCATGTTCGGGCAAAGGGCTAAGGAAGTGCTGGGAAAGAGGTAACGGCCACGCCGTCATTCCGGGGCGCGACGAAGTCGCGAGCCCGGAATCCATCGAGCCGCAGAACCAGGAGCGAAATGGATTCCGGGTTCTCGCCAAGAGGGCGCGCCCCGGAATGACCAGAGAAAAGGAAACGCCATGATCGAATTCTTCTTCGACTGCTCCAGTCCCTGGACCTATCTCGCCTTCCACAACATCCAGCCGCTTGCCAAGGAGCTGGGCGCCGAGATCGTCTGGCGGCCCATCCTGGTCGGCGGCATCTTCAACACGGTCAACCCGAGCGTCTATGCGCAGCGGGAAAAGCCGGTGCCGCTGAAGGCGCGCTACATGAAAAAGGATCTTCAGGACTGGGCGCGCTCGGCAGGTCTTGCGATCAAGATGCCGCCGACCGTGTTCCCGGTGAACAGCGTCAAGGCGATGCGCGGCTGCATCTGGTCGGCTGCGGACATGGTGCCGTTCGCGACCGCCGTGTTCGAGGCCTATTGGGGCGCGGACAAGGACATTTCGCAGGACGCGGTGCTTGCGGACATCTGCAAACAAGTCGGCATCGACGCGCCAAAATTCTTCGCCGGCATCTCGGAGCAGGGGATCAAGGATCAGCTCAAGGCAAATACGGAAGAGGTCGTCGCACGCGGCGGCTTTGGCTCGCCGACGATCTTCGTGAACAAGACCGACATGTATTTCGGCAACGACCGCCTGCCGCTGATCCGCGAGGCGCTTACGCGCAGCAAGGCGAGCGCGGCCTGATGGTGCGCGCCGTCGTCTGCCGCACGCTCGGCACGCCCGAAGCGTTGCGGCTGGAGGAGCTTCCATCGCGCGCCCTCAATCCGGGCGAGGTGCGCGTCGCGATCCGCGCCGCCGGGCTGAATTTTCCGGATGTGCTGATGGCCGCCGGCCAGTATCAGCTCAAGCCGGAGCTGCCGTTCACACCGGGCATGGAGGCGGCCGGCGACGTGACCGAGGTGGGCGCGGAGGCGAGAGGTGTTGCGGTCGGCGACAAGGTCATCGTCAAAATGCGCCATGGCGCCTTCGCTGACGAAGCCGTCGTCACCCCGTCACAGCTCACCCCGATGCCGTCGACGTTCGACTACGCGGAGGCTGCGACCTATCTCGCCGGCCACGGCACCGCCTATCATGCGCTGATCGATCGCGGCCGGGTCGAGCCGGGCGAGGTGCTGCTGGTGCATGGCGCCGGCGGCGGCGTCGGCCTTGCCGCCGTCGAGATCGGCAAGATGCTGGGCGCGACCGTGATCGCAACCGCGTCCAGCGACGAGAAGCTCGCGATTGCCAAGGCGCGCGGCGCCGATCATCTCGTCCGCTACGACCGCGAGCCGTTTCGCGATGCCGTCAAGCGCATCACCGACGGTCGCGGCGCGGACGTCGTGTTCGATCCCGTCGGCGGCCAGGTCTTCGAAGATTCGATGCGCTGCATCGCCTGGGGCGCGCGGCTCCTGGTGATCGGCTTCACCGGCGGCATCGGTTCGGCCAAGACCAACCTCCTGCTGATCAAGGGCGCCAGCGTGCTTGGCGTGCGGGCCGGTGAAGCGGTACGGAAAAACCCCGCGCTCGGCCAGGTGCGTCTGAAGGCGCTGCTGCAATGGGCGGAGGAGGGCAAGCTGCGCCCCAACGTCTCTCATCGCCTGCCGCTGGAAGACTATGCGAGCGCGATGCGGCTCCTGATCGACCGCAAGGCGATCGGGCGCGTGGCGTTGATGATGGAGTGACCTCTAACGTCGTCATTCCGGGTTCTCGCTTCGCGAGCCCCGGAATGACCGTGAACTATTTGTATTCCCGCTCGGTCCACCACGGGAAATAGTCCGGCATGTCGCTCGACACCTTGTTCTTGAACTGCGCGGGGCGCTTCTCCAGGAACGCCACCACGCCTTCCTTCACATCGTCCGAGCGGCCGCGGGCGTAGATGCCGCGGCTGTCGACCTTGTGGGCTTCCATGGGGTCGTCGGCGCCCATCATGCGCCACATCATCTGGCGGATCAGCGCGACCGAGACCGGCGCGGTCTTTGCCGCAAACTCCTGGGCGAGCGCGCGGGCGGTCGGCAGCAGGTGATCGGGGGGCACGACCTTGCTGACGAGGCGTCCGGCAAGCGCCTCCTGCGCCGGGAATACGCGGCCGGAATAGCACCATTCCAGCGCCTGCGAGATGCCGACGATGCGCGGCAGGAACCAGCTCGAGGCGGCCTCCGGCACGATGCCGCGCTGAGAGAACACGAAGCCGAACCGGGCGGCCTCCGAGGCAATGCGGATGTCCATCGCGAGCTGCATGGTGACGCCGATGCCGACCGCGGGGCCATTCACCGCGGCGATCACGGGCTTCAGGCACTTGAAGATGCGCAAGGTCACCTGGCCGCCGCCGTCGCGCACCTGGGGATCGCTGTAGTCGACCTTGCCGTCGGCAAAGCGCTTGACCGGCCCGCGCCGGGCGTCGCGATCGAACGTGTCGGCACCGGAGGAGAGATCGGCGCCCGCGCAAAAGCCGCGGCCGGCACCGGTGACGATGATGGCGCGGACGTTGTCGTCCTTGTCGGCCGCGTCGAATGCGTCGATCAGCTCTCCTTGCATCTGCGCGTTGAAGGCGTTGAGTTTGTCGGGCCGGTTCAGCGTGATGGTGAGGATCTGCTCGGCGACCTCGTATTTGATCGTCTCATACGCCATGGCTAGTTTCCTTCCCTGTCATTCTTGAATCGATTGTGTCATTGCCGGGCTTGACCCGGCAATCCATGTTTCCTGAAGAGGATGGATGCGCGGGGCGAGCCCGCGCTTGTGCTCAGACGCTACTTCGTCGGCGGCTTCGGCCAGGGCCGCTGCGGGCCGCGCAGGCTCTCGAACGCCTTGGCCATGCCGAGCACGCCGATATCGTCGAAGCGGCGGCCGACGATCTGCACGCCGATCGGAAAGCCCCTGGCGTTGAAGCCGCCGTTGATGGAGATCGCGGGGTTTTCCGACATATTCCACGGCACGGTATAGGCGATGTGCTCGAACGGCTTCATCGGATCGTTGGTGGGGGAAGCCCATCCGGCCGCATAGTTCACGTTCGGTGCGGTCGGCGAGATCACATAGTCGAGTTCGCAGAACAGCTTTGAGGCCGCGGCCCGGATCGCCATGGTCTGGTTGAAGCCGCGGATGACGTCGACGCCCGAGAGCCTGGCGCCGGACTCGCCCCATTTGAAGATGTAAGGCAGCACCTTGGCCTGCTCGGCCGGCGTCAGCTTCGACAGATCGTCCCACATCCGCGCGCGCCAGAAATTGTCGAGACCGTCGAGCATCTCGCGCGTCAGGATGCCGTCGACCTCGGTGACGACACTGCCTGCGGACTCGAACGCTTTCGCGGCCTTCACCGCAACCTCGCGCACCGGCTTCTCCAGCGGCAGGCCGCAGCCGGGATCGAGCATCAACCCGATGCGCAGTTTTCGCGGAGATTTCTCCAGGCTCTTCCAGTTGAGCGGCTCCGCCGGCAGGCTCATGCCGTCACGCCGATCGGGCTTTGCGATTGCGCTCATCATCAGCGCGCAATCATCCACCGTGCGGGTCATGGGACCGGCGACGCGGCCGACATAGGCCGGATCGATCGGCACGCGGCCGAAGCTCGGCTTTAGGCCGACGAGGCCACACCAGCCGGCGGGCAGGCGCACCGAGCCGCCGATATCGGTGCCGAGATGCAGCGGGCCATAGCCGGCTGCGGCCGCGGCGCCGGCGCCCGCGCTGGAGCCGCCGGGATTCTTGCTGAGGTCCCAGGGGTTGCGCGCCAGCGCATGGAAGCTGGAGAGCCCGGAGGACAGCATGCCGTAATCGGGCATGGTGGTCTTGGCAAAGATGATCGCGCCGGCTTCGCGCAGCCGCGCGGCGGGCGGGGCGTCCTTCTCGGCCGGGACGAGCTTGACGCTGGCGGCGCCCAGCGGCACCGGCACGCCCTTGGTCGCGATGTTGTCCTTCACCGTCACCGGCACGCCGTCGAGCGCGCCGGACGGCTCGCCGCCGGTCCAGCGCGCGGTCGAGGCCTTGGCGGCGTCGCGTGCACCGTCGGGGTCGAATGCATAGAGTGCCTTCAGATGCGGTTCCCACGAAGCGACGTGCGCGAGCACGTCCTCCAGCACCTCGCTCGGCGAGAACTGCTTGGCCCGATAGCCCGCGATCAGATCGACCGCGGACAGATCGTGCAGCGAGGTGACCGCCTCATCGACGCTCTTTTTATGCATTGCCACCCACCGGCATGCGGGTCTCGATGATGCGGGCGAACATGCTGGCGCCGATCGGCAGGATCTTGTCGTCGAGCACGAAGCCGGGATTGTGCACCGGCACCGAGCCGTCATGGCCGACCCAGAAATAGGCGCCGGGAATGGTCTCCAGCATGTCGGCGAAATCCTCGCTGCCCATCTTGGGCTGGGCGCGGGTGATCACGTTGGCGGGATCGACGATGGTGCGCGCGACCTCCTCGACCACCTTGGACTGCTCGACCTGGTTGATCAGCACGCCGAAGGTGTCGCGGATGTCGACGTCGATCACGCAATTATAGGCGCTGGCGATGCCGGCGCAGATGGTGCGGATGCGTTCGCTGACCAGGCTGCGGACTTCCTTCGAGAAGGTGCGAATGGTGCCGCAGAGATGCGCATCGCCCGGAATGACGTTGTAGGCGGAGCCCGCGTGGATCTGGGTGATAGACACGACCGCAGCCTGCAGCGGCTCGACGTTGCGGCTGACGATGGTCTGGATCGCCTGTGCCAGCGTGGTCGCGATGACCACTGCGTCCTTGGAGCGCTCGGGCATCGCGCCATGCGCGCCGTAGCCGGTGATGCGCAGGTCGAAGAAGTCGGCGCTGGCCATGGCAGGTCCCGGCAGGATCGCGATCTCGCCATGGTTGAGGTCGGGCGCGTTGTGCAGGCCGTAGAGCTCGTCGCAGGGGAACTTCTCGAACAGGCCGTCCTTGATCATCGCGCGGGCGCCGCCGAGGCCTTCTTCGGCCGGCTGGAAGATCAGATGCACGGTGCCGTCGAAATTCCGGGTCTCGGCGAGGTAGCGCGCGGTGCCGAGCAGCATGGTGGTGTGGCCGTCATGGCCGCAGCCGTGGAAGCGGCCGGGGATCTTCGAGCTCCATTTCAGATTGGTGTTCTCCTCCATCGGCAGCGCGTCCATGTCCGCGCGCAGGCCGATGCGCTTGCCGCCAGAGCCCTTTCCCTTGATGACGCCGATCACGCCGGTGCCGCCCAGGCCGCGATGCACCTCGATGCCCCAGCTCTTCAGCTTGTCCGCGACGATGCCGGAGGTGCGCACTTCCTCGAAGCCGATCTCGGGATGGGCGTGGAGGTCGCGGCGGATGGCGGTGAGCTCGTCGGTGTAGCCGTCGATGCGGTCGATCGTGGGCATGTGGTCCTGTCCGGTTAGCGTGAGGGTGGCGTGAAAACGGGGCCGTTCGGCTTGATGCGAATGCCCGGGCGCAGGCGCGTCCAGGGCAGCGAGGCGGTGTCGGCCGGCATCGCGCCGGGCGCAGCGCAGATCATCAGCTTTTCCGCGATCGGTTCGAAATCGGCGCGGAAATGCACCGAGCTCTTGTTGACCAGGATCTTCTCCTGCGTCGGCTCGATGCCGACATAGCGGTACATCGCCTGGTCGGCGAGCTGGGCCTTGTGCGAGGAGACGACGACGCGGACGTCGCCGATGCGCAAGGCTGCGGAGGGGCCCATCTCCATCTCGCGGCCGCCAAAGTAAGGGCCGGGCGCAATGAAGCGGCCGTCTGAGAGCTGTTCGACCACGAAGCTCTCGCGATAGGGCTCGTCGCCGGGAATGCCGGACTTGCCGCCGAGTGAGAGCGTCACGGTGGCGCCGACGCCGGCCGCATGCGCGGCCTTGGCCGATTCCGGATCGTAGATCGCGCCGGTCGCGGCGCTCGCTCTGTTGCGCACCAGCGCGCGCAGCATGCCGGTCGTGTCGGAATCGCCGCCGGCGCCGGGATTGTCCTGGGTGTCGGCGATGACGATCGGCTTGCTGGCAGTCTTCGCGAGTTCCATGGCGTGGCGCACGCCGTCGTCGGGCGTCCAGATCTTGCCGTCGAAATCGTCCTCGTGGCTTTCGATCAGCTTGACGATGGCGTCCGCTGCGCGGTCGGCGTCTTCCTGCGTCCTGCCATAGGCGAACACGCTCGGGCCGCAGTCGCGAAAATCGGCAGCGGGAAAGCCCGGCGCGAATGAGAGCGTCGGAACCGCGTCGCTCTCCAGCGCGGCGAGCTTTTCGTAGATGCCTTTGGTGGGGAAGTCATTGGTGCATTGCCAGCTGATCGCGATCAGGAACGGCAATTGCCGGAACGACTTCGCAAAGCGCTGCTTCGACTTCAGCAGAAAGGCGAGATGGCGCGCGGAGGCGCGGCCGGTGTCGGCCATGTCGACATGTGGATAGGTGCGGTAGGCGATCAGCGCGTCCGCATGTTCCATCATCTCGGGCGTGACGTTGGCGTGGAGGTCGAGGCTCGCGACCAGCGGAACATCCTTGCCGATGACGCGACGGACGCGGGCGAGGATTTCGCCTTCGCCGTCGTCGAGATGCTCGGTCACCATGGCGCCGTGCAGATCGAGATAGACCGCATCGAGCGGGCCCGCGGCCGCGATGCCGTCGACCATCACCTTCACGATGCGCTCGAAGGCGTCCTCGGTGACGTGCGCAGACGGGCTCGCGCCGCAGGCGATGGTCGGAACGAGTTCCCAGCCGTTGGCCTCGGCGCTGTCGACGAAACCGGCGAGGCCCACATTGATGCGCCGCATCACCTTCAGCACGTCGGCACCTCTGGTCATCGCCGGCCACCCGCCGCCATGCTCGAAATCGGCGAACGTCGCCTTGGTCGGAGCGAAAGTGTTGGTCTCGTGCAGGAAGCCGCCGACGGCGATGCGTGTCATCAATTCAAGTCCAGTCTTTGAAAGTGCGCGACGTTAGCCTTGGCTCTGCGGAGAGAGCAAGGTGAGAGGCCATCGCGCCGTGCATAGGGTCAAGACGTTTTGGGAATGCTGCGGATGCGATCCATCCTCCGTCGTCATTCCGGGGCGCCCCGTTGGGCGCGAACCCGGAATCCATTGTGCGACAGAGTCCGCGGCCAGATGGATTCCGGGCTCATCGCTTCGCGATGCCCCGGAATGACGGGCGGATGAAGCTACGCGCTCGCCGCCACGGCCTCCGCCACCGGCCGGAAGTTGGCAAAGTCCCAGTTGCGCCCTGGCGCGGCGTCCAGCAGGGCCTTGGTGTAGGCCTCCTTCGGATGCGTCAGCACCTCGGCGGCGGGGCCCTGTTCGACGACGCGGCCGTGCTGCATCACAACGACCTCGTCGCAGATCTGCGCGGCGACGCGCAAGTCGTGAGTGATGAACAGAATGGCGATGCCGAGGCGCTTCTGGATCTCGTCCAGGAGTTCCAGCACCTGCGCCTGCACCGAGACGTCGAGCGCGGAGACCGCTTCGTCCGCGACCAGCACGTCGGGATCGAGCGCGAGCGCGCGGGCGATGGCGATGCGCTGGCGCTGGCCGCCGGAGAACTGGTGCGGATAGCGCGACACCGCATCGGCGGGCAGGCCGACCAGTTCGAGCAGCTCGCGCGCGCGTTTCATCGCGTCAGCATGCGCGACGCCGTAATTGATCGGGCCTTCGGCGATGCTGTCGCCGACGGTGACGCGCGGGTTGAGCGAGCGGTAGGGATCCTGGAACACAATCTGGATCTTCTGGCGGTGCGGCTGCAGCAGCCGGCGCGAGATGTCGGCGATCTCGCGGCCGGCGAGACGCACGCCGCCGGAGGTCGGGTCGATCAGGCGGACGATGCAGCGTGCCACCGTCGACTTGCCCGACCCGCTTTCGCCGACGATGCCGAGCGTGCGGCCCTTGCGCAGCGTCAGCGTGACCTTGTCGGCGGCGACGACCTCGCGGCCTTTGCCGAAGAAGGCACGCTCTTTGTAGACCTTGCTGAGTTCGTTGGCCTCGAGCACGATCGGCTCGCGGCTTTTCTCCCCCGCCGCCCGCGGCACCAGGCTCGGCACCGAGGCCAGCAGGTTGCGGGTATATTCCATGGTCGGATTGCGCAGCACGGTCTCGAGCGGGCCGGTCTCGACCAGGCGACCCTGCCGCATCACCGCGACGCGGTCGGCGATCTCCGCGACCACGCCCATGTCATGGGTGATGAACAGCACGGCGGTGCCGTGATCGCGCTGAAGGTCGCGGATCAGGGTGAGGATCTGCTTCTGCGTGGTGACGTCGAGCGCGGTGGTCGGCTCGTCCGCGATCAAGAGCTTCGGCTCCAGCACGAGCGCCATCGCGATCATGATGCGCTGGCGCTGGCCGCCGGAGAGACGGTGCGGGTAGGAGGCGAAGATGCGCTCGACCTGGGGCAGGCGGACCTGCTCCATCATGTCGAGGATGCGCTTCTTGCGCGCCCTCGCGTCGAGATTGGTATGGGCGCGCAGCACCTCGTCGATCTGGCGGCCGACCGGCACCACCGGATTGAGCGCGGTCATCGGCTCCTGGAAGATCATCGCCATCTGCGTGGCGCGCAGCTGCCGCAGGCGGCGGTCGGTCGCGGTGAGCAACTCCTCGCCGACCAGCTTGACGCTGCCGCCGGTGGGAACCAGCATCCCCTTCGGCAGGAGGCCCATGGTGGTGAGTGAGGTCACCGACTTGCCCGAGCCGCTTTCACCGACGAGGCACAGCGTCTCGCGCTCGCGCACCTGGATCGAGATGCCGTCGATGATGTTCGCGCCTTTCGGCGTCTTGCCGACGGACACGACGAGGTTGTTGATGTCGAGGATGATGTTGGTCATGCCGCAGAACTCTCGCTCGTCATTCCGGGGCGCGCGTTAGCGCGAAGCCGGAATCCATTGAGCCGCAATCCAAGTGGTGAAATGGATTCCGGGTTCGCGCCAAGGGGCGCGCCCCGGAATGACGGTGCTACTCGCATCACTTGCCCTCCCGCTGCTTCATGCGCGGATCGAGAGCGTCGCGGGCGGCGTCGCCGATCAGGTTGATGCTGAGGATGGCGATCGAGAGCAAGAGGCCCGGCCAGAAGATCAGCGACGGCTTGATCTGGAAGTACTGGCGGCCTTCGGCCATGATGTTGCCCCAGGTCGGCGTCTCCGGCGAGATGCCGGCGCCGAGGAAGGAGAGGATGGCCTCGGTGAGGATGGCGCTCGCGCAGATATAGGTGCCCTGGACGATCAGCGGCGCCACCGTGTTCGGCATCAGATGCCGCCACATGATCTTAGGCAGGCTGGAGCCGACCGAGATTGCGGCTTCGACGTAAGGCTCCTCGCGCGCCGACAGCACGACCGAACGTACCAGGCGCGCCACGCGCGGAATCTCGGGGATCGTGATCGCGATCAGCACGGTCCAGAGGCTGGCGCCGGACAGCGACACCACGGCGATCGCAAGCAGGATGCTCGGCATCGCCATCAAGCCGTCCATGATGCGCATCATCACGGAATCGATCAGCTTGAAGAAGCCGGAGACGAGCCCGATCGCGAGGCCGATGACGATCGACAGGATCGCCGAGCCGATGCCGATCAGGAGCGAGAGGCGGCCGCCATAGATCACGCGCGACAGCAGGTCGCGGCCATAGGCATCGGTGCCGAGCAGGAATTGCGCGGAGGCGGGCTTGAGCCGTTGCGAGGGCGCGAGCTGGATCGGATCATGCGGCGCGATCAAGGGCGCCAGGATCGAGATCATGATGACCAGCGCGAGCAGGACCGTTGCCGTCGCGATGATCGGCGTCGAGGTGAGAAACCCGAAACGCGGCCGCAGCGGCGACGTGATCGGAATGGACGACTGGGGAAGGGTATCGACCGACATGTTTGTCCTTAATCCTTGCCTCAGTACCGGATCCGGGGATCGAGCAGGGTGTAGGCGACGTCGATGAGGAGATTGACGACGACATAGATCAGCGACGTCAGCAGGATCATCGCCTGGATCACCGGATAGTCGCGCGCCAGCACCGCATCCACGGTGAGACGGCCGATGCCGGGAATGTTGAACACGCTCTCGGTGACGACGACGCCCGAAATCAAGAGCGCAAAGCCGGTGCCGATCACGGTAATCACGGGCACGGCGGCGTTGCGTAGGGCATGGCGCATCATCACGGCGACCTCGTTGATGCCCTTCGCGCGCGCGGTGCGCACATAGTCCTCGCCGAGCACGTCGAGCATCGCTGCGCGCGTCATGCGAGCGATCAGCGCGATGTAAATGAAGGAGAGGGCGCAGGTCGGCAGGATCATGCGCTCGAAGAACGGACCAAAGCCGTTGAAGATGCTGCGGAACCCCTGCACCGGCACCCACCGCAGCTCGATCGCGAAGAGCTGGATCAGGATGTAGCCGACCACGAACACCGGCACCGAGAAGCCGAGCACCGACAGCCCCATCACGAAGCGGTCGATCCAGGTGCCGTGCTTCCACGCCGCGATCACCCCTAAGGGAACTGCGACGATGACGGCGAGGATGATGGTGCACAGCGCGATCGAGATCGACGGCTCGACGCGCTGGCCGATCATCTTCATGACAGGCAGGTTCGAGATCAGCGAGGTGCCGAGGTCGCCGTGCAGCAGCTTGTTCACCCAGGTGATGAACTGCACGATCAGGGGCTCGTTGAGGCCGAGCGAGGTGCGGATGCGCTCCAGCCGCTCGGGCGTCGCATTGTCGCCGGCGAGGATCGCGGCGGGATCACCGGGGGGGAGGCGGAGCAGGAGGAACACGAACAGCGCGACGACGCCCATCACGGGCACGGCGGCGAGAATTCGGCGAAGGAGATATCCGAGCAAGTTGGATCCGTCTAATTAGAGTCAAATCGGTGGTAGCGGTTTATCGCTGTTCTGCCACCAGCCTAACATTTCAGCAATTCCCGTGCCATCAGGGCCACAGATTTTGCAGTGCGGTCAGCAGATTTGGGGATGGCGCACGCTTGGCGACGCAATGTCATTCCGGGGCGCGCGTAGCGCGAACCCGGAATCTCGAGATTCCGGGTTCGATGCTTCGCGCATCGCCCCGGAATGACGGGCCCAAATTACTCCAGCGTCGCCAGCAGCCCCGCCATCAATCGACCGCGCTCAACGAGACTCTCGACCTCGATATACTCCTCAAGCGTGTGGCCGTTGCCGCCGCGCACGCCCAGGCCGTCGAGTGTCGGGATGCCCATCGCGCCGGTGAAGTTGCCGTCAGAGCCGCCGCCGGAACTCGCATGCGGCAGTTCCGCGCCGAGGGATTTGGCAATGCCGCGCGCCTTTTCATACAGGGCCATGGTGCCGGCATCTGGCTCCCAGACCGGCCGCGTCACGCCGCGCGTCACCTTGAAGGTGACGTCGTTGTTGGTGCCTGAGAGCGCCAGCATTCGCTCGACGCCGCGGTCGAGATCGGCCTGCCGCTTGGCCATGGAGAGCGCTTCGCCGGTGGCGGTCGTTGCGACGCAATTGACCCATTGCCCGCCATGCACGACGCCGACCGAGAAGGTGCAATCGTCCGACGTCATGGCATCGATCGCGAGAATCTGCCGTGCCATCTCGCGGATGGCCGAGCGTCCCGCCGACAGCGTCGCCCCGGCGTGGCTGGGCCGCCCCGTCGCCTCGAGATTGAAGCGCGCGATGGCGTAACGTCCGGTGGTGACGCCGTTGTCGGCGCGGCCGGGCTCGGGCACCAGCACGTATTTGTTGCGCGCGGCTTCCGCCTCGATGATGTCTCGCGTCGAGGGCGTGCCCACTTCCTCGTCCGGCGTGAACAGCACGGTGATCGGTAGCGGCGTGGTGAAGGATGCGCGCGCCAACTGCCGGATCGCTTCCAGCGAGAGATAGTTGCCGCCCTTCATGTCGTAGATGCCGGGCCCGTAGCACCTGTTGCCCTCGCGGCGCCATTTCAGCTTCTCGATGGTGCCGACCGGGTGGACGGTATCCATGTGTCCGGCGATCAGGATGCCGGGCTCGCCCTGCTTCGGATGGGGAAAGCGCGCGCGGATCACGCCGCCGAAGCCCTGCCGGCCGGCGATGCGCTCGATCGTCGCACCCATGATGGCCATATCCCGCGCTGCGATATCGAGCATGCCGTTCACGGCACCAGCGTCCCAGGTCGGGCTTTCGCATTCCACCCATGTGCGCAGGCCTTCGAGCATGGCCTCGGAATCGAAGGGAAGATTGGCTGGATTCATCTCAATGTCTCTCAAGCTTCGAAGGTGGAACGCACATTGCATTGCGCTGGGGCAGGACGAGTGGACAGTGTTGTAGAGCCAAACCGATCTTTGTGGAGCCCGTGCGCGCGCCGCCAGGGCTTGCAGCGAAACCGGATTGACGCGCTAGGCACGGTCTGCAAGTCTCGAAAGATAAAGGCATTGCATGGAGTTAGTTCGCCCAAGGAACGAACCACATGCTCAATCAATAACCCGCCTTTGAACAGTTTCACGTCAGGAGAGACTTTTTATGTTCCACTTCATGCGCCGGGGGCCTCGCGCGTTCGCCTCCAAACTTGCGCTGTCTGTCGTCGCGCTTTCGACGGCGCTCGCCTCGCCGGTGCTCGCGGCCGGCAAGACCATCACGGCGGTGATGCATTCGGACCTGCGCATCATCGATCCGATCTTCACCACGGCCTACATCACGCGCGACCATGGCTACATGGTCTACGACACGCTGTTGGCTCCCGATTCGAGCTTCAAGATCCAGCCGCAGATGGCGGATTGGAAGATCTCCGACGACAAGCTCACCTACACCTTCACCCTGCGCGACGGCCTGAAGTGGCATGACGGCGCGCCGGTGACGGCCGAAGACTGCGTCGCTTCGCTGAAGCGCTGGGCCGCGGTCGACGGCATGGGCCAGAAGCTCATGGACTTCACCGCGAGCCTCGAGGCGACCGACGCCAAGACCATCACGCTGAAGCTGAAGGAGCCCTACGGCCTCGTGCTCGACTCCATCGGCAAGCCGTCCTCGCGCGTTGCCTTCATGATGCCGAAGCGCCTTGCCGAGACACCGGCGGACAAGCAGATCCCGGAGCAGATCGGCTCCGGCCCCCTCAAGTTCGTGGCCTCGGAATTCCAGCCCGGCGTGAAGGCGGTCTACGTCAAGAACACCGACTACGTGCCGCGCAAGGAGCCGGCGAGCTGGACCTCCGGCGGCAAGGTCGCGAAGGTCGACCGCGTCGAATGGATCACCATGCCGGACTCGCAGACCGCGGTGAACGCGCTGCAGTCGGGTGACATCGACTTCATGGAGAACCTGCCCTACGACATGCTGCCGGTGCTGGAAGCGAACAAGGAGATCACGATCGAGGTCTCCAACAAGTTCGGCTTCCAGACCCTCGGCCGGATGAACTTCCTCTACCCGCCCTTCGATAACGTGAAGGTGCGGCGCGCCGCCTTCCTGGCGATGAACCAGAAGGACGTGCTCGACGCGCTGGTCGGCAATGCCAAGTACCAGAAGATCTGCGGTGCCTTCTTCGTTTGCGACACGCCGCTCGCGACCGAAGTCGGCGCCGAGACCCTGGTGAAGGGCAGCGGCATGGCCGAAGCCAAGAAGGCGCTCGCCGAGTCCGGTTACGACGGCACGCCGGTCGTGATCATGGCGCCTGGCGATGTCACCACCCTGAAGGCCCAGCCGATCGTCGCGGCCCAGCTGCTGCGCGAGGCCGGCTTCAAGGTCGACCTGCAGGCGACCGACTGGCAGACCGTGGTGAGCCGCCGCGCCAGCCAGAAGCCGCCGAAGGAGGGCGGCTGGAACATGTTCTTCACCAACTGGGTCGCGGCCGACGTCTCCAACCCGATCGCCAATCTCTCGATCGGCGGCCAGGGCAAGAAGGGTGGCTGGTTCGGCTGGGCGGAAGACCCCAAGATCGAGCAGCTCAAGGACGCCTTCGTCCGCGCGCCCTCGCTCGACGAGCAGAAGAAGATCGCGGCCGACATCCAGAAGGAAGCCTATGAGCAGGTGATCTACATCCCGCTCGGGCAGTATCTGCTGCCGAGCGGCTGGCGCAAATCGCTGACGGGCGTGCTCGACGGCCCGGCGACGCCGCTGTTCTGGAACGTCGACAAGTCGGAGTAAGGCCAAGTCCAAATAAGGAAAGGCGCTTCTCGCGCCTTTCAGCTCGACCATCGCGCGGCGCCGCTGTCATCAGCGGCGCCGCTTGCCAGGAGAACTGCCAAGAAGACTGCCAACAGAACTGCCAGGAGAACTTCGATGCTCCAACTCATCCGCCAGGGACGTCTCGCGTTCGCCTCGAGACTTGCGCTCTCGATCGTGGCGCTTTCGGCACTGGCCTCGCCAGTTCTTGCCGGGGGCAAGACCATTACAGCCGTGATGCATTCGGATCTGCGCATCCTCGATCCGATCTTCACCAGCGCCTATATCGCTCGCGATCATGGCTACATGGTCTATGACACGCTGATCGCGACAGATTCAAATTTTAAGATCCAGCCGCAGATGGCGGACTGGAAGATCTCCGACGACAAGCTGACCTACACCTTCACGCTGCGCGACGGTCTGAAGTGGCATGACGGCGCGCCCGTCACCGCCGAAGATTGCATTGCCTCGCTGAAGCGGTGGGCCGCGGTCGACGGCATGGGGCAGCAGCTGATGCTGTTCACCGCGAGCATGGAGGCGACCGACCCGAAGACGATCACGCTGAAGCTGAAGGAACCTTACGCGCTGGTGCTGGAATCGATCGGCAAGCCGTCCTCGCGCGTGGCTTTCATGATGCCGAAGCGTCTCGCCGAGACGCCGGTGGACAAGCAGATTCCCGAGCAGATCGGCTCAGGTCCCTTCAAATTCGTGGCATCGGAATTCCAGCCCGGGGTGAAGGCGATCTACGTCAAGAACACCGACTACGTGCCGCGCAAGGAGCCCGCGAACTGGACCACCGGGGGTAAGGTGGTGAAGGTCGACCGCGTCGAATGGATCACGATGCCGGATGCGCAGACGGCGTTGAACGCGCTGCAGTCGGGTGACATCGACTTCATGGAATTTCCCGCCATCGACATGTTGCCGGCCATTGAAGCCGACAAGGACCTCAAGCTCGGCATCCTGAACAAGTTCGGATTCCAGACGGGCGCGCGGATGAACTTCCTCCATCCACCGTTCGACGACGTCAAGGTCCGCCGCGCCGCATTCCTGGCGGTCAAGCAGAAGGATGTGCTCGATGCGCTGATCGGCAATCCGAAATACTACAAGACTTGTGCTGCAGCTTTCATCTGCGACACCCCGTTCGCGACAGACGTTGGCGGAGAGACGCTGGCGAAGGGCGGCGACATGGCTGCGGCCAGGAAGGCGCTGGCCGAATCCGGTTACGACGGAACACCTGTCGTGCTGATGGCGCCGGGCGACGTGCTGACGCTGAAGGCGCAACCCATCGTCGTCGCGCAGCAACTGCGCGAAGCCGGCTTCAAGGTCGATCTGCAGGCGACCGACTGGCAGACGGTGGTGAGCCGGCGCGCCAGCCAGAAGCCCCCGAAGGAGGGCGGTTGGAACATGTTCATCACCAATTGGGTCAGCGCCGACGTGGACAACCCGATCTCCAACGTGGCCGTCGGCGGGCAGGGCAAGAAGGGCGGCTGGTTCGGCTGGGCGGAGGATGCCAAGATCGAGCAGCTCAAGGATGCCTTCGTTCGTGCTGCCTCGCTCGATGAGCAAAAGAAGATCGCGACCGAGATCCAGAAAGAGGCCTACGATCAGGTGCTCTACATGCCGCTCGGCCAGTATCAGGCGCCGAGCGCCTGGCGCAAGTCGCTGACCGGCGTTCTCGACGGCCCGGCGACGCCGGTGTTCTGGAACGTCGACAAGTTGGAGTAGGCGGACGGCGTATCCACGCCCATCGGCTCGACCATTCCGCGGCGCCGCTGTCATCAGCGGCGCCGTTGTCATTTGTCAGCTTCGCGTCAGGACGAAATCGGTGGAGCTTTAACCCGTCCAATTTCCAATCATTGCTATTTGTTTCAGTCCTGAAATAGATGTGTTGTCCTTACGCATCATTTCCCGTCTGCCATTTGAGTTCCGTGCCGATCGATTTTGCATTCCAGGCGATGGCCGAACGGTCCGATCGCGCGCCGGCGCGCTGGCGGCGACCCTTCCTGTATTGGCTCGATGGCGTCGAGGCGGGCTGGGCCGTTCCGCTGCTCATCGGCTGTTTCGTTGCGGTCTGGACGCTCTATCTGGTGATCGCCTATGCCGGCGGCGGCCTGCACCCCGATACGCTCGAGGCCTGGGCCCTGGGGCGGCATTTCGCCTGGGGCTATCACAAGCATCCGCCCCTGAGCGGCTGGATAGCCGCGAGCTGGACCGCCGTCTTTCCGCTCACCGACTGGTCGCTGCAGTTGATGGCGATGGTCAATGCCGGGCTCGCGCTGATCTTCGTCGACCGGATCGCCCGGCACTTCGTGACCGGGCATAAGCGCATCCTGGTGCTGTTGCTCCTGATGCTGACGCCGGCCTATCAATTCCATGCCCAGCGCTTCAATGCCAATTCGGTGCTGCTCGCGACCTGGCCGCTGGCGACCTGGTGCTTCCTGCGCGCATTCGAGACGCGCGCCCCGCTGTGGGCGGTTGCGGTGGGGTGCACGACAGCACTGGCGATGGTTGGCAAATATTATTCGATCTTTCTCGTCGCGAGCTTCGCGCTTGCCGCGTTGGCGCACCCGGCGCGGCGCCCCTATTTCACCTCCGCTTCGCCCTGGATCTCGGTCGTCGTCGGGCTCGCGGCCCTGTCACCCCACATCCATTGGCTCGCGACGACGGGCGCGTCGACCTTCACCTACGCGCTGGCGCACACCGGCGGAAAGGCTGCGACTTCGCTCGGTGAGGCGAGAAGCTTCCTGCTGGGGCTGGCAGCGGCGATGGGCATATCGGCCGTGCTCTGGGTGCTCGTCGCAGGAACGCGCTTGAAGCAGTTTCCGGCCGACTTCGCGGCGATGGGCCCGGGCCTGCGGCTTCTGTTCTACGTGACGATTGGCACCATCGCGCTGCCGGTGGTGACATCGCTGGTGATGGGCACGGACCTGCCTTCGCTGTGGGCGTTGCAGGGGCTGTTCCTGTTCGCCGTTCTCGTGGTCTGCGGGACCAGCTACCCGATCGAGCGCTTCCACACGGTCAACCTCACCGTGATCGTAGCCGGCGTCGCCCTCGTGGCGGTTTTGATCGCCGCGCCGATCCATGCGGTCTATCGCAACGATCATGGCTATGAGGAGGGCCGCAATCTCTACGCCCAGGCGGCGAGCGAAGTGACGCGCGCCTGGCGGGAGCTGACCGGCGAGCCCCTGAGCGCCGTGAGCGGCGATGCTTCGCTGGCTTTCGCCACCGCGTTCTACGGCGCGGACCATCCGCCTGATGCGCGATCCTTCGAGTACGACCACATGTCGAGCCTGCCGGGCAAGTCGGTGCTCAGCCGTAGCTGGGCCGGGCTGTGTTTCCGCGACCAGGAGTCTTGCCTGCGATGGATGGGGTGGGCGTCCTCCCAGGCCGGACACGTCGTCAGGCGTGAGTTCACCGTGCAGGCCACGCTGTGGGGGCGGCCGGGTCTGACGCGGGAGATGGTCGTGCTGATGGCCCGTCCTCGGGGAATGCGGATGATTCCGAGGAGCGCGGCGGATGATTTCAGCGCCAGCCGGCGAGGAACCGACTAAAGCATCATCCGGAAAGTGCGAAGCGATTTTCCGGACAGATCATGCGCAAACAACAACCTAAAGCGCGATGACGATTCATCTAAATCTCATCGCGCTTTAGACGTCGCGCTCAGCAGTGGCTGTCACGCAACTGTTCGAGGCCCTCGCTGGCAAAAGGCGTCGTCAACGCGGCCGGTCCGGTGCCCGGCTCACAGCGCTCCGTCGTCTGCGGTTCGACCTCAGCGTGATCTTCGCGGTGTTCCAGTTCCATCGCAGCGGCCTTTCCAATTGCTGCAGGACAACATCGAGGCCGCCGGGAGGTTCCTCAATCGAGCGGGCGATGATGCGGCTTTAACAGCCGTCCCTTCTCCACCACCAGCACGATGGCGAGCGCAGCGAGCGTCGACAGGAAGAAGCCGGCCGAGAACGGCAGCAGCGTGCCGTCGAAGCTCTGGCCGATCGCCATGCCGACCACGATTCCGATCAACGTCGTGATCGAGCCGTAGAGCGAGGAGGCGGTGCCCGCGATGTGGCCCTGCGGCTCCATGGCGAGCGCGGTGAAGTTGGCGACCATCATGCCGAACGAGAACATCATCAGCGCGGACAGCACCATGAACAGGGCCAGCGGCAGCATGCCGAGGCTTTCCGTCAGCAGCATCACGGCGGCCACGGCCGTGTAGAGCGTCAGCGCCCCGTGCGAGATCACGCGCATGCCGAGCCGTCCGACCAGCCGCGCATTGAGGAAGCCGGCGATGGCCGTGCCTGCCGCAATCGCCGCGAAAGCGAGCGGGAAGTAGTGGCCGAGGTGATAGATGCCGGTGAAGACCTGCTGGGCGCAGAAGACATAGGCGAACAGCGCGCCGATGACGCTGCCGGCCGCCGTCGCATAGCCGATGGTCTGGCGATGGGTCACGGTCTGCCGGAACGCCGAGAGCACGTCGGCGGGCGCCAGCGACCGGCGCTCGGACTCGGGCCGCGTTTCAGGCAGCCGGAGCACGCACCATGCGAGCGCGAGCAGGCCATACAGCATCAACACCACGAAGATGCCGCGCCACGCCGTCACCAGCAACACCGCTTGGCCGAACGAGGGCGCGATCACGGGCACCGCGATGAACACCATCATGGCGAGCGACATCACGCTCGCCATGCGGCGGCCGACATAGCAGTCGCGCACGATCGAGGTCGCGATCACGCGCGTCGCCGAGGTGCCGAGCCCCTGCAGCGCGCGCGCCAGCAGCAGCGTCTCGAACGAGGGCGCAGCGACCGCCAGCACGCTCGCCACCGCGTAGACCGCCATGCCGCCGAGCAGCACCGGCCGGCGGCCGAAGCGGTCCGACAGCGGGCCCATCACGAACTGGCCGGCGCCGAAGCCGATCAGGAAGGTCGACAGCACCAGCTGGAGATGGTTGGCGACGGGGATCTTGAAGGCGGTGCCGATGTTGGGCAGCGCCGGCAGCATCATGTCCATCGCAAGCGGATTCAGCGCCATGATGGACGCGATCACGATGACGAATTCTGGAAAACCCATGGGACGGTGTCCGGAGGACACCCAGGAATCGGCATTGACGTCGGACAAGCAGCTCACCCCTGAAATCGAGCGGCTTTATCCAACGTCCATGCTGCGTTGCACAACCCATGTTTCGGGATGGCTGGCAGGCGACAAGAATTGGTGAAGTGGGCTGTGGCCGCAATCAGCCCCGCTTGCGAGCCGCCTCGACCAGGCTGAGTGCCAATCGTCCGGCGGTGTCGACATAATCGAGATCGCGATGGATCAGCATCACGGTCGTGGCGCCATCGAGCAGGATCACGAGCTGTCGTGCCAGGGTCTCTGGCCCGGCAACACCGTGATTGCGCAGCTCCGCTCCGAGCCAGGCTTCAAAGCGCTTCTTGTGCGCGGCGCCGGCCTTGACGGCCGGATGCGCCGGCGTGTTGGCGAGCTCGGCGATCGTGCGCAGGAAGCCACAGCCGCGCCAGCGCGGCGTATCCACGGAGCGCCCGAGCTTGACGAAGAGACCGCGGACCTTGTCGGCCACGGTGCCGTCAGTCTCGGCAAACCATCGCATATAGAGCTCGAGCGTCGGCTGGTCCCGGGCCGCGATGGTTTCTGCGACGAGCTCGTCCTTGCTGGTGAAGTGATAGTACAGCGTCTTCTTGGTGACGCCGGCTTTCTCGGCGACGGCGTCCATGCTGACCGCGCGGATGCCTTCGCCATAGAAGAGGCGCGTCGCCGCAATGACGATCTGCTCGCGCGTGGTGTCACCTCTCTCCGACATCGCCGCAATGTATACTACCTAGTGAGTATACACAACATGGCCGGTGTGGCTGACTTCCATCTGTTCGATCTGGAAGGAGCTGCGACTTGTCTGATCTAATACTTTGGGAGACACGGGGCACCACGGCGCTGTTGACGTTCAACCGCCCGAGCAAGCTCAACGCGCTGAGCTACGCGCTCATCGACCGTCTGATGGTGATCCTCGACCGCATCGAGGACGATGCGAAGGTTCGCACGGTGGTCCTGACCGGAGCGGGCGATCGCGCGTTCTCGGCGGGCGCGGACATCGCCGAATTCTCCGAAAGCGTGAAGCGTGGCCCGGACGTTGCCGTGAAGGACTTCGTGCGGCGCGGGCAGGCAATGACCGCGCGCATGGAGGCGTTTCCGAAGCCGATCATCGCCGCGGTCAACGGCATCGCCTTCGGCGGCGGCTGCGAGATCACGGAAGCCGTGCATCTCGCCGTCGCCAGCGAGCAGGCGAGCTTCGCCAAGCCCGAGATCGCGATCGGCATCACGCCGACCTTCGGCGGCACGCAGCGCCTGCCGCGGCTCGCCGGGCGGAAGCGGGCGCTGGAATATCTCCTGACCGGAGATTCCTTTTCATCAGAGCGAGCCCTGGAGATGGGACTGGTCAACCGCATCGTGCCGCATGCGCAGCTTCTCGACGCCGCCTTCGCACTGGCGGATCGCATCTCGCGGCATTCGCAGCTGGCGGTCGCCCGGGTCATCACGGCCGCCACGCGAGGCCTCAATGTCTCGATCGCGGAAGGCCTCGCGGTTGAGAGCGAGCAGTTCGCGCGCATGGCAGCGACAGAGGACACACGCGAAGCGCTCGATGCCTGGCTCGCCGCCCGCGCCCGTTCCTGATCCGACCAGGAAACAGTCCGCGGCTTCGATGGCGAGGCCGACGCAGACATGCCTCTGAGCAGACTTCATTCCAAGTGGAGCCGGCTTCGGCCTCGCCTCGTCCGGAAAACGCCCGCACGCTCCGCCGGCGGCGTTTTGCCGACAGGCGGATGGGGAAGCCGTCCTGCAGATTCCAGTAAGGCCTGATCAAATGCAAGCATGGGCCTGCATTGCCAGATTGTCCTGCCAAGATTTCCCGAGATAGATCGGAATGGATGTTTTCACAAAAAATAACACCTAGGAGTTGTGATTCTTTTAAGAGCTCTTCTGCCAGAAACATTCTCCTGGAATACGAGAATGCCCAATGACAAGAGAAAGCGATGAGGCGCTTTCGCCTCCTTCTCAGTCGCTCGAAGCGCCGCAGTTTGACGCGTCACTGTCGCCACTACGGTTGAACCGGGGGCCTATCACGCTGCTCGCCGCAATGTCCGGCGTCGGGCTTGTGCTGACCGATTTCAGTGTCAAATGGGGCGGTATCACCCAATGCAACGTCCCCAGTCCCTCGTAGCGGCAGAAGTCCTGCGACGAGGCGAGACCTGCTGCGGTGGTTCGGTCAGGTGCGAGGCTCCTCCGATGCCGCAAGTGTTCGCTGGCGTGCAGGCGATGCGCGGCATTGCCGCGCTGTCGGTGGTCTGCGGTCATGCAGTCAGTGTGCGACCCGACATGGTCGGCCCGGAGCTTGCCGAAGGCGCACTGACCATTCTTTCGAGCGGCGTTGACATCTTCTTCGTTATCTCGGGCTTCATCATCACAACGACGGCCGCGGCACAACACAACGCGTGGAACTTTGCTTTCAGACGCGCCATCCGAATTTATCCGGTCTATTGGCTCGCGTTGCTGGCGGCGTTCATCAGTTCCTCCTGGATTGCAATGGCGCCGGGGGAACGTCCGCAACTCGACGCCGGAACGATCTTCGCATGGACATACCCGAACTGGTATATCGGGCCGGCATGGTCACTGGCTTTCGAGCTGCACTTCTATGCCGTGGTCGCGATCATCTTCGCGATTAAGCCGAACCGGCTATTCGAGATCCTCTTCGCGTGGTTCGGCCTGGTCATCGTCGCTGCCTTCTTCCAAATTCAGCTCGGCATCTACTCCCACCCGCTGGTGCTGGAATTCGGCGCAGGCGTTGGCATCGCCTATCTCCTGACAAATCGCGGATTGCGCTTTTCGCCTCGCATCATAGCCTGTTCGGCAGGCCTGTTCTTTGCCGGCTGGTACTGGATCTTCGTGCACGGAGCGACCGATGCACTGTTCGCCCGCGTACCGACCTATGGCCTTGGCGCGGGATTGCTCATCCATGCGGTGGTGTCTGCCGAGATCGAAGGACGATCCTTCTCGCCGGTCTTGCAATGGCTCGGCAAGATTTCGTACTCGCTGTACATCGTTCACTGCCCGTTGTTGAAATGGATCGCCAATTTTGACGGGCCGTGGCTGCTGTCGACCGTCGGGACAATCATCGCTTGCATCCTGCTCTCCATCGGTCTTGCCACTGTCTTGCACATCGTCATCGAAGCGCCGATCCTCTCTTGGGGAAGAGGGCTGAGCCGGATGCGCCGGAGCCAATCAACTCCGGACGTACGCAGACGAGAAGCGACCGTGCTCCCCACAGGGATCGAGTGAACACCTGCTGAGCGCAAGCTTTAGGGAGTTTGGTGCGGGCGGCCGGACTCGAACCGGCACAGGCCTTGCGGCCCCACGGATTTTCGTACCACTTCGGCTTTCGCCGCCGCCCATCCGGCGTTCGTGGTCTGGACTATCCCTTCACCCTGGCGTTTTGCCCGCTGTAGGTGCTGCCCGTCTAGTCTCTACACCTTCCCCCGGGAGGGGGCTTGGCTCGGGATTGCCAGTGAAGGTTTCCCCGACTTTGAGCAGTTCTGCTCCTGGAGTTTCCCCCAGGGCACTCAATGGCTTAAGTCCGATGCGTCTACCAATTCCGCCACGCCCGCATCAGCCCATCTATACGGCGCAGATCGCCTGAGGCAAAGGGAATACAGTTGCGTCGCAACGGCTTGAGCAGCATCGCCTCGAAGCAGCTCGTCCCGTCGAAACGTCCAAGGCCCGCGAAGGCAATCGATCGAAGGCCATCGATTGACGGGCGCCGCTGCAATCCCAGAGCCAATGACGCCCATCAGGGAATTCGACTCCTTTGCGTCCACTCATTTCGCCATGCCGGCTTGATCCAACGAGATCAAGCACTTAAGTCCATCTACGGCCGTCTGGAATGGCGCGTTGCGTCGCCGGGGACGGTGGTGCCTTGAGCGAGCCGGGCGCACAGGCCAAGCCTCAATCCGGACATCTGGTGTTGCTTTAGGCATTCTCAATTCACGGGGACTATTCATCCGGCATGGCTGCTTCGATTTCCTCTTCCCTGCGCGCCGTTGGTGCGCTCCTCGGGCTGCTTGCGGCCGCCGCGCTGTCCGGCTGCGCCAGCATGAGCGAGACCGTGGCGCCGGCCTTTGCCGATCCCTCCAAATACGAATTGTACGACTGCAAGCAGCTCGAGGGTGAACGCAAGCAGCTCGCAAAGCGCACTGACGAGTTGCAGAAGCTGATGGACAAGGCCGAGACCGGGGCTGGCGGCGCCGTCGTGTCCGAGCTCGCTTATCGCAACGACTACATCGCGGTGCGCGGGCAGGCCCAATTGGCCGAGGACGCCTGGCGCCGCAACAGGTGCCGGGAGACGCCTGAGGTGATTCCGCCTGCGACCTCGTTGTCGCCCGCGGCCTCTGCCAAGCCCGCGTCCAAAGCCGGCAGAGCGACCCGCTGACGCGCCGCGTCGGCGGCGCTTCGCGTCAGGGCCGCCAGCCGTAGATCCAGTCCTGCCGCGCCAGCATCCGGTCCGGGCCGAGCGTGCGGATCGCAAGGTCGCGCGCGGTCGCCAGCAGCCCGCTGAAATGATAGATGCGGCCCTGCTGCCGCGCGGTCCGCTGCACCCGGCGCACCCGCGCCTGGCGCGCACGGCCGTACTGCGTCAGCGCCGCAGTGATGCCCGCGGTGCTCTCGGCGGCCTCGAGGCTCAGGTGACGGGCGAGCACCGCGGCATCCTCGATTGCCATGCCGGCGCCCTGGGCCGCGAACGGCAGCATCGCATGCACGGCATCGCCGAGCAGCCCGACCGGGCCCTTGCTCCAGGGGCAGCCGTCGGGCACGCCGAACAGCGCCCATTTGCGCCAGTGATCGACCGTGGCGAGCATCATCCGCGCCGTCGGCGGCCAGCGCGGGCCGGCAAAGGCGTCCATCACCTCGCGCGGATCGCCTGGCGTGCTCCAGCCCGGCCTGTTCCAGCTGCCCGGCAGCACCGCCACCACGTTGATCTGGCGTCCGCCGGCGATGGGGTAGGCGACCAGATGGGCGTTCGGGCCCATCCAGAGCTGCACCCGGCGCCCGGTGAAATCCTTCGGCAGCTGCGTGGCATCGAGCGTGCCGCGCCAGGCGATCAGCCCGGAGAAGCGCGGCTGAACCTCGGGAAACAGATGCTGGCGCACCGTCGACCAGATGCCGTCGGCACCGATCAGCGCGCTGGCGAGATCGCTGCGGCGGATCGTGCCGCTGTGATGGACCACCGTCAGGCCCTTGGCATGAGGCGCGACGTCTTCGAAGGTTGCCCCTAGCTTCAGGTCGATATCGGGATGATCGGCAACGGCGCCGGCCAGCGCTGATTGCAGGTCGGCGCGGTGCACCACCCAATAGGGAGCGCCGGCTCGCGCGGAAGCGGCTTCGCCGAGCGGCATGCGCAGCAGCTCGCCGCCGGCCCGCGCGCTCATGATCGAGACCGCTTCCGGGGTGACGGCGCGCAGCTTGAGGCGCTCGGTGAGGCCGAGTTCGACCAGCACGCGGCTCGCATTAGGGGAGAGCTGCAGGCCGGCGCCGACTTCCTCGAGGCGCTCGGCCTTTTCCAGCACGACGATGCGGAAGCCGCGGGCCGCGAGCGCCAGCGCGGCCGTCAGTCCGCCGATACCGGCACCGGCGATGACAATCGTTCGGGAGAGCGCCACCCTGACCGACGGATGCGGTCAGGCCACCTTGTCCTTCAGGACACATTCCGGCGGGCGGGCTTCGCCTGCCTTCAGGTCGGCCGCGAAGCGGTACAGCGTCGAGCAATAGGGGCAGATGATCTCGTTGTCGTTGCCGAGGTCGAGGAACACGTGCGGATGGTCGAACGGAGGATTGGCGCCCACGCACATGAACTCTTGCGAGCCGATCTCGATGACGGGAACACCGGCATCGTTGTGGAAGTGCGGGACGACATGGTCGGACATCGTAACTCATCCTGGAGTGGCAATGGCGGCAGACACAATCAAGAACTGACGCGGCATCTTTAAGGCGCCGCGGACCATACTGGCGGGGGCAGGCGATTGCTAGTCCAGCGGAACCGAAAGCTCCGCAATTGCCCCATGCTCATTTGCTCATGCAAATTCGACACAATCTTGCGGCCTGAGAGAAGCCCTTCTTTCGTCGGGGACGTTGTGTCGCAATTTTGGCATACTATGTCTCTCGGACGAGCAAATTGCGACGAAAGACGAATCAACAGGCGCAATCGATTTCAAGGACTGCCCAGGCTTACCACATGAAGTGGCTGCGAATCACCACAGCATTGACCGGTATCGCGGCGTGCAGCTTCATGCTCGCGCAGGTCGCGCCGCACGCAAGTGAGGCCGGCGCGATCCTCGCCGCCCAGGACGATCCGGCCGTGCTGTCCGAGCTCAAGCTCGATCAGCTGCTGCGCCAGAACGATCGCCTGGTTCAGGACAATATCGAGGCCGCGCTCGCCGCTGGCGATGCCGATCTCGCCAATAGCTTCGTCGTGCTCGCGCGCGACCGTAACATCGCGCTGCCCGACGACCTCCTGAACCGCGTCAGCGATGCGGTCAGGGCCGAGAGCTCCACCTCCCATTTCGCCAAGCGATTTGCCACCGGTCTCGTCACCGGCACTGCCGACGACGTCGCGAGCCTCTCCGGAACGGTGGCCGGCGATCTCTTCGTCATCGGCGACATCAGGGACGTCGTTCGCGAGGGCAAGCACCTTGCCATGGGCGAGGACACCGACCGCCTCGTGCTCGCGCTTGCGGCCGCCGGCCTTGCGGTGACGGCGGCAACCTACGTGTCCGTCGGTGGCGCGGCGCCGGTGCGCGCCGGACTGACGCTGGTCAAGGATGCGCGCAAAGTCGGACGGCTCGGCGAGGGGCTCGCGGTCTGGGCCGGCCGCTCCGCGCGCGAGGTCGTCGACACGCCGATGCTTCAGAATGCAGTCGCCAAGGGTTCGGTGCTCCGCCCCGGCGAGACGGTGAGTGCGATCAAGGCTGCGTTCCGGGCCGAGAAGGCCGGCGCGCTGGTCCGGCTCGGCAAGGACGTCACGCGCGTCGCCGAGAAGACCGGCACGCGCGGGGCGATGGATACGTTGCGCATCGCTGAAGGCCCCAAGGATGTCGCGCGCGCGGCGCGGCTTGCGGAAGCGCAAGGCGGCAAGACGCGTGCGATCATGAAGCTGCTCGGCCGCGGCGCGCTGCTGCTCGTCGGCGGCGCGTTCGATCTGGCGCTCTGGCTGCTCGGCGCGATGCTGACGCTGTTCGGTCTTCTCTCCTCCATCAAGGCGACCACCGAGCGCCTCACCCAGGCCTGGTGCGATCGCAAGAGGGCGCGCCGGCTCCGCCTGGCGCAGATCGCAGCCGAGGCCGCTCTCGGCAACGCGGCCACGGCGCCGTGAGCTACCACGCGCTTCAGGCTATTGTTTGAGCATGATGTTGCCGGAAAATCGCTGCACTCTCTTCCGGATCATGCTCTAAGATCGATCTATCCCCACAAGACCGCACGGAACTGATGATGCCGAGCTTTCACAACGGCGCCGTTGAAATTGCCTATCTCGACGAAGGCGAGGGCGATCCGATCATCCTGGTGCACGGCTTTGCCTCGAGCAAGAACGTGAACTGGGTTTATCCGACCTGGGTCTCGGAGCTGCGCAAGAGCGGCCGCCGCGTGATCGCGCTCGACAATCGCGGCCATGGCGAAAGCGCAAAGCTCTACGAGCCCGCGCAATATTCGATTCCGGTGATGGCCGGCGACGTGCTTGCGCTGATGGATCATCTCGCCATCCCGCAGGCCGACATCATGGGCTATTCCATGGGCGGGCGGATGACGGCCTGGCTGTCCCTCAACGAGCCGCAGCGCCTGCGCTCGGCGATCCTCGGCGGCATCGGCATCGGCGGCCTGATCGAGGGCACCGGGCCCGGTGAGAACGTGGCCAAGGCGCTGGAGGCGCCGTCGCTGGATGACGTCACCGATCCCGTGGGGCGTACCTTCCGTGCGTTCGCCGACCAGACCCGTTCCGATCACCGCGCGCTCGCCGCCTGCCTGCGCGGCACGCGCGAGCTCATGACTAGGGACGAAGCCGCGCGCATCGACGTGCCGGTGCTGATCGCGGTCGGCTCGACCGACGACGTCGCAGGAAGCGCCAGCGCGCTCGGCGAAATTATCCCCGGCTCCGAAGTGCTCGACATTCCGAACCGCGACCACATGCGCGCGGTCGGCGACAAGGTCTACAAGAACGGCGTGCTGGATTTTCTCGCGCGGCGCGGGTGAGGTGGCAAAGGAGCCGAGAAGATTTTTCGCCTACGAGTGGAGCTCAGAACTTTGCCGGCCAAATTCGCGGACGACCGATGCTTCACACCGCCTTGTCGCTGAATGCGGCGGGAAGCGTGTTGAGGAATGACATGACGCGCTGTGTGCGCAGGGGCGGGCGGCGGCCCGAGGTGCGCAGCATCCACAGGGGCTCCCCAGGCGCGCGCCAGGGCGCCAGCACTTCGACCAGCCGGCCGGCGCGAAGGTCTTCGTGGACCAGCCATGCTGGCCCCCAGCCAATCCCAAACCCACTGGCGATCAAAGCGAGGGACGCATGCGCGTCGTCGCAGATGTGTTTGGGCTTGGGCGTGACGCGAATGGGTCCCTTGCCGCGCGGATCGGTGAAACGCCAGGTCAGGATCTGACCGCTCGCGGGATTGCGGAAGCCAACATGGTCGTGCGCGGAAAGCTCGTATGGAGTCGCAGGCGCGCCGCGCGCGTCCAGATAGGCCGGCGAGGCGCAGGCGATCCAGGAGAACGTACAAAGCCGTCGCGCGTGATGGCCGGGCGCGCGGTCGAGGGGGCCTGAGCGGATCGCGATGTCGACGCCTTCCGCCGCGAGATCGAGAATCTCGTTGCGGAATTTGACCTCGATCTCGATTTCCGGCCGTTCCCGCAGGAAGGCCGGCAGTCGCGGCAGGATGGAGGCGCGCGCGAACGAGGCGGGGGCGGTCACGCGCACCCGTCCGCCATCGTCGCGCGCGACTTCGCCGAGCGCGGATTCGACACGGGCGAGACTTTCGACCAACGCGCGTCCCGCCGTCATCAGCCTGTCGCCCTCTTCGGTCAGCGCCAACGAGTGCGTTGAGCGATGCAAGAGCCGCAACCCGCGAGCCTGTTCCAAGCGGGTGACGGCCTTGGACATCGCCGAGGTGGTCGTCCCCGCCCGCCGCGCGGCTTCGGCGAAGGAGCCCGCCTCGACGACGCGGACGAAGGCGAGGAGACGCGAGAGATCGGGAGGCAAAGTCGTTGTGGACATGCAGTCCACATAGTCATGGCTCCGCGATCACTACAAGAGCGAAGTCCGAGCGGCTAGCTGGGAAGCGTCAGCGCGCATTCTGCAGCGCTAAAAACACGGGAAGTCCGATGAACCCCATCGAAATCACTCTGCAAGCCCTCGACGCCGCCGAGCGGGCAATTCCAACCGGCCGGCCGGTTTATATGCTCAATCTGCTGCGCTTCCGTGCGCAGGCCCGTTACGAGGAGGGGTTCGACGCGGCGCCCTGCTCGGGCCGCGAAGCCTTTGATGAACGCTACAGGCCGGCATTCCGGCGTCTGGCGGCCGGCAAGCCGCTGGTGCGGATGTTTTCCGGTCCGTTCCTGGCGAGCCTGGTCGGCTCGCCCGGCGAGCGCTGGGACGAAGCGGCGATCAATGAGTACGGCGATTTCGCCACCTTCCGCGCGATCGTCGAGACCGAGACCTACCGGCGCGAAGTCGCCCCGCATCGCCACGCGGCGCTCGAAGATTTCCGGCTGCTCGCGTTCGCCAAGGCGATGTGAATGCGTTGAGTACGCGTAGGATGGGTTGAGCCCTTGCGAAACCCATCATGCTTCGTCATCGGCGAACGGATTGATGGGTTTCGCTGGCACTCTACCCATCCTACGGCCGTCATCTCGGTTGTCCCGATCGAACCAGATCTCACCGCACCTTGCCGTCCCCAAACCTCCGCGCCACCGCGATCAGCACCACGAACGTCGCCACCCACACCATCCGCGCGCCGTAGCGGTCGTGCGGGCCGGAGATCACGCCGCAGATGAAGGCATTGCCGAGCAGGGCCAGCGTCACCGTCGCCGCCAGCAGCGTCAAATCGTCCAGCCGGCGGGTCGCGAGCGCATGGGCGAGCAGCGCGACCAGCCCCAGCATCGAGGCCAGCGCGACCGGGACATGCAGCCAGTTGACGTCGTCGAAATCGATGGCCCAGTGCTGCTGCCGTGCCGCGCGCATCGGCGCGACCTGCGAAGGCAGGTAGCGCTCGATGATGCCGTAGGTGTGCGGGATCCAGCCATTGGTGCCTTCGCCGGTCGCGACATGCAGCAATTGCTGGCCCATCGCCCGCAGCGCCGCGCCGGCCTGCCAGGCCGGATAATCCTTCAGCGACTGCACAACGATATAACCCATCTCCTCGTTCATGCCTTCGAAACGGCCGAGCGTGTTGAACATGCTCTGGCCCCACAGGAACTCGTCTGCCGCCGCCGGCAGCTCATTGCGATAGGGACACAACTTGTAGCGCTCGCGCGGGCAGTGATCGTTGAGGTAGCGCGCGACGATGCCGTCCTGCATCATGCGGCCGAAGGCGACGCCGTAACCGCCCGGCGTCCAGGCCAGCTTGCCGGACAGCGCATAATTCGCCGAGACCAGCATCAGGCTGCCCGCAACGATGGTGAGGCTCGCCTGGGTCAATCCGGCCAGCGAAAGGCGCTGCCCTAGAAACGGCCGTACCATCCAGCCCGCGGCGCAAAGACCGAGCAGCACGCCGAGCGTGGCGCTGTGGGTTGCCGCGGCAAAGGCGGTGAAGACGAACAGCGAGATCCGTTCGAGCGCCGAGATGCGGCTCGCGCCGACGGGCAGGAGAAACAGCGACAGCACCGAGAGCCCGGCGAAGATGTCGGTGAGCAGCATGCTGGCGAGCCAAGGCAGCGCGGTCGACACGATCAGGCAGAGGCTGATAGCGACGAAGCGGACGGTCTGCATCATCGAGAGCACGCGAAGGGTGAGCTGCAACAGCCACAGCGTCGCCAGCGACTGGACCGCGAGGTTGATCCAGAACCCGAAACTCTCGCCAGAGTGCAGATAGAGCCCGAACACCGTGGAGCGGCTGGGGACGAGATAGCCTTCATACCAGCGCGCCAGATAGCCGCCGGTATCCCATTGCAACAGCGGATAGCCGTTCCAGACCGCCGGTGCGAGCATCAGGAGGGGCAGAGCCATTGCCGCCAGACGCAGCCAGGACGTGGCAGCAGTGCGCGCGCGCAATTGATCGGTGGTGATGCTCAAGACTGCTCCCGTCCTCGCTTCGGACCATGCTCGCAATAGCGGTTCAAGGAGAATTCACCAATAGTTTGAGGCCGCCCGGCTTGAATTTGGCAAAACTCTGACCATTTTGAGCCGACCTTGCCGCTTGGGGGCGTCGGAAGAAACTGTTGTGTTTCAACGTTTTGCTATGCTTTTGCGGGGCAAGCCAAAGTTCACTCTCAGGCAAGCCGGTCAGGACTTTGCCGCCTAGACTATGTTATAGAACTGGCCAAACGAGCCCATTCAAAAGAGCAAATCCCAAAGAGCAAATCCATGGCAGTGCATCAGGTCAATCCGGGAGGAAAGCTCGCATCGCTCGATCCGATCTGGGACCGGATCCGGGGCGAAGCGGAGGACATCGTCCGTCGCGAGCCGGAGCTTGCGACCTTCATTTATTCATCTGTGCTGCATCACAGCCGCCTGGAAGATTCGGTGGTCCACCGGGTTGCCGAACGGCTCGACCACTCCGCATTGTCGGGCGACCTCGTGCGCCAAGCCTATATCGACGCGCTGCGCGACGATCCCGATATCGGCAACGCCTTCCGCGCCGATCTCGTCGCCGTCTATGACCGCGATCCCGCGACCTCGCGCTTCATCGATCCCTTGCTCTACTTCAAGGGCTTCCACGCGATCCAGACCCATCGCCTGGCGCACTGGCTCTATCTGAAGGGCCGCAAGGATTTTGCGTATTATCTCCAGAGCCGCGCCTCCGCGGTGTTCCAGACCGACATCAATCCTGCCGCACGCATCGGCCGCGGCATCTTCCTCGACCACGCCACCGGCTTCGTCTGTGGCGAGACGGCGGTGATCGAGGACGACGTCTCGATCCTGCACGGCGTCACGCTCGGCGGCACTGGCAAGGAGAACGAGGATCGTCATCCCAAGATTCGTCACGGTGTCCTGATCGGCGCCGGCGCAAAAATCCTCGGCAACATCGAGATCGGCCATTGCGCGCGCATCGCCGCCGGCTCGGTCGTGGTCAAGCCGGTGCCGCACAACGTCACGGTCGCAGGCGTGCCGGCCAAGATCGTCGGCGAGGCCGGCTGCGCCGAGCCATCGCGCACCATGGACCAGATGATCAACGCCATGGGGCTTTGAGACCTGGATCGATGCTCAAGAGGGCCGGGTTTTCCGGCCCTTTCCGTCCCCAAATTCTTTGGCAATTCATGCTGGCGGTTCGTCGCATCTCGTCCTAAAACCCGCCGACCATTTTCGATCGGAGACTTGCCGTGGACGTCAAAGAAGTCAGAAAGTTGGATGCGTATCTGAAGCGCGTATTCGGCAATCCCAAGATCCGCGTCGTGCCGCGGCCGAAGAAGGACGATTCCGCCGAAGTCTATATCGGCGAGGAATTCATCGGCGTGCTGTTCGTCGACGACGAGGACGACGATCGCTCGTTCCAGTTCCAGATGGCGATCCTCGAGGACGATCTCGTCGATCAGGAATAGTCTCTCCTGGGTCATTGCTGCGAGCCAACGGGCCGCGCTATGCGTGGACCGTTGGCTCAATGATGGACCGCAGCATCACGGCCCCCTCATTCGACTTCCTTGTAAGAATGCGCAGCGCGCTGCGGGCTACAGGAGACGCGTCTTGCGTCCGCGCCCCATGCTGACATCCTGCGCCCGAAATTGACTTCGAAAAATACGAAACATCACAGGCGCTTGGCTACTGTGCATGGGGTTGTTTTCGCAGTTTCTGCTTTGGACGCCAGGCCGAACGGCCACGCTCAGCCCTTCGGACCGCGCAATTGCGCCGTCAGCCTGTCCATCGCCCCCGCCACCTCGCTCCATTGCGAGAGCCAGCTGCGTGGAAAGCGGAAGGTGAGGTCGGCGCCGCCGACGCGGCGCTCAGACAGGCACATGCCCGGCGTCGCCGCATCGCGGGTGCAGCGCGCCGTCAGCGCCGGGCTTGCGGCGGAATAGAGGTCCTCGCTGCCGTAAGGGGTCTCAGTGCGAAACATCCGCATCATCAGGCCGTCCACGGGCGTCGCCGCAGCCTGGTCGAGATAGCGTGGATAGATCGTGGCCATTCGCTGCTCGGGCGAGAGCGCATCGTGATGCGCCGCGATCGACAGGAAGATGCGGTCGATCGTCTGCACCGCCGCTTCCACGGTGTCGGCGGTAACGTGCTTCGGCGCGCCGGGCGGATCGAGCGAGGGATAGAGGAAGTCGAGATCGATGCGCTCCTGCGGTCCGGAGTGGCGCTGGATCTTCATGCGGATTGCGTTGACGGGCAGGTTGAACAGCGTGCCGCCGACGCTCACCGGCAGCTTGTCCGGGGCGTTGGCGCCGCCGGTGCCCCAGGTCGGCCACAGCAAATAGGCGACGAGCGCGGCCGCGCACGCCGCAGCAATGCCGCCGAGCACGACCGGGACGACATGCGCCCGGGCGCGCATGCGGGAGGACCTGAAGGGAGCTGCCGAGAACACCGTCATGAGCTTGCGAAGTCGAACCGGACGTCGGCCGATGGCCGACGAATCAGCGGCGAATATGCCATGCGGCGGCGATTTCGCGCAGCGCTCGCGGCTGCGGCAGGCGGAGACGGCCCTGCGCGGGAGGGGCGGCGGCATTAACCTTCCCTTAAGGATAATGTAGCGTTAACCAGCACGATTTGTCACAGGAAGGCGGTGGCGTTGCGTAAGGGCGGACCGTTCCGATGACACCTGAAGCTCTCAATACCTTCTTCTCGATCTGCATCGGTTTCGCGCTCGCCGGCGCGCTCGTGAACGGATATCAGGCGGCCACGCAACGGCCCGCAGGCTTCGGCCTGCTGCAGGCCGGCGTGGCGCCGAAGACGTTCGCGGCGGTGCCGTTCCTGGTGTTCGCCGCGCCCTTCATCATCATGCGCAACACGCTGCGCGGCCTGCGGGTGGAAAGCCGCCGCGCCGAGTTCGTGATGATGGCGACGCTCATCGCCGGCTTCTGGAGCATGATGAGCGGCACCTTCTTCCTGATGACGCTGCGCGCGGCCGGTGTTCTGGGCTGACGCCCGGCCGATGGTCCTGGGTGGCCGGCCCTTTGCCTCTTCGCCGCCGTTTCGCTATGGCTGAGGTCGACGTGACAGGAGACCTCCATGGCGATCTACGAGCTCGACGGGCAGGCGCCCGATCTTCCCGCCGACGGCAATTATTTCATCGCGGAGACCGCGACCGTGATCGGCCGCGTGCGCCTGAAGCCGGGTGCGAGCGTCTGGTTCGGCGCCGTGCTGCGCGGCGACAATGAGTGGATCGAGATCGGCGAGGGCGCCAATGTGCAGGACGGCTCGCCCTGCCATACTGATCTCGGCTTTCCGCTTCACATCGGCAGGAACTGCACGGTAGGCCACAACGTCATCCTGCATGGCTGCACCATCGAGGAGGGCGCGCTCATTGGCATGGGCTCGATCGTGATGAACGGCGCCAAGATCGGCCGCAACAGCATCGTCGGTGCCGGTTCCGTCATCACCGAGGGCAAGGAGTTCCCCGAGCGTTCCCTGATCATCGGCTCCCCGGCGCGCGTGATCCGCACGCTCGACGACGCCCAGGTGCAGAAGATGGGGAGCGCGGCGAGGTTCTACGTGGCCAACGGTCCACGTTTCAAGAAGGGCCTGAAGCGGATCGGTTGAGAAGCCCGCGGCCCGCACGCCGCGGTTCCGCACCGTAAGAATACAGGCTGGGATTTTAATCCTCCGCTAGCGCGATCACGCTTATCCTTGAGCGTTTTCAACCGGGAGGAGCGGCGCCATGGATGCGACGGTGCTGGATTCCGGCTTTGCTGCCGGAACCAAATTATTGAAGAAGTTTGTCAGGTTCGCGCGCGGCACCGACACGCTCACCGTTGCCGAGAAGGTGTACAGCATTGCCGCCTTCCTTGGGATCGTCACCACCTTCCTCATGGTGATGTCGGTCCAGTCGGTGCGGCTGCAGACGACTTATCGTCACATGCATGCCTCGTCCGCGGAGGCGGCGATCGGCGTCGGACACATCAATGCGCTGATCTACGCCATCGTGATGGAATCACGCGGCATCTACATGTCGGCCGATCGCAGCGCGGCGAAGCAGTTTGCGGACGGGCTGCTACGGCGCAACCGCGAGCTGGCCGAGGCCGTGAACAGCATGGACAAAAACGTCGGCGACGACGACGCCGAACTGTTCGCGAGCTTCCGCCAGCGCATCATGCAGTTCATCGACTTCCGCCAGGAGCTGGTGCGGCGCGGAGTGGAGATCAGCCCGGCCGCGGCGCGCGAATGGGGCGCCAACGACGCCAACCGGACCGTGCGCAGTGAGCTCAACAGCGATATCGAGGCGCTCGAGCGGATCTATAGGCAACGCGCCAGCGAAGCGGACGAACTGGCTAACGAGAACCACTATGCGGCCGCCTATCTGTTCGCGCTCGGGCTTGCCGCCCTGATGCTGGCGGCGTTCAACGTCGTCGTCATGCGCAGCTCGGTCGTCGGCGCGCTGTCCGAAATCACGCTCGCGACCGACCGGATCGCGCAAGGCGACGTCAAGAGCGAGGTGCCGCATCTCGGCCGCCACGACGAGATCGGGCGTCTTGCCCGCGCCGTGCAGAACTTCCGCGACGCGGTGGCACGCATCTTCGAGCTCGAGGAGCTCGAACTCGGCACCGCGCAGGCGCGCGACGCGGCGATGACCGAGCGCGACCAGTTCAACGACAAGTACCAGGCCAAGAAGTGGCAACTTTCGGCGGCGATCAACAGCATGCCGCAGGGCCTGATCATGCTCGACAGCAAGGCCAACGTGGTGGCGATGAATGCCAACTACCGGAAGATCTACAATCTGCCCGACACGATTCAGGCTGGATCGACGCTCGAGGAAATCCTCCAACACCGGGTCAAGAGCGGGCTGTTCAATGGCGACGTCGCGAAATATGTCGCAGGGGTCCTCGGCCGCATCGCGAGGCGCGAGCCGACGGCCTACGAAATCGCCTTGAACGACGGCCGCACCATCAAGATCTACGAGCGTCCGATGGACGGCGGCGGCTGGGTTTCGGTGCAGGAGGACGTGACCGAACAGCGTCAGCGTGAGCGCATTCTCGAGCGGATGGAGCGCTTCCTTGCCACCATCATCGAGAACGTGGCCGAGGGCATCATCGCCAAAGATGCGCGCAATTTGCGCTACGTCTTCGTCAACAAGGCGGCCGAGAAGATGATCGGCATGACGCGCAGCGAGCTCATCGGCAAGACCGCGCGGGAATTGTTCTCCGCGGAAGCGGCCGAATTGATCGAGCGGCGCGACCAGCAGCTGCTTGCGCAGAAGCAGCAGCTCGAGCCGATCATCGACACCATCGACAATCCGGCGCGCGGGCGCCGCGTGATTTCTGCGCGGCGGGTTCAGATCGGCGGCGCCGGCGAAGAGTCCCACATGTTCGTGACCATGGTCGAGGACCGGACCGAGAAAATGGTGGCGGCCGCATAGCCGTCGGTGTGCACCCCACGAGCGGCGCGTCAGCGCCCTTCGGATTCGCTCGCTTCGATGGCGCCGGCGACCTTCTCGTGGCCGGCGGCCCACGGCGCATGCTCATCGCTGCCGTCGAGGTAAGGATTGGCCTCGCGCGGAATGCTGTCGCGCGCGGCGCGTTCGCCCTCCGCAAAGGGATCGCGATCGGTCATCGTGATGTGCCTCCTAAGGCCTTCAAGCCGATGTGACGGCATTCGTTCCGGAACTGGACTTCGCAGCGGCGGTTGACCGGTAAAGGAGAACTTCCGATGGCTGCATTGCGTGCAATCGGCTCACTCAGGACCATGATCCTGGTCTTCGCGCTCGCGGCGATGCCGACTGCCGCCGTCGCGCAGGCGACCGGCGGGTCCACAGGATCGACCGGCGGCGCTGCGGGATCGGCTGGAGGTGTCGCCAACTCGCCGGCCCCGCCGCCCGGGACCAACAGCCTGGGCACGGCTCAATCTTCCGGACCGGGCTCCGGAGTCACGACCGGCACAGGCGCCGGCGGCGCGGCTGATGCGACCGTCAATGCCGAGAATCGTATGCTCGACAAGAAGCTCAAGAGCATCTGTCGCGGCTGCTGAACGCTCGCGCGGAAGTGAGGCAGTGTGGCTGTCCGGAATGCCCAAGTGACGATAGCTTGATCCCACTTTGAAGCGTGGAGCGTGTCCGCGCAGAGGATCGAGTGATGTTACGCAGGATGATAATGGCGGCGCTGGCCGTCACCGTGGTCGGGCTGTCGGTGCCGCAGGCGGCCCAGGCGCGGGGCTTCGGACATGGCGGCTTCGGACATGGCGGCTGGGGTCATGGAGGTTGGGGTCATGGCGGGGGCGGCTGGGGCCATGGCGGCCATTGGCGTGGCGGCGGCTTCTGGCCCGGGGTCGCGATCGGGGCGGGCATCGCCGGCGCCGGCTTGTATGGCGGCTATTACGGCTACGGCTATGGGTACCCCTATTACGGGGATCCCTACTATTATGGTACCGGCTACGGCTACGATGATGGCTATGGCGGCTGCTACGTGGTGCGCAAGCGCGTCATGACGCCGGCAGGCTGGCGTATCCGCCGCGTCGACGTCTGCGAATAGCGTCCTTCACGCCGGCTGACCGGCCAAAAAAACAAGGCCGTTGACGCAGTATACCGTCAACGACCTTGCCAGCCCCGGACATTGAAATCGGCTCACGCCATCCGGTAGCCGCGAGCATCGCGCGGAATCACACGGGTGAATGTGATCCAGTTCACAAGTCGAAAAAATTAGTCGCGGTTTCGTGAGCTGCTCAGCCGCGCGAGCCCTTGCGCGCACTGGCATGGACGCGGTGCCGCGCCGGTTTCCTGCGGGTAACCGTGGGTGTCTCAACCTCGGTCGCCCGTGCGCTGGCAAATGACTGCCGCAGGCCGTCGATGGACTCGTTCAGCGCCGCGACCTGCTCGGACAGGCGCTTGGTATCGGCCTGCTGCGCCGCCATCAGCCGCTTCATGGTCTGGAGCTGATCCTGCACCACCTGGAGCTGGTCGATCGATTCCTGTTGGGTCGCCTCCAGCCCCTTGGTCTTCTCGACGAGCTGCTCGGAGGCCTGGGCGGTCCGTGCCTGGAGCTGCCGCGATGCCACCACCCGGTCGGTCTCAGGTGCGGCCCCGGTATAGGCACGCCAGATCGCGATCGAGGTGACCCCCGCGATCAGGAGCAGGAGCGCTGCGGCGGTCAGCGCGATGGGCTGGGCGCCGAGACGAAGAAGGGGGGTGGACGGTGTGTCCTGGGCGAGATCGATCATCGGTCACAAAACCCAAATTGAAACTTGGTGAGTGGCGAAGACTGGCAGCCAGAGGCGGCCGGGGCGTCCCGAAAGCGCTACGTTTCGGCAAGGAATGGGACCAAAAAGAGGCTGAGCGCCGAAAAAGGCAACCGATCCAGTCCTTTCGGCTGGATAGGCGTCCTCATCGAAAGGCGAGTCCCGCAAGAATACGGCAGCAACCTCCCGGCGAAGTCCTTCCGGACAACGGACCCGCCTTCGCGCATGCCTGCCGAAGCGTCCGTCGTCTGATCAGCCTGATGCACGTGCATGGCAGGGCAGGTCGGCATCCGCGTCGATGCGGGTGCGGCTTCTTCCATCGCGATAGGAACAACCGTAACGCGCGTCCGTTCGGGAGGTGGTCTTTTCCCAAGCCCGAGGTCTTTCCCCTATGTATCACCACGTCAAGAAACTGATGTTCACCGTTCGCGTCGACGAGCCGGACCCCCGTTTCGGGAACATGCTGCTTGAACAGTTCGGAGGTGCCAACGGCGAGCTGGCCGCCGCCATGCAATACTCAATTCAGGGTCTCAATTGCGAAGATCCGGATCGCAAGGATCTGCTGATGGACATCGGCACGGAAGAGCTGAGTCATCTCGAAGTCGTCGGCACATTGGCGCGCATGCATCTGAAGCCGTCGAAATTCGACCGGCAGGCGGCCGAGGCTGATCCGCTGATCGCGATCGCCGGAGGCGGTGGCGTCAATCTGTTCAATTCGCAAGGCAACGCCTGGACCGCCGATTATCTGAAGATCACCGGCGAGCTGGATGTCGATCTGCGCAGCAACATCGCGGCGGAAGCGCGTGCCAAGATCGTCTACGAGCGGCTGATCAATTTCTGCGACGACGCCGGCAGCAAGGATGCTCTGCAATTCCTGATGACCCGCGAAATCACCCATATGAAGGCGTTTGCCCTGGCGCTCGAGAGCATGAGCAAGCCCGCTTTCAGCATCGGCCGCATCGCGCCGACGCCGGGTCTCGTCAACCAGTTCTTCAATGACTCGACGGGGGCCGGCGATCACGGCGAGATCGACACCCGCGGCCCGTGGAATGAGGGCGGCGACTGGGTCTTCACGGAGTCGCCGGCGATCCAGGCCGGCGAGCCCGGGCCGGCAATCGCCATCGTGACCGAGAGCTCGCCGCCGGTGGACGAAGCCGGGCTCGGCGATCTCCTGCTCGACGAGCTTCGCGATATCCTCCACGCCGAGAAACAATTGACCAAGGCGCTGCCGAAAATGGCGGAAGCGGCGCGGTTCGATCAGTTGCGTGAGCTGTTTGAGCTGCATCTTGCCGAGACCGAGGCTCAGATCGAGCGCATCAACGAATGCTTCGAGCTGCTCGGCAAGACCGCACGGGCCAAGCCCTGCAGAGGAATGATGGGTCTCGTCGAGGAAGGACAGGAGATCATTGGTGAGGGTGAGGACAAGGAGGACGCAGCCGCCGATCTCGCCTTGATCGGCGCAGCGCAGCGCGTCGAGCATTACGAGATCGCCGGCTACACCACCGCGCGCAACCTCGCGCAGCAGCTTCGCCACAGCGCCATCGTCGCTTTGCTGTCGAAGTCGCTGGCGGAGGAGGAGAACGCGGATCAGCTGCTCAACCAGGTCGCGCGGTCCCTAATGTCGGTCGCGAAGATGCCGGCCGCGGTGGAGCAGACGGAGTAGGGGCAAACTGCATCGCCCAGGCTGTTCCGGTCGCGAGCCACATGCCGCTGCACTCGCCGCGGCATGTGTGCGTGACCGGGGGACGGATTCATGTCGATGGACACGCCGCAAGGCCGCACCTTCCTTGGTGTTCCTGATGCCGGACAGCAGGCGTTGTCCGGCGTCAGCATTGCGATCTTCGGTGCAGCGGAGGCGACCCCCCACTTGCCCGGTCGGGCGAGCCATGCGGCTCGGGCTCCGTCCGCCCTGCGTGACAGCACGCAGTCGATCGCGTCAGACTTGCTGCGGTGGGACTTCGACCAGGATGGACCTCTGCTCGCGCCCGGACTGCGGGTGGTCGACCTTGGTGATCTCGCAACGAGCCCGGCGACGCCGCTGGAGAACCGCGCATTGATCTCCGCGACGACGGCGTCGATCGTGAAGGCGGGCGCCGTGCCCGTGCTCCTCGGCGGCGACGATTCCGTTCCGATTCCCTTTTTCGCCGGCTTTGAATCGTGTGGTCCGCTCACCATCGTGCAGATCGATGCGCATCTCGACTGGCGCGACGAGCGTGGCGGTCTCAAGCACACCTTCTCGAGCACGATGCGCCGCGCCAGCGAGATGCCGTGGGTGGAGCGGATCATCCAGGTCGGCCAGCGCGGCGTTGGCGGCTCGCGCGGCGACGACCTCGCCGATGCGCGCGCCTGGGGCGTGAGCTTGTTCAGCGCTGCGTCGGTACGGCGACACGGCGTGGAGCCCATCCTGGCGCAGATCGCGCCGGACAGTCGTTGCATCATCACGCTCGACTGCGACGGGCTCGACCCCGCCGTGATCCCGGGGGTGCTCGTTCCCCAGCCCGGCGGCCTCTTCTATCTCGACATCGTCGAGCTGCTGCACGGCATTGCCGCCCGCGCGCGGATCGTGGGTTTTGACCTCGTGGAATTGGTGCCCGATGCCGACGTCCGGGGTCTTGGCGTCCTCGCCGCATCCCGCATCCTCTGCGTGGCCCTGGGATGCATCGGGCGCCAGCGCTCGGCGTTGAGGGAACGCCGCCCGAAAGCGAGGTGATCAGGTGTCCGGCTGAAACGGCGAGAACGGTCCGGAATAGGTCTTCGACCGCGGCGCCGCGTAGGGCCCGAGCCGCGATGTCTTCAGCCCCAGCCGCACCAGTGATTCCGCCAGCGTCACCGCGGCCGCGACGCCGTCGATCACGGGCAGGCCGTGCGCGGCGGCAAGCTCGCTTGCGAGATCGGCCATGCCGGCGCATCCGAGCACGATCGCCTCCGTGCGATCGTCGCGGATGGCGGCGGTGATCTCCGCGGCGATCTTCGCAAGCGCATCCGTGTTGCGCTCTTCCAGCGCCAGAACCGGCACCTCGGCAGCTCGGACGCGGGCGCAGCGATCGGCGAGGCCGTATTTCTTCAGATTATGCTCGATCGGGACGATCGAGACACCGAGTGTCGTCACCACGGCAAAGCGCGCCGCGATCAGGCTCGCCATGTGGAAGCCGGCTTCGCCAATGCCGATCACCGGCACTTTCGCCACGGCGCGGGCGGCATCCAAGCCGGTGTCGTCGAAGCAGGCGATGATGTGAGCCTCCGCACCGTCGCGATCGGCCTCGCGGATGCAGCCGAGCATGCCGGGCACGGCGAAGGCTTCGTCGTAAAATCCCTCGATCGAGACCGGGCCCATCGTCGGCTGCCGCGCATCGATCACCGTGCCGGGCAGGGCGACCGCGCGCGCCGCGGCGGCGATCTTCGCCGTCATGGATGCGGTGGTGTTGGGATTGACGACGTGCAGCCGCATCGGTCCAGACAAAGTCCTTTCTCAGACAAGCACGTTATTAGACGAGTCCTTGGCCGGCGTCCGAGCCCTTGGCCGCCTGCCGCTTGTTGAGCATGTGGATGGTGCCGAGCGCAAGGGTGATCACCGTGAACGAGACCGCAGAGATCACGGTGCCGAGCGCATAGATGTCGGGGTTCGTCACTGTCGTGGTCAGGCCCTGCAGATCGAGCGGCAACGTGTTCACCGCCCCGATCGCCTGGCTGGAACGGGCAAGCTCGTCCCAGGACAGCGTAAAGCCGAACAGGCCGATCCCGATCACGGAGGGCAGGATGATCGGCAGCACGACATGGCGGAACGTCTGCCACGGTGTGGCGCCGAGATCGCGCGCGGCTTCCTCCAGGCGCGGGTCGAAGCGATTGAAGATCGCGAACATGATGAGCAGGCCGAACGGCAGCGTCCAGGTCAGATGCGCCCCCAAGCCCGAGGTGAGCAGGCCCATCGACGTCTCGAAATTCTCGTTCCAATGCGCCTTGATCAGGTCGTCGATGATGCGGAACTCGAGCGAGATGCCGAGTGAGGTAATGATCGAGGGCACGATCAGGCTGGCGATCGCCGAGTAGAACAGGATGCTCTGCGCCTTGAATTTTCTGCGGAAGGCCATGCCGGCAGCGACCGACAGCACGACGGTGACGATCATCACGATGACGCCGAGCAGCAGCGAGCGGCGGAAGGCCGCGCCGAGATCGACGATGCCGGTGCCCTGGAACAGCTTCGCGATCCAGAAGGTCGACACGCCGTTCATAGGGAAGGTGAGGCCGCCCTGCGGCCCCTGGAACGACAGCACGTAGATCGCGATCATTGGCCCGTAGAGAAACAGCACGTAGGCCGCGAAGAAGATCGCGAGCACGTAGAAAGAGCGCGGCCGTCCTTCCTTCATGCTCTAGAGCTCCTTCTTGATGTCGACGATGCGCGACATCATGGTGATGATCAGGAAGGTGATGGCGAGCAGGATCACCGCGTTCGCTGCCGCGGCCGGGAATTGCAGCGCGTTCACGCGCGTCTCGATGATCTTGCCGGCGGCGGCGATCTGCTGGCCGCCCATCACGCCGATGGTGATGAAGTCGCCCATCACGATAGTGATGACGAAGATCGAGCCGATCACGATGCCCGGCTTGGCGAGCGGTATGATAACGTTGACCAGCGTCTGGAAGCCGGTGGCGCCGGCGTCATAGGCGGCCTCGATCAGCGATTTGTCGATGCGCACCATCGAATTGAAGATCGGCACCACCATGAAGAAGGTGAAGAGGTGCACCAGCGCCAGCACCACCGAGAATTCGGAGAACAGCAGCCACTCGATCGGGTGATTGATCAGCCCCGCTTTGGTGAGGCCGGAGTTCACCAGCCCGTTGCGGCCGAGCAGCGGAATCCAGGCGATCATGCGGATCACGTTGGAGGTCCAGAACGGAATCGTGCAGAGCAGCGACAATCCCATCTGCCAGGTCTTGGACTTGACGTGGAAGGCAAGGAAATAGGCGACCCAGAAGCCGATGAAGAGGGTGATCGCCCAGACCAGGAAGCACAGCTTCAGCGTCTTCAGGTAGGTCTTGGCGATGGTGCAGAGATCGGGGAGCTGCGCGATGCAGCCTTCGAACGTGTCGGTGTAGCCGCGGCCGGAGAGAGCCGGCAGCAGCTGATATTCGTTGTAGTCCCAGAACGAGACGATGACGACGAAGACGAGCGGAATGAGGAAGAAGGCGAGAAACACCAGCATCATCGGCCCGGCCTGGAGCCAGGAGATGAAGGACGGCGACAGGCGCGTCGGCTTTGCCGCGCGCGCCGTGCCCGACCCCGGGATCAGGCCCGGGGATGCCTGTTGCAGGACTTCTTCCGACATGTCCATTACGCCGCGATGAACTCATTCCATTTGCGGACCATGTAGTCGTTCTCGTCCATCACCGCGTTCCAGCACGCGACGCCGCCCATGCGGTCCTCGTAGGAGCCGCCGTCACGCACCGCGCCGGCCTTCTCCAGCAGCGAGCCGTCGGGCGCCTTGATGTCCTTCTCGGCCGGCTTGCCTTCCATCCAGTACGCCCATTCGTAAGGCTCCATGTGCGCCTTCGCGGTCGGGAGCACGGCGGAGTAATAGCCCTGGCGGTTCAGATAGGCGCCGGCATAGCCGGACAGGAACCAGTTCACGAACTCATAGGCCCATTCGAGCTTGGCACCCGACACGCCCTTGGAGACGCAGAAGCCCGAGGCCCACGAGCGATAGCCTTCCTTGAGCGGCTGGAACGTGCAGGGGATGCCCATCGAGCGCACCTTGGTCACCGCCGGCGACCACATCGACTGGATCACGGTCTCGCCCGACGCCATCAGGTTGACGCTCTCGTTGAAATCCTTCCAGAAGGCGCGGAACTGGCCGGCCTTCTTGGCTTCCGTCATCACCTTCATGGTGAGATCGATCTCTTCCTTGGTCATGTTGCCCTTGTCGGCGTATTTGTACTTGCCGGTGGCTTCCACGACCATCGCGGCGTCCATGATGCCGATCGAGGGGATGTTGAGGATCGAGGCCTTGCCCTTGAATTCGGGATTGAGCAGCTCGGCCCAGGTGCTGATCGGACGCTTGATCAGGTCGGGGCGGATGCCGAGCGTGTCGGCGTTGTAGACGGTCGGGATCAGCGTGACGAATTCGGTCGCCGACGTCGCGAACTTCTTGGAGTCCTTGCCCTCGAGATAGAGCACCTTCCAGGGCGCGGTGCCCTGGCCGCCGATCTTCTTGCCGCCGGGCGTCTCACCCTTGGTGAAGACGGGCGTGATGTTGTCGAATTCCTTGATCTTCTTGGCATCGAGCGCAAGGATGTTGCCCGACGGCACCAGCTTCTTCAGCGAGAAATATTCGGTGTCCAGCACGTCGAAGGAGTTCGGCTGGGTCATCACGCGCTTGGTGACGTCGTCGGTGGTCGCGGTGATGTATTCGATCTTGATGCCGGTGTCCTTCAGGCACTGCTTGGAGATGTCGTCGCCCTCGTTCACGGCGGTGCCGAGATAGCGCAGCACCTTCGCATCGGCCGACTTCACATAGGGAAAGCCGGTGATGGCGCCGGAGCCGGCGGCAAGGCCGGCGAGACCCGCGGTGCCCTTCAATAGCGTGCGGCGGCTGACGCCTTTTGTCCTGGTCGTCTCGGTCATTTCGCTCACTCCTCTGTGTTGCGCATTCTCTGTCGTGACGGACGCTATTGCAGGCGTTGCGCCTTGGCGGGATCCCAGGTGGCCAGCACGCGATCGCCCGGACGGAACGGGTGGACGTCGAACGTGGCTTCGGGAAGGTGGGAGAACAGGGCAGTGCCGTCGTCGAGCGTGAGCGAGACGGCGATGTAGGAGCCCTGGTACTCGGTCTGGGTCAGCAGCGCCGGCGCGCCGAACGCGCCGTCAGCGAACGGCACGATGCCGAGCTGATCGGCGCGTACGGCGATGAGTTTGCCGGCGTCGCTGAGGACGTTGTGGCCGCCGATGAAGCGGGCCACGAACTCGGTGCGGGGATGGTGGAAGATGTCGCGGGCCGTGCCCTGCTGCTCGATCTTGCCGTGGTTCATCACCACGATGTGGTCGGCGAGCGCCATCGCCTCTTCCTGGCCGTGAGTGACCTGGATGAAGCTGATGCCGAGCTCGCGCTGCAGCCGCTTCAGTTCGCCGCGCATCTTGACCCGCAGGAACGGATCGAGCGCCGACAACGGCTCGTCGAGCAAGAGGATCTGCGGCTCGGTGATCAGCGCACGGGCGAGCGCGACGCGCTGCTGCTGGCCGCCGGAGAGCTGCGCGGGCAGGCGGGCCGCATATTGGCTCATCGCCACCAGTTCGAGCAACTCGCCTGCGCGCTTGTGGCGCGTCGGCTTGTCGATGCCGCGCATCTTCAGGGCGAAGGCGACGTTGTCGAGCACGGAGAGGTGCGGGAACAGCGCGTAGGACTGGAACATCATCGCCGTGCCGCGCTCGGCGGGCGGCAGGTCGGTGACGTTCTGCGCGCCGAGGATGATGTCGCCTTCGCTGACCGCCTCGTGGCCCGCGATCATCCGCAAGGTCGAGGTCTTGCCGCAGCCGGAGGGGCCGAGCAGGCAGCAATAGGTGCCGGCCGGGATCTTCAGATTGACGGCGTCGACTGCCAGCGTCGTGTCATAGCGCTTGGTGACGGCGACCAGTTCGAGGGCAGCGGGAGTGGCCATGGCGTGTCCAAGGAGGGGCGGTGCTACCGCTCTCTCCGCAAGCTCCGTGCCAACCGCCTCCTGGCCGGCCGAACTCCGAAACTGTGCAGCGGAGTCAGATCGTTAGATCGAATCCGGCGCCTTCGTTGCGCGCCTCCCATGTTCAGTCGTCTGCACACAAAACGGGCGAAGATTGTATAAAGTTTCGCCTGTGATTGGATACAGCTCGTCGACTAACATTCGTGGCGAACGTCGTCGATCGAGTCCTCAAACCACGCCTCGACCTAATGGCTGCCAAGTCCCGCCCCAAATCCGACGCGCCAGATGCGAGTGATCGCGTCAGCCGCATCCGGGAGGGTGTGACCGCAGCGATCCTGGAGCATCGGTTGCTGCCGGGCACCAAGCTCGGCGAGGACGAGATCGGCGAGATCTACGGCGCGAGCCGAACGCTGGTGCGCACCGCGCTGCAGCAGCTCGCGCATGAGGGCATCGTCAACATCGAGAAGAACCGCGGCGCCTTCGTCGCACGGCCGACGCCGGCCGACGCCCGCGAAGTGTTCGAGGCGCGGCGCCTGATCGAGCCCACCATTGTCGATCACGCCATCGATGCGGTGTCGCCTGAATGGATCGATCGCCTGCAGCACCATCTCACTGAAGAACGCGAGGCCGAGCTGCGCGGTGACGCCCGTGCCTCGGTCCGTCTCTCCGGCGAGTTTCACAAGCTCGTCGCCGAGATGAGCGGCCACAGCATCTATCTCGGCTTCCTGAAGGAGCTGATCGCGCGTTCCTCGCTGATCATCCTGCTCTACCGCCGCCACGACACGCCGGCCTGCGGCACCGATCATCACGCCGGCATCGTTGCCGCGATCCGCAAGCGCGACAGAGAGGCCGCGCGCGCGCAGATGCTGTCGCATCTGAGCGAGATCGAGGCCGAGCTGTTCTTGAAAGATCCTGCAGCCGACGAGCTGCGGCTCGCCGATGTGCTGGGCGCCTGATCCGCACCGATCGCAGGCGGCGTGACATCGCCGCCGGAGCCAGGGTCCGCCTCAGTGACTGCGTTCTGCGGCGAGCTGCCCGTCCGGGGTGATCTCGTAGTCGCCGTCCCGCTTCGTCATCCATCCTGACCTGACCATCTCCCGTGCCAGCTGTACCGAGCAGATGGGATGGTTACCTCCTGGGTAATACAGCCTGTCATTTCGGACGAGCAGGTGGCCGTACAATTGGGCATGGCGCAATGCCCTGCGCATCCCGGGTGATGGATCTGTCATGCCGGTTCAACCGCGAGCGCGCTGAAGGTTCCTAATCGACGCCGTGCCTTAACGGCATTTCTGCTCGCCGACTGCCGGAGAGGAACCCTGATCTTGTCGCGTCGTTTTGTTCGTGCGTGAGGAGGCGGTGTCATGAACGTACGGGATGAGCACACCCGGTCGCTTTGGATGGATGTCTCGGTCGCGGACGTGCCGGCATTGTCCGGAACGATAGGCACGGATGTCGTCGTCATCGGCTCCGGAATTGCCGGCCTATCGGTCGCCTATGAGCTGGCCGGCCGTGGACGCTCGGTCGTCGTGCTGGACCGCGGCAGCATCGGCAGTGGAATGACGGCTCGCACCACCGCGCACCTGGCCACTGCACTCGACGATGGTTACGCCGCCTTGGTTAAGGTGCGCGGGCTCGACTGTGCGCGGCGCTATTATCAGAGCGTCGCCGCCGCGATCGATCGGGCTGAGGCCGTCCAGGGAGCCGAGCACATCGATTGCGACTTCCAGCGCGTCGATGGTTACTGGGTGCAGGCACCCGAAACGTCCACATCCGAGCTGGACGATGAACTGGACTGCTGTCGCAAGCTTGGGATTCCCGTCGAAAATTGCGTCGATCCAACCCCGTTCCATGCCAGGGGTCAGGTGCGTTCGCTGCGCTTTGCCAGCCAGGCGCGCCTGCACCCGACCAAATACCTCGCGGGTCTGGCAGGCGCACTGAAGCGCCGCGGGGCACAGCTCTACGCCGACACCTGTGTCGAGAGCATCCGCGAGCAGCATGGAGAGATGGTCGTGACGACCGCTTCAGGCCACGAGGTTCACGCGACCGACGTCGTGGTCGCAACCAACTCGCCCGTCAACGTGCAGGTGGCGATCCACACCAAGCAGGCACCCTACCGCACCTATGCGCTCGCCGCGAAGATCGCAGCCGGCGCGCTGGAGGATGCGCTCTATTGGGATACGCTCGATCCTTATCACTATGTCCGGCTGCAGCCGTTCTCCGACGACGAGGACATCGTGATCGTCGGCGGAGAAGATCACAAGTCGGGTGAAGCGAACGACGGCGCACAGCGCCTCGACGCGCTCGAGCGCTGGGCGCGCGAGCGGCTGCCGGATTTGCGCGAGGTCACGCATCGGTGGTCCGGCCAGGTGCTGGAGCCGGTTGATTTCGCCGGCTTCATCGGCCGCAGTCCCGGCGAGGAGCATACCTTCCTCGTCAGCGGCGATTCCGGGCAGGGGATCACGAACGGGCTCGTCGCCGGTCTGTTGCTGACGGATCTGATCACGACGGGCGCGAGCCCGTGGGAAGATCTCTACGCCCCGTCCCGGAAGATTCAGAGGAACATCGGTGAGTTCATCAGCGAGAACATCACGCCGCTGAAGAATTTTGCGGAATATCTTGCGGCGAGCGAGATCACGAGCGTCGAGCGGCTGCGGCCCGGCGAGGGGCGCATCGTTCGCAGCGGCCTGAAGAAGATTGCGGCGTGTCGGGACCGCCACGGACATTTGCATCTGCATTCGGCAAGCTGCACCCATCTCGGCTGCGTCGTGCACTGGAATGCGCTGGAGCAGTGCTGGGATTGTCCGTGTCACGGCTCGCAGTTCGCACCCGACGGCACCGCGCTCAATGGTCCCGCGGTGTCGCCGCTGGGCGAGGTCGAGAAGCCGGCCAATCTTGAAGCCGCAGAGTGAGATGGCTCGCCCCAAAAAAGTTGCGCCCAGCCATTGGGGGATGGCTGGGCGCGCGCGAACCGGTCTGGGACGGGGAGGGGTGGGGATGTGACCGGGCCGCGTAACCTGTTGTCTCGTTCCTACTGATCCTTCGCACTGGCGGTGGAGACCGCCGGCTTGGTATCGCCCAGCGACACCCAGACATTGGGATCGCTCTGCGACTGGCGCTTGACGAAGCGGTAGCCGGTCTCCGTCCAGGCGACGACATTCTCGTTCTGATTGTCGAGAACGAACTCGCCCTTGTCGGTCTTCACCGTCAGCACGGCGTGTCCTTCGCCCTTCTTGTCGCGCACGACGGTGATGAGCAGGGCCTCGCGCGGCCATCCGGCATCGATCAGCATCTTGCGCTTCAGCAGCACGTAGTCTTCACAGTCGCCGTAACCGTCGGTCGGCAGCGACCACTTCTCGATCACGCCCCAGTGCTCCTGGTCAGTCAAAGGCTTGACGGTCTCGTTGACCCAGCGATTGACCTTGACGAGGTCGCGCCATGCGGCTTGCGACATCACGATGTCGCGCGGCTGCGTCGGTGCGCCCTGGCACTGGGCGGCATTGTCCGCACAGAATTCGACCCAGCCGATCGGTGCACGCGTGGTGTCACCGAGGCTCGCGTAGAGCAGACGGCTTTCGCCGGCCTGCGCTGCCGCGCTGATCCCGAAGAGCATGGCGGCCAGCGCCAGCCCTTTCCCCTGTCCCCTGAAGTCAAACATTGCGGCCCCCGTTTCTTGTTGGGACCACATTGCGCACGGAGCTTTTGAGCTGCCGCTAAGTCATCCAAGTCAAGTCGAGACGAATACAAGTAAAAACCGCGGCGAATTCGATCTATGCTTGAATCGAATTCTCGTAAAATTTGAAACAACTGCAATTGATTCAAATTTTATCGATTAACGCGGAAACGCTGGCGGAACCGCCATTTCCACATGCAAACCGGCCGCGCGTTAACCTGCGCGCGGCGCATCTCGCGACATGAAAAAGGCGGCGTCCGCATCGCGGAGGCCGCCTTCACGGCTGGAAATACGAGTGTTTTCGCGCTCTGGCGCTTTACCGCGCGGTAACGCTCTCTTCGAGTGTCTCGATCGGCTGCTCGCGCAGGAACTCCAGCGCGAAGCCGTCTTCGAGGTTTCGGACCACGCGGCCCTGGACCCGGCCGAGCAGAACCGTCGATTTCAGCGGCGGCCGGTTCTCCGCGGCGATGGCCGCGCCGGACAGCGACAGGTCGATGATGCGGCAGGGCATCTTGGTGCCGTCCTCGAGCGTCAGCACCGCGATCGGGTTGCGCGGCACGATGCGGTCGTGACGGCGGTCCTCCGGCAGATTGAGGATGTCGCGGTTGGCGAGCCAGGTCAGCTGCGCGGCGAGCTTGTCGCGCTTCCTGGGCGTCGCACCGATCGTCATGGCGAAGCCGTTGTCGATGATGCGGGTGATCTTGCCCTCGACGCGGCCGATATGGTCGAGATAGGCGACCACGCGGTCGCCGACATTGCCGATACCGGGGGCGAGAAGCGCGAGCCCGCCTGGCGACATGTTGATCACCTGGCAGGGGAATTCGCGGCGGTCCGGCAGCATGTAGCGGCCGAGCAGGTGCACCTTCACCCGCTGGAAGCGCCGACGCTCCTCGGCGGCCGGAAGAAATTTTTTGTTCGCCAACGCCATTTTCAACACCCGACCCCCCGCCCGGGCGGAGTCCGGGACGACCCTAAGGTGCATAGGGTTAATGCCGCGTTAGGATCGGGGGCGGCGGTCACGGACTGACACAATGCGTTCGAAAAGCCACACCGAAAAGGCCCGGCGGGGGCCGCTCAAGCCGGCCTTGCTGCCCGCCGCTGCAGCAACAGCAGCAGCGCCAGCAGCAGCGCGGCCGACAGGCCGAGCGACCAGTGAATGCCGATCGCAGCCCCAAACAGCCCGACGGTGATGCCGCTGAAGGCCCGCATCCCGAGCCCCGCCATATTGTAAAGACCGACGACGCGGCCGCGGATGTCGTGCGGCGCGTTCAGCTGCACCAGCGCCTGCGCCATGGTGTTGAACGACAGCTCGAAGAAGCCGGCGCAGAACAGCAGCACGATCGCGACCGGGTAGATCCGCACCATTGCGAAGCCGAGCAGCGCCGCGCTCCAGAGCATCGCGAGCAGGATCGCGGTGCGCGGCGTGCCCTTGAGGCGCCCCCAGGATTCCAGCGCGATAGCGGCGAGCACCGCGCCGGCGGCGTCCGCCGCGAGCAGCACGCTGTAGGAGACGCCGGGATCGCCATGGCCGAGATCGCCGGCAAAGCCCGGCATCTGGGCATGGTAGGCATTGCCGATCATGAAGGAGGTGAGGCCGGCAAGCCACGTCATCGCCGTCAGCACCGGCTGGGTGCCGATGGCGCGGATGGTCAGCACGATGTCGGCGAGGCCGCGCACGGCAAAGCGCCGCGCCGCCACGCTTCTGTCGCGCGCGGGCGCCCAGAACAGCCAGAGCAGCATCGGCAGATAGAACAGCGTGTTGAAGATGATGCCGTGCGAGCTGCCCAGCGTCAGCATGATGATTCCGCCGACGGCGGGCCCGACCAGGATGCCGAGATAGCGCGCCATGGCATTCAGCCGCACCGCGCTCGGCAGATCCGCAGGGCCGACGAGGTCGTAGAGCAGGAGCTGGTTCGGCGTCTGCCAGAGCACGCCGGCGCAGCCATGGATCACCAGCAGCAGCATCGCGTGCCACATCTGGATCCTGTCGGTGATGAAGAAGAAGCCCCATCCGGCGGAGGCGACGATGAACAGCAGCATGCCGCACTGAATGATGCGGCGTGGGTCGAACCGGTCGGCGAGCCCGCCCACCGCGACCGAGAACAGGAGGAACGGCAGCCAGTGCGACAGCACCGCAAAACCCGCCAGCGCCGGCGAATGGAATTTCTGGAACACCACCCAATAGCTGATCACGTGCTCGATATTGTCGGCCATCATCGCCAGCACATAGGCGATGAACTGCAGCCGATAGGGCACGGACTTCATCGCCGCGAACGATCCGGACGCGGCCGTGGGATTTTGGGGGAGGGGGTTCAAGCAATCACCAGGAAGGATGTCATTGGGCCATACACGCTCGTTGGTGAGCGCTCAAGACCATAGGGGGTGTGGGTACCTGCCATGCACTGCAGCCACTTACTCCGCTGTCATCCTGAGGTGCGAGCGAAGCGAGCCTCGAAGGATGGGCCACAAGCACCCGTGGCCCATCCTTCGGGGCTCCCTGGCGATGCTGATGCATCGCCAGGGAGCACCTCAGGATGACGGCGGTGTGTGGCGGGCTCTGAAGCGGAGCTCGTGGCCGCAGTCGTAGCCCGCATGAGCGGAGCGACTTCCAGGGTCGCTTCTCCCGCATATCGCTTCGCTCATGCGGGCTACGACTGCTAGTCCAACCTCTTCACGTACACCGCGTACGGCAGTCCCAGAACAGCCGGCGCATCCTGCACCTTCACGAATCCCATGCGCAGATACATCGGCAGTGCGACCGTCATGATCGGCGTCGTATGCAGCGCGATGACGCCTGCCTGGTCGCGCTCGGCGCGGCGCAGGCATTCTTCGGTCAATTGCCGGCCGATGCCCTTGCCGCGCGCGCTGGGGTCGACCACCAGCATGCGGATGACCGGCCAGGCCGGACCGAAGAATGTCGGCTTCGGCGCTTGCGCACCGACATAGGCGACGGCGCCGACGATCTGGCCTCCGTCTTCGGCAACGATGATCTCGCCTGCCTTGGCAAGCAGCGGCATCTTTGCGACGTTGGCCGTGAACAGCGGCCAATCGGAATAGTGCTGCTCGAATTGCGCAAAGGCCGCCAGAGCGACGCGCACGACAGCTTCCGCATCGTCAGTCCGATAGTCGCGCAGCATCGGCATGGCCTCCGTCCGTAGCCCGGATGAGCGAAGCGATATCCGGGGCTTATCTTCCCGCATGCCGCTTCGCTCATGCGGGCTACGAGACTGCTGCTTGGCACGACCTCGTATCTCACATACGCTTGTCGTCAGCCCGCACCATCAATCATAACAGACGGGCACCGAGGAAACAGCCATGCAACAGATCCGCGTCTGCACCCACGCCGGGCCGGGCTCTGAGCCCGTCATTCGCACGGTGCCGTGGCCGAAGGTCGGCAAGAAGGCCGCGCTGATCAAGGTCGGCGCGTGCGGGGTCTGCGGCACCGATTTGCACATCCTCAAAGGGCATTGGCCCAAACCGCTGCCCTGGCCGTTCACGCTCGGTCACGAGCTCGGCGGCGTCATCGTCGAATGCGGCGACGAGTTCACCGAGGACTTCATGAGCAAGCCGCTCGAGGTCGGATCGAAAGTGATGATCCCGCCGCTGATGCCCTGCGGCCATTGCTATTACTGCATCCATTATCCGCAAACGGCCAACAAATGCCTGACGCCGGTCTATTACGGCCGCTATCTCGGCTTCGACAAGGCGCCGCACATGTGGGGCGGCTGGGCCGAATATGTCTATGTCGATCTCGACATGCTGCCGGGCACCAAGGTCTACAAGCTGCCCGACGACATGTCGCTGCGCCTGGGCGCGCTGTCGGAGCCGCTGACCTCCTGCATCCGTGCCTTCAACCGCGCCAGCCGCGCCGGCGGCTTTTCCTGGGGGGATACGGTGGTGATCCAGGGCTCGGGGCCGATCGGCATTCTGGCAGTGGCGGCCGCCAGGGAGATGGGGGCAGGGCGCGTGATCTGCGTCGGTGCGCCGGAGCAGCCGCGGCTCAAGCTCGCGCGCGAGTTCGGCGCCGAGGCGACCGTGAACATCGAGCAGCTCAAGTCGCCGCAGGATCGCATCGATCGCGTGCGGAAAATCGTGGGCGGCTTCGGCGCCGATCTCGTGATGGATTGCTCGGGCCACCCCTCAGCCGGCCCCGAGGGCATCGAGATGCTGCGTGACGGCGGCACCTATGTCGAAATGGGCCAGTTCACCGACGCCGGCTCGATCGACACCTCCTGGCACCGCATCTGCACCAAGGACCTCAACGTGCTGGGATCCTGGGGCTTCACCGGCAACGATCTGCCGCTCGGCGTCGACATGCTCTACCGCACGCGAGGCAAATATCCCTGGCTCGAGATGCAGACGATCTATCCGTTCACGGAAGAAGGCGTCGCGCAGGCCGTGAAGGACGCGATGGCGATGAAGACGGTGAAGTCGACGATCGTGCCGTGGCCGGAGCTGGTGGAATAGGCCATGCTGTCCATTCCACCCGATCTCGCGGCGTTCCTGGTCGAGGCCAAGCGGCGCACCTATGCCGGCCTCGACGACGATGCCACCGTGGCGACGCCGCTGCTGTCGGGCTCAAAGCAGCTCGAGCACCGCGCGCCGCCCTTTGCCTATCGCGATATCTATTTCGGGATGGGATTTTTCGTCGGGCAGGAGACCGTCTCGCGGGACGACCGCGTCGTCTGGTCGATGAGCTACAGCGGCGGCGTCCGTGCAGAGATCAGGGATCGGGACAGCATCCTCGCGACCTACAAATTCCTGCGCCAGGCGCTGCTGGGCGTAAGCATCGAGCAGCCCTATCGGGGGCCACGCCTGTTCGAACAGGATGGCATGATCTATCGCAACGACGTCGAAGGCGCGCTCGATCGATTTGGCGGGGTTGAGACGATCGCGGGGCAGGACGGCACTTTGCTGTACGAGCTGCGCTATGGGGGTGGCCTGCTGCGATAAGTGGCGCGGTTTCTCGCGATCCGCGGTTCAATTCTCCGCGAAAACGTTCATCGCTTGTTTCCATCTGAAGTTGATGTATCTATGCTGCGCATCCCCAAAGTGACCCCGAGCGCCATGAACACATCTGCCGACATGCCAAATTCCGCGCTTGCGGCTCTCATTCCCGACGTCGATCGGCTCGCGACGGAGGCGATGGCGGTCTGGAAGGTGCCGGGCGTTGCGCTTGCCATCGTGCAGGACGGTGACGTCGCGCTCACGCGCGCCTATGGCCAGCGCGATGTCGAGGCCGATCTGCCGGTTACGCCGCAGACGCATTTCGTGATCTGCTCGATCACCAAGTCGTTCACCGCTACCGCGGTCGCGCTGCTGCATAATGACGGCTTGCTCGACTGGAGCAAGCCGGTCCGCGATTATTTGCCGGAGTTTCGCCTCTCGGATGCCGTCGCCACCGAGCGCGTCACCATTCGCGATCTGCTCAGTCATCAGTCGGGGCTGCCAAGGCACGACTGGATTCATATGCCGGGCGACCTCTCGCCGGCCGAGATGCTACCCTTGATGCGGCATCTCGAGCTAAGTCGCGACATTCGCGCCGCCTGGCAATACAACAACCTTTGTTACAACGTTGCCGGTCTCCTGATCGAGCGGCTGAGCGGGCAGAGCTTTGAAGCTTTCCTGCGCAGGCGCCTCACGGATCGGCTCCGCATGAATGTGAGCTTTTCGGTGGACGAGCTCGAAGTCGGGCCTGAGCCGGCGCGGCCCTACATGATCGACGTCAATACGCGATTGCCGGCGTTGCGGCTGCCGATCCGCACCACCGCTGCCGGCGCCATCAACACGTCGGTGGCTGACCTCGCCAACTGGATGCGGCTGCATCTCGGCAAGGGCGAGTTCGCCGGCGAGCGCCTATTACCGGTGGAACTGATCGGGCAGCTGCACGCGCCGCTGGCGTTCGTCGCCAAGTCGGAGTTTTCCGAGTTCGGCCATGGGCATTACGCCCTCGGCTTCCAGACCAATACCTATCAAGGGGAGCGCATCGTCTCGCACAGCGGCGGCTGGATCGGCTGGGGCACGCTGATGACGCTGGGGCCGGACGCCGGCATCGGCGTGGCCGTGTTGACGAACCGCAGTCCAAGCGAGGTCACATCGATTCTGACGTATTATATCATCGACCGGCTGCGCGGACGTGAACCGGTCGATTGGCTCGCGCGCTTCCGCAAGATGCGAGACGACTTCATCGCACACATTCCGGCCGATAAAGAGGCGCGGGAGAAGACGCGCCACAAGGATACCAAGCCGGCCCACGAGCTGGCCGCCTATGCGGCCGACTACGCCCATCCAGCCTATGGCGTGATATCAATCCGCGAGCAGGAGGGCGCACTGCACTGGTCGTGGCGTGGCATGAGCGCGCCGCTGTCGCATCGGCATTTCGAGACATTCGTGACGCCGGAGATCGTCGGTGAGCTCCATCCGGACAATCTCCCCATCAGCTTCCAGACCGACCGCGACGGCAATATCGTGCACCTGTCGGCCCCCCTGGAGCCGATGGTGAAGGACATCGTGTTCGAGCGCCAGGCCGCCGGCGCTTGTACGGATCCTGCGTTTCGCCAGCGCTGTGCCGGGCATTTCAGGAGCGGAAGCGTGAACCACCACGTGATCCTCGACCCGGACGGCCGGCTGCTGCTGAAGCCCGACTTCCAGCCGACCTATCGTCTCGAGCCGCAGCAGGGGCGCAGGTTTAGCATCGTCGAGTTGGATGGTTTTGCCGTCGAGTTTCGCGGCGAACACGACCAAATCGATCAGATCGTGTTTCACCAGCCGAACGGTGTCTTCGTCGCCGACCGCATCGCGGATCAGGAGTGAAATCGCCGATGGAGCCGCAGTTGAGACGAACCCGCTCCCCCTTCAGCGCCATCCGCGCGATCGACTACACCGTCATCTTCGTGCGCGACATGGCCGCGATGCGCCGCTTCTATGAGGACGTGGTCGCACTACCCCTGCTGCGCGAGCTGTCGCCGAACTGGATCGAGTACGGCATCGGCAGCAATACGCTGGCGCTGGCACGGCGGAGCCGCACCGCCGGCGATGCACCGACGCCGGCGGGCAGCGCCTCGCTGCAGCTGGCCTTCAAAGTCTCCGCAGCCGAGGTCGATGCCTGCGCCGACGAACTCGTGCGGCAGGGCGTGGCGCTGGTGTCGCCCCCGACGACCAGTCCTTCGGCCACCGCACGTTGTTCTTCCGCGACCCCGACGGCAATCTGCTGGAGGTCTATGCAGAGATCTGAGCGCAGGCCGTGCCCCAAAAGTTCCCGGTGGCTGCCTCGAAGTATCCACGCGGAGGTGAAACTTAGGCCCCGGTTCCGGCTTTCACTTCGCGGGAGAGGTGACGTGAAGCAAATCCTGAAACCAGTCACATACGTCCTGGCCGCGATCTACTTCCTGGTGGATGCGGTCTTTATGGCCGTGGCGGCGCCGATCGCGCGCTGGATCGGGCGGCATTTCGACTTCAGGCGTTTGCGCGGCTGGATCAGGTCCCTGCCGCCTTATCCGTCACTCGCTTTGTTCTCCGTGCCCGTCATTATTCTGGAGCCGGTCAAGCCGGTGGCTGCCTACCTCGCTGCAACCGGTCAGGTCGTGAGCGGTGCGGTGACGTTCATGGTCGGCGAATTGCTCAAGCTGGTGCTGGTCGAGCGCCTCTTCCACCTCACGCGCGACAAGCTGATGCGGATCCCGGCCTTTGCCTGGGCTTACGGAAAATACGCCGCCGCAAAGGATTGGCTGCAGGCCACCGAAGCCTGGCGCGCGATCCGAACCGTGAGCCTTGCGGTGAGGGGCAGCGTTGCCCGGGCAAGAGCAAGGCTGGTCAACGGCTTCAGCAGGCTCGCGACCTCGCGCGACTAAAGGGTGCTCGCGCGAATTTTTCTTCCCTCGTGCACGATCCCCGCTAAGACAGTCCAGTGCGCCCCGGAGCGATCGGGCGTGGACATGAACCGATCAGGGATACAGGGACCATGGCGAGCGATGCGAACGTTCAAGCCGGCCAGTGCCATTGTGGCGCGGTGCGCTTCGAGGTGACACTCAGCGACGGCTTTAGGTCGATCCGCCGCTGCACCTGCTCCTATTGCCGCATGCGCGGCGCCGTGGTTGCCATGGCGGCCATGGGCGGGATCAAGTTCCTGCAGGGCGAGGAGGCGCTGACGACGTACCGCTTCCACACCGGCTCGGCACAGCACTTCTTCTGCTCGCGCTGCGGAATCTACACCCACCACCAGCGCCGGTCCGACCAGAGCCTCTATGCCGTCAACGTCGCCTGCCTCGATGGGGTGAGCCCGTTCGATTTTGCCGAGGTGCCCGTCATGGAGGGCGTCAATCACACCAATGACACCGGCAAGCCGACGCGACAGGCAGGCACGCTTCGCTTCATCCCGGCCGACTAAGGTTGCCAGCCTGCCATACGGGTCCTACGCGAGCTTGCGCGCTGCCGCGGTCGCCTTGTCGCCGGTGTTCGGCGTCCCTGTCGGCTCTATCAGGAGCAGGTGAACCTCTTCGCGTGCCACCGGGCGATGCTCGACGCCTTTGGCGACGACATAGAGTTCGCCCGGGCCGAGCGTCACGGTGCGGTCCCGCAACTCGATGTCGAGCTTGCCCTTCAGAACCAGAAAGAAATCGTCGGTGTCGTCGTGCTTGTGCCAGGTGAACTCGCCCTTCACCTTCACCACCATCACGTCGCAATCGTTGAAGGTCGTCACCGTGCGGGGCGACCAATGATCCTCGAAGCTCGCGAGCTTGTCGGCGAGAGATATGCTGTCAGCCATGTTTTACCCGTTGCTGTCTCGTGAGGCACGATTTGGGGGCGCGAGCTGGCGCGACAAGACCGTAGCCGTTCACCGGTGAATCTTGCGGGATCGCAGCGAATTCGGGAACTGTCACCGTAGCGGGCTATTTGACGTATCCGGACAACATGGCCTGCGCCCATTCGGGACGGTTGTTGGCGAGCGCACGCGCCGCTGCGGCTTCCCAATCATATTCGAGGGCCAGGAGTTCGACCCGCCAGCCCCTCTTTTTCTTTGTGAGTATCGCGTAGCGTGCGTGAGGCGAGCGGTACTCGAGCTTTGCGGCAAACGGAATGTCCGCGAAGACGGGGCAACCGACGCTTCCGGGATTGAGAACAAGGCAGTCGCGAGGTCCGTGGACCGCGGCCTGACGGTGGCTATGGCCACACAGCACGACGCGCGCCGTCGGCTCGCTCGCGAGGCGCGTCGCCAACACCTCGCGGCGTGCCGGCACGAAGCGGCCGTCGTCGAGTGATTCCTCCAGCAGACACGCCGTATCGTCTTCGGGCGTGCCGTGGCAGGCCAGAATTCCCTCGTCCAGCTGCAGGCGGGAAGGCAGGCCGTGGAGCGCCCGACGTTGCTCCGCGGTCAATGCGCGACGCGCAAACAGGCCGGCCGGCGAAAGCTTGTCGTCCGGAAACTCTTCGATCCAGCGGTCATGGTTTCCGCGCACGGTCGGCAACGAGAGCGATTGCAGAGCTTCGAAAGTCTCTTTCGGCCACAACGGGCTGGTGACGCAGTCGCCGAGGTTCACCGTACGATCGACGCCCTGCGCCTTGATGTCGGCCAGCACGGCCTCCAACGCAGCAAGGTTGCCGTGGATATCGGAAATGACTGCCAATCGCATCGTGTGCTCCTACTACGTCGCCTGAACTCGGCTGGCCGGACAGATCTAACATCGGTCGGCAGGACGAGCACCAGCTAGGTGCGATCGGCCCCGCTTTCCTTTACAACCGTCGCGCCCACCACTCTCGTCCCATCGAGCTCCCTTACGATCCGTTCGTCCGGCTCGACAATGCCGAGGTCGAACTCGCGATCCGGCGCGATCAGGATCATCCGCCGGCCGACGATCACGACCACTGTCATGTCGTTGCGCTCGCCCTCCGCCGCCCATGCGCGGATGTCACCGGCGTAGGGCTCCCGTCGCCAGGCGTTGGGGGAGCCCGCGTCGTACCGGACCTCTATGCCGTCTTCGGACGTGGTCAGGACGAGTTTTGACCGGCTCGGCTTCCAGCGCTCGTCGAGGAGGTCGTTGACCAGCCAAAGGCAGGCGAAGTCCTCACATTCACGTGGTCGCGTGGTGTAGATCGCGCAGCCGCGGCCGGGCCTGCAATGGCTGGCACCAGGCGCTCGCCGGCTTCGCCGTCGCCTCGATGGCCATCACCTTGCAGCAGAGCGTGCAGTCGCCGCAGCTGCGTTTGGCGGAGGACGTCACGCGGTCATTCCCATGCGATCCGGTTGGTCTTAAGTTAGTGGAGGTGGCGGCAAAAGTCCCCTGCAACCTCTAAGGCGCGGCTCTCTTGGCGAAGCCATGCATGATAGGCATGGTGATTTCCGGGCTCTTGGCGTAAAGAGCGCCCAGATCAAATCCAGCGTGCGGCCGGGCCGTTCGCCGCGCACGTCAGCTTTAGGCCCGCCGGTCCGCCGTTTGCGCGCCTGAATTAACCAAGGTTTCCCATCCCGTGTCTCTTCCGGCCCTGACCCCGCCGCTCGCCCGCGCTTTGGCCGAGCGGAACTATGATTCACTGACCCCCGTCCAGCACGCCGTGCTCGCCCACGAAGCGACCAGCCGCGACCTTCTGGTCTCGGCCCAGACCGGCTCCGGCAAGACCGTCGCTTATGGACTGGCGATCGCGAAAGATCTCCTCGATGACGCCGAGCGGTTCGGGGCGGCAGCCGCACCGCTCGCCCTGATCGTGGCGCCGACCCGCGAGCTCGCGATGCAGGTTCAGCGCGAGCTCGCCTGGCTCTACGGGCATGCGGGTGGGCGCGTGGTCTCCTGCGTCGGCGGCATGGACCCGCGCCGCGAGCAGCGCGAACTGGCGGCCGGCGCCCATATCGTCGTCGGTACGCCCGGCCGGCTCTGCGACCACTTGCGTCGCGGCCGCCTCGACATCTCGGAATTGAAGGCGGTCGTGCTCGACGAGGCCGACGAGATGCTCAATCTCGGCTTTCGCGAGGACATGGAATTCATCCTCGAGACCACGCCGGAGACGCGCCGTACCCTGCTGTTCTCGGCGACGTTCCCACGCGGCATCGTCGCGCTGGCGCGGCAATATCAGCGCGACGCATTCCGGATCGAGGTCGCCGGTGACGAGGGGGGTCATGCCGACATCGAGTCCCGCGCGATCCGCATCGCGCCCGCCGACGTCGAGCATGCCGTCGTCAACGTGCTGCGCTTCTACGAGGCGCCGAGCGCGCTGGTATTCTGCAGCACGCGCGATGCGGTCAGGCATTTGCAGGCGGCGCTGCTGGAGCGCGGCTTTTCGGTCGTCGCGCTCTCGGGCGAATTGACGCAGAACGAGCGCACCCTGGCGCTGCAGTCGCTGCGGGACGGGCGCGCGCGCGTTTGCGTCGCGACCGACGTCGCCGCCCGCGGCATCGATCTGCCGAGCCTCGACCTCGTCATTCATGCGGACCTGCCCAACGACGCCGAGGTGATGCAGCACCGCTCGGGCCGCACCGGGCGCGCGGGTCGAAAGGGGACAAGCGTCCTGCTGGTGCCGCCCGCCCGCCGGCGGCGTGCGGAGCTGCTGCTCAATCTCTCAGGCATCGAGGCGGCCTGGGGCACGGCGCCGCAGGCGGATGAAATCCGCAAACTCGATCATGAGCGCATGAAGGACGTGTTGTTCACCGAGGAAACGACGGCTGACGATCTCGCATTGGCGCAGGCGCTCCTGGCCGAGCGGTCGGCCGAGGACATCGCGGCGGCGCTGGCGCGGCTTTATCGCGCACGGCTGCCGGCGCCGGAAGACATCATCGATCCCGGCGAGCGACCCAGCCGGCCGCGCGACGAGCGCGGGCGCGACAGATTTGAAGGCGGCGACGATCGTCCCGGCAAGCCGCGATCGAAATCCGGGAAGCCGTCGAAGCACGGCATGGCGGAGGGCAGCGTCTGGTTCCGCGCCGCGATCGGTCGACGCAAGAATGCGGAGGCGCGCTGGCTGCTGCCGATGATCTGCCGTCGTGGCGGCATCGACAAGCGTGATATCGGCGCCATCAAGATCATGGACACCACCACCGAGTTCGAGATTTCCGAGCGGGTCGCAGAGTCCTTTGCCGCAAAGATCAAGCGTCCCGACAAGGAAGACAGCATCCGCATCGACCCGATGGCGGACGCACCACGGCAGGAGCCTTTGGAAGAGCGGTCACACGCGCCTCGGCGCGAGGGCCGCGACAGCGATCACCGTGAACGTCGCGACGATCGTCCGCGCGACAAAAGTGAATTCAGGCCACGCAGCAAGCCTCACGGCGAGCGCGCGCCGAAATTCGACGATGCTCCGTCTTTCGGTCAGAAGAAGCACAAGAACAAGCCGGGTCGCGCCGAGCCGTCGGTTACACCGTGGCCCGCGAAGGGCGCGCCCGGAAAGAAGCTGAAGAAGAAAAAGCATCGCGGCTGAACTGGCACCGTTCAGCACGGACGGAAATGATGCCGCCGGATCGTGCCGGCGGCATCACCCGAAGGGTCAGGTGTGAGTTCAGCGGCCGCCGCCGCCACCGCCACCACCTCCGCCGCCACCACCACCTCCGCCGCCGCCGGCGTCGCGCATCGACGAGCTGTAGCGCGGGTCGGTCTGCTTCATGTAGGTGGGCGAGGTATCGTTGGCGATGCGACCGACCAGGCGGCGTGCGCGGCCAGGGGTCGACGACTCCGCGACGATGCCGCAGCTTTCGAAGAAGGCGAACTGGCAGCCATCGGTTCGATGTGGCGCCGCGTTGGCGCCGGTCGTTGCGAACGCGCTCGTCGCAACGCATGCAGCAAAGACAACTTTCGACAATGTGAGCTTCATGGATTTTCTCCAGCCTCGATTCGGCGAGACCGGAACGGCTCGCACACCCCTTCGACGGGGCCCGCCCGGACCCGGTTCGAGGGGGCGACTTCACGCCCGCGTGAGCCGGCCCGGCGGAGAGGGGGCTATGCCGCGGCGAGGTCGCGCAGCATATAGGTCGCGCCTGGCCCGTAGGAGGCGAGCTTTGCGTGTAGCTCCGCATCTGCGGTGACAGGACGAAAGCCGAGATGTTTCCACAGCGGCCGCGTGGTGTAGACCGACACCAGAGCAAGGGTCGCGATGCCGGCTGCGCGCGCGAGCTCCTCGACCTCAGCGATATAAGCGCGCAGAACGCCGCCGCGCTGGTCTGGCAGCACGGCGACATCGTGCACATAGAGGCAGTCTGCAGTCTCCGGCAGCCGCCCGAGGAAACCGTCGAGCGGCGGGATCTGGTGCTGCGTCCAGGGATGCGCGAGGCCGTAACCGGCGACCGCATCGCCCGCAACGAGCACGCGGCAGCCGGGAGGATAGAGCTGCATCTTCTCCATGAACACTTCGGGGCTCTCAGGGAGATCGGGATGGATCCGCGCTGCGATCGCTGCGATCGCGCGGAAGTCGGCTACGCGCGCGGGGCGCCAATGCGGCTTGCTCATCTCGATCCGTCGTTCCGTCTCACATCATCCAGTTTATTCCACCACGCCACCGCGCGCAGCGAAAAATTTCTTGGCCGCCGTTTCAGGAATACGACGCCTCGCCCGGCGTCCTATCCATGCAAGCCAATTGCATGACAGGAGACATCATGACGTTCTCGATCCGCCTCGCGCTGACGCTCGCACTTTCGCTCGCGATCGTTCCCACAGCCTTCGCCGCGCCGCCGGCCAAGACCGGCAAGACCGACAAGGGCAACGTGCTGACCGATGCCAAGGGCATGACGCTCTACACCTTCGACAAGGATGCGGACGGCAAATCGGCCTGCAACGGTCCGTGCGCGACGAACTGGCCGGTGCTGAAGGCCGAAGCGAGCGACACCGCCGGCGACGGCTACACCATCATCACGCGCGACGATGGCTCCAAGCAATGGGCCTACAAGGGCAAGCCGCTCTACACCTTTGCCAAGGACCAGAAGCCCGGCGATGTCACCGGCGACGGCTTCCTGAACGGTGCCTGGCATCTGGCGATGCCGTAACGCCCCTCGACGCAGACACGGCGCGCCGGCTGTCGCAGGCGAGGATCGGCGCGCTGCCGTGTCCTTATCTCGGATATTCGAGCTGCATCGCGACGAAGTCGGCCGTGCGTGAACCGTAACGCGCATCGATGGCGTGCAACGTCTGGTCCAATGCGCGAGCCGGCGGCAGGTCGACTGCGGCCGGCGGCGTCTGTTTCGCCGGCCAGTCGGTTGCGACCTTGTCGGGCAGGATGCGAAGACCGCCGCGACTCGTCTGCGCCTCCGCATTGGCCGCGAAGGTGAGGGCACGCGAGCGATAGGTGCGCGACCACGCATCGGCGATCAGCGCGAGCGACACTTCGTCGATCCCTGGCGTCAGCGCGATTCCGAGCTGCTCGCGGTTCCAGAAGGCGAGCGTGTTGGCGATCGCCGTCAGCGCGAAGGGGCGTGTGAACTGGAACGCCTCGCTGCGGTGGCGCGCATCCCACTGCGCAAGACCGATCTCGCGAGCGACCGCCTCCGCCTTGGCCCGGCCGGCGATGGCCTCGACCAGGGTCAGCGCCATCGGCATGGACGCAGTGATGCCGGTCGTCGTCGCGACGCCGCGGTCGACCACCAGCCTGCGGTCCGCGACATAGCGGATCGCGGAATGCTTTTGCAGGTCGCGCACGGAGTACCAGTGCGTGGTGGCCTGCCGGCCGTCAAGCAGCCCGGTGTTGGCGACGACCTTGGCGCCGACGCAGACGCCGATGACGATCGCGCCCTTGCCGGCCTGGCTTCTGATCCACTGCAAGGCCACGGCATCGTCTTCACGGCTCATCGCCGGCACGATGACGTAATCGGCGCCATCAGGATGCGCCGCATCGAACTCGGCGATGGTCGCGTGCGGCTGCACCCTCAGCGCGGGATAGAGGGCAACGGGTCCGGGCTGCGTCGCCAATGTGAGGACTTCGGCGATGTCGGCGCGCGCGAGGATGCCGTAGGGCATCAGATAGTCGGTCGTCTCGCTCATGTCGTTGATGCCGACGATGGCGATCAGCGGACGCTTGCGCTTCGGCGGCTTCAGCGCCGCAAGCGTCGCCTCGCTCTCGTCCTTGGATATCGCAGGCGCGGCTCCGCGGGCCGGCGAGCCAGGCAGCAGGGACAGCCAGGTTCCGCCGATCGCCACCAGCAGCGCCACGCAGCCGAGCGCGCTCCATGCCAGAATTCGCCAGCTCATGCGGTGTCACCCAATCGTCGTTACTTCACGCGAGGCGGAAACTATCCGCTCGCGGCACGATCAGGAATGACGCAGATCCCGCAAAAACGGTCGCGGGCACCAGCGCGATCAATTGTCACGGAGAGGGACTACCTCAGCCCTTCATACACCATCAGCCCGCGTGCGATCTGCAATTTCCGGATCGCGCGCGGCAGCAGTTTCTCCGGCTGGTGCAGATAGCGCCAGGAGGTGAGGGTGAAGGCTGAAAGCGCGCCGCATTCGTCGTCGAACGGCGCGAGCACGCCTGTCACGCTCACCGGCGTGTGCGGGCGGGCGTTGAAGGGCAGCAGCAACAGCTCGAGATAGGCCTTGCTGCCGTCTTCGCGCGCGGCCGTGACGCCGGCGATCGCACCTAGCGCTTCGTCGGCGACGATGGTCGCGATCTCCTCGATCTCGCTACGGCTCGCATCATCGAACAGGGCCGCAAAGCTCTGGTCCTTGAGGTCACACCCGGCCAGCGCGCAGACGCGCGTGCCGGCGACGCGGAACGGGAAGCCGAGCTTCGGCTCGCAGGAGAGCACGAAGATGTCGCCGAGCAGGCCACGCACCGCGGCCGGGTCGATGTCGGCCCGATCAGGGGCCCGTGCAGCGCCGCGCTTGCTGTCCCAATACGAGAAGAACGCGCGGCTTGACGGATGTTTCATGTCTGACGCTTACCCGGGCGCAACCTGATGAGACAAACCTGTCCCGCTTCAGTGCAGCCACGATCCCTTGTGTTGTTGTGCAGGAGGGGATTTGCAGCGTCCATGCCGAGCGGGCGTTTTCGCCCCCGTTCAGGCGGTCTTTGCGTTGTTAACGTTAAATTAACTATGCGCTTTGCGGCGCGCGCGGCGCTGCTATGGTGACCGCGGTCGCAAGCCTCGCCGCTTTTTCTCCAGGTTCTCGGCGAGGTCTGTACACGAGGCGTCAAACAGTTTGGCCACGGGCCGGGGAGGGGTGGGGATACACCTTCATTCCTCCGGCATCGGAAGGCCGACACGGACAGGCAGGGCTTCCCAGGGCCCTGCCTTTTCCTTTTTTCAGGCACAGGCGCTCGTACCCCGGACGCAGCGCAGCACTTCGCGGGCGACGAAGCATCGTCCAGTCGTGATTCCGCGCCTCGCCGCTCAAAACGAGCCCCCTGGTCGAGGATTTCCTTTTGTGCACTTGCGCAGGGGCGGGAAAGGCGACTATCTGCAAGTAGATCGCTCCGATCGCGCCTGAAAGCGAAGCTGCCTTGGATTCCCCGCCGCAAGATTCGTCGCAACATCCTCAGCCGGGCCTGCCGGCCGTCCATGAGGAGGTTCCGCGGGAGCCGGTCCTGACGCTGCCCGGGGCGCTGACGGCCTATATCGCCCTCCTGGCGGTGATCCATCTGCGGGTGCTGCTGCCGCCGGAGCTCGAGAACTGGACCATCGACGTCTTCGGCTTCATTCCGAAGCGCTACGATTCCTCTCTGCTCAATCTGCAGATCCCAGGCGGCGCCGGGGCGAAGGTCTGGACCTTCGTCACCTATTCGCTGCTGCACGCCAACCTGACCCATCTCGGCTTCAACGTGCTGTGGCTGCTGCCATTCGGCAGCGCGCTGGCGCGGCGCTTTGGTGCCGTCAGATTCTTCCTGTTCCTCGCGGTGACGGCGGTGGCCGGCGCGCTCGCCCATCTCGTCACCCATGAGCATGCGGTGGCGCCGATGATCGGCGCCTCGGCCTCGGTGTCGGGCGCGATGGCAGCCGCCATCCGCTTCGCGTTCGTCCGCGGCAGCTTCCTGTCGTTCAACCGTTCGGACGCCGATACCGCAGCAAGGGTTCCGGCGCTGCCGCTGTCGCGCGCGCTGCGCGACGGACGGGTGGTCGGCTTCCTCGCCGTGTGGTTCGGCGTCAATATCATCTTCGGCGTCGGCGCGATCGGGGTCGATGCCGAAACCACGAGCGTCGCCTGGCAGGCGCATATCGGCGGCTTCTTCGCCGGCCTGTTGCTGTTCACCCTGTTCGATCCCGTGCCGCGCGTGCGAAGCGATGCTGCGGATGCGTCATCACAGGACGTTTCAGACCGTATCTGAAGCGACGCTTGCGGCGCGGCCCGAATTCATCCATCATTTGCCGGAAGAATGTTCCGAAGCAACAGGCCCATGGAGGCCGCGCTTCGCAAAGCGCCCGAGCGTGAAACCGGCGCCAAAACTGTTAGTTGAAGACTCGAAGAACAAGTCCTGACCGCCAACAGGCGGACGGCTCGGATTCAGGGAGGCGACAATGACGGTACGTTCCATTCTCAACACCAAGGGGCACCAGATCATGAGCGTCGAGCCGGACGCCAAGCTGGCTGCCGCGGTCAAGCTGCTCGGTGAGAAGAAGATCGGTGCGGTGCTGGTGATGAACCAGAGCCGGCTCGAAGGCATCCTGTCGGAGCGCGACATCGTCCGCGTGCTCGGCGAGCGCGGCGCCGGCGTGCTGGAAGAGCCGGTGGCTCAGGTCATGACCCGCAAGGTCGTCACTTGCAAGGAGACCGACACCGTCGCCGAGCTCATGGAGATGATGACATCGGGCAAGTTCCGCCATCTGCCCGTGGTCGACAACGGCAAGGTGGTCGGCCTCATTTCGATCGGCGACATCGTCAAGCGTCGCGTTCAGGAATACGAGTCCGAGCAGGAAGCCCTGCGCGACTACATCAAGACGGCCTGATCAGGCCTCTTCGCCCGCTTTCGGCGCGGTGCCTTCGGGCGCCGGGGCCAGCACATGGATCGCCTCCTGGATCGAGTCCAGCGCGCGCTCGGCGGCGCGCGTGCCATGTGCGATCAGGTCTTCGGAGCGGTGAAAGTCGAACCAGCCGAATTGGCCGACCCGTGGCGTGATCAACAGATCAGGCGGATCGCCCGCGAGGCGGGCACGGGTAATGCGGTCCTGCATGATGTTGAAGGCATCCACCATCACCGAGGAGATGCCGGGCCGGCCGTTGCCGCCGAAAAACTCGCGCTTCACGGTCTTCTCGGGCGAGAACAGGCGCGAGAACCGCCGTTTGGTGCGGGGCTCCTCGGCCGCCGGCGAGGCCGGCTCGGGCTTTGCGCCGTGCGAATAGATCGTCGTGGAATGGGTGAAGATGTCGCTGGAAAGATTTGCGGCGATGACGATTTCGGCGCCGAGCGCGCGGGCGGCGGAGACCGGCACCGGGTTCACCAGCGCGCCGTCGACCAGCCAGCGGTCGCCGATCAGCACGGGCGCGAAGATCCCGGGCAGGGCGTAGGACGCCCGCATCGCATCGACCACGCGACCGCGTGTCAGCCAGATCTCGTGGCCGGTGCGGACCTCGGTCGCGACGCTCGCGAACTTGATGGGCAGGTCCTCGATCAGGATCTGCCCGATCGCCTCCTCGAGCCGGGTCGCCAGCTTTTCGCCGCCGAGCAGGCCGGAGCCATTGAGGCGGATGTCGAGATAGCCGAGGATGTTGCGCATGCCCTGCAGGCTGCGCCCCCAATCTTCGAACGTATCGAGCCGGCCGGCCGCATGGAGGCCGCCGACCACGGCGCCAATGGAGGTGCCGACCACCACATCGGGCACGATGCCGTTAGCAATCAGGGTCCTCAGGATTCCGATATGGGCAAAGCCGCGCGCCGCGCCGCCGCCAAGGGCAAGGCCGATCACCGGCCGGCGGATGCTGCCGAGACCCACCTTCTCGCCATTCGAGCCGTTCGCGCTCCGGCCTTTCAATCTGTCCAGCACCGAAACTCTCCTACGCCGGGCCAGCCCTCATCGTCAGACTAGGCACCGCACTTGCCTTCCGCCATATCAGGCGCGAAGCATGGTTTATGCCGCTTTGGAAAGGGCACGGGGCAAGAGTATGGCGAGGGGCGGTTGCCTCCGGACTAATCACGCAGCCGTCAACCCGGTTCCACAGAGGGGGACCGAGGCCGTATTTCCTGGGGTTTCAGAGGCTTGAATTTGCCGCGTTTTCAGTGAAAAGCAGGGGCATGACACGCGGGGGTGACGGCATCATCGGATGGCGGCGCAGCGGCAGGCTGCTGCCGGCGCTGATGTTCGTCGCGGGCCTGGTTACCTCAGGCCAAAACACTGCGCAGGCGCAGCTTTTCTCCGATCGTCCGCCGCCGGTGCCGCCGGCTTCGGTGCCCGACCCCGGCGGCGCCGTCAGCCTGGCGCCGCCCTCCGGGCCAGGCGCCGGCCCTCCGAGCCTGCCGCCAACCCTGATGCAGCCGGCCACGCCCAGCATGCCGCCGCCCGCGGTCACGACCGTGCCGCCGGCCGCGCCGCTCAATGCGGCGGCGCCCGGACAGGGCGTGCTGTCGCTGACCGCGAAATACGGCAAGGACACACCGACGATCACCAGCGGGCTGGTCTGGCGTGTGTTTGCCGACCGTCCCGACGAGAACGGCACCTTCAAGCTGATCCGCGAGGACCGCAATGCCTCGCCCAATATCGTCCTGCCACCCGGCAATTACGTCGTGCACGTCGCCTTCGGCCTGGTCAGCGCGGTGCGGACCGTCAGCCTGAAGGCCGAGACCGACCGCGAATCCTTCGTGCTGCCGGCCGGCGGCCTGCGCATCGAAGGCCGGGTCGGTACCAGCCGCATTCCGCAGAACCAGATCTCGTTCGCGATCTACAAGGGCAGCCAGTTCGAATCCGGCGAGCGCGCCTCGCTGGTGCCGAACGTCGCCGCCGGCGACGTCGTGCTGATACCGGAAGGCACCTATTACATCGTCTCCAACTACGGCGACGCCAACTCGGTGGTGCGCTCGGACATCCGTGTCCAGGCCGGCAAGCTCACCGACGTCACCATCACCCACCGCGCCGCCGTGATCACGCTCAAGCTGGTCAGCGACAAGGGCGGCGAGGCGCTCGCCAACACCGCCTGGTCGGTGCTGACCCCGGGCGGCGACGTCATCAAGGAATCGATCGGCGCCTTTCCGCGCGTGGTGCTCTCGGAGGGTGAATACCGCGCCATCGCCAAGAACGAGGGCAAGGTCTACGAGCGCGGCTTCAACGTCGTGAATGGCGTCGATGGCGAAGTCGAGGTCGTCGCGCGCTAAAGCGCGATGAGATTTAGATAATCGTCATCGCGCTTAAGGTTGTTGTTTGCGCGTGATCATTCCGGAAAACCGCTTCGCATTCTTCCAGATCATGCTTTAGGGCCTGGATGCCGCCTCTGCGAGAAGCTGGACGGGCGCCGCTCGCACGACATTTCTTATTCCGCGCACGATTGATCCATCTCCTATTACCGTCGCCGTCCAGGGCACGGATACGCGGAAGCTCTTTGGCATCAATACCAGTATTCTGTTGTGAATACTTGCTTCCGGGCTGCTTCTCAGAAGCGGAATAAACACCGGCCTCGTCGGCTTATTCCGGGCGCGTCGCTTGTTCATCACAGCCGGTGGAAGATACGTATTTCCGATAATCAATTTTATTCGCTTTCCGTCGCGCTGCGATATATGTCGGGCATCCGTCTAACGGAGGAGGCCGGAGCAGGCTTGTGCGTCTGCGAGACCGGCAGGGAGCAGGGGACCAAGCTCGGCGACATGTTCGAAGTGATCCTCACCAGGCGCAAACGGTTCGGCTGGCGATGGCAGGTGTGCGACCAGTCCGGCAAGATATTTGCTGACGGCTTCGAGCGCACCCGGCCGTCCGCCAAATACCATGGCGAGCGCGCGTTGTTCTTCCTGTTGTCGCAGGCCTATCTGCGCAACCGCTCCGCCGCGTCCAGCGAGGACTGATCGCGCGCCAGCCTTCGTTCGCTTCACCTCACACATCGACGACCAGCTTGCCCTTGGCGGCGTGATCCCTGATCAGCGCATAGGCCTCGCCGACGTTCTCCATCGTGAAGCGCCTGGGATCGAGCAGCGGCACGAGCTTGCCGGCTTCGACGAGGCGCGTGGCCTCCGTCATGATCTCGCCATGGTGCGCGCGGCCTTCGCCCGACAGCAGCGGCAGCAGCGTGAAGACGCCGGAATAGGTGGCGGCGCGGAACGATAGCGGGGCAAGCGCGTGCGTCCCCCAGCCCAGTGCACTCACCACATGGCCGAAGCGGCGCACCGCTTCAAAGGAGGCGTCGAGCACCTTGCCGCCGACGGTGTCGTAGACGACGTCAAAGCCGCGGCCACCGGTATGCTGCGCGACATAGGCTTCCACCGGGCTGTCGCGGTCGATGAACACCGCGCCGAAATCTTCGATGGTGACGCGCTGCGCCGCCGAGCCCGTGGCGAACACAGCCGCCCCGAAGGCGCGTGCGATCTGGATCGCGACATGACCGACGCCGCCGGCGCCGCCATGGATCAACACCTTCTGGCCCGCCTTCAGGCCCGCGCGGTCGATCAGGCCCTCCCAGGCCGTGATGACGATCAGGGGCAGCGCGGCAGCTTCCCGCATGCTGAGATTGGTGGGCTTCAATGCAAGGAGATCGGCATCGACCGCGGCGAACTCGGCCAGCGATCCCTGGACGCCGCCGACGCCTCCGGTCATGCCGTAGACTTCGCCGCCTGGCTTGAACTGCGTTACCTCGCGCCCGCTGCGTTCGACGATTCCGGCGAGATCGATCCCGGGAATCGCCGGCGGCGGATGGCGCGCATGCGCAGCCGTGCCGGCGTGAATCTTGGTGTCGAGCGGGTTGACGCCGCTCGCCTGCACCCGCACCAGCACCTCGCGCGGGCCGATCTCGGGTCTGGAGATGGTCGAGAGACGCAAGGGCGCGTTGTGGGTCTCCAGGACGCCAGCGCGCATCGTCGGTTGTGGTGTCATTGACCATCTTGCTCCGTTGTCGGCTCCGAATATGGCCATGAAATTTTGCATGGAAAGAAACAAGCATGTACGGTCGTCATACATTTATGTATGGGTGGATTTCTGATGGACTGGAGCGATCTGCGCATCTTCCTGGCGATCGCCCGTGAAGGCACGCTCGGCGCCGCCGCGTGCAAGCTCGGCCAGACCCAGCCGACGATGGGGCGGCGGCTTCGCGCGCTCGAAACATCGTTGGGGCAGACGCTGTTCCAGCGCACGGCGGACGGCTTCGTGCTGACCGACGAGGGCACGGCCGTGCTGCGCCACGCCGAGCGGATCGAGGACGAGACACTCGCTCTGCAGCGCCACGTGTCGGGTGCGGAGACGCAGCTCGATGGGTTGTTGCGCCTGTCCTCGTCTGACTGGTTCGGGACGGTGATGCTGTCGCCGGTGATCGCCGCGTTCGGCAAGCGTTACCCCAAGGTGGCGGTCGAGCTTCTAACCGATGCGCGGCTCTACAGCTTGCCGCGGCGTGAAGCCGATCTCGTCTTCCGCATCAAGCCGTTCAGCGAGCCCGAGGTGATCTCCAGAAAGCTGCTGCACATTCCCTACGCGCTCTATGGCAGGAAGGGCAGCAAGCCGCCGCGCGCCGGCGACGGCAGCGGTGTTCGCGTTGTGACCATGAATGCCGAGTTCGCCGACATGCCGGACGCGGTCTGGCTGAAGCGCATGCTGCCGCATGCGGATGTCGCCTCGCGCAGCAACAACAGGCAGGTGCAGGCCGAGCTTTGCGCGGGTGGCGGCGGCATCGCCGTGTTGCCGCGTCCGCTCGGCGACCGCGACCGCCGTCTGGTCGCGCTTGACATCGGCGCGACGCCGCCCGGCCGCGACACCTATGTCGGCTATCATCGCGATATGAAGCGCCTTGCCCGCCTGCGTGCGATGCTCGATCTCGTGATCGAACGGCTGGCTGGCTAGCTCCATCCGGCCGACGACACGACCCCTTGCGTTGCCTGACGGGCAAAACACCCAAGCCCTCGGTCAATCGGCGCGCCAAAAATATTCCACTTTACCGAAATTCGGAAAGGGCGTATGTGTCGCGGCAACCCGGCCCAAGGAAGAGGGGCGTATCGCGATCGTCACGAACGCGGGTCGGGCGGCGGTGGACGCAGGTGACATCGGCGCGAAGAGCTTCGCAGGGCGGAGAGCCGTGAGCGAGAGTGTCGCGCATACGACCGGTGTGATCGGCGTACGGCAAAATCGTGTGGTCCTGGCGCCCGCAGGCTGGCGTCAAGTCTCGCGGTGATGTGGCGGCCCGACCGGGCACGCGCATCAGTCATCCGAGAAGGCGACGGGGGCAATAGTGCAACGCTCCCCGGGGAGAGCACGACATAAGCCGTCAACCCACTGCGCAGGGAAGGCCGGGATGTCCTGGCTACACCTGTATGCCGCTGTGCAGCTTCTTGTTACGCAGGATTCCGCACAGTGGACCTCGGGTGCCAGCGGGCTCCCGGTCTTCCCTGCGCCCTCTTTCAATTACGAGGGTGAAGAGATGAAGCAAAGCTCGGGCGGAAGATGCCGCGAGGATGCGAAGCCATGTCTAGGGTTTTGAGCTGCGTGCCACAATCTCGATCTCGTAGGGTAGCAAAGCGTAGCGTGCCCACGCCCTGTGGCTCATGGAAGGAGTTCGTTGGCACGGCGCTACGCGCCTCTGCCCACCCTACGGCACCACGGCTGGATCTGCACTGGACCGATGTGGAGAGAGACGGGAGCATCGCCTTCGCACCACCGTCATAGTCTCTAACACGCACTAACCAACACCTGACTTAAAACTGTCATAATCGCCGAACGGAACCCGCATCTGCGTGTCTTTTACACGTCGTTAAGTGCGCCTGCATTGGATGCGCGGGAAAGTGCGTTGGGGACTGCCATGAATGCTGCGAAGAAAGTGTCGGGAAAACCGGCCGCCGAAATGTTCGACGACATCCCGGTGCTTCAGCGCAAATGGCGAGCCGCGTTGAAGCCGGGCGAACGGCTGCCGCGCTACGAGGACGTCATGCTCGGCAGTCTCGGACGGCTTGCCGATCACATCGCGCTGCTGAAGAACGACGGTGTGCTCGAGCTGTCGCGCAGCGGCCGCTACGTGCAGAAATGGCTCGGCGAGGAGCGCTGGGACATTCCTGTCGCCGAACTGTCGCCGGATTGCGCCACCGCGCTGTCGGAGGCGGCGACCAGCGCGCTTGCCAACGGGCGGCCGCATCGGGCCAGCGCACATTGCGTGCGCGACGGCATGGTACGGACCTACGACGTGCTGGCGCTGCCGACGGCCTCACGCTGGGGCGCCACGCTGGTCGGGGCTTATATCAACGAGCGCGGCGCGCAGTACAATCTCCTGGACGCCATCTTCGCCTCGACCGATGACGCGGTGATCTCGTTGGCGACGCTGCGCGATGCCGGCGGCAAGCCGTTCGATCTCCAGATCGTGCATCACAATAACAGCGCGGGCGAGCTGCTGAAGGTCGCGAGCGGAAGCCTGTTGTGGCGGCGAATTGGCGAGGGGACCACGCTGCTGGCCTTGCCCGAGATCATGGACTTTCTGCTCAAGGCCGTCGCGGGCGGCCGCGGCGAACAGCTCGAGATCGAAAGCGAGGGCCGGCACCTCCGCCTCAGCGCCACCGCCTTCGCCGACGTGGTCTCGCTGACAATCTCCGATGTCACCGCGCTGAAGCGGCGCGACGCCTCGTTCCGTCTTCTGTTCGACAACAACCCGATGCCGATGTGGGTGTTCGACGCGCAGACCAAGCAATTCCTCGGCGTCAACGACGCCGCGGTACAGCATTACGGCTACAGCCGCGCGACCTTCCTGCGCATGAAGCTGCACGAAATCTGGCCCGAGGACGAGTGGGAAAGCCACGCCGAGGCGCTCGAACGGGTCGGCGATGCCTATCACTCCTCGCGCAACTGGCGGCACTTGCGCGCCGACGGCAGCGAGATCGAGGTGCTCACCTTCGGCCGCCGCGTCGCCTTCGACGCTCGCGACGGCTATCTGGTCGCGGTGGTCGACATCACCGAGCGGCGCAAGGCCGAGGCGCGCATTGCGCACATGGCTCACCATGACGGACTTACCGACCTGCCGAACCGCGAATATTTCCAGGAGCGCCTGAAGCAGGCCCTGGACCAAGCCGGAGACAAGCGCGTCGGCGTGCTCTACATCGATCTCGACCTGTTCAAGAACGTCAACGATTCCTTCGGTCATCCCGTGGGCGACCGCCTGCTCAAGGAAGTCGCCGAACGCCTGACGACGGCGGTTCGCGGCGCCAATCTGGCAGCCCGGCTCGGCGGCGACGAATTCGCGGTGATCCTCGCGGCCGACGTCTCGCCGAACGAGGCTAGCGCCTGTGCTGGCCTGCTGATCGACACGCTGAAGGTGCCCTATGATCTCGACGGTCAGGAGATGGTGATCGGCGCCAGCATCGGCATTGCGCTGTCGCCCGGCGACGGCACGACGCCGGAAGAGCTGATGCGAAATGCCGACATGGCGCTTTACCGGGCGAAGTCCGACGGCGGCGGCGTGCACCATTTCTTCGAGCGCGACATGGACCTCCAGGCGCAGAAGCGCCGCGACATGGAGCTCGATCTGCGGCGTGCGTTCGCTAATGGCGAATTCGAGCTGCACTATCAGCCGCTGGTGTCGATCGCTTCCGACCGCATCTCCGGTTTCGAGTCGCTGCTGCGCTGGCGTCATCCGGACAAAGGCATGATCTCGCCGGCGGAGTTCATTCCCGTCGCCGAGGACATTGGCCTCATCACCCAGTTGGGGGAGTGGGTGCTGCGGGAAGCCTGCGCCGAGGCCGTCAAATGGCCTGCCGATGTCAAGGTGGCGGTCAACCTGTCGCCGGCGCAATTCCGCAGCCGCAACCTGGTTCAGGTCGTGATCTCGGCCCTGGCGCAGTCCGGCCTGTCGCCGCGCCGGCTCGAGCTCGAAATCACCGAGTCGATCTTCCTGGCCGAGACCGATGCCAATCTCGCCACCCTGCACCAGCTGCGCGAGCTCGGTGTCGGCATTTCCATGGACGATTTCGGCACCGGCTATTCCAGCCTGAGCTATCTCAGAAGCTTTCCCTTCGACAAGATCAAGATCGACCGTTCGTTCGTGAAGGATCTGGCGCAGCGGCCCGACTGCGGCGCGATCGTGCGCGCGATCTCCGGACTTGGCCGCAGCCTCAACATCACCACGACTGCGGAGGGCGTCGAGACCGAGGACCAGCTCGACTGGCTCCGCGCGGAGGGTTGCAACGAGGTGCAGGGCTTCCTGTTCAGCGCGGCGCGGCCTGCGGCAGAGATCGCAAAGCTGCTCGCCGATTTCGGCCAGCGCGCCTCACGGGCGGCGTAGCCCCTCCGGGTAGCAATCGTAGACCAGCGCCTTGAACGCTGGCGTGATGCGGCCGCGTTCGGTCTGGGTCTGCTGCATCATGAGGTAGACCATGTCGAGCTTGGGATCGACGCCGAAATAGGTGCCGCTGCCACTGTCCCATTTCAGTTCGCCGAGCGAGCCCGGCGGCGGCGGTTTCGCGTTGCCGGGATCGGTCCGTACCGCAAGGCCGTAGCCATAGCCGAAGCCATCGCCCGGGAAATAGAAATAGTCGCGTCCGACGCCGGAGCCGGGCCCGATATGATCCGTCGTCATCGCCTTGAACGCGGCGGGGCTCAGATAGCGCCGGCCCGCAAACGAGCCGCCATTGAGCAGCATCTGCGAGAAGCGCTGATAGTCGGTTATGGTCGAGAGCAGGCCGCCGCCGCCGGATTGCCATTCCGGATGGTCCAGACGTTCGCGCTCTCCAGCGAGCAGGATGAAATCGTTCTGCAGCGGCCGCGCCATCCGCGCCAGCTCCTCCTCGGTCGCCAACACGAATTTGGTGCTGCTCATGCCGAGCGGATCGAAGATCCGAGCTTTGAGGAACTGGTACAGCGTCTGGCCCGAGATGATCTCGATGACGCTGCCGAGCACGTCGGTGGAATGGCCGTAGCGCCACAGCGTTCCCGGCTGCCGCGCCAGCGGCAGCTCGGCGATGCGGTCGGCGAATTCCCTGTTGTTGAAGGGGCCTGCGAAGATGTTGGCGGCCCTGTAGGCGTGCTCGACCCATTCGCTGCCGATATAATCGTAGCTGATGCCCGAAGTATGCCGCAGCAGATCCTCGATGTTGACGGGGCGGTTCGGTGGGTCGAGGTCCAGCTCGACCGTGCCGCCGGGCAGGGTCACCTCGCGGCCGACCTTGGTTTCGGCAAACAGCGGGACGTATTTCGACACGGGGTCGGTGAGGGCGAGCTTGCCCTCGTCGATCAGCATCATCGCGCCAAGGCACGTGATCGGCTTGGTCATCGAGTGGATGGGGAAGATCGTGTCGGGCGTCATGGCGAGGCCGGTCCTGGTGTCGCGCACGCCGAAGCACTTCATATAGACCGGCTTTCCGCGCTGCTGCACCAGGATGACGGCGCCCGGCAGGCGGCCGCTTGCCACCTCGTTATCGAAGAACGCCGTGATGCGGTCGAGCCCGTCGGGCGAGGGGGCGGGGATGTCCGCGGCTCGGCTTCGCGCCATCGTGCCGGCGAGCATTGCGGCCCCGACCAGAAATTCACGGCGTCTCATCCGGGCTTCCTCCCTCGCCGGGATCAAAGCCGCAAGACGTCGGAGGCGTCAACACAACGTCGATTAAAAACGCGTCACGATTTCCGAAAGGAACGGTCGCGGACGGTCTTCGCTCGGCTTGGTCGGCTTGCCCACGTGAATGAAGCCGGCGAGCTTCTCATCCGGCTTGAGGCCGAGGCCGTCGAGGACGTCGCGGTCGAACGAGAACCAGCCGGTCAGCCAGCAGGCACCGTAGCCGAGCGCGGTCGCGGCCGTGACGATGTTCATGGCGCTGGCGCCCGCCGACAATTCCTGCTCGAACGCCGGCACCTTCGGATGCGGCCTGGTGAAGCTGACGATGCCGATCACCAGCGGCGCGTCCATCAGGCGCTTGCGCTCGGTCTCGACGTCGGCCGCCGGCGCGCCGGGATTCTTCCGCGCAAACACCTTGGCGATCACCTCGCCGGCGCGTGCGCGGGCATCGCCCTCGAAGATGATGAAGCGCCACGGCGCCAGCTTGCCGTGATCGGGCACGCGCGCCCCGATGGTGAGGATCGTCTCGAGCTCGGCCGCCGAAGGGCCGGGCCCGGTCATCTCGCGCGGCTTGACCGAGCGGCGGGTCTTCAGAAGTTCGATGGCATCGGGCACTGCGGTATCCTCTTCAAATGGTCGGCGGGCGTGCCATGCCGAGATAAGCATGCACGCCCGCAACCGGAAGCGAATTTAGATCGATTTCAGGGATCAGAGCGCGCCCCGCGCCCGCTTGACGTCGGGCGGCGTCGCCTCATCGACCAGCGCGGCGATCGCCTCCTCGGTCGTCATCACCTTCTGGCCGTCGCTGCCGAGCCGGCGCACCGAGACCGAATGCGTCTCGGCCTCCTTCTTGCCGACCACGAGCAGCGCCGGGATCTTGGCCAGCGAGTGCTCGCGGACCTTGTAGTTGATCTTTTCGTTGCGCAAGTCGATCTCGACCCGGAGCCCGGCGCGCCGCGCCTGTTCCAGCACCACCTTGGCGTATTCGTCGCCTTCCGAGGTGATGGTGGTGATCACCGCCTGCACCGGCGAAAGCCAGAGCGGGAAGTTACCGGCATAGTGCTCGATCAGGATGCCGATATAGCGCTCCATCGAGCCGCAAATCGCACGGTGCACCATGACAGGCGGTTTCTTGCCGCCGTCATGGTCGATGTAGAACGCGCCGAACCGCTCCGGCAGGTTGAAGTCGACCTGCGTGGTGCCGCACTGCCAGTCGCGGCCGATGGCGTCGCGCAGCACGTATTCGAACTTCGGCCCGTAGAAGGCGCCTTCGCCCGGGTTGATCTCGGTCTTGATGTGATTGCTCTGCGACTGGATCTCGCGCAGCACCGTCGCCATCACGCGCTCGGCGTGATCCCACATTTCGTCCGTGCCGACGCGTTTGTCCGGCCGGGTCGACAGCTTCACGGTGAGATCGCCGGTGAAGCCGAAGTCCGCATAGGTCGACAGGATCAGATCGTTGATCTTCAGGCACTCTTCGGCGAGCTGGTCCTCGGTGCAGAAGATGTGCGCATCGTCCTGGGTGAAGCCGCGCACGCGCATCAACCCGTGCATGGCACCCGACGGCTCGTAGCGATGCACCACGCCGAACTCGGCGAGGCGCAAGGGCAGGTCGCGGTAGCTCTTCAGGCCGTGCTTGAAGATCTGCACGTGGCCGGGGCAGTTCATCGGCTTTAGCGCAAACCAGCGCTTGTCCTCGGCCTCGTCGCCGGCCGACTGCGCCGCGAACATGTTCTCGCGGTACCAGCCCCAATGGCCCGAGGTCTCCCACAGCACTTTGTCGAGGATCTGCGGCGCGTTGACCTCGCTGTAGTCGCCGGTCAGGCGTCGGCGCATATAGGCGATCAGTTGCTGGAAGATGGTCCAGCCCTTCGGGTGCCAGAACACGACGCCCGGGCCTTCCTCCTGGAAATGGAAGAGGTCGAGCTCGCGCCCGAGCTTGCGATGGTCGCGCTTCTCGGCTTCCTCGATCTGCTTGAGATAGGCGTCGAGATCCTCCTGCTTGGCGAAGGCCGTGCCGTAGATGCGGGTCAGCATCGGGTTGTTGCTGTCGCCGCGCCAATAGGCGCCGGCCACCTTCATCAGCTTGAAGGCGCCTCCGACCTTGCCGGTCGAGGTCATGTGCGGGCCGCGGCAGAGGTCGAACCAGTCGCCCTGGTAGTAGATCTTGATCGGCTCCGTGCCGGGAATGGCGTCGACCAGCTCGACCTTGAAGGCCTCGCCCTTGTCGCGGAACACCTGCTTGGTTTTCTCGCGATCCCAGACTTCCTTGGTGAAGGGTTTGTCGCGCGCGATGATCTCGCGCATCTTCTTCTCGATCGCGGCAAAGTCTTCCGGCGTGAACGGCTCGTTGCGGAAGAAGTCGTAATAGAAGCCGTTCTCGATCACGGGGCCGATGGTGACCTGCGTGCCCGGCCACAGCGTCTGCACAGCCTCGGCGAGCACGTGGGCGCAGTCGTGGCGGATCAGCTCCAGCGCGCGCGGGTCGTCGCGATTGACCAGCTCGATCTTGGCGTCGGCCTCGATCGGATCGTTGAGATCGGCGAGCGCGCCGTCGAGCGCCATCGCAACCGTGCGCTTGGCCAGCGAGGGCGAGATGCCCTTGGCGATATCGAGGCCGGTGATGCCCTTGTCGAACTGGCGTTGGGCGCCGTCGGGGAAGGTGAGGGTGACTTTGGGGGCGGGGGTCACGGGCTTCAGATTGCTGAGGGAATATTGGAAGCCGGACTCGGATTTGGGCTGGTCGGTCATTGCTTTTCTCCTGAGGCTCACTCCTGCGAACGAGCGCAGGTAAGCGGGAACGAGCGATATATCAGGCGATTCGGCCTGCGCAATCCGGCAATTCCAAGAAAGTGGCGCGCAAAAGCCGGGGCAGAGCTTCAACTATTTGGCCTTGCGCCCTTTAACTCGCCGCGGACTGCTCTACATGCAGTTGCATGAAAAATCCGTCCGCCGCCGGCCGTTTCGCACCGACCGCCCTGATGCTTGGCAATCTCGTCACCGGCTGCTCGGTGTTGGCCCCGGCGGGCATGCTGCCGGAATTGGCGAGGGGGCTCGACGTTAGCATTCATGCGGCCGGGCTCCTGATCACCTTCGGCGCCGTGACGTTGTGCATCGGCTCGCTGTTGACGGCCTGGCTAACCAGCCGCATCGAACGGCGGACGCTGCTCACGACGACGCTGGCGGTGCTTGCGCTCGGCAATCTCGCCTCGGCCTTCGCGCCGGATTACACCAGCCTCCTCGTCATCCGTCTCGTCATGCTCGCGGTCGGGGCGCTCTACACGCCGCAGGCCGCGGGCACGGCTGCATTGATCGTGCCGGCCGAGCGGCGCGGCAGCACCATCGCCTACATCTTCCTCGGCTGGTCGCTGGCTGCCGCCGTCGGGCTGCCGCTGATCACCTTCATTGCCAGCCGCTATGGCTGGCGCGCGGCCTATGGCGAGATCGGTGTGCTTGGCTGCGTCAGCTTCCTGCTGTTGTTGCTGCGCCTGCCAGCGGGCTTGAAAGGCGCACCGGTGGATCTGAAGACATGGGCTGCCGTCGGCCGAAGCAGGGTGATCCTGCTGTTGCTTGCGATCACCATGCTGCAGATGTCGGGGCAGTTCGTGGTGTTCACCTTCATGGGGCCGCTGCTCAACAAGCTCGCGGGCGCCGGCCCCGATGAGATCGGGATGGTGTTCGCGCTTTACGGCCTCTGCGGCTTCCTCGGCGTCGTCATCGCCACCCGCATCGTCGACACCTGGGGGCCTTATCGGACCTCGCTGCTGTTCACCTGCCTGCTGCTCGTGGGGATCACCGGCTGGGCGCTCGGCGCCGGCACGCTTGCTTTCATGATGTGTGGGGTCGCGATCTGGGGCCTCGGCTTTGCCTCGACCAATTCGATGCAGCAGGTGCGGCTGGTCGCCGCCGCGCCGTCGCTGGCATCGGCGACCGTCGCGCTCAACACGTCAGTCCTCTATATCGGCCAGGCGGTCGGCTCGGCCGTCGGCGGGCTGCTGTTCGCCCGCGAGCTCCTGCATTCGCTCGGCTTCGTCGCGGTCGGTTTCGTCGTGGCCGCGCTGATCCTGGTGGTCCTGACCCAGCCCCGCCGGGCTGGTGTCACGGCCTGACGGGGCGCGTTTTCGTGTGCTCAAGGTGCTTGGCAAACCGCGCGCGGGAGCGCTAGAAGGCCGGTCATGGGGACCAAAGAGGGTTGACTGAAATGAGGATGATTCTGGCGGTTGCCGCGGTGCTCTATTCAGCCTCCGCGTTCGCGCAAGCCGACAAGCCACCGATGGTCGGGGACAAGCCCTTGGTGCAGGTCAAACCTAAGGGCACCAAGGAAGCAGCCGCGAAGCCGGCCGCGGCGCCGAAGGGCAAGCCGCAGTCGATCGCCGTGCGGCTCCAGGCCTGCCTCGAGATCGACGACGGCACCAAGGACCGCCTCAACTGCTACGACGCCGTCATCCCGCCGGCCCCGAAGCCGAAGCCGGCGAAGGCCAAGGGCTATGCCGATTGCCGCTTCTTCAAGGAAGAGGACGAGCGGCTGACCTGCTTCAACGGCTTCGCCGAAAGCATTCCGAAGCTGCCCAAGAACTGATGTTGGGTGGGTTCGGGCTCAGTCCCTGATCCGGCTGAGCACGGACGCGTCGTCTTCACGAGAACCGCCACCGCCTCGCGCGGAAACGCCCTAGCGGCTTGAGGCGGGTGAATTGGTGGAGGCCACCCGCGTCAGCGCCAGCGCCGGCGTCGCCAACATCTTCACCAGCACGTCCTTGAGCGGATCCCGCGTCCAGGCGCGGGTGACATAGTCGCGATGGGTGATGCCGTCACCGGTCTCGACGAACACCACGCTGCCGGGACGGAGCGGCCCATCCATATCCTCGGCGACGCTGATGCCCTTCTGACGGAGCGTGCTCATCAGCTCACGGTCGCGCCGGGCGGTGTAGCGGGTGTAGGCGCTGACGAAGAAGCCGGAGCGGTGGCTTTCGATCCAGGACGCGAACTTGTCCATTTCGCCGTAGACCGCGTCGAGCAGCACGACGCCGCGGACGCGGTCGCTGATGCCGCCGACCTCCAGGCTCCAGGCCGTTGGCAGGAAGCCGCCGCTATAGCCGACGATCACGATCGGCATGTTGGCAAAGGCGCGCGCGCTGTTGGGATCGCCGGTGACGCGGGCAAGGTGGTCGGCCGATTCCGCCATGAAGCGCTTGAAGCCGCCCGGTTGCCAGAATTTGCCGGCGCTGGAATCGGCGGCGTCGACTGCCATCTGCGGCGCAAGCAGGATGGCATTGGCGCCGGAATCGGTGATCTGCTTGGGCACCAGCTGGCGATCGCGCACGTCGCGTTCGAGCGTTGCGCCATTGCCGTGGAAGAACACCACGATCACGCCCGGCTTGCGCACGTCGAAATGCTCAGGCACGTGCACCAGCACGCGGCTGTCGCTGTAGGTCTCGTCCTGCCAGTAGACGCGCCCGGAATAGCTGCGGTGGCCGCGGCGGTCGCCTTTGGAGATGTTGAGGAAGGGGGCGTCGGAGGCGGGGTTGTTGCCGAAATAGGGAAAGGCCGACGACTTCATGCTGACGAGCGTCGTCAGATCCTCCCGGGCGGGGCGCTTGTAGGGGAGCTGCGGCTCGAGCGACGCCACCCTGTAGGGCGCCTGCTCCGGCGGTTGTTGCTGCACAGCGCGCTTGGGCGAGAAGTCCGACATCTGCCGTTGCAGGAAGCTTTCGCTCGGCGAGGGAAAGCGCTCCCTGAACGGCGGGGCCGGAAAGCGATCCTCGAACGTGTCGCCGCTTGCCACCTGCTGATGGGTCTTGGCAACGACCTGACTGCCCCCTTGGACATTGGCCTGCGAGTTCGCCGCGAGCGCTGCCGGGGTCGGCGCCTTGCTGCATTGAACCAGTGTCAGCGACAGCGGCACCCAGGCTGAGATCAGGCCGATTCGGAGCGCGCGACCGTGCCGACCGGACAGCGTCCGATCGGCACGATTATCAGCTCTCAGTCTCGGAGCGGCCCCGACCATCCACCCATGACCCCAAAGTCACGACCCAAGTCACACGTCCATCGGCGATCTTGAAACAATTGAGCGACGGGCGTTTAGGCGACGTTAAGCGTCCGGAGAAACTTCCCCACATCCGGAACGCTCAAAAGGACCATGCAATCGTGTCCTGATTGTGGGGGAGGGAAACGGGACTTCCCGGGGCATCTGATGCTTTTTCGGCCGGTGGTGGGAATAAGCGGTGTTTAGGTACCCGTTTCCGCTGCCTCATTTAACCCTTGTTAACCCTGCTTGAATTGACTGGGCCGAACTGCACGATGCGGCCGCGAGACAAGACGCCTGAGGTTAAGGACCCCGATGACGGCATCAGATGCGGGCACCGCACCCTGGATTGTCCGGCTGACCGGAAGCGGGACAGGGGTCTCGGCTCTGGTCGCAACCGCCATCGTCGTGGCCGACATGATCGGGGTCGGCGTCTTCACCAGCCTCGGCTTCCAGGTCAAGGACATCCCGTCCGGCTTCTCGATCCTGCTGCTGTGGACCGTCGGCGGCATCGTCGCGCTGTGCGGGGTGTTCGCCTATAGCGAGCTCGGTGCGATGTTTCCGCGCTCGAGCGGCGAGTACAATTTCCTCGGCCGTGCCTATCATCCGGCTTTCGGCTTTCTCGCCGGCTGGGTGTCGGCGACGGTGGGCTTCGCGGCGCCGGTCGCGCTCGCTGCGATGGCGTTCGGCGAATACGCCAAATCGGTCGTGCCCGATCTGCCGCCGATCCCGCTCGCCATCGCCGTGGTGTGGCTGGGCTCGCTCGTGCAACTGACCGGTGTCAGGCACTCCTCGACCTTCCAGCTGATCTCGACGATCATCAAGGTCGCGCTGATCGTCGCCTTCCTGGTCGCCGGCTTCGTCGTCGGCGTGCCGCAGCCGATTTCCTTCACGCCGCAGCCGGGCGACCTCGCCCACATCGTCAGCGCGCCCTTCGCGATCGGGCTCGTCTTCGTGATGTACTCGTTTTCGGGCTGGAATGCCGCAACCTACATCATCGGCGAGATGAACACGCCGCAGCAGAGCCTGCCGCGCGCGCTGCTGGCGGGCACGCTGATCGTGCTCGTGCTGTATGTCGCGCTGAACGCGGTGTTCCTCTACTCCACGCCCGTCGGTGCGTTGGCCGGCCAGCTCGATGTTGCCAGCGTTGCAGGCAGCGCGATCTTCGGCAGTCTCGGCGGGCGGATCGTGGGCGCGATGATCTGCGTCGGCCTGATCTCCTCGATCAGCGCAATGATGTGGATCGGCCCGCGGGTGATGATGACGATGGGGGAGGACATTCCGGCCCTGCGCGTGTTTTCGAAGCGATCGGTGAGCGGCGCGCCGGCCTATGCCATCCTGTTTCAGCTCGCCGTCGCGACCCTGCTGCTGTTCACGCGCAGCTTCGAGGCGGTGCTCGACTTCATCCAGTTCGCGCTGCTGTTCTGCTCGTTCTTCACGGTCGCCGGCGTCATCAAGCTGCGCATCACCGATCCCGATTTGCCGAGGCCCTATCGCGCCTGGGGATACCCGTTCACGCCGCTCGTTTTCCTGCTCGTGACCGCGTTCATGATGTACCACCTGTTGACCGAGCGGCCACTGCAGTCGCTGTCGGGGATGCTCGTCATGCTCTCGGGCCTGTTGATTTATGCTGTTTTCCGCAGGCGGCCGGTCGCCGCTGGCACGTCACACGATCGCGGATAGATATGTTTCGACCCCTCAGAATTGTGGCCGTCGCTCTTGCCCTGCTTGCTGCGGCCGTCGCGTCCGCACGCGCGGCCGATATTACCTTCGACGACACCGCGCGCTTCCTCGCGGGCATGCAGGCTTCGGCGGACTCGCCGCTGGTGCCCCTCACGAGGGATCCGGGCTGGCAGCGCCATGCAAAATTTTTCGACGGCGCCTTCGCCCAGCTCGAACAGCGCCAGCTCTTGAAGATCCGCGATTGGGCCGACGTCAATCTCGCCGCGCCCCGGCCGACCATGTTCTACATGTTCAGCGGCCCCGATTTCCTCTACGCCAATACCTTCTATTCCAAGGCCAGCACCTACGTGCTCGGCGCGCTGGAGCCGGTCGGCGCCGTGCCCGATCTGACGCGGCTGCCGCGCGGTTCGGTCGGCGCCGCGCTCTACAACGTCGAGCGTTCGCTCGGCTCGATCCTGAGCTTTTCCTTCTTCATCACCAAGCAGATGAAGATCGACCTGCACGCCAACCAGGTCAACGGCACCTTGCCGATCCTCTATGTCTTCCTGGCCCGCTCGGGCAAGACCATCCGCAACGTCGAGCTCGTCGCGCTCGACGCCAAGGGCGGGATGCATGCCGCTGGCGACAATCCGGGACCGAACGCGACCCAAGGTGTCCGCATCACCTTTGCAGGCTCCGATGGTGAGGCGCGCACGCTGTATTATTTCTCGACCGACCTTTCCAATGCCGGTGCGCGCAACACCGGATTCCTGAAATTCTGCGAGACGCTGGGGCCCGGCAACAGCCTGCTCAAGAGCGCCTCCTATCTGTTGCACAAGAGCGACTTCGCGGTGGTCCGCGACTGGCTGCTCGCCAACAGTGCCACCATCATCCAGGACGATTCCGGCATTCCGCTTGCCAATTACAGCGCGCGGCAATGGCGGTTCTTCCCGTTCGGTCGCTATCTCGGACCGATCGACGAATTCCCCGGCCGCTACCAGGAGCGCTACGCCGACTTGTTCACGCGCGCCCAGCCGATCGATTTCGGCGTCGGCTACCGCTGGCGGATGCACGAGTCGAATTTGCTGTTGGCGGTGAGGGTGCCGGGCACGGAAACGCCGCCGGGCGGAGAGGCCACCTCGTCGTCGGCCGAGCCGGCGCCAAGGCCGCCGCGCCCGAAGCAGCCTCGGCCGCCGGAGTCGGTCCCGCCGTCACAGGGACGCTTTTTCTGGTTTCGCTAGGCTTTCTGCGCGGACGGGCCTTACGAGGTCTGGGCCACGACGACCAGCACTTCGGCTTTCTGCCGGCCGAGGCTCCTGACCTCGTGCGGCGTCTCTCCTGAAAAATACAGGCAGTCCCCCTTGCAGAGGACGAGCTCTTCGCCATCGAGCTTGATCGCGATCTTGCCGTTGACGACGAACAGCAGCTCTTCACCCGCATGCGAGGCCCGCGTCGCCGCCTTGTGCGGCGGGCTGAGCAGAAATGGCTCCATCATCTTGCGCGTGCGACCGGTCGCCAATGGGACCACGCCAAACGTGTCCTGGAACAGCGGCACGTTGCCGTCCTGGCGGCGGAACAGCGTGTAGCGCGGCGCCGGCTCGGCGTTCGGGTCGAAGAAGTTCGCGACATTGACCTCGAGCGCGGCGGCCATTCGCAGCAGTGCCGCGAGCGAGGGGATCTTGAGGTTGCGCTCGACCAGCGAGATATAGCCGCGCGTGAGGTCGCTCTGCTTCGCAAGCTGGTCCAGCGTCAGGCCCTTGGCGATCCGCGCCTGGCGGATGTTGGCCCCGACCGCCGTGGCTTTGCTGACGTCAAGCACGCATGAATCTCCCGAACTGCTCAGGCCTGTTTTGCAACAGATGGCGCCGGACTGCCAGCCCGGCGGCCGGCAAGGCACGGCGCCGGTCGCCGCCGAGTGTATTCCAAAAGAAAACTTATGAGCAGAAATTTCAGGCAGGGGCGCGGATATTGTGAGCAGGTGAATTGGTATGGCGCGAAAATTGGCTTAAAATAAGTGCATTTTGTCAAATTTGCCGTGATCGTTGGCATTTGCCGCGTTCCGATGCGTTGATTTCTGATAGTAAACATGATCGATTTTTACCGCCGTGGCTGCCGATGGGCGCACGGACCGAACCAACTGCTTTTCCCTGGCGCCGGTACCTTTTGGAGAGATCGATGACCGTAGCAGACGACGTAACCCTGAACGTAGCGCCGGACGAGGCGGCGAGCTTGCGACGGATCGTGTGGTCGAGCGTGATCGGCACCGCGGTCGAATGGTACGATTTCCTCATCTATGGCACGGCGACCGCGCTGGTGTTCAACAAGGTCTTCTTCGCCGCCGGCAACCCCACGCTCGCCACCATCGCGGCCTTCGGCACTTATGCCGTCGGATTTCTGGCACGGCCACTCGGGGCTGCGATCTTTGGCCATTACGGCGACCGGGTCGGCCGCAAGGCGATGCTCGCGATCACGATCATGGTGATGGGCATCGGCACCTTCCTGATCGGCCTGCTTCCAACCTATCAGCAGATCGGCATCGCCGCGCCGGTGCTGCTGATCGGATTGCGCTTTCTCCAGGGTATCGGCCTCGGCGGCGAATGGGGCGGGGCCGTGCTGATGGTTGTGGAGAATTGCCCGACGCACCGCCGCGGCCTGCTCGGCAGCATGGTGCAAGTCGGCAATCCCATCGGCAATCTCGCCGCGATCGGCATGTTCGCGCTCGTGGCGAGCCTGCCGGAGAGCGACTTCATGGCCTATGGCTGGCGCGTCCCCTTCCTGATCTCGATCCTGCTGGTCGGCGTCGGTCTCTACATCCGCCTCAACATGGAAGAGACCGCCGCCTTCCGTCAGGTTCAGGCCAAGAAGGACGTTGCGAAGCTGCCGCTGGTCGAGATCTTCACGCATCACCGCAGGCCCTTCTTCACAGCGGTCGGTCTCAAGATTTCCGAGATCGCCTATGCCAGCATCGGCGGTGTGTTCGTAATGTCCTACGCCACCGCCAATCTGGGACTGCCGCGGGCGGTGGTGCTGAACGGCGCCTTTGCCGCGTCGCTGGTCGCGCTGCTTGCCATCCCGCTGTTCGGCTGGCTGTCCGATCTCGTCGGCCGCAAGACCATGTTCTACGCGAGCTGCGTATTCTCGGCGCTGTTTGCCTTCCCGCTGTTCTGGCTGCTCGACACCCGCGATCCCGCCATCGTCATCTGCACCATCGTGGTCGCTATCACCTTCGGTCAGATGGTGATGTTCGGCATCGGCGCGCCCTGGTACTCCGAGCTGTTCACCGCGCGCCTGCGTTACAGCGGCGCTTCGCTCGGGTTCCAGGTCGGCGCGGCGCTGAGCGGCGGATTGACGCCGCTGATTGCAGCCTCTCTGATGGCCTGGAGCGGCGGCGCAACCTGGCCGGTCTCGCTGCTGCTGATCGCCTGTGCCGCCATCACCGCGACCGCGACAAGGTTCGCGCCGGAGATGGCGAACAAGGAACTGGCCTGATCTCGCGGCGCGCCGCTACCGGCGGCGCGCCATCACCTCCTCATAAGGATTTGTCATGCTTGATACGATCAGCGCCGGTCCGGCGCGGAGCGCAGCACAGCCCGGCTGGACCGGCGTGGTGCGCTTCCTCCATCTCGCCCCGCGCGCGTTCCTGCCGATGCGCGCAGCTGAGACGCTCATCCTCGTCGCCGGCAAGGGGATCGAGGGCGACCGCTACATGATCGGCAACGAAGAAGGGTTCTACTCGCACAAGCCCGAGGAGGGCCGGCAGGTCACCCTGTTCGAACTCGAGACGCTGGTTGCGCTGAAGCGCGACGCCGGGATCGAGCTCGGCCCGGAAGAGCATCGGCGCAACGTCACGGTGGAGGGCGTGCCGCTCAATCATCTCGTCGGCCGCCGCTTCTGGTTGGGCGAGACCCTGCTCGAAGCGACGCGGCTGTCGGTGCCGTGCCGGCATATCGAGGAGATTACCGGCAAGGCGATCTTCGACCCCTTGATCAACCGGTCCGGCCTCAACTGCAAGATTGTGCAAGGCGGCATCGTCAGGGTTGGCGACACCGTGCGGAATGCGGCATGAGCGCGCGCCCGATCACGACGGTCAAGACGGTCGTTGCCGGCATCGAGGAGGCGGGGGCAGACATAAAACTGTTCATGCTGGCCGATCCCGACCGGTGGGAGTTGCCGTCGTTCAAGCCCGGCGCGCATATCGATCTGCATCTGCCGAATGGGCAGATCCGCACCTATTCGCTGTGCAACGAGCCCGCGGACAACACGCGCTATGTCATCGCGGTCAAGCGCGAAGCGGATGGACGCGGCGGCTCGCGGGCGCTGCACGACGAAGTTGGCATCGGCGACGTCATCGGCGTGTCGTTGCCACGGGGCGGACTTGAGCCGCAACCTCGCATCGCGCGCTACGTGTTCCTGGCTGGCGGCATCGGCGTGACGCCGTTCCTGTCCGTGGCGCGGCATCTCGAACGCACGCAGCAAGCCGACTTCACGCTACATCTGATCGTGCGCGAGGAGGTGCCGCTCGCCGCGCATCTCGGCTCGCTGGTCGAGAAGGGACGCATCATCGTGCATCGGACGTCCCGGGCCGGGCGTCCCGATCTCGCAGCTCTTGTCGGAGAGGGTGGATCGGAGACCATGGTCGCCTGCTGCGGCCCGGAAAGCATGATCGAGGATTTCGAGCGGGTGACCGCGGCGTGGCCCGCGGCGAGTGTCCATATCGAGCGGTTCGTCGCACCACCACCGGTCATCGATCCCGACGCCAAGCCGTTCACACTGTCACTGGCGCGCTCGGGCGCCGAGATTCACGTGCGGGCGGGCCAGACCATGCTGGCCGCGTTGCAGGAGCGAGGCATCAACATCGCGACCTCCTGCTGCGGCGGCATCTGTGGCGCCTGCAAGGTCGGATGGATCGAGGGCAAGCCGGTGCACCGCGACCGCATCCTGTCGCCCTACGAGCGCGAGCGCTATCTCATGGTTTGCGTGGCCGGCTCGGACGCCGAGCGGCTGGGGCTGGACCTCTAAGCTACCAGTGCACGCTCTGGCTCGGCACGATGAACGCCGTCGAACTCGGCGGCGTCGCAAGACTCGTTGCCAGATACCAGCCGGAGCCGAGCACGAGCGCCAGCAGGGCGACGATCGCGAGTAGGTCCATGGTTCTGGGATCGTGGTGCCGCCTCGAGACGGGGGTACCAAACCTGAAATGAAGATGTGGGCTGATTTTCCAGCGCATTGTTGTTTCCTCCCGGGGGAGCATCAAACAACGCGGGAAGAAAGTTTAAGGTTCCGTCCAGGCTCCCGGCGCTCGAAGCATCGCAGCAATCTCAGGGTGCATTGACGCCGCGCCAGCGGCCATAGCGCCAGGGCAGATACCAGCGCGCGCCTTGCGGCGCGGTGAGCGGCACGTTGTCGATGCCTGACGTGCCGAAGGGATTGCAGCGAAGCAGCCGCGCCAGCGTCATCCAGCCGCCGGCCCAGAGCCCGAACCGTTCGATGGCCTCGTCGCCATAGATGGAGCAGGTCGGCAGATGCCGGCAATTGTAACCGACCAGCGGCGAGAGCGTGTGCCGGTAGAGCCAGATCAGCGCACGGCCGAATCTGCGTGGGAGCCGAAACGCTCCTTCGACCGAACTGGAACAATGACCGCAGGCTGAATGCTTCATGTGCGCTATGCTGCAACGTTGGGCGAGTGTTGCACGGTTCCGGCGCAGGGAACTGTAAGCTGTTGTTTGCGCGCCATATTTTTCATGCTTTTTGGGAGCAGTGCAGCAAGTACCTATGGACGATCTGTATTCCCCCCGATACCATTTTTGTGACGTCCATGTGTAGACTCATCGGACGCGAAACGGGGCTTGCCTGAATCGGCTTTGGCTTAGTGCTCGGGGCTTGGGGAAGGGACCAGTTTGAAAATTCTGACGTCGCTCAATCTTCGCGGCTGGTTGCTGGTGGGAACCGCCGTGTGCGGAGTTGCGCTGGCCGCTGCCGTCGCGACACTCGGGTCGTCGGCCCGCGCCGGTGCTGCTCTCGAAGAGCGCAAGCTGCCGATGAAGTTCAGCTGGGTCGCCTGCGAGCCGAACTGCCGCGGCTGGGTTAGCGCGGTCGGCATCATCACCGCCGACACGCCGAAGGATTTCGAAGAGTTTTCGCGCGGCCGCCAGCTCGGCGGTGCCACCGTGGTGCTTGATTCCAGCGGCGGTTCCGTCAATGACGCGATCACGCTCGGCCGGCGCTTTCGCAATCTCGGACTCCTGACCACGGTCGGCGTGAGCCTCCGCGGCGGGCAGTCGGCCCGCCCTGCGGTCTCGCCCGAGGCCTATTGCGAATCCATGTGCGTATTCCTGCTGCTGGCCGGCAAGAAGCGCTACGTGCCGGACGCGGCCCATGTCCGCGTCCACCAGATCTGGATGGGCGACCGCGCCGACGATGCCAAGGCGGCGAGCTACAGCGCGCAGGATCTGATGATCGTGGAGCGCGACATCGGCCGGCTCGCCAAATACACGTTCGACATGGGCGGTGCAGGCGATCTGCTGTCGCTAGCGCTCAGCGTTCCGCCCTGGGAAGACCTGCACGAGCTGGATGCCGGCGAGCTCAAGCTCACCAATCTCGTGACGACGGATCTCGTTGCCGATGTGCTGCCGCATGTCGAGATCTCCGCGCCAGCGATGGCGGAGCTTGCCCCGAAGACGCAGGCGAGGTTCGGTGTGGAACCGGAGCAGGCTGCCAAGTCGACCAAGACGGCGGAAGCCCTGGTGCCGACGGGCGGTGTGGCCGCGCCAGCTGCGGCGACGCAGAAGTAAGCTTAGATCTTGGCTGTCATTCCGGGGCGCGCGTCAGCGCGAACCTTGGTGCGCAAGTGCGCACCTGGGGTGCGCAATTACGCACCCGAGAATCTCGACGGGCACTCTCTGGATTCCGGGTTCGATGCGGCCCATCGCCCCGGAATGACGGGGAGAGTCAGCCTTGGGCTGCGGCCGGCTGCTTGGCCTTGGCCTCGATCTGGCCGATAGCGTCGACCACGGCATCGAAGGTCAGCAGCGTCGAGGCATGGCGCGCCTTGTAGTCGCGAACCGGCTCGAGGAACTTGATCTCCTCCCATTTGCCTTCAGGAGGGGCACCGTTCTCCTTCAGCATCTTGCGAACAGTTTCGCGTAACTCGCGGAGTTCGCTCGCAGTCGAGCCGACAACTCGACTTGCCATGATGGATGAAGAGGCTTGTCCGAGCGCGCACGCCTTCACGTCGTGGGCGAAGTCGGTGACGGGGTCGCCGGTCATCTTGAGGTCGACCTTGACGGTCGAGCCGCACAGTTTGGAGTGGGCGGTGGCGGAGGCATCGGGGTCCGGCAGCCGTCCGAGGCGCGGAATATTCCCGGCCAGTTCGATGATCCGCTTGTTGTAGATGTCGTTCAGCATGTGATGGAGTCCAGCACTTCCGCGCCCGATCGGCCTTGGCGGGCAGCGTCCAGGGTCCTATATAGGGGCGGAACTGGCGGAAAAACAGTCCAGCAGCACACCGGCGGCAATTGCCAACTGCGCGGCCGGCAGCACAGACTGCGGACCTTTTGCGCCAAAATTGTTCTGTTCAGGCGTCCGGCGGCTTGGCCGCCCCGTCTGCCGGTGACACTCCGGCCGTTAAGGCCGTCGAACGGAGTCGATATGGACGCGACAATCAAGCCGATCCGCCCCAATAAGCAGCTCGAGAGCCGCCCGGCAGAGCTCGATCCCGCCGAGTTCCTGGCGGCCGCCGTCCGCGCCGACCAGCCGCGCCCGGCACGCGCCGAGGCCGAGGCGGCGGTGAAGACGCTGCTCGCCTATATCGGCGAGAACACCGAGCGCGAGGGCTTGCTCGACACGCCGCGCCGCGTCGTCGAGGCGTTCGACGAGCTCTATCAGGGCTACCACCAGTGCCCGGCCGAAGTGCTCGACCGCACTTTCGGCGAGACCGCCGGCTACGACGATTTCGTGCTGGTGCGCGACATCGAGTTCACCTCGCAGTGCGAGCATCACATGATGCCGTTCTACGGCAAGGCGCACATCGCCTATACGCCGGTGGAACGCGTCGTCGGCCTCTCCAAGCTTGCCCGCCTCACCGATATCTCCGCCCGCCGGCTCCAGACCCAGGAGCATCTGACGGCGCAGATCGCGGCGGCCATCGACGAGGTCCTGAAGCCCCGCGGCGTTGCCGTGCTGATCGAGGCCGAGCATACCTGCATGTCGGTGCGCGGCGTCGCCAAGCATGGCGCCTCCACCTTCCCCAGCCGCTTCACCGGCATGTTCCGCGACAATCCGGCGGAGCAGGCCCGTTTCCTGTCCCTGGTGCGAGGCACGCGCTGACCTCGCGACGGTTCATTGTTTGAGCATGACCTCGTCGGAAAACCGCTGCGCACTTTTCCGGGTCATGCTTTGGCGAGGTCATCGTGTCCGCTCACTCCCATGAGATCGAGGAAGGCCTCTCCTTCCAACCGCGGTTCGACGCGAGCGGCCTCGTGACCTGCGTCGCGACCGACGTCGCCACCGGCGACGTGCTCATGGTCGCGCACATGAACGACGAGGCGCTGCGCAAGACGATCGCGACCGGCGAGGCCTGGTACTTCAGCCGCTCGCGCAATGCCTTGTGGCGAAAAGGTGAGACCTCGGGTCAAACCCAGCGCGTGATCGAGATGCGCACCGATTGCGACCAGGACGCGGTCTGGATCCGTGTCGAGCAGATTGGCGCCGCTTGCCACACCGGGCGGCGGTCGTGCTTCTATCGCAAGGTCGAAGGTGAGGGCGGCGGCGCCACGCTGGTCTTCGCCGATGCCGAGCGGCTGTTTGATCCCAGCGTCGTCTACAAGAAGTAGCCTCCGTCATTTCGGGACGGGCCCAGCCCGAGCCCGGAATCTCCCGGAGAAGGGCTGCTCCCTCAATTAACCCCGCATTAACCATACCTGTCCCACGGTGAGACGACGGGCGCCGAATTGCCGGCGCCGATCAAGGCCGCGCGGGGCGGGCACTCATCATGTCGGTCGACAATTCCAGCGCCACGCAGACGGCCGGTCTCGATCCGACGCGCGCGCGTGTGGCCGGTGCGATCAAGCAGGCCTCGAACGTCAGCGGCGTCAGCTTCCAGTACATGCTGACCACCGCCAAGATGGAATCGGATTTCGATCCGGCGGCCGGCGCCACCACGTCCTCCGCGCACGGGCTCTACCAGTTCATCGACCAGACCTGGCTCGGCACGGTGAAGGAGGCGGGCACGCAGCTCGGCTATGGCAACTATTCCGAGGCCATCACCAGGACGTCGTCGGGGAGCTACACCGTCGATGATCCCGAGATGAAGCGGTCGATCATGAAGCTGCGCGACGATCCGCAGGCCGCCTCCAACATGGCGGCAGCGCTGACCCAGTCGAACAGCTTCAAGCTCACCGGCCTGCTCGGGCGCAGACCGAGCGACAGCGAGCTCTACATGGCGCATTTCATGGGCGTCGGTGGCGCCGCGAAACTGATCGCCAATGCCGAGGACAATCCGCAAGCGGTCGGGGCGCGGCTGTTCCCCAACGCGGCGGCCGCCAATCGCCCGATCTTCTACGCCAAGGACGGCCGCGCCCGCAGCGTCTCCGAAGTCTATTCGGTGCTGGACGCGCGCTATGCCAGCGCGGCCAATTCGAAACTGACCCGCAGCGCGATGGCGATGTATGGCGGCACGCCGTCCACGACGCAAGTCGCAAGCGCCAATGCCGTGCAGCCGACGGCGCCGCTGGTCGACAACGCGGCTTATCTTCAGACTTTTCCCAATACCAATGCCGTGACGCCGGTCGGCGCGACATCATCGACCACGGTCGCAGACAATACGCCGGTCGCGCCGGCATTCCGTTCGATCTATCAACCCGGCGACACCACGCAGCCGGTCTCGACCACGGTGCAGAAATTGTGGGGCAACAACGCCTCGCTCACCTCGGTCGCCTCGGTGACGCCGGACGTGCGGCCGCCGCAGCCACTCGATCTCTTCAGCGATCGCAGCGGCTCGTTCTCGAGCTAGAGACTCGTGTCCGGGCTCAGCAGCGCATCGCCGAAGAGGTGCTGCGCGGCGTCCGGGTACGGCTTCAAGGGGCTTTGTTCCCTTAACAAATCATCAATAAAACCAGCCAGTTATGGTGAACGCTTTGTTAAGCGTCGTGGTTTATTTTGTGTTGCGGGTGACGAGCCGTCGCCATTTTCGTTTGTTGTGTAAGCCGGAAGCAGCATGATCGTTCGGCAGTTCATTAATTGGATCAGGACCGCCCCCGCCGGCGAGCGGGCCGAGGCGACACGGGCGTTGGCCCGGGCCTGGCTGATCTCGGATCTTTCGACTGACGACCGCATCGCCGCCGAGGGCGCGCTTCTGATGTTGCTCGACGATCCCTCGCCGCTGGTGCGGCAGGGGATGGCCGAGGCGTTCGCGCGCAGCACGGATGCGCCGGCGTCGATCGTGCGGGCGCTGTCGGCGGACCAGCCGACCGTCGCGCTGCCCGTGCTCGAACATTCCCCGCTCTTGATCGACGCCGATCTCGTCGACATCGTTGCAACCGGCAACGACGACGTGCAATGCGCGGTCGCTCGCCGCATCGCGCTGCCGGTGTCGGTCGGCGCCGCCATCGCCGAAGTCGGCTGTGCGGCCGCCGCGCTGGAGCTGATCGAAAATCCCCATGCCGAGCTGGCGCCGTTCTCCTGGAATCGCATCGTCGAGCGTCACGGCCATCTCGCCGCGATCCGCGAGGCGATGCTGGTGCTGGATGATCTGCCGTCAGCGACCCGTGCCGCGCTGGTGGCAAAACTCTCCGAGACGCTGGCGCAATTCGTCGTGGCGCGGAACTGGCTCAGCGCCGATCGTGCCGATCGCATCGCGATCGAGGCTCGCGATCGCTCCACCATCAACATCGCGGCGCGCTCGCGCGGCGAGGACATGCAGGGCCTGGTACATCATTTGCGCGTCACGGGCCAGCTGACCGCCGGCCTGATCCTGCGCGCGCTGCTGTCGGGCAATCTCGACCTGTTCGACGCCGCGCTGGCCGAGCTTGCCGATCTGCCGCTGGCGCGCGTCACTGCGCTGCTGCATGACCGCGGCGGCAACAGCCTGCACGCGCTGCTCCGCCGCGCCGGGCTGCCCGAGGCGACGTTTGCGGCCTTCCAGGTCGCGCTCGAGGCTTGCCACGAGCAGGGCTTCGTCGGCAGCGACGACGGTGCGGTCCGGCTGCGCCGGCGCATGGTCGAGCGCGTGCTCACCCATTGCGAGACCGACCGTGGCGTCACCGAGCCGCTGATGGTCCTGCTGCGCCGCTTCGCCACCGAGTCCGCGCGCGAGGAGGCGCGGCTGTTCTGCGACGAGCTGGTCGCGGACGATGCGATCGAACCGGTGTATGACGACCTGATCGCGGCATAACGAGATGCCGTAGGGCGGGCAAAGGCGCAAGAGCGCCGTGTGCGCAATCCATCAATGATAGCGACAGATGGTGGGCACGCTTCGCTGCCCACCCTGTGATATCTGCGCTCGCAATGACGAGAAGAGAGGCGCCTTACTCCGACGGCGCGATGCTCGGCGCCAGGATCACCTCGAGATGCTCGGGGCGGTCGCGGTTGACGTCGGTGAGATAGTCGTCCGCGATCTTGCGCAGGCGGCGGCTGAGCTCCGCGGAGACGCTGATGCTGTCGAGCTTGGTGTTCTCGTGGACGATGGCGAGGATGGCGTTGATGTGATGCGTGAACAGCTCGGCCGGCACCTTCGCAAGATCCGGCGCGTGCTCGATCACCCGGCACAGGCTCTCGGCGATTCCGGCCGCAGACGGAAAGCCGAACGTCGCCGCGTCGCCCTTGATGTCGTGGGCGGCGTGGAACAGCTCGTCGCGCCGCTGCTTGGTGAAGCCGTCCTTCTGCACGGCGGTCCAGGCCGCGGAGAGCCTGTCGACCTCGATCGCCATCCAGTGCTTGAACTCGCCGGAAAGGCTCGCGAGCGCCTGCTCGGCGCGACCTACCGGATCGTCCAGGTCCTTCTCCTCGACCCGGCGCAGCACCTTGCGCAGCGGATTGGGCTGCGTGATGATTTGATGCGTGGCGAAGGCCTTGACCTCGATGTCCCTTGCGCTTTTCTTCGCCATGATGCCTGCCTCGTCTGAAGACGTTGCGCTAGATGGTGGAGCGGGCCTTGTCGAGCAGCGAGGGCTGCTGCAACACCTCGTGCTTTTCGCCGACGCGGCGCTCGGGGCCCATATAGGCGGAATTGGTGTTGCGACGCCGATCCGGCCCGAAATAGGTCTTGGTCTTGATGAAGGGACGGGGATTGGCGACCACGTTGAGGATGCGCTGATAGAGCCCCTTGGCCGAGATCGGCTTGGCCAAAAATTCGGTGACGCCGGCATCGCGCGCGACCGTGACGCGGCGCTTCTCGGAATGCCCGGTCAGCATGATGATCGGCGCGTAGGGGTTGCCCTTGGATTCCGGCTGCCGGATCATCTGCGCAAGCTCGAGCCCGTCGAAGATCGGCATGGCCCAATCGGTGATGACGATGTCGGGCACGTAATGGCTGTACATCTCGAGCGCCGTTGCGCCGTCCTCGGCCTCATAGACCTCGCGCGCCCCAAAGGAATGCAGCAGCGTCCGCAGGATGCGGCGCATGTGCGGATTGTCGTCGCAGACGAGAAAGCGCAGCTTGTTGAAGTCGATACGGAACATGACGCCCGGGCCATAGCGGTCAACCTTCGTTAACCATATCGTGGCGGGAGTTAATGAAGGGTTGCGAGCGAGGCGCCGGCGGCGGGCGGGGCGGTGGCTTTAGTAGCCGAACTGCTCGCGCAGGATGCGCTCTTCCAGGCTGTGGCCGGGATCGAACAGCATGCGCATCGAGATGGTCTTGTCGGACAAGACCTCGACCCGGCGGACGTCGCGCACCTCGTCGTGGTCGGCCACCGCCGCCACGGGGCGCTTGTCGCCCTCCAGCACCTCGATCACGACATAGGCTGTGTTCGGCAGCAGCGCGCCGCGCCAGCGGCGCGGGCGGAAGGCGCTGATCGGGGTCAGCGCCAGCAGCGCGGCGTTGATCGGCAGGATCGGCCCCCGGGCCGAGAGGGTGTAGGCGGTCGAGCCGGCCGGCGTTGCCACCATGATGCCGTCGGCAATCAGCTCGGCCATGCGCTCGCGCTCGTCGATCATGATCCGCAGGCGCGCCGCCTGGTAGGTCTGCCGGAACAGGGCGACCTCGTTGATGGCGTGATGCAGATGGACGCGGTCGTTCACGTCGGTGGCGCGCATCAGAAGCGGATTGATCTCGGATTCATGCGCCGCCTCGAGACGCGCGCGCAGATCGTGCGTCGAGTATTCGTTCATCAGGAAGCCGACGGTGCCGCGATGCATGCCGTAGATCGGCTTACCCGTGTGCATGTTCTGGTGCAGCGTCTGCAACATCAAGCCGTCGCCGCCGAGCGCAACCACGATGTCGGCGTCCTTCGGGTCGCAATTGCCGTAGTCCCTGGTGAGCTGGCCGAAGGCGGCCTGCGCCTCGCTGCTCGGGCTGGCGACGAAGGCGATCCGGTCGTATCGCGAGGGCTTGGTCATGGCTTTTCGGGCAGGCCCGCTGGCTCGAGTGAGTTTTCCGCCGGGCTCGTCTATCCGACCTGGGGGTCCATTGTCGAGGATGACCGCCTCTCAAGGGAAACGGGCCATTGTCGATCCAGAGAACAAAACGGGTCGGTTTGGGCCAGCTCGGGCTCCTTCGCGCGCCATCGTGATCCCCCAAACCGTCGCAATTCCTCGCTAGCTTGGGTGCGCATCGGCTAATAGAGCCGGGCAGGGAGAACGACCATGCTCGCGATCTTGCCGACGCTGCGACGAACCGGGCTCGTGCTGGCCGTGTCTGCGCTCGCGCTCGCGAGCGTTGCGCGCGCGGAGGATCAGCCGCAGCCGCGCTCCGAGGCGGCGTCGCCAGCGGGACAGAAAGGTGGGCATGCCGGCAACGCGCAAGGTGCGGCGCAGGCGTCGCCGTCGGCCGCCGAGCCGCACCGCCTCCCGCCGGATTCAACCACCCAGCAGACGCTCGATCTGCCCGGCCGGACGCTCAACTTCACGGCCACCGCCGGCTCGATCCGCGTGTTCGACGGCAAGGGCGAGCCGCTGGCCGACATCGCTTACACCTCTTACCAGCTCGACGGCGCTGATCGCGCCACGCGCCCGGTCACCTTCCTGTTCAATGGCGGGCCCGGCGCGTCCTCGGCCTGGCTCCAGTTCGGCGCCGCCGGTCCGTGGCGGCTGCCGCTCGATGGCGAGGCATTGTCGCCGTCGGCCTCGCCCGAGGTGAAGCCGAACGCGGAGACCTGGCTCGATTTCACCGACCTCGTCTTCATCGATCCCGTCAGCACAGGCTACAGCCGCTTCGTCGCGAGCGGCGAGGACGCACGCAAATCGTTCTACTCCGTCGATGGCGACGTCAATGCGATCGCGCTCGTGATCCGCCGGTGGCTCGAGAAACACGACCGGCTGACCTCGCCGAAATACGTCGCGGGCGAGAGCTATGGCGGCATTCGCGGACCGAAGGTGGTGCGCCAGTTGCAACTCCAGCACGGCGTCGGCGTCAGGGGCTTGATCCTGGTCTCGCCGCTGCTCGATTTCCGCGAGTTCACCGGCACCAGCCTCCTGCAATATGTCGCGACCTTGCCGAGCTATGTCGCGGTGGCGCGCGAAGCCAAGGGGGCGGTCAAGCGCGCCGATCTCGCCGATGTTGAAGCTTACGCGCGGGGCGAATTCCTGGCCGACCTCATCAAGGGCGAGGCGGACAAGGAGGCAACCAATCGTCTAGCCGACAAGGTCGCCGAGCTTACCGGCATCGACCAGGCGGCGAGCCGCCGCCTTGCCGGACGCTTCGACGTCGGTGAATTCCGCCGCGAATTCGACCGCAAGAATGGTAAGGTGACAGGACGTTACGACGGCTCTGTGCGCGGCTTCGATCCCTATCCGGATTCGAGCAGCTCGCGGTTCGGCGATCCCTCAGGCGATGCGCTCCAGGCGCCGCTGACGAGCGCCGCGGTCGACCTGCTCGCGCGCAAGCTCAACTGGCGGCCCGACGGCTCCTACGAAGTGCTGAACGGCGCCGTGGAAGGTCACTGGGATTTCGGCCGCGGCATCAATCCGCCGCAATCGGTGTCCGATCTGCGCCAGATCCTCGCCACGGATGCCAAGCTGAACGTGCTGGTCGCGCATGGCCTGTTCGACCTTGCCACGCCCTATTTCGGAACGAAGCGGGTGCTCGATCAGCTGCCGGCGTTCGTGACGCAGCGGGTGAAGTTCGTGGTCTATCCCGGCGGCCACATGTTCTATTCGCGCGACGGCTCACGGCAGGCGCTTCGCAGCGAGGGCGAGGCGCTGGTTAGGGAGTAGGGCGCCGTTTGCGCGGTGGATAGCGTCGCGCAATTTCCTTCGCCACGACGCGCTCCGGCTTCACATTGGCGCCTGCGATCCAGATGTCGCTGACCTTGCCGCGCTTGTCGCGGATGCGGCGCACCGGCTCGCCGTGGCTGGAATAGCCTGCAGCCCAGGCCAGCCTGCCGGTGTCGCGGCCGGTGACCTCGATCTCGGCGGCATCCATGAACGGATTGATGAATTGCGGATTGGCGACGAGCACGCGGTTGCCCGCGGGGACGAGGTCAGTCGCGCCCCAGATCGTCCACCAGCGGCCAGTCCAGTCGCGTAGGCGACGGTCGGCCGCGCCGCGGGACTTGAACACGCGCAGGATCTGCAGCGCGCCGTCCATCCAGAACGGTGCCCCACCGTCGATGGAGTTGCTGATGATGCTGATCGCGAGCTCGCAGTCCGGGATGACGCAGGTCCTCGAGATATAGCCCTGGAAGTGGCCGCCATGACCGAACCAGTCCCAACCGTCCAGCTTGCCGGCGCCGATACCCAAGCCGTAATAGCCCTCGAAGCTCTGCGGGATGCGCCAATGGTGGCGCGTCATCTCGCGACGACTTGCGGCCGACAGCAGGCTCTGCTTCGCATTGGGTGCGAGCTGCGCGAAGAAGCGGGCGGTGTCGGCCGCACTGGCGGCGAAGCCCGTGGCTGCTGCCATTGCGTTGGTGGGATTGTCGCCGGGGATCACGCAACGCTCGCCCAGCGGCACTTTGCGCGTATGGCCGCGCGCGAACGGCGCGCCTTTGCGAAGTGGCGCGTCCGGCTCGGTTTCGCGAAGCCCTGCGGGCTCGATGATTTCGCGCTTGATCCAGACCGAGTAGGGCTCCTTCGCAACCGCCTCGATCACGAGGCCGAGCAGGCCAAAGCCGTGATTGGAATATTTGAAGCGGGTGCCGGGCTCGATCGCGGTCGGCAGCTTCAATTCTGCCAGCAGCTCCTTCGCGTTGAGATAGGGACGGCGGTCGATGAACTGGCCGGAATCGGCGCCGTCGCGGGTCAGGCCAGCGCTGTGCGACAGTGCCTGTGCGATCGTGGTCTCGGCGACGCGCGGATGCAGGCCGCCGACATATTGGCCGACCGTGTCGTCGAGCCGGATCTTGTGCTGCTCGCGCAGCTTCATGATGCCGGCCGAGGTGAAGCTCTTGGAATGGGAGGCGATCCGGCAGCGGTGGCGCGGGGTGAGCTTCTCGCCGGTGTCGAGATTGGCGAGGCCGAACGCATGCTCGGCGACGATCTCGCCGCGATGGGCGAACGCAACGATGACGCCTGGCTGCTGGATTGTCGTCAGTTGGAATTCGATCCAGGGGCCGATGTAGTCGATCGCGGATCGCAGCCATTCATCCATTGCACACCGATTTGCCGGAGGGATTGGTGCGAGAGGCTAGCCGAGAAAGCGGAACGGGCACAACTCGAAGGTTGTGCCCGTTGAGTTCGTTCGAACTTGCGATGTCGTCAGTAGACGAGCGTCGCGCCGGTCGGCTTGTCGAGCGCTGCGGCGAGCGAGCGATACTCGGAGCTGTCGGTGCCGGCGAGCGCGGCGATCTTGCCCAGATGATACTGTGCCTGTTCGCGGTTGCCCTGCTCGAGCTGCCAGAGGCCGTAATACTGCCAGGTGCGGACGTGGTTCGGATCGTCCTTCAGCGCGAGCTCGTAATAGGCCTTCGACGACTGGTAGTCGCCGAGCTTGCGATAGGAGTAGCCGATCAGATTGGCGACGTCGGCGACATCGTCGCGCTTCAGCGACTTCAACTGATCGATCGCACCGGTGTAGTCCTGCTTGTCGTAGATCGCAGTGTAGGCGGTGCGATAGGCGGCGAGGAATTTGGGGTCGCTGACGGAAGAGCTCTTCTTCTTGCCCTTCTTGGACGAAGAGTCCGACTTCGGCGGCGACGAGGGCTCGTCACTGCCGGCAGCATAGGCGCTGGACAGCACCGGTGCGGCCGCCAGCGACATGGCGACCAGTCCCGGCAAGACAAGCATTGAGAGTTTGCGCATCTAAATTCTCCCGTATGGAACGTGGCGATCCTACACGATTGCCCGAAGACCGGAACACCCGACCGGCAAAAACATTCCCGCATCGCACGATCCCTTCGCCCGCTTCCAGATGACAAACTTGTCATCGAGATGAACGGAAGCCTGCAATCGGCTTCAGACTGGGTTCAGCGCGCTCCCCCTAGGCTCCCACCCACGATCGAAGAGTTGGCGAGAGGGCGCCGCCTCAAGATCCTTTCAAGAGGAGACCACCATGCTGAAGACCATTTCCGCAGCCTTGCTCGCAGCTTCCGTCATCGCAGCTCCGGCTTTCGCTGCCGAGACCGGCAAGACCACCACGACCGCGCCGGTGATCAAGGCGGACCAGAGCCAGACCAAGTCCTCGACCACCGCCGTGAAACCGGACGCCGGCGTCAAGGCCGACGCCAAGACTCCCGAAGCCAAGCCTGCTGACGTCAAGGCGGATGCCAAGGTGGATGGCAAGTCGAAAGCGATGAATGCCAACGCGGCCGTGACGCCGGACGAGCACAAGACGGTACGCACGCATCGCCATCACAACAAGCATCTTTCGGCCAAGAAGTCGCAGAAGGCGCAGCCGGACCTGACCAAGCCGGCAACCACCGAGAAGCGCAGCTAACGACTGATCCTGCGCGGCGGCATTCCAAGCATTGCCCCGCCGCCGCGTCAGGACCTCAGGCCCGGCCCGCTGTCTCGGCGCCTTGCGCGAAAGCGCAGACGCCGGCGGCGGGACGGTGCGTTGGTCGAAAGGCCGCGCGGATGCGAATTCCCTTTGCGCAACCTAGCGGCTAGAACGTCTCCGAGTCTGATCGAGCGGAGAGCGAGACCTGTGGGACGATTGGCGAAACGTACGGCACGCTTGGCATTGATCATGGCCTTGCCGCTGGCGCTAACGGCATGTTTCGGCAGCGATGGCGACCGTCCAACGTTCGTCGGCGGGTCCCAGGCCGGAGGGCCGCAGCCGTTTCCCGATAATTTCCGCAGCGATACGCTGGCCCTGATGCGCACCTATCTAAACAATCCGGTCGGCGTGCGCGAGGCCAGCATGGCCGAGCCGGTTCAGCGCGAGGTCGGCGGCCGGCAGTTCTACGTGAGCTGTCTGCACTTCACCCCGCGCGAGACCGACGGCAGCTACAAGGCCATGCGCGAGCGCGCCGTGATCTTCGTCAACGGGCGAGGCGACCGCGTCGTCGACCGGACCAGCGAGCTCTGCGCAGGTGCGGTTTACGCACCCTTTCCGGAACTGGAAAAGATGACGCGGTGAGGCAAAGCCCGCCTTCATCGCCGCCTGTTAGATTGAAGGCTGCCGGAGCGGCCGGATCACATTTCGGCGAGCTTTGAACGGGGCGGTTTCGTGTTGCGACAAATTGTTACGGCAGGCCTTGCGCAGGTGACAAAAACGGTCGGGCCAGAGCGACTTGACGGAACAAAATCGCGATGTTGCCAACCCGTCACAGTAACGAACGATCAACGTTCCGGCACCGCCGCGAAGCAACCCAATTCACGCCACGTTGTTTCCTGAGTGTTGTAAATGAAAGAACGGGGATGATGATGAAATCGATTTTGCTGGGTGCGGCCGCTCTGCTCGCGCTGGCCGCGCCGGCTGCAGCGGCGGACATGCAGCCGCGCACCTACACCAAGGCTCCGGCCTATACGCCGCCGCAGGTGATCTACAATTGGACCGGTTTCTACATCGGCGGCCATGTCGGCGGCGCGTTTGCCGGCGACAGCAGCTTCCAGTCCAGCGACGCCCGCTTCCTGGGCGGCGTGCAGGGCGGCTTCGACTACCAGTTCGCACCGAATTGGGTGGTGGGTATCGAAGCCCAGTATTCCTGGCTGCCCACCAACAACAACGGTGTCACGTTCCCGCTGGGCACGCAGGTGACCTCCAACACCGACCAGCTCGGGTCGGTGACCGGTCGCATCGGCTACACCTGGGGTCCGACGCTGCTCTACGCCAAGGGCGGTTACGCCTGGCGTAATGGCGGCCTGGGCGTCAATGTCGCCGGCGTGCCGCAGACCTTCACCGCCACCGGCAACAACAAGGATGGCTACACCGTCGGCGCCGGCCTTGAATACATGTTCGCGCCGAACTGGTCGGCCAAGGCCGAGTACCAGTACTACAATTTCGGCAGCACCACCTTCACCTCCGGTCCGGCCGACATCGTCGGCGTCCGCGGCCGGGAGGACGAGCATACCGTCAAGGTCGGTGTGAACTACCGCTTCGGCTGGGGCGGGCCAGCAGCCTCGCGCTACTGACCCTTCCACCGCAACCACGCTCAGACAAAGAAAGGCAGGCACCGCCGGCCTTTCTTTTGTCGGCCGGTCCCATCGGCCCCGGGGTTTGCAATGCGTGAACCATCTGGCGCGTCATTTGCAAGCAAACATTCCGGAGCGCGCCTTCTCACGCGCGTCATGGGAGTTGGGTAAAGCAAAAATAATTTTTGCCGCTTACGGAACTCGCGCTCCGGAACGCGTTATATGAGAATTACCGGGCTGGTGGGACGACGGACATGCGTATCTTGGTGTCGGCAGGGGTGCTTTCGTGCTTCCTCTGCCTGCCGTGCTCTGCACAAACAATCCTCAAATCCGAGCCTCTGATGTTGGCACCCTACGAGGTGGCTTTCGTCAAGGACGCTTCCTGTCCGTCGGGCAAGGTGCTGAAGGTGACCGGCGCCATCCGCGGGCTGCACCGCCGCAAGGCCTGTGTGCCCATGCCGGGCGAGCAGGCATCGCTTGCGGCCGCCACGCCCTAACCACTTTGCGGCTTTCGCCTGCAATCCTCAGGAATTCAGCTCAAGCTCCATCCTGGACTGGCGGTCGGCCTCGGCCTTGTTCTTGGCGGGGGCCTCGCCTTGGGCTGCTTGGCAAGGCGCGATCTCGTAGTCATTGTCGAGCACCCGGCGTGGTCCGGGCCGCTCATCGTCCGCCATGACATCGACGACGAGACCACTCCGCTGGGCCAGCTTCCAGACGTCGGCCTCGCTCGGATAGGCCTTGCTGATCTGGGCGTCGTTGCAGAACAGGGCGTAGGGCATTCTTACCGCTCCAAGATTGGCAATTAACGAGCTTGCGGGGTAAGGGGTTCCGGTCGACCGTCGATCACGGAGCCGTGATCGAGGGGCCGAGCCCTGAGTCCTTAACGAGTCCTGAATCCGGGAAAAAAGAATCCCTGGGACTCCTTGGCCGGAATCAGCGGATGTTTTCCGCTATGACGAGCGACCTCAAGACCTCCTGCGGGCACATGCTCCTACCGCTGACGCTGGCGCTATTCGGCGCCTGCGCGGCCAATCTTTGGCTGGTCTGGTCCTGGCTTTAGGCCCTCTGGGGGCGGCTTACCTTTCGGCCGATGGGCCGGGGGCGTCGCGGATGGCGGCGCGCAATTTGGTCAGGGTTGCGGCACAATATTCCTCGCGCTCGCGCTCGAACCGCTCCTGATGCTTGCGGAAATTGGCGATGCGGGCCTGCATCTCGGAGCGGAAATCTCCGCCGGCCCGTGGCGGCGGAAGAGGCGTGGGCAGAGGCGGCGCGGAAGCTTGCGTCAGCTCGGCCTCGACCGTGACGGTCTCGACCGCGACAAACTCGGTCGCGCTGATCGACGCAACCGTGGTCCTCTCCGGCTGAAGGACGTCATCCTTTCTGCCGGTTACCGATTGGACGAAGGCCAGTGTCTGCGCGATCAGTGCGTCGCGCTCCCTGATCCATTTCATGATCGACCTCAGCCACCTCATTCCAGCAAAGCGGCTGCGACGAATCAAGGAGGTTTGCAAGGGATTGCATATTTTTCCCGATCGCCCGACATTAGCCAGATGGATGCCGGAAAAGAACGGTCGGAAGAGGTGGAGGGGCTGAGGCTCATCCGCGCCTTCCTGTCGCTGCCGCCCGACAAGCGGGCGGAGGTGATCGCGTTCGTGGAGGAATTGGCCCGTGCCCATGGCTGGCCCGAAGAGGGCACGAAGGTATCGCCGAGGTGAGTGCTATCGCTCGCGCGGATTGACGTTGGGCTCGAACGGCGCGCCGACCACCCGGACCGGTGTCTGAACCGGCGTCCGGGGAGCATCGATGGCAGATCGCTCTGCGCCCAGCCTTGCCGGAGCCGGCTCGAGCATTGGCTGAAGCAGCGTCAATGTGCCGGCCAAGGCGCTGCAGCACAGCGTCACCGTCGCCAGCAGAAACATGTTTCGGTTCTCTTCTCTGATCCGCATGCGCTGACAACGGCTGCCATCGGGCCGCGGTTCCCGGAGCGGTGATCAGGGTCGCTCCTGAGTGAAAACAGGCCGAAGCTTACGCGAGGCTTACGCCGGAGCGCAGAAGGGTTAGTTTTCCGTAAGACTACTCGGGTCATTGAGATTAAATTTTAACGTCCGCCGGTTCCAATGCCGGTGCTGGGAATATGCGTCAGCAGAACCATCATCGGGCGGCGGAAATGAGCTTTTTGAACAATCTGAAGATCGTGTGGAAGGTCGCGCTGATCGTGACCGTGATGGGGTGTGCGATGATCGGCGTCGCGACCTTCGGTGTGCGTGAGCTGTCCGCGACCGTCGATGGCTTCGGCGAACTCGCCGCCGCGCAATCCTCCGCCCTCAGCCTTGCGCGCGCCCAGCGCCGCACGGAGACTTATCATGCCGCGCTCTATGCCATCTTCACCGAGGCGACCGAGGCCGGCAATGCCGCTCGCCTGAAGACTGCGAACCAGAATCGCGACGAGATCCGTCAATATCTGGACGCGGCGGAGCAGGATGATCCGTCACGCGCGAGCCAGATCAAGAGCATCGGTGACCAGCTGACGGCGGCCTTCGCAGGGTGCGACCCGGTGCTGAAGGCCGGATCGCAGGCCAGCAGCACCGAAGAGAATGCCAAGGCCGCTGATCGGGCTCACAAGGAGTGCGATCCGTTGCTCGACGCGGCCCTGGCGCGCATCGCCAAGTTCACCACCGAGACCGCGCAGGTGGTTGCCAAGCGCAAGGACGCCATCAACCGCGACGCTCACGCTGCGACCTGGACCGTGATCGGCGTCAGCGCCGGCGGCCTCGTCCTGGGCATCCTGATCGCGCTGTTCATCGGTCTCAAGGCAATGTCGCAGCCGATCGCCCGGCTCAAGCTCGCCATGGAGGGACTTGCCCGCAACGATCTCAGCACCGAGGTGCCCGAGAAGGACCGGCGCGACGAGATCGGCGACATGGCCAAGACCGTCGAAGTGTTCAAGACCAACGGCCTCGAGGTCGAGCGCCTCAAGGCTGCGCAGCTCGAAGCAGAGAAGCAGGCTGCCGAGCAGCGTCGCCGGGACATGATCGATCTCGCCGACGGTTTCGAACGTGCGGTCGCCGAGATCATCGAGACCGTCGGATCCGCTTCCACCGAGCTCGAAGCGTCGTCCTCGACGCTGGCCACCACCGCGCAGCGCGCGCAGGAGCTGACCTCGGTCGTTGCGGTTGCCTCCGGCGAAGCCACCGGCAACGTGCAATCGGTCGCGACTGCCACGGAGGAGCTGTCCTCGTCGGTCAACGAGATCAGCCGACAGGTGCAGGAATCCGCGCGGATGGCGGGTGAAGCCGTCGCCCAGGCCCGCACCACGACGGAACGGGTCAGCGAGCTCTCGGTCGCAGCGACGCGGATCGGCGACGTCGTCGAACTGATCAACACCATTGCCGGCCAGACCAACCTCTTGGCGCTCAACGCCACGATCGAGGCGGCGCGCGCCGGCGAGGCCGGCCGCGGCTTCGCCGTCGTTGCCTCCGAGGTGAAGACGCTCGCCGAGCAGACCGCGAAAGCGACCGGCGAGATCAGCCAGCAGATCACCGGGATCCAGACCGCGACGCAAGAATCGGTCAACGCGATCCGCGACATCTCCGTGACCATCGAGCGGCTGTCGGAGGTGTCCTCGACCATTGCCGCGGCGGTCGAGGAGCAGGGCGCCGCGACCCAGGAGATCTCGCGCAACGTGCAGCAGGCCGCTCACGGCACCCAGCAGGTCTCCTCGAACATCACCGACGTGCAGCGCGGCGCTGCCGAGACCGGCTCGGCCTCCTCGGAGGGGCTCTCGACCGCCAAGATGCTGGCGACCGACAGCAACCGGCTGAAGGACGAGGTCGGAAAATTCCTGCGGACGGTGCGCACGGCGTAAGCCCGGGCGCCGGCGTTCGTCTGCCGCGGCCTCGGTCACGCCAGCCAGGAAACCGAGCACGACCACCAAGAGCATGGCCGTCATGATGACGGCCGTCACCGCGCCGGCGACGATCTGGCCTTCTCTTTTGCGGTGGTCGGGCGCATGTGACTGGACGAGACCAATAACGCGATTGGGTTCGCTGCCAGGCAATTTCGAACAGTTCGCCTGGCGTGTATAGTACCTGCGCCGCAACAGGTCTTGCCCGATGATCTCCAATCGTCCCTCCGTGCTTGCCCACGACCGCTTCGTCGCCGACCGCGACAATTTCTCAGGGCTGGATCTCGCTGCGCGGTTCGAGCGGATCGAGCGGACGAACCTCTGGGGCGCTGTCAGCTCGGTGTCGGGCCTCGGCTCGGAGGACACCGCCACCGCCGCGATCCGGGACGCACTTCCGCCGTTGCTGCAACGGCTCGGCGTGCGCTCGCTGCTCGATGCGCCCTGTGGCGATGCGGGCTGGATCGGCCTCCTCAAGCTCGATCTCGACTACATCGGCATCGACATCGTGCCGGCGCTGATCGAGGCCAACAACCGGCGCGTGGCGGACGGCGAACTCGCCGGCCGTTTCCTGGTTGCCGATATCACCCGCGATGCACTGCCGCACGCCGATCTGATCCTGTGCCGCGACTGCCTGGTGCATCTGAGTTTCCAGAACATCGCCCGCGTCACCGCCCGCTTTCGCGAGAGTGGCGCGCAATTCTTGCTCGCCACGACGTTTCCGGAAGTCGAGGACAATCACGATTGCGAGGACGGCGACTGGCGCGCGCTCAACATGACGAGGGCGCCGTTCGACTGGCCGGCGCCGCGCGAGTTGATCGACGAGCGGTGCGAGGAGGGCGATGGCGGTTGGCGCGACAAGAGCCTCGGGCTCTGGCAGCTGGACGCGTTGCCGGATCGCATCCGCATCGCCACGGATGTGTGACGGCCGGAGGGCGCAACTCCATTGCGTCCGCGATCGTGATGGCGATAGACTTAAGGTTGTGTGAAGCGTTCTCATCTCGCATGCCGGAGCCTACCATGAGCGTACGTGCCGTGCTGGTCGCGTTGTTGATCTGGTGCAGCGCGCCGGCGCTGGCGCAGCAGGACGGTGCGGCGCTCTATGCAACGCATTGCGCGCAATGCCACGACGGCGATGCGCAGAGCCGCGTGCCGGGCCGCGGCGCCATGCAGGCGATGTCGTTCGACCATGTGATGGGGACGTTGACCTCGGGCACCATGGCCGCCATGGCGAAGGACCGCAGCGACGCCGAACGCCGTGCGATAGCTGCCTTCGTCACCGGCAAGATGCCGACGGCTGGTGGCCTCGCGGCCGACGCGGACGGCCGCTGCGCGCAGCAGGTGAGCGGCTTTCCGCAAGCGCTCGACGGTCCGCGCTGGAACGGGTGGGGCGTCGATGCCGGCAACAGCCGCTTCCAGCCGGCCGACATGGCGGGGCTGACCGCGGCGCAGGTGCCGCAGTTGCGGTTGAAATGGGCCTATGCCTTTCCCGGCGCCTCGGTGTCCTTTGCGCCGCCGACCATCGTCGGCGGCCTGCTGTTCATCGGCGGCACCGATCGCAAGGTGCACGCGCTCGACGCACGAAGCGGCTGCACGCTGTGGACGCTGGCGATCGATGCGGCGGGGCGCGCCGCGATCAGCTTTGCGAAGCTTCCAGGCTCCGACCAGGTCGCGATCTTCTTCGGCGATCTGCGTGCCAACGCCTATGCGGTGAACGCGCTGACCGGCGCGCTGATCTGGAAGACCAAGGTCGAGGAGCATGCCGCCGCGCGCATCACCGGCGCGCCGACGCTGCATTCGGGCGTGCTCTACGTGCCGGTGTCCTCGCTCGAGGAAGCGGCCGGCTCCCAGGCCTCGTACGAATGCTGCACCTTCCGCGGCAGCGTGGTGGCGCTGGATGCGGCGACCGGCAAGATGATCTGGCAGGCCTACACGATCCCGGAGATACCGCATCCGACCGGCAAGAATGCCCGGGGCACGCAGCTGTTCGGCCCATCGGGCGCTGCGATCTGGTCGGCGCCGACGATCGATGCGCAGCGGGGCGCGGTCTATGTCGCGACCAGCAATTCCTATTCGAATCCGCCGGCCGCGACCGCCGATGCGATCCTGGCGTTCGATCTCGCGACCGGGAAGCTGTTGTGGAAGCAGCAGGCGACGCCGAAGGACGCCTTTGTCGTCGCCTGCTTCACTGCGGACAAGACCAATTGTCCCGAGGACCCCGGGCCTGATCACGATTTCGGGCAATCGCCGATCCTCACAACCTTGCGCGCTGGCAGACGTGTTCTTGCCATCGCGCAGAAGTCGGGCGTCGTGCACGCGCTCGATCCCGACGATGGCGGCAAGATCCTGTGGCAGACCCGGGTCGGGAAGGGCGGTTCACTCGGCGGCAGCGAATGGGGCTCGGCCGCGGATGGGGAGCGCATCTATGTCGCCAACTCCGACGTGCGCTTCAAGCGCGACGGCACGCGGCAGCTCGATTCCACCCAAGGCGGCGGCCTGTTCGGCCTCGATCTTGCCAGCGGGAAGGTCGTGATGGACGTGCCGCCGGTTGCTTGCGGCGAACGTCCCCAATGCAGCCCGGCGCTCTCGGCGGCGGTGAGCCTGATCCCGGGCGTCGTGTTCTCCGGCAGCGTCAGCGGCTTCCTGCGCGCCTATGCCACCGACGGCAAGCTGCTCTGGGAGTTCGACACCGCGCGGGATTTCAAGGCGGTGAACGGCGTCCCCGCCCATGGCGGCGCGATCGACGGCCCCGGGCCGGTCATCGCCGGCGGCATGCTCTACACCAATTCCGGCTACGGCCAATGGAGCGGCGTCCCCGGCAACGTGCTGCTGGCGTTCGAGGCCGGGACGGAGTGAGCATCACGCGTTCGCTCCGATGTCCCGGACGCGCTACAACGCTTCTGCAGACGGGTTGAGGCTATCTCCTCGAACGCGTCATTGCGAACGCAGCGAAGCAATCCAGAGTCATTCTGCGGTGGCAGTCTGTATTGCTTCGCTACGCAATGACGGAGGGTGAGCAATGGCGTGCCTTTTCAACTCGCATCCGGCCAACGAGGGAGAGCAATTCGATGATCGATGCCAGATGCAGCTGCGGTGCCGTTGCGTTGTCGCTCCCGGGACCATCGCAGCTCGTCGTCGTCTGTCATTGCCTCGACTGCCAGCGGCGAACCGGCGCGCCGTTCGGTGTCGGTGCCTTCTATGCCGCAGAGACCGTCACGATCTCGGGGATGCCAAAGCCATACGTCCGGACAGCCGCAAGCGGCGGCAAGGTCCGCAGCTATTTCTGCGCTGACTGCGGCTCAACGCTCTATTGGCAGGCCGACAATCTGCCTGCCATGATCGGCGTCGCCGTCGGCGCGATCGCGCAACCGGACTTCCCAGCGCCGATCAGATCGGTGTTCGAGCAGTCGAAACACCATTGGGTGGAGATCGAAGGTGCCGAGCACCTCCAGCGAGGCAGCGCGCCGAAGCAGTCGCGCTGAGAGCTGTACGCCAGACGATGGTGCCGGCTGAGGGGATTGAACCCCCGACCTTCGGTTTACAAAACCTATTGTCTGTAAACAGGATATCGCCCGAAGGGGCCTGAAACGCAAAATTTGTTGACAGTATAATAGGTTATGAGGGTGCCCAAAATCGACCGCTTGTGGAGGGGACCTTTGGTCTCCATATCGGTGTATCCCCTTGTATCCCCAAAAGGCAGGGAAATGGCAAACAAGCGATACGCTCTGACGAAAGATTTGCTGAGCGAGGCCGGCGCGAAGCGCAACGCGGACGCCGAATGTCAGTTCGCGATCGATAATCCCAGAGGCCTGAGCATCCGCGTCAGGGGCGGAGAAGTTGCTTACTATGTGCAGGCTCGCACGCGTGTCCGAGGCCAAAAGTCCACGGTCGTAAAACGGCGGCTTGGTGCGGTGGGGGACTTCACGTTCGCCCAGGTGAAGAAGATCGCCACGGAGGCAATATTCGCGATCAAGAACGGCCGCGACCCGGACGCCGTCATCGAAACAAGGTTGATGGGGGGCGACGAAAAGTCCGTCGCTGTCGCAGTTGACCGCGCTGAAGCCTTGAAGGGCGAACTGTGGACGTTCGAGACACTGATCACTCAGTATGCGCAGCGAACGAAAAGCTCGAAAGACGGTGGCCGCAACGAAGGAACCAAGCTGCGCCTTGCGCCTTCGTCCGTCACCGAGCTTGAGACGCGATTGCGGGATCGGCCGGAAAACGCCGAGCTCAAGAAGCGCTTCGTAAAGGAGCTCCGCCTCGAAGATCTTGAAGAGGTTCGCGACCGCATCGATGCCAGCGGTTCAGGTCCCTCAGCTGGAGCAAAATACGTCGATCTCGCCAAGCGGGTCCTGCGCTGGGGACTCAAGCAAAAGCGGCGCTTCACCGGCCTTGAGCCGACCGCGACCTGGTGGGAAGCATTGTCCCACGAGTACGAGATGGAGGATCGCTCGGGGCGCTATCTGACCCCGGCCCAGATCGGGATGCTGATCGCGCTTTTGGAGGCCGTCAGGCCTTTGGGGGGCAATAACAACGACGCGGTCCTCGGTGCCCTGCAGGTTTCATGGATGATTCCCCAACGGAGCTCCGCGCTGGTGAACATGCTCGCCTTGGGCTCCGATCGCTGGGTGCCTGATCCCGCGCCGGAGCGTGCTGGCTGGCGCGTCTATACCTGGAAACCGGATGAGGTCAAAAACAAGCGCGAAATCAAGCTGAGCGTACCGCCTATTGCGATCGAGATCCTCGAAAGAGTGGCGCGGTACTCGAAGCAGCAGTTGGGAGCGGTCTCGATGTGGGCGTTTCCGCAGGATCGTAACAAGTATCTTATGCGCGCTCTTGCCGCTAAGCAACGTAACGATAATCGCGTACCGGCCCATCTGGACAAAGCGATTACCCCTTCCTCCCTCAATCACGCGCTCGATGCCCTGGCCGGACGCAAGCCGGGATGGCCCGATTTGCTCACCGTGGTCGGGCTGCCCAACCGAATTGGCCCTCACGACGAGCGTCGGTCCGTCACGAGCTTCTTCGAGAATTTTGGCGAAGGCGCATATGCATCGGCGCTCCTGGATCATCGCGTGAGCGGCGCAGACAAGATGTCACGTGAGGTCGCTGCGATTACCCAGAGCGTTTACAGCGCTGCCGACCGGGTGGTGTTCAAGGCCGAAGGCATGCTGATCTGGATGGAAGCGGTCTTGCCTGCCTACGAAGCTGCAAAGAAGGACCCGCGCCTGGCGAAGGCGGTTGAAATGCGAAAGGCCGCTTTGGCGAATGGGTTGTCGGATGAGAAGACGAACGGGCGATCCAAGGCACGTGCCGCCGGCGCGCTTGCGTCGCTTTAGTGGAGGGGCGAGGCCCTCCCGCGCGCCACTAGATCCAGCGTAACCCCCTGATTTTCAGACTTGGCCGATCGAAGTTTCGACGCGAGGGATGTCTCATTGATACATCAGGAAGCGTGGTCCATCAATCGCACTTGGAACTGCGGTAAGTCCTTCGCATACGCTCATGGGCGCCGACAGCTCGTCAGCCTCATAACCTTGAGGTCAGGGGTTCAAATCCCTTCCCGCAACCAAATTTCATCTGCAGCTTTGGGACGGAATAGCGGAGATCGTTGATCGGAGCCGTCCCGACGGGCCGTAGGGCCCGCTCTTACGAGCCCGTAGGGGCTCGCCTTATTGCGCGAAGGCGCTCTTACCTTGCCGATCAGGTGGATACCGTCATCGCCAGTTTGTTGATCGATATACATCCCAAGCGTTTGTCGCTTATAATCACAACTGCGATGCCGTTTTGAGTCGCGCCGATCAATTGCAACAAAGCCATTCTTATGTCTGCAGGTACTGTCTCCGCTCCCACGATCCGAAGGCTTTCAATCCAAAGATACCGTTCGATTAAATCGATGGAGTGGTACCCGGCCGCTGGGCTCAATCTCATTCTCGGAGGCGGTGATGTCGGCAAGACGAGTATCCTTGATGCGATCGCGCTTCTCTTCAGTCCTTCCAATCCCAGTTTCGTGCCTGACACGGATTATTATGGTCGGCAGGAGGAAGGCGGGTTCGTCATCGATGCGGTAATTTCGCTACCCGACGATAGCAAAATCAACAGCCTTCTGAAGGCTGCATGGCCATGGGACTGGGATGGAAAAAAACCCGTTGTGCCAAGCATCGACGAGGATGGTCCCGCCGCTCACAACGAACCTGTTTACTGGGTGCAGGTAACAGGCACGCCCGAGCTGGACCTGGTCTATGAAGTCAAACAGCCTGATGGCACATCGGAAAACATGCCATTGGGGTTGCGGCGGCAACTTGGTCCGGTCCGGTTGAGCAGCGACGATCGCAATGACCGGGATCTGCGGTTTGTTCAAGGCTCCGCGCTTGATCGTTTGCTGGCCGACAAGACACTGAGATCCAGGCTCAGCTCCAAGCTCGCAGAAACCAACGTTGTCGATGCTCTCAGCACCGATAGCAAGGATGCACTCTCGGCGCTGAGCGATGCCTTTGCCGTCAAATCTCTGCCAACGGGTTTGGATATCTCGATCACGGGTGCTCCTGGTATCTCCGTAATGGCTCTGATTGGGCTGACAGCTCAGGGAAGCGGGGTGCAATTGCCACTCAGTAGTTGGGGAGCGGGCACTCGTCGCTTGGCCGCTTTGGCTATCGCCGAACAAACCCAAGGCGCTACCCCCATCACCTTAGTCGATGAAATTGAGCGTGGCTTGGAGCCATATCGGCAGCGGGCCCTCATCGGAAAGTTGGGATCAAGCAAAGCGCAGGCGTTCGTCACCACGCATAGTGCTGCCGCGATATCAGCAGCATCGAACTCGACGCTCTGGTACGTCGATCATAATGGAAAAATCGGCAAGCTTGAGGGCGCAAAGGTTGCGCAGCAACGCGTGAAAGACCCGGAAGCCTTTCTATCGAGGCTTGCAGTTGTATGTGAAGGCGTCACCGAGGTTGGATTCGCGAGCACATTATTGCTTGGTGCGCTCGGCACCCCGCTTGAGCAAGCCGGCATCCGTATCGTGGACGGAGGTGGGCATGAAACAACTTTGGGTTTGCTCGAAGCGCTCGCAGAAGGCGGTTTGAGTTTCGGTGGGTTTGCTGACGACGAAGATGGCAAGCATCCGACGCGATGGAAAAAATTGGAAGAACGGCTTGGAACGCTGCTGTTTCGCTGGCCATCCGGTTGCCTGGAAGAAAATATCATCATGCTTGTCCCAGAAACCAGCCTTGAAGCCCTCGTCCAAGACCCCGCTGGCGAAAAGACCGGACGGCGGCTCCGAAGCTTACAAGAGCGTTTAGGGTCGGACAGCAAGGAATTTGCGGTTCTCGAGGAGAAGGCCGGGGCGAACCTGAGGCAACTCATCATTGACGCCGCGACAGGAACTGTCCCGGTTGGCAAGGAGAGCGAAAAAAAGCACTACGAGTCGCATTCGCAAGATTGGTTCAAGAGCCTTAGTGGCGGCCAAGAACTGGCAAAAAAGCTTTTCGATATGAACCTTTGGCCTTCGCTTAAGGATCAGCTGCTTCCATTCGCGAATGCTGTCCGGAAGGGCGTCGTATTGCCAGAAATTATGGACATAACCTTGTGAGCGACGATACCGTTCGGATTGCTCTCCGATCGGATGCCCGGCTTGTTGTCGTGGAAGCGCCCGCAGGCTGCGGGAAGACGCACCAAGGCGCAGACTACGTCGGAGAGGTCGCCGGCAATAATCGCGACCGCGTGCTCATCCTGACCCATACACATGCTGCCTGTTCGGTCTTTGCCAAGCGAACCCGGGGGATCGGCTCGCATGTGGAAATTAGGACGATCGACAGTCTCGTCGCCCAGGTCGCTACAGCCTATCATATCGGACTCGGTATCCCGGCCGATCCCATGATTTGGGTACGCCAACGGCCGGATGGTTATGCACAGTTAGCGGCGCGGGTCGCTCAGCTGTTTCAGAAATATCCCATGATCGGCAGAGCCGCCGCAAAGCGTTACCCGACCGTCATTTGCGACGAGCATCAGGATTCGAGTGCAGACCAGCATGCGATTGCAATGGCATTGCACAGCAATGGCTCGCGCGTGCGTGTCTTCGCCGATCCCATGCAAAAAATCTTTAAGGAAGCGAACCCTTATTCCTGGGTTGACCTGGTTGGAGCCGCTGACCGCATTGAAGAGCTTGATCATCCGCACCGCTGGGCTAATGGCTGTCCAGAACTTGGAAAGTGGACATTGGCAGCGAGAAACGCTCTGAAGGCAGGTGGCAAGGTTGACCTACGTACCGCGCCGCCCAGCATGAAAATTGTAGATGCGACCAACATTGCCCAGAAAAATCTCGATTATCGTCTTGGTTCAAATGATCGCCGTGCTGTCGATGCTTTTGAAAAACGCCAATCTTCGCTGCTTGTTTTGACGCGCTATAACGAGACCGCACGCGCGCTAAGGAGCTTCTTTGATCGGCGCATCTTGCTATGGGAAGGTTACACGCGTTCGGCGTTGGAAGTCTTTGTTCAGCAACTAGATCGAGTCAATGGACCCGAAGAGGTAGCTGTAGCCATTATGAAATTCATGGAGTCGGTTGCCGTGGGCTTCAGTCCCTCAGAATTCGGGAAACGGCTTGACGACGAAATAGCCGACCGCTGTTCGAAGAACACGCGAGGCAAGCCGGCGTTGATCCAGGAGCTTGCGAGACTCGTGCTTGAATCCCCTGATCACAAGGGCGCCGCCAGAATGCTTACACGCCTGCATGAATTCACCCAATCAGAGCCTCATTTCAAGAACGTCAAGTTGGATTGCCATCGCGAGTTCTGGGACGCCGTCCGCATAGGTCAGTTTGATAATCCGGCCGATGGTTTGGCTGATCTGGCTCGTCGGCGCGCTTACGCCCGCCCGCAGCCGCCCGAACGGGCAATCAGCACCATTCACAAGGCGAAAGGTCTAGAATGCGAGAGCGTGATCGTAATGCCGTGCGACGCAAAGTCGTTTCCGGACACGGCAGAAGCGCGTTGCCTGCTGTATGTTGCGCTCAGTCGCGCAAAGGGCGAACTCATGCTTGTCCTGTCGCCTGACAAACCCAGTCCGCTTTTCGTTCGCTGAGGTGCAGATCGATGACCGAAGTGCCTACCCCAGATAGAGACTTGATGAGTACGCCAGAGGCGATCCTGGAGGCACCTGCGACCTTCGCGGCATGCCGGAATGCACATGGGCTTTACAACACGCTGCAATTTGTCCTTCGGCTAAGCCCCCGGATCCATCAGATCCTCGATGCCGTTCCGTCGGGGGTCTACTCTACCGACGAATTGGACGGTGATCCCAACTGATCACCGGCCTTATCCTGTTCGTGAACGCTCTTTTGCTCTGCCTGGTCTGGACGGTCTATTTCGAGCTCAAGCACGCTTAATCGGTGAATGATCCGAACCTTTGCCATATTTTGCAAAGGACGGTTGCCGCTGAACCGCATGAGAGCGCACACGATCGAACTGGCGCGCCAGGTGAGTAAAAAATACGGCTTTCAGTACACTGACGCTCAATTCAGATGCGCCCCGAGGGAGGATTTTGGCGTCAAGTGCGGGGTCGATGACTTTATCCGTCTTGTGCTGACCGACACTGATCCATCAGGGGGGCTATTCGGTTTCGTTACAAAGCTAAGTGGATAGCCGCTTCCTCGTCGGCGTGACATCTACTCCGCCGCTCCCCCCTTCGTCTCGATCATGAGCACGTCCAGGCTCTCGATCTCCTGCATCGCCCGGCCGGCGATACCCTGCAGGTCGCCGTAGAGTCCCGCCGTCGAGTCCAGCACGCCGCGGAGCTGCTCCTCGCGCTTGGCCCAGAGGCGGGGCATCATCTTGCGCTCGCGGTCAAGGTCCTGGTGCATGTCGGTGAAGCGCTCGACGATGGCGTCGATGCGCTGGCGGAAGCGGGGGCCCGTCAGGTAGGCGTAGACCAGCTCCATCTTGGTCTGCTGACCTTCCTGAGCGGCGCGGCTGGCCGCGACGTCGATCAGCCATTGGCGCAGGACGGTGGCGAGAGGGATCGAGAAGCGGGGGGCCGCGACCCAGACGTTGTCGATGACGTTGAAGGTTTCGAGTCCCTTCGGCAGGGCGCTGGAGACGATCAACGAGATTTCCGCCCGCGCGGCACGCTGGTCATTCCTGACCTTGGCGAGCCAGTCGTGGCTCCAGTTCTTGGTGCGCTTGGATTCCCAGAGGATGGTGCCGCACACCTGGCCGCCGGGGCCAAGCACGCGATGCAGCAGATCACCACCGTTCTGGCCGGTGAGGACAGGTTCGATGAGATCGCCGGAGAAGTTCGTGCGCAGCAGGGCCTCGAGTTCGAGCTCCGAAGTCTCGCCCTGCAATTGCTGGGATCCTTGCTCGGCCTTACGCTTCAGATCCTCGATCTGCCGCTGCATGCCTGCGATCTGCGCCTCCTTCTCGGCAACCCTGGCCCTGAGAGCGTCTTCCGCCTCCAACCTGGCCTTGTCGCGCACGCCGGCGAGGCCGTCCTGGATCCTCTTTTCGACGGTGAGATCGAGCTCCCGCTTGGCGTCGTCCAGCTCGCGCTCCTTGCGCAACACATCCGCCTGGGCCTTCTGCGCCACGGCCAGCTTCTCCGCGTTAGTCGCCAGCAGCTGCTGCATGTCCGTCAGCTGCTGGTCGCGCGCGGTGATTTCGTCGGCCAGGGCAAGTCGTGCCCTCTTGGCCTCGGCTGCCGCGATGGCGGAGCGCTCCGCCTTCAGTTTCGCCGCCACCTGCTCGTCGATGGTCTCGCGCGCCCTGCTGAGCTCGCTCTGCGCCTCGCGCAGCTGAGCCTCACGGCGGCCGAAGGCCGCCTCCTTGTCCGCCAGCTGCTGCTCGAAACGTCGGCGTGCGTCAGCGACGAGAGGTTCGGCGAGCGCGTCCGTCACTGGGATCTGCGTCCGGCACTTGGGGCAGACGATCTGTGGGGCGGTCATGGTATCGGTCCTGATGTCGTTGCCGGGGATTGTATCGGCGTCCCGGACCGCCCTTGCGACGGTCGGCGGCGTTATCCCCGGCAATCGCATCGGACCCGGCAAGCCCTTGGACGGCGTCTGCTTGGAGTTCGTGTCAGTGTTGTCGGGCATCTCAGTTCCTCGTGGCATGGAGATCGCGCTCGCGCAGCATCGCCTCGACAATGCGGCGCAACCGTCGGACCGAGCCGCCGCGCCAGTTGCGTGTGACGGCGGCGTGTTCGGCACCGTCGAGCGGCGGAACCCAGCTCGCATCGAGGCCGCGCTCCCTGGCGAGATCGGCGATCACGGCCGGCAACAGCGTATCGAGATCGCCGGCGGTCGGTTTCGGAAAGCTCACCACGCGAAACCGGTCGCGGATGGGCGAGGGCAGGGGATCGAGGCTGTTGGCGGTGGCAATGTATGAGACCTGGGAGAGGTCCAAGTTGGTCTGCAGCGCCGGATCCGGATAGCGGGCATTTGTCTCGGGCTCGAGAAATCCCAACAAGCAATCCCAGAGCCGACCATAATCTGATCGCGTGCCCGCCTTCTCAATTTCATCCAGCAGGATCAGAGGGCTCGCGGTCTTGCCCTGTGCGATGGCGAGAAACGGATGACAGGGCTCGGCCGAATACCAGCGCCGGTCGGTACCTCCGAACACGGCGCCGTCGTTCCGGCTGGCGTCAGTGCGCCAAACCGTCAGGCCGAGTACTTCGCCGAGCCGCCGCGCGAATCGGCTCTTGCCGCCGCCAACGTCGCCAACCAGCAGCAGCGGACGCAGGCGGACCGTGACCCGGCCAACCAAGTCGGCCAGCGCAAAATCGATGACTTCGCGTGCATAGGGGAATTCGAACAGGAGCGTGGATCGGACCTCGTCCAGCGGCGGCACCTCGGCCAGCGGCAGCGGCGTGTTGATGACGCTCTTCAACGGGCCGAGGATGTCCTTCAGCTTGATGTTCTTCATCGCGTCGTTGCTCAAGCGAGCGACCACCAGCTGACGTTCGGGCACAGCTTTTGCGACAACTGATGCAGCTTGCTCCTCGCCTTCGACGGCCTCTTCCTCGGCCTCCTCCTGCCTCCTGCGCTCCTCCTGCTCCTTGGCCTTGCGCCAGGCCGTCCTTTCCGCCGCTGCAACGCGGTGCGCTGCCATTCGGCTGCCCAAGAAAGCGGCGTTCCGCGCCGCGGAAGCTGTCTTCGACAGCATGTCGGTGCAAGACGGCAGCGCCGCCCAGCCAAAGACAAAATGCTCAAGGCCGCAGCAGAGTTCGTCGTCGACGTGCCGCGAGGCAGCCTGAAAAGCCTGGATCAGCGCCTTGCCGACCCTGCGGTGGTCCGCGAAATAGGTTCGATCGCTAGGCGTCGGCAGGCACACCAATCTCACGCAATCGGCCAGGCTGCGCAGGTTCGGCTCGTTCTGGACGACGGCGCGGTGGTCGAGTTCGGCGGCGAGCGCAAGTCCGGGATCGACGCCGGACGCGTTGGCCCAAGCCCCATTCTGAGGGAGCTGCGGGCACAATTCGTCGATCTCGGCGATCAGCCGCTGCTTAATATGGTCAGCACTGTCGGTGATGAGCATGGAATAGCGGAGCAGCCGGGGAAGATCCTTCAGACTATCGTTCGCGTCGACCGAATCCGCCGCTGCGCCGGTCGAGACCGCGTCGTCGGCATCTGCCCGAAGGCCGAGATCATCGGAGTCCTCGCTCGTGCTCATACTTCGTTGTCCGAGCCGTCGTTATCGTCGACATGCAGGTCCGAGAACACAAGCTTCATGCGCCATGGTCCCGGTTCTGATGCTGCTGGAACGCGATCAGAAGGACGTCTTCCGCCAGGTCGAACTTGCGTGGATCGTCCGAATGTCGTCGGCCGTATTTGAACCAGGATCCGGCGAGCTCGATCGCGAACTTGTGGCCGAGATCGGTGAGACCAACGATCTGCGACATGACCAGCGCGGCCGTCGCATCCTGCTTGAGCGCGGTGTACAGGAGCCACGACATGGTGACGTCGACCGGCAACGTGACTTCCCCGATCGGCATCAGGCCCAACGCGGCGCCAACGGCGGCTGCTGCATCGCCACGAAGAGCGGCGGGGAGGTCATCCCCGCCGCGGAGGACGCGGACATCTCCGAGCGTCGCGCGCAACAGCGACCGCTCGGCATCGTGAAACGAGTCCGGCGGCAACCGGCGCCACCACGCCAGGGGTGACGTCTCGTTGGGTTCATACGGCCAGGGAGACAACCGCGTCAGCCCCCACGCCGGATAGAGCGGTAACGTCGGGCCAGCTTGCCCTGCGACGACCAAACGCGGGCCTTCCAGGTGGCGACCATTCCGCTCCTGCGAGTTGTCCGCCTTCGCCTCATCCATTGTTGAACTCCTACGCACGAATAGCGATGGGCAAGGCGGCGCGGCCCTCAAGGCGGCATCCTCGTCGACACGCGGTCAGATTGCGATTTACGTGCCGCCTAGCGCGCGAAACCAGCCTGCCACTGATCGGGGCCGCGGGGCCGGGCCTGCAGAATATCGGCGACCCGGATGGCTCCCTCGGGCGCCGCGCGCGCGGCCTGTTCGGTGGTGACCTTCGTCTTCACCGCGGTCAGCTTGAGAATGGTCGGCTCCAAAATCTGGAGCAGACCCGCGTGCACCTCGTCGCGGAGGGCCATCGTCATGTTGTCGATCCTGTCAGCGATGGGGACGCCAAAATGACGATCGAGCTCGCCGCCGCTGATCTTGATATTGCGGGGAAAACCGGAGGAGCCGTAATAGTCGATGACCGCGGAATCGACGTGGTCGATGTCGTATCCGAGCTTCTTGAGATGGGACTGAAGGACCAGGCGCGCCGCACGCAGGTCATTCTCGATCGGCTTTCGCGTCTTCCAGGTCGTTTCGCCGTTCCCGCGCTTCACGTCGTAGACGCCGGCCCAACGCTTGGCCTCGTCGATGACGATGATGTCCACCATCACGGACCGCTCCACACGGGAATCCGACTTGAGCTTGATGGTGGAGAGATCCTTTTCGGAGTTTTCCGACGCCAGCAGATCAAGAGCGGCGGCCGTGATCGGGATGGGGCTTTCCGTCAGCACCTCGAACCGGCCGCTGGAGGCCAGGATATCGGCCAACACCCGCTGGATGAGGAGGCCGTGGCGCTGCACGACCAATCCAAAGAAGGAGAACGCGCGGGAGAATTCGGCGCCGATGATCGGATCGATCGAAGAGGTCGCGTCGAGTGCGCTGGCCACGACCTGCTTCGCTGCGCGGGATATGGCTTCGTCGGTGGTCAACAGGCCAAGGGTGGGATCAATCGGCATGTCACTCTCTTTCGGTACGCGGCACTTCATTCTATACGTTATAGCGTATAAAAACAAAAATGTCAACAGGCCACCAGGCGCGTTCGCCGCGTTGGGATGACGATCGCGTCGGCGGTCAGTCCACTATTGATCGTAGTTGAACAGCTCGGTCAGGCGCACTTTCAGCGCATCGGCAATCTTTGTCAGCGACTCTAGCCTAGGATTCGATTCGCCTCGTTCGATTTCGCTTATCAAAGCCTGGCGAAGATCCGCAGCTTCAGCAAGCCCTACTTGTGACAGCTCCGCCAGTTGTCGCAGCCGCCGCACGTTTTCGCCCAGCGTCCGCGCATTCCGGGCGAAGTTGGAAGGAGCCTTTTTGCTGGGTCGACCCATCGGGGACCAATTGTCTGATTGCGAGACCTCGGCCCTTGTCGGTGATTCTCGTATCGTCGTCCAACTGAGACCTGGGAAAACGAGGCAAAACCAGGGGAGAACAGATCGGACCGGCCGGGCAGCCAAGGCGGTATGACCTCGCCGGGCCTTCTAGAACAAGGATTGGTGTTGTCGTCGATCTTCTATGGTGGGCGGCGATGGCTTATAATTTGCGCGCGACTGTGCACGAATTCACGGTAGTCGGCGTCTTGTGATCGGCGCGGTGTCGACCATAAGCTTGAGTGGCGACTGATGCGCGCCATTAGTGCGGATCCGTTGGCGCGAAAGGGCGTCAAGATCCAGGCCGCGGCGTCGAGGCTGATCATGGCGCAGTTGACTGATAGAAGCTGCGGTCAAAGCATAGTCCTGCCCCGCACATCAAGCTATTCGCGTTCCCGCTCGTTGCGCTCGTCCAGAGAAGCGAACGGCTATGCTCAGATTGTGGGATTTGGTATGGGCCTCAACGTGCCCGGTGGCGGACGTGATCGCAGTGAGAAGAGTGACCGGCTCCAAAACGCCGGGCGAGACGCCATTATCTGCAAGCCAGGGCTTGTCGGGGGAGCTCGCCGTCGAACCTATGCGCTTCTGCCTAATGCGCCGTCCTTGTGCTTAGTTCCTGGGTACGTTCTCAAACGCGCAAATGCTATTCCTCGATCAAGGCCTCGCGCTTGTCCAAGGCCATGATAATCCCCTCGATGATGATCGGGTGCATCTTGATTTCCTTCTTGTGGGCGTATTCTCGAAGTCGTTTATGCAAAGACGGTTCGAGATAGACACTCATCTGCTTCCCTTTGGGCTTTTTGGTTCTCGAGACCGCGGAGGTGGGTGCGAGTTGACCGTTGGTACCTCTGCCGGCATCCTCCTCCGGGGGCACTACGAAATACAACTCATTATTGATGTTTGAGTTCTTGCTCAGCAGCTTCACAGGCTCTGCCGCATTGGTACTACTCGCTGCACCAGATAGGTCGCGCAGAGTGGTCGACTTTTTCTTCGCCATCGCCATTCCTTCCTTGACGTACTGCCTTTCGATCACATGATCCTGTGATCCTGTGATCCTGTGATCCTGTGATCCTGTGATCCTGTGATCCTGTGATCCCATTTTTCCGTTGAGATCGTGTTCACTACGCCAGCGCATTTCGATTAAACTTTGAGTGTCAACGATGTCGGTCCGCTGACGGGTAGCGCTTATTCGCGAGAGTTAGTGGGATTTGAGCGTCCCGTCGTGCTCGACAGGACGTTCGCCATGTTCTTCACCAGTCTGGCGATGTCGGCAGCCATCGCCTGGAGCGGCTGACGCCGTGCGAAGACGAGAAGGCGCTGAACGAGGACCTTCGCAACGCTCGGCTGAGTGAGCCGCGCCAGCGATGAGCCGCTGCTCGCGTTCTTCTCCGATCCCTTTCGCTGGAGCATGTCCGGCGCGCCCACGTTCTCTCAGAATGTCTGCCGGGAAGACAAGGAGCAGTTCGGCCGCATACGTCATCACAGGGCCAACAGTGCCGAGGGGAAGCAGCGCCGAGGATTATTGGGATTTCCAGCTTGCGGCCCAGGCGACGGCAGAGCTTCCCGTGGCTACGGCCCGTACCGGGGAGCGGACGGCTCCTCCATAGAAACTGAGGATGCGAGAAGCGCGCCGAAAGTCTTAGTCGGACGATCGGACGTAGCGCGCGCGGTGATGCTTGTAACGGAGAAGCGGACCGGGCGGGTCACCAGGGCACGTGAGTTCGCAGCAGCGATAGGCGCCGCCTCCTCAGCGCGGGCGAATTCCCGCTGGACTTCATGGTATTCGGCCTCCAGGCGGGCGATCTCCGCCCTGGCTGCGCGTTCCTGGTCGCGTCGCTCGAGGGCAGGGGTCTTTTTCCCGGTCCGCTTGTAATGCAGCACGTTCCAACGCGGCAGACGGATCTCGGCCGGAGGCAGCCCCCGTTCCGCATTCGACCGGTGGTCAGCGTGGTAATCGACGCCTCGCTTTTGGCAGTACCGGTTCAACACATCCGCCATGTCGCGGCGGATGACGGAAGCCTTGTCGTAGAACTCCTTATTCCAGTGACGAGCTTTTTTCTGCGCAAACTTCCCGTCCTTGATTTCACGCATCGTGATCAGGAAATGCGCATGGGGATTGAGGCCTCCGTCAGACGCGATCGGACAGTGGATGTCCACTTGCACCACCATGCCGCGCTTCGCGAGAGCTTTGGCCACCCGACGGGCGATTTCGATCCAATCCTCTCGCGCCAGCTCTCGCGGGAGCGACAATTCCATGACGCGTGCCTCCTGCGCATCTGCCCGCGTCTCTGCGGCGGCGGCTCGGGTCCACAACTCCTTGCAGTCCGTGACCCAAGCGGGCGCATCGTCGGGTGCGACGATGAAATGCGCGACGTGATCAGTTCGATCGGAATAATCGACGACAGAACCATCGGGCAATCGCGCCGAACCGCGCAGCTGGTACAGAGAGCGCCCAATGGCGGTCTGCCCACGGCTGCGCTGTACCACGCCCAGATCTAAACCAAAGTGATCGCTCACGTTTGACCCAATGTATAGATGAAGCTGACGGGTAGCCTAAGCGCCGGGCCTGCAAGATGGAAGGCAGCAAAGAATATCCGCCCGTCGGCTTCTTCGATCCAATTTGCGCTTGGTCGGGGCTTCGTGATGAGGGGAAGTGCTTGCCCGGGTTGGCGGCCTCGGCGAAAGCTCTGATGGCCGTGTTGGGACGGCAGAACGGCAGGCTGCTGCGCGCCCAAAAAAAGTTCAACGACGCCTCTGGATCGTTGCAGGATCCTGACAATAATGGGGGGCTCCTGCAATCCAAGCCCAATGGAGCACCCTAATGACTTTCCTTTCTGATGGCGCCGTCCCCGACGAGGCCCCCGGTGGCGGTGATGGGGACGAGACCCAGCGAGTTCAACGCCGCAGCGCCGTCGTACGGTCGGAGCGGCGGCTCGCGGCCCTCCGCCTCGCCCTCGTTCAGGAGAAGCGCAAGCTGCACGAGGCGTCGGCGCGGGAACAGGGTATTCGCGAAGGTGTCGTGGGCCGCGCGGTGTGGGACTTGCTCGCGCAAGGCAGGCTGGAGCCCTCCGTGGTGGCTCTCATTCGCGATGAGGTGCGCGCTCGGCTCACTCCCACCCAGGCGGCGGCGTTCCGCAACAAGGCCTTCGAGTAGCGGCGACGGCACCGACTGCCCCCGAAGGCGACCCCACGAATAGCATCACCTGCCGGCCGCGCCGACGAGACGCCCTCTGGTCGCCGGAAAAGGGGCAAGGGGGGGCCCGTCAGCTAACGCTAAGGTCTATGCACTTCCGCAAGAGGAAGGGCTGTTTAGCGCCTTTACGCCGACGTTGGAGGCCAAGACTTGATCCGAATTCCTCCCGCCCGTGGCCCACTCCCTCACGTCAATGATGGATCGCGATGGAACTCGCGGGCGTGGCGGTCGTTGCATGGCCGCGGCAGCAGTAGCGAGTGGGAGAGCACGTGAACCGACGCCAGCTTGTTCAAGGGTCGGCGGTGCTGCCGGCATTGCTGCTCGCCTCGCGAAGCGGCTTCGCCGCGGCGTCGGATGATGGGTTTGGGCCGTCAACGGTGAGGGACCTGGCCCGTATGCTGGCGGCCAAGCCGCACGAGGCTCCGGACGAGAAGCTCCCGAGCGGATTGAAGGACTTGGACTACGATCAGTATCGTTCGATCCGCTTCTTGCCGGAGCGGGCGCTTTGGCGCGGCAAAAATCTTCCGTTCGAAGCGCAGTTCTTCCATCGCGGCTTCTTTTACAAGAACAGAGTGACCATCTTCGAGGTCGCGGACGGAAAGGCAACCGAGCTCAAGTACCGCAAGGCTGACTTCTCCTTCGGTGAGAAGGTCCCGCCGTTCGAGGACATCGATCTCGGGTTCGCTGGTTTCCGCATACATGCACCGATGAATCGTTCCGACTATTACGATGAGGTGTGCGTATTCCTCGGCGCGAGTTACTTCCGGGCCGTAGCCAAGGGACAGACGTACGGGCTCTCCGCCCGGGGACTTTCGATCGATACCGGCGAAGCCAAGGGCGAGGAATTTCCGCTGTTCAAGGCGTTCTGGCTCGAGCGGCCGGTGCCGGGTGCGACCTCGATGGTCATCCATGCCTTGCTCGACAGCAAAAGCTGCGCAGCGAGCTACCGCTTCACCGTGCGGCCCGGGGAAACGACGGTCTTCGATGTCGAAATGTCGGTCTATCCGCGCGTCGAAATGCCGCGGGCCGGTCTCGCGCCTATGACCAGCATGTTCTTCTACGGTCCGAACGATCGCAACGACATCGACGATTTCCGTCCGTCAGTCCACGATTCCGACGCCCTTGCGATCTTCAATGGGAAGGGTGAAAGCCTGTGGCGGCCGCTCAGCAATCCGCGAGACCTCCAGATCAGCACCTTCCAGGATCTCAATCCGCGCGGCTTCGGGCTGATGCAGCGGGAGAGAAACTTCTTCGCTTACCAGGACCTCGAATCCAGCTTCGAAAAGCGCCCAAGTCTCTGGATGGAGCCGATCGGCGATTGGGGCGATGGCGGGGTCACCTTGTTCGAGATCCCAACCAAGGAGGAGGTCCACGACAACATCGCCGCGTTCTGGCGGCCGAAAAACCCGCTGCAGGCGAAGGGCGAATACAATTACACCTATCGGCTCCACTGGGGTCCAGACGGTCCCAAACCGCATTCGCTGGCCAGATTCACGCGAAGCGGGATCGGGGCGAGGGGTGAGGACGCGCGCCTGTTCGTGCTCGATCTGCTCGGCGACAACCTCAAGGGCATCGATCCTGCGGGTGTCAAAGGCGTGGTGACGGCGGAAAAGTCCGACGTGAAGAACATCGTCACGCAGCCCAATCCCTACACCGGCGGTTGGCGGCTGAGCTTCCAGTGCCAGGTGAAGGGAGAGCCGATCGAGCTGCGGGCGTTTCTGACCGAGGGCGACAAGCCCTTGTCGGAAGTGTGGGTCTACCGATGGGCACCGTGAGCCCGGCGCCCCGCCCGGTCGCCGGCGATATCGCGACCCAGCGCCTGCTGCCGCGCGAGTCGCCCCTTCCGATGGCTCCTGGCGACCTCGGAAAAAGCCGTGTACCCGACCGTGTTCCTGCGCCGGCCGGCGCGGCGATGGCCTCGCGGCGCGGCCTCATCCTGCTCTCGACCGCGGCGCTTACGGGTGCGGGCGGCTACGAGATGTATCGGGTGCTGCAGGTCGGCGGCGTCACCGTCCTCGAAGCCATGGTGCTGGCGCTCTTCCTGATCTTGCTCGCGTGGGTCGCCTTTTCGTTCGCGTCCGCGCTGGCCGGCTTCTTCGTGCTGCTGGCGCATCGTCCGGACGCGGCGACCGGCGCGGAATTGCCTGCCATATCGAGCCGCACCGCCATGCTGCTTCCGACCTACAACGAAGACCCGCACCGATTGACGGCGCGGCTTCGTGCGATCATCGAGTCCTTGGAGGCGACCTCTCACGGAAAGCTGTTCGACTGGTACGTTCTGAGCGACAGCACCGATCCGGACATCTGGGTCGCCGAAGAAAAGGCCCTCCTCGCGCTGCGACAGGCGGTAGGAACGCGGCTGTACTATCGCCACCGGGCCGACAATACGGCGCGCAAAGCCGGCAACATCTCCGAGTGGATCACGCGGTTCGGCGCGGTCTATGACTTCATGATCGTGCTCGATGCCGACAGTCTGATGAGCGGGCAGACCATCGTCCGGTTGGTCCATGCCATCGAGAGCAACCCGAGCGCCGGGCTCGTCCAAACGCTGCCCATGATCGTCAACGCGCGAAGCCTGTTTAGTCGCGTCCAGCAATTCGCGGGCCGCCTGTACGGACCGATGATCGCCGCCGGCGTCGCCTGGTGGCACGGCTCAGAAGGCAACTATTGGGGACACAACGCGGTCATCCGGGTGAAAGCCTTTGCCGAAGCGGCGGCGCTGCCGCCGCTCCGGGGACGCAAGCCATTCGGCGGGCACATCCTGAGCCACGATTTCGTCGAGGCCGCGCTGATGCGGCGGGCCGGGGGGGGCATCTACATGCTGCCGACGCTCGGAGGCAGCTTTGAGGAGGTGCCGCCGTCGCTGCTCGACTTCGCGGCGCGCGACCGACGCTGGTGTCAGGGCAATCTTCAGCATCTGGCCGTGGCCCCTGCGCGAGGTCTCCATTGGGTGTCACGCCTCCACTTCATGGTGGGCATCGGGGCATATCTGACGGCGCCGCTGTGGCTGCTGTTCCTGCTGCTGGGAATGATGATCTCGCTGCAGGCCCGCTTCGTGCGTCCGGAGTATTTTCCGAAGGGCTTCTCCCTGTTTCCGACCTGGCCCGCTCAGGATCCCGTGCTCGCCATCTGGGTGTTCGTCGCCACCATGGGTCTGCTGCTGCTGCCGAAGCTTTTCAGCCTCATCCTGCTTTGGACGCAGCGACCGGTGAGACGGCAATTTGGCGGCGCATTGCGTGCCACCACCGGTGTTCTCGCAGAGATCGCCGTGTCCGCGCTGATGGCGCCCGTGATGATGATCTTCCAGTCGATCGCGGTCGTGGAGATACTGTCCGGCCGCGATGCGGGCTGGCAGACGCAAAGACGCGACGATGGCACGGTGGAGCGCCGCGAGCTCTATCGGAAATACGGCGTTCCTACCCTGTGCGGCGTCGCGATGGCGGCAAGCGCCTACGCCGTTTCGCTGCCCCTGCTGCTCTGGATGTCGCCGGTGATCGTCGGGCTGCTGTTCGCCATTCCTATCGGCGCGCTGACCGCCAGGCCCGCAACCGGCAGATTGTTCGTCACGCCCGAAGAACGAGAGCCGCCCCCGGTCCTGCGCAGGGCGAACGAATTGAGCGCTTCGGCGGATCTCGAAGCCAGGCCCGCGCTGATGGAGCTGCGGGAAGATTCCGCGTTGCTTGCCTTTCACCTGGCGCAGCTGCCGCCTCCTCGCGCCGCCCGGCCCGACACGGTCGACGCCAACCTGGCGGTCGGCCGCGCCAAAGTCGATGCAAGCGATACCTTCCAGGAAGCCGCGGCGCATCTGTCTTCGCGGGAAGTCCTCTCGATCTTGAACGACGGTTCGACGCTCTCGACCGTGCTGCAGAAGCGATGAGGGGTTGGCCTAGCGGGCACTTCGAAGGAGTAGCGAGAGGATCGGCTCTTATAAGCGATTATTCGATCAGTTCGTCCGCTTCGATCAAAATGGATGGAGGCACGGCGAGGCCGAGTGTCTTGGCCGTATTGGTGTTGATGACCAGTTCGAACTTCGTCGGTCGCGACACCGGAAGCTCGTCGGGCTTCGCGCCTCTGAGGATTTTGCCTGCGTACGCGCCCAACTGGCGATAGGCATCGGAAAGGCTGGCGCCATAGCTCATGAGGCCACCTCCAGCCGGAAATTCCCGGATATGGAAGATGCCCGGCAGACGATCTCGGGACGAGAGTGTCAGGATTTGCTCGCGCCGGCTGTCGAAGAAGGGATCATTCTGCACGATGAGTCCCGAGATCCCTGCCTTGACCAGCTCCGCGAAACTGGAGTCGATTTCGGCATCGGTGCTCGCTTGCTGGACCCGGAGCTCGCGCCCGAGCGTGAGGGCGGCGGCTGCGATGGATTGCTTATGTTCTTCGGCCGCCTCGGCGCCGAAGCGCGGGTTCACAAGTAGTCCCAGCACACGGGCGAGCGGGTGCTGAGAAATCCGACGACGGGTTGCCCCTGCTGGGCACGTGCGATTGCCGGCAGGCCAGCCGCGACGGCAAACGCTCGGATGAAATCGCGCCTTCGCATTGTTTCCTCCGCTCTTACAGCTAAGGTACACATTTTGCCGGTCACGCGCAGAGATTTCGGATGGACGAAGGAATCGGCACCGAGATCGGCGACGCAGCGGTCGCGGGCAGAATCGAATTCATTCGATGCAGCTAAACTTCGTGGGACCCCGGCGTTGGGAACAAATCCATCGAGATCCGCTTGATGCCGGGCGCGATCCCGCGCGGGAGGATTTTCGGTGAAGAATTTCGGATGGACGGCGGCAGTATTGACTATAGCTATGCTCGGCGGCGCGGATGTGGCTTCGGCGAGATTGGGCATGGCGCCCACGGCGACGCAGGACGAAAGCCTGATCCAGGTGAAGGGCGGGCATGGTCACGGTCACGGGAGAGGCCACCGCGGATGGCACGGCAACCGCGGCCACCACTACGGATGGTACATCGGACGCGGCAACCGGCGGCATCACCACTACTGAGGTCGGCTAATGGCACCGCCGGTCCTCCGGCGGTTGTCCACCGCTCTCTGCTCCACTGAGCCGACAATGTGCATCCCCCGCGTGTCCACCCCTCTCCCTGTCCCGATTGCCATCTGAAGGAGGAAGCGCGGGGGCGGCGAGGATGCGCTCATTCGATCAGCTCGTCGGCTGAGGCGAGCATGGTATCCGGAACGGTCAATCCGAGCTTTTTGGCGGTCCGCATGTTGATCACGGTCTCGAATTTGGTCGGCCGCTCAATCGGCAACTGCGATGTCGGCGCGCCCTTGAGGACCCGGTCGACGTAGTAGGCCAATCTGCGATAGCTTTCGGAGAGGTTGGGCCCATACGTGCAGATGGCGCCGCTCTTCGCGAAGACTTGCCAGCCCGAGATGACAGGCGCGCGGTGCTCGATTCCGAAGTCGATGATCCGCTGCCGGTACTGAATGGCGAAGCCGTCGGAAAAGAGCGACATGGCCTGCGGAGGGGTCTTGCCCATGGTCGCCAACGCATCTGCGAGCTGGCCCTCCGTGCCTGTCCCATAATACTCGAGCGCCAGCCCGAGTTTTTTCGCCGCCTCTTCGGAATAGGCCCGCTCGATCTGGGACCCCGGATGTTCGGGATTGGCGATGATGGCGACGCGCTTCAATCCGGGCACGATGTCTCGCAGCATCTCGAGACGTTTGGAATTCAGCTCGGCAGCCATGAAGGTCAGGCCCGTCATGCCGCCGTGCGGATGCGAGAGACTGTCGGCGAAGCCGGCGACGACCGGGTCTCCACTGAAGGCGTAGACGGATGGCGTAGAGAGTTTCAACCCGAACACGATCGGAACGGCCGCTCCTTGGACTACCAACAGATCGACGGGAAGACCGGTAAGCTCCGCGGCCAGTGGCCCGACGCGTGTCCGGTCGTCGTCACCATACCTGTATTCGATCTTCAGGTTGTCCCCCTCGCGATAGCCGAGTTCGGAAAGTCCCTCGCGGAAAGCGACGAGGAAGGGCGTCAGGCTGGCCTCCCGCTGGGCCGTGAGCCAGCCTATCCGGAAGAGCCTGGAGGCCGCACGCGCTTGCCGTCGGACCATGAGCGCCGAGGCCGCCGCGGAGGCGATGAAGGTGCGACGTTTCACTGATCTCTCCACCGTTGCTGCAGGTCCAGCATCAGTCCATTTCGGCCGGGGCTCAAGGGGGCCCCGCGCGCCTGTGGCCGGGAAAAGTCGGCAATTATCCCAGTGCAACTGCGGAACCTTGCCATCATCCGCGGGTTCTTGCAGGCCGCATCCCGCGGTCAGGAGATTTTTGATGAAGAAGCTGATGCTGACGTGCGCGACCGCCGCGTTGATCTCGACGGGCGCCATGGCGCAGTCGACTGTCGTCACGACCACCACCGGCACCGGTCATGCCGCCGCCGTGCAGATCGAGCCGGAATACCGCACCAAGATCCGCACCTACGTCACCGAGCACAAGGTACGTCCGGTGCAGCAGAAGATCGTGGTCGGCCAGCCCGTGCCGCGCGAAGCCGAGCTCGAGGCGGTGCCTGCCGATTGGGGTCCTTCGCTCACCAAGTATCGCTATGTCTACTCGGGCGAGCGCGTAATGCTGGTCGACCCCTCGACCCGCACGGTCGTCCAGGAGATCGACTAAACTTTCCGGCGGCGGGTCGCTGAAAGCAGCGGCCCGCCGCCCCACTCCGGCCCGGCCGATACCTGATTTCTCATTTGCGAGCGGCGTCCATGCCGATCATCCGTTATTTCGTCTTCGTCGGCGGGCTGCTGCTGGCGTTGTTATTCGCTGCGGATCGGTACCTGCCGGCTCCCGTCGAGCGCACGGGCCCATCGGATCCCGACAGGACCATCATCCGGATAAAATCGGCGAGGAGCCTCCCGGATAAAATCGTTTTCGACACCAGCCAGCGGTACGAAGCGCCGATGATCGCGCAAGCCGATCCGATTCCGGAAGAGCCGCCGCGAGAAGCGCGAGAAGCCATGGCCGCCGTGCCTGCAGCACCTTCCGGCGAAGCCCGGAAGGAAGCGCCGGCCCGCGCTGCGGCGGTCCTCACACATCCGAAGCGATCGGCAAAGCTGCAGAAGCGGACACCCGACCGGCGTCTCGCCTTCGAGCGGAGCGATCCATTTGCCGGCAGATGGTGGTGAGCGAAGCGCAACTGGGGTTCAAACAAAAAGGCCGCTCCCTCGGGGGTGCGGCTTTCGTTGCCTTCACGTGCGCCCGCTCTCACCAGTGGCGGTGGTGCCGATGCCAGTGATGGCGAACGACCGGATACGACCCGCGATAGTATGCGTAGGCAGGGCGGACGACACGGCGATAGCGATAACCGTAGGACACCGGAGCCGTGTAGTAGGTCGTGGTGTAGCCGCCGCCCCAGCTATAGGGCTCGTCGTACCCGTAGTCGTAGGGACCGCCATAGTAGCCGGCTCCGTAGTAGCGGGGGCCACCGTAGTAGCCATAGCCCGGTCCCCAACCATAAGCCGAGGAGGCAATTCCGCCAATGACGGCGCCTGCAACCAGGCCGCCGGCGATGCCCGGTCCCCAGCCGCCGCGCCAGTGAGCTTCGGCGGGAGACGTCGTGGCCACCGAGGCGAGACCAAGGGCGCCGACCATCAGCGCCGACATTGCAATCTTCTTCATCGAGGATCCTTTCACTTTGTTCGAACGCCCCGACCACAACGGGAAAAAATGGCAATGGTTTCACTGGCCCCGGCGGCGAGCGGGCAATGGATGCTCGGCGCCGGGGCAGCTTCACTCGAAAGCATCGAGCTTGGACCACAACAGCAAGCTCCGGGTTGGGTTCAGTTCATGTTGCGCCGCGGAAGCTCTCGATGGCCTTCGCTTGATGTAATCGCGTTAACTTTGTTGAATTCGCCGCACAGCGTTTCCGCAGTAAACTAACTCTTCTTGTGTTGGGGGTTCCCATGTTCGATCCGGCCACGACCGCGCTCTTGCGCGCCGTCTTCGACGAGGTCTGCGAAGACGTCTCGCGTCATGAGACCGCGGCGCGCACTCATGTAGCCTCGAAGATTCTGGAAGCGGCTACCGACGGCGACACCTCGCCCGAGAGGCTGAAGCAGGTCGGACGCGCGGCGCTCCACGACGCTCCGACCATGTGGCGATAGGGCGAGGAAGGCGGGGGTGAATTTCCAGGTGACCGTGCTCAAGATCCTGGTGAGCTATCCCGACGGGTTCGCCGTCATGGCCGATCTCAAGCGCGACATGGCGATCCTGGCGACGAGCGGGCGCGACTGGGCCGAGCGGACCAAGCGTCTCGCCGCACGCGTGCCGGAGCTCGACATCTTCTCGCAAGGAATGGTCGAGCGTCTGAATGGCGGATGGCGGATCACGGAGAAGGGCCGATCCGTGCTCGAGTTCATGGAAGCAAAGGCCTACCGAGAGGAACGGAGAGCGCTGCGCCCGCCGTGGAGCCGCCGGCTTCGGATCCAGCGCCGTCCCCACCTCTCGCCGCCAGGCGCTCTGGCCGAAGCCAGCGCCTGCAGCGCCGTCGTGCGGCACGCGAGCGGGCTCGCGCAAAAGCTTGCTGAACTCGCGCTTGTCCGGTTGACGCGGCTGACCGGGAAAAACCGGAAACTTTCCCAAGCGCCTTGAGTTGGCAGCGACTGGGTTCGTCTCCGGAGAGTGAGCATGGCCGGCAACGTCGTCTTGAAGAACGCCACGGAGACAGCCTGGACCGTGTATCGGGTACGGCATCCCGATGTCGACGCTCATGATGGTCGGCGCTGCCTTATGGAACGCCACCTGCATCGGAGATGGGAAGAGCGACAGAGCGATACCGAAGAACTTGCTACCTTCGGGTTAGCCTACCTGCACCGGCTTCCCAGAGACGAATGTTGACGAGCATGAAAATGCTCGTCGCGCGCCTAGCCAACGGAAGCACAAGGCCCGGCTGGACCCTGCTTGCGATTTCGTTTCTGATCTCCGCGACCATCGTCATCGGCCTGCGCATCGCGTTCGGGGCCTAGCTCGATGCGGATCGCTCAGCTTGCCCCGTTGGCCGAAAGCGTCCCTCCGAAGCTGTACGGTGGTACCGAGCGGGTGATCGCCTGGCTGGTCGACGAACTGGTCGATCTCGGCCACGACGTCACCCTGTTCGCAAGCGGCGATTCCAGTACGAAGGCAAAGCTTCACGCGGTGTGGCCGCGCGCGCTGCGCCTGGGGCGGCGCGGTGTCGACGCCAACGCCGCCTGCTCGCTGCTGATCGAGGCCGTCGCCGAACATGCGCACGAATTCGACGTCATTCATTCCCATGTCGACTGGCTGCCGCTGCCGGTGCTGAGCCGGACGGGCGTGCCGTTTCTGACCACGATGCATGGCCGACTCGACCTTCCGGGCTTGCCCGACGCGATCGGGACTTTCCCCAAGGCGCCATTCGTCTCCATCTCCGACAATCAGCGGCGCCCGCTTCCGGGCGCCAACTGGATCGCGACGATTCAGCACGGATTGCCGAAGGACCTGTTTCGTCCTTCCTACGAAGCCGGTGCGTACCTGGCCTTCCTCGGGCGGCTGACGGCGGAGAAGGGGGCGGAAGCCGCGATACGCATCGCGCGGGCGGCCCGGATGCCGCTCCGGATCGCGGCCAAGATACCCAGAGCCGAGACGGCCTACTTCAAAAAGAAGCTCGAACCCGAGATCGACGGCGAGAAGGTCCAGCTCATCGGCGAGGTGGACGAAATCCGGAAGCAACCCTTCCTCGCCGGCGCTGCCGCGCTGCTGTTTCCGATCGATTGGCCCGAGCCCTTCGGCCTGGTCATGATCGAGGCGATGGCATGCGGCACGCCCGTGATCGCCTACCGTTCAGGATCGGTGCCGGAAGTCGTCGAACACGGCGTCACCGGCTTCATCGTGGACGACGAGGAGCAAGCGATCGAAGCGGTCAAGGAAGCGCGCCGGCTGGACCGAAGCACAATCCGCGCCCGCTTCGAGGAGCGTTTCGTCGCCAGTCGAATGGCCAGGCAGTACGAAGAGAGCTATCGGGTACTGGTCGCTCGGAAAGCTCACCACGCCTGAGGAGCGTCTCATCGCGCCAAGGATTCGAAGGCGCGGGTCGTAATCGCACGTTCCGCTCCGGGAACAGCCGGCAGTGATGGGCGTTGGGGGTGCTGCACTCACGCTGGAGGAGAAATTCCATGAAAAGCTTTCTTGCTGTCGCTTTGCTGAGCACCGCCGTTGTCGGGGGCGCCGCGTTCGCGCAATCCGCTCAGCCGGCCGACCGCGCCGCGCCGGCGGCTACCGCCCAGCCCGCCGACAAGATGATGCTGAAGGGTAATTGGCGTGCTTCGAAGCTCATGGGCCTGAACGTGTACAACGAGGCCAACGAAAAGCTCGGCGACATCAACGAACTGCTGGTCGACAAGAACGGCAAGATCAACGCCGTGGTGATCGGCATCGGCGGCTTCCTCGGGATGGGCGAGCACGACATCGCGGTCTCGATGGACAAGCTGGAGTTCGTCGAAGAGCCGGTTCGGACAAGCTCGACCAGCACCACCACTACGCGCGAGACCACCACCGGTGCGGCTTCGACGACCACGACGAACCGCAACACGAACGATTGGGCGCCGGACCACGCCGTCATGAGCGGCAACAAGGAGCAGCTAAAGGCGCTCCCGCAGTTCAAATATTCGGACTACAACTGACGGGACCAAGCGTTCTCGGATTGAGGGGTCTCCATCGGAGGCCCCTTTTTCTTTGAGGTTAGATGAACGCTCGGCAAACAGAAAGGGCCCGTCCGGGAAGCTGGACGGGCCGTTGGTGCGAAAGCCAGTAGCTCAGTGCATATGAACCAGGAAATAGCCGACGCCGCCAACAACGAGAACGGCAGGAACGGCCCACAGAATCAATACAGGCATGGTCTCCTCCAATTGCTGTCGGTAGGCTCGCGGGCCTCCTTCGGCCCGCGAACGGTCGTTTACTGCTCGGTGCAGACCTTGGTGGTCTTCACGGCGGACTCGGCCTCGGTCTTGGTCTTGTAGACGCCGTTGCCCACGACGGTCGTTGTGGTCGTCGTCGGCTTGGTGTCGACCACGGTGCACTTCTTCGTGGTCGCGTCGCGGACGATGTAGAACTCGGCGGCGCTGGCGGCCTGGGTGCCGAGGGCGAATGCGGCGAGCGCGCCGCACACGATCAGCTTCTTCATGATGTCCTCCTCAATGTTCGTAAGTAGTCACTGCCAACTGAGATCCATCATCGAAGTTCCGGTTGTTCCCGACCGCTAACCGTCGTGCCATTTCGCTACAGCACCAATTATCCGGCAGCGGGAAGAAATCGACTGCTGATTGCCGAGTTTTCCCGAAATGGAACCGCACCCGACCCTTCGGGTTAATCGACGTCCGCTTTTAGGAGGTTTCAGAGATGAACAAGCGTTTATTCTTAGCTACGACCGCTGCCGTTGCGATCGCGACTTCGGCCTTCGCTCAATCTTCGCCGAGCACATCGAGCTCCACTCCGTCCGCGACGCAGCAGAAGGACTCCACATCGACGCCGTCCTCTTCGACGTCGACGCCGTCGAATTCGTCGGGCTCGGCTCAGACCAATCCTTCGAGCAACTCGGCTCAGACCCAGTCTCCGTCGTCGACCGGCCAGACCGCCGGTAGCCAGCCGTCCAATTCCGGGACGGGCACCAACACCACGCAGGCGCCCGCCTCGGGCAACTCGACGAACCAGGCCCAGACCAATCAGCCGTCGAACCAGTCCACGACGCCGTCCAACCAGGCGCAGACCAACTCGCCGTCGAGCACGACGCAGAGCGCCAACCCGCCTTCCTCAAGCACCAACCAGGCGCAGTCGCCCTCGGGTAGCGGCTCGACCAGCACCGCCCAGCAGCCGAACAATCAGCAGAACACGGCGGATCGTTCGTCGAACACCAACGTGAATGCGTCGGTGAACATCAACGACCAGCAGCGGACCCGGATCAGCGCGTCGATCTCGCACCTGAACGTGCAGCCGCTCACCAACGTGAACTTCTCCTTGTCGGTGGGCACCGTCGTCCCGCGCGACATCCGCCTGCAGCCGCTGCCGGCCGAGGTCGTCGAGATCGTGCCGCAGTATCGCGGCTACAACTTCGTGCTGGTGAAGGACGAGATCGTCATCGTCGAGCCGTCCACTTACAAGATCGTGACGGTCCTGCCGTACTCCGGCCGCTCGACCGCTTCGGCGCCTGCGCGCAGCGAGCAGCGCAAGGTGACGTTCAGCGACCGCGATCGCGAGGTCGTTCGCAAGCACGCCAAGGCGCGCCCGGTCGAGCGCGAGAAGCGGGTGACCACCGGCAGCTCGGTCCGGACCGAGATCCGGACCGGCGAGCGCGTGCCGGAGGGAGTGGAGATCGAGGCGTTCCCAGAGGAAGTCTATCGGGATGCTCCGACGCTTCGCGAGTATCGGTACATCAACCGGGATAGCCGCACCTACATCGTCGAACCTCATGAGCGTCGCGTCATCGAAGAGATCGATTGATCTCGCAACCGAAGGAGAAGAACATGAAGACCATCGTGTTGGGAGCGCTCACGGCGACCCTGATGGCGGCTTCCGCGAATGCCGCCCCACTCGCCCCTGCGGCCATCGCATCGTCCGAGGTGGGTGGCGTCGAGCAGGTCCGCCTCGTCTGCAACGAGTACGGCCGCTGCTACCGGACCCGCGGCCCCCGCTACGTCCAGCGCTATTATGGCGGGGACGACGGCTACGTGGTTCGCCGGAGCTACGGCTACTATGGCGGCGGTCCCGGCTACTACGATCGCGGCTACGGCTACTACGCCGGCGGCCCGAGCATCGGTTTCAGCTTCGGTACCCGGAGCTGGTGAACTACGAAAGGGCCGCTCTCGAGCGGCCCTTTCTCCGTTGGTTCCTGTGGGGATGATGAGATGTCGGCTGTTGTGAAGCTGCTGGCCCAGAAAGAGCAATTGCTCGCGCGCCTCGAGACCGATCCGGGTCCGAACGAACGGGCCGAGATCCAGGCGCTGCTTTCAAGGATCGAAACCGCCCTGAAGCTGCTCGGAAGCGCGGCAGACGAATAGCGCTCAGCGCGCAATTTCCCCTGGACCTTTTCTCGACGAACATCCTGTCGGGAGTGCTGGCCCCAGCCCTGGGGGGCTAGGGGGCTATGAGCTGGGGCCAGTACGGGGTTTGCCCCTGGGGCAGGGGCACTGGGAAAACTTGGCACCGAAGCCTTCGTTCCTGCGTGGAAAGCGAAGTTTGGATCTGCGGGCATCGCCCGCCGAGATCGCCGAAAGATGCGGCCGCCGCTTGATCGCTAAGCCGGCGGTGCATCCTTCGCTCCGTCGAACTCCTTGACCACCCGCACGATCTCGTCCGGGTGGAAGGGCTTCCTCACGATCCGGCTGCCTGGGACCGGGCGAGGCGGGACGGGCGAGAAGCCAGTCGCGTAGATAACTGGCAAATGCGGACACTGCTCGCGATATCGCTCCGCGATCTGCCACCCGTCGACCTGGCCCGGTAGCCTGACGTCGGTGACGAGTACATCCGCGACGCGGCGTTCGCACCAGGCGAGCGCTTCCTCTCCCGTACTCGCGTGGATCACGTGATAGCCTGCCTCGCGCAGGGCATCGACGACGAATTCGCGGATCAGAGGATCGTCCTCGACGAGAAGTACGCTCACTGGTGGCTCTTCTGGATGTATGTGTCTCGCATTCGAACGGCGCAACGTCGCGGTCGTTCCCGGTTCGGATGAAGCTTGCGAGAGGACTGGCTGTCGCGTAGAGGGGACGCCCCCGGCGAGGAACGGGGATGCGCGGCTGGCGGTTTTCGATCCATGAACAGACTCTTTCCCCTGGTCCTGGAGCATCGGCTTCCGACCGTAGCCAGGTATGCTATTTCGGCGAGCATCATGCTGGGCTGCGCCGTACTGCAGATGGCACTGCAGATGCAGACCGGCTCGCCGGGATATTTCCTGCTGCTTCCGGGCGTCTTTCTATCGGGTCTGATCTTCGACCGCGGCTCCGGAATATTCGCAGCCGTGATCGCAGTCGCCGTCGGTGCCTACGTCAGCTATGCCGGCAACAACGGCATGGACTATTTGGCGACCAACGCTCTCTTCGCCATCACCGCGGCCGGGACGGCCTCGGTCGCCGAATTCCAGCGCGCCGAACTGCGGCGAGTGGTTCTGGCGGATAAGACGAACGCTCTGCTGCTGCAGGAGATGGCCCACCGGACCAAGAACAACCTGGCGATCCTCGGCGGAATGATCCGGATGGAGGCCCGGCACGGCGGCCCGGAAGTCGGCGCCGCGCTGGAAGCCACTGCGCGCCGGCTGCAGGTGATGGCGGAGGTCTACGACCACCTCTCGCCCAACCGGGACTCGCGCTCGGTGAACATGCGCTATTTCCTGAACGACGTGGTCGAAAAGGTCTTCCAGTCATTGGCTCCTTCCGGACCGATCGCCTTCCAGGTGGTCTGCGAGGACATCGATCTCGCCAGCAACCACGCCCTCGCGATTGGCATGATCACGAACGAGCTGGTGACGAACTCGATTAAGTACGCTTTTCCCGGCGACAGGCCCGGCCACATCGTGGTGACGTTCTCGAGCGGCAGCGGCATTGAGCTATCGGTATCCGACAATGGCGTAGGCCTGCGTGAGGGAGCGGAGCCGAGCGGACTGGGGTCGCGGATCGTTCAGTTGCTGGCCCAGCAGCTGGAAGGTGAAACTTCCTACGAAAGGCTCGATCCTGGCTTCAGGGTTCGGCTGCGAGCGCATCCGCGATAGCTGCGCGTTCGGCACGCCAAAGGTCCAATCCCGCTAAAGGTCACAGGCTTAGTTAATTCTTTTGGTCGTGACTTGCTGCCGCCGCCCCAGCCACTCTCTACAATTGGCCCGAAGCTGAGTGACCGCGGACCAAGGTCCGCTTTAAGGGCAAGAACGGACAAGTCCCGCCTAGGCTTCGTTCGTCCGCCTGTGACCCTGAACGGACATTGCCAAGGTCCTTGGTCAAGGCAATCGAGGTCTTTTCGGCCGGACTGAATGCGTAGTCCCACTTGCTTTCCGTGCCGCGGCCTCTTGTAACTCGCGCCGAAATTCGTCCCGTTTCTCATGGATCGAGGCGATGGCCGATCCTGCCGCATGCCCCAATCCAATCAGCGCCGCTTCCGACAGCTGAAGGCTGGCCTCGATCGTTTCAGGCACGGCGTCGGTTACACCGATCGCATAGAGGTGGCGCGCGTGGTCAGCATCGCGGGCGCGCGAAACGATGACTATGTCCGCTCTCAGCGCACGTACCTGTCTTACGATTTCGTCGATATCGACCTGCCCGGCAACCGTTACGATGACGGCTTTGGCGTCCATGAGACCGCAGCTCTTCAGGAATTCCGGGTCTGTTGCGTTGCCGTAATAGACCTCTCGCCCGCTTCGCCGGTATGCCGGGACCGCGGCTGCGTCATTGTCCACTGCGATATAGTGATAGCTGTGCCGATCCAGCAGCGAGCAGACGACGTGCCCAACCCGGCCATGCCCTATGACGATTGCATGTCCAGCGACGCCACTTGGTGCAACGGTCAGTTCCGGGTCGAGCGCCCTGGGCTCCCGGAACCTCGGCGTCAATCGCCGCGCGACCAGAGCCAACACCGGAATGAGCGTCATCGTGATCGATGTCACCGTCAAGGTGAAGCTCGAGACGTCGGAGCTGATAAGTCCGAGCGTAGTTGCCATGCCAACGCCAACGAATGCGAATTCGCCGCCGGGACCAAGGAGAAGGCCTGTTTCGATCGCTGCAGACCAGGACAAGCGAAAGATCCGGGCGAGGCCGGTGAGCAGCAGGATCTTGATGCCGATGAGGCCGACGACAGAGGCAAGAAGCCAGAATGGCTCGCGAGCAAGCTCGCGGACGTCGATGTTCATACCGACAGTAAAGAAGAACACACCAAGCAGCAGTCCCTTGAAAGGACCAGCAGTTGTTTCGATCGCCTTGCGAAATTCGGTCTCGGCGAGCAGCAGCCCCGCGATGAACGCTCCCAGCGCCATGGAAAGTCCGGCCAGCGCGGCCGCGACCGCGGTACCGATAATCACAAACAACGTCGCGGCCACAAACAAATCAATGGTTCCGGCGGAGGCGACCAGTCGAAAGAGGGGCCGCAGAAACAGACGCCCGATGATAGCGATCGCCGTAACGGCAAGCATCGCATTCAGGAGTGTGAGCGCGAGATTGGTAGTGACTGAGCCGGTCGTGTCGCCACCTAGAATAGAGACAAAGAGCAGGATCGGAATCACGGCCAGGTCTTGCGCCAGGAGCACTGCAAAACTGGCTCGGCCAGCAGTCGTGGCGAGCCGGCCTTGGTGGGAAAGCACCTCGATAACAATCGCGGTCGACGACAAAGCAAGGCAGGCGCCGAGGATGACCGATACGGTCGTTGAGTTGCCGGTCAAGGCTGCAATGCCGCCGATCACAGCGGCGGAAATGATGACCTGCAAGCTCCCGAGTCCGAACACCAGGCGGCGCATGGTTTTCAAACGTTCGTAGGATAGTTCCATGCCGACAATAAAGAGTAGGAACACCACGCCGAGTTCGGCGATGCCAGCAACGTTTTTGGCATCGACGACGGTGACCCAGTACAACAACGGAAATGCGTGGATGAGCGAGCCCAAGCCCATTGGGCCAAGGAGCGCCCCAGCCGCGAGGTAGCCGAGCACGGGGCTAAACCCAAAACGCCGCACCAACGGAACAACGATCCCCGCCGTCCCAAGTACGACAAGCGCATCGCTATAGGCATCGATATTGATCGGCGCTGTCTCTCATTCCCCCTAGGTCTGGCTTGATGCACAGTGTCGTACTTGATTGCATCAGGTGTGAATGCGCAAGTCGGGGCAGGAACTAGTGAGGGGCGTAACGACGTACGCGGGGGTTTTCGATGCGGCTGTTCGGCTGCGGTTGGCTGCGGCGCATGATAGAATTCATCGTACGCTTAGTCAGCTGTTGGCCCTTCAGCGACCTTGTGAGATGTCGCTTTTTCGTCGCTGTTGAGGGTAGAGCGAACAGTGGTGGCGGGCTGCTTACTGAGTGCATGGCCTAACGAAAGGCGGTCCGAGTACACGGCGCTGGCTGCGCCCCCCGGGAATGGAGGCCGGCCAGAGTTTGCGGACCCCATCAGGCAGCGCTTTCAACCGACACGACTACCGTATCGTCCGCGTCACGACCGCGAGTGCTCCGGACGCCTCTCCCTGCCGGTGAGTGCTCCGTTCCGGCATGGCGACGAGTGGGCCGTTTCTGTCGGCGATAGCTGCGGTGCCACGATCGCGCCGGTCACCCTCCGCCGCCACCGGAACAACTCGACGGTTCTAGGTTCTGTCTGCGTTCGCCGGGGCGCCGGGGACGTGCTGCACTACAGCGATCGGGTCACGGCCAAAAGGGCTGATCGCGGAGCGCGTTTCACGGGCTAGACGATGCTACAGGTACCCCCTCGCCGCGTGCTGATCGAAAGCAGAGAAGAACGGCGAAAAGCGGCATCTGAGCTGGCGGACGCGGGCTGGGAAGGTTCGCATCAAGAAAAGTTCACTTGGCCTGCTTGCTTGCTCTTGAGGTCAACCATGGCAATTCTGATTTGATCCACGTCAACGCTCGAAGCGGAGCTCAGGATAGCCTTAATAGTAAGGGGTCCGCTATGCGGTTATTCAACTCGGCGAAGGGTTATGGCGCCATTGCGCAGGCGCTGCACTGGTTCACGGTCGTCCTCGTAGTCCTTGCTTGGACACTGGGCGTCTTTGCTGATCTCTTGCCTAAAGGTGAACCTCGTCACGCCGGCTTGGTCGTTCACATTTCGACGGGTATATTGATTATTGTTCTGGTCTTAGCTCGCTTGGTAAGCCGATCAGTTAGCTCGCCACCCGCGTTAGCAGCTTCGGAATTTGGCGCATGGCTCGGAAAGTGGGTCGATCCTGTCGCCCGCATTATGCACTACATCCTTTATGCGCTGCTTGTCGCAGTACCACTTACCGGTATCGTTCTTCAATTCGCGCGTGGAGACGCACTGTCACTTTTGGGGCTCGCCACCATCCCTTCGCCGTGGCTCAAGGACGCAGTTTTTGCTCACAACGTGAAGGAAGTGCACGAAATCATTGCTCACTCACTGGTCATTCTTGCGATGATTCACGCTGGCGCCGCGCTCATTCATCATTGGGTATTTCGGGACAATACCCTTCTCCGAATGTTGCCTCACACCGAAGACTGGCATGCACACGATCGATCGACGTAGCAGGTCGTACGAAATCCGTTATTGTAGGTGATCCATGTGACGGCTGTGGCACCCATTCTCCAATCGATCCTTCTTTTGACGCTCGCAAATGGGGCCCCAGTCCTTGCTAAGAAGCTCTTTGGCTCTCGCTTTGCGATGGCGCTGGATGGAGGTGTTTTATTCCTCGACGGTCGACCGGTGTTCGGAGCCTCCAAGACGGTTCGAGGTATCGTCTCATCAGTCTTCGTAACGGCAATCGGTACGTCCGCTCTTGGCCTGGGGTTGAAATTGGGAGCGTGGGTGGCGATTGTCTCGATGGCTGGAGACCTGTTCTCCAGCTTCTTGAAACGGCGCATGAACCTGCCTCCGAGCAGTCAGGCGATCGGATTGGATCAGGTTCCGGAATCGTTGTTCCCACTCATGGCCTGCCGGGAACTTCTGGGGCTGAACTACGCCGATATCTTCCTCACGGTCGCGATATTTTTCGTCGGCGAACTCGCAATTTCCCGCGTTCTATACGCGTTTCGTGTTCGCGACCAGCCGTACTGAAGCATCGGCGGGCCGGCGCAATCGGTGCAACGTGATCTCCGGCGGGCAATTGAAGCGCACGGCCACGACACTCGATCCCGCGCCGACCGACGTGTAGCCGAGCATGTTATGATAACGCCACGCGCCAGCCCCCATCCTGCGCGGCAGTACCGAGTCCAGCGTGATGGGGATTGACCCTGGAAGGCAGATCTGGCCTCCATGCGTATGTCCGCTCAGCAGCACATCAAAGCCGGCATGCGCTGCCTGCCGGTAGACTTCCGGGGTATGCGTCAGCAGGATCGAAAAAGCGCCGTCGGGGACGTCGGATCCGACCTTCTCGATGTTATCCACTCGGAAGTAATGCGCGTCGTCAATACCTGCGATGTATATCTCCTGATCCCCGCGCTTGATTGTCGTGCACTCATTCTGGAGCATGCGTATGCCCATTTCCTCGAGGCCGGGCAGCATCCTGATCGTGTCGTGGTTGCCCAGCACGCCGAGAATGGGTTGCCTCAGGTGAGCGGTGACCCGCGCCATGCCTTCAAGTGCAGCGTCGAAACTTCCGAAGGTTTTGCCGCGGTAGTCGCCTGTAAGGACGCATAAGTCGTAATTCAGGCCAGAAACCAGCTCGACCATGCGCCGCATGGTTCGCTCGTTCATATCGACGTGGGTATCGCTGATATGAAGTATCGTAAAGCCGTCGAACAGAGCTGGCAAATTGGCGCATTCGATATCGTTCTTCTTCACGAGAATGCGCTCGGCATTGCGCCGCCCGCGCCAGTAAAGGCCAGTCAGCTTCAGGATATTTCGTATAAGCGCATGAACAGAGTACCAGTTTTCGATATGAAAGAAGTTGAGACCTTGACCGAATATCTGAGCTTCATGATCAGTTTCGATCCCGAGGCGTTGCCGCGCGTGAATCCGGCCTAGGCGCTGCTCCAATCGTGAGAGCAGCTCCTCTTCAACCTTGTTTACCTTGGGTTTGGCGATCATCGCCTGCATCTGCACTGGGTGACCATTTATTACACTAGCCCACCTTCCTCATAATCAGTGGAGGTCGCCAGCGCGATTCCGCAAATTGCGAGTAACGATCCCTGAGCCAGATCGGTTCCGAGCCTAATATAGCCCAATACGCTCAATGTAAGTGTCAGCGTATTACAATGCCAACTCGATCACCAATCTAGGCGGCCTATAGGCTCTCGATGACCTTTAGGAGGATGGTCTGAACGCCTTCCGCCGCCGCCTTGAGTTCTGCATTATCGATGGCTTGCATTGATGCTACAGGATCGACAGCAGCGATCTCGGTGCGATCTTGAGCGATTTCCTGGACGACGACGTTGCAGGGCAGCATGTGCCGACCTTGTCTTCGAGCTGCAGCGCGTTGTGGGCGAGGCCCGGATTGCAGGCACCGAGGACGCGATAGTTTCGGAAATCGATCCCGACCTTTTCTTTGAACGTATGCCTTACGTCGATTTCCGTGATGATGCCGAAGCCTTCCTGCTTGAGCACTTCCGTCGCGCGCTGCACCGCTTGGTCAAAGCCGAGCGGCAAGGTCTTGCTAAAATAATAGGCCATTTTTGGATCTTTCCTCGGAAGCTCGCAAACCTCTGACCGCTACCAGGACATCATCTAAAGGAGTCGGATGGCGAAACCGGGGATGGGCATCACCAAAGGTGCCGCCAGAAGCGGTTGCGGTCCGAAGGCGAATCCAGTCGGGCCTTCTGTTCGTCGCTGAGCGTTTCGTAGAATGATTCGAATGCAGGCCGCACGGTCTTGATGGATTGCAACATGGCTTCCATGCGTCTTTCCATAAATTCCATTCGGCTGACGGTGGTGGTCGGAACCTCGGTCGGACAAGCCAGGCGGAGGGCCGCGGAGGCTTTGTCGGATGCCGCTTTCAAATCATCGAACTTGGCGCGTTGCGTCTCGGTCGGTTTGATGACCTGTTCGATCCGATCGATGCGCCACCCGAGAAGGCTGGCAGCAGCGGGGCCGCATGCACCCCGTGGGCCACCGTGGCCCATAAATCCAGGTCCCATCATCATGCCCGGACCCATCACTCCGGGTCCGGCGCGCTGCGCTGGCGCGGCTGCAGAAAACATTGCGGTCGCGATGGATAGGGCACCGACCGCGATGATCTGATTGAACTTAAGCATGGGTGATCCTCTCGCCGTCGCCGTCTTCTGTCAGAGACGAAGTCTTAGCTTAGGAGGTGATCCCAACAGGCCCTTGAGATGGATCAAACTCGCTGAAGCAGTGTTCGAGCCGTTCGAGATGATGCTGGTTGCTCCGACTGAGGGTGTATCAGCTTGGATACTTGCTATGCTGTTAGCGGCGACTTGATATGCGTCATGTCAGCCGCGCCGACTTCCTGGCAATATTTACAATCGAGTTGCGGCCAGCAGCATCGGAGTGATAACATGCGTGTTCTGCTTCTGCTCGGAGAAACCCAATCATCACTTTCCGCGCGGGAATTGGCTTTCGATCTCGCCCGTTCGGGTAGAGTGCTCGTTACTGGCCTCTCGGGAATCGATCTCTCGTCTCTGGCAGTTCCAATGATAGGCGGCATCGGCGCGTCGGCCTATCAAGGCAAGCTCGAGGAGATCCGGGGGCGGCAGGCGCGCGAGAATGACGCTCGAATACACGCATCATATGCCGACGCGTGCGAGGTGAGCGGCCTCGAATAATCCTGGCTCTCCTTCGAAGGTGACCCGCCTGAGGTCTTCCGCGCTGCTTCTGAGACGCGAGACCTGATCGTTACCGGTAACGATACGACCTTTTCAGTTGATCGACCTGCGCCGTTACCAGAATTGCTCTCCAATCTTCTGTTGCTGTCGCCGCGGCCGGTTGTCGTCTGCAGCGACGAGTATCGCTATCCCAGTGATGTATTGGTCGCATATGATGGCAGCTTGCCCGCCATGCGCGCTCTTCAAATGTATGCGCTCCTGGGATTGTGGCGCGAGGCTCGCGTGCACGTGACGTCGATCGCGGCGGACTCGGAGCTTGCGACCCGCCGCGCTCATGCGGCGGCTGAGTTTCTACGCGGCCATGACCGCAGCTGTACGGTCGTTCCGATTGAAGCGGCCATGGACCCAGCCGAGGCTATCCGAATTGAAGTCATTGATCGGGGCGTCGGTCTGCTGGTGATGGGCGCGTTTGGTCATCGCGGCTGGAGCAATGCCCTGTTCGGCTCGACGACGCGACGATTGGTCGAGCGGCCGCCTTGCCCGCTGTTCCTCTTTCACTAGGGGGCGGACTCATAACGCCCGGCCAGCTATAGGCAGATAGATGCGAGTTGGACGAAGGCAAGGTAGTTGCTGCAAGCCTGTCGTAGCGCGTCGCCACCCGACGGCACTGCTTGATTTTGTTGAAGAACCGTTCGACGAAGTTGCGAGCGCGATAGAGGTACGGGCTAAAGCAGATCGGATCGCTGCGATTGCTCTTCGGCGGATGTTGGCCCATGCGCCCTTCTTCATGGCAAGCTTCCTGATCCAGTAGGCGTCATAGCCACGGTCGGCAAACAGCATTGATCCGGATTGAGACGAGAAAGCAGCTTTCCGGCAAGTCGAACGTCGTGCGCCTCACCAGGGCTCAACGCAAGCCGTATCGGTAGACCATTGCTATCGACCACCGCGTGGAATTTGCTTGTCAGACCGCCGCGCGACCTTCCCATCGATTGGCGCTGGTTCCTTGTGATACAGGCCCCATGTTGATGTACGCGAACAATAGACGTGTCGATCATCTGCACGGCAGCATCATGGGCACCGACCAGTGCGCTCATGAGCTTGCCCACACGCCCGCCCGTCGCCAGCGAACGAACCGATTGTAACAGGTCGTGTACGGACCGAAGTTCTCTGGCAGGTCGCGCCACGGCGCCCCGGATCGCAAGACCCAGAAGATGCCATTGAGGACACGACGGTCATTCACTCGTGGCACGCCGCGCGACTTATTCGGCAGCATCGGCTAATGGAAACCACTCATAGTCCGTAAGTTCGTAGCGCATGATTCGGCCCCTTCTGTTGGGTGACTTGAATCAGGGCCCGGCTGTCAGGCTCAACTGGTCGCGATCGACCCGAAAGTGGACCTATAATGCTCACCTTGAGTTTTGTCGTTCATGACCCCAAGCAGACATGATGTCCGCGTTCACAGGCTGCCGCGCGGCGGCAACTGGCGGTCATCGCTACTGCCGGTGAGGTACACGCGCTCGTCTTCCCATGCCGCCGCGTGCTTCGAATGATCGCATCATTTTCGCTTGTACCCCAACGCTGCAGGGCTCAAAGCTCGCGTAGCGTCGGCTGCTGGGGTGGACCGTACGTGGCGTGCAAGGGTCAGGACCGCCCATTTTGGTCCAACTCGGGACTTCGCCCTATCGCGCGCCCACCTCCAGTGAAGGCCCTCTGCGGCCCACAGCAAAGTGCTAATATAGCGACCCACAGAGCGGAATCTTCATGGGGGGCGTATGCGAAGGCGGGAGTTTCTGGCGGCGATTATAGCCGCGTTGCCCTGGTCGCGGCAGAGTTTCGCCCAATCGACAAGCAGGCGAATCGCGCGCATCGCCTTCTTGGGTAATGCGAGCCCGTCAACTATGGACGCCGCGCAAATTGCTGCGTTTAAACAAGGGTTGCGTGAAAACGGGTTGATAGAAGGCAGCAACGTCGACGTCCAATATTTCTGGATTGAGGGCAGCTTGGAGCGCATGCAGAAGCTCGCAGCGGAGCTCAGCCAAAGCAATTTCGACGTCATCCTGACGGCCGGTTCAAAGGCAGTACAGACGCTTCTGGCAACCGGAACAAAGACTCCGATTGTCTTCGCAGTGATCGCAGATCCGGTCGGCAGCGGTACGGTGCAGAGCCTCGCGAGGCCCGGTGGAAACGCCACGGGTCTGTCGATGTCGGACATCGATCTGGAGAGCAAGCGCATAGAGGTTCTGAAAGAAACGGTGCCGTCCATCACGCGGGTCATGATCCTGCGCGACCCGGTCGTGGGGGTTCCGACCGGTGCTGCCGAGGCGGAGGCCACGGCGCGGACTCTGGGCCTTCATGTCGTAGTCGCCGAGGCCGCGAGCTCCGACCAGGTCGAAGCTGCGTTCAGGCGCGGACGAGAGCAGGGCGTCGACGCGGTCGCTGCCATGGCATCGGCTTTCTTCAACTTCCAGCGCAAGCAGTTGATCGAGCTGGCCGCGCTGTATCGCTTTCCCTCGATCTGGGAAACCGGCGTCTACGTTAAGGACGGCGGCCTGATGTCCTACGGACCGAACTTCCCAGACATGTACCGTCGATCTGCCGAATACATCGCTAGGATCCTGAAGGGCGCAATGCCCAGAGACGTGCCCGTCCAACAGCCAACCAAATTCGAACTCCTCGTCAATCTGAAGGCGGCGAAGATCCTTGGAATTACGATACCGCCCACGGTGCTCGCCCGTGCCGACGAGGTGGTCGAATGACTGCGTACGGGCCTTAGCCGAAGGGTAGGAGAATTTTCGCTGCAAGCTATCGGAGGCAGACCGGACGCTGGACCGTGCTCACTTCGACCGCTGCTGGTGATTCTGAGCAGACGGGTGCCGCATCGAACAATGCATAAGCGATACTGACGTGCAATTCATCGTTCGAAGTTGATCCAGCGCAACTTCAGCCGACACCAATTGGTGGTGCAATTTAAGGGGAGCAACGCCTGCAGTGGAGTAGTGCGATGGGTGAGCACGATGAAAAGGTAAAACTGCTGGAGGAAGAAATAGCGCAACAGATCGAATTGGTCGCTGAACTGATCTGCCAAGGACGACCCGCACTAGCAGCCATGCGGGTGCTCTATGCTCTTACCGGGCAACTTGTCTGGGTGGATAGTCACGGTCACACAGTTTGCAAGCGCATTCCGCCGGAACCGGAAGGTGATCCCCAATGCTCGTTATTTTGAAGGACGTAACGCATCTTGGAGGACATTGAGCGGGCAGGGTCCTCGCCACTCTCAAAGATCTTGGACGGTCTGCTTCCAAGGGATGACCGGAAGGCCTTCATAGGGCTGCCCAGGACTGTCTCTGACCCTGGCTCTGTGAAAACGCTGCGCTTTATGTGATTCGCGCGATATGATTCCCGCACGATTTGCGGGGGGCTGGAATGATTCGTTGCGGAGGCGGATCGTGGGCAATCGACGCTATTGCCCGAGTGCCTCGATGATTTCATTGACGAGAGCAACCCTGTTCGCGTGATCGACGTGTTTGTCGATGCGCTCGATTTGGCCGAGCTAAGCTTCGAGGGGGTGAAGCCGGCGGCGACCGGTCGGCCGTCATACCATCCCTCGGTTCTCCTGAAGCTTTACATCTACGGCTATCTGAACCGGGTGCAGTCGAGCCGGCGGCTCGAACGAGAGGCCGGACGCAATGTCGAGGCCATGTGGCTGCTGGGCCGGCGCGCACCTGATCACAAGACGATCGCGGACTTCCGCAAAGACAATGGCCTGGCGCTCCGCAAGGTATGCTCACGCTTCGTCGAAATCTGCCGTGAAATGGGTCTCCTCGCGACGTCGAGCGTCGCCATCGATGGCAGCAAGTTCAAAGCTGTGAACAACCGGGACAAGAACTTCACACGCGCGAAGGTGGAGCGGCGGCGCGCGCAGCTGGAGGAGAGCGTCGCGCGCTATCTGAGCCAACTGGACACGGCCGACCGGCAGGAGCCGAGCGAGGCGTTGGCCGCCAAGGTGACGAGGCTAACCGAGAAACTGACGAAGCTGAGGGAAGAAATGGGCAAGCTTGCCGTCTACGAGAAGCAGATGCTTGCGTCACCCGATCAGCAAATCTCGTTGACCGATCCCGACAGCCGTTCGATGGCGACAAGCGGCCGGGGCTCTGGCACCGTTGGCTACAACGTGCAGGTCGCCGTCGACACCGAGCACCATCTGATCGTAGCGCACGAGGTGACGAACAGCGGCTCAGATCGGGCACAACTCGCCAATATGGCCAAGCAGGCGAAGGCTGTTCTCGAGACCGAGACGCTAGAAGCTGTAGCCGATCGCGGCTACTTCAACAGCCCGGAGATCCTCGCGTGCCACGAGGCCGGCATCACCGTAACTCTGCCCAAGCCGCTGACGTCGGGTGCCAAATCGGAGGGGCGCTTCGGTAAGCAGGACTTTGCCTATTTGCCAGAGGAGGACGCCTATCGCTGTCCGGCTGGGGAGCGATTGCCGTATCGCTACACAAACGAAGAAGACGGCAAGATGCTGCGGCGCTACTGGACCACTGCCTGTCAAAGTTGTTCGCTCAAATCGCAGTGCACGACAGGACCAGAGCGGCGAATTACACGCTGGGAGCACGAGCATCTGCTTGAGGCTGTGCAGCAGCGCCTTGACGCAAACCCAGAAGCCATGCGTCAGCGTCGGGAGACGGTCGAGCATCCGTTCGGCACGATGAAGGCCCGCATGGGAGCGACACACTTCCTCACCAAAACGCTCCCAAAAGTAGCGGCCGAGATGGCACTCTCGGTCTTGGCCTATAATCTTACACGGGTCATGAACATCGTCGGGGCCAAGCCACTGATCACTGCGATCGCGGCCTGAGACAGGCGCGGTTCCTAGCTTCCGGACCGATGCCCTTTGAAGCCGTTTTTACACGGCCAAGACCGGTAGCGGACATTCGGTTTGCGCCACGTAACCAGCGTGGAACAGGAAGCTCACTGCGCGCATTCGCGACGGTTTAAGTCTTCCGGCAACTTTGATTTCGATCAAAAACAAACAACGCCACCTACCTAATGTAGCTCCTGCGTAGCCCCCACTACGCACGAAATGCCCAACCACCACAAGCCGCTGGCTTCCCCAAGGCCGGCGGCTCTTTTTGAGCCGTTGTCGTGGAAACCAACTGGACCTTCAACGCACTGGCGAATTGCGGCTGGCGTGCTCGCCGTGGTCCTATCCTCGATTTTGGTTTTTTATGACCTAAGGTCGCCTCAGCAACTGCTCCGTACAACTACTTTAGCCTGCGCGATTTTGCGGTCGATCAATTCCGGCCCCTCGCGGCCTTCCTAGGCTTTACGGTGACAGGGAGGCAAACCATGCTGGTGAATACCAACACCGCCAAGTACAAGCCAATCGATGGACACCTTGCTGGATTTGTCGGCGACCGCTGTTTGTGACCACAATTCAGACATTGGGATTTTCCGAGCTTCGTCTGCCAGATTTTTTGATAGCCGATGGCCGAGCCGACACGAGTGTGGGGACACGTCACTGTCACATCGAGCGGCGGCGCTGCGCTTCGTACCACCGCAACGAAGCAGCCGCATAACCTGCCATGTGTGGCGTCCACATCAATGCGTTGCGCCGCGCCCAGTCCCAAGCCGCGCGTTCGCGCCCGATCTGATCGGTGGATTGGTCACGGCTCTTGATATGGCCCAACTCGTGCATCGTAACCGCACCAATCTCTGCCGTGATGTGCGGCGTGAGTATGAATTCCAGTTCGCCGCTCAGTGCCAATGCCTTCGACGGAACGTCACACCATTGGACATCCGCTTCTTCGTCCGCGCACAGTTTCAAAAAATGCTTTTTGAGATCGGCGATGGTGGTCATCTTGCAAACTTAGTATCGAAATCGCTATTCCCGTTGATCCCGATCAAGGAGTTCCACCGAAAAGGCCGCAGGAGCAAGCTGCGGGATGGAAGTCGAAGAGCCGTAGGGCTGCCTCAGTTGGCGGCCTCTTTCATTTCGGATGTTTGCTGATGGCCCCTCAGCCGAAGAAGCCCGAGGTTATCCTGATGTGGGCTATCGGCAGTGGACTGACGAGGGGTGGTGATTGCCTCGACCGCCGTTTGTGACCCACAACCGACACGCCAAGGCCAAATGCGTCTGGTTCTCCTAGCGCGCCCACAAGCCATGAAAGGCCAACTCGGGTGCTTGTGCTGGGTCAATATCGAACGGTCCGCGCTAGTTTAGTTTCTATAATGCCTCAGATCCAAGTAGACGCAGGCTCGGCTGACGTTCCGCCTACCCAACAGGTTCGCTGGGCAAAATATCCTTTATTCGCACTCGCAATCGTCGCCGTAGGCCCCAGCATACTCGCACCGTTCGTTTACATTGGGCTGCGATCGTTTGGAATTGATAATCTGGATGGCTACAAAATGGAATTTAGCGGAAGCACAATCGCCTTCATGCTGGTATTCCCGGTGGTTTCCGCGATAGCGAACGTATCGTTTTTCCTGCTTTCCAAGATTTCTGTTTGGAGAGCACGAAAGGAGTGGCCGCATCTTCTCTCTGTAAAGATCGCGATGTGGTTCTCACTGATTGCAATGTGTATCCCGAACACACTTCTTTTCATCGGTACACCGCAGGAGATGATCTTGAAGGCGCCCAACGCGGGGCAGGGATCAGGCCTTGCAATCGTCGGGCTCTTCCTCACCCTTCCAATATTTGGTCTTCTTGGATGGTTTGGCGGGCGGCTTGTAGCGTGGGCTCTCCGAAAGTTCCAATAGCTCAGGTCGGCTCGTGGCCCATGGCTGACCTCAACCCAGAGCGCAGCGATGTGAGCTTCCTAGAGTTGACCCGACCAAGGGCATGCTGGCTGCCGAGGGCAGCCTTTGACCCGAAACTGAAGTTCCGCATGAGCCTGTGGTTTTCGATCACTGCTCGTGCTCAAATGCGCCTATCTGTCGGTGCTCTATCGGGAGGGAGGTATGAAGCGGCGGGACCTATTGCTTATCTCCCTGCTCGTTGCGGCACATCGTCCCCAATTACTCCAGGCTCAGCCTATAAAGGGCAAGATAGGGTATCTGCATCCCGTTACGACCGATCCGAACCATATTACCTTCTCAGTACTTCAGCGCGAGTGGCGGCGCCTCGGGTACGTTGAAGGCGAAACTGTTTTGACCCGTTCCGGCGAGGGCGAACCACAACGACTTCCCGAGTTAGTCCGAGATTTGATTAGCAACGGAATCGGCGCCCTTATTGCCGTCGGAGCCCAGGCTGTCCGTGCCGCTGCTGGTGTGACCTCGAGCACTCCAATAGTGGCTATCGATCTGGAAACCGATCCCATTCAAACCGGCCTCATTCGCAGCGTGGCGAGGCCTGGCGGTAACGTCACAGGGCTATTTCTGGATACACCCGCCCTTGCCGCCAAGTGGATCCAGCTTATGCGTGAGATGGTTCCAGCTCTCGACCGAGTTGCCTTTGCCTGGCAGCCATCTGCCGGAAGAAGCCAGCTAGACGTGGCGCTCCGCGTTGCCGAGAACTTGGGGGTCGAAACGATGGTTCTTGAATTTAGCGTCAACGACGATTTCCCCCGCCTGCTTTCGACCATCTCGGGACCAAAGCGCACCGGCATCATCCAGCTCTCAGGCCCCGGGATTACCCCTGTTGCAGAGAAATTCGTTGCCGCCGCAACGCAAAATAATCTGCCAACCCTTTCGTTTCTCGGTGAAGCGGCGCGGCGGGGGTTCTTGATGAGTTATGGCCCCAGCCAGAAAGACTATTTTCCCCGTGCGGTTCAACTGGCTGATCGAATATTGCGTGGCGAGAAAGCAGGTGATCTCCCAGTGGAGCGCCCCTCGAAGTTTGAGTTCATCGTGAATTTGAGGACAGCAAGAGCGCTCAATCTGACTGTCCCGCCCAATCTACTGATTAGCGCGGACGAGGTTATCGAATGAAATTCAGTTTTTGGCTCGTTGCTGCCCAGCTGAGTTGCCGGTGGGATGTCCTGAGTTAGCGATGAACCAGACGTAGCCAGCTGCCGGTCATGGTCTCAGGTTGACCAGCGGTCATTGCCGGTCCTGCGCCAACACCGTGCCGTTTGATGTATTCCACCAGACGAGCAGACTCGTCCTGGACGGCCAATACAGTGCCGGACTTGCGCGTTACAGCCAAATCCATGCCAGCGAAGTAGATCCCGGGTTGCTTTTTGATTCCTCCCTCGTGCAGCGGCTGTCGTCGTGCATCCAGCACGTCAGGCAGGCGGATCCAAGTAAAGTCGCCCTGCCAATCAGAATGATGGCGCCAACCGTTCCGATCAGAACTATCCCAAAACCTGCGGTTAACACGTGACCCTGGTCGATACGACGATATAAGGGTTCATCGCGGCTCAACTCGTCTAGCAGAACCAGCATCACGAGATTGAAGACGCAACTGCCCAGAGCATCTCCGACGGCTATGTCCGGCACTCGCGCAATGGCAACCGAGCTGATGCCGGTGAACAACTCCGGTAATGAAGTTGCTGTCGCGAGCAGGACGAGGCCAATTCAGGATCGGCTCAGCCCCGTCAGCCGCGCGATGAGATCGCCGTACTGCGTCAACACAGGACCGGCCAGACCGATCGCGATGGCACAGACGGCGAATTCGAGCCAAGGCAACGCGGTTGTCATCTACCGGTCTCGCTTGGCGAAGGCAATGATTGCGCGGCTGACTTGAATTAGCAGCGTTGGCGCGAGGCTGCAGCTCAGGATGATGGTCCACATTGCCCCTGTCGGGGGAGTAACGTGCAAGACCTCTGCGCCAAGGGGCCAGTAGGGTGGGACGGCGAGCAGAGCACTGCAGAGGCCGACCGCAGCCCAGATCCATGGATTGCGCGTGACCTCGTTAACGACGACTCCGGAGCGGCTGCTGTGCATGTCGAAGACGTGCCAGAGTTGCGCGAAGGCGATCGTCAGAAATGTGGTGGTGACCACTGCTTCGCTGGTCCAACCGGCCGAGAGCGCCAGCCCGAGCGAAGCAAAGGCTCCTGCCGCCAGGGCAACGCTCTGCAGCACGATCGTTGTCCATTGCCGGCGACCGAGAATTGGCTCCTTCGGATCGCGTGGCGGTCGCGTGAGGATATCGCGTTCTCCCTCGCCCATGGCCAGCGCGAATGCGGGGAATACGTCTGTCACGAGGTTCAAATAGAGGATCTGCAGTGGCAGGATCGGCAGGGGCAGTGCTGCTGCGATCGCAATACCGACGACCAGGATCTCGCTGAGATTGCAGGACAGAAGGTAAGCGGCGAAACGGCGGATATTTCCGAAAATGGCTCGGCCCTCCCGAACTGCCTTGACGATCGTCGGAAAGGCATCGTCGAGCAGGATCATCGCCGCGGCCTGGCGTGCCACGTCGGTTCCGCGCAGGCCCATGGCCACGCCGATGTCGGCCTGCTTTAGCGCCGGTGCGTCGTTCACGCCATCCCCGGTCATCGCGACGATTTCGCCAGATGCCTGATACGCGCGCACAATCGCAAGCTTCTCCGCCGGGCTCACGCGGGCGAAGATGCCAATGCGCTTCAATTCCTGCGGGTGCCTGTCGATGAGTTGCTCTATGTGGCGACCTTCAGCTACGTTGTCAGCGTCGAGCCCGAGCGCACGGCCTATGCTGCGCGCCGTGACGGCATGATCGCCAGTCACCATAACGACGCGGATGCCTGCATGATGGCAATCGTGGATCGCGTGCGGAACGTCCGCCCGCGGAGGGGCTTCCAGGCCAACAAGGCCTACAAATATCAGCTCACGGTAGGGCTGAACATCTGCCGATGTCTCCAGTTTGGTCGCGCAGGCGAGCACGCGCAGGCCCTGCTGTCCGAGTTCGGCAATCCGCGCGCTCCATAGACGGCGCGTCGCTTCGTCCAGTAAGGTCTCGCCGCCCTCGGTGAGTATGCCAGTGCACGCCGCGAGCACATGCTCTGGTGCCCCCTTCACGGCATAGAAATACGCACCGCCGTGCTGGTGCACCGTCGCCATCATCTTGCTTTCGTTGTCGAAAGCGTGCTTGGCCGCGATCGGAGAACTGCGCAGCAGCTCGCGGCGCTTCAGACCTGCCGCTCGGCCAGCCTGCAGCAGCGCCACTTCCATGGGATCACCGCTATGCGCTGCTTCTCCATGGCCCAGCGAGGCCTCGTTGCAAAGTACCATTGTATGCAACAGCCGCTGCAGCAGGGCATCGCCGGCAAGCTCCTCCGCGCCTGCCTCGTCGACTTCGCCGGACTCGACCCATAGCCGCCGTACGGCCATCCGGTTCTCGGTAAGCGTGCCGGTCTTGTCGGTCAGGATCACCGTGGTCGCCCCCAACGTCTCGACCGCGGATAGCCGCTCCAGAAGTGCATTCTGACGTGCCATGCGCCACATCCCGCGGGCAAGCGCGAGCGTAGCCACGATCGGGAGACCTTCGGGAATGGCGGCCACCGCGAGCGCGATCGACGACTCCACGACCAGGAAGGCATCTTCTCCTTTCGCCACTCCAACCGCAGCAATCACGACGGTCAGAAGCCCGACTGCCCAAACGAGCTGCCCGGATAGGCGCGCGAGCCGGCGTTCAACCGGTGAACTTTCGGGCTCCGCTTGCTCGACGAGGTGAGAAATTCGACCAAGCTCCGTCTGGGAGCCCGTCGCGACGACGATGCCAAGTCCGCTCCCGCGCGTCAGGGCCGTGCCCTTGAACAGCATCGATGTGCGCTCGGCGATCCGTGCATCCTCCGCGGCCGGCCTCGGCGACTTGTCGACCGGCATCGACTCGCCTGTCAGGGTCGACTCGTCGGCCGCGAGACGTGAGGCCTCCACTATGCGCAAATCAGCCGAGATGGCGTCGCCGGCCTCGACCAAGAGCACGTCGCCCGGCACCAGGTCCTCCGCCGGGAGCACGCGCGTGTGACCGTCGCGGCGCACGCGCGCCGATGTCCGGCCTAGCGCACGCAGCGCCTCGATCGAACGCGCGGCTCTGATTTCGGTGATGAAGCCAATGAGCGTGTTGAGCACAAGAACCGCGACGATTGCTACGCCTTCCTCGAGCTCGCCGAACCAGAAGGCAAGCGCAGCGGCTACCGCGAGCAGGTACACCACCGGACTTCGCAGCTGGTGAAGCAGTATGATCAGGGCGCTGACCCGCTTCCTTGCAGCAATCGCGTTTGAACCGAAGCGAATGCGGCGCTCCGTCGCTTCATGTTCTGCGAGGCCCTGTTCTGGATCGACTCGAAGCATGCGAAGGACGTCCTTCAGCGGCAATGAATGCGCGGTCGCCGTCGTCTGTCCGACTTGATCCATCAAATCCTTTGTCGCCATCAATCCTGCGTCTCTCCCGGCTACAGCCGGAATATCTGGTGAACGACATCAGGGCCGGCTGCACCGGCCCACGCAGCCGCGATCACAAGGATGAGGCCGGGCATCAGCCGCAGCGCGAAGGAGCGCCCGCCGCTGACCCAGCCAACGACTATCTTGCTGACCGTGTTCGTCGACAGCGCCGCCAGAATAGGAGCGACGGTGTCGGCGGAGTTGATCGTTCCCGAGGCGGCGAGGGTGGCTGTGGCGACGGCTGGCGAATGCGTGTCTGCCAGACCAGCTACGGCCGCGCTGACGATCAGGCCGATTTCTCCAAACGCTTCCCGCAGGCCGGCGGAGAGCACGAGGACTGCCGAGAGGGTCAGCGCCAGCAGCAAGGCTGAGGACAAGCTGAAAGCTCGTCCGAGCTGGAGCTCGGCACCGCCCGTCTCTTGCATGCCCCTGGCCGTGAAGATCGCGCCATAAACAATCGCCGCGGTACCGGCACAGAGGAGCGGAACCATCAGGTTTTGCAACGTAGTGAGACTTGTCGCTGCGAGCACCGCGGCGAGTTGAACGATCGTTGCGACGGTCGAAAGCGTTGCCCCGGCGGTAGCGGCGCCGAGCAACTCGGGTGCCTTGCGAGCCTGCGCCCCCATCGCTCCGATCGTTGCCGTACTCGAGACGAAGCCCGAGGCGAAGCCGGAGATAGCGAGGCCGCCTCTTGCGCCGAGCAGGCGTATGGCAATATGCCCGGTCGCGCCGATGGCCATCACCAGAATGACGATGATCCAGATCGCACGTGGATTGAGCGCGGCAAAGGGGCCGACCGGCTGATCCGGAAGCAGGGGCAGAACAACGAGGGTGGCGGCGGCAAAGATCAGGCCGTCCTTGACCTCGCTGTCGCTGAGAGCCGTACGGACGAAGCCGTGCAACGCCGCACGGGCCGCGAGCAGAATCGCCACGATGACGGCAACACCTGCGGCCAAGACAGGACGCTGCGTGGCCAGTCCACCAAGCAGAACCGTCAGGATGAGTGCGGTCTCCGAAGTCAGACCGGGGTCGTCGTTACTGGATCGCAGATAGGCGATCGCAGTCAGAACGACGATTCCGGCGGTGACGAGCGCCAGCAGGCCCTTGCCGCCGACCATGTAACTGACGGCACCGGCGAGCGATGCCGCGGCGAAGGTACGCAGCCCGGCAGGCGAGCGCCCCGGTCCGTCGCCCTTTCGGCGTTCCCGCTCCAGGCCGATCAGGAGTCCGATGCCGAGGGCAACGACAATCGCGAGAACCTCGGGACTTAGGCTCGGGTTCAACAAATCCATCATGTGTATTGCACGACCTAACGCGTCTGTGGCGATGCTTCGATCGCGCCTGCTACCCAACCCGCCAGATTCGTATGAACCTCATTGTGACCACGAGCAGCAATGGACCAAGCGCCGCGCCCGACGCTCCACCAACGGCCAATGGCTGGGATTATATCGGCAATGGCGCCAGATAGCCTGTTGATTTGGGTCAAACGCACGACCGCAGAGCATGTCACCCGGCCCGCGCTCTTTGTTCAATAGAGCTGTGATCAATCGGGACCGGAGGCGGCGGCACAGCCGGCAGGTCGAGTGGTGGCCCAGGGCTCAGGGCACCCTGTCTGCTGAGTGGAGGGCGGGTCTGCGCGATGATGTCGCAGCAGAATGTCGTGATAGGCCGACGCCTCTTGTCTGGCGCCGTGGGGCAAGGCGTCGGTACTCTGAGCTATGTCAAGCTGTCCGGAACTTGCGTGAATATGCTCCGGTAGCTTCAGTTCGGAGAGCCCAAAATGGCCATCAAAGACATCTTGCTCACCCTCACCAGCTATCCCGAGCCGACCCCGGCCGGCGTGATCGACCGCGCCGTATCGCTGGCGTCTCTCCTCGGCGCTCATATTGCCGCGGTCTCTTGTGAGGTCCATGTGCAGGTGCCTGGCAGCTTCCTCTCGGGTCCCGGAAATCTCGGGGCGATCGTGGCCAACGAGGCCCATAAGAGCCGAAAGAATGCTCAGGATCTGCTGGCAACCTTTGAATCGACCGCGCAAAAAGCCGGTGTTGTGCACGAGATCGTTCTCGATCGTTGTTTGTCGTCCGAGGTGCCGGACGTTCTAGTGGAATATGCGCGGCTGCGCGACCTCGCCATTGTGCCCGTGCCGGAATCCTACGACCAATGGTATGCTGAAGCGATTATCTTCGGTTCAGGCCGGCCGACCCTGGTGCTTCCGGAAGCATCGGCCTCCAGGGAGTTCGAACTGAACAGGGTTCTTGTTGCATGGGATTTCAGCCGCGCAGCTGCGCGGGCAGTATCGGACGCCATACCGATCCTGGAGAAAGCGCGCGAAGTCTGCATCCTCACGGTGACCAATGAGAAGACGATTTCGAGCCGACGCTCGTCGTCCGAGCTCGCCAAGAACCTGTCGAGGCATGGCATCGACGTGGTCGTGGAGGAGGTCGATGCCGCCGGACAACCCATCGGCGAGGTTCTCGCCGGGCAGGTTGCCTCCCGCAGGGCGGATCTCCTTGTCATGGGGGCGTATGGTCACTCCCGTTTGCGGGAGTTCGTATTGGGCGGCGCGACCCGGAGCATCCTGACAAGGCCGCCGATTCCGGTGCTGTTGTCCCACTGATCACCGGTTGACCAAACACCGAAGGCGGCGAGCGAGTTACGACCATGGAGGCCGAACCTTACGAACTGGATAACAAGAGATCCCCGGTGTTTCATGCCAGGGGCCTTTCGAAGACCTATCGAATGGGAGAGGTCGACGTGCATGCGCTGCGCGACGTCGACCTCGACATCTTCGAAGGCGAGTTCGTCGTGCTCCTGGGGCCGTCCGGATCGGGCAAGTCGACCCTGCTGAATATCCTGGGCGGCCTGGACAGCCCGACTTCGGGCGAGGCTCACTGGCGGGACCATAATCTGGTCGGCGCCACTGATGCGGAGTTGACCCGGTACCGGCGTGAACACGTGGGCTTCGTCTTCCAATTCTACAATCTCATTCCAAGTTTGACGGTGCTCGAGAACGTCGCGCTGGTGACCGAAATTGCGGACAAGCCGCTCGATCCGCGGGAGGTGCTCGCGCTCGTCGGGCTCGAAAAGCGGACCGATCACTTCCCCTCCCAATTGTCCGGCGGCGAACAGCAGCGCGTTGCGGTTGCCCGTGCCATCGTCAAGTCGCCGGATGTGCTTTTGTGCGACGAGCCAACGGGCGCGCTGGACTACGAGACCGGCAAGGTGGTGCTGGCGACGATTGCGCGCGCCAATGAGCGCCTCGGCACCACAACGATCATCATCACCCACAATGCTGCAATTGCGGGTATGGCGGACCGCGTGCTGCGGCTCGGTGGCGGGCGGATCGTCGGCGAGGAGCGCAATGCGCGCCGACTCTCGGCGGACGAGGTACACTGGTGAGCCTGCTTGATCGAAAGTTGTTGCGCGACGTCGGCGCGATGCGGGGGCAAGTGCTGACGATTGCCCTGTTGGTCGCAGCCGGCGTCGCCGTCTTCGTTGGGTCGGTCTCCACCTACGAATCGCTCAATACGGCCGTGGAGCGCTTCTATGCGACTGCTCGGTTTCCTCAGATTTTCGTGACGCTCAAGCGGGCGCCGCTGTCGATCGTCCCGCAACTGGAAGAAGTTGCCGGCGTTGCTACCGTTGAGCCTCGCATCGCTCGGGAAGTGATCGTCGATTGGCCGGCGGCATCACAGCCGGTGTCGGCCCGGATGGTGTCGCTCAACCATGCGGGCGACGAAAGGCTCGCCAGACTTCATCTGCGCCGTGGCACGGCGCCCGAACCCGGCTCTGCGAGAGCTGCAGCGATCAACGAAGCGTTCGCGGAACTCAACGGAGTAAATCCCGGTGACGACGTTCGCGTCCTGCTCAACGGAAAGGTGGAGGCCTTCCACGTCTCCGGCATCGCCCTTTCGCCCGAATATGTCTATGCAGTCAGACCGGGCCTGCCGATTCCGGATGATCGGCTCTATGCGATCCTTTGGGTCGACCGCAGTGCCGCAGAAGCCGCCTTCGATATGAAGGCGGCCTTCAATGACGCCGTCATTTCGCTGGCGCCGGGCACCGACCCGAAGCCGGTTATCGACGAACTGGACCGGTTGCTTGAGCCGTACGGATCGGTCGGCGCCGTTCAGCGGCGAGATCAGCCTTCCAACCGTTTCCTCGAGGATGAACTGAACCAGCAGAAGGTGATGTCGACCACGATCCCGTTCATCTTCTTCGGGGTTGCGGCGTTTCTGCTCAACAGCGCTCTGGGAAGGATTGTGGCGGTCCAACGCGAGCAGATCGCCGCACTGAAGGCACTGGGCTTTCCGACCTCGGCGCTGACCCTGCACTATCTCAAGCTCATCCTCGTCATCGTGCTGATTGGATCCGCGCTTGGAATTGGAGCCGGCTGCGGCTTTGGAAAGGCGATGATTGCAAGCTATCAGAGCTTCTTTCGCTTGCCGGAGCTGCCGTTTCGGCTGACGCCGTGGTCGTTGGCGCTCGGGATTGCAATCAGCCTGGCTGCGGCATCGCTCGGCGTCCTGGCTGCGCTGCGGCAGGTCGTCCGGCTGGCGCCGGCGGTCGCCATGCGGCCTGCCGCGCCGCTTGGCTTTCGCCGCTCGTGGATCGAAGCACTTCTGCCGAGCAACGCGACCAGATCTCGCCGCCTGATGATTTTGCGGAATACCGCCGGACGTCCATTTCGTTCGCTGCTGACGGTCGCCGGGGTGGCCTTTGCCGTCCCAATGATGGTGTTGGGACTCTTTTGGCGCGACGCCATCAACGAGATGATCGACCTGCAGTTTAACCTCGTAGAGCGAGGCAACACGGCGGTGACATTTCCGCACCCTATGGACCGTTCCATCATGCGTGACCTGGCTCGCGAGCCTGGCGTCCTGGCCGTGGAAGGACAGCGCATAGTGCCGGTGCGGCTACGCGCGGGGCAGCGGAGCTATTTGACCTCGGTGATAGGTCTATCGACCGGAGACGAGCTGCGCCGACCGCATGATGCCATGCTGCGCCCGATCGCGGCAAGCCCTGACGGGATTACGCTTACACGGCGACTGGCCGAACGGCTGGACGTGAGGGCCGGTGACACCGTCACGATCGAGGCGATGGAAGGACGACGACGTAAGCGCGATCTGGCGGTCAGCGCCATCGTCGACGAGGCAATCGGAATGGCATCGTACATGGAGATCGATACCCTGAATCGCTTTACGGGTGAGGGCGCCGTGTTTTCGGCGGCGAGCCTCTACGTTGAACCGACGGCGATGACGGCCTTAGGGCGAAGGTTCAAGAGCTTGCCGACCATCGAATCCGTGACGATGAAAGCGTATACGCTCACGTCATTCATGGAAAAGATCGCCGGTCTCGTTTTCGTTACTGCCGGTATCCTTGCGGTCTTTGCCACTATCATCACGGTGGGGGTGGTCTACAACAGTGCGCGCATCAGCTTGCAGGAGCGAGCATGGGAGCTGGCGAGCCTAAGGGTGCTGGGCTTTACGCGCGGCGAGGTTGCGAGCATCCTGTTCGGCGAGTTCGCTATCGAGATCATGCTGGGGATCCTGATCGGATTGCCGCTCTCTCATGCCGTTGTCGTACTGATCGCCAAATTTCACTCGAACGAAAGCTTCCAGATACCAGCCGTGATCGCCCCACAGACTTATCTCATTGCCGCCGGCGTTGTGCTGGTCGCCGCTGCCGCCAGCGCCTGCATAGTCAAAGGCCGTGTTGATCGGATCGATTTGGTCGCAGCTCTCAAGACCAGGGAATGAACATGCACGTCACCGGCCGTCATATCGCAATTGCTGTCGGGCTTTTGGCAGCCGTCGGAATTACGGCCTGGCTCCTGATTCCGGCCCCAGTGCCGGTCGAAACGGCCGCTGTGACAAAGGGAAAGTTCGTCGCCACCGTCGATGAAGATGGCAAGACGCGCGTTCGCGAGCGTTATGCCGTCGCAGCTCCGCTTGCGGGCCGACTGGGCCGGATCAGGTTCAAGGTTGGCGATCAAGTTCAGGTCGACGACGCCGTCGCCACGATCACCCCATCCCCCGCTCCCCTGATGGATCCGCGGACGCGCCGAGAAGTCGAGGAACGACTGGGAACGGCCGAAGCCAATCTGGAGCGCGCCAGGGCCGTCGTCGAGCGAGCGAAGGCCCAGAGCGATCAAGCAAATACTGATTTGGCCCGGGCGCGGACTCTTGCCCAGCAAGGAGCGGCGACGACGCAGGCGCTCGAGCGTGCAGAGCTTGCGGTTCGTCTCGCCGACCGTGATCTACGCGCGGCGGAATTCCAGAATCATGCCGCTGAACATGAGGTCAGCCAAATGCGCGCATTGCTGGCCCGGTACGGCAACGATGGCAACAGGCAGCCCGACAGCTGGAGCGTTGTGTCGCCTGTCGCCGGCGTGGTGCTAAAGGTTGCGCAGGAAAGTGAAACGATTGTGCAGCCGGGTACGCTCTTGCTTGACGTCGGCGACGCCAGCGATCTCGAAGTCGTGGCCGACGTTCTCAGCACTGATGCGGTCGAGATCCGCGCCGGAGCCGATGTCAGCATCGATCATTGGGGCGGGGAGGGAAAGCTGAAGGGCAGGGTGCGCCGCGTCGAGCCGGCGGCTTTCACGAAGATCTCGACGCTCGGTGTCGAGGAGCAAAGGGTCAACGTTCTAGTCGACATCCTCTCGCCCGCGGAGCAATGGGCTCGACTCGGAGATGCCTATCAGGTGGACGTTCAGATCACCGTTCTGGCGCAGGACGAAGCCACGATCGTGCCATCCGGGGCGCTGTTTCGTCGAGGGGAAAGCTGGAGCGTCTATGTTGCGAAGGATGGGCGCGCCGAACTTCGGCAAGTCGAACTCGTGCGCCGGTCTGGCCGTTTTGCGGCCGTTGGGTCCGGCCTCGCCCCAGGAGAAGAGGTAATTGTGTATCCTAGTGACCGAATTGCAGCGGACGTGCGTATTGCCCCGCGTTGATGATATACGTGAGGACTTGATCAGGCGCTGCTCGAGTGGACCCCTGCGTCTCAGGGCTTCAGTGGCCGAGATCTTCGTGCTCGCCCCGCATCTTCCAGTCGCGGCCGGCTTTGCGATGGTCCCAGTCCCTCTGGTCCATCATGCGGTTTAGCTGATGTTCGTCCTTCTGCTTTTGGTTCATCAGCTTCGACTGAGCTTCGCCAGGCTGCGGCGATCGCGTCGTCTGAGCTGGCGAGGAAGCTCGGCTCTTGCCGGCTTCCTTGGCCAAACACGGCACGACGTATGACAGCACCAACGTCATAGCTAAGATTTGAGCTGAAGTACGCATGGCAGCCTCCTCTTCTGATGCAGCCTCCTCTTCTGATAAAGTATCGGCCTGGCGATCGGGCAGATGTTGATCCAGATCAGGCGCTGACGTGCAAGGGACACTGCTCTTTCGTCGCCAATGCTCATGACTTCTTGTTGATATTGCTCAAGGAAGAAGGAAGTTTTCGGCAGAAAGTGCCCTGGTCGATAGCTCTGGAAACCAACGCCATGGCATTAGAAAGGGTCTTGCGATGGACTCTCGTGACGATCGCAGTTGCGGGATTGACTGCGGGAGTTGGTGCGACGGTCGCTGGCCGGCCTGATCTGGCCGATCTCGCCTGGGAACTCGGCACGGCGCCGGTGGTCGGGGGGCTTGCGGTCTCGATCGTCAGGGATCTTCGGAGTGGCCGTTTCGGAGTAGATGCCATCGCTCTGCTGTCGATGAGTGCGGCGTTGGCGTTGGGTCAACCGTTGGCCGGCGCGGTGGTTGCATTGATGTATTCCGGCGGCAGCGTGCTGGAAGACATCGCGATCGCAAGGGCAGAGCGCGACCTACGCTCCTTGGTCGATCGAGCACCGAGACTGGCCCATCGCAAGAGCAACGAGCGAATCGAGGAGGTTTCGATCGAGAAGGTCGCTATCGGCGAAGAACTCCTCGTCCGGGCGGGCGAGATTGTGCCTGTAGACGGTGTCCTTGGTTCGATCTCCGCCACGATCGACGAATCCGCGGTCACCGGCGAGCCCATTCCGGTCGAGAAAGCACGCGGCAGCGCAGTCCTTTCCGGTTCGTTGAATGCGGGCGAGACCTTTGAATTGACCGTGACCGCGCCAGCTGGCGAGAGCACCTACGCGGGCATCGTGCGCATGGTGACCGCGGCCCAAACGGCGAAGGCTCCCTTCGTGCGAATGGCCGACCGCTTCGCACTCATCCTTCTGCCGGTGACGTTCGTCCTCGCGTTCCTAGCATGGTGGATTTCCGGCGATCTAACCCGCAGCCTTGCTGTGCTGGTGGCGGCGACGCCTTGTCCCTTGATCTTGGCCGCACCCGTTGCCTTTATTGCGGGCGTCGCTCAAGCGGCAGGGCGCGGGATCCTCGCCAAGGGCGGTGGGGCGCTGGAGGCGTTGGCTCGCGCACATACGGTGCTCTTCGACAAGACCGGCACCCTGACTGTGGGCGGGGCGCGATTGCTTTCTGTTGAGGTCGCGCCGGGGCAGGACGCAGATGAGATCCTCACGCTTGCGGCCTCGCTTGAACAGGCATCGCATCACGTGCTTGCCAAGGCGGTCGTTGCTGCCGCCGTTGATCGCGGTCTCAAGCTCAAACCGCCTGAACACGTCAAAGAGGTCATGGGTTCTGGCCTCAGCGGGATGATCGACAGTCGCCATGTCACCGCCGGCTCGCGAGCAATGCTTCTCTCTCATGGTCAGCTATCGCCATGGGAACTGCGGGCCATTCGTCGCGCGTCGTGGCGTTCGGCGTTGATCGTCTTCATTGCCGTTGATGGACGTCCAATCGGCGCGCTGCTGCTGGCTGATGAGCTGCGGGCCGATACGCCACGGGCGATCCGGCTGCTGCGCGATGCTGGCATTGCCAGAATGGTGATGGTCACAGGCGATCGCGCCGCTGCGGCTCAGGCCGTCGGAGCAGCGCTCGACCTGGATGCGGTGCTCGCCGACCGCGTTCCTTCAGACAAAGTCGAAGCTGTGCGCAGCGAACAGCGGCTACATCCCACCATCATGGTTGGCGACGGCATCAATGATGCCCCAGCGCTGGCCGTTGCCGACATCGGGGTCGCCCTTGGCGCCCGTGGCGCCAGCGCCTCGTCGGAGGCGGCGGACGTGGTGATTCTGGCGGACCGGCTCGATCGAGTCGGCGAGGCGATTGTGATCGCGCAGCGGGCGCGGCGTATTGCCCTGCAAAGCATCGTCGTTGGTATGGGACTATCTCTGCTGGCAATGGTCGCAGCCACTCTCGGCTGGCTCGATCCTGTGCCCGCGGCGATCATCCAGGAGGTGATCGATGTTGCGGTCATTCTGAACGCGCTGCGGGCGCTTACACCGGCCCTCATCAGGAACGGCCCGCGAATAACTACAGAGCAAGGCCTGACTTTGCATCATGACCATCAGGCCCTCTTCAAGGACCTGGACCGCCTCCGCAGTATCGTCGACGCACTGGACGACGTGATGCCGGAATCCGCCGCAGCGTTGATTGGCGAGGCCAATGGTTTGGTTCAGCGCAGCGTAGTGATGCACGAGCGCGCCGATGAAGATAGCGTTTATCCAAAGCTTGCGGAGGTGTTGCGCGAACGGCACGGCTTGTCTGCCATGAGCCGCGCCCATCGGGAGATATTGCACCTCTCCCGGTTACTCGCTCGGATCGTCGAGGATCTGCCGTCAGAGAACGTCGACCGCTATCTCGTCCGTGATGCTCAGCGGGTCATCGAGGCGATCGAAACGTTAGTGCGCATGCACACAGCTCAGGAGGAGGATATCTATGAATCCGTCGCGGCCTAGGGATGGCGGGATAATCCGTGCTCCACTTTCTTTGAACCCTCCTGACTTTCTACTCCGCTCGTTTCATTAAGATGAGCTGAACTCCGGCTCGTTTCGATAACAGCCTTGGAAAGGCGCTGGTACAGATCTCGCCGCCGGACGAGCGGCCACCAATCATATAGAAAGATCTCCAAAGGACGCCAGTTCGCAACCCAGCCTAGGATCAAGAGGCTTTCCTCCAAGAGACGCCGCAACGGATTGACGAACAGGGCGCCAACGACGATGTGGGCAAGGAGCAGACACGTGATTAGAATGGCCAGCCCGATCGCCAGCGACCAACGGCCTATCCGGAATAATTCGTTGATATCCCTCTGAGTTGCGTCTGCACGATCCGTAAAATAGTGGGAAAATGCCTCATGCAGCTCAAGCGCCGCCTTCACTTGTAGATCAGTGTCGGGATGATGAATCCGGATCAGGATCGGCTCACGGCCCGGCAGCTCGCGCGCCCAGCCGACAATGTACTCCTCGGCCTCCCTGTCGAGATCACGTTCGCGAAACGGAAACGGATCGAGCGTGTGAAAGAGCTGGGCTATGTCGTCGACCCGAAGCTCGATGACTTCCTTGGATGCGCGGCCAATCATCGAATACCATGCTCCGAACTTGTCGCTCGCGTTTGCTCCAAGTCAATGCGGGCCACCGAGACTGCTCCATCTTAAGTATTTTCCTTCCTGTGCAAAAGAGGTCGGCGCAATCAGCAAAGCTGTAACGGCCTAGCGCCGTTCATCGCTATGCAGGGTGCCGTCAAGATCAGGCAGATTGACCCAATCGTGGGGAGGTCGGGGTGCGGATGCTGCTAACCTACATATTACCCTACATTATAGCCGCCATATGCATCGGTGCCCTCGTTTGGGTGGTCGCGCTGAATTAGAATGTGGAGATCGGGGGTATGCGATCCGCATGAGCGGTGGCGTCGACAGAGGGAACGATCGGCCTTCAAACACTTCGGACATCCTATTTGGGAATAATGAAATGCTGTCCCAGGCGAGGCAGCTTGCCGGTTTCACCCGATGAGGTCGATCAGGAGCACAGAGACGCTGGTGATCAGTCCTGTGACGGGCACCCACGCCGGTACGACGAACACGCCGGCAGGCGCTTTCGGCTCAGTCAGCTTGATGCGAAGAAGCGCGAGGTTGACCAAGGCAAAGATTGCGAGTGTCAATCGTGATGTCCATTCGGCCAGTCCCGTGAGCGGAACGCCGAGCGCGAGGACCAGGATCGCCGCGACGCCGCACAGGGTCGCGACGATGGGCGTGCCGGTTCTGAGGCTCACCTTGGCGAGGAGCGGCGGAAGATTGCCTTGGTCGGCCAAGCCGTACAGCACGCGGCCGATCATGATCATGTGGACGATGATGCCATTGACCGTGGCAACGATCGCAATCGCACCCAGAATTTGAGGAGGAAGGCCCGTCAGCCGCTGGAAAACCAGCGCAAGCGGGGCAGCGGAGCGGGCGAGCTCGGTCGGCGGCACGGCGGTGACGGCGATCCAGACCACCGCTGCATAGAGAACCGCCGTCGCGCCCAGCGTGATGAAAAGCGCCCACGGCAAGGTTCGGAGGGGATTTTTCATTTCCTCCGAGATGTTAACGAGGTGCTCGAAGCCGATGAAGGCGAATACGGCCAGCAGGGAGGTCTGTGCGACCCCGGTCCAGGCGCCAAGGTTGTCGGTCGCGGGCCACATTTCGGGCAGCCGCGACACCAGCGAGCCACCCTCGAACAAGCCAGCCGCGACGATGAGAAGCAATCCTCCGATCTCCACGACCGTCATCACGCCGGCGAAGCTGATGGACTGGACCGCGGAGAGGCAGGCCACGGCTCCCATCGCCAGCACGACCCCGGCAATGATCCAGGGGGAAGGGAGCGGAAAGAAGACGCTGAGGTAGCCGGCGCTTCCGACGCTGATGGTGGCGCCGGAAATCGTGGCGGCGGCCACAACGAGCAGCCCGGTGGCGCCCGCAAGCCATTTTCGTTGGAAGGCGGCCTGGATGTAGGCCGCCTCGCTTGCTGCAACCGGCATCCGTGTGCCTAATTCGGCAAACGTCCCCGCGGTCATCCCCATCACGACCGCCGCGGCAAGGAACGCCAAGGGCGCATGCATGCCGCTTCGTGCGGCCGCCGCTCCGACCAGAACGTAAATTCCTGCTCCAATCGTGACTCCGAGCCCATAGAGGACCGCATGGGTCAGCGTGAGGGATCGAATAAGCTGCGTCGGGCCTCTAGACGGCATGCTCTTTCCGGGTGCTCGCGAGGGGCTCCACATCGGAGTTGTTGGCAGGAGGTTTCCCAGTAAGGCCTGCGGCGGATTAAGTCGAGAGCTCGTTATTTTAGGCTACCACCGGTCGATATGTGTGACGGCGCTACCTTGGCGACGAATCCATCAGCCATCGCTTGCATCTTCTCGCAGTGCGGGGCGATAGGCGGCGCATGAGTAAATTCAAGGCAACGGAAGCAACACGTACCTAGGAGGAATGCGGCCCTTCACGCACTGGAGAAGAAGCTCGTGCAGCAATAGTTCGAACAGGGAGACCGATACTCGTAGGAGACCGTCACCAAAATGCGAGGCGGGCCTCGTTGCGGCCACTTACTGTCGGCCGTCAAGGTTCTAGTTGGCGCCAACCGGCATGGTCAAAATACTCGCCGTATTGAGCGAGCGCCCGCACGATCGTCGCGGCTCCTTGCTCGCGTCTGGTCCCGGCCTTCATTTCGGTTGCGCCCGCGATGATCTGCTCGATAACGAGGTGGAGTTGCTTGTCAGCCTGTTCGGGCAGCTTGCAGTTTCCCACCACATAGTCGATCTGCTTCTGGATACGCGTCGACAGAGCTTCATATTGTGCTGACGCGAACGTGTTGTTGTGAATGCGGGCCAGCGATTGGTTCATCGCGAGACGGATTTCGCTCATGCCACGGCGCAGGACGTCGTCCGTCGCCCACTTCCTGCCGTGGTCTAATTGGAGCGCGGGTGTCGCAGCTGGTTTGTCATGTGCGTGCGATCCAGCAGCAAGGACACGCTGCCCCGCGAGATAACCAAGCACGAGGAGTACCGGTATTAACGATCTGGTCAATATGGTCACGGGAGCTGCTCCGGTGCGTCTGCTTGCTTTCAAGTTGGGAGATCGCGATGACCAGGAGTTTGCGCTGGAGCAAAGTCCTGGGGTTTGACCTGCGTCCCCACGACGCAGTATGTGCCGCGATCAGGCCGGGTTGAGCAAGCTCAATGCAGCGCTACTCAATCGGTTCAAGCTGCCTCTGGGGCGTCATGGAAGAAAGGCCACATGCAGAATCTCAGACGGGCATTTTGGGGCAGTCTGGCGGCCCTCGCCCTGCTCTGGCTAATTGCCGAGCCCCAACTGCTTGGCCCGGGCTCCTTCTTTCCGCTTCGCGAGAGGATGGTGCAGTTGAGCGGGGTGCTGGCAATCGGTTGCATGAGCATGGCGATGATCCTCGCGTTACGACCGCGTTGGCCAGAGGCGTGGCTGGGCGGTCTCGACAAGATGTACCGCTTGCACAAATGGTTCGGCATCACCGCGCTAACGACTGCAGTTGTCCATTGGCTTTGGGCCAATGGGCCGAAATGGGCGGTCGGCTGGGGCTTGCTGGCGCGGCCGGAGCGGGGGGCCAGGCGATCGATTGAGAGCCCGATCGAGGGAGTTTTTTCGAGCTTACATGGATCGGCGGAGGGGCTGGGCGAATGGGCCTTCTACGGGACGGTGGTGCTGATCGCTCTGGCGCTCGTTCAACTGTTCCCGTACCGGTTCTTCTATAAGACGCATCGCCTCCTCGCCATTGCTTACCTGGTGCTGGTCTTTCACGCCGTTACGCTGATGAAGTTCAGCTATTGGATGTCGCCGCTGGGATGGATCTTGGGAGCGCTATTTGCCTACGGAGCGTGGGGCGCGGTTGTTGCGCTTTTGCGGCGCATCGGTGCTGGGCGCCAAATCAAAGGGAGGATCACCTCGCTCAAGTACTATCCCGGGGTCAGAGCGATAGAGACAGAAATCGAAGTGCCTCGGGGATGGCGCGGGCATAAACCCGGCCAGTTCGCTTTCGCTATGTCCAATCTCTCGGAGGGTGCCCATCCCTACACAATCGCCTCCGGATGGAACGCTCAAGATCCCAGGATCACCTTCATTACTAAGGAACGTGGCGACCACACCAGCCGTCTGAAGGAGAAGCTGTGTCTCGGGCAGGAAGTGAAGGTGGAAGGGCCCTATGGCTGCTTCACTTTCGATGACAACTGCGCGCACCAGATTTGGATCGGTGGTGGAATTGGCATCACTCCTTTCATCGCTCGCATGAAGGAGTTGAGCATGCTTAAAGGTACATCCGGCGTCGGCATTCCGCCGAGGGTGCACCTGTTTCACACCACAGCTGATGTCGACGAGGAGGCGCTGAGAAAGCTCGCAGCGGATGCACGATCAGCTGATGTGCACCTGCATGTTCTTATCGATACCCGTGACGGACGATTGAGTGGCGAACGCATACGCGAGGTGGTGCCGGAATGGCGCACTGCGAGCATCTGGTTTTGTGGTCCAACTGCCTTTGGTGAAGCCCTGAAGCAAGACTTTGGCGCGCACGGCTTTCGTGTGAAAGAGCGGTTCCACCAGGAGCTCTTCGCAATGCGATAGTAGGATGTTCGAATTGTCCGGACAATCTAGCCGAACAAATGCGGGAGCCAATAGGCCGCACCTGCGGCTAATCCGCCGACGAGCAGAGTTTGCAGCGCCGACTTGATCCTGTTGACGCCGGTGAACTGCCCTTTGACGGCCCCGAAGCAGAGCAGGGCGGCGCCGGTCGCAGCGACCGAGATCTGCAGCGCCGTTCCTATATTCTGGGTGAACATGTAGGGCACCAGCGGAATCAAGCCCCCGACAACGTAGGACCCTCCGATCGTGGCGGCGCTGATGGGCGCTCGCTTCGGATCGGGCCGCTCCAAGCCCAGCTCGAAGCGCATCATGAAATCTACCCATCGTTGTCGGTTTGACGAGATTGCGCCAACGACGGACTGTAGTGCATCGCCTTGGAGACCATACTCGCGAAAGATCCGTTCGACCTCCTCGGTCTCCCGGTCGCGCAGATGATCGATTTCCTGATGCTCGCGCTGTTCCTCGGCTGCGTAGTGCTCGGCGTCCGTACGTGCGGCGAGATACCCACCGAGCCCCATCGCTATTGCACCGGCAACGACTTCGGCGAGCCCCGCCGTGACGATGACGTCCGTGTTGGTCACTGCGGCCGACAGGCCAGCGGCCAGGGCAAACGGCACCGTGAGGCCATCGGCCATTCCAATCACGACGTCGCGGACGCTCTCGGAAGCGGTAAAGTGCTTTTCGACGTGCGGGGTGACGGGCATAGGAGCGCTCCTGGTCGGTAGAGTTTGGCGGTCAAGTTCGAAGAGAGCCGCTCAGTCGGCAGCCCTCTTGCGGCCGGAAATCATGGAAGCCACGCTTGAAGCTCGCGATCCGCACGCCGAGGACATGCGGCACGACCATGCCCGACGGTCAGGTTGGCCGATCGACCACGGCTCATTGGTGCCGTGAATCCTGTACAGCGTGTCCTTGCCATCCCTGAACAGATAGAGAGCACGCGCGCCGAGCGGATTTTGCGTGCCGCCCTCCATGCCTCGGGCCCACTTGATGCACTTGTCCGGCTCGCGGGCGATCATGTCCTTCGTGGGTGTCCAGCGCGGCCATTCGCGCTTCATCGCGACATTGGCGGTGCCCGACCAGGCCATGCCGGCCTTGCCGACACCTACGCCGTAGCGCAGGGCCTTGCCGCCTTCCTGAACCAGATAGAGGAAGCGGTTCTTCGGATCCACGACGACGGTCCCGGCCGGCTGTCCGGTCGGATCGTCGACGAGTTGACGCATGTAGCGGGCCTTCAGGTCGCCCGCCGGAACAGCCGCAATGGTGTAGGCGCCGTCTGAGACCGCGCCATATCGTGGCGCGGACGCCGGGGCATAAGTGGCGGCTGCCGCCTTGCGCATGATGTCCGAGTCGGAGACGCAGCCTGCCAACGCCGCCGGCAGAAACAATGCCGCAGCACAGACGGCCCATTGCTTTCGAAGCGTCATCTTTCTTCCCTTGGTACGGCCCATCGGCGCGCGTGGGACCAGTCTCGATCCGCAGCTTAAGCCAGGCTTAAGAGCGGCTCCGTTGCTCACTTCTTTGCTGCGCGGGCGCGCGCGTCGGCGGCGACGCGTTTGAAGCCTTCGTAGTTCAGTGCCTGCGTCACGCGGTACTGACCGACGATGTAGGCGGGCGTGCCCATCAGCCTGAGCGAGTCGGCTTGGGCCAGGTTGCGTCGCAGGAGCTTGGTGATTTCGTCGCCGTGGGCCTGGAGATCGGCATCCAGACGATCCATGTCGACCCCGGACTTCGCGATCGCCTCCCGCATCCGCTCGGCGGGTATCTTCGGCCCCGGAATTCCCATCATCGCGAGATGCGCGGCGTCGTAGCGGTTCTGATACTTCGCGGCCAGCGCCCACTGCGCACCCTTGATCGAATCCGGCGTGAGGATCGGCCAGTCCTTGTAGACAAGGCGAATCTTGCCGTCGGCCTTCACCAGCCGCTCGAGTTCGGGCTCCGCCTGTTTGCAGAAGGGGCAGTTATAGTCGAAGAAGACCACGATCGTCAGATCGCCCTTCGGGTTGCCCGCGGTGGGCGCGGCCGCATCGTAGAGGATGGCTTCGCGCGAAATGTCCGCCTCGGTGGGAGCGTCGTCTGCGTGCGCGGGGCCGACCATGTAGCGGATGCCCGCGACGGCGATCATCTGGGCGAGCGTGCGTCTGGAGATATGCCGAAGCATGTTGTCTTCCTTATTCTGGGAGTTGAGGTCAGTCGGCCGCGGCGGCCGCCGTCAGTTTTCCGAGCAGGGCTGCGGCATCGACGGCGCCAATGATTTTGACCGCGGGATCGACATTTCCGTGCGTGCCGAACAGCAGGATCGTCGGCGGTCCGACGATGTCGAAGCGTTTCATCAGGGCTCGACTCGCCTCGTCGACGACGGTCACGTCGGCACGAACCATTCTGAAATCTTGCAGCTGCGCACGTACTTCAGGCGTTCGCAGGACGGCATCCATGACCCGACATTCGACACACCACTCTGCCGAGAAGTCGAGCAAGAGGGGCTTTCCGTCCGTGCGGGCCGCGGCGAGTTCTTCGTGCAGCGCGGCGACCGATCGAATCGTCCGGACTGGTGCTTCGGATGCGGTCTCGCGCGTCACGAACGGATCGAGAATGCGGGTGGCGTCGAGGCTGTCGTCGCCTGCCGATCCGATCATCAGAGCCGAACCGATCAGGAGCGCGATGGTGGCCAGACCCATGGAGCCGAAGCGCCATCGGCCGTGCGCCATCAGGAACTGCGTTCCGAAATAGACGGAGACGCCCGTCGCGAGTGCGCCCCAGAGCTGCAGCGTGGTCTGCTGCGACAAAACGCGAGAGAAGATCGAGATCGCGACGGCCAGCAGGATGAACCCGAAGGCATGCCTGACGCGGACGAGCCAGGGCCCAGGTTTCGGCAGAAAGCGGGGGCCCAGCGCCCCGAAGACCAGAAGCGGCATTCCCATGCCGACGCCGAATACGAAAAGGGCAGACATGCCACGCACGACGTCGCCGGTCCGCGCGACGTACAGCAGGGCGGTTGCGAGCGGAGGTGTCACGCAGGGGCCGGCGATCAGCGCCGATCCGAATCCGAGAACGGCGGCGGCGGCCAACGGCCCGCGCCTGCCTTCGGAGGCCGCGCCCGATATCCGCCCGACCAAGGCGGCCGGCAGCTGGATTTCGAACAGGCCGAACATGGATAGCGAGAGGATGACGAGAACGGCGCTCATTGCGCCGAGCGCGATCGGCGTCTGCAGCAGGATCTGCAGGTTGTCTGCGGATCCGGACCAGGCGGCGAACGCGCCGAGCGCCGCGTAGGCCGACGCCGACGCGCCGACGAACATCGCAGCCAGGGTGAGACCGCGACCGAACGAAAGATGGTCCTGCGACCTGGCCATCAAGCCAAAGAAGATCGGCACCAGCGGGAAGGTGCAGGGTGAGAACGACAACAGAACTCCGAATCCGAAGAACGAGACCAGCATGCCGCCGAGCGTCACCCAGGAGGAGATGTCCCGGTCAGGGCTTGGCGCGGCGTTCGTCGAAAGGCGATGGTCCGATCCGCCCGCGACGTCCGGCGCGTCCACGAACTCTGACGAGGATCCGGATGAGGTCGCGCCGTTTTCGTCTCGATCCTTGATTGCCAGGGTCTGCAGGTCGATCGTCTTGGCGACCGGCGGGTAGCAGATTTGGTATTGCTCCGCACAGCCCTGATAAGTCACTGCGATCTCGCGCAGCCCTCGCAAGTCGGCAGATGGGATCTGGGCTTTGGCGGAATTCCGATAGATCTGCTGCGGCCCGAAATCGGGATCGTCCTTCGGTTCTCCTTGGGGAGTCTGGACCGACACAGGGGTCCCGGGGGGCATCGCGTTCTTGGCGACGATCATTGCGCGGTAGAGATAGCTGCCCGGCCCTATCACCCACGTGAGCGACAGCCCCGCGTCGCCGCGCGAAACCTTCAATTGGAAGGCCTTGTCGGCGGGAGGCGGCGTTCCCGCCTCCGCCTGCGCGAGCGGTAACATGAGAACGAACAATAAGATGGATAGTCGCTGAAAGCCCGGCATGTTGGGCGGCGGCCCTGCGTTTTGTGAGCGGATGCCGCGGCTTGGATAGGCTACCTTAAGCCAGCCTTAAGGCTGGCGACCGAGAGGAACCTCGGAGGTATTGATGCGCATACTTGTCGTCGAAGACGATCCGATCCTGGCCGACGGTCTGCGGGCGGGCCTGTCGTTGACGGGTGCGACGGTCGACGCAGTCGAAACCTGCGAGGATGCCGACCACGCGCTTGCGGCGTCGCGCTACTCCGCGGTCGTGCTCGATATCATGCTGCCGGATGGAAGCGGTCTAGATCTGCTGCGCAGGCTCCGGAGTCGGCGCGACGCAACGCCCGTGCTGCTTCTGACCGCGCGTGATAGCGTTGGCGACAAGGTTTTGGGGTTGGATTCCGGTGCCGACGACTATCTGGCGAAACCCTTCGATCTCGATGAGCTGGCAGCGCGCCTGCGCGCCATTGTCCGCCGGGAAGGCGGTCGTGCGGCTCCGGCCATGACCCACGGCGCCATCGTGCTCTCGCCTGCTGATCTCTCCGTCACCGTCGCGGGCGAGCCGATCAACCTGTCGCGCCGCGAGTTCGCGATCCTGGCGGCTCTGATGGAGCGTCCGGAGCAGGTTCGTTCCCGCGCCGAACTTGAGGAGCGCCTCTACGGATGGCAGGAAGACGTCGAGAGCAATGCCGTCGAGGTCCACATTCACAATCTCCGCAACAAGATCGGCAAAGACGCGATTCAGACGCTGCGTGGCGTAGGCTATCGGATGGGGACGGGCCGATGAGGTCCCTGAGACTGAGATTGTTCGCGATGCTGCTCGCAGCGACCGGGATTGTCTGGTTGGCGGCGGTCATCTGGATCTACGTCGGAACGCGTGACGAAGTGGAGCATGTTCTCGACACGCGCCTGCAGGAGGCCGCGCGCATGGTGGCCTCTCTGGCGTCCGGCTTCGATGCTCTTCCCGGGGCCTCGACATCCGCCGCGATGCAGCCCCTCGGCAGCTACGAACGGCAACTGTCATGCCAGATCTGGTCTCTCGATGGCCGCATGGTCGCGAAATCGAGCGGCGCACCCGATCAGCAGCTCTCACCTGCCGCCTCAGGATTCTCGGACCGGATCATCGACGGCGAACCCTGGCGCGTGTTCTCGGTCGAGGATGCCGATCACAATCTGCGCGTGATGGTGGGGGACCGTGTTGGGCTGCGGGAGCGGCTGGGGACCGACCTGATCAAGGGGCTGATGTGGCCGGCGCTTCTCATCGCGCCGCTGCTCGGCGCTGCGATCTGGGCGAGCGTGGGGCAGGGTCTTCGTCCCTTGCGGCAGATGGCCCTGGACCTCGGTGCGCGCGAGCCGGACGACATGCGGCACGTCGAAACCGAACGCGCTCCGACCGAGGTCAGGCCGCTCGCGGTCGCCCTGAATGGCCTTCTCAGCAGAGTGGAAGCCGCGCGTAGGCATGAACGCGAAGTGACCGCCTTCGCGGCGCACGAACTGCGCACGCCGCTGGCAGGACTGAAGACGCAGGCCCAGGTGGCTCTGGCCGCAGACGACCCCAAGGTCGTGCGCGCGGCGCTCGAACAGATCGTGACAGCCGTCGACAGGAGCACGCGCCTGGTGCGCCAACTGCTGACAATCGCAAGGCTGGACTCCGATACGGTCGATGCACCCTTGGCGCCGGTCGCGGTCGGTCCGCTTCTCGAGGAGATCGTCGCCGCCACTCCCAGGCACGAACGGACGACGGTGACGATCGACGCCAGCGTCCGGGCCATGGTGCTGAATACGAATGCCGACTGCCTCCAGCTCGCGCTGCGGAACCTGCACGAAAACGCGATGCAGTACACGAGCGAGGGACGGGTCGTCTGGATGGCCCGGGGTAATGCCATCGCCATCGAGGACGAAGGGCCGGGGATCCCCGCCGACGAACTCGATCAAATCGGAAAGCGCTTCTTCCGGGGTCGACTGAGGAGCCCGATCGGAAGTGGGCTGGGCCTTGCCATCGTCAAGCTCGCGCTCGCCAAGGTGGGAGCGAAACTCACCATATCGAACCGCGAAGGGCGCAGCGGCACTCGGTCGGAGCTGACGTTCGACGTCTGATCAGCGACCGGTGCCGCGGCATGAACGATCGTCTGGGGCCTACACGCAGGTCTGCGCGCCGCCCTTGAGTTTGACGGGGATGGTGAGATAGCGCACCCCGTTGGCTTCGGCCGGCGGGAATTTGCCGGCGCGGATGTTGACCTGAATGGAAGGTAGCAGCAGCTTCGGTGCCGACAGTTTGGTGTCGCGCGCCTGCCGCATCGCTACGAATTCGTCTTCCGATACACCGTCTTTGACGTGGACGTTGTTCTCGCGCTGCTCGCGTACCGTGGTCTCCCACGCGAACGTATCACGGCCGGGCGCCTTGTAGTCGTGACACATGAACAGTCGTGTTTCCGGCGACAGCGCCAGCAGCCGCTTGATGGAACGGTAAAGCTTGTGAGCATCGCCGCCGGGGAAGTCGGCGCGCGCGGTGCCGTAGTCGGGCATGAACAAAGTGTCGCCGACGAACACCGCATCCTCGATCTTGTAGGAGATGTCTGCCGGCGTGTGCCCCGGAGTATAGAGAACCTCGACCTCGAGTTCGCCGACCTTGAAGCGTTCGCCGTCGCGGAACAGATGATCGAAATCGCTGCCGTCGGTCTTCAAGTCGGTAACCTTGAAGATCGGCCGGAAGATGCGTTGGACGTCCTTGATGTGCTCCCCGATGCCGATCTTCGCGCCAGTCTTTGCCTTGATGAACGGCGCGCCCGAGAGATGGTCGGCATGCGCGTGCGTCTCCAGCACCCATTCGATGGTGTTGCCGGCATCTTCCGCAGCCTTCAGCATCGCCTCGACGGATCGCGTGTCCGCCTCGCCCGAACTGTGGTCGTAGTCGAGCACCGGGTCGATGATGGCGGCCTTTTTCGTTGCGGGATCGCCGACCAGGTAGCTCACCGTGTTGGTCGGCTCGTCGAAGAATGATCGGATGATGGGTCGTGACATGTCTGGAACCTCCTGATGTCAGCGTCCGGTTGTCTTGACGGATATATTAGCAATAGCTAAATAAGCAATATCTAAAGTAACGGAGATGGACCGATGGCGTCCCCAACGTTTGATCCGGAAACCTTCGAGAAGCAGGCCGTCGAGGTTGCCGCCATCTTGCGGGCGCTGGCCAATGAGCGTCGGTTGATGATCCTGTGCAGGCTGGTTGAATGCGGCGAGGACAACGTGAGTTCCCTCGCTGAAGCCGTCGGCCTGTCGCAATCGGCCCTGTCTCAGCACCTTGCGAAAATGCGCGAGGAGGGGCTCGTCGCGTTCCGCAGGGAGAGCCAAACGCTCTGGTATCGCATTGCCGATCCGCGTATCGAGCAACTCTTCGCCACGTTCTACAGGCTATTTTGCGCGCCTGTCAGAGCGAAGCGCAGATAAGCCAACAGAAGGAGCCAAGAATGTCGCTACCCGCAATCAATCCAGCACAGGCGCGTAATCTCGTCGAGAAGGGCGCTATCCTCATCGACATCCGCGAAGCGGATGAGCATGCCCGCGAACGGATCGTGGGCGCTCGAAACCTGCCTCTGTCGAAGCTCGATCAGGCCGATCTTGCGGCGCATCAGGGTAAGCAGGTCATTTTCCACTGCAAGAGCGGCGCCCGTACACAGATCAACGCGTCGCGGCTCGCGTCGAAACTGAACGGAAGCTGCGAAGCCTTCATCGTGGCAGGCGGACTCGATGCATGGCGCAAGGCGGGGCTGCCGGTTGAAAGCGTGCGCCGTTGAGCCAAGGTCTCGACCTCCTCGGCGCCGGACTGATCGTCGCTACGACCTGCCCTATGGCCGCCTTGATGTGATCGCCTTGGCATTGCCGGACTACCAGGTGCGGTGGCTGCCTGATGGCAATTGAGGAACGCACGATGCTATCCCTGACCCAAGGCGCGCTTGGTGTAGCCTCCGGTTCGCTGGTCGGCTTCTCGCTCGGCCTCGTCGGAGGCGACGGGTCGATTCTGGCCGTTCCGCTCCTGATCTATCTGGTCGGGGTCGCGGATCCTCATGTCGCGATCGGGACCAGCGCCATCGCGGTTGCGGCGAATGCCGCCGCCAACCTGGCGAACCACGTCCGCGCCGGCAACGTGAAGTGGCGCTGCGCCTCGGTGTTCGCGCTCGCTGGTATAGCCGGCGCCTTTCTTGGCTCCACTCTCGGCAAGATCGTCGATGGTCAGAATCTTCTCGCGCTGTTCGCGATCGTCATGATGGCGGTGGGCGCGCTGATGCTGAGGGGCCGTTCCGGCGAGGGGGAGCCCTCGGTGAGACTCAACCGGGAAAATCTGCCGAAGCTTGCGGGCTTGGGCCTCGCCACAGGAGCCTTGTCCGGCTTCTTCGGGATTGGCGGCGGCTTCCTGATCGTGCCCGCTCTGATCGCCGCCACCGGCATGCCGATCTTGTACGCCGTGGGTTCTTCTCTCCTGGCGGTCACCGTGTTCGGGCTGACAACTGCGGCGAACTACGCTGTGTCCGGCCTGGTGGATTGGTCTCTCGCGGGGCTGTTCATCGTCGGCGGCGTTGTTGGAGGGCTTCTCGGCGCCCGCTCCGCAACTTCCCTTGCTGGCCACAAGGGCGCGTTGAACACCGTGTTTGCGGCGCTCATATTCGCGGTTGCGATCTACATGCTGGTCCGCAGCCTAGGCCTCATTTGACGGATTACCAGTGGTCTGCTTCTCAGAGCCGTCCGGCGAGAGACAACTGCTGTTGTGCCGGTTTTCCAAGCATTCATCGAGTGCTTGCAGGGGGCGGCGGTCGGAACGAAGTTTATCGCTTCAATGTAGCCCGTTGTATCCCCAAGGTCTATTGGCAAGGGTGTGTGGTGAAAAGCACGGGCTACATTTCTGTGCTAAGCTATTGAAAATACTGGTGCCGACTGAGGGGATTGAACCCCCGACCTTCGGTTTACAAAACCGCTGCTCTACCGCTGAGCTAAGCCGGCGACGCCTGAAAACGCGGGCAGGGCCGGCATGGGCCGGGGCTGTCCACCCGTGCGCGCCGCAATACCAGACTTGATCGGAAAGTGCCAGAACCCAAGGCCGCCCTCGCGGACATGAATCAGGCGGCCCTGAAGGCCGCCTGACGTCGCGCTTTCGATTTGGATCGCCTTACTGGCAGATGTGCCGGCGGCCGTCTTCGCCCTTGAACCAGGTGCCGGGCGTACAGACGAAGCCGTTGCGCTGGGCGTAGGTGCGGGTGTCCCAGCCGCGGTTGTCCCACCGATTGTCGTAGGCATAGGAATTGTCCCAAGCGCGGAACGGCGCGGTCGCAATCGCCCCAGCGGTACCGATCGCCGCGCCGGCTACGCCAGCCGCGACGTCGGTCGGCCAGAAGCCGGTACGGCTCCTGTTCCAGTCATTATTCCAGTCGCCGCTGCTCTGACGATAGGAATTGGCCTGGCGATAGGACACGCGGCGATGACGATATCCGCTGTCGGTGTACGGATTTCCAGGGCCGAGATTCTGGCAGTTGGCATTGGGGAATTGCGCCGAGCAGCGGCCCGGATTGGTGACGACCGCCTGCGCCATAGCAGAGCCGGCCAGCATGGTCGCCGCAAGCGCCGTGGCCCCGAGAAGCTTGATGTTCATGGTTGTTGGCTCCCATTTTGTTGACGGGGGCTAAACGCCGAAGGCGCCGGACGTTCCGGTGCAACCTGTGGATTTTCGCAAGCGGACGGTCAAACGGATGTGAGCGCACCGCACGGTTCCGTGCGGCGAGGCCTTGCGCCGTTAACGCTTCGCTAGCTCGCTCTGCAGCATTTGAGCGGCGCGCGATCCTTACACATTAGGCTTACCGGAATTTGGTGAGCGGGCCTTAACCCTCTCTGCGTCGCGATCGGTTAGGTTGCCGCCTGAATAACCGGGGTCTTCTTATGCGCGCTATGGCGCTCGCCGCCTGCCTGATCGGATTGCCTGCGACGGCGTTTGCGGGAGGCTTCGACGTCGTCGTTCCCGGCCGTCCGGGAGTGCCGATCATCATCAACAACATCGACGCGTCCTACGCCGTGGTCGAGGGTGTCTGGGGCCTCGGCAAGAACCAGCAGGTGCAGCCCACGATCTATGGCGGGCGCTACGTCGCCGAGCGGCAGCCCGACAATGTCGGCCATTATTATCCGACGCTGGGACTGCGGCCCGGCTATGGCCGGCTCGAGGTCGAGCCGCCCGCGAACCGCAAACTGCCCAAGCCCGCCGAGAGCTATTACCAGAGCTGGGGCGCGCAATCGGCGCCGCTGCCGCCGCAGATGGACGTCCCCGTCAATCCGCCGGCGGTGATCCTTGCGCCCGAGATCAACGAGCGTCCGCGGCCTCGGCCCCATGTCCAAGAGCCCGGCAGGCCGCCGGGTTGAGAAACGTCAAAATCCAACAAACAGAAATCAACAGGAGAGAGTAATGCGTCAAATGATTTCGGGTCTGGTCGCGGCGGCTGCCGTGATGTTCGCCGCCACCGGGCCCGCTGCGGCCTGCGGCTTCACCACCTGCGCGCCGGTTGCGCCGGTCTATTCCGGCTGCAACACCGGCTGCGGCGGTTATGGTTACGGCTATGGCTATGGTGCCTATGAGCGTCTCGCCGAGCCGACCACGCAGTATTACTATGTCAACCAGGGCCCGACCTATACCGGCCCGGGCGCCTTCGCGCCTTATCCGACCTACCGTGAAGACGCGGTCGTCGCGCCCGCCAATTACGGCTATGGCTATCGCGCCACTGTCGCTCCCTATCACCGCCCGTATTACCGTCCGTACCGCTACGGCTACGGCCCGCGCTACGGCTACCTGCCGCGCACGCATTATGGCTACGGTCCGCGTTACGGCTACGCCCACCGCCACGCGCCCTATTACGGCGGCCATCGCGCGCTGCGCCGCTACTACTGATCCCTGACCGGCTGAAAGCTGCAAAGCGCTCGTTCGCATGATGCGGACGGGCGCTTTGTCTTGTCTAAAGCGCGGAAAACCGCTTCGCACTTCTCCGGATCGTGCTCTACCGCTTCATCAGCCCCAGCCGGCTGGCGCCGACATAGAGCGAGAGCACGGCGGCATTCGACACGTTGAGGCTCTTGATCTCGCCGGGCATGTCGAGCCGCGCCACGACGCTGCAGGTCTCGCGAGTCAATTGCCGCAGACCTTTTCCTTCGGCGCCGAGCACGAGTGCCAGCGGCTCGCGCAACGCGACCTCCGACAGATCCTCGCTGCCCTCGCTGTCGAGCCCAACGGTCTGGAACCCGCGTTCGTTCAGCGCAGTGAGCGCGCGGGCGAGGTTCTGCACGGTGACAACAGGCACCAGCTCGAGCGCACCGGAGGCGGCCTTGGCCAGCACGCCGGTCGCTTCCGGACTGTGGCGCGCGGTGGTGACGATCGCCTTCACCGCGAACGCGGCAGCCGAGCGCAGGATGGCGCCGACATTGTGGGGGTCCGTGATCTGGTCGAGCACCAGCACCATGCCCTCCTGCTTCAGGGTCTCGATATCGGGCGAGGGCAGGGGATCGGCCTCGGCGAGCAGCCCCTGATGCACCGCGTCGGGCGACAGCAGGCGGTCGATCTCCTGAGGCCGAACGATCTCAGGCGTGAGGCGGGTTTCGATGTTCTCTTCCGCAAGCCGCCGGGCCGCATTCTCGGTCAGCGTCAGCTTGCGGATCCGGCGCGCGGGATTGGCCAGCGCCATGGTGACGGTGTGCCAGCCATAGAGGATGACGGGTCCGTCGGGGTGCGAATCGCGGTCGCGCCAGGCCGGCCGGCCGGCCGATTTTCCGGGCCTGTTGAAGGGCTTAGCCCCGCCGCGAGGACCCCTTGGGGTGAATTTTCGATCCTTCATGGGCTCGCTTGTGTCACGGGTCCCCGAATATGGCAATTTGAGTGCCCGCTAGGGTGATTTTAGCTGTTCGCCTCGGTTGACTTTGCCCCACCGCTTCGCCCATAAACGCGCCCGGTCGCGCCCCCATCCGGGCTGTCGCGGCCTTCACGTTCCATGGCCGTCTTCGGTCCGCCGGCAAGGTCCGGCCCGATTGTGCTGCCGTCGAGCGGGGGAGTGTCCCGAGTGGCAAAGGGAGCTGACTGTAAATCAGCCGCCTCATGGCTTCGCAGGTTCGAGTCCTGCCTCCCCCCCCAGCCTTCGCTCGCTTCGCGAGCTACGGCGAGGCAAGCCAGCCAAGATCGTCGTCACGCGAAGCTAGCGAAGACTGTCAAGCTATTGCGTCGACCTGACGTCTGATTTTCGCGCGACTCAAAAAGCACATGCTGGTGGACGTTGCTCCAGGTCAAAATCACTCGGTAGGAGCTCTCGACGTAGGTTGCCTTTTCCGATCAGCAGCAGGCCGTCGCCTCCAAGAAATATTGAAGCCAGCCGCCGGCCGGGCCATTCGCCAAGAAGCGGCCGCCTCTAGAGATTGTGACTGCATCATACCCGTTGCCCAACTCCAGTTAGGCTGAAATCTCCAATCTGGAAAAATGCCGAACTTAATCCCATGCGGTCAGGCGGCCCATGTCAAATGCTGATGAGCCGGGAGCCGGCTTGCATCGGCGGCTTTTCAGTCGCCATTACGAATTGAGGTCCCAAAAAAAGACCCTGTCGTTTGTCACTGCCGAATACCAACTGCCATAGTACATGTCAGCATCGTGTATCTGTCCATTTACCCAGATGTCAGTATGGCCGATGGTACTGGTGTCTGTCGGTTCAAATATGATCACCCCGTTCCGGCTCCCTATTTTAGACGTGTTCGAAAACATCTGTCCGGAGCCGTACCTGTTATTGAGGTACTGCCGAAGATCGAGCGTTGAAAAAATATACTCCCAACCGTCGTCGTCCATAAGAACCCGAACTTTTTTGACGAGCACGCCACCTTTTCCATAGTCGCCATCGCAATTGATATAGTGACCATCGACATGGTTGAATGCCCAACTGATTTTCGAAGCGCACGTATTCTTGTGCCCTGGTTCGTCGTGAAACTTCTTTATGGGGCCGTTGATCATTGTCTTGAAATCGTCGGTCATGCTCGGATGTTTAGCCAGCAAAGCGCTGTAGCCGATATTGATAAAGCCCATGATCTCCCCTTGCCGTTGGACCCTTAGCGGGTGTTCGATGAGAGGGTTATGCGTGTGCACACAATTGTGGGTTCGGTTATCTTGCCTTAGCCGTTGGGTTGGTCAATGGCTTTTGCCGAAGTGTCCGAACCCGCCACCTGTTTCGCTGTCTTCCAAGAGTGGCCGGAATGGCAGAGCCAATCCAGCTCGCTGGTATCGTCGGCACCTGCGGCCTCTGTGGGCGCAACTTGCGCCTGTCTATTGAGGGAAGGGGATCGTGTCGGGCTCGGCGCCCCGCGTGTTCAGTCGGACTCCGCGAACATCGCGACGAGCGTCTCGCGCAGCCAGCGCTGCGCCGGCACCGTGTCGTTGCGCTGGTGCCAGAACAGGCTGACGATGCGCGGCGGCGCACGAAGCGGAAGCGGCATGGCGTGCAGGAGCGGCGCATGCCTTGATTGCGAGCGCAAATCGCTCGGCAGCACGGCGATCAGGTCGGATTGGCGCACGACCTCGTAGGCCGCGCTATAATGATTGACGGTCGCGACCAGGTTGCGCGACAGCCCGCGCGAGGCGAGGAACAAGTCGTAGGACGGCATCGTCTTTCCGGCGAGGCTGACGTCGACATGGCCTGCGCTGAGGAAGGTCCGCGTGCTCAGCCGTTTCTGGGCGGCGAGCGGATGGCCGCGCCGCATGAAGCAGGCGTAGTCGACCGTCCACAGCGAGCGCGAGCGAATGGCGGCCGGCTGCTGCGCCTCGTTGACATAGACGCTGAGCACGCAGTCCACCCTGTTGTCCTCGAGCTGGTCGGCGATCTCGACGACGGTATTGGGCACGGTGTGGACGCGCGACTTCGGCGCAATCTTGCCGAAATGGCTGAGCAGGTTCGGCATGACGAGCGAGGAGACGTAGTCCGACATCGACAGGCTGAACTCGGTCTGCGCGCGTGCGGGATCGAACACCTGCTCGTCGAGCGCACCGCGGACGCTTTCCAGCGCCTCGCCGATCGGCTCCCACAGCACCACGGCGCGCTGGGTCGGGCGGATGCCGGTGCCGGCGCGCACGAACAGGGGATCGCCGAGCGCGTCGCGCAGCCGCGCGAGCGCGTTGCTGACCGCGGGCTGGGTCATCCGCAGCGCATTCGCGGCGCGCGTGACGCTGCCCTCGGTCATCAGCGCCTCGAAGACTTTCAGGAGGTTGAGGTCGAGCGCGCGGAACGACACAAGCATTCACCACAGTGATATATCAGATCATGATTATAAATTATGACGATAATGTCACTTTGTCTATGGTTCCCTCCCGAGCGGCGCGCCGGGCCGTGAAAATCGAAGGGGACTTTCATGTCGATGATATCGGCGCGCATCGAGCGCCTTCCGTACGCCCGCTTCCACACGCATCTGCTGCTGATGGGCGGGCTCGGCTACATGTTCGACGCGATGGACGCGGCGGTGCTGGCCTTCATCCTGCCGGTGCTGCGCACGGCGTGGAATCTGACGAGCGTGCAGATCGGCGTGCTCGGCAGCAGCACCTATATCGGCTTCCTGTTCGGCGCGCTGCTGGCGGGCACGCTCGGCGATCTGATCGGCCGTCGTGCGGTGATGATGTCGGCGCTGGCGCTCTATTGTGCGGCATCGATCGTCAGCGCGGCGGTGGACAGCTGGCCGTCCTTCTTCGCCGCCCGCGTTGTCGCCGGCATGGGCACCGGTGCGGAGAGCGCGATCATCGCGCCTTATCTCGCCGAGTTCGTCGCACGGCGCTTCCGCGGCAGCTTCACCGGCGCGCTGGCCGGCTTCTTCTCCTTTGGCTTCGTCGCTGCGGCCTTGCTCGGCTATTTCATCGTGCCCGCCTATGACAATGGCTGGCGCATCGTGCTCGTCATCACCGCGGTGCCGGTCGTCATGCTGTTGTGGTGGCGCAGGGCGCTGCCGGAATCGCCGCGCTGGCTCGAAAGCCAGGGCAGGGCGAAGGAAGCCGAGGCGGTGCTGGACAGGATCGAAGCCGGCTTCGCGCGCCAGGGGCTGCTACTGCCGCAGCCGGTCGTCGATGTCGTCAGCCCGCCCGTCGCAGGGGGAACACTGCTTGCCAATTTTGCCGCACTGCTCGCGGGGCGGCAGGCGCGCATCACCATCATGACCTGGATCATGTGGCTCGCGATCACCTTCAGCTATTATTCCTTCTTCGTCTGGATCCCCGGCCTCCTGGTCCAGAACGGCATGAGCATCACCAAGAGCTTTGCCTATTCGATCGCGATCTATTGCGCGCAGATTCCGGGCTATTTCAGCGCAGCCTGGTTCAACGAGCGCATCGGCCGGCAGGCGACGATCGCGTGCTACATGGTGCTCGGCGGCGTCAGCGCGCTCGGGCTCGCCTTCGCGCAGAGCGACCAGCACATCATGGTCGCCGGGATCTTGCTGTCGTTCTTCATGAACGGCACCTATGCCGGCGTCTACGCCTATACGGCGGAGGTGTTCCCGACGCCGGTGCGGACGACCGGCGCCGGGCTTGCCTCGGCGATCGGCCGCATTGGCGCCATCGTCTCGCCGATCCTGGTCGGCTATCTCTATCCCAATTTCGGCTTTGCCGGCGTGTTCGGCATCACCACCAGCGTCCTGCTGATCGGCGCACTGACCGTCGTGGTGATGGGCGTGCCGACCCGCGGCCGTTCGCTGGAAGACATCGCCGCGGGCGAAGTCGCATGAGGGAGGCGACACGCCGGGCCGATCCGCTACTCGGCGCCGTGGCGGCGGCGCAGGGCAGGGTGGATCAGCCGGAGGCGCTGTTCGCGGCGCTGGATCAGGCTCTGAAATCGGCGATCGGGCACAAGCTGTTCACGATCCTGACCTATGATGACGGCAGCGGGGAAGCCGCGCGGATCTATTCCAACCGTCCCGGACCTTACCCGACGGGCGGGCGCAAGCGCCTGACCACTGGCCCGTGGACCGAGGCCGTGCTCGATCGCGGCGAAGCCTATGTCGGTTACACGATCGAGGATCTGCGCAACGTGTTTCCCGATCACGAGCTGATCGCTTCACTCGGCTGCGAGAGCGTGCTCAACATGCCCGTGCGCTGGCGCGGGCGCACGCTCGGCTCGCTCAACCTGCTCCACGAGGCGGGCTGGTACGGCGAGGACGATGTCGCCGCCTGCCTTCCGTTCGCTCAGCTCGCATTGCCCGCGCTGCTCACTCCGTCCTGACCCCGGGAATAACGACCATGCCCAGCACCCTCTTCAAGAATGCCGCGCTGCTCGATCCGCTTCAGCCGGATCTGCTGGAAGGCCATCACGTGCTGGTCGAGGACAACGTCATCAAGGAGGTCTCGGACCGGCCGCTCCAGGTCGCCGCCGATCGCACCATCGACCTCAAGGGCAAGACGCTGATGCCCGGCCTGATCGACCTGCATGTACATGCGATCGCGGTCGAGCTCAATCTGGCGCAGCAGGTGCACATGCCGAACGTGCTGGTGACGCTGCGCTCGACGCTGCTGTTGCGCGGCATGCTGCGGCGCGGCTTCACCACCGTTCGCGATGCGGGCGGCGCCGGCCATGCGCTGAAGCAGGCCATCGAGACCGGCCTCACCGACGGTCCGAGGCTGTTCGTTTCCGGCCGTGCGCTGAGCCAGACCGGCGGGCACGGCGACATGCGGGCGCGCTCGGACTTTCTCGCGAGCGATGCGCCGTGTCCGTGCTGCGTGCGTGTCGGCGCGCTTGCGCGCGTCGCCGACGGTGTCGACGGCGTGCGCAAGGCCGCGCGAGAGGAGCTGCAGATGGGCGCCGACCAGATCAAGATCATGGCGTCCGGCGGCGTTGCCTCGCCGACCGACCCGGTCGGCGCGTTCGGCTATTCCGAGGACGAGATCCGCGCCATCGTCGAGGAGGCGCGCGGGCGCCAGACCTATGTGCTCGCCCATGCCTACACCGCAGCTGCTATCGAGCGTGCGGTTCGCTGCGGCGTGCGCACCATCGAGCACGGCAATCTGGTCGATGCGCCGACCGCGCGGCTGATGGCCGAGCAGGGCGCCTATGTGGTGCCGACGCTCGTCACCTACGAGGCGCTGGCTAGCGAGGGCGCCCAATACGGCCTGCCGCCGGAGAGCGTCGCCAAGATCGCCGATGTCCGCGACGCCGGCCTGCGCTCGCTCGCGATCTATCGCGACGCCGGCGTGAAGATGGGTTTTGGCAGCGATCTGCTCGGGCCGTCGCAGCGCCTGCAGAGCGACGAATTCCGCATCCGCGCCGAAATCCTCGGCTCGCGCGCCGTGATCGCCAGTGCCACGGTGATCGGCGCCGAGGTGCTCGGCATGGAAGGCAAGCTCGGCCGGATCGCGCCAGAGGCACTCGCGGACCTGCTGGTGGTCGACGGCAATCCGCTGCGCGATGTCGCCTGCCTGCTCGGCCAGGGCGAGCATATCCCGCTGGTGATGAAGGCGGGCAAGGTTCAGTTCGACAGGTTGGACGCGTAACTACCGCCACATCCCGCGCATCTTGGCCCCGATGTCGATCTTCGGCCCCTGCGCGGCGGATCGCGCCGCCCCCGCCGAGGACTTCGGCCAGGCGGTACGCTCGAACAGATAGACCAGCTGCTCCGGAATGAAGCGGGTGCGCGAGGCGTAGACGTGGCGGTCGCCCTTGGCGGCCTGGCCGTGGGTGAAGAAGCGCTGGGGAACGACGAGGTGGAGATCGTCCTTGGCGCGCGTCATCGCGACATAGAGCAGCCGGCGCTCCTCCTCGAGCTCGGCGCTGGTGCCGGCGCCGAGGTCGGACGGCATGCATCCGTCGACGACGTTGAGCACGAACACCGATTTCCACTCCTGGCCCTTGGCGGAGTGGATGGTGGAGAGGATCAGATAGTCCTCGTCGCGCAAGGGCGGGCCTGATTTGTCACTGGTCGCGTCCGGAGGATCGAGCGTGAGCTCGGTCAGGAATTTTTCGCGCGACGAATAGCCGCTCGCGATCTGCTCGAGCTGCATCAGATCGGCCCGGCGCGTCTCGGAATCCTCGTGGATGCGGTCGAGATGCGGCTCGTACCAGAGCCGCACGCGCTCGAGATCAACAGGCCATTCCGAATAACGCAGATTTCCGACCGTGCGGACGAAGTCGGTCCAGTCCGCGCCGGTGCGCGCCGGCACCGGAAGCTGGCCGAGCGTATGAAGCGGATCGGTGCTTTCTGCCATCTGGTCGAGCACGCGCTGCGCGGTTGCAGGCCCAATGCCCGGCAACAGATGCAGGATGCGGAAACCGGCCACCCGGTCGCGCGGATTTTCGGCAAAGCGCAGCAGCGCCAGCATGTCCTTGACGTGGGCGGCATCGAGGAATTTCAGTCCGCCGAACTTGACGAAGGGGATGTTACGGCGGGTCAGCTCGATCTCGAGCGGGCCGGAATGCGAGGAGGTGCGGAACAGCACCGCCTGGTGCTTGAGCAGCGCGCCTTGCTCGCGGTTGGCCAGCACTTCCTCGACGATGTAGCGCGCCTGATCGGCTTCGTCGTGCACCGTGACGAGCTGCGGCTTCCGCCCCGAGCTGCGGTCGGTCCACAGGTTCTTGGTGAAGCGCTCGCGTGCGAGGCCAATGACGCCGTTGGCCGCTGCCAGCACCGCTTGCGTCGAGCGGTAGTTGCGGTCGAGCGTGATCATGTCCGCGCGGGGCGAGAAGCTCTGCGGAAACTCCAGGATGTTGCGCACGGTGGCGGCGCGGAACGAATAGATCGACTGCGCGTCGTCGCCGACCACGGTGAGCCCGCGTCCGTCCGGCTTCAGCGCCAGCAGGATCGAGGATTGCAGGCGGTTGGTGTCCTGGTATTCGTCGACCAGCACGTGATCGAAGCGGCTGCCGATCTCATCGGCGATCAGCGCGTCGCTCATCATCTGCGACCAGTACAGCAGCAAATCGTCGTAATCGAGCACATGCTGGGCCTGCTTGGCCTCGACGTAAGCGGCGAACAGGCCCTTCAGCTCGGCGGCCCATCCCGCACACCAGGGATAATGTTGGCCGAGCACCTTCTCGATCTCCATCTCGGCATTGACGCAGCGCGAGTAGATCGACAGGCAGGTGCCCTTGGCGGGAAAGCGGCTTTCGGTCTTCGACAGTCCGCGCTCGTGCCGGACCAGGTTCATCAGGTCGGCGGAATCCTCGCGGTCGTGAATGGTGAAGGCGGGATCGACGCCGATCCGCTCGGCATATTCGCGCAGCAGCCGCGCGCCGATGCCGTGGAAGGTGCCGGCCCAGGTGAGCGCGTCGCGCATGATCGCGGCGTTGTTCTCCCCCAGCACCTTGCGGGCGATCCGCTCGACCCGGCCGGCCATCTCGGCCGCGGCGCGGCGCGAAAACGTCATCAGCAGGATGCGGCGCGGATCCGCACCGGCGACGATCAGATGCGCGACGCGATGGGCCAGCGTGTTGGTCTTGCCGGACCCGGCGCCGGCAATGACGAGCAGGGGGGCGCCCACGGTTGCGCCATCGGCCACGCCATGCTCGACGGCGCGGCGCTGCTCCGCATTGAGCGTGTCCAGATATGTCGCCACGAATCGCCCCGGTGAAAGGGTGAGAGTCGGCGATCCCGGCGCGAATCGCAATGCGGCTGGACGGAACCGGTGTTAAGACCTAGGGGAAAGAGGGTCCGAAGGTTCCAGCCCGAAAAGTGCACCCGGCATGACCGAGCTCAAGCCCGACCAGTTCGAGATGCGGCGGCTGGAATCGCTCAGCAACACGATTTTCGGCGTCGCCATGACGCTTCTCGCCTACGACCTGCCCAAGGCGGCGGTCTTCACCAGCGCGCCGGACTGGAGCGACCTCGCCCATGTCTATTCCGGCAGGCTCGCCGGCTTCGCGCTCAGCTTCATCATCGCCGGCGTATTCTGGATCAGCCATCACCGGCGGCTGGCGCGCCCGCCTGTCGGCAGCCGCGGCGCGGTGATCCTCAATCTGTTCTTCCTGCTCTCGATCGTGCTGCTGCCGGTGACCAACGGCCTCTACACCAATTACGCCACGAGCAGCGCGGTCGCGGTGCTCTACGGCCTGCACCTGTCGGCGATCGCCGGCCTCAATGCCTGGCTGTGGTGGACGATCCTGGGCGGTTGGCGCCATGAGATCATGGCCGCGCTGTTTCCGCTGCTGGTGTTCATCCCGGGCACGATCGTTGCGGCGTTCGCCCCGCGCGTCGCGCCCTTCTTGTGGTTCGTCGCGTTCGGCGGAATCGTGATCCAGCGCTTCTACACTGCACGGACCGCGCCGGACGCCTAGCTCACCCCGCTGTCGCGCCGAACCCATCGGCTGGCACGTAAAGCTTGACCGGGCGGATTTCGTAGACCGCCGTCGGATTGACCGCACGCAGCTTCCGCGCCGCCGCGATCGCCTCGTCCTCGCTGGCGCATTCCATCAGGTGGAAGCCCAGAAGCTGCTCCTTGGTCTCGGCAAACGGCCCGTCCAGCACCATGCCCGCGCCCGGGCCACGCAAGGTGCGGGCCTTTCGGGTCTCATCCAGACGGGCAGCCGGCCCAAACTGTCCGCTTGCCCGCAAGGGCGCCTGAACCTCGATGACCTTGGCTACGACCGCGGCATCCTGCTCCGGCGTCCAGGACAGGAGCTCCTCTTCCACGTGATAGGCCAGGATGGCGTACAGCATCGTCACCTCGTCGTTTTTTTTCGCACAGACCCCAAGGACGTAGCACGGGCGGCCGTGCCGACAATCCCCACGCATAAAATATTGCGTGGTCGTGCCGCCACGAAACCGTCCTGAAACGCGATTGCGGCCTGGCTGCGTGAACGCCGCCGGAAGCGATTGCGACTGATGACCACAAACAACAAGGCTTTTGCTGGAGGCGGCTATGTCGGGTCACACCATCAAGATCATCTGCGACGCGCGTCGGGCGGGACGGTCGGAGCCGGCCGACCTGCACGATCAGGCCGGCCATCATCGCTATTACGGCAGCTCGGCCGAGAACGTCGGCGAGCGGATCGTGGAGAGCCGGCGCGGCAAGCGCCCGCGCGTGCTCAACATTCTCGGCTTCTGAATCCTCTGACGCGACCGTCTTTCCACCATGGACGTCCTGCAGATATCGATCGCGGCGATGCCGTTTCTCGTCTCGCTCGTGAGCCGCAACAGCAAGGCCATCGCGCCGTGCCTGCTCGCGAGCATTTTCACCGTGCTCCTCGGTGGGGAGCCGCACCGCGCAGTCATGGCCTGGTGTGTCGGCATCTTGATCGCCGCCGTAGCCTTGCGCGAGCGGCTTCGCGCGAGCTGACGCGTGGCTCTCACGGCGCGCTCAGGACTTGCTTGACCAGCACCTCGCGCAGCGCCGCCAGTTCGCCGCTCGCCTCCATCTGGGCGATCGCCTTTCCCACCTTCGGCGCCAGATCGCGGTGGCGTTCATGCAGGTAGTGGTAGATGTGGATCCGCTCGAGCGGCGGCGAAAGCGGGTAGATCCTGGCCTGCAGATTGAGCTTCCTCACCGCGGCAAGACCGCTGAAGAGGTCGGTCACCATCACGTCGAAACGGTCGGCGTCGAGCATCCTGACCATGTTGTCGAGGCTGCTGGTCGCGGTCACGCGGGCCATGCCGCGCGTGCCTGCTTCCGAGGAGCCGACGCCGCGGACGATGCCGATGCTGTAATCCTTGATCGAGTCCCAGCCGGCGACGTCGAACCGGAGCTTGGTCGCGAACACCGTGGGCTCGATGTAGTTGATCGCCGGCGTGATCTGGATCAGTGTCGGGTAATCGCGCGAGAGCGCGCCGATCCGCTGGATCTCGCCGTCGACCTCGCCGGCGCTCGACAGCGCGAGCGCGCGCTTGCCAGGGACGTCCTCGAATTCCAGCCTGATGTTCAGCTTGGCATAGACGGCTCGCAGCATCTCGCCGCCGACATATTGATCGGGGATGTCGGCGATGCGCGCCAGCCGGATCACGTCCTGTGCCTGCAACGGACCGGCTGCGAGCAACGACAGGCAGGCGACGACTAGCCGCCACATCAGGCGCCTCCTTCGGCCGCGCATTGCTACCACTGGATTCGGACGCCCGCGCGATCTACCGCAAGTTGGCACTTGCGCGCCGGCAACCGTTACCGCCCGCCATGCGAGCCATTCCGGACTTTCACCGATGTCATTCTAACACGCGCAGTGCTAGCTTGCGCAGAAATCCTGCCGTTGCGCGCAAGACATGACCCGCCGACCTCGAGCCGCTTCCCGGGCCGACAGGGTGATTGCGCGCATCGGGTGACGAGGCAGGCGTCTCAACCTTGGACTGCTCGAAACTGCAACCGGTGGACCGGAGCAGAGAGCCGCCATTTCGGGGACGTGGTGCATGGCCAACGCAGGTGACGAGGACGCCAAGCGCAGCCGCGCCATCGCGCCGGCGGCTGCGAAGCCGGGTCTGACTGGCATCGGCGCCCCGCTTGCGCCTTCGATGATCGCATCGCTGCCGTCGCGGCTCTTCAACTGGTCGCGCAGCGGCGTCGGACCGCGGCTGCTCGCGGCCGTGCTGCTGTTCTCTTCGGTCGTTACGCTGACGCTGACCGCGCTCCAGCTCTATCTCGACTACGATCGCGAGGTCGGTCTGATCGAGACGCGACTCGACGAGATCGGCCGCAGCACGACCGGCAGCCTCGGCGAGAGCCTGTGGAATCTCGACCAGAACCAGCTCAAGCTCCAGCTCGACGGCATCCTGCGGCTGCCCGACATCCGCGCCGCCGAGGTGCGCGAGATTGCCGATCGTCCCAATCCGATCCGTCTTGCAGTCGGCGAGCCCGGCACCCGCTCGGTCGTGATGCGCGACTATCCCTTGACCTACGGCGTGCAGGGGAGCGCACGCGGGATCGGCGTGCTCCACGTCGAGGCCACGCTGACCGACGTCTATCAGCATCTGCTGAACCGGGCCGTGGTCATTCTGGCGAGCCAGGCCGCGAAGACGTTTCTCGTCTCCTTGTTCATCATCTACATGGTCCATCTGCTGGTGACGCGACATCTGGTCGCCATCGCCGAGTTCGTCAGCAAGTACAATCTGGCGCGGCCGCCACCGCCTTTGCGCCTGGAGCGCCGGCCGCCTTACGACGCCGACGAGTTGGACAAGGTGATCGACGCCTTCAACGCTATGTGCGCAACCCTCGAGCGAGCCTATGGCGAGCTGCGCGAAGCCAATGCCAATCTCGAGCGTGACCTGACCATCCGGCGGCGCGCCGAAGCGGACGCGCGGGCGAGCGAACAGCGTTTCCGCGACTATGCCGAGACCGCGTCCGACTGGTTCTGGGAGACCGGGCCGGATCATAAGTTTACCTACCTCTCTGACCGGGTGATTGCCTTCGGTATGGATCCCCACGTGCGGATCGGCACGCGTCGTATCGATACTGCGCTTGACCGCGAGACTGAGTCGGAGAAATGGCGCGCGCATCTGGCGACGCTCGACCGCCACGAGCCGTTCCGCAAATTCGAATATCGCGGGCGCGATGCGCGCGGGCGGATGCATCATTTCAGCGTCAACGGCCAGCCGGTTTTCGACGCCGACGGACGCTTCCTGGGCTACCGCGGCTCCGCGACTGACCTCACCGCGCAGCACGAAACCGAGGAGCGCTTACGTCAATCCCAGAAGATGGACGCGATCGGCCAGCTCACGGGTGGCGTCGCGCACGATTTCAACAATGTGCTCACGGTCATCACCGGCACCATCGAGATCATCCGGGACGGGCTTGCGGACAAGCCCGAGCTCGCCGCGATCGCGCAACTGATCGACGATGCGGCTGCCCGTGGCGCGGAGATTACCTCGCAGCTCCTGACCTTCGCGCGTCGCCAGCCGCTGGAGCCGCGCGAGATCGACGTCAACGCCCTCGTGATCGAGACCGCGAAGCTGCTCAAGCCGACCCTCGGCGAGCACATCGCGATCGAGACCCGGCTCGCCGACGACGCCTGGTCCGCAATGGCAGATCCGTCGCAGCTCTCCTCCGCGATCGTCAACCTCGCCGTCAATGCGCGTGACGCGATGCCGGGCGGCGGCAGGCTCGTCCTCGAAACTGCAAACCGGGAGCTCGACGGCACGAGCGGCGATGGCGCCGTGCGCGGCGCCTTCGTGATGGTTGCGGTCAGCGACACCGGTCACGGCATTCCACCCGACATCCGCGAGCGCGTGTTCGAGCCGTTCTTCACCACCAAGGGCGTCGGTCGCGGCACCGGGCTCGGGCTCAGCATGGTCTACGGCTTTGCCAAGCAGTCCGGCGGCACCGTCGCCATCGAGAGCGAGGAGGGGCGTGGCACGGTGATCCGCCTGTTCCTGCCGCGGTCGATGGGCGAGGCGCCGGCCAGGACGGCGCCGGTTCAGGCGCTCGCCACGGCACGCGGGCACGAGGTGATCCTCGTGGTCGAGGATGATCCGCTGGTGCAGGGCTATGTCATCGCCCAGCTCGGCAGCCTCGGCTATCGCACACTTGTGGCCGGCGACGGCGCATCGGCATTGGCGCTGGTCGACCAGGGCGCCAAATTCGACCTCCTGTTCACGGACATCATCATGCCCGGCGGCATGAACGGGCGGGAGTTGGCGGAGGCCGTGCGCCTCCGCCGGCCCGGCGTGAAGGTGCTTTACACCTCGGGCTATAGCGATGACGCCATCGTTCATGAAGGGCATCTGGATCCCGGTGTGGCCCTGCTCGGAAAACCCTACCGGAAGTCGGAGCTGTCGCAGAAGATTCGCGAGGTGCTTGCCGGCGAGCCGCCGGCCTGAGTCGCGCGACCGACGAAAAGGCGCGGCGGGAAGGCCCCGTCGCGCCCGATTTCGTGCTCGCTGGTCCAGAGCTGAGAGCGCCCCGATGCCAAGCCCTTATTCAAAGCTCAGCGGGCGATCCCAGCGAGGTGACAGCGCTTGGTAAAAGACACTGGATCACCTCCTTTCGTTGGTTTCGGAAGACCTCAATATAGGCGGCATTGCCGCCACTGTTAAGGGGCGGCGGGTCCGGAGGAACCGGCGCGGTCGGCAAGGCCGGGGACGACGCCGCAAAGCGGCGTCCTGGCAGTTGAGACCGCCGCCCGGCCGTGTTAGGGAGCCCGTAACGCGGGTGTAGCTCAATGGTAGAGCAGCAGCCTTCCAAGCTGAATACGAGGGTTCGATTCCCTTCACCCGCTCCAACTCTTCTCTATTTCCCCCCTGCAGAATCAATTCGTTAGACGGTTCGCTGAATCACGCCAACAACCCAATTTCTGATTTGACGATTCTTAGGGCGCAAATTGGGCGCACATTTCTCCATGCTCTTGATGCACCGAGTATTTCAGACTCTGCGTGCTCTAGGCATCAGCCTGAAAAATCATCTGCACCGCGCTGAGTGTTCTTTCATTCGTCACGGCAGAACTTGCGCGTCACTTCGCCGAATTTTGCTGCCAATCCACGCCGCCAAAAGATCGAGTGCGTTAGAAACGCACCTGTTCAACTTGTGCGCGGTGTCCTGCGTCGTAAAGGGACGCGAAATTCAAGACTTCTTCGAGTGACTCGTTACGATGCGATGTCGTGGCGATGAACCGGCGCTCATCCGATCCATCTCCCACAACAATCTCATCGATAAGCTCTTCCACGTTTTCCGCGTCGTCGCCGACGACTGCAATCAAGCGGACTCCGTCAGCCAGGCATGCCTCAACGAAGGACTCCAGTTGGCCAGGATTTCCGAGTGGGGAGTGCAGGATGATCTTCGCGGCATAACGACCTCTTTCAACCCAATGCCGCGGATAGGGCTGCATGTCCCACGGATGCTCGGTGGTGTACGGTCCTTGCCTCAAGAACCGATAATAGATTGTCATTGCTTCGTAGTGGCTTCCAGCCTTGAACGTGTGGATTAGACGGGCGCCTGGTCCCAAGAGTTTACGAAAATCGTCCCCATGGGGGCCGGCAAGGCAACAGCTCGGCAACTGCTGGCCTGAGTCGTCGACCTGCACCCAAATCTCATGCGTCAGTTCGACCATACCTGCCTCAGTTGAAACGCGCCGTTCTTTGAGATTGCAGGAACCAGCATGCCACCTCAATCGTCAACCCGAGCTACGTGTAGGTTGACACTTCCCGAGAAATGATCCTGCAGATGCCGCCGGGGCCCATATTTTAGGGCGCAAATAGGGCGCAAAATTCCGATAACCGGGCTGTTTTTCTGTGAAGTGGGGTGAAATGGGTTTGTGATCTAACATGCTAAAATTGCTACATAAATTGCGTTTAGTGAAGTTTGCTGATGGTGCTGGGAGAAGTCTTCCAAGCTGAATACGAGGGTTCGATTCCCTTCACCCGCTCCAATCCTCAGTGCCGGCCGCGCCTGTGTCTTGCCCGGCTGAACGGCGGCGGACAGCTCGCTGCCCGTGAGCCGCTGTGCGTCACGCTGGCGTTGACGAAATCACCCACCGACAAGATCAAGTTCATTCGGTCTCCCGAACGCAATGCATCGAGCACGTTAACAGTGCCAGCAGGGACGGGCCCGGCCGCGCCGGGCCTGATCCAGGTCAATGTCCCGCGCGCCCGATCGTCTATCCATTGCTCGCAACTTCGGGAAGAGTACGACATGAGCGACAAGCCGATCGACTGGACGCCGGATCTCTCCTTGCCGACCTCCAAATCCACGGTCCAGCACTTCATCGCAAAGGCCGGCGGCGACCGCCTGGAGATCGAGACCATGCCTTGGGGCGAGGCCGATCTCATGGTCAACGGTCAGTCGATTGCGCACATCGAGACGGCATCGAGCGCCGGGGATGCGTTTCGGGCGCTCGAGACGATCGCGGAAGATTTCGAGGCCGGCAAGGATGCGCCCCTGGATCAAGCGATCGAGGATGACGAGGTTCGCGAAAGGCTGGGCTTGACGCGCCTCTTCGGCGGTCGCGGTCACCGAGACCGCTGAAGTCGCCGCTGTGATGAGTGCAATCTGCGCGTCAGAACGGGTAACGCGGAGCTTCTTGGAACCATCACACCGCGCACGAGTTGGCCGGTCGGGCTGGGCGAAAGTCACACGAGGCCAACCGTGCAACACGACGCACGCGTTCCTACCACCGCTGAGATCGCGGGTCATCCGATCCATCCGATGCTGGTGCCGATTCCGATCGCGTGCTTCGTCGGGGCGCTGCTGACCGATATCGCCTATATCGCCAGCGCCGAGATCATGTGGGCGGATTTTTCCGCCTGGCTTCTGCTCGTCGGCGTCGTCTTCGGCGTGCTGGCGGCGATCGCGGGCCTGATCGACTTCCTCGGCAATCGCCTGGTGCGGGCGCAAACGCCAGCCTGGCCGCATCTGGTCGGCAATGCCCTGGCGCTGATCCTCGCCATCGTCAACGCCTTGATCCACACCCGCGACGCCTGGACCTCGGTGTGGCCGACGGGGCTCGTTCTCTCCGTCATGACCGTACTGATCCTGCCCGTCACCGGCTGGCTCGGCTGGGCCATGGTCTATCGCCACGGCGTGGGAGTTGCGCGATGATGTCGAAGATTGCCCGCGCGTTGCTGTGCGCCTCGCTGCTGTCTCTTGCCGCTTGCGACGACGGCAGCGGCGATCCCAAGGCACAAATCGGCGCCAACCCCAAGCTCCCGGAAATCCAGCAATATCTGCTGCCGCCCGTGCACATCGCGCGCGTTGTCGGCTGGAAGAAGGACGAGACGCCGACGGTGGCTGATGGTTTGCAGGTCAAGGTCTTTGCGACCGGCCTGCAGCATCCGCGCTTCCTCTACGTGCTGCCCAACGGTGACGTGCTGGTGGTGGAATCCAAGGCGCCGAAGGGAGCCGCGATCAAGCGGCCCAAGGAGATCGTCATGGGATATATCGAGTCCTGGGCGACCTCAGGCGGCGACGACACCGGACCGGGTAACCGCATCACGCTGCTGCGCGATAGCAATGGCGACGGCGTGCCGGAGACGCAAAGCGTCTTCCTCGATCATCTCAACTCGCCGTTCGGCGTCGCGTTGGTCGGCAACGATCTCTATGTCGCCAACACTGACGCCATCGTCAGATATCCCTACACGGAAGGCGATACCAAGATCACTGCGCCGGGCACGGTGTTGACGCCGCTGCCGGGCGGGCCGATCAACCATCACTGGACCAAGAGCCTGGTCGCCAGCCCCGACGGCTCGAAGCTCTATGCCGGCGTCGGCTCCAACAGCAACATCACCGAGAACGGCCTGGAGGCCGAGCACAATCGCGCCGCCATCCTTGAGGTCGATCGCGCCAACGGCCGCTGGCGCGTGTTCGCAAGCGGCCTGCGCAATCCCAACGGGCTCAGCTTCGAGCCGCAGACCGGCGCGCTGTGGACGGTGGTGAACGAACGGGACGAGCTCGGTCCAGATCTCGTGCCCGATTACATGACATCGGTGAAGGACGGCGGCTTCTACGGCTGGCCCTACAGCTATTACGGCCAGCATGTCGATCCCCGCGTCAAGCCGCAGCGGCCGGATCTCGTCGCCAGGGCGATCGTGCCGGACTATGCGCTGAGCTCGCATGTCGCCCCGCTCGGACTGGCCTTCAACACCGGCTCCGGTCTGCCGGCCGCTTATCGCGGCGGCGCCTTCGTCGGCGAGCATGGCAGCTGGAACAGGCAGGGGCTGAACGGTTACAAGGTGGTGTTCGTGCCGTTCGCGGAGGGCAAGCCGAGCGGACCGGCCCAGGACGTCGTGACGGGCTTCCTCAACGGCGACAATCAGGCCCGCGGCCGCCCCGTCGGCGTCGCCATCGACAAATCAGGCGCGCTGCTGGTTGCAGACGACAGCGGCAACACGGTGTGGCGCGTCACCGCCGCGCATCCGCAACTGACGCAACGTTGAGCCCGCCGGCGCGTTATCTGGCAGACGGTTTCTGAAAGCCAAGATTCTGAAACTCAAAGCCAGGAGTTGGACCATGGGCCTTGCTCAATATGCCATCGTGCCGGTGCAGGACGAATGGGGCGTACTGCACGACGGCGACGTCAAGAACACCTATGCCACCAAGGAAGCTGCGTTCGAGTCCGCAGTCGCCGCGGCGTCCCTCGCGCTGCGTGAGGGACACGAAGTCCAGGTCAGCGTGCCCGGCCGCGAGACTGGGGGCAACGCGCTCGGCGTCCAAGACAACGCGTAAGACAACGCATGAGAAGGAAGCCGCGATGACCAAGCCCCGCGAGCCCAACGGTGTCGAGCCATCCCGCTCCGAAGACGACATCCAGCGCGAGCAGCTGGGTCCTCGCGGTGTGCCCGGTGCGCCTGATCCGGCCAAGATGACGCCGCAGCGCGACAAGAAGACCCCGAAGCACGTCGATCCCGGCCATACGGCGTGAATTGACTCGGCGCCATCCCGGCCGTGAGCCCGCGGATTTCGTGCGGCCGTTCAATCCGCCGGAAAGAGCCCTGATCGGACGCCGCTCTGCGGCTGGCGCTGCGGTGCCATTCGGAACCGACATGCCCGTAAACTGAGTCTCCAGCTAAGACTGGCCGCGTCGGCGCGATCTGCGCCCGGCAGGGCAGGCGAACGTCTGGAATGCGCTTCTTGAAATCTGACAGCAGGCTGATCGGCGTCCTGCTGGTGCTCGCCATCACGCAACTGGTCGGATGGGGCACGATCGGGCTTCCTGCCATCGTCGGGCGCGATCTCGCCGCCGATCTCGGCATGAGCCTGCCGGCGGTGTTCGCCGGGACATCCGTTCTCTATGTCGCGATGGGCCTGTGCGCGCCGTGGCTCGCCAAGTCGTTCGCGCGGCATGGCGCACGGACCGTCATGATGGTCGGCACGGTGGTTACCGCGCCGGGCTTCGTGCTGCTGTCTCTCGCGCGCGAGCCGATGCTCTATTTCGCCGCGTGGATCGTTCTCGGCATCGCCGGCAGCGCAACGCTCTCCACCGGCGCCTATATCATGCTGAACGAAATCGCCGGGCGGCAGGCCAAGAACGCCATCGGAGCCCTGATGCTGGTGACGGGCCTGTCCAGCAGCATCTTCTGGCCGACGACCTCGTTCCTGAGCGGCCACCTCGGCTGGCGCGGGACGTGCCTCGTCTATGCCGCGATGATGCTCCTCGTCAGCCTCCCGCTCTACGCGTTCCTCGCGCCGCGCCGCAAGATCGCGAGCGATGATGCCGGCGCGCCGGTCAAGTCGTCGCCGCCGCCTGCGATTCCAAGAAGCACATTCGGCCTCGTCGTCGCCGCGATCACGCTGAACGCCTTCGTCAATTTCGGCATCAGCGCCATTCTAATCGAGCTCTTGAGGGCGGAGGGGCTTGCGCCGGCGCAGGCACTGCTCTTCGGCTCGATGCTGGGCGTGATCCAGGTCAGCGCGCGCGGGCTGGATCTTCTCGGCGGCGGGCGCTGGGACGGGATCACGACCGGGCTCGTCGCGGGCACGGCGCTGCCCGTGGCGATGCTGCTGCTGATGATGAGCGAGGGCGCGACCTGGGCTGTCGCGGTCTTCATCCTGCTCTATGGCGCCGGCAGCGGCGCGATGGCGGTGGCGCGGGCCACCATCCCGCTGGTGTTCTACGACCAGGCCGAGTTCGCCAAGGCGATGTCGATGATCGCGCTGCCGCTCAACCTGGCCTCCGCGATCTCGCCGCCGCTCCTCGTCGGCCTGCTCACCGAATTCGGTAGCCGCGGTGCACTCGGCCTCACGCTGGTGTTCTCCTGCGCGACGGTGCTGATCCTGGTCCTGCTTGGCCGGCGGCGGCCGCGGGTGGCGGCGGCGGTGACCTGACCCGACGAGGCAATATATTCGCGGCGCGGAAAGTTGCTGATGGCAATGGCCTCCGTGCCCCGGCGGGAGATAGCCGTATGCCGCCAGTGCAGTGCTCCAGCGCGCCAAAATGGTGTATCGGCAAGGAGCGCGAGCCGCTTCGAGCGGCCAAGCCAAATCGGCGCCAAGATCAGTTCCCCGGAGGAAATCGACATGTCGGCCCTGCCGCTCTCAGGCATCAAGATCCTTGACCTCACCCGCGTGCTGGCCGGGCCCCTGTCGGCCCAGATGCTGGGCGATCTCGGCGCGGAGGTGATCAAGATCGAGCGGCCGGGCACCGGCGACGACGCGCGCGCGTTCGGACCGCCTTATTTGACCGACCCCGAAGGCAAGGCCAACAACAACAATTCGTTCTATCTCTGCGCCAACCGCAACAAGAAGTCGGTCACGGTGAACATCGCCAAGCCGGAAGGGCAGGCGATCATCCGCGAGCTCGCCAAGGACGCCGACGTCTTCATGGAGAACTACAAGGTCGGCGACCTCAAGCGCTACGGCCTCGATTATGAGACGATCAAGGCGATCAATCCCGGCATCATCTATTGCTCGGTGACCGGCTTCGGCCAGACCGGACCCTACGCGCCGCGCGCCGGCTATGACGCCATCCTGCAGGCGATGGGCGGCCTGATGAGCGTCACCGGCCATATGGACGGCGAGCCGGGCGAGGGCCCGATGAAGGTCGGCCCCTCCATCGTCGACTACATGACCGGCATGAACACCTCGATCGGCATCCTCTCGGCGCTCTATCATCGCGACGCCAATGACGGGCAGGGCCAGCACATCGACGTCTGCCTGTTCGACACCGTGATCGCGTCACTGTCGCACTGGCTGCAGATCTATCTCGTCAACGGCAAGACCCCGCCGCGGCGCGGCACCTGGGGCAATGGCGGCATGCCAGCCGGCGTGTTCCGCTGCACCGACGGCGAGCTGATGCTGGTGGTCGGCAATGACGGCCAGTTCCAGCGCACTTGCGCGGTGCTCGGTGAGCCGGAGCTGGCAAGCGATCCGCGCTTCCTTAGGAACAACGACCGCGTCGTGCACGGCAAGGAGATCATGGCGATCTTCGCCGGCCTGTTCCTGAAGAAGCCGGTGGCCTACTGGCTGGAAAAGCTGGAAGAGGCCGGCGTGCCCTCGGGCCCGATCAACAATTTCGAGCAGGGGTTCTCCGATCCGCACGTCCAGTCGCGCGGCATGCGGGTAAAGACGCAGCACAAGTTCGAGCCCGAGCTCTCCCTGATCCGCAACGCGCTGACCCTCTCGGGCACCCCCATCACCGAATATCGCGCCCCGCCGCTGCTCGGCGAGCACACTCAGGAGGTGCTTGGCGGCAAGCTCGGCTATGATGCGGCGAAAATCGAGGAGTTGAAGAAGCAGGGGATCGTCTAGCATTTTCTTCCTCCGCCTCGCCCCGGCAAGAGGGGCGAGGCGGCGCAGCTACTCTGCGGCGGCGGATTCATCTAACGTAAGCAAGCTTGCGATGTCGGAGTAGCCTCAATGACCACCAAAACCATCATCACCTGCGCCATCACGGGCAACCTGACCAAGCCCGAGCAGTCGCCGTATCTGCCCATCACGCCCGAGCAGATCGCAACCTCTGCGCTGGAAGCGGCCGAAGCCGGCGCGGCGATCGCCCACATCCATGTGCGCGATCCCAAGACCGGTCGTCCGTCCATGGAGATCGATCTCTACCGCGACGTGATGGAGCGCATCCGCGCCCGCAACAAGAGCCTCGTCATCAACCTCACGACCGGCCCCGGCGGGCGCTTCGTGCCCTCGATCGAGGATCCTCGCGTCGCCGGTCCCGGCACCACGCTGCTCCAGCCCGAGAAGCGCGTCGAGCATATCGAGCTGCTCAAGCCCGATATCTGCACTCTGGATCTCAACACCATGAATTCCGGCGGCGAGGTCGTGATCAACACGCCGCGCAACGTCCGCATCATGGCCGAGCGCATGAAGGCAGCCGGCGTGCTGCCGGAGATCGAGCTGTTCGATAGCGGCGACTGCCATCTGGCGCGCGACCTGTTCGCCGAGGGCACGCTGAAGGGGCCGGGCCTGTTCTCCCTCGTGCTCGGGGTGAAGTACGGCTTCTCGGCCACGCCCGAGACGATGTTCTACGCTCGCAGCTTGCTGCCATCAGGCGCGATCTGGTCCGGCTTCGGCATCGGCCGCGCCGAATTCCCGATGGTGGCGCAAGCCTATCTGCTCGGCGGCCACGTCCGCGTCGGCATGGAGGACAATCTCTATATGTCCAAGGGCGTGCTGGCGAAGACCAATGCCGAGCTGGTTGCGCACGCCGCCTCCATCCTGAAAAGCCTGGGCGCGAGCGTTGCGAGCGCGCAGGACGCCCGGGAACTGCTCGGGCTGGCGTAACGACTGCGCCGGATTGCCAAGCATAGATCGGTGACGACAACGTGGCGCTCGCGCGACCTTGCGTAGAGCTTGTGCGCAATCCCCAACTAAACCCGGTCCGTAGTCGCACAGGCTTCCCCTCTGCGCGCGACTCTGATTCGATCTCTCCACTTGAACGCGGGAGGGGAATGAATGTCCTACACGATCGGGTTCCAGACCAAGAACCAGAAGTCCATTCTGGCAACCGAGGCGGCGACCGCCAATCAGGCCGTCGCCATCATTGCCGCGCTGCGGCAAAGCTCCGACGAAATCAAGTTCATCCGCTCGCCGCAGGAAGGCGAGATGGGCATCGAGATGTTGCTGCTGCTCGCCAAGGAAGAGGCCGAGGAGATGCCGCAGCGGGTCTGACCCGCCGACCACACTTCGGTCAGAAGCGAAGCATGCCGGCTGCAAGATGGTGTAGTCAGGCGTCACTTTCGCTCGAACCGAAGGGTGGCCACATGAAACGCGAAGCGCTCCGCGTCGAACCGATCTCGACGTTCCTCGATCGCTGGAAGGCGCCGACCTCGCCGGTCACGCGCGCCGGCAACATGATCTTCGTCGCCGGTCTGCCGCCGTTCGATCCCGAGACGGGCGAGATCGCCTCCGCCCCGATCGAGCGGCAGAGCGAGCTCGTCATGGAGCAGATGAAGCTGTGCCTCGAGACGGCCGGCGCCTCCCTCGACAACGTCATGAAGTGCAACGTCTACTGCACCTCGACCAGGCACTTCGCTGCGTTCAACGCAATCTATGCGCGCTATTTCCCGGTCGATCCGCCGGCGCGGATCTTCGTCTGTACGCCGGAATGGTTCGGCCCCTTCGACGTCGAGATCGACTGTATCGCGATGATGTGAGGGGTGTCCCTTCGCCTCTCCCCGCAAGCGGGGCGAGGGAGCGGATCGTCGCTGTGGCTTTCGCAGTGTCTTACCGCGCCGCCACTTTCGACGGTGCCTTCGTCTCCGCCTTTCCGGCTGTCAGCGCCATCGTCGCCACGCTGACCACGCGCGCGACGACGTCCTCGACGTCGTCGAGATCGCATTTGCCTTCCGACAGCTTGGTCAGCCGCTCGCTCTCGCGGATGGTGTGGTGCGCCATCGCGAGCGCGAAATTGAGGCCCCAGTAGATATCGACCTCGCTGCGCTCTGGCAGGGCGCGGCGCATCGCACCGGCGAATTTGCGCAGATGGTCGATCTCGCGGTTCTTGATGCGCCGGATCGGCGGCACGGATTCGATCGAGGCGCGGATCATGAAGCGCGCCGCGGTCGAGCGCTGGTTCTCAGGGCCGAGGCACCCGCGCAGCGTCGGCCCGACCAGCGCGCGTAAGATCACCTCGATCGGCGCGCGGCCGCCGCCTTGCTCTTCCGCCGCCTTGAGCTCGCGCAGGCGCTCGCGGTTGGTCGCGATCGACCGGGTGACAAACAGTTCCGCGATCAGTTCGTCCTTCGAGCCGAAATGATAGTTCACTGCGGCGAGGTTGACGCCTGCCTCCGCGACGATGTCGCGCAGCGTCACGTCGCCGAAGCCGCGATCGGCATAGAGCCGTTCCGCGGCGGCAAGAATGGCAGACCTCGTATGATCGCTGGCCATGGCCTTCATCCCGTCATTCCGGGGCTCGCGAAGCGAGAACCCGGAATCTCGCGCCACATCTCGGGATTCCGGGTTCAGCCCTGTGGGCTGCCCCGGAATGACGTCGTGAGCGAGGGAGTTGCAATTCAAACACTTGTATGAAACTATCGTTTGAAGGCCGGAGAAAGTCAATCCGCAATCGAGACTCGTTCGCAACTCGCGAGCCGGCTCGGGCAGCCCCGCAAGACGCATATTCGCGCTTGCGGGCCGCGTCATGCGGGAGGACAGTCCGGCGCAAAACGACCAGCGAGAGAGAGACGAGGAGCGTCCCATGGATTTCGATCTGTCCCCCAAGCAGAAGGAATGGCTCGACCGCGTGCGGTCCTTCATGGCCAAGCACGTGCGCCCGGCGGTGCCGATCTACGACCAGCAGGATCACAGCGGCGAGCGCTGGAAGGTGATCCCGATCCTGGAGGACCTCAAGAAGAAGGCGAAGGCCGAAGGCCTCTGGAACATGTTCATGCCGCCGTCCGAGCATGAGGATGACGAATTCCATGGCGCGGGATTGACCAACCTCGAATACGCGCTGCTGTCGGAAGAGATGGGCCGCATCACCTGGGCCTCGGAAGTGTTCAACTGTTCCGCGCCCGACACCGGCAACATGGAAGTGTTCATCCGCTACGGCAGCAAGGAGCAGAAGCGCAAATGGCTGCGTCCGCTGATGGACGGCGAGATCCGCTCGGCCTTCTTGATGACGGAACCCGCAGTCGCCTCGTCGGACGCCACCAACATCGAGACCCGCATCGAGCGCGACGGCGATCACTACGTCATCAACGGCCGCAAATGGTGGTCGTCGGGCGTCGGCGATCCCCGCTGCAAGATCGCGATCCTGATGGGCAAGACCGATTTCAAGGCGGCCAAGCACCAGCAGCAGTCGCAGATCCTGGTTCCGCTCGACACGCCCGGCATCAAGGTCGAGAAGATGCTTCCGGTGTTCGGTTTCGACGACGCGCCGCACGGCCACGCGCAGGTTCTGCTCGAGAACGTCCGCGTGCCCAAGGAGAACATCCTGCTCGGCGAGGGCCGCGGCTTCGAGATCGCGCAGGGCCGTCTCGGCCCTGGTCGTATCCATCACTGCATGCGTACCATCGGCAAGGCCGAGGAGGCGCTGGAGAAGATGGTGAAGCGGCTGTCCTCGCGCACCGCCTTCGGCAAGAAGATCGTCGAGCATTCGGTGTGGGAGCAGCGCATCGGCGAGGCCCGCACCAACATCGACATGACGCGCCTGCTGTGCCTCAAGGCCGCCGATATGATGGACAAGGTCGGAAACAAGACGGCGCAGGCCGAGATCGCCATGATCAAGGTCGCCGCGCCCAACATGGCGCTGAAGATCATCGATGAGGCGATCCAGGCTTTCGGCGGTGCCGGCGTCTCTGACGAGGCGGGCCTTGCCAAGGACTACGCCCACATCCGCACGCTCCGTCTCGCCGACGGTCCGGACGAGGTGCACAACCGCGCCATTGCCAGACTTGAGGTTCGGAAGTATGCAAACTCTCCCAGTCATTAACAGGGAGAGCCGGGAGGCGCTCCCGATCTGAAGAAACGACAGGGCATGATGCGGTGACCGCTTGACGCAAGTGCGTCAGCGGTTACCGATTAGGATCATGCTCGACCTGAAAAGGTCAGGACTGAAGAGGGAGCGTCATCGTGGCTGACGGCGTCAGGAAAGACGAAGAGTTCTCGGGCACCAAGCCGGTCGAGGAGCGGCATCGTTTCGACGAGCTGCGCCTGGAAGCCTGGATGCGCGAGAACGTCGAAGGTTTCGAGGGGCCACTGGTCGTGCTCCAGTTCAAGGGTGGCCAGTCCAATCCGACCTATCGCCTGAATACGCCGAACCGTTCCTACGTGATGCGGCGCAAGCCGTTCGGCAAATTGCTGCCGTCGGCCCACGCCGTCGATCGCGAATACCGGGTGATCGCAGCGCTCGGCAAGCAGGGTTTTCCCGTCGCGCGCGCCTACGCGCTGTGCCAGGACGACAGCGTGATCGGCGCGGCCTTCTACATCATGTCGATGGAGGAGGGCCGGGTGTTCTGGGATCCGACGCTGCCGAGCCAGGACAACGATGCGCGGCGCAAGATCTTCACCAGCAAGATCGAGACGCTGGCGAAGCTGCACATGTACGATCCCACCGCGATCGGCCTCGGCGACTTCGGCAAGCCCGGCAATTATTTCGCGCGCCAGATCGACCGCTGGACCAAGCAGTATCGGGCGTCCGAGACGCAGCACATCCCTGAGTTCGAGAAGGTCGCCGAATGGCTGCCCAAGACCGTGCCGGAGCAGGCGCGCGTCTCGATCGTCCATGGCGACTATCGCCTCGACAACATGATTTTCCACGCGACGGAACCGCGCGTGCAGGCCGTGCTGGATTGGGAGCTGTCGACGCTCGGCGATCCCATGGCCGACTTCACCTACCTATTGATGCAGTGGATCATGCCGGGCCTGCAGGGCGTCGACCTCAAGGCGCTCAACATCCCGAGCCTGGAAGAGGCCGCGCAGATCTACTGCAACGTCACCAGGATGAGCGTGCCAGACCTCAACTGGTACTTCTCCTACAATCTGTTCCGCCTCGCGGGCATCACCCAAGGCATCGCCGGCCGCATCCGCGATGGCACCGCCGCTAATGCCAAGGCGCTCGAATCCGCCAAGCGCACCGTGCCGCTGTCGCAGGCCTCATGGGAATACGCGCAGAAGGCGGGAGCGGTGTAGTGACAACGAAGGCGCGGTCGATGGCCGCGCCTTTTTTGTTTTGGTGTGACGTCGTGTCTTTACCCTCGGAAGTCATTGCCCGCGAAGGCGGGCAATCCAGTATTCCAGAGACGCTAGTATTTGAACTGAGAGGCCGCGGCGTACTGGATGCCCCGGTCAAGCCGGGGCATGACAGCCGTGGTGAGGCGAGTTCATTCTGTCGCCTCTTCTTCGAGCCTCTTCGGATGCTCACACTCTACCACGCTGCTGGGGGCGGCTTGTATTCCGCGTAGTCCTCAAACTCCCATTTCCCGAGCCGAGCCAGCTTCTGGGCCACCTCAGGCCATGTGTTTGCAGAACATTTGACGCAATAGTTTTCGACAAACCTTTTTAGTTGCGCGTAGTTGAAATCCTTGACGAAAAGGTAGTGCCTCCCTTCGACGATGTCGCTCTTCATATGCGAAGCGAACCAGTCGGGAGTGCAGAGCATGAAGTCGAACGACTCTTCACCCAAGCTGTCCGCAGGTCCAATCATCGCCATGATCAAAATGCCGAACGGTCCGTCCGGCATAAATTGATCAATCGGATCGGCGTCCGGACTGAAGAGCGACTTCAGTTGTGGTCGAACTTTCCCTTCCATGGGCTTGCCCGTTCCCGCCTACCCCTTCGCACAATGCGCGATCAGCCTCTCCACGAAGCCCGCGCATTTCTCCAACTCGGCCATCTCCACGAACTCATCCGGCGTATGCGCCTGCGCGATCGCGCCCGGGCCGATCACCACTGATGGAATATCGGCCATGCTGGCGAACAAGCTGGCTTCGGTGCCGAACGCGACCTTGGCGTGGTCGTTGCGGCCGGCAAGGCTCTTGGCGAGCGTGACAATTGCGGCGTCGGCGGCGGTGTCGAGTGCGGGGTAGTCGAGGATCTCCTCGAAATCGATGCCGCAATCCGGATGCCGCGCCTTCATCGCCGGCTCGATCTCGGCTTTGGCCCAGGCGACGATCGCGTCCGTCACCTCGCGCGACTCGGTGATGCCGATGCCGCGGCATTCGAACTCGACCGTGCAGGTGTCGGGCACGATGTTCAGCGCCGCGCCGCCATGCACGATACTGGTGAGCAGCGTCGAGTGCGGAACGTCGTAGAGGCTGTCCGTCGCCCGCGCGGCCGCGAGTGCCACGGCACGGCGGCGGATCTCGGTGATCAGATCGGCCGCATATTCGATCGCGTTGACGCCGTCGGGCGCGATCGAGGAATGGCGGGCGAGCCCGTGAAAGGTCGCGCGCACGCCGTGCTTGCCCTTGTGGCCGATGATCACCTTCATCTCGGTCGGCTCGCCGATGAAGGCGCCGAGCGGCCGGACCGTCTTCTTCGCGATCTCGCCGAGCATCGGCCGTACCCCGACGCAGCCGATCTCCTCGTCATAGGAGATCGCTAGATGAATCGGTGTTGCGAGCTTGGCCTCCACCATCTCCGGGACCATGGCGAGGCATACCGCGACGAAGCCCTTCATGTCGGTGGTGCCGCGGCCATAGAGCCTACCGTCGCGCTCGACCAGCTTGAACGGATCGTGACTCCAGTCCTGGCCCGCGACAGGCACGACGTCGGTGTGGCCCGACAGCACGAAGCCCGGCCGGTCCTCCGGTCCGATCGTGACCCATAGCGAGGCCTTTTGCCCGGTGGCATCGACGATGCGCTCGCCCTTGATGCCGAACGTGGCGAGGTAGCTCTCGATATGAGCGATCAGGGGCAGGTTGGTGCGGTCACTGACGGTGTCGAAACCGACGAGGTCGGCGAGGAGCTTGCGAATACGGTTGGATCTTGAGCTTGGCATTGTCTCGTTCTGTCAGGGGGAGTGAAGCTGAGGTGCTTGCAGGAACCATACCAACGCGGTGGGCTGATGAGCAAATCACCAGGCACCCGTAGCCCGGGTGAGCGAAGCGATACCAGGGGCCGCTGGCGCGGTGAATCCGGATATCGCTTCGCTCATTCGGCCTAGCACACCTTGCGTTGCCCGACGGGCAAAACATACAAGCCATCGGTCAACGTGCGCCGCCGAAAATATTTGTCTTTACCGAAATTCTGAAATTACGTATGTATCGCGCAACCCGGCCCAAGGAAGAGGGGCGTATCGCGATCGTCACGAACGCGGGCGGGGCGGCGGTGGACGCTGATTGCATCGGCGCGACTGATTTTCGCAGGGCGGGCAACCGTGAGCGAAGGCATCGCGCGCACGACCGGTGTGATCGGCGTACGGCAAAATCGTGTGGTCCTGACGCCCGGGGTCTGTGCGTCAAGTGTTGCGGTGATGTAGGCAGCCCAACCGGGCGCACGCATCAGTCATCCGCAAGGCGACGGGGGCAATAGTGCATCGCTCCCCGGGGAGAGCACGACATAAGCCGTAAAACCACTGCGCAGGGAAGGCCGGGATGTCCTGGCTACACCTGTATGCCGCTGTGCACAGTCCTTATTGCACCATCGCACAGTGGACCTCGGGTGCCAGCGGGCTCCCGGTCTTCCCTGCGCCCTCTTTCAATTGAGGGTGAAGAGATGAAGCAAAGCTCGGGCGAAATGCGCCGCGAGGATGCGAAGGTGCGTCTGCCATGACGCGAAAATTGAAAGCGCGAGGCGCCCACCACCTACTCCGTCATTGCGAGCGCAGCGAAGCAATCCAGAACCTTTCCGCGATGGCAGTCTGGATTTACTTCGCTCCGCTCGCAATGACGATGCGGAAAGCAGTATCGCGCCGAGCACGCGGCCCGCTAGGTCCCGGCTCTGCGCCGCAACGCTTGCGCGCTGCGTCGCGTCCGGGACCCGAGACCATTGTTAGACCGGCTTGCCCGTGTACGGCATCGACGCGGTCAGGCCGCCGTCGACCGGGAAGGCTTGACCGTTCACATACGACGCCTCGTCGCTAGCCAGGAACAGGCCCATCGCCGCGAGCTCGTGCGGTTGGCCGGGGCGCTTGAGCGGGTTGAGCTGGCCGATCTTGTCCTGGGTACCGCGCTCCTTGGCGCGGTCGAAGATCGGCTTTGTCATGCCGGTCTCGATCAGGCCCGGGCACACCGCGTTGATGCGCACGCCGGTGCCGGTGAGCGAATAGGCGGTGGTCTGCACCAGGCTGATCACGCCGGCCTTGCTCGCGGCATAAGGATGTCCGCTGGCGCCGGCCTTGAGGCCCGCGACGGACGCTGTCAGCACGATCGCGCCGGACTGCTGCTTCACCATGTGCGGCATCGCATGCTTCACCGCGAGGAACGGTCCGATCAGATTGATGCGAAGGATCTCCTGCCAATGCTCCACCGTCTGCTCGGGAATCGGGACGAGCCCACCGGAGATGCCGGCATTGGCCCAGATCACGTCGAGCCGGCCGTGCGTCGTCACCGCCTTGTCGATGACGGCGATGACGTCCTTTTCGGAGCCCGCATCCGCCACCATGGCCTCCGCAATGCCACCGGCTTTCTTGATCTCCTCGACCGTCTCCTTCACCGCCTCGGTGCGATCGACCGCGATCAGCTTGGCGCCTTCCCTGGTGAAGAGGTGTGCTGCCGCACGGCCGATACCGCTGCCGGCGCCGGTGATGATGACGGATTTGCCTTGCAGGCGGCCCATGCGTTTCTCCCTTGGGTGCTCGCGCGACGCTTGCCGCGCGACGGAATTTCAAACAAGATTTCAAACGGTAAAGTGTCTTGAGACACGTTGCCTACTGACGTACAGCGACATCAGACGGGATGGAAGGGTTTCGATGGCAGGTGTAGACAGGCCCAATGTGGTGGTCACGCGGTGGTGGTGGGTCCGCCACGCGCCGGTGCGCAACGATGGCGGCAACATCTACGGTCAGAGCGATATCGCCTGCGACACCAGCGATACCTATGTGTTCAACGCCGTTGCCAAGGTGCTGCCACGCACTGCCATCTGGTATGCGAGCAATCTGATGCGCACGCATCAGACCGCGGAAGCGATCTGGGAAGCCGGCTTTCCGCGGCCTGCGTCGATGAAGTGGGAGGCGGACCTCGCCGAGCAGAATCTCGGCCGCTGGCAGGGCATGAACCGCGCCCAGTTCATCGCCAGCCGCCCCGTCGGCGCGAGCTGGTTCGCGGACATCAACGAGCCTGCGCCCGGCGGCGAGAGTTTCATGGATCTCTACAACCGCACCCGCCGCACCATCGAGCGCATCAACGTTGAGGCGGCCGGGCAAGACATCATCGCGGTCGCACATGGCGGCACGATCAAGGCGGCGTTGGGACTTGCGCTCGACAGCCAGCCGGAGCGCGGGTTGTCGTTCGACATCGACAATTGCTCGGTGACGCGGCTCGATTATTTCGCAAGTCCCGAGCGTACGGTCTGGCGGTTGCCGATGGTGAACCAGCAGCCCTGGATCGCGGATCCAGCGCACGCGGCGATGCACCAGCTGGCGGGGCCGGAAGTCAAGAAGCTCGCGTGATCTAAATTGTCATTCCGGGGCGATGCAAAGCATCGAACCCGGAATCTCGATATTCCGGGTCCGGTCCTAACGGACCGTCCCGGAATGACATCGCCTTCGAAAATCAAAATCTGGGAGAGACACATGACCTTGTTCGACATGAAGGGAAAAGTCGCCGTCATCACCGGTTCGACGCGCGGCATCGGGCTTGCGATCGCCGAGCGCATGGCCGAGCACGGCGCCAAGGTGGTGATCTCCTCGCGCAAGGCCGACGTCTGCGAGCAGGTGGCGAAAGGCATCAACGACAAGTTCGGCAAGGGCAGCGCGGTCGCGGTCGCCGCCAACATCTCGTCAAAAGAGAACCTGCAAAACCTCGTCGACGAGAGCAACCGCGCCTTCGGCAAGATCGACGTGCTGGTCTGCAACGCCGCCTCGAATCCGTATTACGGTCCGCTCGCCGGCATCTCCGACGATCAGTTCAGGAAGATTCTGGATAACAACATCGTCGCCAACAATTGGCTGATCTCGATGGTGGTGCCGCAGATGATCGAGCGCAAGGACGGCTCGATCATCATCGTGTCCTCGATCGGCGGCCTCAAGGGATCGACCATCCTCGGCGCCTACGCGATCTCGAAGGCCGCCGACATGCAGCTCGCGCGCAACCTCGCCTGCGAATACGGCAAGCACAACATCCGCGTGAACTGTATCGCGCCGGGCCTGATCAAGACCGATTTCGCCAAGGCGCTGTGGGACAATCCGGAGAACCTGAAGGCCTCGACCTCGCGCTCGCCGCTCTTGCGCATCGGCATTCCCGACGAGATCGCAGGCGCTGCCGTGTTCCTGGGCTCGAAAGCTGGCGACTTCATGACCGGCCAGACCATGGTGATCGACGGCGGCGCGACGATCAGTTGAGATAACAACAGCCGTCATCGCCCGCGAAGGCGGGCGACCCAGTACGCCGCGGCGGAAGTTGCGTGAGAACTGCCGCCGCGGGGGACTGGATGCCCGGGCAAGCCGGGCATGACAATGAGCGGGGAGATGCGGCGTCGCGCGTTAGCGCAGAGTCACTCCACCGCCGCGTAAACCAGATCCCGCACCAAGGTCCGGGTGTAGTCGCGTTGTCCCGGTCCCTGCGTCATGAATACCGTGAACAGATCCTCCTTCGGGTCGATCCAGAAGAACGTGCCCGCAATGCCGCTCCAGAAATACTGGCCGACGCTGCCGGGGAAGGGCGCGATGCCGGCCTCGCGGCGCACGGCGAAGCCGAGACCGAAGCCGTGGCCGGGAGAGAGCAGGGTGCCGTTGGTCTGCACGTGCGGTCCGAGGTGATCGGACGCCATCAGCTCAAGCGTCTTGCGGCCGATGATCCTGTTGCCGTCGAGCGTGCCGCCATTGCGCAGCATCAGGCAGAAGCGGGCATAGTCCATCGTGGTCGAGACCAGGCCGCCGCCGCCGGACTCCATGACCGGCTGCTCGAGCATGTTGAACAGCGCGACCTTGTCGCCGGTCCAGGGATCGGCCGCGAACGGCTCGGCGAGCCGGTCGGCATTGGCCTCGGACGTCGAGAACCCGGTCTCGGCCATCTGGAGCGGGCCGAGCACGCGCTCGGTCAGGAATGTGCCGAGCGATTTGCCGCTGACGACCTCGATGATGCGACCGAGGATGTCGGTGGAGCGGCTGTAGTTGAACTCCGCACCGGGCTGGCAGACCAGCGGAAAGCTCGCCACCAGTGCGGCGTGCTCGGCGTTGCTGATTTTACGGCTGCGGACGCGGGACTCCTGGTAGAGCTTGTGCACGGGGCCATCGCCCTGGTGCTCGTAGGTAAGGCCCGAAGTGTGGCGAAGCAGGTCCTGCACGGTCATCGGCCGCGCCGGCGGCACCAGTTCCAGCTTGCCGTCCTTGACGATGCCGACCTGCTGGCTCGCAAATTCCGGGATGAACTTGGCGACGGGGTCGCTGAGCAGGAGGCGGCCGTCCTCGACCAGCGCCATGACGGCGACCGAGACGATCGGCTTGGTCATCGAGAAGATCCGGAAGATCGAATCGCGCGCCATCGGCGCGGCGGCCATCGGGCTCTGCTGTCCGAGCGTCTCGAACCAGCCGATCTGGCCACGTCGCGCCACCAGCACGGTGACTCCGGGAACGGTTCCCTTGTCGATCTCCCGCCTGAAAGCGTCCGACATCGCCTGGAGGCGGGGGCGCGACAGCCCGAGCGTCTCCGGGCGGGCCTCCGGCAAGGGCGGGGTGTACGGCGCGATCGTGGTCTGTGTGCCGGCTGTAGCAGTCGCTGTGGCGGTCATGGGTGCTCCCAATTGTTCTTCATTGTCAGGCGACGACTGTGGCCCAGAAACCTCGCTACAAACAAGCGAACACGGCGCGGTTCACCCTTGCAATCCGGCCGCTCTCTGTGCTTGAAAGCGCCCCTGATCCTAAGGCGACGCAGGGTCTGTAGGAGTGTAGCTCAATTGGTAGAGCACCGGTCTCCAAAACCGGGGGTCGCAGGTTCGAGCCCTGCCACTCCTGCCAGCAAAATCAAGCGCTTAGATCAAGTTCTGGCAGGGTAGGAACACCGTGTCTCACGGGGCGATCCGCCAAGCGCCAGCCCTTTTGCCAAGGGCGTCCGCGGGAATCCTTTCAGTCGCGCCTTCGGGCTCACAGCCATCAGCAAGGGTCCCGCGCCTAGCGGCCAGCCAGCCGTTTCCAAACGGTCTCCGCGAGCGCGATATCGGTCACCGAATCCTCGCCGGAAGCCAAGGGCCTGCCTCGTGCGGCGATTTCGGACACGAAGGCGTCGGCCTGACGCCGAAATGCCCAGCTCCTTTCGCCCGTCAGCCGCGTGCTTTGACCATCGTGATCGACGATGACGTCCGCCTCTTGCTCGGCAAAAGGCGGCGGCAACTCCAGGGTCACCGCGCCGCGCTCGAAATCGATCGTCAGTCCTTCGCGCCAGGCTCCCTCTGATCCGTTCACGAGATTCAACGTGCAGGGCATGCCGTCGAAGTCGAGCGTGAGGCGCCCGGCTCCCGACGTCTCGATCGCGCTTTCGGCGACCGTTGGCGAGCGTCCGAGCAGGTAGCGCACTAGGTTGATGATATGGCTGAAGACGTTCAGAAAATTGTCGTAGCCGGGACGCAAATCGCGCGGCATCCAGTCGGGGCCATCCTGCCAGAGCTCGAGTCCGTCCGGCCGTGCTTCGCCGGTCATCACGAAATTGTCCTGCGACCGGCCGGTGTCGCCGCCGAAGCACCAGCCCCTTGCCCGGACGATGCGTCCGAGCGACCGGTCGTTGCGCAAGCGCATCAGCACCTGCAGCGCCCGCGCCACACCGGCATCGTGACGCTTCATGTAACCGATGCTGTAGACGAGGTTTTGCTGCCGCGCGGCTTCGACCAGCGAGATGGCCTGAGCGGTGGTGTAGGCCATCGGCTTTTCCGACAGCACGTGCCGGCCGCTGTGCAACGCGTCCAGGACGATCGGGCCCGTGGCCCGACGCTTCGTCACGACGACGACGGCGGCCACCTCGCTATCCGCCAGCAGCTCCCGGTGCGTGCCGTAGACGCGCGAGATGCCGAATTTCTGCGCGGCGGCGGCCGCCAGATCAGGCCGGAGATCGGCGATCGCGACGACGCGGCAAGCGGGATTGGCAGCGAAATTGGCGAGGTGGCACATCTGGCCGACCATCCCCGTTCCGATGATGCCAATGCCTGGCTTCACTGGCTACGATCCCTCGAGGCGCTTCCGGACGACGAGGAAATGCGCCGGTTGACCCCAGGTGTTGATGAACGCCGGGTCTGACTGGGTGAGGGCGGTGACCGCGGACGCATCCCGTCGCCCGATCGCGCCGAAGATGCGATGGAAGCTGTCGAGCGTCGCAATGATGGCTTCGACGTCGGCCGCATCGTCGGCGAGAACGTCTGCCGTCCGGATCGTCTCGCGCAGGGACGCAAGACCCGCGACCACGCGCGGCAATCTCTCGCCGAAGGGATCGTCGATCGTCGCATCGACGTCGAGAACCAGCGCCTCGATCGATGCCGAGATCGCCTGCACGGCATCGGCCTTGCCGACCAGATAGAGCTTTCGTCCGCCGAGGAAGCTGAGGCGGCTGCGGTCGAGATGGCGTGCCACACAACGCAGCTTGTCGTCACCGGACAGGACTTTCTTGTGCCAGTAGATGTCCAGGCTGTCGCGGTAGGGCGGCCAGGCCGAATGAATGTCGAAGCCCTGTTCGTGCGCCGCCGTGCACAAGGCGGTGGCATCGAGGAAGTAGCGGCGCCGGACGAACGGATTTTCCAGCACGTCCATCAGCCAGGATTCGAAGCTGCGGGTATGCGGGATGCTGTTCCACTTCGCCTCGAACAGCATCTTCGCCGTCTCCAGCGCGGCGTGACCGGTCAATGCCTTGCCGGCCGCATGGATCGCCTTGAGCGCGAGCTCGAAGAAGCCGCCATAGCGCTCATAATAAGACACGACGGCGTAACCGTCGGGATTGAGCAGGCGGTGGAAGATGCCGAGCCATTTTTCGCTTGGCTGCACGGTGTAGATGAAGCCCTCGGCATCGATGATGTCGAAACGGCGATCGCTGCGGAAACCCTCGACGTCGGCCAGTGCGAGCGTGCGGAGACGTTCGGTCAGGCCGAAATGCGCGAAGTAGGCCTCGATCTTCGGATGGGCATGCCGGTTCGGCTCGGCCAGCGTCATGTTCGCCCCCCAGCCGGCAAACACCAGCGCATTCTCGCCGGAATCGGGACCGACCTCGAGCACCTCGGCATTGCCGAACAGCCGCGGCGGCAGCGCCAGCTTGTCCGCGAACAGTTCGCGCCGCTGGCTGGCGTAGGCGTCGAGCTCGGCGGGCGACTTGAAATTTCCGAACGTCGGCAGGACGTCCTGACGTTCGTAATAGTTGAAGAGCTTGTCCTCAGCCATGCCGCGACCTTAGCGCCGCCTCGAGACGATCGAGCTCGCTCCAGATGTCGGAGGGCGCGAAGATCGACACGATGTGCAGCGGACGTTTCACATTTTCCCGCAGCCGACTGCTGACCTTTGCTTCGTTCTCCTCGTTCACGGCGAGAAGGCACACGAGCGGCTCCGACTTGCCGGCGAGGTCCTCGGGCGAACGGATCGGGATGCCGGTGCCGGGCAGGAACAGCCCCTGACGCTCTTTCTGATCGTCGACCGAGAGGTCGACGAGGTCCGCCAGCTCGTGGGCGTTGGTGAAGGTGCAGGCGCGGCAGCCGGCGCCGTAGATGGCGATCTCGGCGCCGCCGGCGCGGGCGTTCGCGAGAAGCGGGCGGAGACGCGCGCCGTACTCTCTTGCGCGCTGACCGAATTTCTCGCCGACGCCGGATGGTTCAGGCGGTGGCGTCACGTCGCCCTTGGCGCGGCGGGCTGCGATCGCGAGGCTGCCGCCGCTGAAATTGTATTTCTTCACGGAGACCGCCTCGAAGCCATGGCGCGCCAGCAGGGCGAGCAGGGTCGGCTCGGTGAAATAGCTGACGTGCTCTTCCCAGAGGACGGAGAGGTCGCCGGCCGTCGAGCCGGGCGCGAAATCCGGCACGTCGATGAACAGCAGCCCCTCGTCGCTGAGCGCGATCTTGACGCAGTCGAAGAAGTTTTCGAAATCGACAATGTGCTCCAGCACCTGGCGCGAGACGACGAGGTCGAACTTGCCGGCCTCAGCGACTGCGTCGTGACACAGCGCCGGGCTGATCATGTCGGCATAGACTTTGATGCCGCGCTCGCGGGCGATCTTGCCCGAGACGGGGTTGGGCTCCACACCCACCAGGATCTTCGCGCCGCGTTCGCGCAGCTTGTCCATGAACAGGCCGTCGTTGCATCCGATCTCGAACACGGATCGATGCTTCGAGAATTTCGCGATGGTGTCGAGTTCGTCCGCCTGATGCGGCTCCGGCTTCCAGCTGCTGAAATTGTAGTTGAACTGGCGGTACAGAATTTCGGGATCGATCGGCTTGACGATCTGAGGCAGGCCGCAATCGCCGCAGGCCAGCACCTCGAACGGATAGCGCTCTTCCTGCTCGTTTCGGCTATGCCGAAGCCGATGCGCGATCGGCATCAGCCCGAGGTCGATGACCGGACGCAGGTTGGTCGAATGGCAAAGGCGGCAATGGTCGGTCACGGCTTTGACTCTTTGCAGGAGTAGTACGAATCAGCATCGTTGACTGGTACCCAGCCTAGCCGAAGCTGATATTGCGGCACAGGCCGCGCTACAATTCTTAAGTTTGTCGGCCTGACGCCTCGCGGGGCCATCGGCCAAGATGCTGCCGATCGTCTGCGACGATTGCACGCCGTGCTGTTGCGACGCTTTCGTCCCAGGCCTTCATCGACTGGTTCGTCCTCGACCTGTCGCAGCCGTGACAATCGAGCGGCAGCAGCCTTGGAGGCTAGGGTCCCCGCAGATGCGCCGCGGCGAGGGCGCCAATCCTTGCGACGTAGTCCTGCACCTTTGCGGCGTCGCTGCCATCAGGCGCCCAGTCGGGAAATGCGGTACGTGAGGGATCGAACGGACCGGCGGTGGTCTCGTGGAACACCAGCCATTCCGAGGTGATCAGGATCGAGTGAAAGACCTGTTCCGGCATCCGGTAGTAGCAGAGGGCGCCCCGGCCGTATGGCGCCATCTCGAGCACGTCGCGAATGCGGCCGTCGTCCTCGAAGATCACGACCTGCGCGGTGCCTTCGATCAGGTGAAACGATTCTGGTTTGCCAAAATGCTTGTGGGGCCGCACATAGGCCTCGCGGTGATGCACGATCAGCATCTCGTGCAGGCCGGACGAGGGATCCGGATGCGTGCACAGCCGGCTGCGCAGGCGCGGATTGCCGGCGGCGATGCGCTTCAGTTCCGCGATCGTGGCGTCGTCCGCCGTGACGACGGCGTCGTCCGAATAATAGACTTCGGGATTCTGCGCACGCAGTGACGTCGGACGGCGCCGGCCCGCCGCCTCATTCGAAGAAGATGAAGCCATGGTCGCCCCGATACCCGCATTTGTCGTAGATCCACGCCCAGGTTTCCGGGCCGTGGAAGCTCAGGCAGGTGAGCTGCCAGTAGAGTAGATTGGCCTTCTCGCGCTCGTTGCGGAAGGATTCCACCATCAGATATTTCGAGGCGCCGCGTCCGACGCGCTCGATCTCGCCCACCGCGCGGAACACGTCCTCGAGCGGAAGGTTGTGCAGCACGCCGAGTGACACCACGAGATCGAAGCTGTGGTCGGGGTAGGGGAGCTCGACGGCGCTGCCGACCTTCAAATGCGGCCGCACCTCCTCCTTGGCGTTGGCGACGCCGTATTCGGAGATGTCGATGCCGGCGATCTCGAGGTCGGGGACGAGCTGGGTGAACTCATAGAGCAGGTAGCCTTTGCCGCAGCCGACGTCGAGCACGCTCATGCCGGGCTTGATGCCGTAGCGATCGATCAGGGTCTGGGCGAGTGGACGCCAGCGTCCGTCATAGCGATAGCCGCCATAGCCGTAGCGCCGGTCGCCGTCCCAGTAGTCGCGCCCCCATTGTCGTGCCACCGTGGCGGATTCCGCCTTGTCGTGCTCAACCACGCGCTGAACGTAGTTCCGCCTGGTCGACGCGTGCATCGGTTGGAGCAGGTTGATCTCGGCCATCATCGTTAACCGGATCGCGGCATCGTCACAGGATGGTCGCGAATTTGTTGACCAGCAGAATATCCTCGATCGCCTGGATGTCCTTCTGCGACGACAGCGTGATCTCCTCGACGGCGGCGTGGAGGTCGCAGCCTTCGCGCAGCACGCGGTCGTAGATCTGTCGGCGGCGAGCCTCGTCGGGCGGCAGCATGAAGATGCTGTACAGGATCAGGCCGCGCAGCTGCGGCAGCTCGTCCAGGATGTCCTCGAGCACCATGTAGCTGCCGGGCATGGTGTGCTCGGCGGCGCTAAGGAGATATTGCAGGTTCTTTCGTCGCGCGTAATCGCGGATCACGATGTTCTGGACGTGCTGCGGGGTGCGGCTGCCGTTCAGCGGCCGGGCTCCGATATAGCCGCGATGGCCGGTGCGCTCAGCCATGGAAGCCTCCCGGTAGCTTGTACTGCATGCCGACCCGGGTCGCCGGGCGCAGCAGGATCGGCTCGAAGAACTCGCCGAAGCGCTTGTCCGCATAAGGGGACATGATGCTCTTGAAGCGGCAGTTCATGCTCCAGCGCGTGCCGGGTTCCTCGTTGACGCGGTTGCCGTGCATCAGCGTCTGGTTGAACAGCATCACGTGACCGTAGGGAATCTCGATGAAGGTCGCGTGCGGCTTGATCGTCCGGTACAGCTCCTCGGCGCTGCGCAGATCGGCCATCCGGTCCTGCATCTGGCCGTTCAGGGACGGCGGCAGCAGATACATCGACTTGGTCCGGTGCACGTTGACGAGCGGCACCCAGACCACGACCTCGAACGGCGAGTCGCCCGACCAGACGTCGGAATGGGTGGCGAGCAGCGACGAGGTGTCGCCGGGAAGCTGGATGCTCAGATTGACGCGGCGCTGCATGCAGAGCTCGTTGCCGACGATGATCTCGATCGTCGAGCGTGCCAGGCGGAAATAGGTCGGCCGGAACCACGGCTCGGCGTTGAGGCCGTTGAAGACGTGAAGCCGCAGGCCGTTGAGATCGTCCACGCTCACGCGCGTGTGGATGGTGTCCAGCATCGCATAGGGATCGTTGCTGTGCGGCAGCTTCAGATAGTCCGCCGCGAGCTCGGCGGCGCGCCGCTGGATCCGGTCGAGCCCGGCGCGGTCGTCGGCCGGGGTGGTGACGAAGCCGTCGTCGATGAAGCGCTGCGCCAGCGCCTGCTCGTCGGGCTCAAGGAAGTCCGTATCCGTCATGCAAAATACTCCCGGGCGGTTGCGCAGATATAGCTGATATCTGCGGCCGACAGGAACTGGTTGATGGGAAGCGTGAGGATCTGGTCCGCTTGCCGCTCGGTCACCGGGAACGCACCGCGGCCATGCCCCAGATGCGCCGCCGCCGGTTGCAGGTGGATCGGGACCGGATAATGGATGGCGGTCTCGATGCCCTTGTCGGCCAGGTATTTCTGGAAGTCGTTGCGGCGGTCGGTCTGCACCACGAAGGTGTGGAAGGTGTTGAACTCGATGTTGCGGCAGGGCGGAATGAAGAGGGGGAGTCCTGCGAGCTCGGCGCGGTATTGCGCGGCGTTGCGCCGCCGCCGCTCGATCACCGAGGGCAGGTGCCGCAGGCGAATGCGCAGCACTTCGGCCTGCAACGTGTCGAGCCGTGACACGATGCCCCATTCCTGGACGTCACTGCGGTTGATCAGGCCGTGATTGCGCAGCCGGCGGATTCTTGCGGAAAGCTCTGTATCGGCGGTGACGAGGAAGCCGGCATCGCCAGCAGCGTTGAGGTTCTTCAGGGGGTGGGCCGAGAAGCAGCCGAACGTGCCGATGGTGCCGCTCATGCGGCCGTCATAGGTCGAACCGATCGCCTGGGCGCTGTCCTCGATCACCGCGAGCGCGTGCTCGGCGGCGATCGCCATCAGCGGGTTCATGTCCGCCATGCGGCCGGTCAGATGCACCGGCATGATCGCCTTGGTGCGCGGCGTGATCGCGGCCTCGACAGCGGCCGGATCGATGTTCTGGTCCGGCAGCACGTCCGCAAAGACGGGGGTAGCGCCGACCGCGATGATCGCGGCGGTCGATGCCACGAACGAATTCGGCGGGGTGATGACCTCGTCGCCGGGACCGATGTCGAGCGCCCGCATGGCGAGGATCAGCGCGTCGGTGCCGGAATTCAGCGTCACCACATGCGGCGAGCCGAGATAGACCGACAATTCCTCCTCGAGCTTGGCAACTGCCGCGCCGCCGATGAAGTCGCCGCGCTGGAACACGCCCTCGACCGCCTGCATGATCTCGGCGCGTTCTTCCTCGAATTGCGCGGGAAGATTGACGTAACCGATGCGCCGGCGGCCGGTGTCAGCGTCCATGGCAGAACTTCCTGACGGTCTCGATGACGCGGTCCTGGTGGGCGCGCGTCAGATGCTGGTCGACGGGGAAGCTGATGACTTCCCCGGCGTGGCGGTCGGTGACCGGGAAGGTGCCGGGCGCGTAGCCGAGATGCTTGAGGCCTTCCTGCTGGTACAGCGGGATCGGATAGTGGATCTTGGCCTCGATGCCGTTGTCGAGGCAGTATTTGTAGAGCTCGTCGCGGCGTTCGGCGAACACCATATAGAGATGGTAGACGTGCTTCACATTGGGCCGGCGCGGCGGGACGCGCAGGCCAGGCAGGCCGGCAAGGCCCGCGTCGTAATAGGCGGCATTCTCGATCCGGCGCCGCGTGATCTCGCTGGTCTGGCCGATCAGCCAGTTGCCGACGACCGCCTGGAGCGAATCCAGCCGCGAATTGCAGCCGAGAATCGCGATCTCGTCGCGGTTCTTCATGCCGTGATTGCGGATCAGACGCAGATTCTCGTTCATGCCGTCGTCATTGGTGACGACGACGCCGGCATCGCCCCAGACGTTGAGATTCTTGAGCGGATGCAGGGAGAATCCGGCTGCGATGCCATGGGTGCCGGAACGCTTTCCGGCAAACTCCGACAGGATGCCCTGGCAGGCGTCCTCGACCACAGGCAGGTTGTGCCGCTGCGCGATGGGCATCAGCTTGCCCATGTCGGTGACCTCACCGGTCAGCTGGACCGGCATGATCGCCTTGGTTTTCTCGGTGATCGCGGCCTCGACCTGGTCGACGTTCATACAAAAGGAATCGTCGCAGTCGACCAGAACCGGCGTGGCGCCGGTTTCGGCGATCGCGCCGACGGTAGCGATGAAGGTGTTGGCGGCGGTGATGACCTCGTCGCCATGGCCGATGCCGAGCGCCTTGAGCGGCAGCTTGAGCGCGTCTGTGCCGGAGCCGACGCCGATGGCGTGACGCACACCGATCAGTTCGGCGAAGCGCTTTTCGAATTCGGCGACGGGCTTGCCAAGGGTGAAGTCCCCGGTTGCAACCAGCCGGCCGATCTCGGCCAGGATGGGGGCGGGGTCGGCGAATTGCTCGAGCAGATAGGAATATCGAACGTCGTACATGTGACCCGTCAGGTGGAATGAAGTTGAGGAGCGGAGGTGAGCGACGCCGTGAGCGCATGCTCGATCGAGGTCGCAATGGCATTGGCTGACAGTCCGTGCTTCTTCAGCAGCGAATCCTGGGAGCCGTAATTGTGCATGAAGCGGTCAGGCAGCGACAGTCGCAGCATCGCCGGCAGGCCCGAACCGAGCTTGTCGATCAGCGTCTCTGCGACCGCACTGCCAAGGCCGCCGGAGGGCACGTGCTCCTCCAGCGTTGCCACCAGCTTGATACCGCGGACCGCCTGCAGCAGCGCCTCGGCGTCGAGCGGCTTCACGGTATGCATGTGCAGGATGCCGGCGCGAATGCCTTGCGCGGCCAGCAGGTCGGCGGTGGCGATTGCGCGCTGAAGCATGATGCCGGTGCTCACCATGAGGACCTCGCCCGGTGGCCGCATCAGGATGGCCTTGCCGATCTCAAAGCCGTGCTCGGCCTTCGAGACGATCGCATCGCCGCCCTTGCCCAGCCGAATGTAGATCGGCCCGGTCCAGTCGAGGGTCTTTTCCATCAGGCGTGCGGCCTCATCGGCATCGCACGGACAGACCACCGTCATGTTCGGCAGCGCCCGCATGATCGCGATGTCCTCGATCGCCTGGTGGGTGGGGCCGAGCGGCGCATAGACGAGGCCACCGCCATTGGCGATCAGCCGTACAGGCAGATTGTGCAGGCAGAGATCGACGGCCACCTGCTCGTAGCAGCGGCGGGGGAGGAAGGTCGCGATGGTGTTGACGTAGGGCACGAAGCCTTCCATAGCGAGACCAGCCGACATTCCGATGATGTGCGCTTCCGAAATGCCCTCGATCAGATGGCGCTTGGGAAACTCCTTGCTCATCGCGCGCAAGGTGCCGGCGCCGGGATCGGAGCCGATATAGAGCACGCGCTCGTCGCTTGCGGCGAGCTTGTAGACCATGTTCATCGCGGTGTTGCGCATGGGGAGCCGATCAAAAATCGCCGACGGCGACGCGGATGGCGTCGAGCTCGCTGTCGGTCAGCTTGTTCTTGTGATGCCAATCGGCATTGGATTCTGCGGCCGGCAGGCCCTTGCCCTTGACGGTATGGCAGATGATCGCGGTGGGCTTGCCCGGAGCGGCCGGGACTTGCGTGAGCACGGTGCGCAGGGCGCCGACATCGTGGCCGTTGAGCTCCTGCACGGCGAAGCCGAAGCTGCGCCATTTGTCCGCGAGCGGCTCCAGCGGCAGGACATAGTCGGTGGGGCCATAGCTCTGCAGCTTGTTGTAGTCGATCAGCGCGACGAGGTTGTCCAGCCGGTGCTTGGCCGCGCCCATGGCGGCCTCCCACACCGATCCCTCGTTGATCTCGCCGTCGCCGAGCAGCACGAAGGTCCGGTAGCTGCGCTCGCGCATGCGGGCCGCGAGCGCAAGGCCGACGCCGATCGACAGGCCGTGTCCGAGCGCTCCGGTCGATGCCTCGACCCCCGGCACCATGCCGTATTCGGGATGTCCGCCTAAGATACTGTCGGGGCCGCAAAAGCCGTCCAGCTCCGACAGCGGGAAGAAACCGCGATCGGCCAGCAGCGCATAGAGCGCGAGACAACCGTGTCCCTTGCTGAGGATGGCGCGGTCGCGATTCGGATCGCGCGGGTTCTTCGGGTCGATCCGCAGCACGTCGTCGTAGAGCACGCGGACGATCTCGATCAGCGACAGCGCCGGACCGACGTGGCCGCGTCCAGCCGAACGGACGGAGCCGAGGACCAGGCGGCGCAAGTAAAGGCTGCGCTCGTCCAGCGTGCAGGTGAGGGCGGCTTCAGCGTGGGGTGAGATCTGGATCACGTTGGCAAATCGCTTGATGAAGCCGGCGGGCTTTGTCGAGCTGACCGGCAAGGCGGACCGTCAGATCGCCACCTTGCGCGGCCATCGCGCGTCGGGAGCGGCTTTCCGGCAGATAGGCATTCAGGACAATCAGGCACCAAATCGCCCCGAACAAAGGATACAGTACGGCCTGGCGGATCGCAAAGGCGCCATCCCCAGCCTCGAATGTACGCGACAGTCGTTCGATCAACCGATTCGCGCTGGCCTGGGGCAGATCGCTTCCCGGGTGAATCGCGGTATCGGACACGAGCTTGACCGGGTCGTCCCAGCCGAAATATTCGAAGTCGATGAAGCGCAGTCGGCCATCTTCGGCGCGCAGCGCGTTGTGCAGTCCGAAATCCGACGGGCTCAATGCGCGATGCTCGGGCAAGAGGTCCGCGGCGGGATCCCGCGCCAGTTCCGCATAGCGTCGACGCAGTCGCGCTACGGCGGAGGCCGTGCTGGGAACGAGGCTCTTGTCAATGAAAGCGCGCAGATCCGGATGATCGTCCGCGGCCTGCCTCAATCCGTCGAGGCGCTGCTCGTACTGGGCGACGGCTTGCTCGGGCGAAAAGATGCTGGCCGATGCGTTCCGCAAAGTCTGCGCGCCTTCGGCGGCGCGCAGCTTCTGTAGTTCGATCAGGAAGTCGGCCAACTGGTCAGCATCGTCGTGCCGGGGCCGCAGGACTGCCGCCTCACCGTCGAACCATTGATAGAGGGCACAGGACGCATTTGCGTCCTTTGCGATCGGCCGCGGCGTCGAACTGATGCCGTGGCGCGACAGAAATGTGAGCGCGTCGTATTCTTGTCCGAGGCGATCGCGCCCGTCGGACGGATAATGCTTGAGGGCGAGGGGCGGTCCCTCCGCCATCTCCAGTCGAAACACCCGGTTGTTGCCGCCGGACCGCGCCGGCTGGACGGCCACGACCCGCGCCCCGGTCAGGCGGCTGCCGATCGCGATCGCATCCTGGACGCTCAGATCCGGCTCGCTCATGGCGTGAACACTCCGCGGTGGATATCCGCCCAGGTCGCGACCGGCTCGCAATGATCGGGATGAGGAGGCCGCGACTGCGTGAACAGGATCGATCGCGTTGCCTTCGGAAAATGCGGCTGCTCGAAGACATCGACGAGATCGTCAATGAAGACATCGAGCTTGAGGCTTGCGAGTCGCTCGACCTTGGCTGCCAAAGTGTCCTCGAAATAGACGTCGCGCGCCGCCAGCACCGCATCGGCAGCGTCGATGAGACCGGCGCTCTTCAACCAGCCGCGCGCGGCCTCGCGCAAGTCGACGCGGTCGGGGTCCTGATGGCCGAACTGGGTCTTGTGGCTGACGATGTAGACGTTCGCGCCGGCTCTGCGGCACGCCGCGAGGAACTCGCGGACTCCGGGGTAGATCTCGGCGCCGCCGATGCCCTTGCCGTAGACGAAGCCTTGCAGTCCCTGCCAAGCCAGCTCACCGCCGGCGCGGGACCGCAAGAGATCCCGCACCTCGGTCTTCAGCCCGACCCAGCCCTCCGGCACCAGCCCACGCTGCCGCGCGGCGGCGGCAAAGACCTTGTCGTAGCAGATGATGGTGTTGTCGAAATCGATGCCGATCCGCACGCCGCTCACTTCAGGCTAATGTTCTGCATCATCTTGATATTGAAGTACCGGGGATCGCTCAGCGAGTTCGGCAGGCGGCCGGCCTTGAAGGCGTCCACCAGTCCGGACACGGCCTGCTCGATCGTGTGCGTCGGCGCAAATCCGAGCTCGCGGCGGATCTTCTCCGAAGACACGTGGTAGGAGCGCAGATCGTCGGTCGGCTCGACGGCCACGTCGACGTTGCTTCCAACCACCGATTTGACGATGTCGGCGATCTTCATCAGCGAGTGGTTCTCGTAGCCGATATTGTAGGTCTTGCCGTCGATCTTCGCGTCTTCCTGCTGAAGCAGGAACAGATAGGCTGCCGACATGTCCTGGATGTGCAGATTGGGCCGCTTCTGCGTTCCGCCGAACACGCGGATGCGGCCGGTGTTGACGGCGAGATTGGTCAGGATGTTGACGACGACGTCGAGCCGCTGCCGCGGCGCGTAGCCGCAGACGGTGGCGGGACGAACTGTGCAGGTGACGAAGCCCGATGCGGCCTCGTCGGCGAGATCGGTCTCGCACATCGCCTTGAACTTGGAATAGTCGGTGAGCGGCTCGCAGGACAGGTCCTCGGTCACCTCGGCCTCGTCCTTGATGCCGTAGACGCTCGAGGAGGAGGCGTAGATGAAGCGCTTGATGCCGGCCTTCTTCGCAGCACGCACCATCGGACGGAAGCAGTCGTAGTTGATGGACTTGCCGAGCGCCGGGTCCAGCTCGAACGAGGGGTCGTTGGAGATGCAGGCGAGGTGGATCACCGCGTTGTTGCCGCGCATGGCCTCGTTGATCGCGGCCTCATCGCGGATGTCGCCCTTGACCAGACGAAGGTTCGGATTGTCGCGAACCGCGTTGAAGACGTCGTCACCGTACATGAAGAGATCGAGCACCGTGACCTTATGGCCGGCCGCCAGCAGCTGTGGAACCAGCACGCTGCCGACATAGCCGGCGCCACCGGTGACCATCACGTTCCATTTCTGATCAATCACTGTCGTTCTCCGGATTCTTCGATCGCGCTACTTCAACAACGCGGTGACGAACTTGACGAGCGGCGCCTTCTCGACCGAGTTGCGGTGACCGACGATGCCGACCTTGATCGCGCCCGCCGCGTTGCCGATGAAGGCGACGTCCTCGATATTGCCGCCGGCCGCCACCAGCGGCGCGGTGATCGTGAGGAAGGCATCGCCAGCGCCGACCGTGTCCACCACGGTCTTGGTGAAGGCGGGCACGCGCGCGACGCCGGTCTTCGACGAGAACGGGTAGCAGCCGAAGGAGCCGTGCGTGATGATCATGTTGCCGCAATCGATCTTGCGGTGCAGGCCGTCCTGGATCACCGAGGCGATGTCGTTGAACTTGTCGGTGGCGGCCAGCCGGGCTTCCGGCGCGTCGATGCAGATGTAGTCGGCCCGCGGGTACCTCGTGATCAGATTGTAGCCGTGATTGCCGCTGTTGCTCTGGGCGTTGACCGCCAGGAACCTGGCGTTCGCGATCAGCGTGCCGATTGTGCTGGATGCGATCATGCCGTGACCGAAGTCGGTGACGATGACCACGTCCGCGCCGCGCACGCGCTCGGCGGTCATGCGGTCGACCTCCTTGCGCGCGGTCTCGTCGAGCGGCGTGTCGTCCATCGTGTAGACTTCGAACAGCTTGTGCAGATAGCCCATCTCGACGTAGCGCAGCTTGCGGGTCGTCGGACGGCCCTGAATGCGGATCGGCGTCAGCTTGACGTTCGGGCGGACATGCGCGCGGATGAAATCCTCGGGGTAGTCGTTGCCACCCAGCGTCGTGACGATCTCGACCGATTTGCAGAAGCTCGCGACGTGATTGGCCGCGGCGATGACGCCGCCGGCGAACTGCTCGCCATTCTTGAACTGAGTGGCGACGATGTTCTCCTTCGAGGCCTTTCCGAGCGCCGTGACGTACTGATATTCGTCGATGATGGTATCGCCGACCAGCACGACGTGCATGTCCTGGATCTTGTCGATGAGCTTGAGCAGGCGTTCGGCGCCGCCGCCTTCGCGGACCTTCTGCAGGTAGTCGCGCAAGGGGGGATCGTAGATGTCGAAGTAGCGGTTCAGCAGCGACGACGAGCTGAAGGTCACGTCGCGCGTGAAGACGATTCGCCCGCCATGACGCTCGACGGCCTCGCGCTCGACGGCGATCTTGCCGGTGACGTCATCGTCAGGGTTTTCGTAATCGGAGCCTTTCACGTAGATGTCGGGGCGCACGGCATCGAGCACCGGCTCGGCGCTGGAGGTCTGGTTGATGCCGACCCAGTCGACCGTGCCGAGCGCGGCCAGCATCTCGGCGCGCATGCTCTCCGGAAAGATCGGGCGTCCCGGGCCCTTGTTGACGAAACGGTCGGCGGTGATGGTCACGATGACCACGTCGGCCTCGTTGCGCGCTGCCAGGATGTGTCGGACGTGGCCGAGATGCACCAGATCGAACACGCCGTGGCAGAGCGCGACGGTCAGGCCCTTTGCCTGCGCGGCGCGTGCCACCTCGCCGAGCTCCTCGATCGTCTTGATCTTGGCGTGCGGCGCCGGGTGGACGGCCGGCTTGTCTATCGGAGCATTACCCATGTGAATCACCCAAAGCTCCGGTCGGTCTCAGATGGCCGCCCGGGAACGATCGACTCACAGCAACGATAACAGGTGAACCTGTTCAGGAGCTTGCCTTCTGCGGCGAGCCCCTCTCATCACCGAGATATTTGAACCAGTCCTTGGTGGCGTCGGCGATCTTGTCGACGGTCCACAGCGGCGCGTCCTTGTACTGATCCATCGACTTCAGCATCGTCGCGACGCCGTCCTCGAATTTGACCTTCGGCGTCCAGTTCAGGACCCGCTTGATCTTGGTGATGTCGGCGTAGGTGCAATCCGGCTCGCCCGGACGTTTGGGAATGTGGACCTTGTCACCGCCGAGAAGCTCGACCAGCCGGTTGACGCTGTAGGTGTTGTCCGAGCCGACATTGAGTATTTCGTGCGATATATCGGAGCGCGCGGCGGTCACGAAGGCGTCGGCGACGTCGCTGACGAAGGTGAAGTCGCGCGTCTGCTCGCCGTCACCGACCACCGTAAAGGGCTTGCCCGCAAGCTTTTGCGCCATGAACACGCCGAACACGGCACCGTAAGTGCCGGTGGTGCGATGGCGCGGCCCGTATACGTTGAACAGGCGCAGCGCGACCGCAGGCAGCTTGTAGACCTGGCACCAGTGCATGACGCACTGCTCTCCGAGATTCTTGGTCAGCGCGTAAGGATACATCGGCCGAATCTCGGCGCTCTCTGGCGTCGGATAGACGTCGGGAATTCCGTAGCAGGACGACGAGGCGGCGTAGACGAAGCGCTTGACGCCCGCATGCCGTGCCGCCTCGAGAACGTTGACCGTGCCGTCGACATTGGCGCGATGGTAGGGAATCGGCGATTCGATCGAGGGCACGATGTCAGCCAGCGCCGCAAGATGGAAGACCCAGTCGATACCGTGGAAATACGGCTTGATCGATTCGAGGTCGGTGACGTCCGCACGCACCACCTTCAACCGGCTCGATTCGGCGCGCGAGGCCAGATTCTCGGGGCGGCCGATGACGAAATTGTCGAGCGCGATGACCTCATAGCCATCATCGAGCAGGCGATCGACGAGATGGCTTCCGATGAAGCCTGCGCCACCAGTGACAATGCATTTCATGGGGAACATCCGTGATGCGAATGCCCAGCGAAACAGGCCCGCCAACGAGAATCCGACTATCAGCCGCTCGCCGACTTTGCAAGCAGTATACCTTTGCAATCCCTGGTGATAGCCGATATCAGGGCGTGATGCTGCAAGCGAGTCGCCAGCCCATGCCTGTCGAGTCCGTCGATCCCGATCACAAGGCGTTCCTCGACGATTATGTGGCACGGCTGCATCGCGCGACGGCGGTCGACGATGGCGTTTTCGCCGGGATCTCCGCCACCCGCGCGATCTGGTTGCGCGTGCGCGAGCAGGGCAGCCGCGTCATCTTCATCGGCAACGGCGGCTCGGCCGGGATAGCCTCGCATCTGGCGATCGATCTTGCGAAGAACGGATCGGTGCCTGCGCTCTGCTTCAGCGATGCGAGCATGATGTCGTGTCTTGCCAACGACTACGGATTCGAGGACTGGATCGCGCATGCCGTCCGGCTGAACGCCCGTGCCGGCGATTGCCTCGTCGCGATCAGCTCGTCGGGACGCTCGAAGAACATCCTCAATGCGGTTGCGCAGGCGCGCTCGATGAAACTCGACGTCATCACGCTGTCGGGGATGAATGCGGACAATCGCCTGCGCAATCTCGGCGACGTCAATTTCTTCGTCGACAGCCGCAGCTACAACATTGTCGAGACCACGCACCAGTTCTGGATGATGGCCGCGATCGACCTCGTCATCGGTCGCGCGGAATATCCGGCGTCCTGAGAGCAACCGATGCAGGCGCGGTTCAAGCAGGCGGCCCGGTTCTCGCTGAAGCTGTCGATCGCGGCGCCGGTCTTCCGCCCGCGCTCGTTGCTGTCGGCCCGGTCTTCACGGGGTCAGATTACCTCATTCGCACGCAGCGCTCACTTTTCGGTCCAACGATGAAAGATCTGTTCTACGTCCGCCATACCTGCCGCCTCTGTCATTCGGACAAGCAAGAGCTCGTTGTCCCGATGGCCGGCATGCCCATCGGCACGCCGAACTTCCAGGTCCCCGAGGCCAGCGTCGACGATCCCGTGTTCCGGGCCGCGGTGCCGATGGCGCTGCATCTGTGCAGGGATTGTGGTCATCTCCAGATTCTCCATGTCGGCAATCCGGAGGTGCAGTACCGCAACTACGTCTACACCACCTCGCTCTCGCTCGGCCTGCGGGAGCACTTCGCGGGCTATGCCAACGACGTCGTCAGCCGTTTCGGCATCGCGCCGGGCTCGCTGGTCGTCGAGCTCGGCAGCAATGACGGGTCGCTGCTCGGCTTCTTCAAGGAGCGGGGGATGCGGGTGCTGGGCGTCGATCCTGCCGTCGAGATCGCGCGGCGCGCGACGGAGGCGGGAATCGAGACCATCGGCGATTTCTTCACCGACGCGATCGGTCACCGCATCCTGCAGAGCCACGGTGCGGCGAGCGTCGTGATCGCCAACAACATGATTGCCAATGTCGACAATCTCGATCCGCTGGTGATCGGGGTTCGCGACGTGCTCGCGCCGGACGGGTTGTTCGTCTTCGAGACGCAATACGGCGTCGACGTCACCGAGAAGAACCTGCTCGACACCGTCTATCATGAGCATCTGTCGTATTTTAACATCAAGCCGCTGATCCGTTTCTTTGCCCGGCTCGGCATGGAGCTGATCGACGTCCAGCACATCTGGACCAAGGGCGGCTCGATCCGCGTGACCGTGCAGCGCGCCGGTGGCGCCAAGAAGCCGTCGGCTGACGTCGCGCGGTTCGTTGCCGAGGAGGATCGGCTCGGCGTCGATCAGCCGGCCTATTATGCGCCTTACGTGAAGCGGATCGCCGCCATCCGCGACGAACTGGTCGCGATGGCCGATGCCGCCCATGCGCGCGGGCAGCTGGTTGCCGGCTACGGCGTCTCGGTCGGCACCACGACGCTGCTGCCGCAGTTCGGCCTGGAGAACAAGATCGACTTCCTGGTCGACGACGATCCCAAGAAGGGGAACGTGATGGCCGGTCCGGGTTACGACATCCCGATCCTGCCGCCGGGCGCCCTGTACGAGCGCAAGCCGGCGTTCGTCGTCGTGTTCGCCTGGCGCTATGTCGACCCGATCCGGGCCAAGCACGCCCGCTATTTCGCCGAAGGCGGAAAGTTCGTGGTGCCGCTGCCGGGCATTTCCGTGGTCGACCGGGCCGACTGAACCGGCAGTCGCGCTGCCGCAGCGGTCGCTCCAGTGGAGCGACTTGGCGAACCGGTGGGAAGCGGCGGCTGGGCCTCGCAGGGGTGGGGCAGGTAAGCCCTTGATCCGCATGGGCTCTGCTCTGCCGTCCGGGAAGCTCGGCCGGGCCGGGCGAGCCCGCTCGATCTTGACCTTTGGTCCCAACCGCAGTAGATAGCCCGCACTCGCAGCCGGCCCGTTAGACGCGGATCTCCGGCGCGGCTTTGAAATCCCCGAACAATCGAGCCCGGTTTCCGGCTCATCCTTCGAGACAGAGGGTTGGGCCAACGGCGGCTGTTCGGATCCCCGAAATTCAGTTGCGTCTGTCGACGGACGCTGGACCCTAGACGATGGCAGTCAGCCCGTTCAAGTTCTTGCAGGAAGTGCGCTCGGAGACCGCCAAGGTTACCTGGCCGACCCGCCGCGAGACCACGATCACCACCATCATGGTGTTCGTCATGGTCGCCGTGGCCTCGATCTTCTTCTTCGCCGCCGACCAGATCATCCGCTACCTCATCACCTTCCTTCTGGGCATTCACTGATGGCAACAGCAACCGCTCAACTGTCTGACAAGCGCTGGTACATCGTCCACGCCTATTCGAACTTCGAGAAGAAGGTCGCCGAATCGATCCGCGAGCAGGCCAAGCAGCGCGGGCTCGAGGAGCTGTTCGAGCTGGTGCTGGTGCCGACCGAGAAGGTCACGGAAGTGCGCCGCGGCCGCAAGATCGACGCCGAGCGCAAGTTCTTCCCGGGCTACGTGCTGGTGAAGATGAAGCTGACCGACGAGGCGTTTCATCTGATCAAGAACACGCCGAAGGTCACGGGCTTCCTCGGCGCCGAGAACAAGCCGATGCCGATCTCGGAAGCCGAGGCCATGCGGATCCTGCACCAGGTGCAGGAGGGCGTGGAACGGCCGAAGGCGTCGGTGTCGTTCGAGATCGGCGAGAACGTGCGCGTGGCCGATGGCCCGTTCGCCTCGTTCTCGGGTGTGGTCGAGGAAATCGACGAGGCGCGTTCGCGCGTAAAGGTCGCGGTGTCGATCTTCGGCCGCGCCACGCCGGTCGAACTGGAATTCGGTCAGGTCGAGAAGGTCTGATCGGGTCGCGCGCGGAGCCGCAACGCTTCGCGCAAAGAGAGGCCGTGGGAGGACGAGGGCGGTTGCCAGCCGCCCGTTGATCCCGACCACGAACCTGAAACCGCCGGCGACATGCCGGCACAACAGGAGTGATACATGGCAAAGAAAGTGACCGGATACCTGAAGCTTCAGGTCCCGGCCGGTGCGGCGAATCCTTCGCCCCCGATCGGTCCCGCGCTCGGTCAGCGCGGTCTCAACATCATGGAGTTCTGCAAAGCGTTCAACGCCCAGACCCAGAAGGAAGAGAAGAACACCCCGATCCCGGTGATCATCACCATCTATGCGGACCGTTCCTTCACCTTCGAGATGAAGACGCCGCCGATGTCCTACTTCCTCAAGCAGGCCGCCAAGATCCAGTCCGGCTCGAAGGCGCCGGGCCGCGACAAGGCCGGCAAGGTGACCAAGGCGCAGGTGCGCGAGATCGCCGAGAAGAAGATGAAGGACTTGAATTGCGACACCATCGAATCGGCCATGAAGATGGTCGAGGGCTCCGCCCGTTCGATGGGTCTGGAAGTTGCGGGGTAAGCGGTCATGGCAATCGGAAAGCGTCTGAACAAAGCCCGCGAAGGCATTGACCGCGAAAAGCTTTACCCGCTCGCGGACGCCATCAAGATGGTCAAGGAACGCGCCAAGGCGAAGTTCGACGAGACCATCGAGGTTGCGATCAATCTCGGCGTCGATCCGCGTCACGCCGACCAGATGGTCCGCGGCGTCGTGACCCTGCCGAACGGCACCGGCCGTACCCTCCGCGTCGGCGTGTTCGCCCGCGGCGCCAAGGCCGATGAGGCCAGGGCCGCCGGTGCCGACGTCGTCGGCGCCGAGGATCTGGTCGAGAAGGTGCAGAACGGCTCGATCGATTTCGACCGCTGCATCGCCACCCCCGACATGATGCCGCTGGTCGGCCGTCTCGGTAAGGTGCTCGGCCCGCGCGGCCTGATGCCGAACCCGAAGATCGGCACCGTGACCATGGACGTCACCGGTGCGGTGAAGGGTGCCAAGGGCGGCTCGGTCGAGTTCCGCGTCGAGAAGGCCGGCATCCTGCAGGCCGGCGTCGGCAAGGCCTCGTTCTCCGAAGAGAAGCTGGTCGAGAACATCAAGGCTCTGGCCGATGCCGTCTCGAAGGCAAAGCCGGCCGGTTCCAAGGGCACCTACATCCAGCGCGTTGCGGTGTCCTCGACGATGGGCCCCGGCGTGAAGGTCGAGCCGGGCACCATTCTCGGCTGAGGTTTGGAAATTGCATGAGGCGAGGGGCGGAATCGGGCAACCGATTCCGCCCCTCGTCGTTTGTGGCGGCGCTTACCGGAAACAAGAACAATGGCTGACAAGGTCCTGATCTATTCGCGCTTTCCCAAGACCATGATGGCGCGCTTCGCCGAGCGCTTCGAATTGCTCGACACCGGCGGCAAGCCGGCGCGAGACGTGTTTCCTGCCGACGAGCTCGGCGGCATCCGTGCGCTGCTGACTGCCGGCGGCTCGCCGCTCGGTGCCGAGGCGATGGACATGTTTCCGAAGCTCGGCGCCGTCGTCTGCTACGGCACCGGCTATGACGGCGTCGACCTCAAGGCCGCCGCCGCCCGCAACATCGCGGTCGGCCACAGTCCGGGCGCCAACGCCGCCTCGGTCGCCGATATGGCGATGACGCTGATGCTGGCGACGACGCGGCGGCTCCTGGTTGCCGACCAATATGTCCGCAGCGGCGATTGGGCGGCGTCGAAGCCGTCGCCGATGATGCGGCCACAGGCCGGCATGCCCGGCCGCCGCATTGGCGTCTACGGCATGGGCGAAATCGGCCGCAAGATCGCTGCCCGCTGCGCTGCCTTCGAGAGCGAAATCGGCTATTTCAGCCGCACCAGATACGATCTGCCCTATCAATATTTTCCGTCGCTGGAGGCGCTGGCCGAGTGGTGCAGCGTGCTGATGATCGCGGTCCGGGCAGGGGCCGACACCCAGCATGTCGTCAATGCCGACATCCTTGGGCGTCTCGGCGCGGACGGCTATGTCGTCAACATTTCCCGCGGATCGGTGATCGACCAGAATGCGCTCGTGGCGGCCCTGACCGACAAGGCCATCGCCGGCGCCGGCCTCGACGTCTTCGAGCAGGAACCGCACGCCCCCGACGCCCTGACCGCGCTGCCGAACGTGGTGTTTGCGCCCCATATCGGCGGCCACACCCTCGAATCGCATGTCGCCATGCAAGCCTGCGTCCTGGCGAACCTGACCGCGTTCTTCGAGGGCAAACCGCTGCCCCATGCGGTCAAAATGGCCTGAACCGGCCCTTGTCGGCCGCCTCACGCCCGGCCGGCAACGGATTGGAACTGGTGTGAAATTTGCTCTTGGCAAGCGGGCCCGGAGCGGTTAAAGAACCGCCTCCGGACGTGCCGGCCTCGGCTGGCGCGTTCGTGCACGCATTCCGAAAACCCGACACGACAGGAGCTCATTCCTTTTCAGGACGTCCGCAAGGATTTGCCCGAAAAGGAAGGAAAATCCGTCGGTTGGTGGGATGCGGGCAGGGGTCGGGCGGTTCGCCGGCTGACCTTGTCCTGTCCAAGACTGCAGGCGCCCGCGAGGAATTTCTATTTCTCAACGGCTTAATCGCATGGCCTGCATAGACGGGTGAAGACCGGATTTGACTTCGCGCCCAGCTTTAAGGGCTGGTTCGCGAAACGGGTTTGGTTCGGACCTCGACACGCCGTGGGCCCTTGGGCTCCCGGAGGGCAGGCTTTGAATTGTCGTTTTGCCCGGCGTGTCCGTGGGGTTTCGCCCCGAGGTTCAGGTTTGGGTGGGACGATGGGTGCAACCCGGCGGTCCCGCTTTTCGCGATGACCGCCAACCGGAGAGAGCTTGCTGTGGAACGAGCGGCAAAAAAGGAGGCGGTCGAACAGCTCAACGAGGTCTTCAAGACCACGAGCGTCGCGATCGTTGCTCAATATTCCGGCCTGACCGTTGCCCAGATGCAGACCCTGCGCAAGCAGATGAAGCAGGCTGGCGCCTCGGTGAAGGTCTCGAAGAACCGTCTCGCCAAAATTGCTCTTGAAGGCACTGACGTCGTTGCCATCGGCCCCATGCTGAAGGGGCCGACCGTGATCGCCACCTCGAACGATCCGGTAGCGGCGCCAAAGGTCGCCATCGAATTCGCCAAGGCGAACGAAAAGTTCGTCATCGTCGGCGGTTCGATGGGTAAGACCGTCCTGAATGTCGACGGCGTGAAGGCGCTTGCCTCGCTGCCGTCGCTGGACGAACTGCGCGGCAAGATCGTCGGCCTCATCGTGGCCCCGGCGACCAAGCTGGCCCAGCTCGCCAACGCGCCCGCGGGCAAGCTCGCGCGCGTCATCCAGGCTCATGCCTCAAAGGGCGAAGCGGCCTGACGCCCTTCGCAAAACTCAAACCCGAACCAGACTTACACCTAAGGAAACTGAACAATGGCTGACTTGCAGAAGATCGTTGACGCCCTCTCGAGCCTCACCGTGCTCGAAGCTGCCGAACTGGCGAAGCTCCTCGAAGAGAAGTGGGGCGTTTCGGCTGCCGCGGCCGTCGCCGTGGCCGGCCCGGCTGCTGGTGGCGGCGCTGCCGCTCCGGCGGAAGAGAAGACCGAGTTCACGGTCGTTCTCGCCAGCGCCGGCGACAAGAAGATCGAGGTCATCAAGGAAGTCCGCGCCATCACCGGTCTCGGCCTGAAGGAAGCAAAGGACCTCGTCGAGGGTGCTCCGAAGCCGCTGAAGGAAGGCGTGAACAAAGAAGAAGCCGACAAGATCAAGGCCCAGCTCGAGAAGGCTGGCGCCAAGGTCGAGCTGAAGTAACGCAAGTTACTTCGGCGAAATCCCCGGCTCGCGCAGCGAGACCGGGGATCGCGTCCCAGGATCATCATGGCGGGTCAAGCCCGGCCATGATGATCGGAAAGACCGGGACTGGATGCAAAAGGCGTGCGACGGATCGTCCCGACGCGGGCCGAACACGAAAAAGTGTGGGGATTTGAGGGTTCGACCCTCGAATCTGCACTATTGTCGCCCCATATCGGGTCGGCAGCACGAAAGCGCGGTGGGCAGGGAGGCCGGATTTCCCTGTAAGCCGTTGGGAGAGCAGGCTATTTCGGGCTTTTGCAGTCCGTGAAGACGATCGTTGTGACGGGCGGGCGCGCACCAGCGCCCCGCGCGTCGTTTTGCGTTTTGAAGGTCTGAAGAACAGATTCAGGACATTCTAGCCTGAAACTGAGTCTGCGGCCCCCAAAACGGGTTCGAAAAATTCAACCCGGGGAGCGGTGGCAGCCGCGTCCTGGACGGCGCGCCCAGAGCGGGCGACGAAAATGAGAGGCCACGATGGCGCAGCAGACATTCACCGGTCGCAAACGCGTTCGCAAGTTCTTCGGACACATCAAGGAAGTCGCCGAGATGCCGAACCTCATCGAGGTTCAGAAGGCGTCCTATGACCAGTTCCTGATGGTTGACGAACCCCAGGGTGGCCGTCTCGACGAGGGTCTGCAGGCGGTGTTCCGCTCGGTGTTTCCGATCTCCGACTTCTCGGGCACCTCGATGCTGGAGTTCGTCCGCTACGAGTTCGAGCAGCCGAAATACGACGTCGACGAGTGCCGTCAGCGCGGCATGACCTTCGCGGCTCCCCTCAAGGTGACGCTGCGCCTCATCGTGTTCGATATCGACGAGGAAACCGGCGCGAAGTCGGTGAAGGACATCAAGGAGCAGGACGTCTACATGGGCGACATCCCGCTCATGACGATGAACGGCACCTTCATCGTGAACGGCACCGAGCGCGTCATCGTCTCGCAGATGCACCGCTCGCCCGGCGTGTTCTTCGACCACGACAAGGGCAAGACCCATTCCTCGGGCAAGCTGCTGTTCGCCGCCCGCGTCATCCCGTATCGCGGCTCCTGGCTCGACATCGAGTTCGACGCCAAGGACATCGTCTATGCGCGTATCGACCGTCGCCGCAAGATTCCGGTGACGTCGCTGATGTTCGCGCTCGGGCTCGATGGCGAAGCGATCCTGTCCACGTTCTACAAGAAGATCCTCTACAAGCGGACCAAGGAAGGCTGGCGCGTTCCGTTCGACGCCAACCGTTTCCGCGGCTACTCGACCGTCAACGACCTGATCGACGCCGATACCGGCAAGGTCGTGCTCGAGGCCGGCAAGAAGCTCACCGTCCGTGCCGCCCGCCAGCTCCAGGAGAAGGGGCTGAAGGCGCTGCGCATGGCTGACGAAGAGCTGGTGGGCAACTATGTCGCCGAGGACCTCGTCAACCCGAAGACCGGTGAGATCCATGCCGAAGCCGGCGAGGAGATCACCGACAAGCTGATGAAGGCGCTCAACGAGCAGGGCTACAAGGAACTGCCGTTGCTCGACATCGACCACGTCAATGTCGGCCCCTACATCCGCAACACGCTCTCGGCCGACAAGAACATGACGCGCGAGGACGCGTTGTTCGACATCTACCGCGTGATGCGTCCGGGCGAGCCGCCGACGCTGGATTCGGCGCAGGCCATGTTCCAGTCGCTGTTCTTCGACGCCGAGCGCTACGACCTCTCCGCGGTCGGCCGCGTCAAGATGAACATGCGCCTCGACCTCGATGCGCCCGACACCCAGCGCACGCTGCGCAAAGAGGACATCCTCTCCGTCATCAAGACGCTGGTGGACCTGCGCGACGGCAAGGGCGAGATCGACGACATCGACCATCTCGGCAACCGCCGTGTGCGCTCGGTCGGCGAGCTCATGGAGAACCAGTACCGCATCGGCCTGTTGCGTATGGAGCGCGCGATCAAGGAGCGCATGTCCTCGGTCGACATCGACACGGTCATGCCGCAGGACCTGATCAACGCGAAGCCTGCAGCTGCCGCCGTGCGCGAGTTCTTCGGCTCCTCGCAGCTCTCGCAGTTCATGGACCAGACCAATCCGCTCTCGGAGATCACCCACAAGCGCCGCCTGTCGGCACTTGGACCGGGCGGTCTGACCCGCGAGCGCGCCGGCTTCGAGGTCCGCGACGTGCATCCGACGCATTACGGCCGCATCTGCCCGATCGAGACGCCGGAAGGTCCGAACATCGGCCTGATCAACTCGCTCGCGACCTTCGCGCGCGTGAACAAGTACGGCTTCGTCGAGACGCCGTACCGCAAGGTCAAGGACGGCCGCGTCACCGACGAGGTCGTGTACCTTTCGGCGATGGAAGAGGGCCGCTACACGGTCGCGCAGGCCAACGTCCCGCTCGACCCGAAGGGCCGCTTCACCGAAGACCTCGTGGTCTGCCGTCATGCCGGCGAAGTCTTGCCGGTGACGCCGGACAAGGTCGACTACATGGACGTGTCGCCGAAGCAGCTCGTTTCGGTCGCCGCGGCGCTGATCCCGTTCCTCGAGAACGACGACGCCAACCGCGCGCTGATGGGCTCGAACATGCAGCGCCAGGCGGTGCCGCTGGTTCGCGCCGAGGCGCCGTTCGTCGGCACGGGCATGGAAGGCGTGGTTGCGCGTGACTCGGGCGCCGCGATCGCGGCGCGCCGTTCGGGCGTGATCGACCAGATCGACGCCACCCGCGTCGTCATCCGCGCCACGGAAGATCTCGATCCGACCAAGTCGGGCGTCGATATCTACCGTCTGATGAAGTACCAGCGCTCCAACCAGTCGACCTGCATCAACCAGCGTCCGCTGGTGAAGGTCGGCGACATCGTCAAGAAGGGCGACATCATCGCCGACGGTCCGTCGACCGATCTCGGTGAGCTCGCTCTGGGGCGGAACGTGCTGGTCGCTTTCATGCCGTGGAACGGCTACAACTTCGAAGACTCGATCCTGCTCTCCGAGCGGATCGTGAAGGAAGACGTCTTCACCTCGATCCACATCGAGGAATTCGAGGTGATGGCCCGCGACACCAAGCTCGGACCGGAGGAAATCACCCGCGACATTCCGAACGTCTCGGAAGAAGCGCTGAAGAACCTCGACGAAGCCGGTATCGTCTACATCGGCGCGGAAGTGCGCGCCGGCGACATCCTGGTCGGCAAGATCACGCCGAAGGGCGAGAGCCCGATGACGCCGGAAGAGAAGCTGCTGCGCGCCATCTTCGGCGAAAAGGCCTCCGACGTTCGCGATACCTCGCTGCGCGTTCCTCCGGGCGTGCAGGGCACGATCGTGGAAGTGCGCGTGTTCAACCGTCACGGCGTCGACAAGGACGAGCGTGCGCTGGCGATCGAGCGGGAAGAGATCGAGCGTCTCGCCAAGGACCGCGACGACGAGCAGGCGATCCTGGACCGCAACGTTTACAACCGTCTTGCCGAGCTCCTCGAGGGGCGGCAGGGCATTGCCGGTCCCAAGGGCTTCAAGAAGGACACCAAGATCACCCGCGCGGTGCTCGAGGAGTACCCGAAGTCGCAATGGTGGCTGTTCGCTTCGCCGAACGACAAGCTGATGGCCGAGATCGAGGCCATGCGGAAGCAGTACGACGAGTCGAAGAAGGGGCTGGAACAGCGCTTCCTCGACAAGGTCGAGAAGCTTCAGCGCGGCGACGAATTGCCGCCCGGCGTGATGAAGATGGTCAAGGTCTTCGTCGCGGTGAAGCGCAAGATCCAGCCCGGCGACAAGATGGCCGGCCGCCACGGCAACAAGGGCGTGGTGTCGAAGATCGTGCCGATCGAGGACATGCCGTTCCTCGAAGACGGCACGCATGCCGACATCGTGCTCAATCCGCTGGGCGTGCCCTCGCGCATGAACGTCGGACAGATCCTCGAGACCCATCTCGGCTGGGCCTGTGCCGGCCTCGGCAAGCGTATCGGCCAGACCGTCGATGCGTACCTGTCGAAGCAGGACATCAAGCCGCTGAAGGAGACCTTGAAGAAGGTCTATGGCGAGGACGAGACGATCAAGTCGCTCAACGACAACGAACTGCTCGAGCTCGGCCATAACCTCAGCCGCGGCGTGCCGATCGCAACCCCGGTGTTCGACGGCGCCAAGGAAGCCGACATCGAGGAGATGCTGAAGCTTGCCGGTCTCGATGCGTCGGGCCAGTCGACCGTCTATGACGGCCGCACCGGCGATGCCTTCGATCGCAAGGTGACGGTGGGCTACATCTACATGCTCAAGCTGCACCATCTGGTCGACGACAAGATCCACGCGCGTTCGATCGGTCCGTACTCGCTTGTTACCCAGCAACCGCTGGGCGGCAAGGCGCAGTTCGGCGGCCAGCGTTTCGGCGAAATGGAGGTGTGGGCGCTCGAGGCTTACGGCGCGGCGTACACGCTCCAGGAGATGCTGACGGTGAAGTCGGACGACGTCGCCGGCCGTACCAAGGTGTACGAGGCGATCGTGCGCGGCGACGACACGTTCGAGGCGGGTATTCCGGAATCCTTCAACGTGCTGGTCAAGGAAATGCGCTCGCTCGGCCTCAACGTCGACCTGCACAACTCCAAGATGGGACCGGCGCCGACGTCGGAAGCGGCCGAGTAATTCGACCTGTCATGCCCGGCCTTCGCGGCCGGGCATCGGCGCCCGGCCCGAGGCCTTGAGGGCAGGGCGCCGTGCAGAAGTGATTTTCGAATTTGCGGCCGGAGGCGACCGGCACGCGAGGAGAAGACGATGAACCAAGAAATTATGAATCTCTTCAACCCGACGACGCCGGCTCAGGTCTTCGACCAGATCCGGATCTCGATCGCGTCTCCAGAGAAGATTCTGTCCTGGTCCTACGGCGAGATCAAGAAGCCGGAGACCATCAACTACCGCACCTTTAAGCCCGAGCGCGACGGCCTGTTCTGCGCCCGCATCTTCGGGCCGATCAAGGACTACGAGTGCTTGTGCGGCAAGTACAAGCGCATGAAGTACAAGGGCATCATCTGCGAGAAGTGCTCGGTCGAAGTCACGCTGTCGCGCGTTCGGCGCGAGCGCATGGGCCATATCGAGCTCGCAGCTCCCGTCGCCCACATCTGGTTCCTGAAGTCGCTGCCCTCGCGCATCGGCCTTCTGCTGGACATGACGCTGAAGGATCTCGAGCGGATCCTCTACTTCGAATATTACGTCGTGCTCGAGCCGGGTCTCACCGCGCTCAAGGACCGTCAGCTGCTGTCGGAAGACGAGTACCTGAAGGCGCAGGATGAATACGGCCAGGATAGCTTCACCGCCATGATCGGCGCCGAGGCGATCCGCGAGCTGCTCAAGGGCATGGACCTCGAGAAGCTGGAGGCCTCGCTTCGCGTCGAGATGCAGGAGACCGACTCCGACATCAAGCACAAGAAGCTCGCCAAGCGCCTGAAGATCGTGGAAGCGTTCCGCCACTCCGGCAACAAGCCGGAATGGATGATCATGACCGTGGTTCCGGTGATTCCGCCGGACCTACGTCCGCTGGTGCCGCTGGACGGCGGCCGCTTCGCGACCTCGGACCTCAACGACCTCTATCGCCGCGTCATCAACCGCAACAACCGCTTGAAGCGGCTGATGGAGCTGCGCGCGCCCGACATCATCATCCGCAACGAGAAGCGCATGCTTCAGGAAGCGGTCGATGCGCTGTTCGACAACGGCCGCCGCGGCCGCGTCATCACGGGCGCCAACAAGCGCCCGCTGAAGTCGCTCGCCGACATGCTCAAGGGCAAGCAGGGCCGCTTCCGTCAGAACCTGCTCGGCAAGCGCGTCGACTATTCGGGCCGTTCGGTGATCGTGGTCGGTCCCGAGCTGCGCCTGCATCAGTGCGGCCTGCCGAAGAAGATGGCGCTCGAGCTGTTCAAGCCGTTCATCTACTCGCGGCTGGACGCCAAGGGCCTGTCCACCACCGTGAAGCAGGCGAAGAAGCTGGTCGAGAAGGAGCGGCCCGAGGTCTGGGATATCCTGGATGAGGTCATCCGCGAGCATCCGGTGCTGCTCAACCGCGCACCGACGCTGCACCGCCTCGGCATCCAGGCGTTCGAGCCCGTGCTGATCGAGGGCAAGGCGATCCAGCTGCACCCGTTGGTCTGCTCGGCGTTCAACGCCGACTTCGACGGCGACCAGATGGCCGTGCATGTCCCGCTGTCGCTCGAAGCGCAGCTGGAAGCGCGCGTCCTGATGATGTCGACCAACAACATCCTGCATCCGGCCAACGGTCAGCCGATCATCGTACCGTCGCAGGACATCGTGCTCGGTCTCTACTACGTCTCGATCATGCGCGAAGGCCTGCCCGGCGAGGGCAAGGTGTTCGGCGACATGGCCGAGCTCGAGCATGCCCTGCACGCGAAGGTCATCCACCTCCACACCAAGATCAAGTATCGGTGGGAAGGCATGGACGAGACCGGCAAGGTCTCCAAGCGCTGGATCGAGACCACCGCCGGACGCGTCATGCTCGGCAATCTGCTGCCGAAGAACCCGCGGGTCACGTACGAGATCATCAACAAGCTGATGACCAAGCGCGAGATCTCGGGCGTCATCGACCAGGTCTATCGCCACTGCGGCCAGAAGGAGACGGTGATCTTCTGCGACCGCATCATGGCGCTCGGCTTTTACAACGCGTTCAAGGCCGGCATCTCGTTCGGCAAGGACGACATGGTCGTGCCGCACGGCAAGTGGAAGATCGTCGACACCACCCGTACGCTGGCGAAGGATTTCGAGCAGCAGTACAACGACGGCCTGATCACCCATGGCGAGAAGTACAACAAGGTCGTCGACGCCTGGTCGAAGGCCACGGAAGAAATCGCCAAGGCGATGATGAAGGAAATCTCCGCTACCAAGAAGACGGCGAGCGGAGCCGATGCCGACATCAACTCGATCTACATGATGGCCCACTCCGGTGCCCGCGGTTCGCCGGCCCAGATGCGCCAGCTCGCCGGCATGCGCGGCCTGATGGCCAAGCCGTCGGGTGAGATCATCGAGACGCCGATCATCTCGAACTTCAAGGAAGGCCTCTCGGTGCTCGAGTACTTCAACTCGACCCACGGCGCCCGCAAGGGCCTCGCGGACACCGCGTTGAAGACCGCGAACTCGGGCTACCTGACCCGCCGTCTCGTCGACGTCGCGCAGGACTGCATCATCACGCAGAGCGACTGCGGCACCAAGCTCGGCATCAAGATGCGCGCCATCGTCGATGCGGGCACCGTCGTCGCTTCGCTCGGCTCGCGCATCCTCGGACGCACGGCCTGCGAAGACATTCGCGACAGCTCGGGCAAGGTGATCATCAAGCGCGACACGCTGATGGAAGAGAGCCATCTGGAAGCCATCCAGCAGGGTGGCGTGCAGGAGGTGAAGATCCGCTCGGCGCTAACCTGCGAGCTCGTCAACGGCATCTGCGGCAAGTGCTACGGCCGCGATCTCGCCCGCGGCACGCCGGTCAACCACGGCGAAGCGGTCGGCGTCATCGCGGCGCAGTCGATCGGCGAGCCGGGCACCCAGCTCACCATGCGCACCTTCCACATCGGCGGTGCGGCGCAGCTCAACGAGCAGTCCTTCGTCGAAGCCAATTTCGACGGCAAGGTCGTGATCAGGAACAAGGCCATCGCCCGCAACAGCGAAGGTCACCTGATCGCGATGGTGCGCAACATGGTGGTGGCGATCGTCGATGCCGACGGCACCGAGCGTGCGACGCACCGCGTCCAGTACGGCTCCCGCCTGCACGTCGACGAAGGCGACATGGTCAAGCGCGGCCAGCGCGTCGTCGAGTGGGATCCCTACACCCGTCCGCTCCTCACCGAGGTTGAAGGTACCATCGGCTTCGAGGATCTGGTCGAGGGGCAGTCGATCTCGGAAACGCTCGACGAAGCCACCGGTATCGCCAAGCGCGTGGTCATCGACTGGCGGTCGACCCGCGGCGGCTCGGACCTGCGTCCGGCCATCGTGGTCAAGGGCAAGGACGGCAAGGTGCTCAAGCTCGCCCGTGGCGGCGATGCCCGCTACATGCTGTCGGTCGACGCCATTCTCTCGGTCGACGTCGGAGCCAAGGTCAATCCGGGCGACATTCTCGCCCGTGTCTCGACCGAAAGCGCCAAGACGCGTGACATCACCGGCGGTCTGCCGCGGGTGGCGGAACTGTTCGAGGCACGGCGTCCGAAGGATGCGGCGATCATCGCCGAGATCGCGGGCACCATCCGGTTCGGGCGCGACTACAAGAACAAGCGTCGCATCTCGATGGAGCCGATGGACAAGACCGACGAGCCGCGCGAGTACCTGATCCCGAAGGGCAAGCACATCCACCTTCAGGACGGCGACGTCGTCGAAAAGGGCGACTTCATCGTCGAAGGCAACCCGGCGCCGCACGACATCCTTGCGGTCAAGGGCATCGAGGAACTCGCGGCCTATCTGGTCAACGAGATCCAGGAGGTCTACCGGCTCCAGGGCGTGCTCATCAACGACAAGCACATCGAGGTGATTGTCCGTCAGATGCTCCAGAAGGTGGAAGTCACCGACCAGGGCGACACGGACATGATCTCCGGCGAGCAGGTCGACAAGATCGAGTTCGACGCGCTGAACGAGAAGGCCAAGGAAGAAGGCAAGAAGCCCGCCACGGGAACGCCGGTTCTGCTCGGCATCACCAAGGCGAGCCTGCAGACCCGCTCGTTCTTCTCGGCGGCCTCGTTCCAGGAGACCACCCGCGTCCTCACGGAAGCGGCGGTCAACGGCAAGATCGACCCGCTCGAGGGCCTCAAGGAGAACGTCATCGTCGGCCGGCTGATCCCGGCGGGCACCGGCGCCTCCATGGCCAAGATCCGCGAAGTCGCCATGAAGCGCGACAAGCTGATTTTGGACGAGCGCGAGAAGCAGGCGGCGGTCGTGTCGCCCGCGCCGGAAGCGGAGCTTCCTGCGCTGCCGCCGGCGGAATGATCGTTCATCCGTAGGAATACCGAGGACAATGAAAAGGCCGGCGAAAGCCGGCCTTTTTGCTGCTTTCTTCGCTTGCTGCGATGCAGGATCAACCTTTGTTCATCTTTCCTTCAGGCGTAAAAGCGCTTCTGCTAGGAGAGTTTAGGCCGGTGGTCCCGAGCAGGGGGCGGACCGGGAGACCACGGAACTCACATGCTTGATCTTGCAATCGTAGGCGGCGGCCCTGGCGGGCTGATGAGCGCCTGGTATCTGAAGCGCAAGCTCGGCGATCTCTGTCGCGTCACCATCTACGAGGCCTCGGACCGGCTCCGCGGCAAGATCGTCACGCGCAAGTTCGATTCCGCGCCGGCGATCTACGAGGCCGGCGTTGCCGAGATCTACGACTACTCGATGACGGGTCCGGATCCGTTGCGCGAGCTGATCCAGCATTTCGGGCTGCAGACCATTCCGATGGACGCCGAGCAGGTGCAGCTCGGCGGCGAGCTGCTGAACGACGTTCCCGGCATGCGCCGCAGATACGGGGCCAAGACCGCGGCTGCGATCGAGGCCTTCCGCAAGCGCTGCACCGAGGTGATGTCGCCGATCGAATATTACGAGGGCGTCGGTGCGCACGACAACGAGAATCCCTGGGCCTACAAGACCGCCGAGCAGGTGCTCGACGAGGAGGTCGAGGACGAGACGGCCAAGCGCTTCTTCAAGGTGATGGCGCGCTCCGACATCGCGACCGAGAGCCACAACACCAACGGCCTCAACGCGCTCAAGAACTATCTGATGGATGTCGACGGCTATATCGGCCTCTATTCCATCCAGAACGGCAATGAGCAGCTAATCGAGTGCCTGCAGTCGGAGGTCAACGCCGACATCCAGCTCAATCACCGCGTCCTCACCGTGGGCAAGGCGCCGACCGGTCGCTACCAGCTCAAGATGATGAACGGCAAGGGACCGGAGACCCGCGACTTCGATCTCGTGCTGGTCTGCCTGCCGCATTCCTGGCTCGCTACCATGGGGTGGGAAGGCGAACAGCTGCGGAAGTCGATGGTCAAGCACGTCGCCTATTTCGACCGTCCCGCGCATTACCTGCGCGTCTCGATTCTGTTCGACACGCCGTTCTGGGGCGAGAAGATTCCCGGCGCCTGGTTCATGTCGGAAGCTTTCGGCGGCTGCTGCGTCTACAACGAGGGCGCGCGCCACGACGTCGGCAAGCACGGCGTGCTGAACTGGCTGATCCCGGGCTCCGACGCGCTGGCCTATGCTAATCTGTCGGACCAGGAGCTGATCGACGCCGCGCTGAAGTCGCTGCCGGCCTCGCTCGGCGATGCGCGCTCGCACTTCATGGAAGGCAAGATTCACCGCTGGCTGTCGTCGGTGAACGCGATCCCGGGCGGTCTGCCCGTGCGCGACGTCATGACCAATCACCGGCCGGAGCCGAAGGAGCATCCTGGCATCGTGGTGGTTGGCGACTATCTGTTCGACTCGACGCTGAACGGCCTGCTCGACTCCTCTGATGCCGCCACCGACATCATCCTGACCGAGATGATGCGCCTGCGCCGCGAACGCGCGCAGACGGACAAGCCGCTCTCCGACAAGATCGATCGCGATTATTTCGAGAATTATCGCGGCCTCGGTCCCTATCACGAGACGTGGCGCCACTTCACCGATCCCGATTATCTCACCGGGCTGCTCGGCATCGTCTGGGGCAAGACGAAGGGCGCCAAGCTGCTCGTCGCGGGCTCGGCCAGCGGCGAATTGGTCGGCGCGCTGCGCGAGCGCGGCATCGATGCCTTCGGCATCGAGAACAACCGTTCCATCCACGCCAAAACGCCGAAGGCGCTGAAGAAGTACAACAAGCTCGGTTCGATCACCGACATGCCGTTCAAGGACGGCGCGTTCGACTTCGTGTTCGAGACCAGCCTCTGCCACGTTTCCCCGAAGCAGGTGGTGCGTGCGATCCGTGAGCTCAACCGCGTGGTCAAGACCGGCCTCGTGTTCGGCTCGATTACCTCGGACATGGCTCCGGCTCTGATCGATCGCTACGACCTGCTGCGCGGCGTCAAGAAGCTCGGCACCTGGTGGGAATGGTCCGAGCTGTTCTTCGGCAACGGTTTCGACCTGTCGATGCACCGCAAGGATTGCACCGATGCGCTCTGGGAGGCGACGCTCGCCGCCAACAAGGGGCCAGGGCAGTGGTACGCCGACGCCGACAGTCTGCGCTATTCCTTCTTCGACAAGGTCGAGGACGAGGACTAGCCGCGGGGGCGCGCGTCGAATTCGCCAATTGTTTTGCTGAATTCATCCTGATCGCATAGAATCGGTTCAATAGCGGTTGCCGCTATATCCTGCTTTCTCTGCGGTCATGCCGGCCGTCAGCATCGGTTGGTTTCATGGCATCCAAGCCTCTCGCTCCCGACGACAAGCCTCTCTCGCCCGACAAACAGAAGCGCGCCGCGGCAGAGGCCGCCGAGCTCGACGACAAGCTCGCCGCTTCTGCCGAGCCGGACCTCGAAGATGACGAAGAGGACGGCGAAGACGAGCTGGAACTCGACGACGACGACGAAGACGAAGATCTCGTCGTCTTCACCGCGCGGGAAGCTGCCGGCGCGCTCGCGACCATCGTCGGCTTCGTCAAGCCTTTCGTGTCGAACTACAAGCGGATGCTGTCGTTCGTCGCGTTCGGCGTCTTCGTCGAGACGCTGTTCAACGTCATCATGCCGCTCAGCCTCAAGTTCCTGATCGACGACGCGCTCGGCGAAGAGGACTTCCAGGCGCTGTACAAGATCCTCGGCGTGCTCGCCGTCGCCGGCATCTTCACCTCGATCATCGCTGTCTGGTACGAGCGCTGGGATGCGCGGCTGGCGGCCTGCATCATCTCCGACGTCCGCAAGCGCCTGTTCGAGCACGTCCAAGACCTGCCGGCGGCCTATTTCGGCCGCACCAAGCGCGGTGAGATTCTGTCGCGCTTTTCGGTCGACCTCTCGGCCTTCGAAGGCTCGGTGAAGACCTTCGCCAACAGTGCCGCGCTGCCGTTTCTGGAACTGGTCGCCGGCATCATCCTGATGGTGTTCCTGAACTGGCAGCTCGCGGTGGTTGCGCTGCTGGTGTTTCCGATCACGCTGATCGGCCCGCGGATCCTGACGCCCAAGGCGGTGCAGGCCAATTACGAGCAGAAGCTGAACGAGAGCGCGCTGCTCGGCATGGTGCAGGAGAACGTGGCGGCGCAGGCGGTGATCAAGGCATTCAGCCTGCAGCGCAAGATGTTCGGCTTCTTCACCTTCCGCAACGACGAGACCCGCAACAAGATCGCCTCGGCCGCGTTCCTGTCGACCATGGTGGAGCGGACGGTCACCATCTCGGTCTTGATGCTGCACCTCGTGGTGCTCGCGATCGGCGCGTATCTGGCGACCAAGGGCCAGATCACCATCGGCACCTTCGTCACCTTCGAGAGCGCGTTCTGGGAGGTCTCCTACAACATCGCCCACGTCATGCATTTCATCCCGGTGTCGATCTCCTCGGCCGCCGCGATCCGCCACATCCAGGAGCTGCTGGACGAACCGACCCGCGGCGCCGATCGCCCCGGCGCGCCCGATCTGCCGCGCATCACCAACGACATCACCTTCGACCACGTCACCTTCCAGTACGAGGGCAGCCAGACGCCAGTGCTGGACAATCTCAGTCTCAAGCTGAACGCGGGCAAGCGCATCGCGATCGTCGGCCCGAGCGGCTCCGGCAAGAGCACGTTGCTCAACCTGATCCTGCGGCTCTATGTGCCCGACGAGGGGCGCGTCACTATCGACGGCGTCGACGTCCGCAAGGTGACGCTGGATTCGTTGCGCCGGAGCATGGCGGTGGTGTTCCAGGAGAACATGCTGTTCAACATGTCGATCCGGGAGAACATCCGGCTCGGCAAGGAGGGCGCGACCGACGAGGAGGTGGAGGAGGCGGCCAAGAAGGCCGAGATCCACCGCTTCATCATGAGCCTGCCGCAGCGCTACGACACCCCGGTCGGCGAGCGCGGCGACACCCTGTCGGGCGGCCAGCGCCAACGCATCGCGATCGCGCGCGCGATCATCCGCAACCCCTCGGTGCTGCTCCTGGACGAAGCCACCTCCGCACTCGACCAGACCACGGAAGCCGCGATCAACCGCACGCTGCTCAAGGTCGCCAAGGGCCGCACCATGATCTGGTCGACCCACCGTCTGACGTCGGTGGTGGAGATGGACGAGATCATCGTGATTTCCGGGGGCAGGGCGATCGAACGCGGCTCGCACGCCCAACTGCTGGCCAAGAACGGGACCTATCGCAAGCTCTGGAACGACCAGATCCACCAGCCGCACGGCGCGGCGGCTCATGCCGACGACAGAGACGAGGACGACGAAGACGATCTCGAGGATGACGAGGATGACGACGAGGAGTGATCGGGCTCGCAGCGAGTCCGCGATTCCGGCCGTCGGCATGCCTGCGGGCCGAACCTGACGGCGAGGGCCTCGATTCGAATCCGCGAGATCGGATGGCTCTCAGCAGACTGGCCTGGCCGTCGAAAAGCTCGTGCGCCCGACACTGCCGGCGTCAGTCGAGCGGACCACCCGATGCCGAGCATGGCGATGTTCGTCGCGGATTGCTGCGGAATCGAGAGATTAACGCGCCTTAACGCATTACGAGCGCAAAAGCCCCTCGTTTTGGGTCATAAAGTTCCTTTTTATCCGGATATAAATGATCTGCAGGCTGGCGAATTGGAGACTTCGGTCCCATATCAGGGCGGCACGTCGAGGGCGGCAAACAGCGATTTTGACAGGCCCCTGAAGCGCTTTGTGGCTGTCGTTTCGCCTTGACTTGAGCGATTCTCACTTATAGAAAGCGCCTCACTTAACGACAGGCGGTGAGCATCGCCAGCGTCGGAACGGGCCACCCGTTAGACCCCGAAGGACCTGGATCCCTTGGGGTCGCTCAAGGCGGGCACCAACCTCGACGAATGCCGCTCAAACGCTGTCGATCATAGCTAGGCAATGCCAGTGCGACTTTAGTTCTCTTGAGCACGTTCTCTTGAGACCGAATTCGGATGCATGACCTCAGTGCGCGGGCCGCGGCTTTACGCCGATCGGCCCAGATACTGCGGTCCTCTGTGGCGTCGAAGCGCTTTCCGCTCGTTGATGGAGCGGTTGGCGCAATTTCGCTTTGTGCGGATTGTTCCGCGAAGGCGGCCTCGTCGGGCGGGTGGCTCGAAAGAATTTGCAGTCCCGGTAACGGGCTGCGGCAAGACAGTGGATCCGGAAGGATCTGCGACAGAACAAAGGGTAAGGCCAGGATGCCGACGATCAACCAGCTGATCGCTCAACCGCGTGAAGTGCAGAAGTCGCGCAAGAAGGTGCCGGCGCTGCAGCAGTCGCCGCAGAAGCGTGGTGTTTGCACCCGCGTCTACACCACGACCCCGAAGAAGCCGAACTCGGCGCTTCGTAAGGTCGCCAAGGTGCGCCTGACCAACGGTTTCGAGGTGATCGGCTACATCCCCGGCGAGGGCCATAACCTTCAGGAGCACTCGGTCGTCATGATCCGCGGCGGCCGCGTCAAGGACTTGCCCGGCGTGCGCTACCACATCCTCCGCGGCGTTCTGGATACCCAGGGCGTCAAGAACCGTAAGCAGCGTCGTTCGAAGTACGGCGCGAAGCGTCCGAAGTAAGCGGGAACCAGCTCCATGTCTCGTCGCCACTCAGCGGAAAAGCGCGAAGTCCTTCCCGATCCGAAGTTCGGGAACATCATCGTCACGAAGTTCATGAACTCGGTGATGTACGCCGGTAAGAAGTCTGTCGCGGAAGGCATCGTCTATGGTGCGTTCGGCATCATCGAAGCCAAGACCAAGCAGAACCCGCTCGGCGTGTTCGAGCAGGCGCTCGAGAACGTCATGCCGACGATCGAGGTTCGCCCCCGCCGCGTCGGCGGCGCGACCTACCAGGTTCCGGTCGAGGTTCGCTCTCCCCGCCGGCAGGCGCTGGGCATCCGCTGGCTGATCTCGGCTGCGCGTGAGCGCAACGAGAAGACCATGACCGAGCGGCTCTCGGCCGAGTTGCTGGACGCATCGAACAACCGCGGGAACGCCGTCAAGAAGCGTGAAGACGTGCACAGGATGGCGGAAGCCAACCGCGCCTTCTCGCACTATCGCTGGTAACGGCGACACACTCGGACTCGCAAGGAACCACCCATGCCCCGCCAACATGCCATCGAGGACTACCGTAACTTCGGTATCATGGCGCATATCGACGCCGGCAAGACCACGACGACCGAGCGCATCCTCTATTACACCGGCAAGAGCCACAAGATCGGCGAAGTGCACGAGGGTGCCGCGACGATGGACTGGATGGAGCAGGAGCAGGAGCGTGGCATCACGATCACCTCGGCTGCGACCACCGCGTTCTGGGCCGGCAAGCGCCTGAACATCATCGACACGCCCGGCCACGTCGACTTCACCATCGAGGTGGAGCGTTCGCTGCGCGTGCTCGACGGCGCCGTCTGCGTGCTCGACTCGAACCAGGGCGTCGAGCCCCAGACCGAGACCGTCTGGCGTCAGGGCGACAAGTACAAGGTTCCGCGCATCGTCTTCGCCAACAAGATGGACAAGATCGGTGCGGATTTCTTCAAGTGCCTGTCCGACATCGTTGACCGCCTCGGCGCCAAGCCCGTCGCGATCCAGCTTCCGATCGGTGCCGAGAACAACTTCAAGGGTCTCGTCGACCTCGTGAAGATGAAGGGCGTGATCTGGAACGACGAGTCGCTCGGCGCGAAGTTCGACTATGTCGACATTCCGGAAGATCTCGTCGACCAGGCCAAGGAATACCGCGAGAAGATGGTGGAAGCCGCCGTCGAGCTCGACGACGACGCCATGGCCGCCTATCTCGACGGCAAGGAGCCGGACGAGGCGACCCTGAAGCGCCTGATCCGCAAGGCGGTTCTGACCGGTGCGTTCTATCCCGTGTTGTGCGGCTCGGCCTTCAAGAACAAGGGCGTACAGCCGCTGCTCGACGCCGTGGTTGACTACCTGCCGTCGCCGCTCGACGTGCCCGCGATCAAGGGCACCGACGACAAGGGCAACGAAGTCGTGCGCAAGGCGGACGACAAGGAGCCGCTCGCGCTGCTCGCGTTCAAGATCATGGACGACCCGTTCGTCGGCACCATCACCTTCTGCCGCATCTATTCCGGCATTCTGCAGAGCGGCACCGGTGTCGTGAACTCGACCCGCGAGAAGAAGGAGCGGATCGGGCGCATGCTGCTGATGCATGCGAACAATCGGGAGGACATCAAGGAAGCCTACGCCGGCGACATCGTCGCGCTGGCCGGCCTGAAGGAGGCGCGCACCGGTGACACGCTGTGCGATCCCGACAAGCAGGTGATCCTGGAGAAGATGGAATTCCCCGAGCCGGTCATCGAGATCGCGATCGAGCCGAAGTCCAAGGCCGACCAGGAGAAGCTGGGCGTGGCGCTGGCCAAGCTCGCCGCGGAGGATCCGTCCTTCCGCGTGTCGACCGACCACGAGTCCGGCCAGACCATCCTCAAGGGCATGGGCGAGCTCCATCTCGACATCAAGGTCGACATCCTCAAGCGCACCTACAAGGTCGATGCCAACATCGGCGCGCCGCAGGTGGCCTTCCGTGAGCGCGTCACCAAGCGGGTCGAGCACAGCTACACCCACAAGAAGCAGACCGGCGGTACCGGTCAGTTCGCGGCGGTGTCGTTCATCGTCGAGCCGAACGAGCCCGGCAAGGGCTACGAGTTCGAATCGAAGATCGTCGGCGGCGCGGTGCCGAAGGAATACATCCCCGGCGTCGAGAAGGGCCTGGAGAGCGTGCTGTCGTCCGGCGTGGTCGCGGGCTTCCCCGTGGTCGACGTCAAGGTGCAGCTCGTCGACGGCAAGTATCACGACGTCGACTCGTCGGCGCTCGCCTTCGAAATCGCATCGCGCGCCTGCTTCCGCGAAGCGCTGCAGATGGGCAAGTCCGTCCTGCTCGAGCCGATCATGAAGGTCGAGGTGGTGACCCCGGAAGACTACACCGGTTCGGTCATCGGCGACCTGAATTCGCGGCGCGGTCAGATCCAGGGTCAGGACATGCGCGGCAACGCCAACGTCATCAACGCGATGGTGCCGCTCATGAACATGTTCGGTTACGTGAACAACCTGCGCTCGATGAGCCAGGGTCGCGCGACCTTCACCATGCAGTTCGACCACTACGCAGAAGCGCCGGCCAACGTGTCGGCAGAAGTCCAGAAGAAGTTTGCCTGATTGTCGTCGGTCTCAAGCTGACGATTGAACGGAGAGTCAAATGGCCAAAGCAAAGTTTGAACGTACCAAGCCGCACTGCAACATCGGCACCATCGGTCACGTCGACCATGGTAAGACGTCGCTGACCGCGGCGATCACCAAGATCCTCGCCGAAGCCGGCGGTGCGACGTTCACCGCGTACGATCAGATCGACAAGGCGCCGGAAGAGAAGGCGCGCGGCATCACCATCTCGACCGCGCACGTCGAGTACGAGACGCCGAACCGTCACTACGCTCACGTCGACTGCCCCGGCCACGCCGACTACGTCAAGAACATGATCACCGGCGCCGCCCAGATGGACGGTGCGATCCTGGTCGTGTCGGCCGCTGACGGCCCGATGCCGCAGACCCGCGAGCACATCCTGCTCGCCCGCCAGGTCGGCGTGCCCGCTCTCGTCGTATTCCTCAACAAGTGCGACATGGTCGACGATCCGGAGCTGCTCGAGCTCGTCGAGCTCGAAGTCCGCGAGCTGCTCTCGAAGTACGACTTCCCTGGCGACAAGATCCCGATCATCAAGGGTTCGGCGCTCGCCGCTCTCGAAGATTCCGACAAGAAGCTCGGCCACGACGCCATCCTCGAGCTGATGAAGAACGTCGACGAGTACATTCCGCAGCCGGAGCGTCCGATCGACCAGCCGTTCCTGATGCCGGTTGAAGACGTGTTCTCGATCTCGGGCCGCGGCACCGTCGTGACCGGCCGCGTCGAGCGCGGCATCGTCAAGGTCGGCGAGGAAATCGAGATCGTCGGTCTGCGCGCCACGCAGAAGACCACGGTCACCGGCGTCGAAATGTTCCGCAAGCTGCTCGATCAGGGCCAGGCCGGCGACAACATCGGTGCGCTGCTCCGCGGCACCAAGCGCGAAGACGTCGAGCGCGGCCAGGTGCTGTGCAAGCCGGGTTCGGTCAAGCCGCACACCAAGTTCAAGGCTGAGGCTTACATCCTCACCAAGGAAGAGGGCGGTCGCCACACCCCGTTCTTCACCAACTACCGTCCGCAGTTCTACTTCCGCACCACCGACGTGACCGGTGTTGTGCACCTGCCGGAAGGCACCGAGATGGTGATGCCGGGCGACAACATCGCGATGGAAGTGCACCTGATCGTGCCGATCGCGATGGAAGAGAAGCTCCGCTTCGCGATCCGCGAAGGCGGCCGCACCGTCGGCGCCGGCGTCGTCGCCTCGATCATCGAGTAATTACGAGAATAGGGACGGCGAGTAGCGAATGGTGACATTCGCTATTCGCTATTCGCCACCCACTGAAGAGAGACCACGGCAATGAACGGCCAAAACATTCGTATCCGTCTCAAGGCGTTCGACCATCGTATCCTCGATACGTCGACCCGCGAGATCGTGAACACGGCGAAGCGCACCGGCGCGCAGGTCCGCGGACCCATTCCGCTGCCCACCCGCATCGAGAAGTTCACCGTCAACCGTTCGCCCCACGTCGACAAGAAGAGCCGCGAACAGTTCGAGATGCGCACTCACAAGCGCCTGCTCGACATCGTCGATCCGACCCCGCAGACCGTCGATGCTTTGATGAAGCTCGACCTGGCCGCCGGTGTCGACGTCGAGATCAAGCTCTAAGATTTTGGATCCCGTTCGCGTAAGCGGACAGAAAGAACAGGAAGCAAGCCGATGCGCTCCGGAGTGATCGCACAAAAGGTCGGGATGACGCGGGTCTTCACGGAGGCCGGCGAACATATCCCCGTGACCGTGCTGAAGCTCGGCAATTGCCAGGTCGTAGGCCACCGCACCGAAGAGAAGAACGGTTACGTCGCGCTCCAGCTCGGTTCTGGCGCCCGCAAGACCGTTTACATGCCCAAGGCTGAGCGCGGCCAGTTTGCGGTCGCCAAGGTCGAGCCGAAGCGCCGGGTCGAGGAATTCCGCGTCACCGCGGATGCGATGATCCCGGTCGGCGCCGAGATCCAGGCCGACCACTTCGTCGTCGGCCAGTTCGTCGACGTCACCGGCACCTCGGTTGGTAAGGGGTTTGCCGGCGGTATGAAGCGTTGGAACTTCGGCGGTCTGCGCGCCACGCACGGTGTGTCGATCTCGCACCGCTCGATTGGTTCGACCGGCGGCCGTCAGGACCCCGGCAAGACCTGGAAGAACAAGAAGATGCCCGGCCACATGGGTGTCGACCGCATCACCACGCTCAACCTTCGCGTCGTCCAGACCGATGTCGAGCGCGGTCTGATCCTCGTCGAGGGCGCCGTTCCCGGCTCCAAGGGCGGCTGGATCCGCGTGCGCGACGCCGTCAAGAAGCCGCTGCCGAAGGAAGCTCCGAAGCCCGGCAAGTTCAAGGTTGCTGGCGACGCGGAAGCCGCTCCGGCTGCGCAGGAGGCGTGAGATGGAATTGAAGGTCACCACCCTCGAAGGTAAGGAAGCGGGCTCCGTCCAGCTCTCCGACGCCATTTTCGGTCTCGAGCCGCGCGAGGACATCATCGCGCGCTGCGTGCAGTGGCAGCTCAACAAGCGCCAGGCCGGCACGCACAAGGCCAAGGGGCGTGCCGAGATCTGGCGCACCGGCAAGAAGATGTACAAGCAGAAGGGCACCGGCGGTGCTCGTCACGGCTCGGCCCGCGTGCCGCAGTTCCGCGGCGGCGGTCGCGCCTTCGGTCCGGTGGTGCGCTCGCACGCCACCGACCTGCCCAAGAAGGTCCGTGCGCTTGCGCTCAAGCATGCGCTCTCGGCCAAGGCCAAGGACGGCGATCTCGTCGTGATCGAGAAGGCTGCGCTGGAAGCCGCCAAGACCAAGGCGCTGCTGGGCCACTTCTCGGGCCTCGGGCTCACCAACGCTCTGATCATCGACGGCGCCGAGCTCAACAACGGTTTTGCTGCTGCGGCCCGCAACATCCCGAACATGGACGTGCTGCCGATCCAGGGCATCAACGTCTATGACATCCTGCGCCGTCAGAAGCTCGTTCTGACCAAGGCCGCCATCGATGCGCTGGAGGCGCGCTTCAAATGAGCAAGAACATCGAGCCTCGCCACTACGACGTGATCCTGTCGCCGGTCGTGACCGAAAAGGCCACGATCGCCTCGGAGCACAACAAGGTGCTGTTCAAGGTGGCCGCCAAGGCGACCAAGCCGCAGATCAAGGAAGCGATCGAGAAGCTGTTCGACGTCAAGGTCAAGAGCGTCAACACGCTGGTCCGCAAGGGCAAGGTCAAGGTCTTCCGCGGCAATCTCGGTTCTCAGTCGAACAGCAAGCGCGCGATCGTGACCCTCGAAGAGGGTCACCGGATCGACGTCACCACCGGTCTGTAAGGTCGCACGACGATGGCACTGAAGACATTCAATCCCACGACGCCGGGCCAGCGCCAGCTGGTCATGGTCGATCGTTCGGCCCTCTACAAGGGCAAGCCGTTGAAGGCGCTCACCGAGGGCAAGAAGTCCTCGGGCGGCCGCAACAACACCGGCCGCATCACCGTGCGTTTCCGCGGCGGTGGCCACAAGCAGACGCTGCGCACCGTGGATTTCAAGCGCGAGAAGATCGATGTCCCCGCGACCGTCGAGCGTCTCGAGTATGATCCGAACCGCACCGGCTTCATCGCGCTGATCAAGTATCAGGACGGCGAGCAGGCCTACATCCTGGCGCCGCAGCGCCTGGCCGTGGGCGACACCATCATCGCCGGCAACTACGTCGACGTGAAGCCGGGCAACGTCATGCCGCTCGGCAACATGCCGGTCGGCACCATCATCCATAACATCGAGGTCAAGATCGGGAAGGGCGGCCAGCTCGCCCGTTCAGCCGGCACCTACGCCCAGCTCGTCGGCCGCGACCAGGACTACGTCATCATCCGCCTTAACTCGGGCGAGCAGCGTCTGGTGCACGGCCGTTGCCGCGGCACGATCGGCGCGGTGTCGAACCCGGATCACATGAACACCTCGATCGGCAAGGCCGGTCGCAAGCGTTGGATGGGCCGTCGCCCGCACAACCGTGGTGTCGCGATGAACCCGATCGACCATCCGCACGGCGGTGGTGAAGGTCGTACCTCGGGCGGTCGTCACCCGGTCACTCCGTGGGGCAAGCCGACCAAGGGCAAGAAGACCCGCACCAACAAGTCGACCAACAAATTCATTCTCCTAAGCCGCCACAAGCGGAAGAAGTAAGGAACGCCGGACATGGTTCGTTCAGTCTGGAAAGGCCCGTTCGTCGAGGGTTCTCTGCTCAAGAAGGCAGATGCCGCGCGCGCGTCCGGCCGTCACGACGTCATCAAGATCTGGAGCCGTCGCTCGACGATCCTGCCGCAGTTCGTCGGCCTGACCTTCGGCGTCTACAACGGTCAGAAGCACGTGCCGGTGGCCGTCAACGAGGAAATGGTCGGTCACAAGTTCGGCGAGTTCTCGCCGACCCGGACCTTCCATGGCCACTCCGGCGACAAGAAAGCCAAGAAGGCTTGAGGATTAAACGATGAGCAAACCTAAGCGCGAACGGAGCCTCGCCGACAACGAGGCCAAGGCGGTCGCCCGGATGCTGCGGGTGAGCCCGCAGAAGCTCAACCTGGTCGCCCAGCTCATTCGCGGCCGGAAGGCTGCTGCTGCGCTCGCCGATCTGCAGTTTTCGCGCAAGCGGATCGCGGTCGACGTGAAGAAGTGCCTGGAATCGGCTATCGCCAACGCCGAGAACAACCACGACCTCGACGTCGACGATCTCGTCGTGGCGCAGGCTTTCGTCGGCAACGGCCTCGTGATGAAGCGCTTCGCCGCGCGCGGCCGTGGCCGCTCGGGCCGTGTCTACAAACCATTTTCGCAGCTGACGATCATCGTTCGTCAGGTCGAAGCTGAAGCCGCCGCTTAAGGGCGCAGGAGAACACGATGGGTCAAAAGATCAATCCGATCGGTCTGCGCCTCGGCATCAACCGTACCTGGGATTCCCGCTGGTTCGCCGGCAAGCAGGAATACGGCAAGCTGCTGCACGAGGACGTCAAGATCCGCGAGATCCTGCACAAGGAGCTCAAGCAGGCGGCCGTCGCCCGCATCGTGATCGAGCGTCCGCACAAGAAGTGCCGCGTCACCATCCACTCGGCCCGTCCGGGCGTGGTGATCGGCAAGAAGGGCGCCGACATCGACAAGCTGCGCAAGAAGGTCGCGGACATCACCTCGTCCGACGTGGTCATCAACATCGTCGAAATCCGCAAGCCGGAGCTCGATGCGACGCTGGTGGCTGAGTCGATCGCGCAGCAGCTGGAGCGCCGCGTGGCGTTCCGCCGTGCCATGAAGCGCGCCGTGCAGTCGGCGATGCGTCTCGGCGCGGAAGGCATCCGCATCAACTGCTCGGGTCGTCTGGGCGGTGCGGAAATCGCGCGCATGGAGTGGTACCGCGAAGGTCGCGTGCCGCTGCACACGTTGCGCGCCGACATCGACTACGGCGTTGCGACCGCGTTCACGACCTTCGGCACCTGCGGCGTCAAGGTCTGGATCTTCAAGGGCGAGATCCTCGAGCACGATCCGATGGCCCAGGACAAGAGAATGGCCGAAGGCGAGACGGGTGGCAGTGGTGATCGTGGTGGCCGTCAGCGCCGCGATACGGCTGCAGCCTAAAGCCGCACAGGAATTTGAGGGCTTAAAGCCATGATGCAACCTAAGAAAACGAAGTTCCGGAAGGCGCACAAGGGCCGCATCCACGGCGTCGCGTCTTCGGGCGCGACGTTGGCGTTCGGCCAGTTCGGCCTGAAGGCGACCGAGCCTGAGCGCGTCACCGCGCGCCAGATCGAAGCCGCTCGCCGCGCGCTGACCCGCCACATGAAACGCGCCGGCCGCGTCTGGATCCGCGTGTTCCCCGACGTTCCGGTGTCGAAGAAGCCGGCCGAAGTCCGCATGGGCTCCGGCAAGGGTTCGCCGGAATTGTGGGTGGCGCGCGTCAAGCCGGGCCGGGTGCTGTTCGAGATCGACGGCGTCAACACCCAGACGGCGCGCGAGGCGCTGACCCTGGCGGCCGCCAAGCTGCCGATCAAGACGCGCTTCGTCGAGCGCATTGCGGAGTAATGGCCATGGCCCAGATGAAGATCGAAGACATCCGCGCGATGAGCCCCGACCAGCAGGATGACGCCATCCTGAACCTGAAGAAGGAGCGCTTCAACTTGCGCTTCCAGCGTGCCACCGGGCAGCTCGAGAACACCTCGCGCCTGCGCGAAGCCCGCCGTGACATTGCCCGGATCAAGACCGTCGCCGCGCAGACGCGCGCGAAGAAGAAGTAAGAGGCTTACGAAGATGCCGAAACGTACTTTGCAGGGCGTGGTCGTCAGCGACAAGCAGGCCAAGACCATCGTGGTGCGCGTCGATCGCCGTTTCACGCACCCGATCTACAAGAAGACGATCCGCCGTTCGAAGAACTACCACGCGCACGACGAGAGCAACCAGTTCAAGCCGGGCGACATGGTGTGGATCGAGGAATCGAAGCCGATTTCGAAGTTGAAGCGCTGGGTCGTGGTCCGGGGCGAGCACAAGAAAAGCGCCTGATCTGTTGGCTTTAGCCGACTGACTTCAGGGAAATGTTGAGCGCCGGCTGGGCTGGCGCAAAGAGAAAGAGGACGAGGTGCATCAATGATTCAGATGCAGACCAACCTCGACGTGGCCGACAATTCTGGCGCACGCCGTGTCATGTGTATTAAGGTGCTCGGAGGCTCCAAGCGCCGCTACGCCACGATCGGCGACATCATCGTCGTCTCGATCAAGGAAGCGATTCCGCGTGGCAAGGTGAAGAAGGGCGACGTGATGAAGGCCGTCGTGGTGCGCGTCCGCAAGGACATCCGCCGCGCCGATGGCTCGGTCATCCGCTTCGACCGCAACGCCGCCGTTCTGATCAACAACCAGTCCGAGCCGGTCGGAACCCGTATCTTCGGGCCCGTGCCGCGCGAGCTGCGCGCCAAGAACCACATGAAGATCATCTCGCTCGCGCCGGAGGTGCTGTGATGGCTGCGAAGATTCGCAAGGGCGACAAGGTCGTCGTGCTGACCGGCCGCGACAAGGGCCGGACCGGCGAAGTGTTTGAGGTGCGTCCCGACGCCGGTACGGCGCTGGTGCGCGGCATCAACATGGTCAAGCGTCACCAGAAGCAGACGCAGGCCCAGGAGGGCGGCATCATCTCCAAGGAGTCGCCGATCCAACTGTCCAACATTGCGTATGTCGGCAAGGACGGTAAGCCGACCCGCATCGGATTCAAGATTCTGGCGGACGGCAAGAAGGTTCGCATCGCCAAGAGCTCGGGAGCTGAGATCGATGGCTGAGGCCGCTTACACCCCGCGCCTGCGCGCGGAATACGACGCGAAGATCCGCACGGCTCTGACTGAGAAGTTCGGTTACGAGAACGTCATGCAGGTTCCGCGCCTGGACAAGGTCGTGCTGAATATGGGCGTTGGCGATTCCGTCAACGACCGCAAGAAGGCCGAGACCGCCGCTGCTGAGCTGACCCAGATCGCCGGCCAGAAGGCGATCGTGACCTATTCGCGGATCGCGATCGCGACCTTCAAGCTGCGTGAGAACCAGCCGATCGGCTGCAAGGTCACGCTGCGCAAAGCCCGCATGTACGAGTTCATCGATCGCCTGGTGACGGTCGCGCTGCCGCGCGTCCGCGACTTCCGCGGCCTGAATCCGAAGAGCTTCGACGGCCGCGGCAACTACTCGCTCGGCATCAAGGAGCACATCATTTTCCCCGAGATCGACTTCGACAAGGTCACGGAAGCCCGCGGTATGGACATCACCGTCTGCACCACGGCCAAGACCGACGAAGAGGCGAGGGCCTTGTTGACCGCTTTCAATTTCCCGTTCCGGCAGTGAGACGCTGACCTAAAGCCTCTCAAACGCGGATACCCAGGAGCCAAGCATGGCAAAGAAGAGTTCAGTCGAGAAGAACAACCGGCGCAAGCGGATGGTGAAGAACGCCGCCGCCAAGCGCGAGCGGTTGAAGGCGATCATCGCCGACAAGACGCTGCCGATGGAGGAGCGGTTCGCCGCGACCCTGAAGCTGGCGGAAATGCCGCGCAACTCGTCGGCGACCCGCATCCGCCTGCGTTGCGAGCTGTCGGGCCGTCCGCGCTCGAACTACCGCAAGAACAAGCTGTCCCGTATCGCGCTGCGCGACCTTGGCTCCAAGGGCATGGTCCCGGGCCTCGTGAAGTCCAGCTGGTAAGGAGGGTCGTTTAGATGTCTACGCACGATCCAATCAGCGATCTGATCACCCGTATCCGCAACGCGCAGATGCGCTCCAAGACCAAGGTCTCCACGCCTGGCTCGAAGATGCGCGAGAACGTGCTCGAGGTCCTCAAGACCGAGGGCTACATCCGTGGCTACGCCACGCTCGAGCATTCCTCGGGCCGCAGCGAGATCGAGATCGAGCTGAAGTATTTCGACGGCGAGCCCGTCATCCGCGAGATCGAACGTGTCTCCAAGCCCGGGCGCCGTGTCTACGCCTCGGTGAAGAACCTGCCGCGGGTCAACAACGGGCTCGGCATTTCGGTGTTGTCGACGCCGAAGGGGATCATGGCCGACCACAGCGCGCGCGACGCGAATGTGGGCGGTGAAGTCCTCTTCACGGTGTTCTGAGAAGGATTTTTGATCCATGTCACGTGTTGGCAAAAGGCCTGTGGCGGTGCCGTCCGGTGTTACCGCGACCGTCGATGGGCAGACCGTCAAGATGAAGGGGCCGAAGGGCCAGCTTCAGTTCGTCGTTCATGACGACGTCGAGGTGAAGCTCGAGAGCGGCCAGATCAAGGTCAAGCCGCGGCTCGAGACCAACCGCGCGCGCGCGCTCTATGGTACTGCTCGCGCCCAGGTCGCGAATCTGGTCGAGGGCGTCACCAAGGGCTTCGAGAAGAAGCTCGAGATCACCGGCGTCGGTTACCGCGCCGCGATGCAGGGCAAGAACCTGCAGCTCGCGCTCGGCTACAGCCACGACGTGATCTACCAGATCCCGGAAGGGATCACGATCGCGGTGCCGAAGCCGACCGAGATCACGGTGTCGGGCAGCGACATCCAGCGCGTCGGCCAGGTCGCGGCCGAGATCCGCAGCTATCGCCCGCCGGAGCCCTACAAGGGCAAGGGCGTGAAGTATGTTGGCGAATTCATCTTCCGCAAGGAAGGCAAGAAGAAGTAACGGAGCCGGTCATGTCCAAAGCCAAGGTTACGAATGCCCGGCGCAAGCGGAGTGTGCGGCTGAAGCTGCGCCGCTCCGGTGGTGGCCGTCCGCGTCTGTCGGTGTTCCGTTCGTCCAAGCACATCTACGCCCAGGTCATCGACGACCTGAAGGGCGAGACGCTGGCCTCTGCCTCGTCGCTCGAGAAGTCGATGCGCGACGGCGGCAAGACCGGCGCCGACATCGATGCGGCGAAGGCGGTCGGCAAGCTGCTGGCCCAGCGCGCCGCCGAGAAGGGTGTCAAGGAAGTCGTGTTCGATCGCGGCAGCTATCTCTATCACGGGCGCGTCAAGGCTCTCGCCGACGCGGCGCGTGAGAGCGGGCTGAGCTTCTAACAGAATTTGAGGATTGAGGCGTAAGCCTCTGAAGGATTGGAAAAACCATGGCAGCTGAACGCGAACAACGTGGTGGACGCGATCAACGCGGCGGCGGACGTGAACGCAGGGAGCGCGAGGAGCGCGACAGCGAGTTCGTCGACAAGCTCGTCCACATCAACCGCGTGGCCAAGGTCGTCAAGGGCGGTAAGCGCTTCGGTTTCGCAGCGCTGGTCGTGATCGGCGATCAGAAGGGCCGCGCCGGCTTCGGTCACGGCAAGGCGCGCGAGGTGCCCGAGGCGATCCGCAAGGCCACCGAATCCGCCAAGCGCAACCTGACTCGCGTGTCGCTGCGCGAGGGCCGTACGCTGCATCACGACATTGCCGGCCGTCATGGCGCGGGCCGTGTCTACCTGCGTGCAGCTCCGGCCGGTACGGGCATCATCGCCGGCGGCCCGATGCGCGCCGTGTTCGAGACGCTCGGCGTCCAGGACGTGGTTGCGAAGTCGATCGGCTCCTCGAACCCCTACAACATGGTTCGCGCAACCTTCGACGCGCTGAAGCATCAGGATTCGCCGCGTTCGGTCGCAGCCCGCCGCAACATCAAGGTGTCCACCCTCCAGTCCCGCCGTATCGGTGGCGACGCCGAGGCGGCTGCCGACTAACGGAAGCTTTTCGGAGTAGACTCCCATGGCCAAGGCCGCAAAGACGATCAAGCTCGAGCAGACCGGCAGCGCGATCCGCCGCCATCACTCGCAGCGTTCGACGCTGATCGGGCTCAAGCTCAACAAGATCGGCCGCACCAGCGAACTGCCTGATACCCCGGCGGTTCGCGGCATGATCGAGAAGGTTCACCATCTCGTCCGCATCGTCGACGAGAAGTAAGCAAGGGCGCATGATCCCGAAGGGCGGGCTACCCGTTTTCGGCGAAGATCAGGCGCAAGACACAAGGAGAAGGGCGATGAAGCTCAGCGATATCGCCGACAACGCCGGCTCGCGCAAGAAGCGTATGCGCGTCGGCCGCGGCATCGGTTCGGGCAAGGGCAAGCAGTCCGGCCGCGGCGGCAAGGGCCAGACCGCGCGTTCGGGCGTGCGCATCAAGGGTTTCGAAGGCGGCCAGATGCCGATGCATCGCCGTCTGCCCAAGCGCGGCTTCAACAACATCTTCCGCGTCGAGTTCGCCGAGATCAATCTCGACCGGCTCCAGGAAGCGGTCGATGCCAAGAAGATCGACTCGGGCAGCGTCGTGAACGTGGAGGCCCTGGTGAAGGGCGGCGTGCTGCGCCGCGCCAAGGCCGGCCTGCGGCTGCTCGGTCGCGGCGAGCTCAAGTCCAAGCTCAACATCGAAGTGCACGGTGCCACCAAGACCGCGATCGCCGCGGTCGAGAAGGCCGGCGGTTCGGTCAAGATCCTCGCCCCTGCCAAGGAAGAAGGCGAGGCGGCGTAACAACTGCGTCATTGGCCCGCGGCTCGCGGGCCTTTACGCATGCGGGACGTGGACTTATCGAAGCCGAGCCCCAGATAATGTCCGGCGTCCGCTAGAGCATGATCCGGAAAAGTGTGACGCGGTTTTCCGGAAAGATCATGCTCAAACGACAGCCTGAAGCGCGATATCATCGCGCTTTAGTAGCCCGGCCGCGGGCATGACGGCGCAATAGGCGGCGGGAGAAAGTCCAAGATGGCCTCTGCAGCGGAACAACTGGCAGCCAATCTCAATTTCGGTGCGTTTGCCAAGGCTGACGAACTGAAGAAGCGCATCTGGTTCACCCTGGGTGCGCTGCTCGTTTATCGGCTCGGGACCTATATCCCGCTGCCCGGCATCGATCCCAACATCTGGGAGCAGGTGTTCCGCTCCCAGGCGGGCGGCATCCTCGGCATGTTCAACATGTTCGCCGGCGGCGGCATTCACCGCATGGCGATCTTCGCGCTGAACATCATGCCGTACATCTCGGCCTCGATCATCATCCAGCTCCTCACCACCGTCTCGCCGCAGCTCGAGGCGCTGAAGAAGGAAGGCGAGGCCGGCCGCAAGACGCTGAACCAGTACACCCGCTACCTGACTGTGATCCTGGCCGCGTTCCAGTCCTACGGCATCGCGGTGGGCCTCGAGGGCGCCGGCAACGTCGTCAGCGATCCCGGCATGTTCTTCCGCCTGTCGACCGCGATCACGCTGACCGGCGGCACCATGTTCCTGATGTGGCTGGGCGAGCAGATCACCTCGCGCGGCATCGGCAACGGCATCTCGCTGATCATTCTCGCCGGCATCGTCGCCGAGCTGCCCGCGGCGCTCGCCAACATGCTCGAGCTCGGCCGTCAGGGCGCGATGTCGACCGGTCTGATCCTGGTCGTCATCGTCATGGCCGTCGCCGTGATCGCCTTCATCGTGTTCGTGGAGCGCGCGCAGCGCCGTCTCCTGATTCAGTATCCGAAGCGCCAGGTCGGCAACAAGATGTTCGAGGGCCAGTCCTCGCATCTGCCGCTCAAGCTCAACCCCTCCGGCGTGATCCCGCCGATCTTCGCGTCCTCGCTGCTGCTGCTGCCGACCACGGTCGCGAATTTTAACGCGGGCAGTGGACCGGAGTGGTTCCAGTGGATCACCACTCAGCTCGGCCACGGCCGTCCGCTGTTCCTGATCATGTATCTGGCGCTGATCGTCTTCTTCGCCTTCTTCTACACCGCGATCGTGTTCAACCCGACCGAGACCGCGGACAATCTGAAGAAGCACGGCGGCTTCATTCCGGGCATCCGCCCGGGCGAGCGCACCGCGGAATACATCGACTATGTGCTCTCGCGCATCACCGTGCTCGGCGCGATCTATCTGGCGATCGTCTGCTTGATCCCGGAGATCCTGATCTCCTACGCCTCGGTGCCGTTCTATTTCGGCGGTACCTCGCTGCTGATCGTCGTCAGCGTGACCATGGACACGGTGGCGCAGGTGCAGGGCTATCTGCTGGCCCATCAGTACGAAGGCCTGATCCGCAAGTCGAAGCTGCGCGGCCGCCGCCGCTAAACGCATCCTCTCGGGCGGCGCAACTGCGCCGCCGATTCGCGGTGCGAGCAACGTGGTGCGTCCGCGACTGCCGTTGTCGGGCCGCTCGGCCGCATCCGCAGAGCGGCTCTCACTGTGCGCAATCCCTGATTTCAAAGCCTTCTTGGCGTCCGCCCATTCGCTCCCTTATGATATGGGTAGCGGTGCAGCGCTGATTGTGGTTTGCACCGTTCTTGATCTTCAAACACAGGTGCGCGACGTATCGCTCACCAATCCTGGGGGCGTACGCCGATGAGAATTATACTTCTGGGACCGCCGGGGTCGGGCAAGGGGACCCAGGCGCAGCTCTTGGTGCAGCGCTATGGCATCGTCCAGCTCTCGACCGGCGAGATGCTGCGCGCCGCGGTTGCGGCGGGGACGCCGGTCGGGCTGAAGGCCAAGGAGATCATGGCCAGCGGCGCCCTCGTGCCCGACGAGGTCGTGGTCGGGATCATCTCCGACCGGATCGACCAGCCGGACGCCAAGAACGGCTTCATCCTCGACGGCTTCCCGCGCACCGTGCCGCAGGCCGAGGCGCTGGACGAGCTGCTCAAGGCCAAGCACCTCAAGCTCGACGCCGTGATCGAGCTCCGTGTCAACGAGAGCGCGCTGCTGAGCCGTGTCGAGACCCGCGTCGCCCAGATGCGGGAGCGCGGGGAGGAGGTCCGGCTCGATGACACCCCCGAGGTCCTGACCAAGCGACTCGCCAGCTACCGCAGCCAGACGGAACCGCTGATTCACTACTATTCCGAGCGGCGGAAGCTCTCCACCATCGACGGCATGATGGCGATCGACGAGGTCACCCGCGCCATCCATCGCCAGCTGCTGGCGCTGGGGGCGGTCGAGCCCAAGACCCATGCCAGGAGCGCAGCGAAGGCGGCGCCGGCCAAGAAGGCCAAGGCGGGGACCAAGGCAGGGAAGAAGGCGGCCGCCAAGCCGGCGAAAACGGCCAAAAAGGGTGCCAAATCGGCTAAAAAGGCCGCCAAGTCAGTGGTGAAGGGCCCAAAGAAGGCGGCCAAGAAACCGACCAAGAAGGCCACCAAGAAAGCCGTCAAGAAGGCAGCCAAGAAAGCCACCAAGAAGGCCGTCAAAAAGGGTGCCAAAAAGGCCGCAAAAAAGGTCACGAAAAAGCGAGCCAAGCGCTAGCAGCGGTTGACGAAAGCCCCCGGAATCCCCTAATAAGCCCCGCATCCAAGTCGGATAGTTTCAGACGATGCCGGGCCCCAGGAAGACCGGGGGTGGGCGTCGTGTTCGCGTTTGTGAACACCTGCCCGAGAAAGCAAGCACTTAAAGCCCGATTCCTGACGAGGGATCGGCAACAGGAGAGAAGGCCGTGGCCCGTATTGCCGGCGTGAACATTCCCACCAACAAGCGCGTGCTGATCGCGCTTCAGTACATCCATGGCATCGGCCCGAAGATCGCCGGTGACATCATGGAGAAGGTGAAGATCCCCGAGGATCGTCGCGTCAATCAGCTCAGCGACGCCGAAGTGCTCCAGATCCGCGAAGTGATCGACCGCGACTATCTCGTCGAGGGCGACCTGCGCCGCGAGGTGGGCATCAACATCAAGCGTCTGATGGACCTCGGCTGCTATCGCGGCCTGCGTCATCGTCGCGGTCTGCCGGTGCGCGGCCAGCGCACCCACACCAATGCGCGTACGCGCAAGGGTCCGGCCAAGGCCATCGCCGGCAAGAAGAAGTAAGTTTTCGCATCCAATCGCGGCGTGTGGCGAAAGGGGATGACCCGTTCGCCGCGCGCTTTTCGTTCCACAGGTGTAGCCGCTGGCATTACGGCGGCGTTTGAGATCTTCAGGAAAGGGACTCAATGGGCAAGGAAGCCACCCGCGTTCGTCGTCGTGAGCGCAAGAACATCGCCTCCGGCGTCGCGCATGTGAACTCGTCGTTCAACAACACGACCATTACCATCACCGACGCGCAGGGCAACACGATCGCTTGGTCCTCCGCCGGCACGATGGGCTTCAAGGGCTCGCGCAAGTCGACCCCGTACGCCGCGCAGGTTGCCGCCGAGGACGTGTCCAAGAAGGCGCAGGAGCACGGCATGCGTACGCTGGAAGTCGAGGTCGCCGGCCCCGGTTCGGGTCGTGAGTCGGCTCTCCGCGCGCTCCAGGCCGCCGGCTTCACCGTCACCTCGATCCGTGACGTCACCACGATCCCGCACAACGGTTGCCGTCCCCGCAAGCGTCGTCGCGTTTGATTTTGACAAGTTGCGGGCGCATCGGCGCCCGCAATGACTTTGCAAGAAGCCGCGGGAATGCTCTGCGGCCTTTCTCCAACGCCAGTGTTTGATGCCTCAAATTGACTGGCCTGTATGGGTGAAACAGTGACGATCCAGAAAAATTGGCAAGAACTGATTCGGCCGAACAAGCTCCAGGTCACGCCCGGCAGTGACCCCTCGCGTTTCGCGACCATCGTCGCCGAGCCGCTCGAGCGCGGCTTCGGCCAGACCCTCGGCAACGCGCTGCGCCGCATCCTGCTCTCCTCGCTCCAGGGCGCGGCGGTGCAGTCGGTGCACATCGACGGCGTGCTGCACGAGTTCTCCTCGATCGCGGGCGTCCGTGAGGACGTCACCGACATCGTGCTCAACATCAAGGACATCTCGATCAAGATGCAGGGCGAAGGCCCCAAGCGCATGGTCGTGAAGAAGCAGGGCCCGGGCGTCGTCACCGCCGGCGACATCCAGACGGTTGGCGATGTCGTCGTGCTCAACCCGGACCTGCAGATCTGCACCCTCGACGAGGGCGCCGAGATCCGCATGGAGTTCACGGTCTCGACCGGCAAGGGCTACGTGCCCGCCGAGCGCAACCGTCCCGAGGACGCGCCGATCGGCCTGATCCCGGTCGACAGCCTGTACTCGCCGGTCCGCAAGGTCTCCTACAAGGTCGAGAACACCCGCGAGGGCCAGATCCTCGACTACGACAAGCTGACCATGACGATCGAGACCAACGGCGCGATCTCGCCGGATGATTCGGTGGCCTACGCTGCCCGCATCCTGCAGGACCAGCTCAACGTGTTCGTCAACTTCGAAGAGCCGCGCAAGGAAGTCGCCCAGGAGATCATCCCGGACCTCGCCTTCAACCCGGCCTTCCTCAAGAAGGTGGACGAGCTCGAGCTGTCGGTGCGTTCGGCCAACTGCTTGAAGAACGACAACATCGTCTACATCGGCGACCTCGTGCAGAAGAGCGAAGCGGAAATGCTCCGCACCCCGAATTTCGGCCGCAAGTCGCTGAACGAGATCAAGGAAGTGCTGGCTCAGATGGGTCTGCACCTCGGCATGGAAGTGCCGGGCTGGCCGCCGGAGAACATCGACGAGCTCGCCAAGCGCTTCGAGGATCACTACTGAGCGCAGCATGATCCCGGAAAAGTGCAAAGCGGTTTTCCGATAAGGATCATGCTCAAACAAGAAAGCGAAAGCGCGTCGCGCTTTCGCGGGCGAACGCAGGAAGCCCACCTGAAAACCAGTCGCTGAACCACCGCGACACAATCGAAGAAGGACTACACACATGCGTCACGGCAAGGTTCATCGGAAGCTCAACCGCACAGCCGAGCACCGCAAGGCGATGTTCGCCAACATGGCGGCCGCGCTGATCAAGCACGAGCAGATCGTCACCACGCTGCCGAAGGCCAAGGAGCTCCGCCCGATCGTCGAGAAGCTCGTCACCCTCGGCAAGAAGGGCGGCCTGTCGCTGCGCCGCCAGGCGATCTCGGAGCTGCGCGACGTCGATATGGTCAGGAAGCTCTTCGACACGCTCGCGACTCGCTACAAGGACCGCCAGGGCGGCTACACCCGCATCATCAAGGCCGGCTTCCGCTACGGCGACAACGCCGCGATGGCCGTGATCGAGTTCGTCGATCGCGACGTCGATGCCAAGGGGCAGGATTCCGGCCCGGTGCAGGAAAAGGAAGCCGAGGCGGCGTAAGCCGACCGGCAGCCAAGTTTTCGGAAAGCGGCGCCCCCGGGCGCCGCTTTTTTTATGGCGCGGCCATCGTCTCCCGAGCAACGTCTTTCCCTGGAAAGCGGTCGACTGAGCGCCTGGAGCGATCACCAAATCAAACGTGCGATTGCGCAAGACGTGGCGTGAGGCGGGCACAAGCTGGACTCGCCGCTGGTGTATGCTGCCGTTGGATCGCATCCCTCATTGACAGGTCGACGCGCTACGCTTTGCCCACCTTTGCCGCACTGCTGTCATGACGCCGATCCTCACGCGTCGGTGAGGGACGATTGAAGCTGCCTGCGCCGCGCACGATATCTCGGTCAACCCCTATGGAGACGACGCATGAACATCGACCTTTCCGGAAAAACTGCGCTGGTGACCGGCTCGACTGCGGGCATCGGCCATGCCATCGCCAAGGGCTTGGCGGCCTCCGGCGCCAGCGTCGTGATCAACGGTCGCGGCCAGGACAAGGTCGATGCGGCCGTGCGCAAGCTGGAAGGGGCGGGCGCCAAGGTGCGCGGCATCGCTGCCGACGTCTCGACCGCTGTGGGCTGCAAGGCGCTGGTGGCTGCTCTGCCCAAGGTCGACATCCTCATCAACAATGCCGGCATCTTCGAGCCCAAGGACTTCTTCGACATTCCCGACGAGGACTGGAGCCGCTTTTTCGAAGTCAACGTGATGAGCGGCGTGCGGCTGTCGCGCGCGTACATGAAAGGCATGCTCGAGCGCAATTGGGGCCGCATCGTCTTCATCTCCTCGGAATCCGGGCTCAACATTCCCGTCGAGATGGTCCACTACGGCATGACCAAGACGGCCCAGCTCTCGGTCGCGCGCGGCCTCGCGCAGCTCACCCGCGGCACCGGTGTCACCGTCAATTCCGTGCTGCCGGGCCCGACCATGTCGGAGGGTGTCGAGACGTTCGTGAAGGATCTTGCCAAGCAGAACGGTCAGTCCGTGGACGAGGCCGCCGCCAATTTCGTCAAGCAGCATCGGCCGAGCTCGCTGCTGCAACGCTTCGCCAGCGTCGAAGAGATCGCCAACATGGTGGTCTACGTTGCCTCGAAGGAGGCGTCTGCCACCAATGGCGCCGCGCTGCGCGCGGAAGGCGGCATCGTCAATACGATCGCGTAAGGCCCCGTCGCGTGTCAGCCTATGTGATCTCCGAGGTCGAGACCCGCGACAGGGCCGCGATGGAGCCCTATCGTACGCTGGCCGCGCAGAGCATAGCGCGATATGGCGGCCGCTATCTTGCGCGCGGCGGTGCCGCTGAGGTGGTGGAGGGCGGCCCGCCGCCCAAGACCATCATCATCGTGGAGTTTCCCTCCATGGCCCGCGCGCGCGAATGGTTCAAATCGCGCGAATATGCCGAAGCGCTCAAGCTGCGAGAGACCGCATTGGAGCGGCGGCTCATGTTCGTCGAGGGCGTTGTCCCGGCCTACCTGATCTGCTCACTTGCGGCTTCAATTCGGACCCCAACGCGCTTAAACGGGCCTGCATGCTCCGGTCCCTGTCGCCCCGCCATAAACGCCTGTTCAGGCTGACGTCCGCGCGATGGCAGCGGCAGGCCATCTTCCTGCTCGGCGGTATCGGCGTTGGCGCGGCGGCTGTGGCTCTGGCGCAACTCGCCGATCTGGCGCAGCATGCTTTCGCGCTGCTGCTGGCGAAGTCGCGCTACGCCGTGCTGGTGGTGACCCCGCTCGGCTTCATGCTGTCCGCTTACCTGACCATCCGCCTGTTTCCCAACGCGCAGGGCAGCGGCATCCCGCAGGCGATCGCCGCACGCCATCTGACCGATCAGAGGGCGCGCGAGGGTCTGGTGTCGATCCGGATCGCGGTCGGAAAAGTGATCCTCACTCTGTTCGGTCTGTTGTGCGGCGGCTCCGTCGGCCGGGAAGGACCCACGGTGCAGGTCGGTGCCTCCATCATGTTCGCGCTCGGCCGCGTCTCGCCGCGCCGCCAGCCGGGGCTGATCCTGGCCGGCGCCGCCGCAGGCGTTGCCGCGGCGTTCAACACGCCGCTGGCCGGCATCGTATTCGGCATCGAGGAGATGAGCCGCGCTTTTGAGACCCGCACCTCCAGCCTCATCATTGCGGCGGTGATCGCGGCCGGCCTGACCTCGCTGGCGCTGGCGGGCAATTACGCCTATTTCGGCAGCAGCGCGACGTCTTTGGCGCGTGGCACGGATTGGCTGGCGGTTCCGCTCTGTGGCGTGGCAGGCGGCCTCGCCGGAGGCCTGTTCAGCCGCATCGTTATCGCGATGGCGCGCGGGTTTAAGACTCCGCTTGGACGCGCGATCAAAGGCCATCCCCTCTGGTTTGCATTCGCGTGCGGCATCGCCGTCGCGATCTGCGGCCTGGTCTCTGGCGATACGATCTACGGTACCGGCTATGAGCAGGTGAAGACGGCATTGGAGCATGGTTCGGCCTTGCCGCAGGATTTCGGCGTGCTCAAGCTCGTCGCGACGACCTTTGCTGCGATCAGCGGCATACCGGGCGGCATTTTCTCGCCGTCGCTGGCCGTCGGCGCCGGCATCGGCAGCAACATCGCCTCGTTCTTCCACGACGCGCCGCTCGGCGCGATCATGCTGCTCGGAATGGTCTCGTACTTCGCTGGCGTGGTGCAGGCGCCGATCACGGCGTTCGTAATCGTGACCGAGATGACGGACAACCATGGCATGGTCGTGCCGCTGATGGCGGCCGCGCTGATCGCGCATGTGACCTCGCGAATGATCTGCGAGGAGGGCATCTATCACGCACTGGCAAAAGGCTTTGTCGAACGGGCAACGCCTCCTGCGCAGGATAGGGCGCCGTAGGATGGGCAAAGCGAAAGCGTGCCCACCACCTTGGTAGCGTGTCGGGAAGATGGTGGGCACGGCGCAACTGCGCCCTTTGCCCCCAAAGCATGATCCGGAAAAGTGCGAAGCGGTTTTCCGGAATGATCATGAACAGCCCTCAAGCGCGATGATGATTTAAATCTCATCGCGCTTTGGGACGCCATTACCACCCCTCGAGCACGATCTTGCCGCGCGACTTGCCGCTCTCGAGCAGCGCATGGGCGCGCTTGAGGTTGGCGGCGTTGATTGTGCCGAAGGTCTGGTCCAGCGTGGTGCGCAACACGCCCTTGTCGATGAGGTCGGCGACGTCGTTGAGCAGATGATGCTGCGCGATCATGTCCGGCGTCTGGAACGAGGAGCGCGTGAACATCGATTCCCAGTGCACCGAGATCGCCTTGCCCTTGAATGTGCTCATGGCAAATTCCGGGGGATCGTCGATCAGGCCGAACTTGCCCTGCGGTGCCATGAATTCCGCGATCGCCTTGTAGTGCTGGTCGGTGAAGGTGAGGCTGGCGACCAGCGCGACCGGCGGCAGCTTCAATTTCTCGATCTGCTCCTTCATCGGTTTGCCATGGTCGACGACGGCATGTGCGCCGAGATCGAGGCACCATTTCTGCGATTCCGGCCGCGTCGCGGTGGCGAGCACCGTGAGGCCGGTGAGGCGGCGGGCGAGCTGGATCAGGATCGAGCCGACGCCGCCGGCGCCGCCCGTGATCAACAGCGTGCGCGGATCGACGCTTTTGCCCGGCACCGCGCCGAGCCGGTCGAACAGCAGCTCCCAGGCGGTGATGGAGGTGAGCGGAAGGGCGGCGGCCTGGGCGAATGACAGGCTCTTCGGCTTGCTGCCGACGATGCGCTCGTCGACCAGATGGAATTCGGAATTGGTGCCCTGGCGCAGGATCGAGCCCGCGTAAAACACCTCGTCGCCTGGCTTGAACAGCGAGACCTCGGGCCCGACGGCATCGACCACGCCAGCCGCGTCATAGCCAAGGATCTTGATCTCGCCCTCGGGCGGGGCGGCGCGCTTGCGCACCTTGTAATCGACCGGATTGGCCGAGATCGCCTTCACGGCGACGCGGATGTCGCGCCCTTTGGGCTCGGATTTTGCGGTCTCGAAATCGATCAGCGATTCCGCCTCCTCGATCGGAAGCGATTTCTTGTAGCCGACGGCTTTCATGGCATGTCTCCATCAGATGGCGCGCAGCTTGGCATGGGCGCCTGACCTGCTAACTGTCTCCCTGGCTTCGATTTGGCAAGTACTGTAAATTCGGGGATATAGTCCCTGTTTGGATACTATTGGGAAAACTCCGCATGAAACGGCGCAATTTTGCCCGTCGTCCCGGCTGCTCGGTCGAGGCGACGCTGGATCTGATCGACGGCAAGTGGAAGGGGGTGATCCTCTATCACCTGCAGAGCGGCACCCAGCGTTTCGGCGAGTTGCGCCGCCGGATGCCGGGGATCACCCAGCGCATGCTGACAAAACAGCTTCGCGCGCTGGAGGAGGACAATCTCGTCATCCGCAAGGTCTACGCCGAAGTACCGCCGCGAGTGGAATACTGCCTCTCCGAACTCGGTGAGAGCCTCAAGCCGGTGATCGACATTTTGAAAGCCTGGGGCGAAAGCCACCAGCAGCGGCTCTCCTGCGCGCCGCCGCCGGTGGTCGTCAAGAAGAAGCGCGCGGCGTGAAGAGGCGAGGTACGCGGTGCAGACCCTGACCTCTCCCCGACGGGGAGAGGTGAAAGATCAGAACGCGAACTGCGTGCGCATCGCGATGGCGTCGTATTTCGAGCCGACATCGGCGGTCGAGACCGGCGAGGCCTGTCGCGACACGGTGCCATGCAGATAGTCGAGCATAAAGCGGACGTTGCCGTTGACGTACCAGTTGAGCGCCAGCGTGTAGACGGTCTGCCGTCCACCGGCGACGCCGTTGGCGGTCGCGAGCTGGTTGTTGAGGTCGATCGTCGAGAAGCGTCCCGCGATTTCCCACGCGCCCCAGCCGCCGCCGTCGAGGGAGAATGGATGCGCCGGCTTGACGCCGCCATAGGCCGCGCTCGCCGCGTTGTAGGACCGGCTCTCGCCGGTCAGCACGTAGCCGGCCTGGGCATAGCCGCCCTGGAATTTCAGGCTCGGTGCACCGACCAGCGGCACGCTGGTGTTGGCGTTGCGGTCGATGTTGTACCAGAAGTATTCGCCCTGGACGATGAACGGGCCATAGGTCGCGGCCGCCTCGACGCTGTAGACCTGCGCGCCCGAGACGTTGGGGATCGCGCCGGTGGAGATCAAGGCGGTCGGATCGATGCGCAATTCCGGACGGTCGCTGAGCGCGAGCGTTTGCGTGTTGGCGACGAGATTGCGCGGCGGCTGGATCAGCCACTCTGCGTCAGCGCCGATATGGACGGAGTAGTCCTTGCCGCTGATCGGGTTGCCGGCGATACGCGCCACCGCGCCGTATTGCTCGCTGGTGCCCACAGGCGCAGCGCTCGATGCCGAGTGGATCGCGCCGGTCGACGGTCCCGTGACGTAGCCGCCGATCCAGAGCTGGTCGCTATACCAGCGCGTGCCGATCGCGGAGCGGAAGTCGCCCGCGGCGATGTTGGTGGCGACGATGCCGGCCGAGGCGCGCTCCATGAACAGCGTGTCGTTGGAGCTGGTGGCTTCGTCCATGGTGTAGGGCAGGTCCATGATGCCGCCCTCGATCGCCATCTTTCCGCCGAACGGCTTCAGGCCGGTATAGCTGAGATAGGCGTTCTCGACGCCGGACACGGCCCCGCCAGGCAGGGAGCCTGGCGCCGCGCCGCCGAAACCGTCGGAGGAGCCGCCGAAATCGTAGATCAGCGCGAAATTCCAATCGTTGAAGAACTTGCCGGCGACGCCGATGCGCGCGCGGCGGACGTTCTGGCCGCTGTCGAGCTTCTGCGGCACGGTCGCCGCCGTGTTGGGGCGATAGTCGTAGCCGCCGACATCCCAATGCAAGCGGCTGGTGATGGCGACGCAGTTGGCCTGGTCCGTAGTGCAGATGGTCGGCCGGTTGTTCGGCATGGTCACGACGACGCCGGACGCAGGCGCCGGTCCCTTGACGGGGATCGCCGCAGTCGCATTGGCCACGACCGCTTTCGCCTCAGAGCGCGCTTCGGCTTTGGCTTCGGCCTTTACCTCGGCCTTGGCTTTCGCCGCGGCCGCCGTGTTCGCGGCGGTCTGGCTCTGCAGCCTGTCGAGCTTCTGCTCCAGCATCTTCAGCTGCTGCTTGAGAAGCGCGATCTCCTGCTCGCTGCTGTTGGCTGATTGGGCCCGGGCTTGCGAGGCCGCCAGCGCGCCGGCGAGACCAATCGCCGCGGCTGCAATCCTTGTCTTGCTCACGTCATCACTCCCTCGTTGGACGAACTTCCCCAAGTCGCAAGCGCAGAGCCTAGGAATGGTCGATGACTGCCCCGCGACGGCGCGTGTCGATTGCGCGGTTCCCACTGATGCAATTTCGTCGCAACCGAATCCGCCGTAGCAAAGAATGCAAGATGACGCGCGTCATGCCAATGCAGGAGGACCAGCCAGTTGCCTTTTCGCACGTTCCGCTTGCATGCCGGAGCCGCCGGATGGGGGCCGAATATTGCCGCCCGCCGCCCTTCTATTGGGGGACGAACGCGCCTATATTCCGGCGTCTTTTCCAAGAGGTAGGAATGTTTCGATCGATCTCGGCTGCCGTCGTCACGGCTTTGTGCATAGCCTTTTCTGCCCAGTTCAATCCGGCTGCGGCGCAGGACCGTCGGGTCCCGTCTTCGCCGGCCGAGCTGCGGCTGTCCTATGCGCCGATCGTGCAGCGGGTGCAGCCGGCGGTGGTCAACGTCTATGCCGCCAAGGTGGTGCAGAACCGCAACCCGCTGCTGGACGACCCGATCTTCCGTCGCTTCTTCGGCGTGCCGGGCCAGCAGCAGGAGCAGGTGCAGCGCTCACTCGGCTCCGGCGTCCTCGTCGATGCGTCCGGCCTCGTCGTCACCAACGTCCATGTCATCGAAGGCGCGGACCAGGTGAAGGTGTCGCTGTCGGACAAGCGCGAGTTCGAGGCCGAGATCGTGCTGAAGGATTCCCGCACGGATCTTGCGGTACTGCGTCTGAAGGATTCGAAAGAGAAGTTTCCGGCACTCGAATTCACCAATTCCGACGAGCTGCTGGTCGGCGACGTCGTGCTGGCGATCGGTAATCCCTTCGGCGTCGGCCAGACCGTGACCCACGGCATCATCTCGGCGCTGGCGCGCACGCAGGTGGGCATCACCGATTATCAGTTCTTCATCCAGACCGATGCGGCGATCAATCCCGGCAATTCCGGCGGCGCGCTGGTCGACATGAACGGCCGGCTCGCCGGCATCAACACTGCGATCTACTCGCGCTCCGGCGGCTCGCAAGGAATCGGCTTTGCCATCCCCGCGAACATGGTGCGCGTCGTCGTCGCCTCCGCCAAGAGCGGCGGCAAGGCGGTCAAGCGGCCATGGTTGGGCGCAAAGCTGCAGGCGGTGACGCCTGAGATCGCCGAGAGCCTCGGGCTGCGCTCGCCGACCGGCGCGCTGGTTGCCAGCGTGGTCTCGAACGGCCCCGCGGCGAAGGCCGGCCTGAAGTCTTCCGATCTCATCACGGGGATCGACGGCCAGACCGTGGATGATCCCAACGCGTTCGACTATCGCTTCGCCACCCGTCCGCTCGGCGGCACCGCGCAGATCGACGTGCAGCGCGGCGGCAGGCCGCTCAAGCTGACGGTGGCACTGGAGACCGCGCCGGATGCGGGGCGCAACGAGCTCGTCGTCACTGCGCGCTCGCCGTTCCAGGGCGCGAAGGTCTCGACCATCACGCCGGCGCTTGCCGACGAGCTGCATCTGGACGCCGATACCGAAGGCGTCGTGATCACCGATCTCGGCGGCGACAGTGCGGCCGCGAGCGTCGGCTTCCAGAAGGGCGATATCATTCTGGCGGTCAACAACCAGAAGATCAGCAAGACCGGCGACCTCGAAAGGGCGGCCGGAGAGCGCCCGCGGATCTGGCGCATCACGCTGGTGCGCGGGGGCCAGCAAATCAACGTCACGCTGGGCGGATGAGTCCGAAACGACCACAACAGACGCCAACTCTGTTTGCCGCGGCGGGGCTCGACCAAGAGGCTCCGCATCCGCTGCCGGATCGGCTGCGCCCGCGCGCGCTGTCGGAGGTCGTCGGCCAGGACCACATCCTCGGTCCCGACGGTGCGCTGACGCGCATGCTGGAGACGCGCACGCTGGGGTCCCTGGTGTTCTGGGGCCCGCCCGGCACCGGCAAGACCACGGTGGCCCGGCTGCTGGCGGATGCGACGGATCTGCATTTCGAGCAGATCTCCGCGGTGTTCTCCGGCGTTGCCGATCTGAAGAAGGCCTTCGACGCCGCGCGCGCGCGCCGCGAGACGGGCAAGGGCACGCTGCTGTTCGTCGACGAGGTACACAGATTCAACCGCGCCCAGCAGGATTCGTTTCTGCCCGTGATGGAAGACGGCACAGTGGTGATGGTCGGGGCCACCACCGAAAACCCGTCCTTCGAGCTCAACGCGGCGTTGCTCTCTCGCGCGCGCGTGCTGGTGTTCCGCTCGCTCGACGCCGCCGCGATTGAAAAGCTGTTCGCGCATGCCGAGGCGGTCGAGGGCAGGAAGCTGCCGCTGGACGCCGAGGCGCGTGCGGTGCTGGTGCGCATGGCCGACGGCGACGGCCGCGCTTCGCTGACGCTGGCCGAGGAAGTCTGGCGTTCGGCGCGCGCGGACGAGGTGTTCAACGCCGCGCAGCTGCAGGACATCTTGCAGCGCCGTGCGCCGATCTATGACAAGTCGGCCGATGGCCATTACAACCTGATCTCGGCGCTGCACAAGTCGGTGCGCGGCTCCGATCCCGACGCCGCGCTGTACTATCTTGCGCGCATGCTCGATGCCGGCGAGGACCCGTTGTTCCTGGCCCGCCGCGTCGTGCGCATGGCGGTCGAGGACATCGGCCTTGCCGATCCGCAGGCGCTCGTGATCGCCAATGCGGCGAAGGACGCCTTCGATTTCCTCGGCCATCCCGAAGGCGAACTCGCCATCGCGCAGGCCGTCGTCTATCTTGCCACCGCACCGAAATCGAACGCGGTCTACACCGCCTTCGGCACCGCCATGCAGGTCGCCAAGCAGGCCGGCTCGCTGCTGCCGCCCAAGCACATCCTGAACTCCCCGACCAAGCTGATGAAGTCGGAAGGCTACGGCGCAGCTTACGAATACGACCACGACGCCCCCGATGCCTTCTCCGGCCAGGACTACTTCCCGGAAGCGCTGGGGCGTCAGACCTTCTACGACCCGCCCGAGCGAGGCTTCGAGCGCGAGATCCGGAAGCGGCTGGACTATTGGGCCAAGCTGCGCAAGGAGCGGGGCGGCTCGCGGTAGAAATGGCCATTTCGCCGTGACGGGAGCCGGCTTTTAGGGTACGCAGGCATCCATGAGCCGCCGCATCAAGAGAATGAACCCGAAGCCGCGTTCGCGTGACGAGCGCGACGATTCGCGTCCGCATCAGGCGCGTAGTGCGAAGAAGGCCGGTCCGCGTCTTGGCAAGCCCGGCGGTAAGCCGGGTGCGAAGCCGCCGCGCTTTGCCGGCGAGCGCGCCGAGCGGCGTCCGCCCAAGGCTGAGCTGGAAAGAGCCGCACCTACAAAACCCGTCGAGGCGCTGCTGCCGACAAAAGTGCAGACCGTCACAGTGACGGCCGACGAGAACAACATGCGCGTCGATCGCTTCCTCGAAGCGCGCTTTCCCGGCCTGTCGTTCTCCCACATCCAGCGCGTCGTCCGCAAAGGCGAGCTGCGCGTCGACGGCAAGCGCGTCGACAGCAAGGACCGTCTGGAGGGGGGGCAGAGCGTCCGCATTCCGCCGCTGAAGCTCGACGCGCCGAAGGCGGCAGGCCCGCTCTCGGAGGCTGCGCAGAAGACGCTCAAGGCGCTGAAGGAGATGACGATCTTCGAGGACGACGACGTCCTCGTCCTGAACAAGCCGGCGGGCCTTGCCGTGCAAGGTGGCTCGGGCATGACGCGGCACATCGACCAGATGCTGGAGGTGATGCGTGACGCCAAAGGCCAGAAGCCGCGGCTCGTGCACCGCATTGATCGCGAGACCTCGGGCTGCCTGCTGATCGCCAAGACGCGCTTTGCCGCCTCGCATCTGACCGGGGCATTCCGCTCGCGGTCGGCGCGCAAGATCTATTGGGCGCTGGTGCCGGGCCTGCCGAAGCCAAAGCAGGGACGTATCTCGACCTTCCTGGCGAAGGAAGAGAGCGAGGACGACACCATCATGCGCATCGCCCAGCATGGCGACGAGGGTGCGAGCCACGCGGTGACCTATTACGCGGTGGTGGAGACCGCCGGCAACAAGCTGACCTGGGTGTCGCTCAAGCCGGTAACGGGACGTACCCACCAGCTGCGCGCCCACATGGCCCATATCGGCCACCCCATCATCGGCGATCCCAAATATTTCAACATTGAGAACTGGGAGCTGCCGGGCGGCCTGCAGAACCGGCTGCATCTGCTCGCGCGGCGCATCATCATCCCGCACCCGCGCGGCGGCGTGATCGACGCCACCGCGCCGCTGCCGCCGCACATGCAACAGTCGTGGAATCTGCTCGGGCTGGATGCCAGCCGGTTCGATCCGATCGAGAACGCGCCGGAGGAATAGGGGCGCGCCGCGCTATCAGCGGCGGCCCCCTCAATTCCGAAACTGCTCCAGAAACATCCGCAAGCTATCATGCGGGCTCTCGATATCCGTGATCAGCCAGCCCTCGGGACCGTTGACCAGGATGAAGTTCAGCGTCACGGCCCTGCCGCGATTGTCGAAATTCGCGGCGACATAGGTCTTGTCGTATTGCCTGCGGACCACCGCGATCGCGACCGGGCCGAGCTTCCAGCTCTGGCTTTGCACCAGGAAATCGTAGGGTTCGACCCGCGGCGCGCTCCAGGCCCTGCGCAAGGGAGGATCGAAGAATTGCCGGGCTGTGGCCGCATCCCGCGGCAGCCCCTTCGACAGCTCCGGCGCGCCTTCGCCATAATGGGCATAGACGTTGCGGACCAGCGATTCCGGGGTGCGAAAGCCGGCCTCCGCCGCGGCCGGCCAAAGCCCCGCGAACAGGGCCACGATGCCCGCAAGTTCCCTCATGCCCGCTGCTCGCTTTATCGGCTGCCGGTCTTATCTTAAAAGCCTAGCATCCAGTGACCAGGGCCGAAACGACATGCGCGAATTGTTCGAAGAAGCCGCGGGGCAGACCCCGCCCGATCCGCAAGGAGCGATCCGGCAGGCCGCGCGCACGCCCTTGCGCAAGCGCTTCTACAAGGAGGCCGGCGTCACCGATGCCGAGGACGGTTTTGCCATCACGCTCGATGGCAAGCCGATCCGTACACCGTCCGGTCGCCAGGTGGTGATCCCGTCGCGCGAACTCGCCGAGGCCGTGGCTGCGGAATGGGCGGCTCAGGGCGAGGCGATCGATCCATCGACCATGCCGTTGACGCGGATCGCCAACAGCGTGGTCGAGGGCGTGGTCGACCGCGTCGAGTTCGTCAGCGACGACCTTGCGAAATATTTCCAGTCCGATCTGCTGTTCTATCGTGCCGGCCATCCCGAGGGGCTGGTCGCCCGCGAGGCCGCGCATTGGGATCCCGTGCTGTTCTGGGCCGCGGAGACGCTGGGAGCGCATTTCATCCTGTCCGAGGGCATCATGCACGTGAAACAGCCGGACGAGGCGCTTCAGGCGGCCCGCGCCGCGCTGCCCGACGATGCCTGGTCGGTCGCCGCGCTTCACGTGGTGACGACCCTGACCGGCTCGGCGCTGTTGGCGCTGGCGCTGGCTCATGGCGCGCGGGAGCCCGGCCAGGTCTGGGCCGCCGCCCATGTCGATGAGGACTGGAACGCCGACCAGTGGGGCGTGGACGAGGAAGCGGCCGCTCGCCGGGCCACGCGCCTGCGGGATTTCGAAGCTGCCGTGGCGGTCTTGGCGGCGGTCAAGGCGGTGGCGTCCAAAGGTCCTTAACGAGAGGTTTACGACGCAGGCGTTAGGGTGGGGGCATGCTTCCCTGGGCTCCCTGAGATGCCGACGCCGGTCACTTCCATCGTTCCCGTCAGTGCCGCCAGCCGCGCGGCTGATGCGACGACGCCCGACCTCGTGCTTCAGGCCGGCAGCGTCGTGGACGCACGAGTCGTCAGCGTGATGGCCGACAATCTGGTGCGGATTGCGATCGCCAATTTGTCGATGGACGTGATGTCGGAAGTGGCGCTGACACCGGGGCAGAATCTGCAGCTCGCGGTGTCGCAGAATGACGGCACCATCCGGCTCGCCGTGCTGAACGGCGCAGGCGAGGCGGCCAGCGATCAGATCACACTGACGCCGCGTGCGGCCTCGCTGGTGGAGAGCCCGCCGCTTGCGCCCGCGGCGAGCGCGGCACGCAATGCGCTGACGCCGGCGGAGCAGGCGGTTGTCACCACCGCCTCGGCCGAGGCCGTGACAAAGCAGGGCAGTCAGGCACCGCTGTTCGCCAACCTGGCGTCCGTCGTCACCGGCAGCAATCTGCCCGCGGGCCTGAAGCAGGCGGTGCTGGATGTGCTGGCGCAGCAGACGCCGCTCGATTCCGGGCTCGACGGTGCCGACATCGAGTCCGCATTCCAGAAATCCGGCTTGTTCCTCGAGGCCTCGCTGGCCACCGGCGCGACGCCGCCCTCCGGCACGATGCCCGACCTGAAGGCGGCACTGCTGGTGCTGCGCCAGGCCTTGGTCACGCTCGAGGCCGCGGCGCCGCAGGCGCAAGCCGCCGCGCCTCCGGCCAGCATCGCCCCCGCGCCGGCTCAGCCGGCAAATCAGGCCGCGCAGGCCGTGCCGCCGTCGATCGCAGCCGAAACCGCGCAACAGCCGCAAATGCCGCGCGGTGCCAATCTCGCAGCCGCGGTGCTCGCCGACATGACGGCCGACGCGCCGCAAACGGCGATGTCGCGGATCATGTCCGCGGGTCTCGCCGCGAGCCTGCTGCGGGAGGTCACGCAGAACCTGCCGCGTCTCACCGGCAATGTCCCGGGCTCCAACGAGGCCGTGCCCGATAGCCATATCTTCGAGGCCGCGGCGCGGGCGACACCGCCGCCATTTCGTGGCGCGCTGCCATCGGCGCAGTCCATCGTCTCGCCGTCGCTCGCACCGGATGCGCCGCTCTCTGCGACCGTGCATCGCCTGCTCGACGATACCGATGCCGCGATCGCGCGGCAGACCTTGCTCCAGGTCGCATCGCTTCCCGATCGCACTGACGCCAGCGGTCATCGCGTCGATCCCACGGTGCCGCAGTGGAATTTCGAGATTCCCTTTGCAACGCCGCAAGGCACCGCGATGGCGCAATTCGAGATCTCGCGCGACGGCGGCCATGAGTCAGAAGATCCCGCCAGGCGCGCCTGGCGCGCGCGCTTCTCGCTCAATGTCGAGCCGGCGGGCCCGGTCCACGCGCTGATCACGCTGAGCGGCGACAAGACGTTCGTGCGGATGTGGGCGGAGCGGCCGGCGACGGTGCAGCAGCTCCGCGCCGGCATCGGAGAGCTCAATCAGGCGCTGACACGGGCCGAGCTCAAGCCCGGCGACATCATGGTCCGCGAGGGCACGCCGCCGCAACCGGCACCGGCGCGCGCCGGCCACTTTCTGGATCGCGCCACATGAGCGACCCCTCCAAGCTTGCGATCGCGCTGCATTACGAAAAGGGCTCGGGCGCGCCGGTCGTCGTCGCCAAGGGCAAGGGCACGATCGGCGAAAAGATCGTCGAGATCGCCAAGGCCCATGACATCCCGATCGAGGAGAACGAGGTCTTGGCCGGTGCGCTGTCCAAGGTCGAGCTCGGCGACGAGATCCCGCCCGATCTCTACAAGGCCGTCGCGGAAGTCCTGGTGTTCGTGCTGCGGCTGTCGGGCCGGGGGCGGTAGAGCAGCGGTTTTTCGAATAGACCTCGAGATTTAACCCGTCATCGTTTCACCATGGAGCGGCTGCATGGTCGCGCCACCTCCATCGCTCAACGGACATCCCGCTTGCTGACCCGCCGCTCCACCCTCGGCCTTCTCGCCGCAGCCGCCACCATGCCGCAGCGCGCATTCGCCCATGTCGCGCCGCCACGAAATGAAATTCGCGACAGCCTGGCAAAACGCTTCGCCGATCTCGGCACATCCGGCACCTTCGTCGGCTACAAGGTCGAGGACTATCTGGTCGTCGCCAGCGACAAGGAGCGCTCGGGCGAGGGGAAGCTGCCGGCCTCGACCTTCAAGATTTCGAACTCGCTGATCGCGCTCGAGACCGGCGTGGTCGCTGACCCCGACAAGGACGTGTTTGCCTGGGACGGCGTCAAGCGTCCGATCGAGGTTTGGAACAAGGATCACACGCTGCGCAGCGCCATCGCGGTCAGCGCAGTGCCGGTCTACCAGGAGATCGCGCGCCGCATCGGCCAAGAGCGCATGCAGAAATATGTCGACGAGTTCGACTATGGCAATCGCGACATCGGCGGCGGCATCGACCAGTTCTGGCTCACCGGGGCCTTGCGCATCGATCCGGTCGAGCAGATCGATTTCATCGACCGATTGCGCCGCCGCGCGCTGCCGGTTTCCAAACGCAGCCAGGACCTCGTCGCCGACATCCTGCCGGTGACCAAGGTGGGCGACAGCGTCATCCGCGCCAAGTCGGGCCTGCTCGGTGCCGAGCGCGGCGAGCCGTCGCTCGGCTGGATGGTCGGCTGGGCCGAGAAGGGCGAGGCGCATACCGTGTTCGCCCTCAACATGGATTGCAAGGAGCCGCGTCTCATCGGCGAGCGCATGACGCTGACGCAAGCCTGCCTTGCCGATATCGGCGCGATCTAGCGCTGCCGCGCCGGCGGCGCTCGATTAGCATCCTCCCGGCCAAGAAAGAAAACCGGGAGGATCACGATGAACTCAACGCCACTCTGGCTCTCGTCGCTCATGCTTGCCGCAGCCGGCGGCTGGCTCGCCGCAACAATGTTCGCCGGCCCCGCCACCAGCAAGGAGCCGCGTTTTCCGCAGCTCACCATGGATCAGCTCGATGCCAAGCAGAAGCCGCTCGGCGAGCAGATCATGAAGGTGTCGAGTGTCGGCATCGGCGGTCCCTACAATCCGATGATCCGCAGCCCGGTGCTGGGCCAGCGCCTGTTCGACCTGTTCCATTATCTGCGCTGGGAGACCTCGGTCCCGATCAAGCTCAACGAGTTTGCGATCCTGATCATCGGGCGGCAGTGGCGTTCTCAGGTGGAGTGGTTTGCGCATGCGCCGCTGGCGGCCAAGGCAGGCTTGTCGGCCGACATCATCGCGGAGCTGAAGGCCAACAAGCGGCCGTCGAAGATGGCCGAGGACGAGGCGGCGGTCTACGATTTCGTCACCGAGCTCACCACAACCAAGAAGGTTTCCGACGAGACCTATGCGCGGGCGAAGGAGGTGTTCAACGACCAGCAGATCGTCGATTTGACCGCGGTCGCCGGCAACTACGTGATGGTGGCGATGCTGCTGGCGATGGCCGAGGAGACCGTGCCGCCGGACAAGCAGGAGCCGTTCAAGCCGGGTGAGCCGTGATAGGAGCTTGCGGCCATCCTCGAACCCATGCAGGCCCCGGCTGCCTCTCAGCCCAGCTTGAACAGCGCCTGCAGGAACTCCACCACCGCCTTGCGCGACTCCGCCGCCGTCGTTGGATTGCCGCCGACATGCGGGTTCAGCTCGACGCAGGAATCCTTGTAGGTGAAGGGGGCGTTGGTATCACCATTCATCAGCACGCCGCCATCACCTTCCCTGATCTTGCAGCTGCGCACGGTCTGCGCGTTGGCTGATACGGCCACGGTGCCGACGCCGAGCAGGCCGCTGTCAAACCCGTGCGCGCTGTCGGGGTATTCGGTCAGTACCACGTCGCGCCCGGCCGTCTTGAGCCGTTCGACGAAGGCCTTGCAGCTCTTCACAGGATTATAGTCGTCGGGCGAGCCGTGGAAGATGCGGATCGGTCGTGCGCGACCTCGTTGTCGCTCCGATACGTCGTCGAGCAGTCCGGATAGAACGGGATATAGGCCGCGAACTGGATGCCTGACTTGTTCCAGAGCTTGTTGAAGCGGTCGAGGCTCGCATAGAGCGTCGCCTGTCCGCCGCGGGAAAAGCCCATCAGCACGATGCGATCAGGGTCGACGCGTGGATGTTTCGCCAGGATCTCCAGGGAGCGGTAGATGTCCACGATCAGGTTGAGTCGACCGAGCAGGGCCTGGTTCGGCCCGACCACCGTCAGCCCGCGGCCGGTGAATCCATCGATCACGAAGGTCGAGATGCCCATGGCGTTGAAGGCGTGCACCCAGGCTTCGGTGGTGGCGCCGACGCCGCTCGAGCCGTGCATCAGCACCACGACGGGGAGCTTGCCGGTGCCTTGCGCGACGCGGAGTTCGCCGGCCACCGTCACCGGCCGACCGGCGGCGGCATCGCCGCTGAGGAATTGCTGGTCGGAGAGGGTGAGGGAGGGGATCGGATAGATCTCGGCGCGGGTGGCGACTTCCCTGGGCAGGGACTGCGCATGGGCGAGCACGGTGGAAGCGCAGAGTGCAATGAGCGCCATGGCGGCGCGGAATGCCGTCGGCATCGGATCCTCCCTGATGTTTTTTTCAGTAGAACAACGTGCCGGAGTGCTGTCAATTTGTCGCGGCTCGGCCTCAGGCCTTGTCGGTAGTCTTCTTCGCCGTCAGCGCCTGCTCGATCGCAAAGCCGCCGATCTCGCTCATGGCCTGCGAGATCACGTCGCCCTTGCGGGCAAAGCCGGCCGAGAGAAAGTCGAACTGCGTCCGCGCCAGCCGCAGCACCTCGATCGGCACGGAGACCACGGTCTCGTTGAAACTGTCGACGGAGGCGCGCAAGCTGTCCAGCTCGCTGGTGAGGTTGCCGATATGGCTCTCGGCATTCTGCATCAGGCCGATCAGCTTGCCGCGCTCGGCGTCGAAGGCGGCGCGCTCGGCCGCGGCTGCTGCCGTGACCTCGGCGAGCTGCGCCCGCAGCAGCTCGATCTTGCCGGCCATGGCATCTGCGGCGCGCTCGGCGACCTCGCGCAGCTCGGAGTTGCGCGTGCCTTCGATCTGCTGCTCGTGATACAGCCGCTCGGCCGACATCGCCCGCTGTGCCAGCGACTCGATCAGCTTCGCGGCGCGCAGCAGCATCTCGCCATTCCGCCCCGACACCATGCTGGCCATCCGCCGCAGGAAATCGGTGGTTTCGGACGATGACTTCGGCGGCAGGGGGACGACCGTCGCGGACATGAGTGATGCTTGCAGCCAGACGTGATGACCGCCGCCGTACCGACTGGGCTCACGCAACACTCGGCGCCTGATCGTAAGCTTGAAGCAAGCCTGAATCGGCGGGCGCGGTCAACAGCCTGACGCTGCGCTCCATCCGGGCTATCCCGTCCGCCGAAGCCGGGCCGCCACTACCGTCAGGCGTCCTTCTGCCGGCCGATTCGTCCCAGATGGGTGAAGCCGAACCCGGCGGAATATTTCAGCCCGTAGCCCAGCGCCCGGTCGATGCCGATATGGGCGAGCCAAATCAAGGCGATGGACAGGGTGAGCGGCGAGGCGAGGCCAAAGCCCAGTGTCAGCAGCGTCACCGGCGCCATGTAGCTGTGGGCGGCGTTGTAGACCATCGCGCCGAAGCGCGTGTCGGCGAGGTATGCGAGGAAGCTCAGATCGGGGACGAAGAACAGCAGGGCAAACACCAGCCAGGAGCCGTCCCAGGCCCAGTAGAGCATCACCATGCCTGCGAACAGGGTCAGGCCCTCCAGGCGCAGCAGGGTCCTGACGCCACCTGTCGCAGCTCCTGTTTCGGTCGCTCGCTCGTCCATCTAGGCCTCCCAGGCAAAACATTGTAATTCCTTGCGCTTTCACGCTGCGTCAAGGCAGCCCTGCGGCGCCGAAAGCCGCTTCCCGGTCTGCAAAATGCCGTGTTAGAACCCCCGGCAAGCATGGCTTAGTTAAGAACTGGCGGGAGCAAATGAAGCACATCCTGGACGCCCTTGAAGATCGTCGTGCCGGCGCAAAGCTCGGCGGCGGCGAAAAGCGCATCGAGGCGCAGCACGCCCGCGGCAAGCTGACCGCGCGCGAGCGCATCGAGCTCTTGCTCGACAAGGGATCGTTCGAGGAGTTCGACATGTTCGTCGAGCACCGCTCCACCGAGTTCGGCATGGAGAAGACCAAGGTACCCGGCGACGGCGTCGTCACCGGCTGGGGCACCGTCAACGGCCGCAAGACCTTTGTGTTCGCCAAGGACTTCACGGTGTTCGGCGGCTCGCTGTCCGAGACCCACGCGCTGAAGATCACCAAGTTGCAGGACATGGCGATGAAGGCGAGGGCGCCCATCATCGGCCTCTATGACGCGGGCGGCGCCCGCATCCAGGAGGGCGTTGCCGCGCTCGCCGGCTATTCCTACGTGTTCCGCCGCAACGTGCTCGCCTCCGGCGTGATCCCGCAGATCTCCGTCATCATGGGCCCCTGCGCCGGCGGCGACGTCTATTCGCCTGCCATGACCGACTTCATCTTCATGGTGAAGAACACCAGCTACATGTTCGTCACCGGCCCCGACGTGGTGAAGACCGTCACCAACGAGGTCGTCACGGCGGAAGAGCTCGGCGGTGCCTCGGTGCACGCGACGCGCTCCTCGATCGCCGACGGCGCCTTCGAGAACGATGTCGAGACGCTGCTGCAGATGCGGCGCCTGATCGACTTCCTGCCGTCCAACAACACCGACGGCGTGCCGGAATGGCCGAGCTTCGACGACATCGGCCGCGTCGACATGTCCTTGGACACGCTGGTCCCCGACAATCCGAACAAGCCCTACGACATGAAGGAATTGATCCTCAAGGTCGTGGACGAGGGCGACTTCTTCGAGCTCGCGGAAGCCTTCGCCAAGAACATCGTCACCGGCTTCGGCCGCATCGCGGGCCGCACCGTCGGCTTCGTCGCCAACCAGCCGATGGTGCTGGCGGGCGTGCTCGACAGCGACGCCTCGCGCAAGGCGGCGCGCTTCGTCCGCTTCTGCGACGCCTTCAACATCCCGATCGTGACCTTCGTCGACGTGCCGGGCTTCCTGCCTGGAACCGCGCAGGAATATGGCGGCCTGATCAAGCACGGCGCAAAACTGCTGTTCGCCTATTCGCAATGCACCGTGCCGCTGGTCACGGTCATCACCCGCAAGGCCTATGGCGGCGCCTTCGACGTCATGGCCTCCAAGGAGATCGGCGCCGACATGAACTACGCCTGGCCGACCGCCCAGATCGCGGTGATGGGCGCCAAGGGCGCGGTCGAGATCATCTTCCGCAGTGACATCGGCGACCCCGACAAGATCGCCGCGCGCACCAAGGAATACGAAGACCGCTTCCTGTCGCCGTTCATCGCCGCCGAGCGCGGCTATATCGACGACGTCATCATGCCGCACTCGACCCGCAAGCGCATCGCGCGGGCGCTGGCGATGCTGAAGGACAAGAAAACGGAAATGCCGGCGAAGAAGCACGACAATTTGCCGTTGTGAGGACGCTTAGCCCGGATGAGCGGAGCGACATCCGGGTCTTTGCCGAGGTCCCGCATGTCGCTTTACTCATGCGGGCTACCGCTTACTGCTGATTCGATCCCATGACCGAAGCCGATCCGATCGACGAAATCTCCGACATCGAAGATCGGATCGAGCGGCTCGCCGAGATCGCCGAACGATGCCGGAAGTACATTCTGGCATCCAAGATCGCGATCGGCGGCGGGGCTGTGCTGCTACTCGTGACGATCCTTGGCCTGTTCGGATTTGGTCAGACCGCCGCGCTCGGATCGATTGCGCTGGTGCTGGGAGGGATCGTCTCGCTCGGCTCGAATGTCTCGACGCTGCGGCAGACGGACGAGGCCATCAGTGCGGCAGAGGCGCGGCGTGCGGCGTTGATCGGCAGCATTGACCTCAGGGTCGTCGCCGATGCCCCGCTGAAGCTGGTCTGACGCGCACCGGCACGCTCACGCGGCGGTCTTGAGTGTCAGCTCCGACAATTCGGTGCGGCATTCGGCGGCGAAGGCCTGAAGCCGATCGGCGGTGTGCCGGTCGAGGATGGCTTTGGCCAGCCGCTCGGCGCGGGCGATCTGTCGCTTGAGATATTCGATGCGCAGCATGTGGCACCTGTCGAATGGCTTTGTTCCGATGGCGGCAACTCTACGCCGGGCAGCGGGTCGATTATGTGAGGCGCATCACACCCCGCGCGCCTTATCCGCCGCGGCGAAATGCGCCAGCTGGTCCGCATGCGCCTTGGCGAACGCTGGGCGGCCGGTGGCGCGCGCGACATAGGCACGGCAGGCGGGACTGTCCGCCAGCCCGCCGAATTGATCGATGACGCGCAGCACATCCGCCATCAGGATGTCGGCGACGGAGAAGGAACCGGCCAGCCATTTTCGGCCGGCGAGCACCGGCTCGAGATGCCTCAGCCGAAGCTTGAGAAAGTCGTCGACGAATTTCCACGCCGCCGTGTCGGTCGGATGTCCCATGAACTTCGACATCCCCCAGGGCAGGCTGGCGATCTCCACCGAATTGAGCGCTGCGAACACCCATTTCGTCGCTTCAGTGCGGCCGCGCGGATCTCTCGGCATCAGCTTCTCGCTGCGCTCGCCGAGATGCAGCAGGATCGCGCCGGTCTCGAAGATCGAGATGTCGCCGTCGGTCAGCCACGGCACCTGGCCGAACGGCTGGGGCGCGAGGGGTGCGGCCCCGCGATCATCGAACGGAGCGCTGGCGACGCGATAGGGCAGGCCGGCCTCTTCGAGGGCCCAGCGCACGCGAAGGTCGCGCACGAGGCCACGCGGCGGTTCGGGAACCCAGTTGAAGGTGGTCAGGGTGAGGTCGGCCATCTGCTGTCTCCGTGTCCTGTTCGAAGCAAGGACGAGCGAAGAGCGGCCATTCCGACACCACGGCCAACTCTTTTTTGTCACCGGCGGCTGAAGCAGTTAGTCTCGGTGCAAACAACAGGAGCAAATCCGATGCCCGCCGCCTTCTTCGTCGTCCGTGCCACCGTCTCCGATGCCGACAAGCGCGCCGCTTTCGACCGATGGTACGAGACGGAACATGTGCCCGATGCGGTGGAGGCATTTGGCGTGAGCAAGGCGTGGCGGTTCTGGAGCCTCGATGATCCCTCGCTGCATCAAGCGATGTATCAGTTCGATGACGAGGCCAAGCTCGCGGCGATGCTGAAAGGTGATGCGCTGCAAAAGCTGGTCGCCGACTTCAACCGCGACTGGCCCGACGTGAAGCGCACGCGCGAGACGCTGGTGCTGGCGCAGGAATTCGTCGGTAGCGAGGTCCTGTAGCGCGATCGCGCTGCACTCGATCCGGGCTACGAATTCTCATCTACACTCGATTCAGCCTCGGTTGATTCAGCCCTGGTTCATGTCCCGACCGCGACACTTCCTCTGCATCACTTGCCAGGTAGCCTAGAGGTTATGTCATGGAGCGTCGGAACTTTTTGAAACTTGCATTGGGTGTGACCGCGGGCGCGGCGGCCTTCGCCGCGACGGCGACGCAGGCCGCGCCGCTGTCACCGCAGCCGCTCGGTGATCCCGCTCGCACGTCGCAAGGCAATCCCGACGCTCATCCGGCCGTCACCACCAGCGAGGAAGCCGCCAAGCTGACGCCCGAGCAGGTGCACTGGCATGGCCATCACCGCCACTGGGGCTGGCACCGCCGTCATTGGCGGCGGCATCACCGACGCTGGCACCGCCGCCACTACTGGTAGCCTTGCGACAATTCGCGGACTGGACGGGGATCGCCGCTGGCGGTCCCCGTTTCGATTCTGGAGGCGCTTCAGTTCCACGCCGCTTGAAGCGTCGGCAGCCTCCAAAGAAAAAAGGCCGCGCAGGCTTTCGCCGCGCGGCCAATTAGCGATGTGAAAAGGCGAGATCAGAACGGACGGCAGCGGCCGGCGTACCAGCGGAAGCCATAGGGGCACACGCGGGCGCGGGGCACGACGACAACCGGCGGGGCGACGACGACAGGGGCAGGGCGGACAACGACCGGACCGCGCATCGGACGGCAGCCGCCATAAGGGCCGCGATACCAGCCGGGACCGCAACCGCCGGCGGCGCTGGCCGCCTCGCTGAAACCGACCACGGCACTGGCGAGCATGGCGGCGGCGAACAGGTATTTCATTTGATCTTCCTTCTTGTCCTTGGGGGAGGCTCAGGGGAATGGCGCTTGCGGCGCACAATGAATCAACAGACACGATTCGACACGTTCAATCTGGGAGACTCGTGCCGATGCGTCGCGATCCAAACCTGCCAATCATGACCTGAATGCGGCATGAACGTTCGCCGCATCCTGCCTCACGCGACACGCAACGCTCGCTAACGGCCGAGAAAGCCCAGCACCAGCTCGCGATACTTTTCGGGCGACTCCAGGAAGACGAGATGCCCGGTGTCGGGGATCACCTCGGCCCGCGCGTTCGGCATCGTCGCGGCGAGCTGCTTCGCAAGCTCTGCATTCTGTCCCATCTTTGCGCGCAGCGCTTCGGGCGCGAGCGGCCGGCCCGGCGCGTTGTGGTCGTCGGCGCCCATGATGAACAGCGTCGGCAGCGCGATCAGAGGGATCTCGTGTGCGACCGGCTCACGATAGATCATCTGGCCGGAACTGACGAAGGCGCGCAGCCAGCGCGGATAGTCGGGGCTGCCCTTGATGTTGAAGCGGGCATCTATGAACGGCGTGATCGCGTCGCCAGGCAGCTTGATCGCGTAGTTGGTCTGCAGCTGCTTGCGATAGCCGTCCGCGGTGAGCTTGTCCTCAGTCTCGATCATCTTCTCGGTCGGCGTCGGCGGCACATAGAAGCGGTAGTCTTCGAGTCCGATCGGCGCTGTCAGCACCAGATGGGCGACGCGGTCGGGATAGGCACGCGCGATGCGCACGCCCAGCATGCCGCCGAGCGAATGCGCGACGATCTCGGCCTTGTCGATCTTGAGATGGTCGAGCAGTGCGATGGTATTGCGCGCCAGATTGTCGAAATGCAATTCGCCCGCCGGCTTGGAGGACTTGCCGAAGCCGACCTGGTCCGGCACCACGACGCGGAACCCGGCCTCGCTCAGCATCTTGATGACAGGCGCCCAATAGCTCGATGGAAAATTGCGCCCGTGCAGCAGCACCGCGGCGCGGCCGTTCGGTTGCGCGGGCGCTACGTCCATATAGGCCATGCTGAGCTGCTCGCCGTCATTGACAACGGGCAGCAGATGCACGGGATAGGGATAGGCAAAGCCTTCCAGCGCAATGCCGTAGGGCTCGCGCGGTGCGGTCTCGGCAGCGTGGGCGGAGGTGAGCGGCGAAGCGAGGAGAGCGGCGGCGAGTGCGGCCGGGAGGAAGCGGTTCATTTGGGGGTCTCATAATTGGAGCCGTCATTCCGGGGTGCACGGAGCGCGAATCCGGAATCTCGAGATTCCGAGGTCGATGCTTTGCATCGCCCCGGAATGACGTTGGCCATAAACGCGTGGACGGCCGGGTCAAGCGCGGCCATGACCAGAGCGCACATTCACACGCAAACGTGCGATCCCACACAGATTGCGTGATCAATCCTTCCCGTTGCCAAACAGCGCGGCAAACTGCTTCTCACCAGTGCGGGTGAAGTTCACGACGCGGCTCCCCGGGGTCGCGTCGCGTGCCGCCCACTTCAACTCGGCGAAGCGCTGCATCATGGCAGCGCCCAGCGTACCGGCGAGGTGGTGCCGCCGCTCGCTCCAGTCGAGGCAGGCCTTGCACACCGGACGGCGCGGGTGGGCGAGCATGTCGGGCGAGATCTGCAGATGCTTGGCGAGAAAACGCTCGCCCTCGGCGGTGAGCTCGATGTCCTGCTTCTTCTGCCTGACCAGATTCCGCTCGCGCAGGGAATCGAGCATCTGCACGCCGAGATCGCCAGCGAGATGGTCGTAGCAGATCCGCGCGCGCCGCAGCGCCGGATCCTTTGGTCCGGTACGCACCCGCATATGGCCGGTCCGCGCGGCGAGACCCGCAAGGCCCTCGAGCACGCCGGCGACGTCGTCGTCGGTGAGGCGGTAGTAGCGGTGGCGGCCCTGCTTCTCCGGCTCGACCAGGCCTCCGGCCTCGAGCTTGGCCAGATGCGAGCTCGCCGTCTGCGGCGTGATGCCGGCCTCCTGCGCCAGCTCGCTCGCCGTCAGCGCGCGGCCGTTCATCAGCGCGGTGAGCATGTTGGCGCGGGCGGGGTCGCCGACCAGCGAAGCGACCATGGCGATGTCGGGTCCTGATTTCATGCTTCGATGGTAGCCGAAGCATTGACGTCGGGCAAGGGCGTAGCTTCTCACCAACGCGTCATTGCGCACACAGCGAAACCGTAGGGTAGGCAAAGGAGCGTAGCGACGTGCCCATCATTCTTCGTTGCGGAGAATCGACGTGGGCACGCTTCGCTTTGCCCACCCACCCTAGGAGACTGCGCTCGCATTGACGGCGTGGAAACACAGGAGCCCATCATGTCCGTCACCGTCTTCATCCGCTACCAGCTCGATCCGTTCAAGCGGGCGCAGTTCGAGGCGTACTCGAAGCGCTGGCTCACCGTCATTCCGAAATGCGGTGGTGATCTGATCGGCTACTTCATGCCGCATGAGGGCACCAACAACATCGCCTTTGCTCTGATCACCTTCGAGAGTCTCGCCGCTTATGAAGCCTATCGCGCCCGGCTGCGGCAGGATGCCGAAGGCATGGCCAATTTCCATTTCGCCGAGGAGCACAAATTCATCCTCGCCGAAGAGCGCACCTTCCTGCGTAAGGTGGTATTGTAGGCCAATATCGCAGCAGCAGGAGACGCCTATGATCGCCGTGATCTTCGAGGTCTGGCCGAAGCCGGAACACCGCCAGGATTATTTCGACCTCGCAGCCGATCTGAAGCCGATCCTGCAAACCATCGACGGCTTCATCTCGGTCGAGCGCTTCGAAAGCCTGACCGAGAAGGGCAAGATCCTGTCGGTGTCGTTCTGGCGCGACGAGGCGGCGGTTGCTGCCTGGCGCAACACGATGGAGCACCGCCGCACCCAGGCCAAGGGCAGGGCGCAGATCTTTGCCGATTATCACCTGCGCATCGCCAGCGTGGTCAGGGACTACGGCATGAATGATCGCGAGCAGGCGCCGAAGGACAGCCGGGCGGTGCACGACGCGCACTAGCGCTGTCGGCCCGCTCTGGCACTGCCGGCTCGGCGCCCCTATGTGTGCGCGGCCAACAAGGGAGACAAACATGCACGTCACGACGGCGGACAAGCGCGCGACCTTCAGGAAGATGCACGAGAGCGGGTGCTTCATCCTGCCCAATCCGGTCGACGTCGGCGGCGCCAAAGCACTGCAGCATCTCGGCTTCAAGGCGATCGCCTCGTCGAGCGCGGGCTTTGCCTGGACCATCGGCAAGGCCGACAACCACGTCACGGTCGAGGACGTCTGTCAGCATCTGGCAGCATTGAGCTCGGCCGTCGACATTCCCGTCAACGCCGATTTCGAGGGCGGCTTTGCGGTCGAGCCCGACAGGGTCGCGGACAATGTCGAGCGCTGCGTGCGCACCGGGGTTGCCGGCCTGTCGATCGAAGATTCCACCGGCGACAAGGAAAAGCCGATCTACGAGCGTACGCTCGCGGTCGAGCGCATCAAGGCCTCGCGCAAGGCGATCGGCGACAGCGGCACGTTGCTGGTCGGCCGCTGCGAGGCTTATCTGTGGGGCGTCACTGATCTCAAGCTCGTCATCGACCGGCTCACCGCTTACGCGGACGCCGGAGCCGATTGCCTCTATGCGCCGGGCCTCAAGAGCCGCGAGGACATCGCTGCCGTCGTGAAGGCCGTCGCTCCCAAGCCGTTCAACCTCTTGATCGGTGCGTCCGGCCTGTCGCTGAAGGAAGCGGAAGACCTCGGCGTGCGCCGCATCAGTGTCGGCGGCTCGCTGGCCCGCGCCGCCTGGGGCGGCTTCATGCGCGCGGCAACGGAGATGGCGGAGAAGGGCACATTCACCGAACTCGGCAGCGGCTATTCCGGCGGCGAGCTCAATAAGATGTTCAGCTAGCGGCACAACGAAAAGCGGCGGGACTGGATGAGTCCCGCCGCTCCCACGCGCTGTTGCTAGTTGTTACTTCGCGCCGTCAGACGGCGTCTGTGCATCCGGCGCCGGCTTGCTCGGCGCCGCGCCCGTGGTAACGCCGGGTCCCGTGTTGTTGCGCGGCGTCACGTCGCGCATGCCGGGAGGCGCGGCCGGATTGGTGGGCTGCGTCTGTGCCGTCTGCGAGGTCGGTGCGTTGCTGGCCTGGTTGGTCGTGCTGCTATTGTTCAGGCCGTAGAACACGGCGCCCAGCACCAGTGCGATCGCAACGGCGAACAACGCAACCTTGCCGCTGGAGGCGGGGCCTTCGCCGAGCTCGGGGTCGGCTTGCAGATCGGTATCCCGGCGGGCCGCGCGAAGATACTCATCGTCGGCGAGGTTCGGGCGGTACGGATCGTTGGGAAAACGGTCGTCAGCCATCGATTGGGTCTCCTCGGTTATGACACCAAGACAACCCTCAGATGTGAGATTCCGTTCCGCGCTCCCTTATCGTTTCGGTGCATGTTGCTCCGCCGCAGGGAATCGGGAACCAGTTGACGCCGGGAACAGGACGCGAGTTCCATGACCATGAGGAGGGAGCGAGCCAATGTGGAGCTTGCCGCCGACCGACAGCGTGCTGCATTTCATGTCTCTGGTCGCCGTGGCCGCCCAGGGCATGACGGCTGCGCTCGCTGCGGGGCGCCGCAGCATGGACTGGTTGGGGGTCTGCTTTCTCGGCTGCATCACCGCGCTCGGCGGTGGCACATTGCGGGATCTCTTCCTCGGCCATTATCCGCTGGCCTGGGTGCAAAGCCCGGTCTATCTCGCGCTCGCCGGCGGTGCGGCGTTCGTCACCATCCTGACGGCGCATCTGGTGCACCGGCTGAAGGTCGCCTTCATCGTGCTCGACGCCATCGGGCTCGTCGTCTTCACCATGGCGGGCTGCGACGTCGCCTGGCAGATGGACGCCTCGCTGCCGATCGTCATCGTCTCGGGCATGGTGACCGGCTGTGCCGGCGGCGTGTTGCGCGACGTGCTCTGCAACGACGTGCCGCTGCTGTTCCGCTCCGAGCTCTATGCCAGCGTGTCGGTGGTGACCGGCCTGTTCTATGCGACGGCATTCGGGTTGCAGCTTAACGCCGAGCTCTGGACCATTCTGACCTTCGCCCTCGGCATCAGCTTCCGCCTGCTCGCAGTCCGCTACAAATGGGAGATGCCGAAATTCGTCTTCACGGGGGACGAGGAGCGGTAATTACTTTTCGTCTCTTCCCGCAAGCGGAGAGGGGCAACTACTCCGTCTTCCTTGCCTTCGCCACCTGCGCCGGCGTCACCAGCAGGCCGGCATTGCCCCAGGAATTGCGGATGTAGTTCGTCACCGCTGCGATCTCCTCATTGGACAGCTGCTTGGCATAGCCCGGCATCTCGCCGGTGTTGGGGGCGCGCGGCGTCGTCACGGTGTGGGCGCCGTCGAGGATGATGCGCAAGGTGGAGGACGGATTGATCGATTGCAGCAGCGCGTTGCCGGGCAGCGGCGGATAGATGCGCGGGCTGCCCGTGCCGTCGGCCTCATGGCAGGCGATGCAGAGCTTGGCGTAGACCGCCTGGCCCGCTCTCATCTCGGCGTCGTCGGGCGGCGTCACGATCGTCTCGCGCCGTGCCGCCGGCAGGCTCTTCAGATACAGCGCGATCGCGCGCACGTCGGCATCGCTCATCTTCGAGGTCGAGTTGACGATGACCTCCGCCATCGGTCCACCGGCATGGCTCTTCGCGTTGCGGCCGCTTTGCAGATACTCCTTGATATCCGCCTCGCTCCAGGACTTCAGCCCGGTGCGGACGGCGCCGTCGAGGCGCGGGGCAAACCAGCCGCCGACCGCATTGCCGGAGAGCGCCTGGGCGTCCCGGTCCGCGCCGAAATAGTTCTTCGGCGTGTGGCATGCGCCGCAATGGCCGAGCCCGGTGACGAGATAGCCGCCTCTGTTCCAGGCCGCGCTCCTGCTCTGGTCCGGCTCGAACAGGCCGGGCTTGAAATACACGGCGTTCCAGATCCGCATCAGGCCGCGATAGCCGAATGGCCAGCGCAGTTCCGGAGGCTTGTTGCGGCTGACGACAGGCGCGAGCGTGCCGAGATAGGCGCGGATCGCCAGCGTGTCGTCCTTCGTCATCTTCGTGAAGTAGGGATAGGGAAAGGCCGGGTAATAGTTCGATCCGTCAGGCGCGATGCCGGTGCGCAGGGCGCGGGTGAAATCGGCATCCAGCCAGGCGCCGATTCCGGTGTCGCGGTCCGGGGTCAGGTTGGGCGCATAGATCGCGCCGAATGGGGTGTCGATGCGCTTGCCGCCCGCGAACGGACGTGCGGGATCGGCGGTGTGGCAGCCCGCGCAGTCGCCGGCCTCGACCAGCGTCTTGCCATAGGCGATCAGCTCCGGCGACGGCTCGGCCGCGCCTGCAACCGCACTGCACAATGCCAAGCCCAGGGCCAAGCCGGTCAGAATCGTCCGCATCGAAAGCCTCTCCTGCGACCAATCGACGTCACCCGCATGGGTGCAGCGTCAATTCATTTCGCAATGGCGGGGGTATGGTGACACAAATTGAAAATGCCTGGCGTGTTTCAGGCCACGAAATTGCGATTTTTGCTCGGGCCTCCCTCTGGTCCAGATTTGTGATGCGGATCGTGAAATATCCGACATAGAGTGGCGCAATTGGTCGGCGCGCCCTAGCTAAAAACAACGGGAAGGCAACGGCTTAAGTCAGCAAGACCTGAACAGGGCGGCAAAAGAGGACAGCATGGGCATCAACCAGGGTCTGATCAGTCTCGATCAAAAATACACCCAGGAGACCGGGCACGTCTTCACCACGGGCATCCAGGCCCTGGTCCGCTTGCCCATGGCCCAGATCCGGCGCGACCGCGCCAGCGGCCTCAACACCGCGGGCTTCATCTCCGGCTATCGCGGCTCGCCGCTCGGCGGCTACGACCAGCAGCTATTCGCCGCCCGCAAGCACCTCGAGCAGTACAACATCAAGTTCCAGCCCGGCGTGAACGAGGACCTGGCGGCCACCGCCGTCTGGGGCTCGCAGCAGCTCAACCTCTCGCCCGGCGCCAAATACGACGGCGTGGTCGGCATCTGGTACGGCAAGGGCCCCGGCGTCGACCGCTGCGGCGACGTGTTCCGCCACGGCAATGCCGCGGGCTCCGCCAAGAACGGCGGCGTGCTGTGCCTTGCCGGCGACGACCACGGCGCAAAATCCTCCACCGTCCCGCATCAGTCCGACCATGCCTTCATGTCGGCGCTGATGCCCTATCTCTATCCCTCGAGCATCCACGAGATGATCGAGATGGGCCTGCTCGGCATCGCGATGTCACGCTATTCGGGCTGCTGGGTCGGCATGAAGGTGATCACCGAGACGGTGGAGACCACCGCCGAGATCGATCTCACCGACGAGATGAAGCCGTTCATCATCCCCACCGATTTCGAGCTGCCGCCCGGCGGCCTCAACCTGCGCTGGCCCGACGACCGTTTCGAGCAGGATCGCCGCCTGCAGGACTACAAGGGCTTTGCCGCCATCGCCTTTGCGCGCGCCAACAAGGTCAACCGTATCACCATGGATTCGCCGAACGCCCGTTTCGGCATCATGGCCTCCGGCAAGAGCTACGAGGACGTTCGCCAGGCGCTCCGCGAGCTTGGCATCACCGAGGAGGTTGCCGCAAAGATCGGCCTTCGCCTCTACAAGATCGGCATGCCCTGGCCGCTGGAGCCGGAAGGCGTGCATCAATTCGCCGTCGGCCTCGAAGAGATCTTCATCATCGAGGAGCGCCGCGAGATCGTCGAGAACCAGGTCAAGCAGGTGTTGTTCAACTGGCGCGACGATGTCCGTCCGCGCATCGTCGGCAAGATGGACGAGCATGACAAGCGCTTCCTGACCTTCGCCGCCGAGCTCAGTGTCGCCTCGCTCGCGACCTCGCTGACCGAGCGACTTCTCAAGCTCGATCTCAACCCCGAGATCGCTTCGATGCTCCGCGCCAAGGCCGACTGGTTCAACGGCCGCCAGGCGACCCAGATGCAGGCGGTCGCCCCTGTCTCCCGCACCCCTTATTTCTGCTCCGGCTGTCCCCACAACACCTCGACCAAGGTCCCCGAAGGCAGCCGCGCGCTCGCCGGCATCGGTTGCCATTTCATGGCGCTGTGGATGGACCGCTCGACCGAGACGTTTACCCATATGGGCGGCGAGGGCGTGCCCTGGGTCGGCATCGCGCCGTTCACCAACGAGAACCACATCTTCGCCAATCTCGGCGACGGCACTTACTTCCACTCCGGCCTTCTCGCCATCCGTCAGGCCGTCGCGTCCAAGACCAACATCACCTACAAGATCCTTTACAACGACGCGGTGGCCATGACCGGCGGCCAGCGCCATGACGGCGATCTCTCGCCGCAGCAGATCACTTTCCAGCTCCACGCCGAAGGCATTCGCGAGATCTATCTGGTCTCAGAGGCGCCCGACGCCTATCCGGCCGATACCATCGCGCCCGGCGTGAAGAAATATCACCGCGACGAGCTGCAGAACGTCATGAAGATGTGCCGCGAGTACAAGGGCACGTCGGCGATCGTGTTCGTGCAGCCCTGCGCCGCCGAGAAGCGCCGCCGCCGCAAGCGCGGCCTGATGGAGGATCCGGCGCGCCGCGTCATGATTAACCCGGCGGTCTGCGAAGGCTGCGGCGACTGCTCAGTGCAGTCGAACTGCATCTCGGTCGAGCCGCTGGAGACCGAGTTCGGTCGCAAGCGCGCCATCAACCAGTCCTCCTGCAACAAGGACTATTCGTGTCTGAAAGGCTTCTGCCCGTCCTTCGTCACCGTCGACGGCGGCAAGCCGCGCCACCGGGCACCTAGCGAGCTGGCTGACATCGGCGAATTGCCCGAGCCGGCGTCGCGCCCGATGCTCGATAAGCCCTACAACATCGCGGTCGGCGGTGTCGGCGGCACCGGCGTTCTCACCATCGGCGCGTTGCTCGGTATGGCCGCCCATATCGAAGGCAAGGCCTCGATGATCCTGGACATGTCGGGCCTTGCGCAAAAGGGCGGGGCGGTGCTCAGCCATGTCCGCCTGTCGGATCATCCGGCGGAAGTGACCTGTTCGCGCATCGTCACCGGCACGGCCGATCTCGTGCTTGCCGCCGACGAAGTGGTCGCCGTTGCCAAGGACACGATCTCGCTGTGCGACTCCAGCCGCACCCACGGCATCATCAACAGCCACGTCATTCCTACCGCCGATTTCATCCTCAACCGCGACTTCAACTTCCAGACCCGCAAGCTGAATGCGGTGCTGGAGACGGCGCTGCACAAGGACTCCGTCTTCTTCGATTTCACCAAGCCGGCCGAGCAGCTGCTCGGCGATGCCATCGCCACCAACATGATGATGATGGGCTATGCCTATCAGAAGGGTCTGTTCCCGCTGTCGGCGGAATCGATCGAGCAGGCGATCGAGGTCAACGGCGTCTCGATCAAGATGAACAAGGAAGCCTTCCGCCTCGGCCGCCTCGCAGTCGCGGACCCCAAGCGTCTTGCTGACATGCTGAAGGGCACGGACGAGGTGATTGCGCCGAAGACTCTCGACGCGATGACGCTGGACGAGGTCATCGAGCACCGCGCCAAGCATCTGACTGCCTACCAGAACGGCCGCCTGGCCAAGCGCTATCGCAAGCTGGTCGACCAGGTCCGCGACGCTGCCAAGCAGGGCGGCTATGGCGATGCGCTGCCGCGCGCGGTCGCGATCAACTACGCCAAGCTGCTCGCTTACAAGGACGAGTACGAAGTCGCGCGCCTCTACACCGACGGCGCCTTCGAGCAGCAGCTCCGCGATCAGTTCGAGGGCGACTTCACGTTCAATTTCAACCTGGCCCCGCCGATCCTCAGCAGCGGCGTCGACGCGCTCGGCCGCCCGAAGAAGCGCGCCTTCGGCCCGTGGATGCTGAATGTCTTTCGTGTGCTCGCAAAGTTCAAGTTCCTGCGCGGCACGCCGTTCGACATTTTCGGCCGCAGCGCCGACCGCAAGCTCGAGCGCGACCTGATCGCCGGCTACGAAAAGGATGTCACCACCGTGCTCGGCCTGTTGTCGCCGCTCACGATCGACACTGCGGTCGAACTCCTGTCACTGCCCGACCGCATCCGCGGCTACGGCCCGGTGAAGGACAAGGCGGTGGCCGATGCCAAAGCGCGCTACGCGCAGCTCGCCGCGGATCTCGCCAATCCACCGCCCGCGCCACGGCAGATCGCAGCCGAGTAGGGCAGTCTCGTGGGGTGGGCAAAGGCGCAGAGCGCCGTGCCCACCACCTGGCCATGCTTGCGCAAAGACGAGGGCACGCTTCCGCCGTCGCTCTTCGAGCTATGGCGGACAAGTCGCTTTGCCCACCCCACAGCACCATCCCTTGTATTGCTCGGCGGGCAAAACACCCATAGGCCGGTCAATCCACTCTCGCAAAAACATTCCGCTTTACCGAAATTCGGAATTATCGTAATCGTTCGCCACCTCATCCCTCTCAGAGGGGCGTATCGCGATCGTCACGAAACGCGGGGTGAGCGGCGGTGGACGTGGGCTGCGTCGCGCGAGCGATTGTCTCGTGCACGACGGGCCTGTCTCGCGTACGGCAAAATCGTGTGGTCCTGACGCCCGGGGTCTGTGCGTCAAGTCTTGCGGGTCACTCGCAGGGCGACGGGGGCAATAGTGCATCGCTCCCCGGGGAGAGCGCGACATAAGCCGTAAAGCCACTGCGCAGGGAAGGCCGGATGTTTGGCTTCACCTGTATGCCGCTGTGCATCTGTTCTTCGCGCAATTCGCGCACAGCGGACCGTGGGTGCCCAGCCGGCACCCGGTCTTCCCTGCGCCCTCTGTTTTTGGAGGGTCGCAAGACGGACGCAAAGCTCGGGCGAAACGCGCCGCGAGGATGCTAAGCTATGCCCGCAAACTTAACGGGAGCAGGAGATGGATGCTGCCCAGCGTATCGTCATAGGCCTGCCGCTCGCTGAGCTCTGGACCAACCAGGGCGCGCTTCGTGCCCAGCGCGCCGAGAGGATCGGGGCGACTGCAATCGTGGAACTTCTGCTGGATGGGTCGAGCTTCGTCGTTGCTGACGTGGGAAAGCCTTTGCGCTGGATACCGAGCGCGGACCGCTTTGATTTCTGGAGGGTTGAGTTGAAATGTCGGCTCGTGCCTCCCGATGTCGACAGGTTTGATCTCGACGCCTATCCCGGCGGCTATTGCTATCTGGCGTCGGTGTGGCGAGACGAATCTTCGTCTCCAATCATTGTCCTGGAAACGCATCATTGAGGGTTGCAGCCGCGAGCTGCGTTCACCGCTCTTTCCCCGTCATCCTGAGGCGCGAGCCCCTTCAGCGAGCCTCGAAGGACGACGGCCCGGCTGTAGCCGCAAGGATTGCGTAGAGGCGGATCGGCTGTGCATCCTTCGAGGCTCCCGGCGCGATGCTTTGCATCTCGCCACTCGCGCCTCAGGATGACGGGGAGGGGAATTGCGCCAACCTGCTACCCTCTCGCAGGGCGGAATATTTCCGCGCTTGCCAATCCGCCCGGTGCGGTTCAGAAAAACGGGGCAATAAGAAACGCGAGCGGAGACCTGAAGTTTGACCATCAAGGGCAAGGCCTACATTGCCGGGATCTATGAGCACCCGACCCGGCATGCGCCGGACAAATCCACCGCGCAGCTCCACGCCGAGGTCGCCAAGGGCGCGATCGAGGATGCCGGGATCAGCAAGGACGACGTCGACGGCTATTTCTGCGCGGGCGATGCCCCCGGTGGCGCCTGGCCGATGGTCGATTATCTCGGCCTGAACACCAAGAAGCTCCGCCACGTCGATTCCACCGAGACCGGCGGCTGTTCCTACATCATCCATCTCGGCCATGCGGCCGAGGCGATCGCCGCCGGCAAGTGCTCGATCGCGCTTGTTACGCTGGCCGGCAAGCCGCGCACCGGCGTGATGCCGCCGCGCGCGGCCGGCGCCGAGGTCGATTTCGAGTCCGCTTACGGCGCGACCACGCACAATGCCTACGGCATGTGTGCCATGCGCCATATGCACGACTATGGCACGACCAGCGAGCAACTGGCCTGGATCAAGGTCGCGGCTTCCCACCACGCGCAATACAATCCGCATGCCATGCTCAAGGACGTCGTCACCGTCGAGGACGTCCTGAACTCGCCGATGATCTCCGATCCCCTGCATCGCATGGATTGCTGCGTCGTCTCCGACGGCGGCGGCGCGATGATCGTGACGACGCCCGAGATTGCCAAGAGCTTGAAGAAGCCGCTGGTGCGCCTGATCGGCCATGGCGAGGCCATGAAGGGCCCGCGCGGCGGCAAGGATCTCGACCTCACGTACTCCGCCGGCGTCTGGTCCGGCCCGCGGGCGTTCGAGGAAGCCGGCATCACGCCGAAGGACATCAAATACGCCTCGATCTATGACAGCTTCACCATCACGGTGCTGATGCAGCTCGAGGATCTCGGCTTCTGCAAGAAGGGCGAGGGCGGCAAGTTCGTCGCCGACGGCAATCTGATCTCGGGCGTCGGCAAGCTGCCGTTCAACACCGACGGCGGCGGCCTCTGCAGCAACCATCCCGTCAACCGCGGCGGCATGACCAAGATCCTAGAGGCCGTGCGGCAGCTGCGCGGCGAGGCGCATCCGAAGGTGCAGGTCAAGAATTGCGATCTCGCCATCGCCCACGGCACCGGCGGCCTCTTGGGTGTCCGCCACGCCGCCTCGACGGCCATTCTGGAGCGCGTGTGATGGTAGATGCAAAGAAATATCCGGCCCCGGTGACCAATCCCGAGACCGCCGCGTTCTGGGATGCGGCGAAGCAGGGCAAGTTCATGATCAAGCGCTGCACCGCCTGCGGGGAAGCGCACTACTTCCCGCGCTCGATCTGCCCGTTCTGCTACTCCGACAAGACGGTGTGGGAGGAGGCGTCGGGCGAGGGCACGATCTACACCTGGAGCCTGATGCGGAAATCGCCGACCGGCCCTTACGCCATCGGCTACGTCACGCTGAAGGAGGGGCCGTCGGTGCAGACCAATTTCGTCGACTGCGATCTCGAGAAGCTGAAGATCGGCCAGAAGGTGAAGGTGGTGTTCAAGCCGACGGATGGCGCCCCGCTGCCGTTCTTCACAGTCGCCTGATTGCTTTCTTCCTTCTCCCCCTGTGGGAGAAGGTGGCATAGGCCGTCTCTGGCGGCCGTCCCTCAAGAGACGCCGAAGCGAAGCTTCGGCTTCGGCGCCGGATGAGGGGTTCTCTCCGCAGAGAGGCTTTTTCTGAGGAGCCAACCCCTCACCCATACGAGTTTGTTGCTCCGGCGGAGTAGCCCTCTCCCACAAGGGGAGAGGGCACATTAACGAGCGCCGGCGCTCGCTGAGACAAATGCCGGAGAGGAAAGAAAGAATGTCCGCCAGATACGAAGAACTCAAAGGCCTGAAAAACCTCGGTCAGAAATATGCCTACACCGATCGCGAGGTGATGCTCTACGCCTACGGCATCGGCCTCGGCGCCGACCCCATGGACGAGAAGGAGCTTGCCTTCGTCAACGAGGGCACGTTCACCCCGCGGCCGCTCAAGGTGGTGCCGACCTTCGCCTCTGTCGCGGCGTGGGGTGCTGGTCCCGGCGAGATGAATCTCAACCGCGTCATGGTGGTTGACGGCGAGCGCGACATCACCTTCCACCAGCCGCTGCCGGTGGCCGCGCACATCACCGCCGACTCCTCCGTGCTCGAAGTCTACGACAAGGGCAAGGACAAGGGCGTCGTCATCGTGCATCAGACCGTGCTGAAGAACGAGAAGGGCGAGAAGCTGGCAACGCTGGTCGCCTCGCGCTTCGCCCGCGGCGACGGCGGCTTTGGCGGGCCGAACCTGACGCAGCCCGACCCGCACAAGATCCCATCGCGCGAGCCCGACAAGACCATCGATATCACGACGCGTCCCGATCAGGCGCTGGTCTATCGCCTCTGCGGCGACCGCAACCCGCTGCACTCCGATCCCGAGTTCGCCAAGAAGGCCGGCTTTCCGCGCCCGATCCTGCACGGCATGTGCACCTACGGTATCACCTGCCGCGGCGTGCTGCAGACCTATGCCGACTACGACGCCAGCGCCTTCCGCCAGCACGTCGCGCGGTTCTCTTCCCCGGTCTATCCCGGCGAGACCGTGACCATGGATCTCTGGAAGGACGCCAACGTGATCTCGTTCGAAGCCGAGGTGAAGTCGCGCGGCGTCACCGTGATCAAGAACGGCAAGACGGTGCTGGGTTAGGGCCCTCCGTCATTCCGGGGCAGCCCGCAGGGCTGAACCCGGAATCCAGAAGTTGTGGCACGAGATTCCGGGTTCGCGCTTCGCGCGCCCCGGAATGACAACAATAAACAGGGAGAAGCCACCATGGGACTACTCGATGGCAAGGTTGCGCTGATCACCGGCGCGGGCGGGGGGCTCGGTGAGGCCTATGCGAAGCTGTTCGCGCGGGAAGGGGCCGCGGTCGTCGTCAACGACCTCGGCGGGCCTCGCGACGGCTCCGGCGCCGACACCTCGATGGCCCAGCAGGTGGTGGACGCGATCAAGGCCGAGGGCGGAAAGGCGGTCGCTAACGGCGCCGACATCTCCACCATGGAGGGCGGCCAGTCGGTGTTCGACGACGCCATCAAGCACTTCGGCCGAGCCGACATCCTGGTCAACAATGCTGGCATCCTTCGCGACCAGACCTTTCACAAGGCCAGCGAGGCCGACTGGGACAAGGTCATCAAGGTCCATTTGAAGGGTACCTTTTGTTGCACCATGCCGGTGTTTCGCTGGATGCGGGAAAACGGCGGCGGCGTCATCGTCAACACCTCCTCGACCTCGGGGCTGATCGGCAATTTTGGCCAGACCAATTACGGGGCGGCCAAGGGCGGCATCTGGGGCCTGTCCAACGTGCTCGCGATCGAAGGCCGGAAGTACAACATCCGGATCTGGACGCTCGCCCCGGGCGCCCTGACCCGCATGACCGCAGACCTGCCCCGCTATAAGGAGAACCCGGGGGCGGCGCTGGGGCCGGACGGCATCGCGCCGGCCGTGCTATACATGGTCAGCGACTTGTCGGGCGACCAGACCGGCAAGGTGCTGGGCGTGTCCGGGCCCCGCGGCGTGCGCGAAATGCGGATGATGGAAATGGAAGGCTGGAAGCCGCCGCACTCGGGCTGGAACGCCCAGGACATCGTCGATCACGCCAAGGAGATCTTCTTCTCCGAGGAGCAGATCAAGATGGGGGCGCGGCGGTTTTAGCTTTCCCGTCATTCCGGGGCGTGCGAAGCACGAACCCGGAATCTCGGGATTCTCAGGTGCGCAATTGCGCACCAGAGTTCGGCTCTGCGAGCCGCCCCGGAATGACGAACCAGAGGATATTGGACTGATGAAACTGACCGCCGACGCCAAGGGCACTTTCGCAATCGCGCCGACGCCGTTCCACGACGACGGCCGGATCGACGAGCGCTCGATCGACCGCCTGACCGATTTCTACGAGGAGGTCGGCTGCGACGGCGTCACGGTGCTGGGGATCCTTGGCGAGGCCCCGAAGCTCGATGCCACCGAGGCCGAGCAGGTGGCGGTGCGCTACGTCAAGCGCGCCAAGAAGATGCAGGTGATCGTCGGCGTCTCGGCGCCGGGCTTTGCCACCATGCGCTCGCTGGCGAGGGCCTCGATGGATGCGGGTGCGGCCGGCGTGATGATCGCGCCGCCGCCATCCTTGCGCACCGACGACCAGATCATCGGCTATTTCAAGCAGGCGGCGGAAGCGGTCGGCCCGGATGTGCCCTGGGTGCTTCAGGACTATCCGCTCACCTTGCAGGTGGTGTTCACGCCATCCGTGATCCGCAAGATCGTCATGGACAATCCGAACTGCGTGATGCTCAAGCACGAGGACTGGCCGGGCCTGGAGAAGATCACGACGCTGCGCGGCTTCCAGAAGGACGGATCGCTGCGTCCGCTCTCGATCTTGTGCGGCAATGGCGGCACCTTCCTCGACTTCGAGATGGAGCGCGGCGCCGACGGCGCCATGACCGGTTACGCCTTCCCCGAGCTTCTGATCGACGTCGTGAACCTCTCCAAGGCCGGCAAGCGCGATGCCGCGCATGACCTGTTCGACGCGCATCTGCCTTTGATCCGCTACGAGCAGCAGCCCGGCGTCGGCCTGACCGTGCGCAAATACGTGCTGCAGAAGCGCGGCGTCATCGCCTCCAGCGCGCAGCGCAAGCCGGGCGCAACGATGACGGCGACAGCGAAGGCCGAGGTCGACTATCTGTTGTCCCGCGTTGCCCGTTTCGACAAGCGCGCCAATCTCGGCCCGCAATCCAGCGCCGCGGGTTAGTTGAATGGCCGAGACATCAGCATCACGCCCGGCCTCGACCATCCTCCTGCTCCGTGACGGCGGGAAGGAGCTGGAGGTCTTCATGATGGTTCGCCATCATCAGATCGAGTTCAATTCGGGCGCGCTGGTGTTTCCCGGCGGCAGCGTCGATGCCGGCGACAAGGAGATTGTCGCCCGCACCGACCTGTATTCGGGCGGTGAAGGTCTCAGCGAGGCGGACCGCGGTTTCCGTATCGCCGCGATCCGCGAGACGTTTGAGGAGAGCGGCATCCTGCTGGCGCGGTCGAAGGAGACGGGTGCGCCGGTTGATGCCAAGCGTGCCGGCGAGATCGCCGACAAGCATCGCGTCGCGCTCAACGAGCACAAGGTCAGCTTCCTCAACATCCTGGCCGATAACAACCTTCAGCTAGCGCTCGACACGCTGGTGCCTTACGCGCACTGGATCACGCCGGAGGGCATGCCGAAGCGCTTCGACACCTGGTTCTTCCTTGCCGCCGCGCCGCCTGACCAGCTCGGCGCCCATGATGGCCGGGAGTCGACGGATTCGATCTGGGTCTCGCCGCGCGAGGCGGTAGAGGGTGGCGAGAGCGGCCGTTTCAAGCTGCCATTCCCGACCACGCGCAATCTGATCCGCCTCGCCAAACAGCCAAACGTGAGCGCTGCGCTCGACCATGCCCGGGCCATGTCCATCGTCGCGGTGATGCCGGTCATGACCAAGACAGAAACCGGCCGTCAGCTCCGGATTCCCCGTGAGGCCGGCTATGACGGCGAGGTGTTCGATGTCGGGGCCGTTGGCTAAGACACTTCGACGCCAGACGAAGTATTGACGACCGCGGTCGCGCTAGGTTCCGTCCGTTGCGAAGGACGGGAGCGGACCATGGACACCAGGCAGGACACCAACATCGCCGTCGAGCTGGCGCTGCTGGTCGCGCTCGCGACGTTGTGGGGCGGCTCCTACACCTTCATCAAACTCGGGGTCGCCACCATTCCCCCCATCACGTTGATCGCGGCTCGAACCACGATTGCGGGTCTGCTGCTGCTCGTCGTGATGTGGGCGCGCGGCATCATGATGCCCAGAGATGCCGCGACCTGGCGGCGCTTCGCGTTCCAGGCCGTGCTCAACAGCGTCATCCCCTGGACGTTGATCGCCTGGGGCGAGCGTCATGTCGATGCCGCACTCGCCACCATCCTCAACTCGGCCGCACCGATCTTCACGTTCCTGCTCCCCCTCGTCGTCCCCCGCCACGAGGCGACGACCCCCAGGAAACTGTTCGGTGTGGTCGCCGGAATGGCCGGCATCTGCCTCATTGTCGGAACCGACGCCTTCGATGGCATCGGTCGCGGCCTCCTCGCGGAAGCGGCCATCGTTGCCGCCACCCTATGCTACGCCTGCGCCGCGATCTTTGGCCGCAGCTTCAAGGGCCTCGATCCGATGGCCCCAGCCGCCGGCTCGCTGCTGGCGGGGGCGGCGGCCCTGATTCCGGCCTCGCTCGTGGTCGAGCGGCCCTGGACGCTGTCGCCGTCACTGAGCTCCGTGCTGGCGTTGCTCGCGCTCGCCGTGTTCTCGACCGCCGCGGCGTTTGCGATCTACTTCCGCCTGATCCAGACCCTGGGCTCGGTCAGCACCACGGCGCAGGCCTATCTCCGCGTGCCCATTGGCGTCGCCATCAGCGTCGCCTTCCTCAGTGAGAGCCTCAGCCGGACCGCCTGGATCGGGCTTGCCTGCGTCGTCCTCGGCGTCGCCGCCGTGACGATCCCGGCCCGGCAGACGGCGAGCCTCAAACCGTCATAGATTGGGAAAAGGGGGCTCCGGGACCGCCATATTTAGGATAATCGGCGTTCGGAGGCATGTTCCCCCGGGGCGGCAATACGTCGTATATTGGGCCTCCGATAGCCCGGTCCTCTCATCGCCAATGTCCGCCGAATTGACGCCGACCCCTGAGAAAAAGCGAACCTTCTCGCTCTCCATCGGCCAGCTCACCTTCGGCAGCTTCCTGTTGGTGCTGGCGGTGATCATCGTCACCTCGACCGCGAGCGTGATCGCGATCCGGCACATCGACACCACCTTCGCCGAATTGCAGCGGCTGCAGAGCGTCGGCGACCTTGCCGAGGACATCGACCGCCGCATGAACGAATTGCGCCTCGCCGCGCGCGACTTCGTCACCGATCCCGGCGCCGGCATCCAGTTCAAGCAGGTGGGCGAGGCGGCCTCGACCCTGAGCGACATCCTGAAGAAGACCCGCATCGAGCTCGCGCCCGAGCAGCAGGACATGATCGACGGGGTCACCGAGCGGCTTGCGACCTATCGCAATGGCCTCGAGCGGATCTCGACGCTGATCGACCGCCGCGCCCAGCTGCTCGCGGGCTTGCCGCCGTTGCGTGACCAGTTCGATGCGGCCGTGTCGGGCACCGCCGACCGTGAGCTGGCCTCGCGCCTGTCGGAGGCGCAGAGCCGCATCGCGCTCGGGCTGCTCGCGCGCAACCCGTCCGCGGCCGAGCAGGCTGCGCAGACCATGCGGGCCCTGAACATCGGCGATGCCAAGCTGAAGGCGGCGGTGAACGATTACGCCGAGGCGATCATGGCGGTGGCCGTCCGCGAGCGGCAGATCGCCGACATCGACCGCGAGGTGCTGGGAACCGAGGGCCGGCTGATCGGTCGCGTCACCGAATTGCTGCGCGAGGTCAGCGCCCGGCGCGGCCACGTGCTGTCGCGCGATTTCGCCCGGACACTGACGGAAGCGCGATGGCAGAGCATCGTGCTCGGCACCATCGGCGTCCTGATCGGTATCGGCGCTGCGCTGTTCGTGGTGCGCCGGACGGTCCGTCCGCTCGCCCAGATCGCACGCTCCATCCGCGCGCTTGCGGCGGGCCAGAAGGACACCTTGATCCCGTCGGCTGATCTCGACAATGAGATCGGCGACATCGCGCGTGCAGCAGAAGTGTTCCGCCGCGCGCTGGAGGAGGCCGACACGGCGCGCGAGGCGGCGGTGCGCGCGCTCACCGAGCAGCGCCTCGCCGAAGAGAGCTACCGAAAGCTGTTCGAGGGCTCGATCGACGGCATCTACGTGACGACGCCGGCCGGCGATCTCCTCAACGCCAATCCGGCGCTGGCGCGGATGATGGGCTACGACAGCCCGCAGCAGCTGATCGACAGCATCAGCGACATCGCCCACACCATCTATGTCCATCCCGAGGCGCGGGTCGAATACCAGCGGCTGATGGCGCGCGACGGCATGGTGCGCGAGTTCGAGTATCAGGTGCGCCAGCGCAGCGGCAACATCCTGTGGCTCTCCGACAGCGCCACCGGCGTGCGTGACGAAGCGGGCAACATCGTCCGTTACGAGGGCACGCTGCGCGACATCACCGACCAGAAGCGGGCGGAAGACGCCATCGCCGAAGGCCGGCGCCTGCTCCAGCAGGTCATCGACACCGTGCCGGCGGTGATCAACGTCAAGGACCGCAACCTGCGCTATGTGCTGATGAACCGCTATATGGCGGGCATCTTCGGCATCGAACCCGCTGACGCGCTCGGCCGCACCACGGCCGACTTGATGTCGCGCTATGGCGCGGCCAAGACCGACGAGAACGACAAGCGTGTCCTGAGCCTCCGCAAGGGGCTCGGCTTCTACGAGGAGGAGTACAAGGACGCCTCCGGCAACATGCGGCAATGGCTGGTCAACAAGCTGCCACTGCTCGATGCCGACGGCGAGATCGAGCGGATCGTGACCGTCGCGCTCGACATCGGCGAGCGCAAGCGCGGCGAGCAGGAGATGCGCAAGGCCAAGGAAGCCGCCGAGACGGCGCTGCGCAATCTGCGCGAGACGCAGGCCTCGTTGATTGAGGCCGAGAAACTCGCCGCGCTCGGGCGCCTCGTCGCTGGCGTCGCGCACGAGGTCAACAATCCCGTCGGTATCAGCCTCACCGTCGCCTCCGCGCTGGAGCGCAAGACCGCGATATTCACCGCCGAGGTCGAGCGCGGCGAGCTCCGCCGCTCCACGCTCAACGATTTCCTCAGCACCAGCCGCGACGCCTCCTCGCAGCTCGTGTCCAATCTCAACCGCGCCGCCGAGTTGATCCAGTCGTTCAAGCAGGTCGCCGCGGATCGCAACTATTCGGACCAGCGCACCTTCGATCTCGGCGACCTCACCGAGCAGGTGGTGATGAGTCTCCGGCCGGGCCTGCGCAAGCACAACCTGACGCTCAACGTCGAGTGCCAGCCCGATCTCACCATGAACAGCTATCCGGGTCCGTACGGCCAGGTGCTGACCAATCTGTTCCTCAATTCGGTGGCGCATGCCTTCCCGGATGGCCGGCCGGGGACCATCGAGATCCAGGTGCGCGAGTCCGGCACGGACAATGTCGAGATCATCTTCTCCGACAATGGCTGCGGCATGTCGCTCGACGTCCGCCGCCGCGCCTTCGATCCGTTCTTCACGACCCGGCGCGACCAGGGCGGCACCGGCCTCGGGCTGCACATCGTCTACAGCATCGTCACCAACCGGCTCGGCGGACGGCTCGATCTCGATTCCGAACCGGGCAACGGCACACGCATCCAGATCATCCTGCCGCGCACGGCGCCGTTGGAGCAGGCGGCGGAGTGATCCATGACCCGAACGCGTTGACGCGCACCGCTGTCGTCACCCACGAACGAGAGCCGCGCCAAGGACGAGACATAGGACCCCCAACGCGCGCGTCGGCGTGATCGGATGCTGCGGCAGGCCGAACATGCCGACCTGGTCGAGCGCCAACGAACCGACCAACTGGCCGACAACGATCAGCGTGAGCACGGTCGCCACGCCGAGACGCGGCACCATCAAGATGCTGGTCGCGATGAAGATCGCGCCGAAACCTCCTCCGGTCCAGGCGATCCAAGGAGCTCGCCCGGCGAGGGCGGCCGTCGGCATCGGCTCCCGCGCGAAGAGGAGAGCCAGCAGCAGCGCAATCGTCCCGCCAAGATAACTCACGAACGCCGCCCACTTCGCGGATTGCATGGCGCTGCCCAGGCTGGCGTTCAGCACCTGCTGAAAGGCGAGGCTCAGGCCCGCAGACAAGACCAGGAAAGGTGCGAGAAGGTTCATGCGCGGCTCGCAATGGCATGGAGAGATGCAGCCAGCGTAGCGCCCGGGTCAATTCATGTCTGGAACGAAATCGACGGCCTCAATCTGCGAACGCTGAGCGATAGGCGGCCGGCGTTGCGCCGTAAGCGCGCCGAAACAGGCGACCAAGGTGGCTCTGGTCGGAGAATAAACCGGCATAGGCGACGTCGGCAACCGCATCGCCGCGCTTCAGCTGCGAGCGCGCCGACGCCAGTCGCCGCGCGAGACGATAGGCGGCCGGCGTCATGCCAACCTCTCGCTTGAACAGCCGAATGAAGCCATCGGTTGATCGGCCCTGCCGTGCAGCCATCCTGCGGATGTCGAGATCGTCACACGAAGCCAGTTCCATCAGCGCGGCACGTCTTTCCGGCCGCACGGGATCTCTCGGCCACGGATCGTGCGAGCCGACTGCATCGAGTATCTCGTCGGGCAGGATTGCTCGGGAGCGGCGGATGTGGAGCGGCCTCGAGATCTCGCTCACGGCTGCATGATCGCTCGGCACATAGAGATGGGTGACGATGGAGCCAGCGCCGCCGCGCGCGGCGTGTGGTACGTCCTTCGGAATCACGACGATGTCGCCGGCAGCGGCGCGGAAGTCGCCGAACGCGCTCGTGTACGTCCGCCATCCTTCCGTGACGGCGGCGATTTGAACGTCCGGGTGAACGTGACGTGCAAGCACGGTCGCCGATGCCGCCGTGAGACGACCCAGCTCGATCGCCGAACCGCGAGCCAACGGACGATATGTCCACGCTCCAGACATCCTCACTGCCTACGACGTTTCGCTCAGGATGTCAGGGGCCATGTTTCGGCCGCGCATCTAATCGACGTCAGCGAGCTTGTGCAGGGTGGCGCCGAAGATCAGGCTGGCCTTGCCGACCAGCGCCGTGCCGGTCATCTCCGCGCGCGTGTCCGTGTAGGTGCCGCTGACGCCGATGCCGACCGGAGCAGGGCCACCGAACAGCGGATTGTCATCGCCCCGCGGCGAGGTGTGCCGTTGCACCAGCACCTCGCCTTTGAAGGTCGTGCTGTCCTTCACCACGTAGCTGCCAGTGTAATAGAGATAGGCATCGCCGCCAAGAATCTTGCCGTCGCGGAAAAGAATGACGCCGCTGCCCTTGCCGACTCGACCATCGAGCAGGGTCACATGAATCGAATAGAGGCCGTTCTTCATAACGTCCCGTCGGCCGGCCGCCATCGCCCAATGGCGTAACCGGTTCTGCTTTTATGCCAAAGCGCATCCGCTCGCGCAACGCGGCAGTTTGCCGGCCAGACGCAAGTGCCCGCCGCTGCGAGCCGTAGTTGTCCCGGCTTGCGTGTGACGCCTCATGACGGCCTGATGACGGGACGAGGCCGGTCGCTGCGAATCGGACTTGGCCCGTGAAATGCATAACCATTTGTTGCACTGGCCGCGGGGTGCTGGAGCAAGACGATGAGGAACTGGATCAAATCCGGCGGCGATGAGCCGCGTCTATACGGTACGCGTTCCACGACATGTTACGGCGGCAGCTCGACACGCTGGCGAGGCGTCGCAAGCTTCGCTTGCGTCTTGGCGTTGATGGCGCTTGCAGCCCCCTTCGGGCATGCGCGCGACCGCGGTCAGTACGCCAACACCAATCCCGATTTGAAGGCCTGGTTTGACGGCCTGCGCAGCGGCAAGGGGCCGTGCTGCTCCGATGCCGACGGCTCGGCGCTCTCGGATAGCGACTGGGACAGCAAAGACGGGCATTATCGCGTCCGCGTGCCGCGCTACGGCTACGCGATCGACGGCCAGAAGCAGGAGCTGGTCTGGGTCGACGTGCCCGAGGAAGCCGTGATCGCGGAGCCGAACCGTGTCGGGCGTACCATGGTCTGGCCGATCTACGGCTATATGGGCGTCACCATCCGCTGTTTTATGCCCGGCAGCATGACTTGAGCCGCACCGGGCGGCACTTCGCCCGGTGGCCCGATATTCGACTCGGCACGCGCCGCGTCAGGTATATTTCTTGTCGCGCTCGAGCAGCTCGATGGAGATGCCTTCGGGGCCCCGGATGAAGCAGATGCGCACGCCGGGCCGGATCGTGGTCGGCTCGCGGGTGAAGGTGACACCCTTGCCCTTGATCTCCGCCGCGACGGCGTCGATGTCCTTCACCGCCAGGCCGAAATGGTCGAGGCCCTGATGCGGGTGCGGGGGCGGCGGGTTGACGGCGTTGTCGCCCTCAAGCGGCGCGATGAATATCCTCGCACCGCCGAGATTCACGTCGATCCGTCCCGGCGCGCGCACGACCTCGCCGCCGAGGATGTCCCGCAGCCAGGCCGCTGTGGCCTCCGGATCGGGGCTGCGCAGATGGACGTGATCCCAAGTGACGGCGATTGGCATTTCATGTTCTCCCGAGGGGCTTTGATGTTGCAGCGCATGTTAGCGGCCGTGGCCGGCAATCGCCACTGTCCTTGCCGATTCGCAACTACGCGGGAACCTTAGGTCGTCTTCCGGATTGAAGTAGGCTTGCGGCCGAATCCGTCGTCCGATGTGCTTCGGCTGCTATCGGTGATGTCATGAACGCGAGGCTTGACCGAATCGGGTTGAGACGTGTCGCCGGGACAGGCGAGCAGCTGGCGCGGGCCGTGACGATCGCGAGCGTTTCGTTTGGCCGGAGCCTGCTGTGGCTGCTGGCGGCCATCATTCTCGGATGCGGTGTGTGGATGCTGCTGCCACTGTCCAGGGGCAACAGTACCGAGCCGGCGAAGTCGGAGGTGGCTGCTGTCGAGACGGCTCCCCCGGGTGATGCAGCAACGGCGCCTTCGGCTCCCGAGGCGCAAGTGACGGCGAGGGCGGAGCTCGCTCGCTTGCGCATTTCATCGCAGACCTGGCGCCGCGGCGGCCTTGGCTCAAAAGCCTTGGTGACGTTCACGCTGCGAAACGACAATGACTATGCCGTAAAGGATGTCGAGATCGTCTGCGCCTTTGCGCGGCGTGACGGCAGCCATCTCACCGATCGCAGTCGCGTGCTGGCAGACCCGGTCAGCATGAGGAGCCGCAAGACCTTTGCGCGAATTCCCGTCGGCTTCGTCAACGTTAATGCCGATCAGGCGAAATGCTCGTTGGTTGCGGCACACCGCGCGTAAGGCGGCATGCTCCGGTAGCGGAAAAGTTACCTTGCGCGACCCTCCGCGCCCCTTGGCCCAAAAACCTCGCGTCGCCATTTGAACCAAACGGCTGGGCCAGGAACCAATTAAGAGATCGCCTGTTGAGGCGGAGAGCCCACGCGGGGATGCGGGGGGCGGAGCGCGGCCAATGCCCATCTTTCGGTATTTCACGTTTGTCGGTGGAGCTCTGCTCGCACTGCTATTCGCAGCAGACTTTGTTCTGCCATCGCAACCGGTTGCGCAGGCCGTCGCCACGGTAGGCAATGATCAGCCGCTGATCCGGATTCGCTCCGACCGCCACCTGCCCGAGCGTGTTGTGCTCGACACAACCCAGCCCACGATCGTACCGCCTGCGGTGAAGACCGCCGCCGTCGTTGCGCCTCAGCCGCCGGTGCAGGATGCCACGTCTGCAGCTCTCGCCGAGATGTCGGCCAAGGCCCGGGTGCGCGAGACCTTCGCCCAGTTCACGCCGGCCCCCAAGTCCGACGCCACTGCGGCGAAGAAGGCGGACGCCAAGCCGCAGGTTCAGGCCCAGGCCCAGCCTACTCAGGCGCAGCCGCCGAAGCGCAAGGTCGTCAGGGCGCATTCGGTGCCGCAACAGCAGGACCGGCCGATGATGGTGGCGCAGCGCCCGCAATTCGGCTTCTTCGGCAACACCTGGTAAGAACGGCACCGCCCCGCTTCGAAACGAGGCGGGAAGGGCTTTTTATTCGTCGGTCTCTCTGCTAATTCCAACCCATCCGAACGCCGCTCGGTGCGCTGGCCTCAGCCGCGATGCGGTGTTTTCCCGATTGTTGCCGATCGGGCCCAGGCGCTCGTAGCTCAGCTGGATAGAGCATCGGATTTCGATTCCGAGGGTCGGAGGTTCGAATCCTTCCGAGCGCGCCAGCTTCCCTGTCCCGGATATGTTCCGAACCGGCGCTGAGGCCGAGCCACCGTCGCAAGGGCCGCGTCAGTCGGCCTGACGGCAACCTCCTTGCCGGCCGCGTGCCAGCGTGTCGGACGGCGCCTCGTGGAAGATTGCGCGGTAGGCTGCGGCAAATTCGCCGAGATGATGGAAGCCCTGGGCACGCGCGCACGTGGCGACGGTAGCGCCGCCGCCCTTCAGGAGGCGAGCGCGGGTCGCCCACAGCCTCTTGAGACGAATGTATTGATGCAGGCTCATGCCCCGCACCTTGCTCACCGCGCCGCCGAGCGTCCGGATCGAGACACCGAACTGGCTGGCGAGATCGGCGGGGTAGATCGGCGCGGTGGGATAGGCTGCGACGTAATCGTCGATGCGCTGCACGAGCTTGATCGCTCGCTCGCCCTGGGCCGAGGCGCGCAGGTCCAGCATCGGATCAATCCGAAACAAATCGTCAAGCGCGAGCAGCAGGCCCTCCTGGAGATGCGCGGCCACTTCGGTGGTCTCGAACAGGAGCGGCTGCACCGAGGCGGTGCGCAGGATATCGAGCAGGAGTTGCCGCGCGTGGAGCAGGGCGGGCCGGTTCGCAACACGGGCCCGCAAGCTGTCAGAGCGATCGAACCAGTCCCGGTCTTTCAGCTCGGGCGAGAAAATGATCATCGCATGATGGTTGGTCTGAGGCTCGACGAAATGGCATTCGTCGTTGCCGCGGAGCGCAACGAAGAAACGCGCATCGAGATCCAGTCCCTTGAAGTTGACCTGGAGGTCGTCGGTCATGGACAGGATCACCATCCCGCCTGGCATCCGATAGGCGGTGTCGAGGATGCGCGCGAACGATCTCATCACGATGATGCGGCACGCCGGCAGGGAGACGGCGGCGCGGGCCGCGGCGAAGTTCGGAATGTCGAGCGGAATGCTTCTCGCGTCTTCCATCGTCTCAACCGGCCGAAACGCATCGACGTCGGCAAAGCCGATCAGCTGAAGCGCGGAGGAGGGGGCGAAGGCGTCGAACAACATGGATCTGGCGGCTGCTGAAATGGGACAATCAAATGAACGTCGATGTACCGCCATCAATGGCGGAACATCGCGTTTCAGTAAATCGAATTTCAGGCCGTAGTATTGCGGACATCATGCCATGATGTCCGTCCGATCAATGTCACCGTCAACGTTCTTGGCTCATCGGTTTTCCGGAAGCGAGGTCGATGAAGTGCAGCCGTGCAGGCGGGACAGGCAAAGGACGCAAAGCTGCGTCCTTCGATTTTCTCCTGCTTCTCCAGATGCGTCTGCACGTTCATGCCCGTCTGAGGACATCGAAAGACGATCAACTCGGCCATCGTGGTAAAATGACGGTGTGGGCGGCTTTCGCTTTGATCTAGATCAGTTTTGGAATCGCTCCAGGCCGGCGACGACGGGGCAAGACGTGATCTCGCAAAAGCGAAGGGGCCCGAAGGCCCCTTCAGATGTCACCAGCGGCGATAATAGCCCGGGCCATAATAACCATAATAGCGCGGCCGATAATACCGTGGGCCGTAATACGGCCGCGGACCGTAATACCCATAATAGTTCGGACGCCACCAGCAGCGCCCCCAGGCGTCGCAGACCATGCGGACCTGCTCGACGCCGGAGAGCTGCGATGTCGCAGGCGCGGGCGCGATGGGCATGGCGGACGCCGGCGATGCCGCCAACGCGCCAAACACGGCACCGAACAGGCCTGCGCCGACGAGGCCGATCTTGAAAGTCATGATGTCTTCCTCCGCTTACGGAAAGCAGGATATCGAAGATGTTCTGCTCAAATTGTGGCGGAGCCGAAATGTAATTCTGATGAACAGATTTTCAGCCAATCCGGGCCTCTGCGCCTTTGGCGGCACGGCCCATGTGCTTGCCGCCAACCTTGATCCTGCGCAATTCGAAAGTCTGCGTCGGCTCATAGTGTTGCTGGCGTGGCGGCAGCATGGTGCTTGCTGCGGGACAAGGTGAACTGGATGCGAGTCATTCCAAATCTGTCGATCTCGCCGGAGAAGGTCTTCTTCGTCATTTCGAAATCGCGCCGGTCCGACAACGAGGCGGCCGGAGGCGGCGTCGTCCTGGACTTCGGCGACGATGACATGAGCTATGGCCGCGGAGGGCGCGGCGGGACCACCGACCGTGCGGAGCTCGCGGGCTTTATCCGCGATCTCAATGTCGACGAGCAGATCGATCTCGTGGCGCTGACCTGGCTTGGGCGCGGCGACGGTGATCTCTCCAATTGGCGCCAATTGCACACCCAGGCCGCGCAGGCGCACAACCAGCGCACCGCGTCCTACCTGATCGGCACGCCAATGCTCGCCGACTATCTGGAGGAGGCGATGGCGCAGTTCGGCAAGTCCTTCGAGGAATTCGAAGAACATCTCTGATGCCAGCCGCGGCGTCCAAGAGTTTCAAGGAGAGTGGCAATGGACAAAATGAGAATCGACAAAGGCGACTGGCTGGTCGTGTGCGACGGGCGCAAGGCGCTCATTCTGGAAAACCTCGGCGACGAGATGTTTCCGAACCTTCACACCAAGGAGGTGCACGAGCAGCCCAATCCCTCGACCAGCGCGCAAGGAAGCGACGCGCCGGGGCGACTGCACGCCGCTGCCGGCGGGGCCCGCAGCTCAGTCGAGCAGACCGATTGGCACGACGAGGCCGAGCGCGCCTTTCTGCGAAGCCTGGCCGGCCGGCTCGATGCCGCCATCAGCTCGGGCGAGACCACAGCCCTGACCATGGTGGCCTCGCCCCGCGCGCTTGGCATGATCCGCGCCGATTACTCGGACGTCGTGCGCAAGGCGATTCAAGGCGAGGTCGGCAAGGATCTCGTCAAGATGCCGGTTCACGAGATCGAGAAGCAATTGCTGCGCTCGGGCGCCGCCAAATAAGGGCGCCCGGTGCAGACGCTCCGGCGCGCCTCAGTAGCAGGGGTGCCGGCGGCGGTCCTGGCCAACATAGACGGCCGAGCTCTGGTAGCAGTGGTTGGTCGACGGGCCGTCGTAATAGGCGAAGGTGCCGGGGGTGATACCGGGCCCGTAATTGTGCACATAGCTGATCGGGTAGGGCAACGGGTTGATGTAAGTGCGGTGGTGCCGGTGGTGGCCCCCCGCCTCCGCAAGGCCAGGGGCTAGGATTGCAGCCGACAGGGCTGCAACCGCGGCTACAAGCTTGAACTTGCTCATCTCGATTCTCCGGAACCCGCGCGAATAGCACCCTTCTATAGCCATTTCGAGCCCCCGGGGCACCGGTCCTATGCCCGGAAATCCGGGCTAATCCCGCAGATTTCCGGCCGGGTGTGACAGAATTGCCGGATATGCGGTCGAAGGCTGCCTATTTTTGGCCTTTTCGAGATGCTTAACGAATTCCCCACACAAGTATGACCAAAGACTATTCGGTTAAGAATCCTGTCGCCGGCCTGCTGGGGTCCTTCGAGGCCGGTCCATTCCTGAAGGCTGCCGCCGTCACCTCGCCATGCGCATCACGCTTCTGAGCCTGCTGTCGCTCTGCCTCGTCGCCGCTACGCCGGCGCGGGCCGAGCTGCATATCACCCGCGACCACGGCGGCTATGTCGAGGAATACAAGGCCAAGTACAAGCGCGTCCGCGAGAAGGGCGAGCGCGTCATCATCGACGGCATCTGCAATTCGGCCTGTACGCTGGTGCTCGGCATCGTGCCGATGAACAAGATCTGCGTGACGCCGCGCGCGAGCCTCGGCTTCCATCAGGCCTATTACGACAAGGCCTTCACCTTCGGCATCAAGGTCACCAGCTCCGAGGGGACGTCCGACCTGATGTCCTACTATCCCGATACGGTGAAGGACTGGATTCGTCGCAACGGCGGGCTCACCACCGAGATGAAGAAGATCAAGAATGGCGTCGAGCTCTGGAAGATCGTCGACCCCTGTCCGGAAGAATGGTGAGCGGCTGAGCTGAGCCGCCGGCGCCCGTCGCAGCGCAGCATCGCCCGGCCGAAATTCGCATTGCCGCATAGTCCCCGGTGGGGCAATGAGGACGGCAATGAATCATAATCAAGAAGCCCTGACCGCCCGCGCCGCGCCGATCCTGTTCGTCCTGCTCTGGAGCACCGGATTCGTCGGCACCAAATACGTCGTCAACAACGCCGATCCCTTGACCTATCTCGCCATCCGCATGGCGATCGTGGTCGGCCTGATGGCGATCATTGCCGGCCTCGCACGGCCGAAATGGCCGGACCGTGTCGGCATCGCGCACAGCGCGGTCGCCGGCATCCTCGTCCATGGCTTCTATCTCGGTGGCACCGCGATCGCGATCGCGCATTCGATTCCGGCCGGGCTTTCTGCGCTGATCCCGGGCCTTCAGCCGATCCTGACCTCGACAATTGCCAATCGCTGGCTCGGCGAGCGGGTGACGCCGCTGCAATGGGCGGGGCTGGTGCTCGGCCTCGGCGGCGTCGTGATGATCCTGCACAACCGTCCCATGACCGGCGAAGCCGGGCTTGGCTGGCTCGCCTCGGTGGTCTCGCTGATCAGCATCACGCTCGGCACGCTCTATCAGCGCCGCTACTGCAACCAGATCGACTGGCGCGCCGGCAATCTCGTGCAATATGTCGCTGTCACCATTTTCTTCGCGATCGGAGCCTTCCTGTTCGAGGACCGCGTGGTGCACTGGACGCGGGAGTTCGTGCTCGCGCTCGCCTGGCTCGCCGTGGCGCTCTCGATCGGATCGATCGGGCTGCTCTACTGGCTGATCCGCCACGCCGCGGCAACCTCGGTCGCGAGCCTGTTCTATCTGGTGCCGGCCGTGACAGCGCTGATGGCCTACGTGCTGTTCGGAGAGAAGCTCGATGCGCTGGCGATTGCCGGCATGGCGATGTGCGCGGCCGCGGTGTTCGTCGTCAACCGGCGCGCCTAGGCTGACGGGGCAGCGAGGGTAGGCCTCGCCGCACAGATCTCCGGACGCACTCGCATCCGGAGACCCGGTCTCACGCCCCGATCAGCGCTTCGCCTTCTTGGCCTTCTTCTTTGTCTTTGCCTTCTTGGTAGACTTCTTCGCCTTCTTCGCGGTGGTCTTGGCCGCCTTCTTTGAGGACTTCTTGGCGGCCTTCTTCGAAGACTTCTTCGAGCTCTTCTTGGCTGCCTTCTTCGGCGCTACTTTCTTTGCGACCTTCTTGGCGGCCTTCCTGACTTTCTTGACCGCGGTGACTGCCGCGTCCTTGGTCGCTTCCACGGCAGTGGTGATCGTCTCCATCGCCTGTTCGGTGATCGGCTTGTCGTCGTCCATGTCGTCCCCCACAGTTTGACTGCGTTGGTGACGATAGCGGGTTTCGAAATTGAGTCAAAGCCGCGCTCAACCTTTGCGGATCGTCGTGTAGGCAGCGAGCGCACGCTCGCGCCCTTTGGCATGATCGACGATCGGCTGCGGATAGGTCTTGCCGAGCGTGATGCCTGCGCTCGCAAGCTCGATCGGCGTTGCCTGCCAGGGCCGGTGGATCAGCCTGGCCGGCATGTCCTCCAGCTCCGGCACCCAGCGCCGAACGTAGGTTCCATCCGGATCGAACTTCTCGCCTTGGAGCTGCGGGTTGAACACGCGGAAGTAGGGTGCAGCGTCGGCGCCGCAGCCGGCGACCCATTGCCAATTGGCGGGATTGCTGCCGGCGTCCGCATCGACCAGCGTGTCCCAGAACCAGGCTTCGCCCTCGCGCCAGTCGATCAAGAGGTGCTTGACCAGGAAGGAGGCGACCACCATCCGCACCCGGTTGTGCATCACGCCGGTGTGCCAGAGCTCGCGCAGGCCGGCATCGACGATCGGATAGCCGGTGCGGCCGCGCTGCCAGGCAGCGAGCGCCTTGGCGTCGCGCTTCCAGGGGAAGCCGTCGAAGTTCGTTTGCAGGTTTGCGGTGGCGAGGTTGGGATGGTCGTGGAGCAGGTGGCGGCAGAACTCGCGCCAGCCGAGCTCGCTCAGGAACTTTGCGATGCCCGGCCCGAGTGCCGGATCATCGTCCGTGGCAAACCGCGCCGCGTGCCAGATTTGGCGCGGGCTGAGCTCGCCGAACCTCAAATGCGGCGAGAGCCCTGAGGTGCCGTCGCGATCCGGGCGATCGCGATCGCCGACATAGCGGCGCACAGTGTGGCTGAGGAAGTCGCGCAGGCGCGCTCGTGCGGAGGCCTCGCCCGGGGTCCATGCCTCGCGCAGCCCGCCTGCCCAATCCGGCTTGCTCGGCTCCAGTCGCCAGCTCTCCAGCACGTCACCGGCGATATTCGGTGCAGGGCGCAGCTGCTTCGGAGCAGGCAGCGGTTTTGGCGGATCGCCGAGCGACAGCAGGCGCCGCCAGAATGGCGTGAACACGCGCAACCCGCGGCCGTCCTTGGTACGGATTACCGAGGGCGGGACAAGGAGGTCGCCGGGAAAGCTTTGCGAGCCGATGCCGAGCCTTGCCAGCATCGCCGCGAGCTGGCTCTCGACAGCTCGATGCGGCGCTTGCGCGATCTCATTCCAGTAAACGGCACGGGCGCCGCTCTCGCGGGCGAACTCGCCGATGACCTTGGCGGCCGGTCCCTTGCGCAGGACGAGCGACCCGCCGCGCGCGGCGATTGCGGCCCCGAGCGATCGTAGCGACTGCGCCAGCCACCAGCGCGTCGCGGCGCCGGGCGCCCGCCCGGCGGTGTCGTCGACGACGAACAGGCAGAGCACTGGCGCACCGGTTTTGGCGGCGGCATGCAGGGCGGGATGGTCGGACAGACGAAGGTCGTCGCGGAACCAGACGATGATGGGGGGCGCGCTCGGCGTGGTCAGGGGGAGTCCTCGTTTACGATTTGGAAAGCATGTGGGCGGGGACGGTGCGAACCATCGTTAATTTTACCGTAAGTCAACTGCACGAATATGCAGGAATTACGGGGGTAGTTCCATTCATGTCCAAAGCACTGACTGGGAAGTTCTTGTCGCAGTTCAAGCTGGGCACGAAAGCGGTGCTGTGCGCCGTGCTGCTGATCGCCGTGAACACGGCGCTCGTGGTTGGCGCCGGCTATTGGTCGCTGACGTCCGCCTTCAATGACCGCGCACTGCGCGACATCGAGGTCAACCTGCGCACGCTGGCGTTGGCCTTCACCGAAACTGTCCCATCCGCCAAGGTCACGATGCGGGATGGTACGGTGGTGCGCGCCCAAATCCCCAAGATGCCCGATCTTGGTGATCACGCCATCGTCGACCGCGCGGTGTCCTATGTCGGCGGCAATGCGACCCTGTTCGTGTTCGACGAAGCGAGCGGGCAGTTCGTCCGCCGCTCCACCAACGTGAAAAAGGAAAATGGCGACCGTGCCGTCGGCACCCAGCTCGCCGCCGATCATCCGGGGCAGGCGCCGCTGCGCCGTGGCGAGGCCTACAGGGGTCCGGCGACGCTGTTCGGCAAATCGTTCATGACCGCCTATTTCCCGATCGTGGACGGCAGCGACAAGGTCGTCGGCATTCTCTATGTCGGCATCCCCATGATGCAGTACGAGAGTATGCTGGCCCACGCGATCGAGAGCATGGCGGCGGCCGCCGGCCTTGCCGCGCTTGTGGTGCTGGTCCTGACCCTGCTGGTCGTGCGCCGCGTCACCCGTCCGCTCACCTCGGTCACCCGCTCGCTCACCGCGCTTGCCAACGGCCAGAGCGACGTCGCAATCGAGTGCGAGGATCGCGCCGACGAGATCGGCGAGATCGCCCGCACGGTCGCGGTGTTCAAAAGCAATTCGCTGGAGCGGGCGCGCCTGCGCAGCGAGCAGGCGGCGGCCTCGGCCGCAGCGGTCGAGCAGCGCAAATCCGACCTGCGCAACTTCGTCGAGGAGTTCCGCGGCAGCGTCGGCGGCATCCTCGACAAGGTGCTGACGTCGTCGGGCGAGTTCGAGCGCGTGGCGCGGCAACTGACCGACGTCGCACGCTCCACCGCCGACCTGTCGGCGCAGTCCGCCGGCGCTTCCGAAAACGCTTCCGAGCACGTGCGTTCGGCGGCGTCGGCCTCCGACGAGCTGTCTCAATCGATTTCCGAGATCACGCGGCGGGTGCAGGAATCCAACGAGATTTCCGCCGCGGCGGTCCGGCAGGCCGAGGCAACCGACCAGCGCATTGCGCAGCTCTCTGACGCCGGCGCGCGCATTGGCGACGTCGTCAAGCTGATCACCTCGATCGCCGAGCAGACCAACTTGTTGGCTCTGAACGCCACCATCGAGGCCGCGCGCGCGGGCGACGCCGGCCGCGGCTTTGCGGTGGTAGCCCAGGAGGTCAAGACGCTGGCCGGCCAGACCGCAAAGGCGACGGACGAGATCTCGAACCAGATCGAGAGTATGCAGCTCGCGACCGAGGAGTCGGTTGCCGCCATCAAGGCGATCAGCCAGACCATCGAGCGCATCAGCGGCATCGCGGGCTCGATCTCGGCTGCGGTCGAGCAGCAGAAAAGCGCGACGCACAACATCGTGTCCAGCGTTCGCGCCGCGGTGTCGGGCACGGCCGATGTTGCCGTCAACGTCCGCCAGGCCGCCAAGGGCGCCAGCGAGACGGGCGAGACGTCGAGCCGGATGTTTGCCTCCGCCCAGGCGCTGTCGGGTGAGAGCCTGCTTCTCAAGGCCGAGGTTGACGGCTTCCTGGAGCGCGTGCACGCGGCTTGATTGTTACCGTCATTCCAGGACGGTCCGAAGACCGAACTCTGGTGCGCAATTGCGCACCAGAGAATCTCGAGATCCCGGGTTCGCGCTTCGCGCGCCCCGGGGATGACTTCTTGCGGTCGCCATGCGCGACCGCCGAAAAAGTCATTTCGGCTGCGGCACGATGCGGATGTAGGGCTTCGGCTCTTTCCAGCCCTGCGGGTAGATCGTCTTGGCCTCGTCGTTGGAGACCGAGCCCGCGATGATGACGTCGTCGCCCTGCGACCAGTCGGCCGGCGTCGCGACGCGATGCTTGGCAGTGAGCTGGAGGGAGTCGATGACGCGCAGGATCTCCTGGAAGTTCCGGCCCGTGGTCATCGGATAGACCAGCACCAGCTTGATCTTCTTGTCCGGCCCGATGACGAAGACATTGCGGACGGTCTGGTTGTCGGCAGCTGTGCGCTTGAGGGGATCGCCCGAAATGGCAGCCGGCAGCATGCCGTAGAGCTTGGAGACGTTGTAATCGGTGTCGCCGATCATCGGATAGTTGGGAGCTGCGCCTTGGGTCTCCTTGATGTCTTCAGACCATTTGGCGTGGTTGTCGACCGGGTCGACCGAGAGGCCCATCAGCTTGACGCCGCGCTTGTCGAATTCCGGCTTCAGCCTGGCGAGCGCGCCGAGCTCGGTCGTGCAAACCGGCGTGAAGTCCTTGGGGTGAGAGAACAAGAGCGCCCAGCTGTTGCCGATCCAGTCGTGGAACTTGATCTTCCCTTCGGTGGTCTCGGCTTCGAAGTCGGGTGCGGTGGCGCCGATCGGAAGTGTCATGATTTTACCTCATCGCGTTGAATTTACTGGGAAATTCGTCTCTGGCCGTCCGCCTGATTATAGGGGCCTTGCAAGACCAAGTGAACGCCAACTGAACCGGCTCAAGTAAAATGTGAATTTCTTCCCTGAAGGGCCGATTTTCTAGCAACTTATTGTTACAGCGGCACCTGCGGCGAAACAGCTCCACCCGGGCTCACACGGTCTCGCTCGCCCCGATAATGCCTTTTATGACTTCCATCACGCTGCCCGTCGCGAGCCAGAACCAAAACGGTCCTGACAGCGACCAATTGGCAACCATCTAGAAAAGTCGCGACCCCCGTATCGAATCGTTAACCACCCCTTTACGTCGGCATGAAAATGCTGACCGGTCAGAAGAAATCTGGAAGTGAACTATGTCTGCCGCTGCGCCTAAATCTGTTGAGTCGTCGTCCCTCGAACCGTCCTGCCGCGATACCGCGGCTCATGCACTCTCCATCGTGCGCGACGGCGTGATCACGGGCGAAGGTCCGACCACCAAGGGAAGGGTGCACTTCTCCCGTTCGCTCGATGCCGATGACACCGCCTGGTGCACGCGCATCCTGACCGCCACTGCCGTCAACGACCAGCCGGTCAGCCGCGCGGAAGCTGAAGTCCTGTTCGAGATCAACGAGGCCGCGACCGAACGCACCGATGGTGGCCGCTTCGACGACCTGCTGGCGAAGGCCGTTGCCCATTATGCCGCAAGCGCCTCGGGCCTGAAGGTGCCGCCGCGCAGCGTCGCGCTGTCGGCCGACACCGACATCGAGAGCTGGGCGCCGTCCTATGCCTCCAAGGTCAATGGCGAGATGCTGGAGTGGATCGCCGGCCAGATGCGCGGCAAGCGCCACAACAACCGTCGCCTGATGGCGATGGTGGCGACCTTCCTCGGCGCCACCGCGCTGCCTCTGGCAGGCCAATTGCCGAACGTGTTCGACATCGGCATGTGAATTCGCGCCTCTCGCGAGGAGGATCTGAGCGGCGGGGTTATTTCCCCGCCGTTTTTTGTTTGCCGCTATCAGGCTCGAGGCCCAGCGTGCGGCCGGGGAAACCGGCGGCATCGAAGTAGCGCTGGTTGCCGACACGCTGGGCGTTGAGCACGGTCTCCAGACCGTTCTCGGCCTTCTTCTTCGATCTCTCGACCATCTTGAACGCCTTCGGCACGACGCCGTTGGGCAGCGCCTCCGACATCACCCGGCCGACCAGGCCGCCGTTCTGCGAGGCGCGCAGGTCCATGAGATGGGCCGCGGTCATGCCGACATCGGCATTGCTGACCGGGAGCTCGTCGACGAAGCCGGCTTTGAAGTCCGGGCCGATGGCGGCCATGAAGTTCATGGTGTCGCCCCGGCTGAAGCTGCCATGCATGCCCTGGCCCTGGCGCAGCACGGTGTCGGCGACCTGCACCGAGCAGTTGGTCGGAGCCTCGCCGCAGGCGCTGGCATAGGAGCGGAAGTTGACGACGATCGACGGTGTCGGCGTTGCGGCCTTGCCGCGCAGGTTGATGCTCGACAGCGGCAGCGTGCCCGGGAAGCGGCCGAGTGAGTCCTCGACGAACAGGCCGGAGACGTAGTCCTGCTCGAGCAGCGCCTTGATGGTCCTCGCCGCCAGCTTCTTGTCCTTGTTCGGGAGATAGACGAGGTCGGAGCCGCCATTGGTGGCGACGACGAGATCGGGCTTGGTCGGATCGCTGCCGAGCACGCCGTTGCCGGCCTTCGGATGCTTGTTGCCTTCGACCTTCGCATTCTTGTCGTTGGGATCGAACAGCGGCAGGTCGAGCGCCTTGGCCAGGTCGAGCGCCAAAAAGCCCATCGGCAGGAAGTCCTTGGGCGTGTCGTCATAGCTGACCTTGGCCGACGGGCTGGTCTTGCTCTCCTTGGAAATGGTGGAGAAGCCGTGGTCCGCCGAGACGATGATGTTGGTCGAGGCGGCGAGCCCGAGCTCGTCGAGCGCCTTGCGGAGCTGGGCGAGGTTGGTGTCGGCGTTCTTGATGCCGGCCATCGAGGTCGGCCCGTTGATGCCCGGCATGATCTGGTTGAGGCTGTCGCCGGTGTTGTGCTGGCTGCCGTCGGGGGCGCGCGACCAGAACACCAGCACGAACGGCTTGTTGCGCGCCTTGAACATCGGCAGCACCACCTTGGTGGCGACGTCGGCGAAATAGGCCTGCTGGGCGACGTTGGCAACCGTGGTGCCCGGCGTCTTGGCATCGCCCGCCTTGGAATTATCGCCGCGCGGCGGCGTGGCGGTGGGCAGGCCGGCCTTGGTCAGCGCGTCCTTCACCTCGTCCGATAGCGCCACCCCGTTCTTGCCGCCGGTGGAATCGTCGAACACGATCGAATGCTGGCCAGCCTTTTCGGGCTTGTCGGTGTGGTCGAACTGGTAGGTCGGGCCGACCTTGCCGATTGCCGCGGTGCTGAGGCCCTTGCCGCGGGCCATCTTCAGAATCGTCTCCTCGTTGAGATAGTCGCCCTTGAAATGCTCGTCGATGTCGCCGAGCACGGCGTCGTTCTCGATGAAGGGGACCACTGTGTCGCCCGCCGGGGCCGAGGTGTAGTTGGTCCAGATCGTGTTGGAGAACACGCCGGTATCGCCGAGGTAATGGCCGGTCGACATCGCCGAGCCATTGGCCATGGTGAAGGTCGGGAAGAGCGAGTGCGGGTTCTTGAAGTTGACGCCCTTGTCGCGGACTTCGGCCATTGCGGGGGCCGTCTCGGGGGTGACCTTCAGCGCGCGCAGACCATCCGGGATGAACAGGATGAGATTACGGGGGGTGTTGTTCTGGGCGGAAGCAAGTCCGGTGGACAGCACTGTCAGTCCGGCGGACAGCAACAGCAGTGAACGGCGCATGGAGGTCTCCTGGCGGTGAGGCGGCATGGCCGCCGACCGCGGCCCCCGGTTCGTTTAGTTTCGGTGGGTGACAGTTTTGTTACAAGAGCGGCTGCCGATGCAAGAGGGCCGGGAAGGGGATGGCGTTACTCTCGCGTCCCCGGCGCGATAGTTCCGAAATTCAGGAGGCTGAATATCCTCGGCCGCATGCGTTGACCGTCGGCGCGGGTGTTTTGCCCGCCAGTCACCGCAACAGATTGCGGCCGCGACGTTCAGTCCGTCGCGGTCTGCACCCCCGGACTTTGCGCGGGGGCCTGAGCGGGCTTTGGGGCGGGCGGACGGCGGTCGGCCCTGGCAAGATTGCGGCGCAGCGACAAGGGGGCGGCATGCAGGGCAAACGCGATCGCGATCTGCGTTCGGTTCTGGAGCCGGTACTTGCGCATGATGTTGCCGATATGCGCCCGCACCGTGTTCTCCGAGATCTTGAGCTCGTAGGCGATGTTCTTGTTCTGCAGCCCTCGCGCGATCAGCATCATCAGCTCGCGCTCGCGCGGTGTCGGTGTAATCGAATCCTTCGGATCCGGGCTCATGATGCGCTCCTCCCTGGTCTTCGGGCTGAATTGGTCGCCTCCGGCATCTTCTCACTCCGTCTTGAGTGCCTCGATTGGGCTGAGCTTGGATGCCTTGTGGGCGGGATAGAAACCGAAGATGAGACCGGTCGCGATCGAGAAGGCGAGGGCAAGGCCGATCGCCTGACCGTCGATCGAGGTGACCCATCCGGCCATCCGGGCGACCGTCATCGAGAGCGTGACGCCGCCGGCAACGCCGATGGCCCCGCCGAGCAGGCAGAGCACCAGCGCTTCACAGAGGAACTGCAGACGGATGTCGCGCATCCTCCCGCCCAGCGCACGGCGGATGCCGATCTCCCGCGTCCGCTCGGTGACCGACACGATCATGACATTCATGATGCTGATGCCGCCGACCAGCAGCGAGACCGAGGCGATCGCGACGAGCAGCAGCGCGACGGTGCGGATCGCGCCCTGCTGCGCTTCCATGGCGGCGGCGGGATCCTGGACCTTGAAGTCGTCTTCCTGACCGGCGGGAATACGGTGGCGCTGCCGCAGCAGGTTCTCGATCTCCGCTCGCGCTCCCGCCATCTGTCCGTCGCCGGCGACCTTGGCGATGATGTAGGCGACCGAATCGCGATTGATGTTGCTTGCGCTGCCGAGAAAACGCAGCTTGGCGGTGGCGAGCGGCACGAAGGCGACGTCGTCCTGGGCAGGGTCCTTGCGGTCGAGAACGCCGACCACTTCGAGCGGGACCTTCATGATCCGAATCTGCGAACCGATCGGGTCGTCGCCGGCCGGAAACAGCTCGCGCGCGACCCTGCTTCCGAGGATCACGACCTTGCCGGCGCCCGATTCTTCCGCGCTGGAAAAATAGCGGCCGGCGGCAAGCTGCCAGTCGCGCACCATGAAATGTCCCGTGGTCGTGCCGTTGATCGTCGTATTCCAGTTCTTGCCCTCGTGGATGACCTGCGCCGTCCCGGCGATCGAGCCGGCAGCGGCCTGGATTTCCGGAATCTGCTCGAGGATGGCCTGCACGTCGCTTTCGGTCATCGTCAGCTTGCTGCCGTCCTTGAGACGCACGCCGCCCTGGTAGACCGCACCGGGGTTGATCATCAGCACGTTGGCGCCGATCGAGCGGATCTGCTCCTGCAGACGCAGCTGCGCGCCGGCGCCGATCGCGAACACCGTCACGATGGAGGCAACGCCGATGACGATGCCGAGCATGGTGAGGAAGCTGCGCAGCGGATTGAGGCGCAAGGCGTGCAGAGCGATCTGAAAACCCTGGAGCATCGTCATGGCGCAAGGCTCCGCTTCGGCAGGATCGGAGCCTGCGTTTCGTCGCTGACGAGCTCGCCGTCATGCAGGCGGATGGTGCGGCGGCATTGCGTCGCGATGCCGGGATCATGCGTGATCATCACGATGGTCTGGCCGGTGCGGTTGAGCGCGGCGAACAGGGCCAGGATCTCGGCGCCGGTATGGCTGTCGAGGGCGCCGGTCGGCTCGTCGGCGAGCACGATCAGCGGGGAGGCGATCAGTGCGCGCGCGATCGCGACGCGCTGCTGCTCGCCGCCCGAGAGCTGCCGCGGGAAGTGATGGGCCCGGTGCAGCATGCCGACGGCCTCGAGGCTCGCTTCCGCACGCGCCAGGCGTTCCCTGCGATTGATGCCGCAATAGACGAGCGGCAGCGCGACATTCTCGATCGCATCGTGCCGGGCGAGCAGATTATAGGACTGGAACACGAAGCCGATGCTGCGGGCGCGCAAGGACGACCGGCGATCTTCCGACAGACCGGCGACGTCGGTGCCCTCGAGATAGACGGCGCCCTCGTTCGGCAGGTCGAGCAGCCCGATTATGTTCATCAGTGTCGATTTGCCCGAGCCGGACGGCCCCATCACGGCCGCGATCTCGCCTTGCGCGATGTCGAAGCTGACATTGCGCACCGCTGTCACCGCGATGCCGTCGGTGCGGTAGGTTCTGCTGACCGAGCGGAGGCTGATGAGAGGAGAGGCGGTCATGATCCGAACCTGATGCCGAGGAATTCAAAGCCCGCCGGACGGATCGCCTGGCCGACGGCCACCTGGCTGCCCTCGTCGAGATCGCCGCTCTTGAGTGCGACCTGTTCGGTACCGGCCGCGCCGACCGTCACGGCAATGCGCTGGAGCGAGCCGCTCGCGGTGCGCACCCACACCCCGCTGTGCGTGCCTGCCGGCTCCGGCCGCATGCCGGAGGGCTGGAAGCGCAGCGCAGCGAGCGGCACCTTCAGAACGTCGTCCTGCCGCTCGATCACGATCTTCACCAAAGCGGTCATTCCGGGGAGCAGCGCGCCGTCCAGGTTGGAGGTTGCAAGCACGACGGTGTAGGTGACGACGTGCTGCTGAGTCTGCGGCGCCTTGCGGCCCTGCCGCACCACGGCCTCGAAGCGGCGATCCGGGTAGGCGTCCACCGTGAAATGGGCACGCTGGCCGGGAGCGATGCGGCCGATATCGGCTTCGTCGACCTGCGCGTGGATCTCCATGTCTTCCAGGCGATGGGCGACCACGAAGGTGGTGCGCGATTCCAATCCGACCGCGAGCGTCTGGCCCTCGTTGACGAACCTGCCGACGACGACGCCGTCGATCGGCGAGCGGATCACAGTGCGGTCGAGATCGGCCTGGGCCGCGGCGAGAACGGCCGCCTTCTCGGGCACCGTCATCCGGGCCTGCTGCAGCTCTGCCTCGATGCGGCGGACGTCGGCCTGCGCGCCGTCGACCGAATAGGTGTTGAGGGACACCAGGATCTCGGCCTCGCGCTCCTGGGCCAGACGTGCCGTGAACTCCGTCTGCGCGTCGTCGACCGTCGTGGTCGCCACCACGTTCTGCGATTGCAGCGCGAGCTTGCGCTGTAGGGTCTTCTGGGCCGAGCTCTTGACCGCCTGGGCGCTCTCGAGCTTGGCGGCGAGCACGTCCCGGCTGCCTCTGGCGTTTTGCAGGTCGATCCTGGCGCGATCGAGCTTGGCCCTGGCGATGTCGACCATGGAATTGGCGACCGCCAGCGAAGCCCTGGCTTCGTCGACCTTGGCCGCAAAGCTGCGCGGGTCGATCAAGGCGAGCGGCTGATCCTTGGCGACCGTATCGTTGAAGTCGACATAGACCCGGGCGAGCTGCCCGGACAATTGGGAACCCACCTCGATCGTCTTGACCGGCTGCAGGGCACCCGTGACGGTAACTGTCTGCTCGATGCTGCCGCGCTGGATCGATGCGTAGCGGAACACCGGCGAATCGGGCCCGAATGTCGAGGCTTTCTGCCCGGCGGGCACGAGCAGGCGTCTGGTCGATTCCAAGGCGTGCGACGCCTTGTCAGCAGCGCCCCCGGCCGCGCCGATCACGGCCGGCCCTGCGGCATAAACCGCGGCGAGGCTGCAGGCAGTTCCAAGCAAGGCAATGACTGGCACAAATCGCATATCAAAACCCCGCCTCTTGAAATGGCTTCGTGGCGGCACGGATAGAGATCGCGCTATGGTTGTAATTCCCAAAAGCAACACCGATCGTCAGTATGTCGCCGCCGCCGGGGCGACGGTCGGGTGCGTTTGATGATCCAGTAGTAAAGTCTGCGCAGTGCTACTTTTTGTGATTTGAAGACAGGACATACCGGGCGTATCGATATGACGCGCGCGGTATCGAGCTCGATAAGCCGATTGAACGTCCCGTCTGGTCTGGCCGAAGCGGCCATCCGCGGCGTTCGAGCCGGCACATGGGTGACGATGCCATGACGCAGCCGGTGACACCACGACGCAGGATTGCCGCAGTCTCGATATCGGCCCGCCGCGATGCCGCCGGAGGCGAGGCCGAATCTCTTCGATCACGAAGCCAGATATGTGAACGCCTTCACTCGTCTCAGGCGCGTGTTGGCTCTAAGAGGTCGAACCGGCGGAGCGATGCGCCTCGTTCGACCTCCGCGATTCTATCCAAGCACCTTGATCACGCTTGCAAGAAGAATGGATGGTTCGTTGCTTTTTCATCGAGCCCCAAGCCGGGGGAGCCCGCTGCCCATGAGTTCAGGTCAAGCCACAGTTTATATCGTTGACGACGAAGTCCAGATTCGAACCGCGATCGGAAGCCTCTGCGAGGAGACCGGGCATCAGGTGAAGTTGTTTGCGTCGACCGACGCATTCCTCACGGAGACCATTTCGCCTGGGCCTTCTTGCCTCGTGCTCGATGTCCGCTTTCCCGGCACCTCGCCGACCGGCCTCGAGCTACAACGGCGGCTCGCCGAGACCGGCGTGCCGATTCCGATCGTCTTCATCAGCGGCCATTCCGACGTCCGCGTCTCGGTCGAAGCCATGAAGCGCGGCGCGGTCGAGTTCCTGCCGAAACCCTTTCGCGAGCAGGAGATCCTCGACGCGATCAGGCACGGCATCGAGCGCGATCGCAGGCGGCTCGAACGCGAAGATACCGTGCGTGAAGCCCGCCAGCGCGTCGAGACGCTGACGGCGCGAGAGCGCGAGATCATGCTGCTGATGGCCGAAGGGCTCGTCGCCAAGCAGATCGCGGCGCGGCTCGGCGTGAGCGAAGTGACCGCGAAGGTCCATCGCGCCCGGATGATGCGAAAGCTGGAGCTGCGTACGCCGATCGAGGTGGTACGGCTGATCGACAGCATGGGGCGCAACGCAGAGACGACGCGGACCGGTGCTGGGTAGCGGCGCATCGCGCGGCTTTCGAGCAGACTCCGCGCAACGTCTAGTCCGTACCGACTAGCATGAACTGCAGTCTGTCGCGCAGGCCATGATCGGTTCAGAGTATTCCCACGATGTCAGTCGCATTCAGGACCGGCATCCGAACCCAGTCAAACAACTTGGCCCGAAAGGAATACTCCATGCGCAAATTGTTTTTTGCTTCCGTTGCCGTTCTCGCCCTGTCGTCTGCGGCGCAGGCTGCCAACACGTCGACCGTTCTGCAGATTGGCGTCGTGAACGGATCTTCGGTGAACCAGCAGGGTACCGTGAATGACACTTCGACCACCGCCCAGTTCGGTATCATCAACAACGCCAGCACGATGCAGGGTACGACCACTCCGTCCCTCAACAGCGGCAGCTCGGTAACCCAGGTCGGCGCCTCCAACACTGCCGCCACCGGCCAGGTCGCCCTCTTCAACAACACGAGCTCGATCACGCAGCAGTCGATCGGCGGTCCGCCGAGCAACAGCGCAGCGGTCGGACAGCTTTCCATCATCTTCGGTGCGAACTCGAGCACCGTCGTTCAGCACTAAGTCAGCCCCGTGTCGGCCCGGGCGCGTCCATCGAGCGGCGCGTCTGGGCGATACTCGACAGCCATGTTCGGAATGATCGCGATCAGGTCGCCTGAAGGGGGCGGCAGATCGTTGATACCTTGCGGAGGAAATCACGTGCGCATCAAATTTCTCGTCACGACAGTCGTCATGCTGAGCGCGCTGACTGCTGTCGATGCCCAGGCCGCCAACTCGGTGAGCGTGTTGCAGTTCGGCGCGACCAATACGTCCACCACCAGCCAGAGCGGTGCGACCAACAATACCGCGACGGTCCTGCAATTCGGAGCGACCAACCAGGCGACGGCTGTGCAGATGGGGGGGCTTGCCTCCCTCAACTCATTGACGATCGGGCAGGGCGGCACCACGGCAACTGCGTCGAATACGGCGATCGGCGGCCAGGTCGGGGGTTCCAATACGAGCCTAATCGGGCAGATCGGCGCGACCAACTCGGCTGCATTGGCGCAGCTCGGAATTCTGAACTCATCTACGATTTTGCAGCAGGCTCCTTGATTGCGGATCCATTTTGGTAAGCGAGGCAGGTCATGAGACGTTTTTCAGGCGTCGCCTTTGGCGCATTTCTCACGCTGTATTGCGCAGGCATCGGATCGGCCGGTGCGCAGACCGCTGATATCAAGACCATCGTGTCGGTCGGCGGCCCCCCAGTGGTATTGAATCAGAACAGCCAGCTCAACATGGCGGGCGTATTCATGATCGGCGGCAGCACCAGTGCGACCGTCACCCAGAACGGCACCAACAACGCTACCGGAATCCTGCAATTTGGTGGAACGACGACGGCGTTGGTTGGGCAGACGGGCTCAAACAACCTTGCATTCGTCGGTCAGGCAGGTCAGTCGGCGAGCAGTGTGTTGTCGCAGCTCGGTGCCATGAATACCGCTGCTATCGCCCAGTTTGGCATGATCAACTCGTCCACGGTTGTTCAACATAGTCCGTAGGACGGCTGGCGGTTCACTAGCGTCGGGCAAGCCAAAGGGGAAGACGATGAGGTATGGCAGACAGCTCTTGGTGCTGGCAGCGTTGCTGGCCGCCATCGTTACGTCGACGCCGGCGTCGGCCGGATCTGCCCAGCGCAGCGTGACGAACCGGAACGTCAGCATCGAAACCATCGTGCAGTTCGGCGACAATGTTCAGCCGGTCACGATCGAGGAGAGCAGCCGCATCAATATCGCGCGGGTGATCCAGATCGGCGGCACCGGGACGGTGGATGCGACCATCATCCAGAACGGCACGCGCAACTATGCCAACGTGATCCAGGTGGGCGGCACCACCAATGCGCTGATCGGTCAATCCGGCGCGAGCAATACCGCCGAGATCACCCAGGTCGGCAATTCCACCAACGCGCTCCTGCTCCAGATCGGAGACATGAATACGGGAGCGGTGAGGCAGTTCGGGCGTTTCAACTGGCTGGCGATCTTTCAGTTCAGCCGATGATGGAGGTGTGACATGAGGTTGCTCCTGCTCGCATCCGGAATAGGAGTCATGAGCATGATCGCAGCGGCGCCGGCCGGCGCTGCCGACGGTCACACGACGGTGGTGCAGGACGAGAACGGCACCTCGGTCATCACGCAAAGCGGCGATCCCGCGCAGGCGGAGGTCAAGATCGAGAAGGAGCCCGGGCGCACGACGGTCTATCGCCGCAGCGGCGGTAACACCGCGATCGTGACGCAGGGCAGTGGAAACACGCAGGAAAACATACGGGACATGCTCGACTGGCTGCACAAGCAGCAGGGCCGTTGACGCAACAGGGCCCACCGTCCGCGTAGGACGATGGGCCTCGTCGCGAGCCGCGTTACCAGCGATAGCCGCCGGTCAGCGTGCCGTTGTTGTTGCCGTCAGGGCCGACGTCGCCCTGCGTCGAGCCCGGGGTCGGATGGTTGGTGCCGTTGAGCGCGCCATACGGCCCCCCGACATCAGGATAGTATGCCCGTGGCTGGACCGGCTCGTAAGCGGGGGCGGTGCGGTCCCAACCCCTGCGCGGACCGTTCCAGTCGTAGCCTTGCGCCGAGGCGGCTGCCGTGCCGGCGATGAGTGATGCCGCGATCAGGCAGAGGAGTTTTGACTTGTTCTGCATTGGAGATGCTCCTTGCTCGTGTCGGGGGCCAACGGTTGCGCTGCGGGAGCGTTCCGGACGTAGTCGCGGCGTGCGATCAACTCCGATCAACTGGTTATGAAGATCGAGCTCGTTGGACCGAAGTGTTTGAAATGCGTGGAGAAACCGGGCGTCTTGCCGCACCTGTTCCGCCGTTAATCGCGTGCCTTAACCAATAATTAATTATACGTTTGCGGGTGAGTGACGGCCCGGCCTAGCGTAGCTGCGGGGAGCCGCTTTCGCTTAAGCCCAACGAGTTGGTGCGTATCATGACCTATCGAATGCATGGGGCCTTGCTCGCCTCGCTCAGCGCAGCCGCGCTGCTCCTTAGCCCCAATGACAGTTTTGCCAGACCCGGCGGCGGCGCGCCGCACGGGATGATTGCTGCGCCTTCCGGTGCAATGGCGCGTCCGCCGATCGCGCCCGGCGCCCGGTTCCACCGGCGGAATAATCCCTGGGTCTACTGGCCGGGAGGCGGCGGATTCTTCTACGACAGCGCCGGCTACAGCCAGCCCTTCGCTGATGCGGGGCAGCCGGTCTCCACCGACGTGCGCTACACCTACACCTATGATGTCCCGTGGGACTGGACGCATCGCTTCCCGCCGAACGTCGTGCCGTCCGATCGGCCCTACGTGCCGAGCTGCCCGACGGAGCAGGTGACGGTTCCCGGCCGCGGCGGCAGCGAGCACACCGTCAACATTATGCGCTGCTACTGAGTGGCGCTCTAGCCCAGCTCGAAGCTGGTCACGCCGAAGACGCGGTCGATGCGCAGCGGCGGGATCGCTCCCGTGTACATCCGCGCCGTCTCGAACACCGGCTTTAGCCCCAGCGCTTCTGCGAGCCCGACGGCTTCACGATTGACGGCGGGGACGTCGAGAAACACCTCGCCGCCATCCGTGCCTGCCAGCAGAGCCTGCACGATCGCCTCCGCGGCTGCGCGGTCGTCGGCAACCAGCGGGCCGATCTTGCAGCCGGTGCGGCAGGGCCGGATCACGCCCCATGCGGCGAGCTTGCCGTCACGCCGCAGCGCGCGGCCGACATGGCCTGACGTGTTGATCCAGGTGCGCAGGAAGGTGCTGCGCGGCGCGGGGAAGACCGTGGCGTCGTCGGCTTCCACAAGCGTAAACGGGATCGTGTCGAGCGAGACGACATCGGCAGGCGGCTTCGCGGGGGCGACGATGACGCCGCCATAGCGGATATTGGCGTAGGCGAGCTGGAAGCCCGATTTCCTGTAATTGTCCTGCTGTGCCACGACTCCGTCGAGCCCGATCACGCGCGTGCCCGCATGCGCGATTGCCGCGTTCCAGATGCGCAGACCGTGGCCGGAGCCGCGAAAGCTCTTGGCCACGATGTAGAAGCCGAGGAAGGCGAAACGATCGTCGTAATTGACGCAGGAGACGGTTGCCACCGGTTCGCCGTCGATCTCGCCGACGAAGAAGCCGTGCGCGTCGGGAGCCGCGAAGCAGGCGGCATCGGAACGGCCGGGATTCCAGCCTTCGGCCGCCGCCCAGTCGATGGGAAGCGAGACTTCCTCGGGGCGCAGATTCCGGATCAGCAAATCACTCATTGCGCGTCGCTCATGATGGATGCCTTCGACCATGGACCTGCCGACAGGTCTGGCTGTAGAAGGCCTCATGATAGGCCGAGCCTGCGGCTCGCCTCAACTCAAGGGATGATCAAGTCATGGCAGCAGAGAAGGTTGCGCTCGTCACCGCCGGCGGCAGCGGCATGGGGGCAGGGGCTGCGCGGCGGCTGGCGGCGGACGGGGTTCGCGTCGCGATCCTGTCGTCCTCCGGCAAGGGCGAGGCGCTGGCCGCCGAGCTTGGTGGCTTCGGCGTGACCGGCTCGAACAAGTCCAATGACGACCTGAAGCGGCTCGTCGACGGCGCCATGGTGAAATGGGGACGGATCGACGTGCTCGTCAACAGCGCCGGCCACGGTCCGCGCGCGCCCATCACCGAGATCACCGACGAGCAATGGCACACCGGCCTCGACACGTATCTCCTGAACGTGATCCGCCCGACCCGGCTGGTGACGCCGCTGATGCAGGCACAGAAGGGCGGCGCCATCATCAACATCTCGACCGCCTGGGCGTTCGAGCCCAGCGCGATGTTCCCGACCTCGGCGGTGTTCCGCGCAGGGCTCGCCGCCTTCACCAAGATCTTTACCGACGCCCATGCGGCCGACAACATCCGCATGAACAACGTTCTGCCGGGCTGGATCGACAGCCTGCCGCAGCAAGACGCGCGCCGCGACAGCGTGCCGATGAAGCGTTACGGCAAGGTCGAGGAGATCGCGGCGACGATCGCGTTCCTGGCCTCGGACGGGGCCGCCTACATCACCGGCCAGAACATCCGCGTCGACGGCGGCCTGACGCGCTCGGTCTGAGCGGCGCCTCAATGTGAGGCGACAAGCCGCACCAGCTCCGGCAGGATCTTGTAGCGGGCGATCTCGTGCGGATACTCGCCGCGATTGGCTAGCAGGACGATGCCGATCCGCCGTGCTGGCACCAGGCCGATATAGCCGGAGGCGTTGTTGAGGCTGCCGGGCTTGTCGACGATGGTGACCCCTGGGAGACGCACGGTCTCCCAGGCCATGCCCTGTCCGAATTTTTCGTCGACGCGGAAGACCTCGCGCTGCGTCATCCGCAGCGCCTCGCGCAAATGCGGATCGATCGCGCGGCCGTCGACGCAGGCCGCGGCGAAGACGGCAAGATCCCGGGCGGAGGCGAACATCTGGCCCGTGCCGGGAAAATCGAAATAGCTCTGCTGATTGCCGATCGGGCCAATCGCCATGCCCTGGTCGGAATAGCCCTGGACCACGCGCTGCATCGTGGCCCGGTCCATGACGGCGCGGTTGTCCGGGCCGCGCTCGGGGACGAAAGTGGAGTCCATGGCGAGCGGGCGGAGAATGCGGTGCTGGATCAGCGCATGGATCGGCATGCCGTAGCAGCGCTCGAGTACGAGCTGAAGCAGCACGTAGCCAGCATGGGTGTAGACGCGTTGCCGGCCGGGGGCGACGCCGGGCGCCGGCGTGAAGGCGTTCAGCATGGCGATGAACTGCTCGCGTGTGTACTGTTCGTTCGGCCAGGGCGGATGGTCGGTCGGCAGCAGCAGGCCCGAGGTGTGCGTCGCCAACTGGCCAACAGTGACATTGCGGATGTCGTTGCCGTTCAGCTCAGGCAGGTATTTCGGCAGACGATCGTCGAGCCGCAGCTCGCCACGCAGCGCACCGAGCGCCACGAGTGTGGCCTCGAACGGCTTTCGCAACGAGGCGAGATTGAACAGCGTGTCGGGCGTCACCTTCCGTCCGGTCACATCGTCGGCAAAACCGTAGTTGAAGAACTCGACATGCCGCCCGGCATAGAGGGCTGCGGTGAGACCGCCCGCATGGTCCGGCGTCGCGGTCGGCGCCAGCTCGTTCGCGACGATGTCACGCATCTGCGCGATCATGTCGGAATCCGCGGATGCCCGGCGCGGGCAAAGCGCCATCGCAATCGGAATGAGTGCGGCCCGGGCGAAGAGTCGCCGGGTGATCGAGGAAGAGGTGACAATGGGCGGCACGTGCTGTGGTGAACGATGCTGATGTGCCCCGGATATTGTTTAGCGAGGACGGCGCGATGTCCCAATTCACAATTGCGCGTTGTGGGTTCCGCCTGCCGATTGGCGGATGGAGCGCGAAGATCTCCGGATGACGCTGTGTTCCATCCGGGCCGCAAAACTGAGCCAATCAGCTAACAATTGTTGACCTCGGTTATTCTGTGTGTATAGTTAGCTTCATGGCTAACCAATCATCCAGGCTCGACCAGGTCTTCGCAGCGCTTGCCGATCCGACAAGGCGCGCGATCGTGATGCGGCTGTGCGACGGGGAGGCGTCGGTCGGCGAGCTCGCCGATCCCTTCGACATGACGCTGCCGAGCTTCATGAAACACATCCATGTGCTGGAGACGAGCGGGCTCCTGCTCTCGGAGAAATCCGGCCGCGTGCGCACCTGCCGTCTCAGCCCGGATGCGCTGCTCGGTGCGGAAGACTGGTTCCAGCAGCAGCGCGCGATCTGGGAGGCGCGGCTCGACCGGTTCGAAGCCTACGTGATGAAGCTCAAGAAAGAAAAGGAGAGGGCGGCCGCCAAGCGGCCGTCCCGAACAACCAAACGGAAAGGTTCCGAGTGATGACGAATTCTGCCAATCCCGCTCTGTCGCAATGGTCGCTGGATCGCGAGATCGTGATGTCGCGCGTGATCGATGCGCCGCGCGATCTGGTGTTCGAGGCGTGGTCCGACCCGAAGCATCTGCCGCAATGGTTCGGGCCGAAAGGATTCAAGGTCGAGACATTCGAGATCGACGTGCGCGTCGGCGGCGTCTGGCGCTTCAACATGATCGGCCCGGACGGCACGGTCTATCCGAACCGCATGCGCTTCCGTCGCATCGAGCGGCCCTCGCTGATGGAGATGGACCACGGTGTCGATCAGGATGAAGATCCCGGCATGTTCCGCTTCACTGTCACCTTTGCCGAGCAGAGCAACGGCAAGACGGTCTTGATGATGCGCCAGCTCGCTTCGAGCACCGAGCAGCGCGACGGCATGATCGGCTTCGGTGCCGTCGAGTACGGCTATCAGACGCTGGACAAGCTCGCGGCTTATGTGGCGAGCCTGAAGCGTTGAGGACGAAACGGTCCCGGCGAAGGAGTCGCCGGGATCGCATTCGCGCGCGCGTCGAACGATAGGCTCCGAAGCGCGCGATCGACACGCGACTAACGGCGTGGTGTGGTGCCGTTCGACCGCGGCGTGGTCTCGTTGCGCATGCCGGGAGCACTGGACGCGCCCTGTCCACCGCGTTCCGTATGGGTGATGCCGCCACTGCCGGAGCCGGAGCCGTCCCCGGCGCTTCCGGAGCCAGCTCCGCTGCTGCCTGCACCCGCGCCAGCACCACCCGCACCGGCACCACCTGCGCCGGCACCGCCCGCACCAGCACCGGCTCCGCCGCCTGCGCCGCCACCAGCACCACCACCACCGGCGCCTTGAGCGAACGCTGCGCCCAGGGAAGCGCCGGCGAGCATTGCAGCTGTGAAGATCGTCAGCATCGTCTTACGCATGTTGTGTCTCCTTGAGGTTCATGCTGGACCAATCACGCGCGTGACCAACCGTTCCTGCACGGGTCGATGTGGAGGAGCTGCCTCGGCGAAAGTGGCTGGCAGCCTTGTCGCAGATTAGTTTCGGGTCCCAACCCCGGAACATCTTTCGGGCATGCGATGGAAGTGCAGGCGCGGGAGTTGATGGAACGCCAGTCGGAACGGCTGGACGAATATCCGGAGGTCAAGGCGAGGTTACCGCGCACCTGTCGCATCAGCACCAGGCGGTGTAGTTTTCGCATTCTTCGCCAGGATCGGACCACCGGCGCACGAAGGCGGCCGGTGGTTTTTCACGTCCTCGGCCCGGTCCGTCCCCGTCCAGTAGGAACGATCGCTGCGCTCCGGCTTTGGCAGTGATGACGCACATCATCTTCAGCGACTATCGCAATCCCGCCGCGGAGGAGGCCTACGAGATCGCCTGGGACTTTCTCGTGCGCACCGGCGCCATCCACGAGGAGTTCGATGCCTGCGTGTTCCTGGCCCAGCGTATCACGGTGATGGTCGAGGAGGGGCAGACGAACCGGATCCGCATGGCCAACCGTGCGATCTCCGAATATCAGCGCCATATCGACGAGAGCGACGATGTCATCCGCGCCGGCGGCCGTCGCGCGGGACGGCATTGAGAGCCGCACCCGCACGAGCCTTGCGCTGTCGCCTCACTCCCTGGCCTCGTCCGTCACGATCTCGCCGAGCTTCTGCCAGTGCTGTCCGTCGAACTGCACCATCTGGAACTGCTTGTTGACGCGATAGTCGGTCGGCGAAGTCGTGACCGAGATCCCGGGCAGCGTCAGGTCGAGCTCGATATTGTTGAGGTTGGCCGCCTGCCGCATCACATTGTCGCGGGTGAGGTCGTCGCCGCATTGCTTCAGCACTTGAATCAGGAGCTGCGCGGTGATGTAGCCGTAGACGTTCAGGTTCGAATCCTTGTCGCCGTCGGGATAGTACTTGGCCATGAAGGCTAGATAGCGCTTCATGCCGGGATCGACCTTCCATTCGGGATCGGCAGGATCCTTGACGTAGCCGACGCTGACGACGCCCTTCGAATTGTCCAGACCTGCCGGTTTCAGCACGGCGCTGAGCGAGGAGGCGTTGATGTCGATGATGTGCAACGGCTTCCAGCCGATCTCCGCGACCTTCTTGATGGCCTGGGCCGCCTGTTTCGGCGTCGTGGCGCTGAACAGCACGTCGGCACCGGCGTCCTTCAGCCGCAGAATCTGCGAGTCGATCGTCGGCTCGGTGATCTCGTAGGACGTCTCGGCCACGATCATCTTCGCCTTGTCGCCAAGACCGGCCTTGAGCCCGGCGAGATAGTCCTTGCCGAGGTCGTCGTTCTGGTAGAGCACGCCGATCCTGGCATTCGGATGGCTCTTCAGGAGGTACTGCGCATAGATGCGGCCCTCGACGAGATAGGACGGGTTGAAGCCCATCGTCCAGGGGAAGTTCTTGGGATCGGTGAAGCGCGCCGCACCGGTTGCGGCAAAGAGCTGCGGGATTTTCTTGGCATTGAGATATTTCTGCACGGCGACGTTGGGCGCCGTGCCGATGATCTGGAACGTCAGCAGCACCTCGTCGCTTTCGACCAGCCTCCGGGTCTGCTCTACGGTCTTCGGCGGCGAGTAGGCGTCGTCATACTGGATCAGGTCGACCTTGCGGCCGTTTACGCCGCCCTGGTCGTTGATCATCCTCATGTAAGCGGCCTGGGTCTTGCCGATCACGGCGTAGGCCGAAGCCGGACCGCTCAGTGGAATGGTCTGTCCGACCTTGATCGAGGTATCGGAGGCGCCGGGATCATATTTCTTTTGCGCATGTGCTTGTGCGATCGACATCGCCAGAGCGAGTGCGGCGGCCGCGACGCGTTCGAGAAGTCGGGTCTTCATTTTCATTCCCCGTGCACCAACGGTCATTCACCCTTGAGACCGGCGTCGCGGATCAGCCTGGTCCATTTTTGGGTCTCGCTATCGATGAACTGGCCGAATGCGGCGGCGTCGCCCGCGCGTACCTCCAGACCTTGAGCGGTCAGCTTGTCCTTGATCGCCGGCTCGGCGAGCGCGCGCAGGACTTCTGCCTGGAGCTTGTCGATGATCGCGCGCGGCGTCGCAGACGGCGCCATGAAGCCGTACCAGCCGGCGGCGGCGACGTTGGGAAAGCCCTGCTCGCGCAAGGTGGGCGCCTGCGGATAGAGTGCGCTGCGCTCGGGCGAGGCGACGCCGAGCACGATGAACTTGCCGCTCTGGATGTAGGGCAGGGCGGTCGGCAGCGCGGTCAGCGTGGCGTCGACGCGGCCGGCGAGCAGCTCGGTATAGGAAGCGGCATCGCCCCGGAACGGGATGTTGAGACCCTTGACGCCGGCATCGCGGAACAGCAGCTCTCCGGCAAGGTGCGGCTGCGAGCCGGCGCCCGGCGAAGCGAAGGTCAGTCCATCCGGCTTCGATTTGCCGTAGGCGATCAGCTCGGGAAGCGTCTTGAATGGGGCGTCGGCGCTGATGATGAGAAACAGCGGCGCGATCACCACCATGGCAACCGGCTGCAGATCCTTGCGGTCATAGGTCAGCTTGCCGAACAGCGCCTCGGCGGTGGCGTAGGGGGCCGCAACGTAGAGAATGGTGTAGCCGTCGCCCGGCGCATGGGCGACCATGTCGTTGGCGATGCGGGTGCCGGCACCCGGCTTGTTCTCAACGATGAACTGCTGGCGGAGACTGCGGCCGAACTCCTCGGCGAGCAGGCGCAGCGAGATGTCGTTGGAGCCGCCGGGCCCGTAAGGTGAGATCAGCCGCACCATGCGCGAGGGCCATGCATCCTCGGCGCTTGCCGCCAGGCTGGATCCGGCGACCAGGCCGCCCGCGATCGTGCTCAGCAGGGTTCGGCGTGTGACTTCGAGCGATGCCACTGTTGTCTTCCTCCCGTTTTATTGTTGGTCTTCTTGTGACGTTCAGATCACCTTCCGATCGGTGAGTCGTTCGATCTCCTGGTCCGAAAGGCCGAGCCAATCCCGAAACACCTCGTCATTGTCCTGGCCGACGTCGCCGGCGGCGTGACGTATTCGCGCGGGATCATTGGTGAAGCGTGGGACGACATTGGTCATGGCGACGGTGCCAAAATCGCGGTCGGCGACGCGTGTGATCACCTCGCGCGCCTTCACTTGCGGGTCGCCCGCGATCTGGTCGATCGAATAGATCGGAGCGAGCGTTCCCTGTGCGGCATTGAATTTGGCGAGGACCTCGCCGAGGGGATGGGCGGCACACCAGGTGGCGAAGATGTGGTTGAGCTCGGAGGCGTGCTTGACGCGCCGGTCGTTGCTGGCGAAGCGCGGATCGTCGATGAGGTCGGGCCGTTCGATCGCCCGGCAGTTCGCGGCGAAGAGTGCGTTGGTCGAACCTGCGAGCGTCACCCAGTGGTCGTCGCTGGTGCGGAACACGGCAGGCGGCGCCGAATAGCCGTTGGCGTTGCCGATGCGGCTGCGAACGGCGCCGAGCTGATCGTGCTCGATGGCGAGAACGTCGAGCAGGCGGAAAGTGGCCTCAGTCAGCGAAAGATCGATCTCCTCGCCGGGCGCATCGGGATCACGCGCCCGTTTCCACAACGCCGCCAGCACGCCGACGGCGCCGAACAGGCCGCCGATCGAATCTCCGATCGGATATCCGGGATGGGTCGGCTCGCCATCCGTCTCCCCCGTGATGTAGGTGAGCCCGCCCATGGCCTCGAAGATGCGGGCAAAGCCGGGCCGCTCGCGATAGGGGCCATCCTGCCCGAAGGCGGTAGCGCGCAGGATCACGAGGCGCGGCTGGATCGACCACAGCACCTCCTTGGGCAGGCCGCATCGATCAAGCGTTCCCGGACGGAAATTCTCGATCAGCACGTCGAAATGCGGAAGCAGCTGCTTGAACAGCGCAAGTCCGTCCCGCGTGCGCAGGTCGAGCGTGGCAAACTTCTTGTTGCGGTTGGCCGCCTTCCACCACAGCGGCTTGCCGTCCTTGAACGGCGGAAACGAGCGTACGCCGTCGCCCTGGCCGGGCATCTCGATCTTGAGCACCTCGGCGCCGTAGTCGGCCAGCAGCGTTGCGGCAAAGGGCGCTGCGATGATCGTCGCGATGTCGAGAACCTTCAATCCCTCGAGCGGTCCAGCCATGTCATGTCCCGCCGCTTGTGATCTTCTTGGTCTTGCGCGGCGGCGCGAGTTCCGTGTGTCCAACGATGGCGCGGATGCTGTCGGCGAGCGCTGCGATGCGCGGGCCGATCTCGGCTTCCAGCTGGCCCGGCTGGAGGCGAAACGCGGGGATGCCGCAATTGATCGAGAACGACTGCTTCGATTCGCTCGCGTGAAACAGCGGCGCCGCGACCGCATGGATGGAGGCGATGTACTCGCCCCAGCATGTGCAGAAGCCGCGGCTTTTGCATTGCACGATCCCGGCCCGGTACTTGTCGCGAAAAGCCGTCCATAGCCCGGAATCTTCGGCGGCGATGTTCCGTTCGAGCCGGTCGGCATCGGCCGGCGGCAAGGTCGCCGCCGCGGCGCGTCCCATGGCGGTCAGCGCCACGGGGATCGGCATGCCGATGTCGGGCACGTGCGGGCCGACGTCGCCGGAGCGCGCGGTCTCGACGTAGATCATCGAGGTGGCGTCGAGCAGGCCGATCGAGACAGTGCCGCGGACGCTGAGCGCGAGCTCCTGCATCATGGGCCGTGCGACCTGGCGGAATTGCATTCCGGCGAGCAGAGGATGCGCGATGCGCAGTGCCCGCGCACCGACGCGGTACTTTGACCGCTCGGCGTCGTAGCGGAGATAGCCGAGCTCAGCCAACGTGTGGGTCAGCCGCGCCACCGTCGGCCGTGGAATACCCGTCAGTGTCGACAGCTCCATGTTGCCCAGCAGCGTACTCCCGCCCCTGAACGCTTCGAGCACGACGAGCCCCTTTGCCAGCGTTGTGGAGAAGGCGGCGTCATCGACGCTCTCCGCCAGCACGGCAGCGGCGGAGGAGGGCGGGTGTCGCGACTTGGATGAGTCTGTCCTAGGCATTCCCAACTATCGAACGGCCGCATCAGCGCTGTCCAATAAATTCATCGATTATCGATAAAATGTCCGATATGTGGACAATACATATGGGCCGCCGTTCCATGAAAGGATGCGCTGGACCGATCCAACACGCAGATTTTTGTCGTGATTGCATGCCGACTTGTGACAGGATTATTACGTCGACATGTCAGATAGGTAATTTGCGGAGCGGTTCATGTTGCAGTGGCAGGCGCGGTCAAATCCTCTCGCGTGGTGGTGGGGCTCCCTGACGCTTGTGAGCGCGGCCAACATCCTCGTCTGGTTCATGCTGTACCGCGAGTTTTATCCGACGCCCTCTAGCAGCCACGGCGGCGGCTCGGATATCGGGCTGATGTTCCTGCTTTGCGCCGGCTATGTTTTCGGCTGCGCGTTCCGCTCGGTGCTGCCACGCGCCGACGTGCAGCGCATCTGCCTGTTCGACACCTGGTTGTCGAGCGTCGTCGTCGGCCGGACGGTCGCGACCGTGGCCGAGCTCTGCTTCGTCGCGCAATGGGCGATCATCCTGCATCAGCTCGGCAAGATGACGGGCGCCGAGACCGCGGTGAACATCGCGCTGGTGATCGTGCCCATCATCATCATCGCGGAGTGTTTCTCCTGGTACGCGGTGGTGACGACCAACTTCCTCTACAACGGGATCGAGAACTCGCTGTGGGCGGTGACCTTCTTCCTGGCCGGCATCGCGCTGTGCCGCCTGATGCCGGAATTCCAGGGCATGGTGCGCTGGGCGCTGATGTCAGGCATCGTCGGCATCGCTTGCTTTCTCGCCTTCCTCGTCACCGTCGACGTGCCGATGTATCTCAGCCGCTGGCGGGCAGGGCACGCCGAGGGCAACACGTTCCTCGGCCTCATCGAGGGCCTGCATGACGTTTCGACGCGCTGGGTGGTGACCCACGACGTCGCGCATTGGAAGGGCGAGCTGACCTGGATGTTCCTGTATTTCAGCGCCGCCGTGTGGTCGAGCCTGGCGCTCTGCGCGCTCTATGCGATGGAAGGCTATCTGGCGCTGTATCTGGCGTAAGCCTGGAGCAGCGTTCCGATGGAACGTTGCTCCAGGTTCTTGGTTTGACGCGTTTCTTCGCGCGAACCGGTGTCCACTTCGCTTGATAACGCTCTATTTGCCCACCAGGCTGCACTTGCTGCGGTCGAGCGGACGGAAGGCTTGGTCGGGCGGGATGGTCGCGACCAGCTTGACGAAATCCCATGGACCCCGGGACTCCTGGGGCGTCTTGACCTGGACCAGGTAAAGATCGTGCACCATGCGCTGATCCTCCCGGATGCGGCCGTTGGGGGTGTAGGCGTCCGACACCGGCGTCGCCTTCATCTTGGCCATCACGACAGCGCTCTCGTCGGAGTCGGTGTCCTTCACGGCCTGCAGATAGTGGCGCACGGCGGAATAGACACCGGCCTGGATCTGCGAGGGCATTGCTTTCCGCCGCGCATAGAAGGCGTCGGAGAACTTCCGGGCGGCGGGGGAGACGTCCTCGAAGAAGGAGGTGACGATGAGGTCGCCGCGGGTTGCCTTCAACCCGACCGACTCGATATCGACGTTTTGAAACGACATCGGCACGATCTTGATGCCCTGATCGGCGAGGCCGAACTCCTCGGCCTGCTTGATCGCGGTGGCGTTGTCGCCGGCGACGTTGATGGCGAGGATCTTGGCGCCCGACGACTGCGCCTGAAGCAGGAACGAGCTGAAATCGGGCGTACCGAGCTGCGCCTTGACGCTGCCGGCGACCTTGCCGCCGAGCTCGCCGATGCGCCCGCGCGCCGTCGCCTCGATCGAATGGCCGAACGCATAGTCGCCGGTGATGAAGAACCATGGCTCCTTGCTGGTCCGCATGATGCCGGAGACCACGGCGGTCGCGGTGGAATAGGCGTCCTGGGTCCACTGCACGCTGGTCGGCGCACAGGCTTCATCGGTGAGCTGGTTGGCACCGGCGCCGGAGATGAGGAAGATCCTGCCGTTGCCGCGCACCAGCTCTTGCACGGCGAGGGCGGCGCCGGAGCTGCCGCCGTCGGCGATCGCCTGGACACCTTCGCTGAACCATTTGCGTGCGAGCGATGCCGCCAGATCCGGCTTGTTCTGGTGATCGGCCTGCAGGATCTCGATCGGCTTGCCATTGATCTTGCCGCCGAACTCTTCCGCGGCCATCCGCGCCGCCTCGACTGAACCCGGGCCCATGGCAGTTGCGAATACGCCGTTCATGTCGGTGAGCACGCCGATGCGGATTGTCTCACCCTTGATCTCGGCGCGCGCAGGCGGGCCTGCGAACGCCAGCGTGACCAGCAGGATGGCGGCGGATGCAGCGCGAAGGTTGCCCATGGTGTTTCCCCGTTTGTCATTTTGATTGTTCGAAGGCGTCGTCAGGCCGGTTCGGCGATGACCGTGTTGCGCAAGGTTCCGATGCCTGAGATCTCGACCTCGACGTTGTCGCCGGGCTGCATCCACAAGGGCGGCGTGCGCTTGGCGCCGACGCCGCCGGGCGTGCCGGTGACGATGACGTCGCCGGGGACGAGCGGACAGATCGTGGAGATGTAGGCGATCAGCTCGGGGATCGCGGTGATCAGGAGGTCGGTGGTGGTGTTCTGCACCAAAGTGCCGTTCAGGCGCGTCTGCAGGGTGAGCTTTGACGGATCGGGAATCTCGTCCGCTGTCCCCAGCCACGGGCCGAAGCTGCCGCTCTCGGCAAAGGTCTTGCCGGAAAGAAACTGGCTGGTGTGGCGCTGCCAGTCGCGGACGCTGCCTTCGTTGTAGCAGGAATAGCCGGCGATATGATCGAGCGCGCGGCTCGCCGGGATGTGCCGGCCCTGCTTGCCGATGACGAGCGCGAGCTCGCCTTCATAGTCGAAATCGTCGCTCACCTTCGGCTTCACGATCGGCTGGAGATGGCCGACCTGGCTGCAGGGGAAGCGGACGAACAGCGCCGGGTTCTCGGTGACGGTGCGTCCGGTCTCGGCGACATGGTCGCGGTAGTTCAAGCCGACGCAAATGATCTTGCCGGGGTCCGGGATCACGGGGGCGAAGCTGATCTTGTCGAGCGGATGATCAGGCGCGGCGGCCGCGACGAGCTTGGCCGCCTCGGCAAGGCGCCCAGCTTCGAGCAACTGCCGCAGCGTTGAACAGCCCGTCATGCGCGCACCGAGATCGACGACACCGTTGTCCTTGACGGCGCCGAAAGAGGCGCGGCCGTCGGTGATGAAAGACAGCAGCTTCATGAGATATCCCTAGGAGTGTTCGCTTCAGGCCGCGGACGGCACGTGGGTTGAAGGCGTGATGGCGGCGATGAGCTGGTCGAGCTCGGTCTCGTTCCGCGCCGTGCCGCGCACATAGCGGTCGGGGCGAACGAGCGCGGCGATGATGCCGTGCCTGCGCAGCCAGTCGCCGATGGCGTAAGCATCGTCGCCGGTCAGGATTTTGAGTCCCGCAAGAGCCGGGCGTGAGGAGAGGGCGGCCGCGTTTGCGGCGAGCAGGACATGGCCGTAGCCGACACGATCGTCGCTGCGGCTGCCGTCCCGAAGCTCGAACTGCGGCGCCAGATCTCCGGCGAGAGGCTGGTCGCGGGGCGCCAGCCCGGGGCCGAGCAGAGGCTTCTTCACCTCGAGCTTCACGGGCGCGTTCTCGCGAATCTCTCCAGCGGCAAGGCCAGCTTCGATCGCCTTGGTATTGATCACGCCGCCCAGCCGAATGGCGAGCTCGATGAATTCGCGCACATGCGGTTCGCGCTCGTTCTGATAGGTGTCGAGCAGCTCCGACCTTGAGACGCCCCGGATGATGGCGTTGAGCTTCCACGCAAGATTCGCGGCATCGCGGATGCCTGCGCACATACCCTGTCCGAGAAAAGGCGGGGTCTGGTGTGCGGAATCTCCCGCGAGCAGCAATCGTCCACTTCGCCATCGCCGTGCGATGACGGAATGAAAGGTGTAGACCGCAGCACGCTCGATGTCGGCATCGTCGGGCGTGATCCAGCGCGACAGCAGATCCCAGACTTTCGCGGGCTGCGCGATCTCGTGTGAATCCTCGCCCGGAAGAATCGTGATTTCCCAGCGCCGCCGCGTGCCGGTGCCGCGCACATAGGTCGCGGGCCGTGCAGGGTTGCAATGCTGGAGGCTGTAGTCGCCAAGATCGTCGCGCTCACGCTTGAGCAGCACGTCGATCACCAGCCAGCGCTCGTGGAAGCCGAGATCGTCCATGCTGGAGCCGATGAAGCGGCGGACCAGCGAGCGGGCGCCGTCGCAGCCGATCACATAGCCTGCGCGGACTCCAGCGAGTTTTCCGTTCGAGAGGTCCTCATAGCGGACGCGCACGCCATGCTCGTCCTCATCGAGCGCGAACACATCGCAGCGGTTGCGCAGGGTGACGTGCGGCCAGCGGGAGAGGCCACTGATCAGGACATTCTCCAGATCCGGCTGGTGAAAACGGTAGCTGAGATGCCAGCCCATCGGGGTCAATGTCTGCGGACGGGACCAGTCCAGCAGCATACGGCCCTCGGCATCGAGAAAGAGCATTCCGGGGCTGAGGATCACGTGGGGCAGGATGGCGTCGGCGAGACCGATGGTCTGGAACACGCGCATGCATTCGTCATCAAAATGCACCGCGCGCGGCAGATGATAGGTCCGCGCCTCGCGCTCCAGCACCAGCGTTCGCACGCCGCACAGGCCGAGCAAATTGGCGAGCGTGGCGCCGACCGGGCCGCGGCCGACGATCACGACGTCGAATTCTTCGGGGGTGGATCTATCTTGCATGGCGCCATCTCTTCCCCAAGCCGCGCCGCAGCATCAACGGCCGCGCGCCAAGTGTCCGCCCAGCGGACGGGGCTCGTGCCGCTGGCCATTGCCGGCTGGACGGAGTGGAGGCGTGGGTGCGTTACACTTCGAGCGGGATGGCGGCAGCGGTCTCCTGAAGCTGCACTGCGAACTGAGCGATCGCCTCGTCGATCCCCAGTGCCGAGCGAATCCAGATGATGGAGATGCAGCCGAAGACGATCTCATTGCGCACGATGGGGACGGCAATCGAAGCTGTCTTGGGATTGTATTCGCCCTCGCTGCGGATCGCGTAACCGCGCGCCTGCGTCTCGGCGATCATGCGATCGAGGTGGGCTGCGTCCAGGAACGGACGGTCGTCGGCCTCGTCGATGCGGCGCAGATGATTGACGATCAGGTCGCGCTCGCGCGCGGAGCAGGCGGCGAGATAGGCGCGGCCAGCGGAGGTGCGCAGCATCGGCAGGCGCTTGCCGATCATGCCGCGGTCGATCGAGAGCGGGCTGCGCGCGTGGGTGGTCTCCTGCACGACCATCGCGGCGTTCTCATAGGTGGAGAGATCGACCGGCCAGACCAGGGTCTTGCTGAGCTCGGCGAGATAGGGCGCCGCCGCCTGGCAGATCACAACACCGGGATCGTAGCCGTCTCCGAGGCCTAGCGCCCGCCGGGTCACCCGAAATCGGTCGTCGCTGGCGCTGCGTGCGACGTAACCCAGTTCCTCCAAGGTTTCGAGCAGGCGGTAGACGGTGGGACGGGGCAGATCGAGCGCGCGGGCGACGTCACCGGCGCGGATGCCGCCGGACCGGTTGACCTCTCGCAGCACGTCCAGCCCGCGCTTGAAGGCACGGACGCCTTCGGATTGCCGCGGCGCTCCCGGTCCCGTCCGCTCCTTGGACACTTCGCATTTCCTCCCTTGTGGCGCACGGTCCCGCGATTATCGTTGCGAACGCGAAGCGATTGCGAAACGCCACGTTAAGATCGCGCGCGGTCGGTATCAAGTTTGCCGTATTGCGGCACAGGGGATGCCTTCGGGAGGAATTCGATGGAAATCACCGCACTCGGCTACATTGGGATCAACTCATCGCAGCTCGACCAGTGGGACCGGATGGCGACGGGGCTGCTCGGCATGCAGCAGGTCGATCGCGGCGGCAAGATGCGCGCCTTCCGCATGGACGACCGCAAGCAGCGGCTGATCGTCGATGGCAGCAGCGATGCCGGCCTTGCGGTCATGGGATGGGAAGTTCCATCAGGCGCCGAGCTCGATCGCCTCGCCGGGCGGCTGGAGAGCCACGGCATCAAGGTGATATCCGGATCGCGCGCGCTCGCCGATGAACGGCGCGTGACCCAGCTGATTTCGTTCGCTGATCCCGCGGGCAACCGGCTCGAGGCCTTTTGCAAGCCTGAGCTTGCAACCGAGCCCTTCAGGCCGGGCAGGCCGATCTCGGGCTTCCGCACCGGCGCGCTCGGCATGGGGCACGTCGTGCTCAATGTGGAGGATGTCGAGTTGCTGCTGCCGTTCTATCGCGACGTGCTCGGCTTTCACGTCTCGGATTTCGGGTTGAAGCCCTATGGACTGTATTTCTTCCACGTCAACTGCCGCCACCACAGCTTCGCAATGGTCGGCTCCGGGCGGAAGGCGCTGCATCATTTCATGGTCGAGCTCGGCAGCCTCGATGATGTCGGTCAGGGCTACGATCTCGCGCAGCTCGATGAGGGCCGCGTCGCCTACACGCTGGGCCGGCACACCAACGATCACATGACTTCGTTCTATGTGAACACCCCGTCCGGCTTCTTCATCGAATATGGCTGGGGCGGACGTGTGATCGATCCCGAGACCTGGCAACCGCACGAGACCTTTGACGGCCCGTCGCTGTGGGGCCACGAGCGGCTCCATATGCCGGAAGAACAGCGCAAGCGTCTGCGCGACCTGCGGCTCGATGCGGCGGCCCGCGGCGTGCGCGTCGCCGATCCGCGGGTGCCGCCGCTCAACTGCGCATGGCTGGACCAGGTGATCGCGCGCGAATGATCCGTCGTCACGCGCCCATGATCTAACACGCAAGGAATGAGTTATGCTCACGAACCTCGTGCGGGCAGGCCTCGTGCTGCTCGCGCTCAGCACGTCTGCGCCTGCCGAACCGATCAAGGTCACGCTGCTGGGCACCGGCGTGCCGACGCCGCGGCCGACGAGCTTCAGCGCCTCGACACTGGTGGAGGCGGGGAGCGAGAAGCTGCTGTTCGATCTCGGCCGGGGCTCGACCATGCAGCTCTACAAGCTGAAGATCCCGCTCGGCGCGGTCACCGCGAATTTCATCACGCATCTGCATTCCGATCATCTCGTCGGCCTTCCCGATATGTGGCTGACCGGCTGGCTCGCCACCCCCTGGGCATCCCGCAAAGGACCGATGAAGCTCTACGGGCCCAAGGGCACCGTTGCGATGACGGAGAACCTGACGAAGGCCTTTGCCGACGACATCCGCATTCGCATCGATGACGAACACCTCGATCCCGTGGCGATCACATTTGCCGCAAAGGACATCGAGGCCGGGGTCGTCTACGACAACAACGGCGTCAAGGTCACCGCGATCGAAGTCAATCACGGCGAGAAGATCAGGCCGTCGTTCGGTTACGTCGTCGAATATGGCGGCCACAGGGGGGTGCTGTCCGGCGACACCAAGTACGACGAGCGGATCGCGAAGGCGGCCGAGGGCGCCGACCTGCTGATCCACGAAGTCGCGGTGATCGAGCCGGAACTATTGGTCAAAAGTCCAGTCTATAAGGACATTCAGGCGCACCACACCTCGCCCGAGGAGGCCGGCCGGATCTTTGCATCCGCCAAGCCAAAGCTCGCCGTTTATTCCCACATCGTGTTCGGCGTGGTGAAGCCTGCGCCTGACATTCCGGAGGAGCCGCTGATCCTGCGCACGCGCACGAGCTACAAGGGACCTCTGCTCGTCGGCCGCGACATGATGTCGTTTGCGATCGGCGACGCGGTCGAGGCGTTTGCGCATGATGGAGCGAGGCTTGCGCCCTAACGCGTTTTCGAGCGAAGTGGACACCGGTTCGCGGGAAGAAAACGCATCAAAACAAGAATCTAGAGCTTCGGTTCTGATTCGATCAGAACCGAAAATGCTCTATCGGCACGTGACGATCAGGCCTCGCCGAGATCCGGCTCCGTCAGCAGTCCCTGGCGTAGCGCGAGGCGGACCAGCTCGATGTCGGAGCCGACGCCGAGCTTGTCCTTGATCAGCGAATGCAGGTTGGCCACCGTCTTCGGGCTGACATGGAGCGTCTCGGCGATCTCGTCCGTCGTCTTCTCGGCGAGCAGCAATCGCAGCACCTCGAACTCGCGCGCGGTGAGGAGGTCGGTGGCCGAGCTTTCGCCGCCGAGCCGGCTCAGCGCGAGCTCGTGATCGATGTCGGGGCTGATAGCGATCTTGCCGGCGAGCACGTCCATCACGGCCCGCACCAGCGTTTCCGGCGGGCTGGTCTTGGTGACGTAACCCCTGGCGCCGGCACGGATCGCCTGCACGGCGAAGCCCGCATTCTGGTGCATGGTGAAGACGAGGATCCTCGCGCCCTTGTCCCATTGCCTGATCCGCCTGACGGCCTCGATGCCGCCGATGCCGGGCATGCTCAGGTCCATGATGACGAGGTCGGGGGTCTCGGATTTGTACAGGCGATAGGCCTCTGCGCCGTCGGCGGCTTCGGCGACGACGCGCAGGCCCGGCTGCTTCTGGAGCACGGAGCGATAACCCTCGCGGACGACGGAATGGTCGTCGACCAGCAGGATGGACGCATCGGCTGCGCTCATGCCGCGTGCTCCAGCCCCTGCCGATCGGTGGCGGCGAATGGGATGGTGATGCGCAGCGCCGAGCCGCCGTTGCGGCCGACGTCGAAGCTCATCCGGCCGCGCAAGGCCGCAACGCGCTCGCGCATGCCGAGCAGGCCCATGCCGGACTTGCCCGATGCATCGCTCGGCCGGCCGTCGTCGTCGATGGCCAGCGCGATCTCGTCTGCAGCCATCGTCAGCTGCAGGCCGACCTTGGTGGCGCCGGCGTGCTTGGCGGCGTTGGTGAGCGCCTCCTGCACGATGCGGTAGAGATTGGCGCTGATCGCGGCAGGCAGGGTCTCGAACGCGCCGTCGAATTGGATCGTGAAGCGCGTCTCGCCGCGGCTGCGGCCATTCCAGCCGGCGACGAGGCCTTCCAAGCTCGCAACGAGCCCGAGCTCCTCGACGTCGGGCGGCCGCAGCCGGAACAACGCGCCGCGCAGCGTCTCCATCATGCCGGTCGCGGTGCGCGCGATACCGTCGCATTCGGACAGCAAAGCTGGGCAATCCTGCGCGGCGGTCTGGCGGGCGGAGGAGGCCAGCGCGCGGATGGCGGCCAGCGACTGGCCGAACTCGTCGTGCAGCTCGCGCGCGAGATGGCGGCGCTCGTCGTCCTGCAGCGCGATCAGCTTCCGCGTCAGCTCGCTGCGTTCGGCAAGCGCGGTGTCGAGGCTCTCGGCGAGATGGTTGAAGCCGTCGCGGATCGCGGAGAGTTCGGCGAGGTCGAACGGCGGCAGCCGTGCCGAGAGGTCGTTGGCCGCGATCCGCTCGAGGCCGGTGCAGATCAGGCGGGTCGGACGCAGTGCGCGTGCCAGCGCGGCGTAGACCAGCAGGCACAAGAGCGGCAGTGCGATCGCAAGCGCGATCATCAGGCGGCCGGCCTCGTGCCAGGCTTCGGCTGTCTGTACCGCCGGATCGACCGAGACCACGGTCTCGCCGAGCTTCGTGCCGCGCGCGATCACAGGCCGCGCCGCTTCGCGGCCGGGATCGAACAGGCTGCGATAGAAGGCCGCAAAGGCCTGCGGCGGTGGGCTCGCCGGAGCAGGTGCGCCACTGCAGAACCGCTGCAGCATCTCGCCGCTGGCGCCGCGGAATGCCAGGCACAGGCCGGGCGTCATCACATAGGCGGCGACGGGGTCGAGGTTGGGGAAGTCCGAGCGCGGACCGGCCACCCACTGGATCTTGCCCTGCTGCAGCTCCAGTGACTTCGCCACGATGGCGGCGATGCTGTCGATGCGCGCATGGGCCTCACGATCGGCCGTGATCAGGAAATAGGCGGAGATCCCGGCGAAGCAGGCGGCCGATATCGCGGCCACGCGCAACGTCAATCGGACCTTGAGATCGAATCTCGGGCGGTTCCACATCGGGGTGCCTTGCGCGAACGGGTTTGTCGCCTCCGCATTAAACGGCAGAACGCCAGCCGCGGAAAGCGTCAGGCGTTACCGCAGTGCAACGTCGTGAAATTTTCCCGGGGCTCGCCGGGATTCCCCCCGTTGCAGCGCCTCGGGCTGCCGTCGAGATTTCCGACCCGCTCCACCTCGCAAGGCCCCGCTCATGCACCTCTCCCGGTCGATCCTTCCTGCGCTTCTGCTCTTCCTCCTGCCCTGTGCGCCGGCTGCCGCCGAGGCCCCCATCGGCGTTGCCATGGACGATTTCAGCTATACCGATACGTCGGCCGAGCCGACCAACCAGACTGCGGCCCACGAGCGGCGGCTGTCGGCGTTCATGGCCGCGATGCGGCGCGACATCGAGAAGGGTGGGCGCTATCACCTGGTGCCCTCGGCCCAGGAAGGCGCCGCGTTCAAGGTCATCGGCGGCATCCAGAAGACGAGCACGCTGGTGCAATGGGCCAAGGTTGCCGTGATCGATGCCGGCACCAAGAAGCTCGTGATGGACAAGCTCTACACCTTTCGCGGCGACAATGATGAATCCTGGGAGCGCGCCGAGATGTTCGTCTCGCGCGAGGTCATGGCTGCGCTCGCAACACCTGCTCCGGTCGCGCTCGCCGTGTTCGATTTCGAGCTCGAGGACACGACCGCAGCCTCGGTGAGCGGCTCAGCCGCGTCGGACGCGTCGCACCTGGCTGAGGTCACCGGCAGTGTGCGTGACCTCCTTGGCCAATCCGGCCGTTACCGCATCGTCGAGGTCGGTGGGGAGGCGGCGAGGGCGGGTGCGCTGCGCGACTGCGGCGGCTGCGAGGCTGCGATTGCGAAGGGGCTCGGGGCCGATCAATCGCTGATCGGGGTGGTGCGGCGGATCAGCCGCACCGAATACACGCTCCGCTTCCAGGTTCGCGATGCCAGCACCGGCGCGGTGCTGGCGCGCGGCGACAGCGGCTTGCGTATGGGCGCGGACTATTCGTGGAAACGCGGCGCGGTTCGGCTGGTCAGCGACCGGCTGGTCGAGAGTCAGCAAGCTGCAGGCGCTGCTAAAAAGTAAGCTGCACCTTCATCGACTGCGAGCGGTCGCTGGCGAGCTCGAAGGCGGCGACCGCGTTCTCGAACGGCATGGTGGCCGTGATCAGCGGCTTCACGTCGATCAAGCCTTCGCCCATCAGGCGCACCGCGAGCTCGAACTCGGGGTCGAAGCGGAATGTGCCGCGTAGCTGCAATTCCTTGGCGACGATGGAGTTGATCGGCAGCGTCATCTCGCCGCCGAGGCCGAGCTGCACCAGGGTTGCGCCGGGACGCAGCACGTCCAGCGCGGTGCGGAGCGCGGCCTGGTTGCCGGAGGCTTCGAACAGCGTGTCGAACACGCCCTTGCCGGCGCGCCAGGGATCGAGCGCTGCGGCATCGGTCGCGACATTGAGGGCGTGTGTGGCGCCGAGCTTTCGGGCGGCCACGAGCGGCGCCTCGGCCACATCAGTCACGACGATCTCGGACGCACCTGCGAAGCGCGACACCAGGATCATCAGCGCGCCGATCGGGCCGCAGCCGGTGATCAGCACGCGCTTGCCGAGCAGGAGACCGGCCTGCTTGCCGGCATGCAGGCACACCGCGAGCGGCTCGGCGACCGCCGCTTCCGCCAGCGAGAGCTTGTCCGCGATCGGCACGGCCTGCGAGGCGTCGACCGTGATGAACTCACGGAAACCACCTTGCACATGGGGAAAGCGCATTGCGCTGCCGAGGAAGCGCATGTCGAGGCACTGGTTGCGCATGCCGTCCTGGCAATGCGTGCATGCCCCGCACGGTTTGCTTGGATTAACCGCGACGCGCGTGCCTGCCTTCACGCTGCCGACACCATCACCAACCGCGGCGACGACACCGGCGATCTCGTGCCCCAGTGCCATCGGCTGCTGGATGCGGACGACGCCGAAGCCGCCGTGATGGTAGTAGTGCAGGTCGGAGCCGCAGATGCCGCCATTGGCGATCTTGATGCGGACCTCGCCCGAGCCGGGCGCCGGATCGGGGTAGCTGTCGATCCGCAAATCCTTCGGGGCGTGGATGACGACGGCGCGCATGGTCTGCTCCTGGTTCGCGGTCACATCGCGGCGATCATGCCGCCGTCGACATAGATGATCTGGCCGTTGACATAGGTGGAGGCATCCGACGCCAGGAAGATCGCCGCGCCGACCAGCTCGTCCGGCTTGCCCCAGCGCTTGGAGGGGATGCGCCCCATCAGCCAGTTGTTGAAATCGGCATTGTTGACCAGCGCCTCGTTCATGTCGGTCAGCATGTAGCCGGGGCCGATCGCATTGGCCTGGATGCCGTGCTGGGCCCATTCCACCGCCATTGAGCGGGTGAGATTCTTGATGCCGCCCTTGGCCGCGGTGTAGGGCGCAATGGTGGGTCGGGCGAGCTCGCTGCCGAGCGAGCCGATATTGATGATCTTGCCGTGCTTGCGCGGGATCATGCGCTTGGCCGCCTCGCGGCCAATCACGAAGGCGCTGGTGAGGTTGGTCTCGATCACCTTGCGCCATTCGTCGGTGGTGAACTCGACCAGCGGCTTGCGGTGCTGGATGCCGGCATTGTTGACGACGATGTCGACCGCAATGCCTTTTTTGTCGAAGTCGTTGAAGGCGGCGACGATCGCACCCTCGTCGGTGACATCGAACGCGGCGCCTTCGGCCTGATGGCCCGCGGCACGAAACTCGGCGACGGCCTGCTCGACCCGCTTTGGGTCGACGCCGTTGATAATGATCTTCGCGCCAGCCTTCGCCATGCCCTCGGCGATGGCGCGGCCGAGGCCGCGGGACGAGCCGGTCACGAGCGCCGTGCGGCCGGAGAGATCGAAGAGGGAGGTGCTCATGTCGGAAAAGTCCTTAGACGTTGGAGCGGCGCACGGTGAGATCGGTGCGGTCGAACACGGCAGGCAGGAGGTCGACGCCGAGGCCGGGGCCCTCCATCGGGAAGACAAAGCCGTCCTTGATTACCGGCATCGTGGTGACGAGCTCATTGTACCAGCCCTTGTAGAAGGCGCGCACCGATTCCTGGATCAGCGTGTTGGGCTGGCTGAACGACATGTGGATGGCGGCGATGAAGCCGATCGGGCCAATGCAGTCATGCGGAGCAAAAGGCCGGTGATAGGTCTCGGCCATCGCGGCGATCTTGCGGCCCTCGGTGAGGCCGCCGGTCCAGCACAGGTCGGCCATCACCACATGCATGGCGTCGCGGTCGAGCATGTCCTTGTACGGGAAACGCGAGCCCAGCGTCTCGCTGGCGCAGACCCAGACATCGGTGGAGCGGGCGTATTCGGCCAGCGCCTGCGGCGAGTTCATCCGGATCGGGTCTTCGTACCAGGTCGGCTTGTAGGGCTCGAGTGCGCGCGCGATCTGCTTGGCGGTCGGCAGGTTCCAGAGCGAGTGGAGCTCGACCATGATCTCCATCTTGTCGCCGACCGCTTTTCGGATCTTCTCGAACGGCTCGATCGCTTGCTTCATCTGCGCGGCGGTGATGTAGAGCCCCTTGTTCTCCTGGGCCGCCGGATCGAACGGCCAGATCTTCATCGCCGAGATGCCGCTCTCCAACAGGCTTTCGGCGAGGGCATCGGCGCGGTTCATGAAGCCGTCTAGATCCTCGTAAGGACCCTTGGACGCGCCGAGATTCCAGTTCGAGACCGGACTGATATTGGTCGAGCGGACATATTGCGTGCCGGCGCAGGTATTGTAGATGCGCTGCTTGTCGCGGCAGAGGCCGCCGAGCATCTGGTGCACCGGCTGATTGCAGACCTTGCCGAACAGGTCCCACAGCGCAATGTCGATCGCGGACGCCGCGCGATATTCGACGCCGGTCGAGGACTGCGCCATCGGCAGGGTGAGCATGTCGCGATGGATCGCTTCGATGTGCAGGGGATTGCGGCCGAGCAGCCGGCCGGCAAAGGTGTCGTGGATCTGCGCCTCGACCGCGCCCGCGCCATAGAAGGTCTCGCCGAGCCCGATCATGCCGGTGTCGGTGTGGATGCGGACCCAGATGACGTTGGAAAATTCCTCAGTGCGCAGTGTCTCGATCGACGTGATCTTCACGGCAACTACCCTCCCATCGATAGGCGCTTCGCACCCGACGTCTCATTTTGCGCTGCAACATGCTGCAGGCAGCGCCGACGTCTTACGCCTGCTTGTAATATATCACAACATGTTTTAAGGCTGCCACAAACAGGGCGCCATCCTGCAACGAGAGCGCGGGCTGACGGGAGGACGACATGGCACGGCGCAAGCGCGCGCTCGAGGTGGTGAGAAACGATGACGGCGAGGGCAGGCCTTCCCGTAGCAACCGTCTCAACTTTTTCGAGTTGGCCTATCAAAGGATCGAAGAGCTCCTGGTTCATTGCGAGCTCAAGCCAGGCCAGTTCATGACCATGCTGGAATTGCAGCAAATCACTGGTTTCGGCCGCACGCCCGTGCATCACGCCGTCAATCGTCTCTCCGCCGACACCCTCATCATCATCCGCCCGCGTCACGGCCTGCACATCGCGCCGATCGATCTGGCGCGCGAACGCATGCTGCTTGGCCTCCGCCGCGACATGGAGCGTTTTGTCATTCGCCTCGCGGCCGATCGCGCCAGCCTTTCCCACCGCAATCAGGCGCTGCATATCGAGCGTTTGCTGCGCGAACGCCGCGCCACTTTGACACTCGACGAGTTCAACAGCCTCGACCGCCGCATTGATGCGCTGGTGCTGGAGGCGGCCGGCGAGCCGTTCCTGGTCCATACGCTGCGGCCGCTGCACACGCTGTATCGTCGCATCGGCTACATCCATCACCGCTTCATGCCGGGGCAGGCCGACCTGTCCGGCACGATCGATCATCATCTCGCCATTCTGAACGCGGTGGCCAGCCGCCGTGTCGAGGACGCTGTGAAGGCGAGCGATGCCCTGATCGACTACATGGGCGAGATGTTCACGGGCATGGAGGCGGGGATCGACCCGCGCCTGCTCGATTGCAGTATCGAGCCGCTGCTCGGCGCGTAGCGCATGATCCGGAAAAGTGTGAAGCGGTTTTCCGAAGAGATCATGCGCAAGACAACAAGCTAAAGAGCGATGAGATCTCAATCTCATCGCTCTTTAGAGAGTTCTGAGAAAGGAAGAAGAATGTCAACGATGGCGATGCCACAACCGACCGCGAGCGAAGCCGCGGTCCGCTACCTCATCACGAACTACAGTCCCAAGGGCAACAAGGTCGGCTGGCTGATGATGGCCTCGATCCTGGTCGAAGCCTGGGATCTCTATTCGATCGCCTTCGTGCTGATCTTCATCAAGGAACAGTACAATCCTTCGGCTCTGATGCTGGGCCTCGCCGCGGCGGGAACGCAGGGCGGCGCCTTGATCGGTGCACTGCTCGGCGGCTGGCTGTCCGACAAGATCGGCCGCCGCGTGATGTTCCTGGCCACGATGGTAATGTTCATCGTGCTAGCGCTGGCGCAGGCCTTCGTGCCTGATATCACCTGGCTCATCGTGATCCGCTTCCTGCTCGGCATTCCGCTCGGCTCAGACATCTCGACCGGCTACACTTACATCATGGAATCCATGGCCAAGGGCGAGCGCGAGGTCATGGGCAACCGCTGGCAGTTCATGTTCGCGGTCGGCGAGGTCCTCACCATCGGCGTCATCGTGATCTTCCTGCTGATCGACATGAATCACGAGATATTGTGGCGCGTGACGCTCGGGCTCGGCGCGGTGCCGGCGCTGATCATCCTGATCATGCGGCACGACGTGCCGGAGACGGCGGTATGGCTGGGGCAGAAGGGCCGCTACCGCGAGGCCAAGCAGGTCGCGCGCGAGATGTTCAACGACAATCTCGACATGTTGCCGGACCATGACGTCGAGATGCCGAAGGTCTCGACCCGCGCGTTCCTCGCCGATCTCAGGAAGGATCCGATCCGCTGGCGTGCGACGATCTACGGCTGGATCGCCTGCTTCGTGCAAGCCAGCGAGTTCTCGACCTTCGCGTTCTATCTGCCGGTACTCTTCGTGATGGTCGGCGTGTCGAGCGTGCTCGGCATCAATCTGGTGACGATGGCGCTGTTCTCCTTCGCCGCACTGTCGGGTTGGGTCGGTCCGCTGCTGACGCCCAAGATCGGCCACCGCGGCATCTCGATCGCGGGCTTCTCGATCGTGCTGGCTGCGCTGCTGGTCGCGGCCTTCGCGCTCTACACCGACAACAAGATCCTGCTGCCGTTCGCGGCCGCCGCGATGTTGTGGGGCCATTATTGGGATGCGTCGAACTGCATGACGATCCCGACCATGGTCGCCAAGCCCAAATATCGCGGCACCGCCAGCGGCTTCGCCTACATGTTCGTGAAGCTGCCGTCGTTCCTGGCGATCTTCCTGTTCCCGACAGTGTTTGCCGCGATCGGGCAGGCCAATGCCACGCTGACGGTCGCGATCTTCCCGCTGATCGGATTGCTCGCCGCAATCTTCATCCTGCCGGAAGTCTACGGCTACGAGAACGACTGACGAAGCACGGCCCGGTCGCGGCCATGGCCGCGATCGGGAGGGAGTTCGAAATGCTGCGCGACGGCGACTAAGGGCTCAGGAACACCGGATCGATTCCCATCCCATGGCCGAGCAGGCCGAGCGCCTGAAGCTGGACGGTGTGGAGGTCGATCTCCACGATCGCGAACAGGGCGAACAACGCCACTGCGGTGACGATCAGCAGGGGATGGGCCGCCTCGGCGCCGCTCTCGCCCGCTGCGGTGAGGCTCCGGATCGTGCGCCGCAGGGAGAAGCTCTGCGGCAATGCTTTCGATTGGATTTGCATGATAGACCTTCCTTGCCGCGCTGATTTGCGCGACAACGAAACTCTAGGCTCAGCGTCGCCGCCGGCATTGACGCACCGCAAACAGCTGGCACGTCATGTCGAAGCTACGTCCGGTTTCCCTTACCTGATTGCCGCCGCCAGGGCGGCTATCAGGGCGGGCGGCGTCACCAGCAGGCCGAGCTTGAGGAACGGCCAGGCGCCGACCTCGATTTTTTCCCGGCGGAGCGCGACCAGCCAGAGAATGGTGGCGAGCGATCCGGTCACCGACAGATTGGGGCCGAGATCGACGCCGATCAGAATGGCGCTGACGACCGGCGCCGGCAAATGATCGCTGGCGGCGACCGATCCGGCGACGAGGCCCACCGGAAGGTTGTTGGCGATGTTGTCGGCCAGCGCGGTGGCGATGCCGACGCTCCAGGCCGCCTGCGGCACCGATTGCGCGACCGCCTGGTGCAGCAGCGCGCTGAGCTGCGCGATCACACCGGTCTTGATGAGCGCCTCCACCATGACGAAGAGCCCGCCGACCAGCGGCAGCACGCTCCAGGACACGCCCCGCAGTACGGGCACGGGCGACTGCCGGCTGAGCAGCAGCACGATCGCGGCCGTGACGCCGCCACAGATGAAGGTCGGCAGGCCCAGCTGCTTGTCCAGCGCTGACGCCGTGACCAGCACGACGCCGATCGCGACGATGCCGATGGCCGTCAGCTTGCCGCCGCGGCCGAGCTTGGGATGTGGCACGGCACGCGCAATCGTCTCATCCTTCAGCGCGCGGTGCTGGGTCAGGCGCAGCACGATATAGGTCAGCAGGATCGAGGCCACTGATGGCAGGACGAACAGGCGCAGCCATTCCGTCAGGTGTGGCATGCGCGCGCCGAACACGACGAGATTGGCGGGGTTGGAAATCGGCAGCACGAAGCTCGCGGCATTGGCGATGAAGGCGCAGACGAAGAGATAGGGCAGCGGTTTTGCGCCGGCCGCGCGCGTCGCGGCATAGACAGCCGGCGTCAGCACGATCGCGGTGGCATCGTTGGAGAGCAGCACCGTCACGAGCGTGCCGACGAGATAGATCAGCAGGAACAGCCGCTGCGGCGAGCCGGCCGCATATTCCACCGCGAGCGCGGCGAGATAGTCGAACAGGCCTTCGAGCCGCGCGAGCTCGGCGATCAGCATCATGCCGATCAGGAAGAGGTAGACGTCGAGGCCCTTTTCGATGCCGGCGAGGGCATCCCGCCACGGCAGCAAGCCTGATAGCACCAGGGCGCTCGCGCCGATCACGGCCCAGATCGCTTCGGGCAGGCGAAACGGCCGGACGATGACGCCTGCGGTCGCGACGGCGATGATGCTCCAGGCCCAAATGGCGGCAGACGGCACGGTCAGTCCTTGAGATGAAATGCGTTCATTCGGCAGCGATAGCGGATGCCGGCGCTGCTGTCTCCCCCCGGCGCGAGGTGCCATGTCGTGTCTCGGGCAGGGCGAGAAAGCAGATGATGGCACCGATTGCGGCGACGATGCCGAGGGTGATGAATGCCGCGCTATAGCCCGCGCCGACCACGACGAAACCGGCCAGCGTCGTCGACAGCGCCGCGCCAATGCTCTGGGCGGTAATGACCGCGCCTTGCGCGACGTTGAAACGGCCGGTGTTGCGCATGAGATCGGCGACGATGACGGGAAAGATCGCACCAAAGATGCCGGCGCCGACGCCGTCGAGCAACTGCACGCCGACCAGCCAGAACGGATTGTCGGAGAGCGTGTACAGTGCGCCGCGGATCGGGAGGATCAACAGCGCTGCGAGGAAGAATCGCTTGTGGCCCCAGCGGTCGGCCCTGGCTCCGACCAGCAGGGCAAACGGCACCATCACCAATTGCGCGGCGACGATGCAGGCCGACATCAGGCTGGTGCCCATGTTCTTGTCCTGCAGCGCAAGCTTCTGCCCGACCAGCGGCAGCATCGCCGCGTTGGAGAGGTGGAAGAGCAGGACACAGGCCGCAAAGACGAGCAGGGGACGGCAGGTCAGGAGCACGGCGAGGCCCGACGGCGTGTCCCGCTGCGCAGCCGTGTCCGCATCGTGCAGCCCGCGGGCGAGGTCGTGATCGATGGCGCGAGTGGGGATCGTGAGGATGCTGAGGAGGCTCGCGCTCGCCATTGCGCCGAGAAGATAGAACACGACGGTCGGGCCGAACCAATAGGCAGAGACGCCCGCCAGTGCGGCCGCGACGGCATTGCCGGCGTGGTTGAAGGTCTCGTTGCGGCCGATCCGTCGGGTGAAGGCGGCATGGCCGAAGATGCCGAGGGAGACGGCGGCGATCGCGGGTGGAAAGACCACGGCAGCAGCCTGGGCGATGCCTTGCGAGATCGCGACCGGCAGGAAGCTCGGAAACAATGGCAGCGACAGCGAGGCCAGCGTCACCATGATTGCGGCGATGGCCATTACCAGTCGCTTTGCCCGCGTCGCGTCAACCAGCGCGCCGGCCGGCGTCTGTGCCACGATGCCGGCGATGGTCGCGATCGACATCACGAGGCCGATGCGCGCCTCGTCCCAGTGCTGCTCGGTGAGAAGATAGACGGCGAGATAGGGGCCGAGGCCGTCGCGGACATCGGCGAGGAAGAAATTGGCCGCATCCAGCGCGCGGCCGGCCTGCCTTGCCTGATCGGGGTTTTCGCTGGACATCGGTGTCTCGATCGAGGCAGGGAAGTGCCGCGGCAAGAACCGATATCATGGCATCATTGTTCCCGCCTTCAACTTCACATCTGCGCGTTGGGTCGGCGCAACGGTGCCGGCAGCCGCCGGCGCACGTCACCTTCACCTCGCCACCGATAGCTTCTCCGTGATCGCCTTGCGCAGGATTCGCGACAGCGATTCCACCGAATACGGCTTCTGGATCAGTTCGAAGCCGCGATGGGCGTTTTCGGCGAGCACGTTGCTGTAGCCGGAGGTGAGCACCACGGGCAGGCCCGGATAGCGCTCGCGGATGATGCCGGCAAGCTCGACGCCGTTCATGCCGGGCATGATGACGTCGGAAAACACGAGGTCGACGGCAAATTCGTTTTCGCCGAGGATCGCCAGCGCAGCGTTGGCGTTGGCGACGCGGCGAACGACATAGCCGAGATCTTCCAGCAGCTCGGTGGAGAAGCGGCCGACTTCGTCGTCGTCCTCGACCACGAGCACGCGATAGCCGCGCCCGCTGGCTGCCGCCTCGTGGGTCAGTGCCGCGGCTTCCTTGTCCGTCGCCGGGCTTTGCGCCTGCGGCAGATAGATGGTGAAGGTCGCACCCTTGCCCGGGGTGCTCGTCACCGCGACGTCACCCTCGGACTGCTTTGCGAAACCAAAAGCCTGGCTGAGGCCGAGGCCCGTGCCCTTGCCGACCTCCTTGGTGGTGAAGAACGGTTCGAAGATCGAGTCGAGATGTTCCGGCGCGATCCCGCTGCCGGTGTCGGTGACGGAGATGGCGACGTAGTCGCCGCCGCGCGCCGACTGCGCGCGCAGGCTCGGGATGCCAGAGACCTTGCGCACGGCAATGACGAGGCGGCCTTCGCCGTCCATGGCGTCCCGGGCGTTGATGGCGAGGTTGATCAGCGCGGTCTCGAACTGGGCGATGTCGGCGACGGTGAAGCAGTCGGCGTCGTGAATTTCCACCGCGATCTCGATACGTGCACCGACCAGCGGCCGTACCAGTTGCGCGACGGCCTCGACCTGGCTGCCGACGTTGAAGATCTGGGGTTTCAGCGGCTGGCGGCGCGCGAACGCCAGAAGCTGGGCGGTCAGCTTGGAGGCGCGCTCGACCGTCTCGGAGATGGCGTCGACATAGCGGCGGCGGCGCTCCTCGGGTAGCTCGCGGCGGCGCAGGAAATCGGTGGCGGATCGGATGATGGTGAGGAGATTGTTGAAGTCGTGTGCGACGCCGCCGGTGAGCTGGCCGATCGCTTCCATCTTCTGCGACTGCCGCAGCGCTTCCTCGCCGCGGCGTCGCTCGGTGATGTCGACGGCCTCGGGCACGGCGCCGGTGATGTTACCGTGGCGGTCGAGTACGGGACGCATGCTGAAGTCGAAATCGCGATCGCCGATGGGAAGGCGCAGGCGCATCTCCAGGCGCACAGCCTCGCCCTTGAGCACGGTGCCGAAGGCCTCGCGCACCAGCGCGCCCATGCCCTCGGTGGCGCTGAACCAGGGCGTCTCCCACAACGGCTTTCCGATCACATCCGAGGAGCCTGCCTTGATGCCGTCCAGCGCCGTCTTGTTGGCGTAGAGCAGCTCGCCCTTGAGATTGACGAGGCCCTGATATTGGTTGCTGGTCTCGAGGATCGCGCGCAGCCGGGCCTCGTTGGACTCGAGCTCGGCCGTGCGCTCCGCAATGCGCTCCTCCAGCGTCTCATTGAGCCGCCTGAGCTCGATCTCGGCCTGCTTGGCCACGGTGATGTCGTGGGCAACGCCGATGAATCCGATGTGCTTGCCGGTCGGATCCCAGCGGGGCTGGGATTCCGAGCGCAGCCAGCGCCATTCGCCGCTGGCGTTCTTGTAGCGCGCTTCGAGCACGAAGGGCTTGAGTGACGCCTCGCCCTGGACGGATTGCTGGAGCACGTGCGGCAGGTCGTCCGGGTGCAGCACCTTGCGCCAGTCGAAGTCGATGGCCTCATCGTAGGGCAGGCCGACGAAATCCACATAGGCCTGGTTGGCGAAGGAACGCTTGCGATCGAGCTTGGTCACCCAGATCGGCACCGGCGCGCTGTCGGCGATCAGCCGAAAGCGCTCCTCGCTTTCGCGCAGCGTCTCGCGCGCGAGCATCCGGTCGGTGATGTCGATATGGGCGCCGACGAGGCGAATGGCGCGGCCATCCCTGTCGCGCTCGATCTCGGCGACGACACGGATCCAGCGGGTCTCGCCGTCATTGGGGCGGATGATGCGATATTCGGCGCTGTAGTCTTCGCTCGTGCCGGCGAGAGCTTCGAAGAAGTGCTTGACGGTGGCGTCGCGGTCGTCGGGATGGATACGATTGACCCAATCCTCGTGCGACTCCTCCGCCGCCTCCGGCGGCAGGCCGTGGATCATCAAATATTCGGGCGAACGACGGTTCTTGAAGCCTTCGCGGAAATCGACCTCGACGCCGCCGACCTTGCCGATGCGCTGGATGCGCGCCAGCTCGGCCTCGCGCTCCTGGAGCGCACGGTAGGCGTTATCACGCTCGCGCGCGACGTCTTCAAGGTGCTGGCGCAGCCTTTCGGCGGCGATGGTTTCTGGCAAGGGATCGTTCAAGGCGTCGGCCGTTGTCATGCGGGAGCGCACGTGCCGAACCGATATTCACACAGACGGAGCGTGATGGCCATTGCCTAGAGGGACGTGCGTGGCGGGAAAATGCGGACGTGCGCAGACGGGAAAAAGTATGCCTCGCCAACGCCCGGTCTGGCAATTTGTTCCGGAGACTGGAACGATCAGCGGGCGGATGCGTCTTCGCGAGGCGCAATCACCAGCTTCCGTGAGGCTCCCCTTTCCGAAGAGGTTAAATCTTGAAGCTCTTTGTCTGCCAGGCCTGCGGCAACGTCCTCTATTTCGAGAACCGTGCCTGCGAACGCTGCGGCCATCGGATCGCCTTCCTGCCGGAGAAGGAGACGATGTCGGCGATAGAGCCCGACGCGGAGGCCTGGAGGGTCCTTGCCGACAAGGGCGAACGCCGGATGCTGTGCCGGAATGCCGAATACGATGCCTGCAACTGGCTGACCGACGCGGGCGACACCACCGGCTATTGCCGCGCCTGCCGCCACAATGGGACGGTGCCGAACCTCTCTGATCCGGCGCAGCTCGCCGGCTGGCGCGAGTTGGAGGTGGCGAAACACCGTCTGTTCTATTCCCTGATCCGCTGGAAGCTGCCGCTCTGGCCCCGCCAAGACGACCCCGAGCATGGTCTGATCTTCAATTTTCTCGCCGATGATCCGCACAGCGGCGAGAAGGTCCTGACCGGCCACGACAACGGTCTGATCACGATCGCGCTCACCGAGGCTGACGACATCGAGCGCGAGCGCCGCCGGCTGGAGATGGGCGAGCCCTATCGGACGCTGCTCGGGCATTTCCGCCACGAGGTCGGGCACTATTTCTGGGACGTGCTGGTGCGGGCCGGCGGCAAGCTCGATCAATGCCGCGCGGTATTCGGCGATGATTCCGCCGATTACGGCCAGGCCTTGCAGCGTCACTACGCCGAAGGGCCGCCGCCGGACTGGCAGCAGAATTATGTCTCCGCCTACGCCACCACGCATCCCTGGGAAGACTTCGCCGAGACCTGGGCACATTATCTCCACATCGTCGATACCCTGGAGATGGCTGGCGAGTTCGGCATGGAGGTGCGCCCCAAGGTCGACCGCGACGGGGAGTTGACGGCGCGCATTCGTTTCAACCCCTACGAGGCCAGGGACGTCGAGGCGCTGGTCACTGCATGGCTGCCCTTCACCTTCGCCATGAACAGCGTCAACCGTGCCATGGGCCTGCGTGACCTCTATCCCTTCATCCTGTCGCCGGCCGTGGTCGCCAAGCTGGGCTTCATTCACGGCCTGGTCCGGGACGCGGCCAAGCCTGGGAAGCCGCAGGACGCCGCAGGCCGTCCCTAGGGCTCGCCGAGCCCGTTTCGGTCTTGCGCTGGTACGCCAGAGTGGGCCGGATTTAGACCGTTGCCTCCGGCCCATTTTGATGTACCACGGGAGCCACACGGCCCGTCCCGATAGGCCCCAACGGCCGGGGAAGGGTCCCGCCCAAGGTCGAGACTCAAGAAAAGCATGTTCAAACGCATTCTGATCGCCAATCGCGGCGAAATCGCCTGCCGGGTCATCAAGACCGCTCGCCGCATGGGAATCGAGACAGTTGCGGTCTATTCCGAGGCCGATCGCGATGCCCTCCATGTCGAGATGGCCGACGAGGCCGTGCTGATCGGCCCGCCGGCGGCGGCCGAGAGCTATCTGGTGATCGAAAAGATCGTGGAGGCCTGCCGCAAGACGGGCGCGCAGGCCGTGCACCCCGGCTACGGCTTCCTGTCCGAGCGCGAGGCGTTTCCGCGCGCGCTGGAGGCGGCCGGCATCGTCTTCATCGGCCCGAACCCGGGCGCGATCGCGGCGATGGGCGACAAGATCGAATCCAAGAAGGCGGCTGCCAAGGCCAAGGTCTCGACCGTGCCGGGCTATCTCGGCGTCATCGAGGACGACAAGCACGCCGTCCGCATCGCCGACGAGATCGGCTACCCCGTGATGATCAAGGCCTCCGCGGGCGGCGGCGGCAAGGGCATGCGCATCGCGCATTCCAAGGCCGAGGTCGCCGAAGGCTTCAATCTGGCCAAGGCAGAGGCCAAGGCCTCGTTCGGCGACGACCGCGTCTTCGTCGAGAAGTTCATCGTCGACCCCCGCCACATCGAGATCCAGGTACTGGGCGACAAGCACGGCAACGTGATCTATCTCGGCGAGCGCGAATGCTCGATCCAGCGCCGCAACCAGAAGGTCATCGAGGAAGCGCCATCGCCGCTGCTCGACGAGGCTACGCGCCGCAAGATGGGCGAGCAGGCCGTGGCGCTCGCCAAGGCCGTGAATTACGACTCCGCCGGCACCGTCGAGTTCGTCGCCGGCCAGGACAAGAGCTTCTACTTCCTGGAGATGAACACGCGCCTCCAGGTCGAGCATCCCGTCACCGAGCTCGTCACCGGCATCGACCTCGTCGAGCAGATGATCCGCGTTGCCGCCGGCGAGAAGCTCGCCATCGCGCAGAAAGACGTCACGCTGACCGGCTGGGCGGTGGAATCGCGCCTCTATGCCGAAGACCCGTTCCGCAACTTCCTGCCTTCGATCGGACGCCTGGTGAAGTATCGCCCACCAGCGGAAGCCAGCAAGGACGGCATCACCATCCGCAACGACACCGGCGTGCAGGAGGGCGGCGAGATCTCGATCCATTACGATCCGATGATCGCCAAGCTCGTCACCCATGCGCCGTCGCGCGCGGCCGCGATCGAGGCACAGGCCACCGCGCTGGATTCGTTCTATGTCGACGGCATCCGCCACAACATTCCGTTCCTGTCCGCGCTGATGCATCATCCGCGCTGGCGCGAGGGCCGGCTTTCGACCGGCTTCATCGCCGAGGAATTCCCCAAGGGCTTTGCGGTGCGCGTGCCCGAAGGCGAGGTCGCCCGGCGGATCGCCGCGGTCGGCGCCGCCATCGATCACGTGCTCGGGGAGCGCAAGCGGCAGATCTCCGGCCAAATGGGCGGCCGCGTCGTGCAGCGCGAGCGGCGCCGCGCGGTCTGGCTCGACCGCCAGGAGATCCAGCTCGAGGTCGGACGCGAGGGCGAGGCGATCGCGATCCGCTTCATCGACCCCGAGGGCAAGGCTGGCAATGCGCATCTGCTGCGGTCGCCGTGGAAGCCGGGCGATCCGGTCTGGCAGGGCACCATTGATGGCCACTTCATTGCGGTGCAGGCGCGCCCGATCCCGAACGGCATTCGTCTGGCACATCAAGGCGTCGAGGTGCCGGTCTATGTCTGGACCGAGACGGAAGCGACGTCTGCGCGGCTGATGCCGGTGACGGCGGCCTCCGACACCGGCAAGAAGCTGCTCTGCCCGATGCCGGGCCTCGTCGTCTCGATCGCGGTGAGTGAGGGGCAGGAGGTCAAGGCCGGCGAGACGCTGGCGGTGGTCGAAGCCATGAAGATGCAGAACGTGCTGCGCGCCGAGCAGGACGGCACCGTGAAGAAGATCCACGCCAGCGCCGGCGCGACGCTTGCGGTGGACGCACTGATTTTGGAGTTTGCGTAGCGCTCCGGAGTACGACAGTAGACCGTCACCCGGAGGAGCGCGCCTGTTGGCGCGCGTCTCGAAGGGCGGAGGCCACCAGCCTGGCCTGCATCCTTCGAGACGCGCGCAAGAGCGCGCTCCTCAGGATGAGGAATTGAGAGTGAGGCACCCATGGCCTTTCGTTCCCGCCGCGAGAAGCTTCGCGCCGTCCTGTCGGGCGGGGCTTGCGTCCATCCCGGTTCGGTTTATGACGCCATCTCGATCCGCATCGCCGAGGATCTCGGCTTTCCGCTCGGCATGTTCGGCGGTTCGGTCGCCTCGCTTGCGGTGCTGGGCGATCCCGATATTGCGCTGATCACGCTCGCCGAGCTTTGCGAGCAGATGCGGCGAATGTCGCGCGCCTCCGCGCTCCCCGTGCTGGTCGATGCCGATCATGGTTACGGCAATGCGCTGAACGTGCGCCGCACCGTGCAGGAGCTGGAGACGGCGGGCGCCGCCGGCCTCACCATCGAGGACACTCTGCTGCCGGGCGCCTTTGGTGAAGCGAAGACGCAGCTGATTTCGCTCGAGGAAGGCGTTGGCAAGATGAAGGCCGCGCTCGGCGGCCGCAGCGACGCCTCGCTGGTCATCATGGGCCGCACCGGAGCGGCTTCGATCACCTCGATCGAGGATGCGATCAAGCGTGCCAAGGCCTACGAGGCGACGGGCGTCGATGCGCTGTTCTTCACCGGCATCAAGTCGCGCGCCGAGCTCGAGGCGGTTAGCGCCGCGACGCGCCTGCCGATCGTGCTTGGCGGGGCGCCGGAGGAACTGAACGCGCCCGATTACCTCGCAAGTCAGCGCGTCCGCATCGCGCTGCAGGGCCATGCGCCGATCGCGGCCGCGACGCAGGCCGTGTACGAGACGCTGAAGGCGCTCCGCGAAGGCGCGTCGCCGAAAAACCTCAAAGGGCTCGCTTCGTCCGAGCTGACGGCCCGCGTCATGCGCGAGGCCGATGTCAAGGCGCGCAGCGCCGACGTCCTCGGATTGAAGAAATGAGCCGGGCGATTCTCCAGGTCATGATCCGCGGGCGCGTGCAGGGCGTCGGCTATCGGGCCTGGGTCGAGTATCAGGCGGCGGCGAGCGGCCTCGAAGGCTGGGTTCGTAACCGCCGCGACGGCAGCGTGGAAGCGCTGTTCGCGGGCCCACCGAAGCATGTCGCCGACATGGTCGCACTATGCCGCCATGGTCCACCATCCTCGCGCGTGGACAGTGTGACGAGTGAGACGGCCGGTGCGGATGAGCTGGATTTGCGCAGGGCAGGGGAAGCGTTTTCGGTGTTGCCGACGGTGTAGGGGCATCCTCACTAAAGGTCGTCATGCCCGGGCTTGTCCCGGGCATCCACGTCCTTCGCACTGTGGCTAGACGTGGATGGCCGGGACAAGCCCGGCCATGACGCCGTGGAGGCTTGGCGCTTCAAACCCTCACCGCGGCAATTTCGCGATCGCCTCGCTCAGCTCGTGGATCTCATATGGCTTGCGCAGGATCGGGAAGTCGCCGCGCACGTGGGCGGCGACCTCGCTGTAGCCGGTGGCGAGCAGGATCGGCAAACCAGGCCGAATCTGGCGGAGATGATGGGCAAGGGTAAGGCCGTCCATCTTGCCGGGCATGACGATGTCCGAGAACACGAAGTCGACGCCGTTCGTCTCGATCTCGCGCAATGCGGCTTCGGCGTCGGCAACCCGTCGCACGTGGTAGCCGAGTTGCTCCAGCAGGCCGATGCTGACGGCGGCGACGTCCGGATTATCCTCCACCAGCAGCACCGTGCCGCTGCCCTGGAACGCCGGCTCTCCCGTCGTGCCGTGCGACGGCGCGTCTTCCCCGCGTGGCAGGAGGACGGTGAACGTCGCGCCCTTGCCGAGCTCGCTTGCGACCCGCACCGTGCCGCCGGCCTGGTGCGCGAAGCCGTGCACCTGAGACAGGCCGAGGCCGGTGCCCTTTCCGATCGGCTTGGTCGTGAAGAACGGCTCGAAGATCTTGTCGAGAACGTCGGAGGGGATGCCGAGCCCGGTATCGGTGACGTCGATGGCAACGAAATCGCCGGCGAGCGGCGCCTCGTCCAGCACGGCATTGCGCGCGCGGATCGTCACCGTGCCGCCGTCGGGCATCGCGTCGCGGGCATTGATGACGAGGTTGAGCAGCGCGGTCTCGAGCTCGGAGACGTCGGCCTTGATCGGCCAGACGTCATGGCTGATGTCGAAGGCCAGCCGCACGGAGCTGCCGACGCCGGCATCGAGCACCTCACGGATCGCCGCGATGCGTTCGGCGAAATCGATCGCCTGCGGATTGACGCTCTGCCGCCGCGCGAAGGTGAGCAGCTGGTTGGTCAGCGCCGCGCCGCGCTTGGTGGCGGTCTCGATCGCCGAGATCGCGCGCTGAACCTTGGCTGCGTCGCCGGCCCCTCGCTTCAGCATGTGGAGGCTGCCGCTGATGATCATCAAGAGGTTGTTGAAGTCGTGGGCGCCCCCGCCGGTGAGCTGCCCGAGCGCATCGAACTTCTGGGACTCGGCGAGCTGCTTCTGCATCGCCTCGAGCTTGATCTGTGTGTTGCGGCGTTCGGTGATGTCGCGCGTGATCTTGGCGAATCCGACCAGCTCGCCGTCCTCGTAGATCGGATCGATCACGACGCTGGCCCAGAAGAACGTGCCGTCCTTGCGGACGCGCCAGCCTTCCTCCTCGTAGCGGCCCTTTTCTCGCGCGATGCCCAGCGCACGGGCCGGCTTGCCGTTGGCACGGTCGGTCTCGGTGTAGAAGCGGGAGAAATGCTGGCCGAGGATCTCCTCGGGGGAGTAGCCCTTGATGCGCTCGCCGCCGATATTCCAGCTGGTGATGGTCCCCTTGGGATCGAGCATGTAGAGGGCGTAGTCCGCAACTCCCTCAACCAACAGCCGGAAACTGCGTTCGCTCTCGAACAAGTCTCTCTGTTGACTGAACTTTTTGACCATTCCGGACCCCGCCTCGACGGGGACAAACGCGGCAGGCGACGAATGGTTCCCCGAAATGGAGCATTTTTAGGCAGGTATTCCCGTCCGGTATGCAGACAAGGGCCGCTGAAACCTCCACGAGATCGTCAGGCCGCCCCGCTGCGGAACGTCGCCGCCACCGCACGCAGCGCCGCCAGCTTGGCGGGGTCGCTAACCTTCGAATGCAGCATCACTTTGGAGCTGCCGAGCTTCGGCAGCTTGTGCGCAGGTCCGATGTCGATCAGACCGGGAGGCGCAATCCGCCGTGCTAGCGGTGCAATTGCAAGTCCGGCCAGCGCGGCGGCGACCACCGCGGTGACGCCGCCGCCGACAAAGCGCTCACGCCAGGCGATGCCGGCCTTGTCGAGCGCGCGCACGGCAACGGCACGGACGCCGCAGGGCGGGGCGAGCGTTGCAAGCGGCAACGGCTCCCCCTTCGGCAGGGCGAAGCGTCGTGCGGCGTACCAGCCGAACTCGTCTTCAGTCAGCCTCTCGCCGCCGCGGCGACTGCCTTCCTGACGCACGATCACGGCGTCGAGCTCACCCGAATCATAGGCATCCTGCATCTCGCGCGAGAAGCCGATGGTGACGGCGAGCGTGAGATTCGCAGACATCGCGTGCAGGCGTTCCAGCAGCGGCACCAGTTCGGGGCCGGCGGCGTGGTCGGAGATGCCGAGCGAGAGTGAGTGCGCGGTCGATGTCTCGCCCGAGAGTGCGCGGTCATGCGCGGCCATCAGCGCGCGGGCGCGATCGAGGAACGCAGCGCCGTCGGCGGTGAGCCGGACCGCGCGCGGCGAGCGTTCGACGAGACGTTTTCCCAGCAGCGTCTCCAGCCGCTGCAGCTTCAAGCTGACGGCCGCCTGCGTCGTGCCGAGCGCTTCGGCCGTGCGCGTGAAGCTCTGCAAATCGGCGACCAGCAGGAAGGCTCGAACAGTGGCGATGTCGAGGATTTGTGTCATTATGAAGTCTTATCATTGATATCAACAGAGATAAGGTATCAAAATGACGCGCGGGGGTCTAGCTTCTCACCAACGCCGCGCCAGCCAGCGCAGCATCTTGAGGAGAGCCACCATGCCCCTGATCACCGTGTCCTACACCACGTCGCGCCAATCACCTGCCCTGAAGGCCGACGTCGCGAACGCCGTATCCGAGCTCACCGCAAAGATCCTGCACAAGGATCCCAAGGTCACCGCCATCATCGTGAAGTCCGTTGATGCGGGCGACTGGTTTGCTGGGGGCAAATCGCTCGCCGAGCAGAAGCTTGCAAGCTACTGGATCGACATTCACGTCACCGAGGGCACCAACACCAAGGACGAGAAGGCGGCCTATCTCGCTGCCATGTTCAAGCGCATGGCCGAGATCCTGGGCCCGTTGCATCCCGAGACTTACCTGCATGTCGACGAGGTCAAGGGCGACGCCTACGGCTTCGGCGGCCTGACGCAGGAGCGGCGCTACATCGCCGGCAAGCTCGACGTTTCGCTGCAGGCGGCGTGATGCGAGAGGCCGCGGGTGAGCCATGTCCCCCGCGGCCGATTCGCGAGCAATCGTCAGCTTGCTGCGCGGAACTGAACCTCGGAATTGCTCAGGAAGCACGTCTTGTCGAACAGCTTCAGGTCCAGCGGGTTCGGCAATCTGACATCGCTGAGATCAGGACAGAGCTTGACTGAAGGATCATAGGATCGATCGATCTGCGAGACGAAGACGACGATCAGCCCCTTGTCGCGCGCGAATGATTTCAGCGCGCGCACCTGCACGGTGAGATCAGGATTTTCTCGTCTCTGGTCGAGCAGTTGCAGATAGTCGATCACCACGACGGTGCCGCGCGGAGAAGCGGCCATCTGCTTGATGACGTGGTCGGCGCTGATCGCGTCGGAGCAATCGACCTCGAACAGCTTGTCGAACTGCGCCGGCTCTACGCCGATCGCCCGAAGGCGATCCAACACATCTCGCTCGGTATATTCGAGCGAGAAGAACGCGGCCCGATGGCCTGACCTCATGGCCTCCACGGCAAATTCGAGGCTCATCAGCGTCTTGCCCTGGCCGGGACGGGCCCCGACCAGCACCAGGTCGCCTGGCCTGAATTGCGGAAACAGCCTGTTCGCCGGTGTCGTTGCGGCGGCTTTCGCCGCGAGCATGCTCCAGGCTGAAAACCCTTCCGTCGTGGCAATGCGGTCCAGTGCATCGTGGAGCGGAATGCCTTCCTCGCGCGACAGGCGCTTCGCTCTTCGCTTCAGCTGATAGATTGGCGCAGAGAGTCTCATCGTCCAAACCTCCCATTGCGAGCAGAAGCGCAATCCCTCCTTATGCCTGGCGCTCGAACAGTCGGTCCGATGGTCTCATCGCCCGACATGAGGTTTGCTTTCCCGGCGGAGGGGGGAGGCGTGGGCGGCACCGGAATTGAACATAGCCGATTCCGCGTCAGCCGAGAACGCGAGATGCCAAGTCGCCAACAGGAATGGGTCAGGCGACCGCTTCCGGCATCAGCGCGCGGGTCGGTCCGAACAGCTCCTCGAACGCCTGCCGGAGTGCGAGATCGACATCGGCCATGGTCACGAGCTGGCCGAGGTCGACCAGCGAGGTGACGCCGTGGCGGGGATCGACCACGCCGCAAGGAACGATACCGGCAAAATGCGACAGCTCCGGCTCGACATTGATCGCGATGCCGTGGAACGACACCCAGCGCTTCAACCGAACGCCAATCGCGGCGATCTTGTCCTCGTGCTCGGGCCCCTTGTCGGGCCGCCTGACCCAGACGCCGACCCGGTCCTCGCGCCGCTCGCCGCGAACGTTGAAGGCGGCGAGCGTGCGCAGAATCAGCTCCTCCAGGCTCGCGACATAGGCCCGGACGTCCGGCCGGCGGCGCTTGAGGTCGAGCATGATGTAGGCCACCCGCTGGCCCGGCCCGTGATAGGTCAGCTGCCCGCCGCGTCCCGTGGCGAAGATCGGGAAGCGGGGATCGAGCAGATCTGCAGCCTTGCCTGAAGTGCCGGAGGTGTAGAGCGCGGGGTGCTCCAGCAGCCAGACCAGCTCCGGCGCTTCGCCCGCCGCGATTGCGGCCACGCGCGCTTCCATGGCGGCGACGGCCTCCGGATAGGGTACCGGCGCGTCCGAGATTCGCCAATCAACCGGCGCGCCGCCAGAAGTCGAAAACGACGTCAAATCGAGCTGTTGGCGGGGTTTTTGGAGTGAATTAACCATTGGCTAACCATAACGTGGTGATGATTGCAGGCGCAAATGCCAAGTCCTTGGCGTCAGTCTTTTAGTTGCGGCGGTCCTGACAGTGCCCACTCTCGACAAAGTCACCGTGGATCTCATGGTCGTCCTCGGGACGACCACTATGCCGATTCATCAAGTATTACGTCTTTCCCGCGGCGCCATCATCGAGCTGGACGCAACCGAGGCCGATGAGGTCAAAGTCCTGGCCAACAACCTGCCGATTGCCTCCGGTGTCGTGCTCGTCGACCGCAACCGGATTGCGGTGGAGGTCAAGCAGATGCTGCCCCGCTCCCCGGGCACGCGGTAGCGCCTGAGCACACGGCAGTGGCCCGGACCCGGGGAAAAGGCCAATCCCGGGCAGGGCGGCGCTTTCCTGCCGACCCTGTGGAATTCGGGATCTTTGCAGGCTTGTATCCCCCTGATGGATTTGTTAGATCGGCGCCGCTGATCCGGCCGGCCCTCAAGCCTCAGGCCGGCATCCCCAAAGCGCTCGTGGCGGAACTGGTAGACGCGCTGCCTTGAGGTGGCAGTGAGTAAAATCGTGGGGGTTCGAGTCCCTCCGAGCGCACCAAATCCTCGTTTGTCCCTGAAATAGCTAAGCTTTTCCGAAAAGCTCAACCGGGCTTGGCACGGCCTCGGGCCGCGCGCCATCCGTCCGCTGCCGGTCCCCGCGCCGGCCGGGAGGCGTGGCAGTCTAGGGCTGTGATCGACCGAACCGGGCTTTCTCATTTGCGCTGACGCCATCCCGGCCTCGAATCGCCGGGGCGGGCGTATGCGGACTTCGTCGGCTGCCGATCGACGGCCTCTGATGCGGAACGATGATCGTCGAGATCGCATTTGCAGTCGGTAAGCCGCGGCCGACCTGCCGCAGCCATGAGTGCGCCGGTGGAGGACAATGAGGAGCAGCACGTCAGACGTGGCCGACATCAAGGACGCCGTTCACCTCTGCATCGACATGCAGAACATTTTCGCCCCCGGCGGTCTGTGGGCGACCCCCTGGATGGAGCGCGTCCTGCCGACGATCGTCTCGATCGTCTCGCGCAGCCAGGTCAGGACGATCTTCACGCGCTTCATCACGCCGGAAGATCCGCAAGATCGTCCCGGACAATGGCAGCGCTATTTTCAGCGCTGGCATCAGGCGACGCGGAAGCACCTTGCGCCATCCGCCCTCGAGCTCGTGCCGGCCCTGAGCCGCTTCGTTCCGCCGGCCTCCGTGATCGACAAGCCGGCCTATTCCGCCTTCAGCAATCCAGGCCTTGCGGGCCTGCTGGTCGAAAAGAACATCGGCACGGTCGTGATCTCCGGCGCCGAGACGGACGTTTGCGTGCTTTCGACGGTCCTCAGTGCCGTCGATCTCGGCTTCAGGGTCGTCATCGTCGAGGACGCGTTGTGCAGCTCGTCCGACGTCGGGCACGATGCGCTGATGACGATGTATCGCACCCGCTTTCACGGCCAGGTCGACCTGGTGACCGCGGAGGAGCTGGCCGAGTTCTGGCGCGAGTAGCAGCGGCTCAATTGACGTTGTCGGCGAACATGTTGCGGAAGGCGGTGGCGACGGCCGCAAGTCCGGTCACGCCGTGCATGAGCGCGATCTCGCCCTGCTGCTCGTGGCGAATGGCATGAGCCATGATGCGCAGGCGCGGATCGCCGCGGCTCCCCCACATCTGATCGGCCATCCTGACCGCGCCGGCGTGATGCCTGCTCATGGCCTCGACGAAGACCGCGTCGAACCGGTCGGATGGTGCGGCCTTGACCTGTCGCATTTCGGCTGGCGTCAAGAAGCCGGGCATGGCGGCGCGTTCTTCCGTGCTGCAGTCCGGCATCTCCGTGTCGAACCAGCTCAGCCACCAGTTCTCGAAGATTCTGTTCTCACCGGCCTGGCTTGCGACCATCAGCATCGCGAGCTTGCGCAGATGCGGGTCCTGAGCGTGTTCGGCGCCGATCCGCGCAAGTTCGATGCCCTGGACGTGATGCGTCGTCATGTGACGGATATAGGTCTGGTCCGCATCCCTGTCGCGGCCCATCCACGGCGGCTCGTACCCGTGGCTGCCGAACAGCGCGACCGTGCCGACCAGCACCACCGCAGCCAGCGCACCGGTGATCCAGGCATTGGTGAAGAGAATATCGCGCGCCGGCGCATGGCCGCGCCTCCAGCGCAACCGGGCGAACAGGGGGTACATCACGGCCGAGGAGGCGTGAACCAGCAGGCCGATCCAGTAGGGCTGTTGCAGCGTGAACAGCGGCTGCCAGAACGGAATTAGCGGCACCAGCGCAAACCATTCCGCGCTCGACGAGAACACCGCCCAAGGCAGCGCGAGCAAGAGGATCATTCGCGGCCGCAAGTCCGCGGTCCAGCGGCCGAGCACGCCGAAGAAGACCAGGGCCCAGGAAAAATCCGCCCATTGATGAAAGGCGATGCCGGCGAGGATCGCGCTCCAGGATGGCTCTGGGCTGAGCGCCCAGTCGCGCGCGGGGATGGTGGCGACCGTCATCCAGTCGACCGCGGCATCGCGGCCGATGCGGGCGGCGAAAAGCTGGCTGACGAGGGTCGAGAACGTGCTGCTGATCAGGCCGAGCTCGGCGGCGGCGATCCAGCGCGAACGCCGCTGTCGCCCCGCGAACCGCAACGCACCTCCGCCAGCGTGCTGCGCTGGATCGGAAGGCGCTGGTCGCGGTTCGGCGTTCACGTCAGCTGCTTGAGCTTCTTCAGTGGATTGAGTTCGCTCGGCTTGTCCTGTTCGTCGCGGCCGCGCTCGGCTTGCGCCTTGCCGTCATCGTGGAGATCCTGGTCGCCGATGATCTCGCCGACGGCCTGCCTGGTCTTGCCGACGATGCGTTGCCGCAGACCCTTCGTCCTGCTCATGAGCTGCCTCCATTGGCCTGGCTCCAGGCTTCATGCCGCCAACCCCGGCGCCTGAAGGGGGGCGAGCGCCGGGGCCGCGGTTTCGTGCAGTCCGCCTCCGGCAGGGGGGATGTCGGAGGCGTTGATCAGACTCCCTGATGCGCCGATGGTTCCTGCCGTCACCGCGCCTCGACCGCGATGATCACGCCTTCATTGCCGCGGAGCAGGATGGAGGCGTCCGGCAATGGCGCGGGCGGGCGATCGAGATGCGTCGACAACAGCAGGCGGCCGCGACCTTGCCAATGACATTTCCGCGGCTCGGCCGCGATGTTGAGCACGACCAGAAATCCGCTGCCGCCGTCGGTTCGCTTGTAGGCGAGAATATCGTTCTGAGCACGCAGCGGCTCATAGCCGCCCCGGCGCAGACATGCATGCTCGCGCCGCAGTGCCATCAGCGCGCGAAACAACATCAGCATCGAACGCTCGTCGCGCTGCTGCGCGGCGACGTTGGCGGCGCCATCGGGGCGCTCCAGCGGCAGCCACGGATCGCCCGTCGTGAAGCCACCTTGGGGACTATCGTCCCAGCGCATCGGCGCACGCTCGGGATCGCGGCAAAGTTCGAAGCCGGGCACGAGCTTCTCGAAGGGATCGCGAACGCGATCGGACGGGATAGGAACGCGCTTGCGGCCGATCTCGTCACCCATGTAGAGGAAAGGCGTTCCCCGCAGCGTCATCAGCAGCATCGCCAGCACGCGCATCTGCGCTTGCCCGATCCTGCTGGCGATCCGCTGCTTGTCGTGGCCGCCGATCACCCAGACCGGCCAGGCCTGCTCCGGGATGGCGTTGAAGTACGCGTCGATCGCCGCCTGCAGCGACAGGGCGTTCCAGGGCGTGTCGAGCAGCGCAAAATTGAGCGGCAGGTGCAGGCGCGGCTTGCCGTTGCCGTAGAAATGCCCGATGCGGTCGGTCTTGCCCTGGACCTCGCCGCAGAGCATCCGGCCCGAGTATTCGTCGATCACCTCGCGGATGAATTCGATGCAATCCATCGTCTCCGGCCGATCGTCGGTAAACACGGGCGTCTGTCGCTGCGGCGGCGGCTTGCCCTTGGCAGCGGGATTGGCGGGATTGTCGCGCAGCAGCGCGTCCTTGATCAGGACGGCGCTGGCATCGACGCGGAAGCCGTCGACGCCGCGGTCGAGCCAGAAGCGCATCACATCGGCGATCCCGGCGCGGACCTCTGGATTGCGCCAGTTGAGGTCGGGCTGCTCGACCAGGAAGGAGTGATAGTAATATTGCCGCCGCGCTTCGCACCATCCCCAGCCGCTGCCGCCGAAGCGGCTCAGCCAGTTGTTGGGCGGGCCGCCATTCTCCGCCGCGTCGGCCCAGATGTACCAGTCGGCCTTGGCGCTGTTGCGCGAGCTCGCGCTCTCGAGGAACCAGGCGTGATCATTTGCGGTGTGATTGGGCACGAGGTCCAAGACAAGGCGGATGCCGTTCCCGTGCAGCGCCTCGAGCAGGCGGTCGAAATCACCGAGGCTGCCGAAGGCGGGATCGATCGCGCAATAATCGGAGATGTCGTAGCCAAGGTCGCGGAACGGGCTCTTGTAGATCGGCGTCAGCCAGACGGCGTCGACGCGGAGCCATTTCAGGTAGTCGATGCGCGATATCAGCCCGGGGAGATCGCCCTTGCCGTCGCCATTGGAGTCCTGGAAGGAGATCGGTGCGATCTCGTAGATGATGGCGGATTCCCACCACGCTGCTTCGTCACGGGACTCGACGCTCATCACCCTGCTTCACCTCATTATGCCCAGCGTGGGAGGCGATCTGCCTTGCCGCCGTTCGGACGCTCTCGATGCCCTTGGGGAAACCGCTGCGGGTCGGATAGAGCTTGCGCCGTGCGTCGCGCGGCGGACGGCGCGGCTTGGTGTCCTGCGCGGCGCGGTAGTCGAGCATGGCAATGCCGCCGACCATCAGCAGCGCCAGCGCGATATTGCCTTTCCTGGGATTGTCTGCCGTCAGGCCCGACAGCAGCGCGGCGGCATCGAGGCCGTCGCCGCCGACACGGGCCCAGAGGCCGGCGTTCTTGTCGACCGACAGCGACATGATCCCGGCCATGATCTCGCGCACGCCAAAGGCTCGCACCAGCGTCTCCTGGCCTTCCATGCCAAGCGTTTCCGTGACGCGGCGCGGCGCGAACAGCTCGACGACGCCGAGGCCAATGCTGAACCAGCCGAGCGCACGGGCGAGCTGATCTGCGGACCGCTTAAGGCTCGGCCCGCCTTCGACGATCTTCGGATCGCCCTTGGTGCGCACGATGTTGGAGAAGTGAAACATGGCTTGCTCCTTCAGGGTTTCAGCACGACCTTGACGCAGGATTCGCGCTTGTCGCGAAACACCTGGTACATCTCCGGCCCCTGCTCGAGCGGGACGGTGTGGGTGATGACGAAGGATGGATCGATCTCGCCATCCTCGATGCGGCGGAGCAGGTCGTCGGTCCAGCGGTTGACGTGGGTCTGCCCGGTCCGCATCGTCAGGCCCTTGTTCATGAAGGCGCCCATCGGCAGCATGTCGGACAGACCGCTGTACACGCCCGGTACCGAAATGATGCCGCCGGGCCGGCAGACATAGATCATCTCGCGCAGCACGTGGGGCCGGTCGCTCTCCGCCATCACCATCTGCTTGGCGCGGTCGAGCAGGGTGTCGGGCAGCGAGGCCATCACATGCGATTCCATGCCGACGCAATCGATGCATTTTTCCGGGCCCTTGCCGTCGGTCAGCTCCTTGAGCCGCTCCAGCACGCTCTCGGTCTCGAAGTTGATGGTGGTGGCGCCGCCGGCCTCCGCCATGCTCAGCCGCTCGGGCAGGCAGTCGATTGCGATCACCTGATTGGCGCCGAGCAGGATGGCGCTGCGGATTGCCATTTGCCCGACCGGGCCGCAGCCCCAGATCGCAACCGTGTCGGTCGGCTCGATGTCGCATTGCGCGGCGGCCTGCCAGCCGGTCGGGAAGATGTCGCTGAGGAACAGCAATTGCTCGTCGGGAATGCCTGATGGCACCTTGATGTGGGTGGCGTCCGCAAAGGGGACGCGCAGATATTCGGCCTGGCCGCCGGGATAGCCGCCGGTCAGATGCGTGTAGCCGAACAGGCCGGCGGTAGTGTGTCCGAACACCTTGTCGGCGAGATGGCGCTTGCGGTTGGTCGTTTCACAAACGGAGAAATTGCCGCGCTTGCACTGGTCGCATTCGCCGCAAATGATCGTGAAGGGCACGACGATGCGGTCGCCCTTCTTCAGCTTGCCGTCGACGCCGGAGCCGACCTCGACCACTTCGCCCATGGTCTCGTGGCCCATGATGTCGCCGGGCAGCATGCCGGGAATGAAATTGTGAAACAGGTGCAGGTCGGAGCCGCAGATCGCGCAGCTGGTGACCTTGATGATGGCGTCGCGCGGGTCCTGGATCTCAGGGTCTGTGACGGTGTCGCAGCGAATGTCCTCCTTGCCGTGCCAAACCAGCGCCTTCATCTTCCGTCCTCCCGGCTGAACCAGTTGGCACTTAAGTCCAGGAATGAACGATGGTTGCTAGGCGACGTGCAATTCTTCGCAGGCGCGCCTGATAGGAACGAGATGGCGGCGGCGTGATTAGGCGTCATCATCCCACTCAAGGACCTCTGCCATGCCTGCCAATCAACTCGCCGTCGTCACCGGCGCTTCCACCGGCATCGGCCTGGAACTCGCACGGTGCTGTGCCCAGGCAGGATTCAACCTCGTCATCGCCGCCGATGAATCCCAGATCGAACGGGTGGCGGTGGATCTGCGCCGGCTCGGCGGCAGCGTGGAGCCGGTTGAGGCCGATCTTTCCACCACCGAAGGCGTCGACAAGCTCTGCGCCGCGGTCGGCGACCGGCCGATCGACGCGCTGCTCGCCAATGCCGGCGTCGGCCTTGGCAAGGCGTTCCTGGATCAGGACTTCACCAGGATCAGACATCTGATCGACACCAACATCACTGGCACGCTCTATCTGATCCATCGCGCCGGCAACGAGATGCTGCGGCGCAAGTCCGGGCGCATCCTGATCACGGGTTCGATCGCCGGCTTCACGCCGGGCAGCTTCCAGGCGGCCTATAACGCCAGCAAGGCGTTTCTGGACTCGTTCTCGTTCGCGCTGCGCGAGGAGCTGCGCGACAGCGGCGTCACCGTCACCTGCCTGATGCCGGGCGCCACCGAGACCGAGTTCTTCCGCCGCGCCGGCATGATGGACACCAAGGTCGGCACCGAGAAGAAGGACGGCGCCTACGATGTGGCCAAGGCCGGCTTCGATGCGATGCTGCGCGGGGAGGCCGATATCGTCACGGGCCTGAAAAACAAGATCCAGACCACCGTGGCCAACGTGACGCCGAACGAGATGCTGGCCAGGCAACATCGCAAGATGGCCGAGCCGGGCACCGCGAAGTCGTAGCGCGATACCCCCGTAACCACCGCGGAGCGGCGCCGGCCCATCCTGCGGCTCAGAAAGCAGAACGCCGATTCACATAGCCTAATGCGCCGCGGCCTCGAACCCGTCAAATTGTACGGGCTGGAAAAAGAAGGGGGCTGTCATGGCGATGGATCGCATCGAACAGGCCTTTGTCGCAACCGCCATCACCGGGTTTCTTGTGATGATGGCTGCAATTGTCTGGATGATGATGAGCTGATGCGGAAGGGCTTGCGGTTTTGCGCGTCGCGCTACCTTATGCCGCGGTTCTGCTCTGCCTGGCGGTGACCGTCTGGCTCGCCTTCGCGCATCTGTTTTGATCGCCTGTCGAGAATGGTATCGGCTGTGTAGATCATCGGACGTCGCTCGCGTTGCAAGACTGGTTTGCAAGTCGCGGTAACGGCGACGCTGCGCCGCATCATTTCCTTCGATCGCCGACGAGCTTCGCCACGTTCTGCGCCATCGCCACGATGTCGATCGGTTTCTCCCAGAGCGGCACGTCCTTGAACTCTGCCCCGATGCTGACGGTGTCGTAGCCGGTGGTGAACACGAAGGGCACGGAGCGCGCCTTGAGCTCACGGGCGATCGGAAAAATCGGCTCGGTGCGAATATTCACGTCGAGCACCGCGGCATCAAGGGCGCCGCCATTGTTCAGCATCTCGACCGCATCCTCAATGTGGCCGACGGGACCGGCGATCTCCGCGCCGAGCGCGCGCAGCGCCTTCTCGATGTCATCGGCAAGAAAATATTCGTCCTCGACCACGAGGACCCGGCGGTCCGCCAGTGGTGCGCGTTGACGGGATGGCGTCGGTGACACGGACATGATCCCTCCAGCAAGCCGTACGGACCGATAGGAACATAGGGCGGGGCGCCGCCTTGGTGCAAAACGATGGAAGCGAAGGTGGGTTCCATGGGCAACCGCGACATCATTGTCATTGGCGGCTCGGCCGGAGCCACCCAGCCGTTGAGGCAGATTCTGGGCCGCCTGCCCGCGGACCTGCCCGCTGCCATCCTCGTGGTCCTGCACATTCCGGCCCAGGGCATCGGCATCCTGTCGACCGTTGCCAGCAGCGCCGGGCCGCTCCCGGTGCGTCAGGCCGAGAACGGCATGAAGATCGAGCCCGGCAACATCTATCTGGGCGCGCCGGACCATCACCTGCTCGTCGCGGAAGATCGTATCGTCCTCGGCCGCGGCCCCCGCGAAAACATGGTCCGTCCCGCGATCGACGCCCTGTTCCGGTCGGCCGCGCTTCATTATGGCCCGCGTGTGATCGGAGTGCTGCTGAGCGGCCTGCTGTCCGACGGGGCTGCCGGTCTCAATGCGATCAAGCGCTGCGGCGGAATGACCGTCGTCCAGGATCCCTCGGACGCCGTGTCGGATGAGATGCCGCGGCGTGCCATGGAGGCGACCACCGTCGATCTCTGTGTTCCCGGCGCCCGCATGGGCGACGTGCTCTCCGACCTCGTCCGGGAAGAGGCAGGGGCGGCGCTGCCGATCCCGCCCGAGATCAGGCTCGAGGTCGAGATTGCCGCCGGCGACCGGATCGGCAGCGACAATCTCATCTCCGTGGCCGATCCGGTCGCGCTGACCTGCCCGGCCTGCGGCGGGGGGCTGTCGGAGGTCAAGGACTCGCGCCCGATGCGCTTTCGCTGCCAGGTCGGCCATGGCTTCACCGCCGATGTTCTTGGCAAGGAGCAGGAAGGGCGTGTCGATGAAGCCCTGCGGGTCGCGCTGCGCATCATCGAGGAGCGGGCGGAGCTGGTGCAACGCATGGCCGCCGATGGCCGGCGCAGCGGCCGCTCAGCAGTCGCTCAGATGTATGAAGCACGTGCGGTCGAATATCGCGAATATGCCGACATGATCCGGCGTGTCGTGCTAAAGTCGCTCGATCCTCCTCCGGCTCGCAAGCGGGAGGCTTGAGGCTCCGTCATGGCTATGTCCCTTGCCGAACGCGCTGAGCAGCTCAATGCGGAACAGCGCCTGCTGGAGAAGGCCGATCAGGGCATCGATGACGGCTGGCGGCGCATCCGCGATCAGGAGGATCGCGTACGCGAGCTGATGGCGGGCGGCCAAGATACGCGCCAGGCGCAACGGCTGGTCGATCTGCTCAAGCAAACCCTGATCGAATGGGAGCACCATCGCGTCCTGATTGAGCAGCGCGTCAATTATCTTCGGCAGGATGTCGAGACGAGATCGCCGGAAGCCGGCTGACGGCGAGCTTCCTGAACTCTGTGCCGAGTTCGATAGTCTGGTCGAGCTGCCGCCTCGTGCTGCGCCGCCAACTGACGTTCTCGTCGACAAGCCGGTCGGCTGTTGCGATGGCGTCCTCGGCCCGGTCGATCAGCTCCGCGAGTTCGTCACGCATCTGCATCGGGTTCCTGGCCTCCCGGCCCAGTATGGACTTTTTCCGCCGGGCCCGACGGCACTCGGACCGGGAATCGAACGGAGCTTCGGGACATTTTCGCCTTTGATCTGTTTGGATTATATCGATTTCTGCTATTTGCAGGAGCCGGGCCCCTGTTCGTCCCGGTCAGCGAAAGAGAGCGACCAAAGCCATGAATGAAATCGGCGACCAGCCGGTCGATGGAGAGCGCCATAGCAAGGTCCCGCTGATCATCGGCGTCGGCGCATCGCCTGGAGCCCTGGACAGTATCGAGCGCTTCTTTGCCAAGCTGACCGTCGGGGCCGACCAGGCCATCGTGCTGGCGCTTCAGCATCATGAAGCCTTTGACGAGCCGCGGCTGCGCGGCATCGTGCAGGGATCCAATGGCGGCAAGGTCGCCGACATCCGTGACGGCCATGCGATCGAGGGTGGCACGATCTATCTGTGCCCGCCGGCGATGATCACCACGATCCAGGGCGGCCGCTTCGCGATCCGCAAGGCCGAGCAGGCCCCCGGGGAGCGCGCCACCATCGACAGCTTCCTCGTGTCGCTGGCTGAGGAACGCGCCGAGCAGTCCATCGGCGTCATTCTCGCCGGCACCGGCGGCGACGGCACGCTCGGCACCGCGACGCTGAAGGACCACGGCGGTCTCGCCATCGCCGAAAAGAACGCCGGCACCGACGAGGCCGAGCATCTGGTCGATGGCAACACGCCTGCCGCCATCGCCGACTACGTGCTGCAGCCCGAGGACATTCCCGAGCACATCCAGGTCTACGCCCGTCATCTCAGGCGCCTGGAGGAGAAGCAGGGCTTCGACGAGGTTCTGGCCGCGGCGGCAACTTCGCTGTCGCGCATCGCCGACATCCTGCGCAACAAGACCGGCAACGATTTCCACGGTTACAAGCAGAACACCTTTCTACGCCGGGTGCAGCGGCGGATGCAGGTGGTCCGGATCGACGAGATCCCGGCCTATGTCGAATTCCTGCGCAACGACAAGGACGAGGCCCAGCATCTCTTCAACGACCTCCTGATCGGCGTCACCGAATTCTTCCGCGACAAGCGCGAATTCGAGGTGCTGGAAAACCACGTCATTCCGAAGATCTTCGAGAACAAGGGCGCTGGGCAGCAGGTGCGCGTCTGGGTGCTGGGCTGCGCCACCGGTGAGGAGGCCTATTCGATCGGCATTCTCCTGCGCGAACACATGGCACGGATGGATTCCGTGCCGCAGGTGCAGATCTTCGCCACCGACATCGACGGACGGGCGCTCGCGACTGCGCGCGTCGGGCGCTACCGCACCAGTATCGAAGCGGACATGACCAGCGAGCGCCTGGCGCGCTGGTTCGTGCGCGAAGGCGACACCTATTGCGTGGTCAAGGAGCTGCGCGAGATGTGCATCTTCTCGCAGCACAATGTCATCAAAGATGCGCCGTTCTCCAAGCTCGACCTCGTCTCCTGCCGCAATCTTCTGATCTACCTTAATGCAGAATTGCAGAACCGGGTCATCCCGCTGTTCCATTTTGCGCTGTTGCCGGAGCGCTATCTCTTTCTTGGCAATTCCGAGAACGTGACGCGTCACCCGAAGCTGTTTGCGCCGGTCGATCGCCGCGCACGCATCTTCAAGAAGCTTGAAACCGGAACGCGGCTGCCGCCGGAATTTCCGATCACGGCCACGGCGGGCAGGGTGCCGGTCGAAGTGCCGCCGGTGCGCTCGTTCGGACCCGACGTCGGATTGGAGCGGCGCGCACAGCGCATCGCGGAGCGCTATGCGCCGGCCTATGTCATCACCGACGAGAATTTCCAGATCCTGCACTTCTCCGGGCGAACCGGCCGCTACATCGAGCCGATGGCGGGCACCGCTACGCTCGATCTGCTTCAGCTCGTGCATCGCGATCTCCGGCTTGAATTGCGCACCGTGCTCAGCCGTGCCGCGGAAACCAATGAGCCGGCTCATGCCGAGCAAGTGCAGCTCGGGGTCAACGGCCACCGCGTCCTCGTCGACATCGCCGTCGAGCCAATCCAGGAAAACGCCGGTGGCCATCGCAATTTCGTCGTGCTTTTCAAGGACGGCCCCGTCCACGCGATCGAGGCGAACCACAACAACCCCAACGCACTGGTGCGCACCGAACACGTCGAGCGCCTCGAAAGCGATCTGCGCGCCACGCGCGAGCGTCTCCAGGCCACCATCGAGGAGCTCGAGAGCACCAATGAGGAGCTGAAATCCTCCAACGAGGAATACCAGTCTCTCAACGAGGAGCTGCAATCGGCCAATGAGGAGCTGGAAACCTCTCGCGAGGAGTTGCAGTCCGTGAACGAGGAGCTGACCACGGTCAACGGCGAGCTGGCGCACCGGGTGCAGGAATTGACGCGCGCCACCAGCGACCTCAAGAATTTCCTGGAGAGCACGCAGATCGCCACCATCTTCCTCGACAATGACCTGCGCGTGATGAACTTCACGCCTGCGATCACGCAAATCCTGCATCTCGTCGAGACTGACACTGGCCGGCCGATCGCCCACATCAAGGCTCGCGTCCCCATCGAGGAGCTCTATGAGGACGTGCGCCGCGTGCTGCGCACGCTCGCCAGCGTCGAGCGCGAGCTGAGCGCGCCGGACAGCGGCACGCGCTACATCGTGCGCATCCTGCCTTATCGCAGCATCGACAACTTCATCGCCGGCGTCGTCATCACCTTCATCGACGTCACGGCGATCACCCGCGCCGAGGAGCGGCAGCGCCTGCTGCTGGCCGAGCTCCAGCACCGCGTCCGCAACACCATCAGCGTGGTGCGCTCGATCGCACGCCGCTCGGCGGAATCGAGTTCCACGGTCGAGGAGTATGCCGCCCATCTCGATGGCCGCCTCAACGCCTTTGCCCGCACCCAGGCGCTGGTGACCCGCGATCCCGAAGGCGGCGTCGACCTCGAATATCTCGTGGTCGAGGAGCTGCTGGCCTACAACGCCCGCGAAGGTGAGCAGATGAGGGTCATCGGCCCGACTGTTCGCTTCCAGCCCAAGGCCGCCGAGACCTTTGCGCTCGCGATCCACGAGCTTGCGACCAATGCGTTGAAATATGGCGCCCTGAGTCAGCCGGGCGGGCGCATTGAAATCAGCTGGCGCGTCGACGAAAGCACGCAGCCGGCGGAGCTGGTGTTCGAATGGCGCGAGCGCGGGGGACCGCAGGTCAAGCCGCCGCCGAAAAAGGGTTTTGGGACGGAACTCCTGGAGCGTACACTCGCATTTGAGTTCAAGGGGCACACTACGCTGGCTTTCGACCCGGCGGGTCTGCAATGCACCATCACGATCCCGCTCAGTAAGCGCGCGTTCCACACACCGGTGGTGGCTGGCTGATGCCGTTGTCGATGTCCGATCGCAGCCTGGTGGAGCCGGCCATTCGCCGGCTGAATGCGCTGAGGCCGCTATCCGCGGAGGGCCGCACGTCGCTCGAATATGCGATGCTCGAAGGGCTCCAGCGCGCCGGAGCCGGCGAGGACCTCATCTCTGAAGGCGATCCCGTCGATAGCGTCCGTTTCGTGCTGTCGGGCTGGCTCTGCCGCTACAAGACGCTCGAGGATGGACGGCGCCAGATCGTCAATTTTGTCTTTCCGGGCGAGAGCTGCGACGCGCATGCCTTCTTGCTTCCGGTGATGGATCATTCCATCGCGACGCTGACGCCGGTCGTCTATTCCGAAATCAAGCGCGCACGTTTCGAAACCCTGGTGGCGGGGGACCGCTCGCTCGCCGAGGCGTTCTTGTGCGAGACCCTCGTCAACAACGCCGTCCAGCGCGAATGGGCGATCAATCTTGGCCGCCGCACGGCCCTGGAGCGTGTGGCGCATTTGCTCTGCGAGATTGTCGAGCGGCTTCGCCCTGTCGGATTGGTGGACGGCAATTCCTGCAGCATGCCGGTGACGCAGATGGACCTTGCCGACGCCACCGGCCTTTCCGTCGTCCATCTCAATCGAACTGTTCAGGAGCTTCGTGCGTCCGGCCTGATCGTGCTGCGCGATCGGACGTTGATCATCAACGATTTGGGCGCGCTCAGGGAGGCGGCGCTATACTCTCCGAGCTATCTGCAGATGTATCGAGGAGCTGAAGCGACGCGGTGAGGTCCGCGCTTGCCTCGCTCACGCTCTCGGGAACGTCAGGTCCGAGCGGGAGCTCGCCGCTCGCGATCATCACGGTTTGCGAGGCTGCTCGTCCGGCAAATCGTCATCTTGTTCACTTGGAAAAGGTTCGTGAGTTCGTCGGCCGAGAAACGTATCCGGCAGGGGGAGATCCAGGGCTTTCCGCGACTCGCGCATGGCGTCGCGAACCTGCTCCAGGTGCTTCGCATCCGACTGCAATGGATAATGAGTTTGCTTCGCCATAAGGCGCTCCCCTGTTTGGCAGGCGGGAGCGCGAACGGTCTCTCAGCCACCAGCGCCTACGGGCAGAGCCTCAGCCGGTGATGAACCGACCATAGACTGGCCGCGGCGTTTCGGCCAGCGGAAACGGGAGGTCTGCCAAATTTACAAGTCCGGCCCTCCCGGCTCTCGGTTGAAGAGGGGGTCGCAAAGGTTGTGAACACTTGATCCAGGTTAGTCAGAGAAGCTTTTTGAGCGATTGGCTCGATTTGAGTAACCTATGCAAGAGACCGCTCGTGAGCTTTGAGGCATCATGGCGGATGCCTGACGCCCTGTTTGCCCGCGCCACACGCGCTATCGAGGAAAGTCGCGCCCTTCGGGAGCAGCATAGACGGCTTGCGGGTTACTATGGCGAGACCGTAAACGATTTGCGTCTGGCCATCATGGACAGCGCCATGCTTCGCTCCGAGATCAGGGCGCGTCGGGACAACGAGGAACCATAGTCCGTTTTTCCGCAGAAGCGCGCAACCGTGCCGCTGCTGGAACGTTGATCATCTGCCAATTTGTGCAGCCAGGCACCCATCAACGTCAGAACGCAACGGCGCGCTCGGCCTCATGCACCAGGAGACGCCTGATGACGACGCGACAACGGTTCAAGCAAAGAGATTCTCTGGAAATCCGGCTCGCGGCGGAGGCGGAACGGTTGCGGAAACAAGCGAGTTCGCTTCCTCCCGGTGCAATGCGTGATGAGGTGTTGCGCAAGGCACGCCAGGCGGAAACCGGGTCCCAGATGAGCGAGTGGCTGCGCTCGCCGGGCCTGCAGCCGCCGGACTAAGCTCAGCGGCCGTAAAGCGAGCAGGCGGCACGCGCCGGGAACGGGTTAGATGTCGGCGCGTACCGATGCGCTGGTGTCGTGGGCAGAAACCGGAAAAATGAGCGCCACGTCCATCGTCCCCGTTGTGTCCGGTTGTCACCCGGCGGTGCCTTCCGTCAACGCCGCTTCGCGGCTTTGGTTCGCCGGTTGTAGGGTGAACGGTTCGCGGGGCGCAGCGAAATTCCTTCGCGCTGCGCCTTGCTGCGAATGGCTGCGACCGGGCGCTGCAGCTTGATGCTCATCACGCCGGTTGGCGTGTTGCCCTTGGCGAGCTGCTTCAGCTTGCTCACATCCGCAGGCGTCCACGGCTGACGTGCGCGGCGCTTGTACGCGGGATTGGCCTTGCGCGGTCCCTTGCGGCCGATCGGTGAGCCCGGCCGTTTCCATGCTGCTCTTGCCATGATGACTCCTCCTTCAAGTCGCTGTTGAACACACGAATCAGCATTTCGGTTCCGCCGCAGTCAGGACGTGTGGTGGCCGGCTTAAAATCGCGCAGCGTTAACTTATTGAAATGCTGGAACCGGTTCTCGCAGCGGAAGCTATCAACGTTGCCGGGCTGGGCCGCCCCAACCGGCAAGCGACTGAGTGACAACAACTTGGGCCCCGGCGCCCAATCCCCCCGCCGGGGCCCACTTCCCTCACTAAAAATCCCGTGTGAAAGTCAGATGACCGCCAAACGTAACCGCAGGAAACAGACCCAGTCGCTCCAGGAGCGGCTCACGACATTCGCTGAAAGCGCCCGCGAGCGCGCCCGCAGCCTGCCGCCCGGCAAGGAGCGGGAGATGCTGCTGCGGCGTGCCAAGCAGAACGAAGTGACCTCGAACCTGACGGAGTGGCTGAGCGTACCCGTCTATCCAAGGCGAGGACAACCATAATGGGAAGCTTCAAGCACTACCGCGCGTTCCAGATCGATCCGGACGGGCACGTGTTCGGATGCATCAACCTCGTCTGCGACAACGACGAGCAGGCCAAGCGCGAAGCCGCCGGGCTCGTGCTGGTGCACCGCATCGAGCTGTGGCGGCTCGATCAGCGCATCGCGAAATTCGACGTGGCGCAGGACGTGCTTCGGAGTTAACGGAAGGAACCGCGCGCTGCGCCCTGGGTTGGTCGGACCATACCGACTTCGCCGGGAGCCAGCATGACGGACACCGAAATTCGCAAAGGCATGCCGCCCGTCAAGCTGTCGCGCGAAGAGTTCGAGCGGCGGTACAGGAGCCAGTTCGTCGATCCCGCCTTTGCCCCGCTGCAGCGCGAGCTCGATGTCATCACCGGTGCAGCCTGGGACGCCTACAGCCACTCGCGCAAGGCGCCGTTGACGCGGAAGGCGGGCGCAGGTTTTTCCGATCCCGACTACGACATCGCCATCGACTGGCTCGATGCGCGTGCAAAAATCCTGGACGCGCAACGACGGCACGACGATGCGAGCGAGCCGCCGCGCATCCTTGTCATCAACGGCGCGGCCCGCAGCGAGCACACCTGTCCGGGCGAGATGTCCAAGCCCTGGCGCCTGGTCAAGCTGGCCGAGCCTGTCTTCACCGAGATGGGGTTCGCCGTCGATATCCTCGATCTGTCGCGCCTTGTCTCGGAGTTCGGCAAGGCGATCCATCCGTGCAAGACCTGCGTCGGCACCGCCATGCCGCTCTGCCACTGGCCGTGCAGCTGTTATCCCAACTACTCGCTGGGCCAGACCCACGACTGGATGAACGACATCTATCCGCTCTGGGTCGCCGCCCGGGGCATCCTGATCGTAACGCCGGTGAACTGGTATCACGTGCCCGCCGGCCTCAAGGCGATGATGGATCGGATGGTCTGCGCCGACGGCGGCAATCCCGATCCGACCTCGACGCATGGCAAGAACGCCGCTGAAGCCAAGGCGTTGGAGCTGAAGGGCTGGCCTTATCCGCGCCATCTCGCGGGCCGTCATTTCGGCCTCGTCGTGCACGGCGATGCCGTCGGTGCCGAGGGCGTGCGTCGCACCTTGTCGGACTGGCTGACCGACATGCAGCTGATCTCGGCGGGGCGCTTCGCGGAACTCGACGGCTATGTCGGCTACGGGGAGCCGTATGCCACCTCGCATCACGAGCTCGACGAGAACAGGGAATTCCAGCAGCAGGTGCAGAATGCGGCGCGCGCGCTGGGCCATGCAGTCCGGCTGGCGAGAAGCGGGCGTCTTCAGGAGCCCGGCGCCGGTCTTGCGGACCCGAACCCCAAATGACCGGCGCGCCGCCGCTCGATTGCCTGATCGTCGGCGGCGGCCCCGCCGGACTGATGGCCGCGATCTATCTGGCGCGCTTTCGCCGCAACGTCTGCGTCGTGGACGCCGGCGCGAGCCGCGCCGCCTTGATCCCGCGCAGTCACAACGTCCCGGGCTTCGTCCATGGCGTGCCCGGCACGGAATTGATTGCACGCATGTCGGCGCAATTGGATGAGCTCGCCGTCAAGCGGGTGGCGACCGAGGTCACCGCATTGCGGCCGCACGACCATGGCTTTGAAGCGATCTGGAACGGTCGCGCGCATCAGGCCGCCACCGTCGTTCTCGCCTGCGGCATCGTCGACACCCATCCGCCATTCGCCGAATGGCGCGCGGCAGTTGGTGAGGGGCTGCTGCGCTACTGTCCCGTCTGCGACGCCTTCGAAGCTGCTGACCGCCGCATCGGCGTTGTCGGCCCGCTGCAACGCGCTGCCGGCAAGGCGCTCTTCCTGCGCGGCTATTCGCGCGACGTGACGCTGCTCGCAACCGGCCCGGATGACAGAGAGGCCGCAACCTCGGAACTGTCCGAGGCGGGAGTCGGATTCCTGTTCGCGCCCGATCTCAACTTGACGCGGCGAGACGGCGGCGTCCAGGCGGTCCTTGCGGACGGCCGGACCGTCCAACTCGACATGATCTATCCCGCAATGGGCGCGCAGGTACGATCGCAGCTCGCGATGTCGCTGGGCGCCGAACATACGGAGGAGGGTTATCTGAAGGTCGACGACCATCAGCGCACGTCGATTGATGGGCTCTACGGCATCGGCGACATCGTCACCGATCTGCACCAGATTTCGGTCGCGTTCGGTCACGCCGCGATTGCCGCCTGCACGATCCACAACAGCCTGCCGCGCCGTCTGGCGTGACGCAGCCGCGCCGGACAATCAACCGGAACCTGGAACGAAGCGTGCCGCCCCGCTTTGGTCGAGCGGAGCGGGGCGCGCGATGGAGAGAACGGATGACCCAATCCGAAGACATGACCCGCTGCATCGGGCTCTGCATGAGCTGCTACCAGACATGCCTCGGCACGGCGATGAACCATTGCCTCGAGACCGGCGGCAAGCACGTCGAGCCAAAACACTTCCGCCTGATGACGGCCTGCGCCGAAATGTGCCGGACGGCGGCGCATTTCATGCTGATCAACACGCCGCATCACAAGCACACGTGCGGCGAATGCGCCGAAATCTGCACCGAATGCGCCGAGGATTGCGAGCGGGTCGGCGGCATGGACGAATGCGTCGCGATGTGCCGCTCCTGCGCCCAATCCTGCCGCGCAATGGCGGCGTGAAGGACGAAGCCCATGCTGGAAGAGAAACTCAAGGACGCCATCATCGGCGAGCTGCAGCGCCAGGCCGCCAACCGGCCGCAGGCGCTCAAGATCGAGGGCGCCAAGGATGCGAGAGGCTCGGAAGAGCTGACCGTCAACGGCAGAATAGACCTCGGCGCGCTGGTCATGGTGATCGCCGGATCAGTCGCGGGCGGGCCTTGAGCCATCGCCTCAGCCGTATTCCTCGCCGATACCGTATTCCCGGTAGATCTCCAGCGGGTCGAGGTCGGGAAACAGGCGGCACTTGGCCTGGGCGAGGTGCAAGCTCACCGCCGCCGGCTCCTTGCCGTTCGCGAGCAGCTTGCGGATGTCCTCCATATGCGCGTTCGGCTGGTGCTTCGGTTCGAGCTGCTCCAGCGCGACCAGAGCGGTCGCGAGAGCCTCGGTCAGAACCCAATCGTCGTGGCCGGTGATTCCCTTCTTCGGCATCGGCAAGACCCCGGATATGGCGGCACGGCCAAGTCTATGGCCAAGTCTATCGTGACTTCCGTCAAACCGCCAATGAGCCGTTGCGGGCGCGCTGCGCGGGCAGGGCGATGGCTTGCATTGTGGCCGCGTGTGGCTAAAAGGCGGCGACTTGCTGTATCTTTGTTGAAACAAAGTTGGCATAGACCGGGGCCGCAATGGGCATCCGGCCGGCCCTGCCGGTCTGGTTCCTCCGCACCCCGAATTTCGCAACACGATCCCGGTTGCGCCCGCTCAAGGCTCGAACCAGCATGGTCTTTCTCAGCTTCGTCTACCGCTTCTTCACCAACTTCGCGTTCATGGCGGTGGTCTATTTCAGCCTGAACTTCATGGAGAAATATCCGAACCGGGCGATCCTTGCGATCCTGGTGCTGGTCTATGCCGCCATGCGCGCCGTCTCGACGCTGCGCGCGTTCTACTTCTTCCAGAAGGTCGAGAGGCTGGAAGCCGAGACGAAGCGCCTCCAGGGCCCGATCAATGACGGCTCCGGAGGAACGAACGCGCGCAAGCAGATCGTCGTCGACGTCGCGCGGCTGCGGCGCGACGGCGAGCTCAAGTCCTACATGGACCTATTCTTCCTGGCGCTGATCGTGCTGCTCTGCGTTGCCGCCATCCTGCGGCAGTAGGGGCTAAGCGCGCTTCTTCAGGCTGGCGACGCGGGTCGGGCGCGGCGTACCGCTCTTGACCTGCGCGGCATGCTTGGGCGCGGCCGGTGCCGCATGCGCGGCGTGGCGGGCCTGGGGCCTGGCTGTCTTGCCCCGTGCGACCTTGCCCTTGGCTGCCTGCGGCGCCTCGGCCGCCATCGCCATCCGCGTCGCGGCACGCCGCGACAGCGTCGTCGACAGCAACACCTCGACCGAGCCTTCCGGGATTGCAAACAGGGCGCGGCCGGGCACGGGCAGGGTGGATGCGAGATCGATCTGCCCCTTGGCCCGGCGCGGCAGCAGCGACTGATGCTCGGCCTGCGCGTTGAGGTCGGCGAGCGAGGGCGCCGGAAGCGTCCGCGTCTCGGTGAACACGAAGTGCGGGACAGCCGGCCAGCGCGCGATCGGCACGGTCTCGCTCGGCGGATGCAGCAGCCATTCGACCGGCGTGGTCGGCGTCGCCGGCCGGTCGGCGGTCGCCGGTACCACATGCACGATGCGATAGCCGCGCGCCTTGAGGTCGCGGATGATCTTCGGCAGCGCCGCCACGGTGCGGGCCTGGATGTCGTGCAGCAGCAAAATGCCCTTGCCCTTGGCCTCCAGCCGCTGGATCGCGAGCTGATAGACGCGGTCGGACGACACGTGGCGCCAATCGTCGGCCGGGAAGTCGGCGCTCCACACCTGGATGCCGCGCGAGTTCAGATGGTGCTCGACGCCTTCGGCGCGCATCAGGCCGGGAATGCGGAAGAACGGCGCCAGCTTGGACGGATCGGTCATCGCGGCCGAGGTCCACTCGATACCGCCGTTGATCTCGGCCTCGAATTTCTCGGCCGGCATCCGGTCGAAGGTCAGCGGATGGTTCATGCTGTGGGTGCCGACGGTGTGACCCGCCGCCACCAGCTTGCGCACGCCTTCGGGATTGGCCTTGGCCTGGCTGCCGATGATGAAGAAGGTCGCCTTGATGCACTCGTCGTCAAGGATCTTGAGAACCTGGTTGGAATATTTCGGCAGCGGACCGTCGTCGAAGGTCAGGACGACCTCGTGGTCCTTCAACGGCAGCGTCTCGCGGTACTGCATGGTGCCGATCAGCGGATGCTCGCGCGGATCGACCACCAGGGTGCGGGACGTCCCGAGCGCGTCCGGATGGCCCGGACAGTCGGCCGCACGCGCCGCCGGCGATCCGATGGTCGACAATCCAAGGAATCCGCCGAGGCAAAGGACGATCCACGATCGCGTCCGCAAAACAACGCTACTTCCGATCATGAACCCGGTCTGCCCTCATGCGCGATTGCCGCCATAGTAGGTCGGAGACATCCGGAAACGGTTCAGGCGCCACGAGCCCTTCCCGGTATGAAGTCCCCGTCCATTTGCAGGGGGTAGCATGAACAGAGTGTTAATAGGGCCCAAATCACCCCATTTTGCGCCGGCGTGACATTCCGGCATCAGCGCGCGTCGGCATTCTTCTGTGACGTGCCGGGCGGTACGATGTGGACGATCCGGTAGCCGTTCTCGCGCAAATATCGCAGGAAGGCCGGCATCATTGCGGCCGTGCGCGCCTTGTTGTCGTGGAAGAGGATGATGCCTTTGCCGCTCGCGGCGAGGCGTTCGGTGACGAGTTTCAATTGCTGCTCCGGCGTCATCTCCTCCCAGTCGCTGGCCCATAGATCGGCCCCGAACACCACGATGCCGCGCGACTGGAGCAGATCGAGCTGCGCTGGTGTCGACTCGAAATAGGGGAAGCGGAAGAACGGCGTCGAGGGCGTCGTCGTCGAGGTTCCGCGCAGCGCCATCTCGTCTGCGGCAATGCCCCGGTCGATGTCGGCCGTGGCCTTCTCGAACGGAATATGCGCCATGAGCGGATGCGAGTAGGAGTGATGCCCGACGGTGTGGCCCTCGCGGGCGATGCGTTTGACCATGTCGGGATGCTCGGAGGCGTGCTGGCCGATCAGGAAAAAGGTCGCTCGCACGCATTCCTGCGCCAGCGCCGCCAGCACCTTCGGCGTCGTCGGCGGGTTCGGCCCGTCGTCGAAGGTCAGCACGACCTCGTGATCGGCCAGCGGCAGCGTCTGCGGAAAGCTCTTCAGGCCGACGCGCGGATAGGTCTTGGGGTCGACGCTGATGACGCGCGAGGTGCCGAGCGCGTCCTTGCGCGGGCACTCGGCGGCCTCCGCCGCGACGTTGCTGATGACGGTCGCGGCGAGCGCGCCCGCCATGGTCGAGGTCCACCTCAGTCGCAGCATCTTTGTCATTGCGCTTGGCTTTGCCTTGTGGGTATTGCCTGAACAATCAGCTCACACCACCCGTTCCAACCTGTCAAACGGCGAGGCGCGCCATGGATGAACATCTGGACGTTGCCGCCCCCGTCGCGGATTCGGTACTCGACCACGTGCCGATGCGCAATGAAGACGGCGAAATTCGTCACGAATTCGTCGAGGAGATCGCGCGTGCGATCGAGGCTGGCGACAGTGCCTTGCTGCGCGCCTGCGTCGCCGAGCTGCACGAGGCCGATCTCGGCGACCTGATCGGCGCCCTGGAGCCCGACGACCGCGTCCGCCTGGTCGAGCTGACCGGGCGCGACTTCGACTTCTCCGCGCTGAACGAGGTCGACGAGGCCGTCCGCGAGGAGATTCTGGAGGAACTGCCGCCGGAGACCGTCGCCGAGGGCGTCCGCGAGCTCGAATCCGACGACGCCGTCGAGCTGCTGGAGACCCTCGACCAGGCCGAGCAGGAGGAGATTCTCGAGAAGCTGCCGCTGAAAGAACGCGTCGCGCTCGAGCGCAGCCTGCTGTACCCGGAGAATTCCGCCGGCCGCCGCATGCAGACCGAGTTCATCGCCGTGCCCCAGGATTTTACCGTCGGCCAGGCGATCGACTACATGCGCGAGACGCCGGATCTGCCTGATCGCTTCTACGAGATCTACGTCGTCGACAAGGACCAGCACTGGCAGGGCGCCGTCCCCCTCGACGTGCTGTTGCGCGCGCGCCGGCCGGTCGCGCTGACCGAGCTGACCGACGAGGATCGCCGCCGCGTCTCCGTCCTGGAGGACCAGGAAGAGGTCGCACGCATGTTCGGCAAGTACAATCTCGTCGCCGCGCCCGTGCTCGACACCCAGGACCGCCTGGTCGGCGTCATCACCGTCGACGACGTCGTCGACGTGATCGAGGAGGAGGCGGACGAGGACCTCAAGGCGCTCGGCGGCGTCACCAGCGACGAAGAGCTGTCGGATACCTTCCTGACCATCGCGCGCGGCCGCTTCAACTGGCTGTTGGTCAATCTCGCCACCGCCTTCCTGGCGTCCTCCGTGCTCGGCCTGTTCGAGGGCCAGCTCGAGAAGATGGTCGCGCTCGCAGTGCTGGCGCCGATCGTGGCGAGCCAGGGCGGCAATGCCGCCACCCAGACCATGACGGTGGCGGTGAGGGCGCTGGCGACGCGCGAGCTCGGCTCCTCCAATGCCTGGCGCGTGGTGATGCGCGAGGCGCTGGTCGGCCTCGTCAATGGGCTCGCCTTCGCGGTGATCACGGGGATCGCGGCGGTGGCCTGGTTCAAGATTCCCGGCCTCGGCATCGTCATTGGGCTCGCGATCATCTGCAACCTCGTCGCTGGCGCGCTCGGCGGCATCCTGATCCCGATGGCGCTCGAACGGGTCAGGGCCGATCCGGCGGTGGCCTCCGGCACCTTCGTCACCACCGTGACCGACGTCGTCGGCTTCTTCTCCTTCCTCGGGATTGCGACGCTCTGGTTCGGGTTGAGATAGGGCGAGTTGGGACGCCGCGTTCTCTCCACGTCATTGCGAGCCAACGGGTCCGCGCGAAGCGCGGCCCGATGACAGGCTCCGCGAAGCAATCCAGGCTGCCGCTGTGGAGGGGACTGCGTCGTCGCAAGAGCTCCTCGCAATGACAGGGTTGGGCTGGGCTACGGCCCACTATCTTTAATCCGACTTTAAGCGACCTGCCGCATCATCGCCTGTGCGTGGGGGAATGGGCATGCGGTTGCGGCTAAAGGCGGACGGACGGATCGTCGAATTGCGGGATGGGCAGGAATTTCCGGTCCAGCCAACGGCCAATGCCGCGCCGGTTGATACCTCTTCGCTCGCGGTGCGCGATTTGCGCCGCCGCGCCTGCCTGACCCAGATGGAGTTCGCCGCCAAGCTCGGCGTTCCCGTCGAGACCATCCGGAACTGGGAGCAGGGCAAGCGTGCTCCGCGGGGACCGGCCCGCGCGCTGCTCGCGGTGATCGCGCACGCCCCCGAGACGGTGTTCCAGGCGCTCGCCAAAGCCTGACGTCAGGGCGTACCGACCAGCCCTGACACGAACCTCCCGTTAGCATTGCGCCAAATATCCCGCCGGGCTGCCGCGGTCTGCGTTGGCAGGGTCATGGGCCGGGTCCATAATGTCGCCTGATGACGTTTGGGGCTGCCGCAACGGAAGAGGACTCCTCATGCTGTTCGTCGAGGCCAATGGCGCAAGAATTCCGGCGATCGGGCTCGGGACCTGGGAGCTGAGCGGAAGGCCCGCCGCGCGCGTGGTCGAGCAGGCGCTGCGGCTCGGCTATCGCCACATCGACACCGCGCAGGCCTACGACAATGAACGCGAGGTCGGCGACGGCTTGCGCGCCTCGGGCGTGCGCCGTGACGACGTCTTCCTTACCACCAAGGTCTGGACCAACCATTTCGCGCCCCACGATCTCGAGCGCTCGGTCAAGGAGAGCCTGGCGCGCCTGCGGCTTCCCTCGGTCGACCTGTTGCTGCTGCACTGGCCCAATCCCCATGTCCCGCTGGCGGAGACGCTCGGCGCGCTGTCGCATGCCAAGACGATGGGCCTGACCCGCCACATCGGCGTTTCCAATTTCACGGTGGCGCTGATCGAGCAGGCGGTCGCGGCTTCGCCGGAGCCGCTCGTCTGCAACCAGGTCGAATACCACCCTTATCTCGACCAGGCGAAGGTGAGGGCGGCCTGCGACCAGCATGGCCTTGCACTCGTCGCCTACAGCCCGATCGCCAGGGGACGCATCAAGACTGATCAGACGCTGGTCGAGATCGGACGCACCCATCGCAAGACGCCGGCGCAGGTCTGCCTGCGCTGGCTGGTGCAGCAGAATGTCGCTGCGATCCCGCGCACCTCGCGTATCGAGCGCTTGTCTGAGAACATCGAGATCTTCGATTTCGAGCTGTCGGAGGACGAGATGAGCCGGATCGCCGCACTCGCCAACCCCAAGGGCCGGCTCACCGATTTCGGCTTCGCTCCGAAATGGGATTGAGGGGAGACCGCGGTATGCTAACAGCAGGGCGGCAATCCAAGATCAGGCAATGGAACTGCGGTCAATCATACGGACGGACGTTGCTGCGTCGGCGATCGCGCATCTGACGCTGGTGATGCTGATCATCCTGATCAGCGAAGTCCATCCGTTTCGCAGCCAGCCGCCCGAGACCGTCGCGGTGGACATCGTCACGCCGGAGCAGGTGAAACAGGAGGAGGCCAAGGCCCAAGAAAAGGTGGAAGCGAAGGCGGAGGAGAAGGCCAAGGAAGATGCGAAAGACAAGCCGCCGGAGCCCGACCTGAAGCTGCCGAAGCTGGATTTCACCGACAAGGACAAGGCGGAAACGGCGCCGAAGCCAGCGGCCAAGCAGCAGGCGCCATCGCCGCAGCCTTCGCCCGAACCGCAAACGCCCGCGCAGCCACCGCACGAGCAGCCTGCGCAGAAGCCGCGCGAGGCCAACGCGCAGCCGCAACCCCAGTCCCAGCCGACGCCGCAACCGGCACAGCAACCGCCGCCACAGGCTGCACCGCCGCCGGCCTATCAGGCGCCGCAGCCTGACGTCACCGTCAAATACGGCGTCATGCTGGGCCTGCCGCCAGAATTGCCGCTGCAATTGCCGAAAGACGCTCCCAAGGATGACGGCGGCGATGCCAAGGATTCGATCGCGGCCAAGCTGCCGCCCGAGATCATCGCCGAGCTGCGCCGCCATTTGCGGAGCTGTGCGAAGTTGCCCGCCGGACTAAGCCCGGCCGACAACGTTCACATCAAGCTGCGCACGGTGTTCGCGACCGACGGCACGCTTGCGCGTGAGCCGATCCTGATCGAGGCCCCGCCGTCGGCGAAAGGGGTGGCGCTCGTGAAGTCCGCCATGAGCGCGGTTCAGAACTGCCAGCCGTACAAGATGCTGCCCGCCAATCTGTACGGGGAATGGAAGGTCATGGACCTATCGTTCAGCCCGCGGGATTTCGGGTCGTAGCTGTCCCGTGACCCGGGCTACGCGACCGCGCCTGTGTCGCCTCCTGTCAATCCGGCCCGCCCAAAATATTCCGCTTTACCGAAATTCGGTTTTGGCGTATGTGTCGCCCATCCCGGCTCATCCTTGAGGGGCGATCATGTTGTCGTCACGATGCGCGAGCCGGGCTTGCGGTGGACGCGGCAGCGTCGGCACGAGTTGGGGCGGGCAGGGCGGGTAGTCCCTGTGAGCCTGAATCCCGCGTGCAGATGAGCGGCGCTGCTAGGCTTCGTCTCGCTCGTAAGTTTCCGGCTTCGTCGACAGGGCCGGGAAAACTGCGGCGACATGGCGGGCCGTGCGTACGGCAAAACCGTGTGGTCCTGGCCGTCGTTGCTACGGTCAAGCCTTTCGAAGATGCGCGCGAGCCCAACCGGGTGGACGGCATCATCCAATTCGAACGGCGAGGGAGGCCAGAACGAACTCGGCTCCCGGGAGAGCACGGCATAAGCCGTCCGACCATCGCGCAGGGAAGGCCGTGTGTTGGGCTTCACCTGTATGCTGCTGTGCGGTTCTTCCTGCGTGTGCCTTTCGCGCAGCGGACCGCAGGTGCCGCCGGCACCCGGCCTTCCCTGCGCCCTCTTGGCTCAAGAGGTAGCGAGATGAAGCAAAGCTCGGGCGAAACAAGCCGCGAGGATGCGAAGGCGTGTCTGTAGCCACACAATAGGTGTCATCGCCCGGCTTGACCGGGCGATCCAGTACTCCGAGACGGCAGTGATTGAACCGAGAGGCCGCGGCGTACTGGTTCCCCCGCTTTCGCGGGGAATGACGGCGTCACTTGGAGAAGCGACTTGCTACCACATACTCCGTCATTGCGAGCGCAGCGACTTGTCAGCCGAAGCCTCGGCGAAGGCGGAAGCAATCCAGATACTTTCCGCAGAGGGTTTCTGGATCCCTTTGTCGCAAGGGCTTCTCGCAATGACGACGCGGGGAGAGCGAGCGCTCAATGACTGCGCCTGATGCTCTCCTCACCCGGCACCGTCTCCGGCGCCATCGCCGCCCACGCACTGGATGCGAACTGCCGCCGCCATGTCACCACCACCACGGCGGCCGTCGTCACGAACAGCACCCAGGGGCTGACGAACCAGCCGAGATAGCCGAGCGCGAAGAAGAAGGCGCGCTGGCCACGATTGAAATGGCGGCCGGCGGATTCGAACAGGCGCGAGGTGCGGATGACATGGGCCTCCGCTTCGGGCGTGCCGCGCTGCGAGGCCGGCGGCATGCCGCCGAATAGGATCGCGACATAGTTGAACAGGCGATAGGCCCAGGCGAATTTGAAGAAGGCATAGACGCAGATCAGCACGAGGCCGACGCATTTCAGTTCCCACATGGCGGGCGAGGGACTGAGGTCGACCGGCAGCTTGCTCAGGATCGTGATGGCGTCGTTGGTGGCGTGCAGCAGCGCCAGCGCGCCGCCGAGCGCGAACAGGCTGGTCGAGGCGAAGAAGGCGGTGCCGTTCTGCAGCGAGGCCATGATCTGCATGTCCACCATGCGCGTCTCGCGGTCGAGCAATCGGCGCACCCAGACCTCGCGATAGCGGTTCATGCGCGCCGACAGGCTGTCGCGGCCATAGCTCGAATGTTCCAGCGTCAGGGCATAGCCCAGCCACTCGATGATGAAGAAGCCGACGGCGGTGATGTCGACCCAGTGCCTGCTCATGTCTGTCTCGTGTCCGTCTCTTGTCCATCTCTTGGCGCGGATCGCAACGATTGCCACGCATGACGGGGCGCAGCAACGATTGATTGGCGGCAGGTGATGGCGTTAAAAGCGGCTCGTTTCAAAGCGTCTCGGGAAGGATTGATGACATGGCTGCGCTGAAACTCGCCATCGGCAACAAGAACTACTCGTCATGGTCGATGCGGCCCTGGCTCGCGCTGCGCGCCCACGATATCCCGTTCGTGGAGACGCTGATCCCGCTCTACACCGACAACCCCGCGGACAAGGAGCAGATCCTGTCCTTCAGCCGCGCCGGCAAGGTGCCGGTGCTGGTCGATGGCGACGTCACGGTGTGGGATTCGCTCGCCATCATCGAATACATCGCCGAGCGCTATCCGGAAGTGAAGTTGTGGCCCGACGATGTCGCGGCGCGCGCGCATGCCCGGTCGGTGTGTGCCGAGATGCATTCCGGCTTCGTGGCACTGCGCAGCGAATGCGGCATGAACCTGCATCGGCCGATCCGTCCCGTGGCACTGTCGGCGGACGCCAAGGCCAATGTCGCGCGCATCGAGGAGATCTGGCGGGACTGCCGCACCCGCTATGGGGCGAAGGGGCCGTTCCTGTTCGGCCGCTTCGGTGCTGCGGATGCGATGTACGCGCCGGTTGTGCACCGCCTGCGCACCTACGCGATCGAGGTCGCGCCGGAGACCAAGGCCTACATGGAGACGATGATGGCGCTGCCGGCGTTCCAGGAATGGACCCGCGACGGGCTCGCCGAAACGCTAGTCATCGCCAAGTTCGAGGACGCCTGATCGCTCACCTGACCGAGCCGCCGGCCGTGCTTCGGCCGGCGGGCTGCTGGCCCGGAAATTGACCGGGGGTGACGGATCAAGCAGGGCCGCGACACCGCCTGTGACAAGCCGGCCAAATGCTTGGCGCAGGCGGTATCATCGGCCTGCCGGTCCCATCTCTATCGGTTTGAAAAATCTGCAAAATTTGTGCACTCACCACGCCGCCATGGCGCTGGCCAAAACGACCGGCCGCGTGCTATACAGCGGCCCGGGTTTCCGGCCGGCCATCGCAGTGGGACACTGGGCGAGGCAGGCGCTGTTTGAGTAATGGAGAGGGTGTTGAAGCACAAATTCCCCGTGGGAACGCGCGTATTGTTCACGGCCAGCAACGTTGCGCGTCCGGCTGCGAGCGGCGCGTATGAGATCATCCGTTTGCTGCCGACCGAAGGCGACGACTGCCAGTATCGAATCAAGAGCTCGACCGAGGCCTTCGAACGGGTCGCCAAGGAAAGCCAGCTCGCGCTCTCCTGAAGCTCGCGCATTCCGCGCATTGCTGCCATCAGGGAATTGTGTCCTACCGCCGTCAAAAGGCCCGCTTCACCTTCACAAGGTGGGCAGGGGCAGTTGCCGACTCGCGGTGCTCGCTTGACCATTTGCTCTCTGCTCGCGTGAGGGGACGTCGCGCATGAACTGGGCATGGGCCACTTCGCTTGACCAAATCTGGCGCGCGCCGGCCTTTCCGATGTGGATGACGCTGGCCGCTGCCGGATTCTTCGGCTTGATCCTGCTGATCACGCTGCTGCGCGCCGAGAAGTCGGTCGCCAACGGCGCTCTCACCGTCATTACGCTGCTGTCCATCGCAATTGCCGGAGCTGCCACCGTACGCGTCTATGACCCGGCGGGGCAGGACGCCCCGACCGAGGCGCGCGCGCAAGGTGCACTCACCGCCAGCCTTCCGGCATTGTCCTGCCTCGACGATCTCGCCGGCGATACCGTTGCCGCCGGCTGCGAGAAGGCGCTGTTCGGCTCGCCGGATGCCGTGGCCGCGGCCGTAGCCTACACCGCGGCCCGGATCGACCGCCTGACGGCGCTCGGTGATGCCGCGTCCGCCGAGAGAAGCCTGACGGTGGACATGAAGGTGCTGCGCAAGTCGCTGGAGCGCGATCGCTACGGCCTCGTGGCGCAGGTGCTGGTCGTGCGCGACGGCTGCACGCAGTTCGATTGCGCCGCCTTCCGCTCGCTGACCGACCAGCAGCAGGTCGCTGCCAATATGGATTCCCATCTCTACGACACGCTGGTCGCGCGCCATGCGCCGACCTGGAACGCGCCCGCAATGGCGACCGCGCCGGCCGCTTTGCCGCCGACCGCGGCACTCGCCGGTCTGCCGCCGTCGATGCCGACGGGCAAGCCGACCAATGCCGAGTTCCCCAGCGCCTCGTCGACGCCGCCGGTGAGCATCATGAATCCGGAGCCTACGGCAACGACGCGGCAGGCGGCTCCGGCCGCGAACGCGGCAGCGCCGGCAGCTTCGCGCGCGCCGACGCCGACCACGGCACAGGCGGCAGCGCCGGCCGCGAAGAAGCCGCCGGTTCCGAAGGCTGCGCGTGCCCCCGCAGCACCGGTTCCGCTTGCGCCCCCGCCGGCGTCGGTTGCGGCTCCCGCGGCTGCGGATAACGAGTAGATCGGCATTCCAAATGTGGTGCTGCCCGGCTAATGCTTGGGCATGCCGCTACACCTGATCAAGCTCGCCGTCGGCTGCGACTCCGTCAAGGAATTGAAGGAGTGGATCGCCGAGCGGATGCAGACCGCCAAAAAGAAGGGTCTGCCGCAACATCACATCCACATCACCCGCATGGTCCCCAAGCGCGACGCCGAGATCCTCGCGGGCGGGTCGCTCTACTGGGTGATCAAGGGTGAGATCGCCGCGCGGGAAAAGATCATCGGCATCGAGCCGTTCCGCGACAAGGACGGTATCGGCCGCTGCCGCATCGTGATGCAGCCGAAGGTGATCTCGGTGTCGCCCCGGCCGATGCGCCCGTTCCAGGGCTGGCGCTATCTCACCCAGGATTCCGTGCCGCCCGATCTCGGCAAGTCCGCCGCAGGCTCGATCGCGGCGATGCCGGAGCCGATGCGGCGCGAATTGCGCGACCTGGGTCTGCTCTAAACCCCGATATTGTCGATCAACCGGGTGCTGCCGAGCTTGGCCGCCACCAGGATCCGCAACGGGTCATCCTTGCGCGAGGTGATCGGCGCCAGCGTCTCGGCATGGCGGATCTCGTAATAGTCGAGCGCAAAGCCCGCCGCTTTGATCATCTCGGCGCCGCCGGCCATCGCAGGCGCGATGGCATCGCCGGCCTTGATCCGCCGCGCGCTCTCCTTCATCGCCCGGTAGAGCACGGGGGCGGTCTGCCGCTCCTCGGGCGACAGGTAGACGTTGCGGGAGGACATCGCGAGCCCGTCGCGCTCGCGCACGGTGCGGGAGCCGACGACCTTCACACCGAGATCAAGGTCGCGCGCCATCTGCGTGACCACCCGCAACTGCTGAAAGTCCTTTTCGCCGAAGATCGCAAAGTCCGGCCGGACTTGCGTGAACAGCTTGCCGACGACGGTGGCGACGCCGCCGAAGAAATGCGGGCGGAAGCGGTCCTCGAGGCCGGCGAGTGCGGGCCCTTCTGGCACGATTCGCGTGGCGAAGCCGTCCGGATACATGGCCTCGACGCCGGGATGCCAGACGATGTCGACATCCTCGGCGGCGAGCTTGGCGATGTCGGCCTTCCAGGTGCGCGGATAGGCGCCGAAATCCTCCGTCGGGGCGAACTGGGTCGGATTGACGAAGATCGACACCACGACGCGGCTGGCGCGCCGCTTGGCGAGGCGGACGAGGGACACATGCCCGTCATGGAGGGCCCCCATGGTCGGGACCAGCGCGATCGTTGCTTTTCGCTTGCGAAGATTGTCGACGGCGCGGCGCAAGGCTGGGATCGTGCGGGCGATCAAGGGGCTTGGTGACATCAGGACTCGACAGGGTTGGGAATCGGCGCGGCAATGATTCAGCGCCCGGGGCGGCTAACCTTAACAAGCAGCGATCATGGACGCCATGCATCTGGATGCGGCACAGCAACCCGTGCGAGGCCGCGCACGACGTCGCGACATCGTGGACTGGTTCACAGACGAAGATTGGCGCCGCAATTCATGATGAAAATTGCGCCGTGCGATTTGCATCACCTGTCACGCATTTCACTTGACCGCAGACGCGGCCAACTCGAAGATATTCATCAGGGGCGTTGAGGATCACCATGCTTGTGCAGGCTAGCCAAGGCCAATCCGGCGCGGCGCACGTGGTCGTGCTCGGTAACGAGAAGGGCGGCTCCGGCAAGTCGACCACCGCCTTGCATATCGCGGTTGCGCTCCTGAAGGCCGGCCAGCGCGTTGCCACCATCGATCTCGACTGCCGTCAGCAGAGCTTTACCCGCTACATCGGCAACCGCACCGCCTGGGCGCGTCGCACCAAGCTCGACCTCGAACTGCCCGTGCATCGCTGCATCAAGCTCGGCGAGACCATGCAGATCGCCGAGAACGAGAATTCCGAGTTCCAGCAATTCATGGAGGCGATCTCGGCGGTCGAGAGCAGCTTCGATTTCATCGTCATCGACACGCCCGGCACCGACAGCTACCTGATGCGGCTCGCGCACTCGATGGCCGACACGCTGGTCACGCCGATCAACGACAGCTTCCTCGACTTCGACGTGCTCGGCACGGTCGACGCCGCAAGCTACGCGGTGACGGGCGAGAGCCACTACGCCGAGATGGTGCGCGACGTCAGGCGCAAGCGCCGCCAGCTCGACGGTTCGACCACCGACTGGATCGTCGTGCGCAACCGCCTGTCGATGCTCGGCTCCCGCAACAAGCAGCTGGTCGCAGAGGGATTGAAGGATCTGTCGCTCAGGCTCGGCTTCCGCTACGTCGACGGCTTCGCCGAACGCGTCGTCTATCGCGAATTTTTCCCGCGCGGCCTGACCGCCCTCGACGAGATCGACGAGGCCACGCTCGGCATGCGGCCCAATCTCGGCCATCTCACTGCACGGGAAGAGGTGACGAGCCTGCTGCGCCAGCTCAAGCTGCCGCTCGACGAGCGCGGCCGCCGTCGCGCCGCCAACCGGGCCGAGTGGTTCAACCAGGTCGACAAGCCGCTCGAACTCCACGATATCCTGGGCGTCTGAGGTATAGCGCTACTTCCGGTCGGTTGGAGCGGCCGGCTGCCGCGGGAACCGAGCCCGCGCTCTCAGCGTTTTCATCCGACATTCACTGCGAATTGAACCCGATCGGTATCGGTTGTGTCGGATGGTAAGGTGCATCCTGACGTAGCCATCGGAAAACGGGATGCTCAGAAAACGTGTGCGCCGCACAACGAAAGGGCTGCCGGTTCACAATATTTAGCCTTCCTGTCACGCGCCTGTGACATATATTAGGGAATAGGCGACAAGGGGACGAAGAGCCCCGGAAGAACACGATTTTCAACAGGGATTCAGGCCGCAAGCGCCTGAGGCTGAGGACGAAAATGAAGCGTGGAATTGCCGTTCTGGTTTCGGTCAGTGCCCTCTGCGGCGTCGCCTATTTCACGGCGAGCAAGTGGGCGATCAAGCACGAGACCATCACCTTCTACGATGCCTCGCGCGACAACCGTCCCGTGCCTGTCGATATCGCGGTGCGCCGCGACAAGGAAATGCAGGCCAATGCCGGCATGATCACGCTGCCGGTCGCAGTGATCAATCACGGCAACACCGTCAAGAACACCGAGTACGGCTTCCTCGCCAACATCTTCGCTGCGCGCGGCTATATGGTCGTGAGCCCGCAGCACGATTTGCCGACCGATCCTCCGATGGTCACCAAGCCCGGTGAGCTCTATGTCGGCCGGCTGCCGCAGATCCTGCGCGGCGTCGCCAACATCCATCTCGCGATGCAGGAGATGAAGAAGGTTCAGCCCAACGCCGATTACGCCAAGGTGACGATGGTCGGCCACTCCATGGGCGGCGACATCACCATGTATTTCGCCAAGCAGTATCCGGACGAGGTCAAGAAGGTCGTCACGCTCGACAATCTGCGCGTGCCCTTCGTCACCGCCGGCAAGTTCAAGATCCTGTCGTTCCGCTCGCAGGATCCGCAGTTCAAGACCGATGCAGGCGTGATCCCGTCCGACGAGGAATGCGAGAAGGCGGGCATCCAGGTCGTCAAGACCGAATTCCAGCATAACGACATGCGCGACACCGGCCCGGATGTCGCCAAGAGCTCGATCCAGAGCATGCTCGACAAATTCCTGAGCGTGACGGACAGCGAGATCGCGCCGGTCGACACGCAATCGTCCCCGCCCAAGATCCTTGAGCCCGGGCCGGTCGCGCTGATGGCGCCTGCCAAGAGCTGACGCCTCGACGGCTGACGCCTTGGCGTCGGCGTCTTCCGCATGGTTGGTTACAAGCCTCCGCCGGCTCCGCCCGCGGGGGCTTTGCACATTGACCGGCCCGCCCGCGCTGACCACATTAGCTGCCCACGCAGGGTCAAGAGATGTCGGGCGAACCCATCAAGCCGCGCCGCGGCGATGCCGTCTCGGCGCAAGCGGGCGGCGCGGTGCCGCAGGCCGCAACGTCGACCGCGGATGACATTGCCGCTTTCGTCGCCAAGGCGCGGGCGCTGTCTCCCCATGCACCGGGCGCGAAGGGCCGGCTGATCTTCGCCTTGGATGCGACGATGAGCCGTCAGCCCACCTGGGACATGGCCTGCGCGCTTCAGGCCGACATGTTTCGCGAGACCGCGGCGCTCGGCAGTCTCGATATCCGTCTCGTTTACTATCGCGGTCTGAACGAGTGCCGCGCCACGGGGTGGATCTCCGACAGCGACAGGCTCGCGGCGTTGATGAGCAAGATCGATTGCCGCGGCGGCGATACCCAGATCGGCAAGGTGCTGACGGAGGCGCGGCGCGAAGCGGTCGCATCGGGCGTGCGCGCCGTCGTCTTCGTCGGCGATGCCATGGAGGAGAAGGTCGACGAGCTCTGCGCCAAGGCCGGCGAGCTCGGCATGCTCAAGGTGCCGGTGTTCGTGTTTCAGGAAGGCCATGACGCCGTCGCCGAGCAGGCCTTTCGCGAGATCGCGCGCCTGACCGGCGGTGCCTGGTGCCGGTTCGATCCCGGCGCGGCGGCGCAGCTGCGCGAGCTGCTGCGGGCGGCCGCGGCCTATGCTGCCGGCGGCCGCGAGGCATTGTTGAAACTGGCGAAGACCGCGAGCGGTGCGGCGAAGCTGATCGGCCAGATGAAATAGCGCTCGGGCCGTCCTGGCGCGCGGCGGCGCGCATGCGATGCATTTTGCCGCGAGGGCGACTATATTCGGGGCATGACTCTGATTGCCGGCGCCCTTGCCGTTATCACGCTTTATCTGCTGCTCCAGATGTTCCGCGCCGCCAACCCGGTGGTGCTGGCACGCGCCATCAGATTCGGAGGCGGCGTGCTGGCGCTGGCGATCGCAGCGTTCACGGGCTTGCGCGGCGAGCTGGTGGTGGCGATCCCGCTCGGGTTTTTCGGCGCCGGGCTCCTGGGCTGGACACCGCTGGCAAACGCTGGCTTCGGCAATGTCGGCGGGCTGTTCGGCGGCGGCGCTGCGCCCGCGTCAGGACAGACCTCACGCGTGCGCTCGCAATTCCTCGACATGCGGCTCGACCACGACTCCGGCCAGCTTGGCGGACAGATCGTCGCCGGCCCTCACGCCGGGCGCGATCTCGGCGAGTTCGATCTCGCGGGCCTGCTGGCCATGGTCCCGACGTTCGACGCCGAGAGCGTGGCTTTACTTGAAAGCTATCTGGACCGCCGGTTTCCCGCTTGGCGTCAGAACGCGCAGGGCGACGCGGCAGGGGGGCAGCGCCGCACGGCGACGAGCGGCAAAATGACGGCGGAGGAGGCCTATCAGATCCTTGGCTTGCAACCGGGGGCGGGGCGTGACGACATCAGCCGGGCGCACAAGTCCCTGATGAAGAAACTCCATCCCGACCAGGGGGGCTCGAACTATCTCGCTGCCCGGGTAAACGAGGCCAAGGATACTCTGCTTCGTACGCATAACAGCTGACTCCGGCACCACGCCACAAACGCCCGTACCGTGTGAGCTCCGCTTGCTCCGTTTGCCGTCGCCCCGATGCCCGCCATTTCGGCGTGGTCGATCCCTTGAGCAAAGTTTTAACCGTAAATTCTTGACGAGAGGTTGTCGCGGCACAGTCTCGTCGTGATCGCGTCCCCAAAACGAAAATGCCCGCGCAGGGCGCGGGCATTTGGTTTGCAATGGGGAAGGAGATCAGTTGCGCACGGTGATGCAGGAGATGTCGGCGCGCTTCAGGGCGCGGCAGACCGCTTCGGCTTGGTCGCGCTCGAGCCCGGCGAAGCGGGCGCGGTAGAGCTTGCGATTGTCCTTGGCGACGACGGGCTCGGTGAACGGATCGGCCTTGCTGAGCAGGCCGCGGGCCGAGCTGCGCGCAGCGTCGATACGCTGCTGGGCTTCGTTCTCGCTCTCGAGCGCGCCGACCTGGACGATCCAGCCGCTGTGGGTGACGGCCGGCTTGGTGGTGGCGCTCATCTGGACCGGCGTCGGATCGGCGGAGGCGAGCTTCGGAGCCGCCGGGGCGGGCGCGGCGGCCGTTGCGGCCGGCAGCACCCCGAGGATGCCATTGCCGGTGCCGAAGCCTGCCGGCTGCCGCGGCAACTCGGTGCGGGCGACCTCGGCCTTCGGCGTTTCCGGTTGGCTGACGATCTCGGGCTTGTTGATGAGATCAGCCCGGGCGACGACGGCGCCGGAGGTTTCCGCGACGTCGGAACGGGACGGAATGGCGCTTGTGACGGGTGGGGCGACTTGGGTGGGAGCGGCGGAGGCGACCTTCACGGCACCGGCCTTGACCTGAACCGTCTTGACCCGGACGGGCTTCATCGGCTCGGACGAGCCGGGGATGATGGAGAGCGGTTGGCTCGAGATCACGCCATTGGTGAGCGGCGCCGGCTCGATCTTGGATTCCGTCGGCCGAACCTCGGGCTTGGCTTCCGGCCTGGTCGGGGCCGGCGGCACCGCGGCCGTCGCCGCGGCAAGTGTCGAGAGGCGGGCGGCGAGGCGGGACGGGGCCGACTCGGGAGCAGGGGCCGCGGCCTGGACCGGCGCGGGACGGGCTGGCGGCGTATCCGAGGCGTCGGCAACCTCTGTCGCGGCGTCAGCGCCATTGCGCTCGGTGACCGCGGCAACGGTGTGGACGGTCGCCCCCTTCTCGAGATTCTCCGCGAGCAGGTTGCGCATGATGGCATCGCGCGAGCCGCCGCTGCGGCCGCCGAGCACCACGCCGATCAGATGGCGGTTGCCGCGGCGCATCGAGCTGACGAGATTGAAGCCGGAGGCGCGGGTGTAGCCGGTCTTGATGCCGTCCACGCCCTCGACGCTGCCGAGCAGGTGGTTGTGATTGCGGATCGACTGTCCACGCCAATTGAACGTGGAGGTCGCAAAATAGCGATAGTAGCGCGGGAAGCGCTCCTGGATGGCGCGCCCGAGCGTGGCTTGGTCGCGCGCGGTCGTCACCTGCTCGTCGTTGGGGAGCCCGTTGGCGTTGCGATAGACGGTCCTGGACATGCCGAGCGCGCGCGCCTTGCGCGTCATCATCTGGGCGAAGTCGTCCTCGTCGCCGGCGATCGCTTCGGCGATGACCACCGCGGCGTCGTTGGCGGAACGGGTGACGAGACCCTTGATCGCGTCCTCGACACGGATGGTCTGGCCGGCACGGAGGTTGAGCTTGGTCGGATCCTGATCGGCGGCGTGCTGGGACACCGGCATCTCGGTGTCCAGCTTCATCTTGCCGGACTCGAGGCGCTCGAACAGCAGATAGAGCGTCATGATCTTGGTCAGCGAGGCGGGGTGGCGGATCCCGTCGGGGCTCGTAGCCTGCAGCACTGCGCCGGAATTGCCGTCGACGATGATCGACGCGAATTTCGGGCTCGAACTCTCGGATACATCGCGCTGCACCCGGTGGTGCGCGTAGTGGCGGCGATGGCGCCGCGCCTCGGCGGCATCGGTGGTGAAGATGACCGCGGTGGTGACCGTAAGAAGCCCGAAAACGCCAACCCGCGCCAAGCGCGAGGAAGACAAGTTTTTACGAAGCATGGAACCCCGTCCCCGTTTCTGACTAGATCACCGGCTCGTGAGGCGAAATTGTGCCCATCGACCCGGGATCATGACCTGCTCAGGCTGTCCCTCCGCTGGTGTTCGCCGCGGGGGACGTTGGGCCTGAGCCGCTGTTCTGGCTAAGGTGATGTTCTCAAACGGCTTTTGACCGTCTGCGGAAGCTGAACACGTCCAGGGAATCAAGGTAGGGGGCCGCGGTTTCCAAAAGCTTAAAGAACCCTTGCGGGAAACCCCGGGAATCTCAGCGAATTGCGTCTGATTTTGTGCGTCGCACAAAGATTCTTGACTTTTTTGTGCGTTGCACTAATTGTGGGCAGAGTCAGGGAGCCGGGGCTTCCGACGAGAGCCAGGGAAAAGGATTCCGAAATGTTCAAGGTTGAAGACTTCCAGAACTACGGGAAAGAGCAGTTCGAGCAGTGCGTTGCTTCCGCGACCTCGGTGCAGCACGGCCTCCAGGCGATCGCCAGTGCCTATGGCGACTACACCAAGAAGTCGTTCGAAGACACCAAGTCCTTCGTCGAGAAGCTTTCCGGCGTGAAGTCGCTGGACAAGGCCATGGAAGCGCAGACCGACTTCGCGCGCTCCGCCTACGAGACCTTCGTTGCGGAATCGCAGAAGATCGCCGGGCTCTATAGCGACCTTGCCAAGCAGGCATTCAAGCCGGTCGAGACCATCGTCTCGAAGTTCACCCCTGCTGCCCAGTAACGTTTTTCGGGACATCCTGGAATCGAGAAGCCCGGCTGGACCAGCCGGGCTTTTTGTTTGCGCACGGTGGATCCGTCAGCGCGCCACGCGCAGCTTCGACAGCGAGGTGCCGATGTCCTTGAACACCGAGACGGTCTGGCTGGCCGACGTGACCAGGTAGAACTTGTCGGTGCTGCTGGCGCAATATTGCAGCACGCTCAGGTTTGGATCGCCCGTCGACAGCGTCACCCCGCTCCCAGGCGAGGCCAATGCCCCTGGTAGGTGTTGCCCCTGCGCTTCACCGCGTCGATGCGGCTCAGCGAACTCCAATCGTAGCTCAGCGGCATGATCGGTTACAGATAGGACGAGCTGCCGGAGGAGTACTGCTTAGCCAGGAAAAGCGTTCCTGCATTGCCGCTCGCCGGCGTCGACTTTCACGTGTTGCAGTTGTAGGCGTTGCCGGACGTGCAAGTGCAGCTGCCGTTGGCGGCATCCCAATCGCTGAAATCGATCGGGCTCTAATTGCGGTTGATGGCACCGACATTGACGTCCTTGGGGAACAGAACGATCGAGATGCAGACGTCGCCATCGGCCTTCACGAGCGCGCTGAGCTTGATCGACCGGATTCTTCGTGGTCCTCTGCATCGCCGCCATCTGGCGGCGCGCGAAACATGACGATCGCCGAAATCCGTGGTTTTGCCCGGTTTCGCGCCATGCCCTTGAATCCTCGGTAAACTGGACCGTAGAAGACCGGGGTGCCCGGAGCCGAACGGTCATGGCTGCGTCGAAGAGCCAAGTTCCTGCTCAACATGTTCTAAGCGAATTGGGCATAAATTTTTGTCAAATCGGTCCGGATTGATTAACCTTGGTCCGGATCGCCCGGACCAGGAATCGGGACTGCCGCGGCCATCGGTCGGACCTTCGCACGCTTGCGGCGAGCCGGGGGGAGGCCCATATTGCTGGCGAACGATCCGGTCCGGACCGGATCTGTCGGGAGCGGCGATCCAATAAGGCGGCGCGCCTGCGCGGAGCTCCGAAGGGTGGAGTCGCGAGGCAACCGCCATTCGCTTCCGTGGGGAATTTGAACGCCTGTGCCATGCCGCAATTGACTTCCAGACTTGACCTGTCCGCGCCAGCCGCTGCCTATGCTCCTCGTATGAGCAATGACGAGAACCGTTCGGGCAGCCCGACGGGCCCGAACACTTCGGTCATCACCAAGGTCAAGCCGAAGACCAAACGACCGAACCTCTATCGCGTGCTGATCCTGAACGACGACTACACGCCGATGGAATTCGTCGTCCATGTACTGGAGAAGTTCTTCAACAAGGACGTCGAGGCGGCGACCAAGATCATGCTGCATGTCCATCATCACGGCATCGGGGAGTGCGGCGTGTTCACCTACGAGATTGCCGAGACCAAGGTGACACAGGTGATGGATTTCGCCCGCAAGCACCAGCATCCGCTGCAATGTGTGATGGAAAAGAAGTAATCTTGCGGCGCGTTTGATGCCGGCCCTCGAGCAAGTCGCAGTGTAAGCGTCGCGCGACGCCTGCGCCGACGACGTCTGTCGCGATCGACAAAACTACGGAATTCGCCACCGGCGCCGCTCCTGCCCAATTCGGAACGGGTTTTGCATCAAAAAGTACCGCAAGCGTGGAGCCGCCGAGTCGCGGAACCGGTCTTTCGCCGCGGTCTTGTATAACTATATGTGACAAAGGTTGTTGTTGCCTGACCGGGCGATCACGACCATGATGGTGGGGGCCATAGAGGACGCGAATGCCGACTTTTTCCCAAAGCCTTGAACAATCCCTGCATCGTGCGCTGGCGATCGCAAACGAGCGTCATCACCAATACGCGACGCTCGAGCATCTCTTGCTCTCCCTGATCGACGACTCCGATGCAGCCGCGGTCATGCGCGCCTGTAGCGTCGATCTCGACAAGCTCCGTACGAGCCTCGTCAATTATCTTGAGACCGAATTCGAGAATCTGGTGACGGATGGCGCCGACGACGCCAAGCCGACCGCCGGTTTCCAGCGCGTGATCCAGCGCGCCGTGATCCACGTGCAGTCGTCCGGTCGCGAAGAGGTGACCGGCGCCAACGTGCTGATCGCGATCTTCGCCGAGCGCGAGAGCCATGCCGCATATTTCCTGCAGGAGCAGGACATGACGCGCTATGACGCGGTCAACTACATCAGCCATGGCATTGCCAAGCGGCCGGGCGTCTCCGAGGCGCGGCCGGTTCGCGGCGTCGACGAGGAGACTGAAGCCAAGGGCAACGAGGACGCCAAGAAGAAGGGCGAGGCGCTCGAGACCTATTGCGTCAATCTCAACAAGAAGGCGCGCGACGGCAAGATCGATCCGGTGATCGGACGCAATTCCGAGATCAACCGCGCCATCCAGGTGCTATGCCGCCGGCAGAAGAACAACCCGCTGTTCGTCGGTGAAGCCGGCGTGGGCAAGACCGCGATCGCGGAGGGCCTCGCCAAGCGCATCGTCGATAGCGAGGTGCCGGAAGTGCTGGCGGCCGCGACCGTGTTCTCGCTCGATATGGGCACGCTGCTCGCGGGCACACGCTATCGCGGCGACTTCGAGGAGCGTCTGAAGCAGGTCCTGAAGGAGCTCGAGGCGCATCCCAACGCCATCCTGTTCATCGACGAGATTCACACCGTGATCGGTGCGGGCGCAACGTCGGGCGGGGCGATGGATGCCTCGAACCTGCTCAAGCCTGCGCTGGCCTCGGGCACGATCCGCTGCATGGGCTCGACCACTTACAAGGAATATCGCCAGCACTTCGAGAAGGACCGCGCGCTGGTGCGGCGCTTCCAGAAGATCGACATCAACGAGCCGACGGTCGAGGACGCGATTGCGATCCTCAAGGGTCTAAAGCCGTATTTCGAGGACTACCACCGGCTGAAGTACACCAATGAGGCGATCGAGGCCGCTGTTCAGCTCTCCTCGCGCTACATCCACGACCGAAAGCTGCCGGACAAGGCGATCGACGTGATCGACGAGTCGGGCGCGGCGCAGATGCTGGTTGCCGAGAACAAGCGCAAGAAGACCATCGGCATCAAGGAGATCGAGACCACGATCGCTTCGATGGCGCGGATTCCGCCCAAGAGCGTGTCGAAGGACGACGCCGAGGTGCTCAAGCATCTTGAGCAGACCTTGAAGCGCACGGTGTTCGGCCAGGACAAGGCGATCGAATCGCTCGCCGCCTCGATCAAGCTGGCGCGGGCCGGCCTGCGCGAGCCGGAGAAGCCGATCGGCTGCTACCTGTTCTCTGGTCCCACCGGCGTCGGCAAGACCGAGGTCGCCAAGCAGCTCGCGGCGACGCTGGGCGTCGAGCTGCTGCGCTTCGACATGTCCGAGTACATGGAGCGGCACACCGTGTCGCGCCTGATCGGCGCGCCTCCCGGCTATGTCGGCTTCGACCAGGGCGGCCTGCTCACCGACGGCGTCGACCAGCATCCGCATTGCGTGGTGCTACTCGACGAAATCGAGAAGGCCCATCCCGACCTCTACAACGTGCTGCTCCAGATCATGGATCACGGCCGGCTCACCGACCATAACGGCAAGCAAGTCAACTTCCGCAACGTGATCCTGATCATGACCACGAATGCGGGCGCGGCCGACCTTGCCAAGCAGGCGTTCGGCTTCACGCGTTCGAAGCGGGAAGGCGACGACCACGAGGCGATCAACCGGCAGTTCGCGCCGGAATTCCGCAACCGCCTCGATGCCATCGTCTCGTTCGGCCATCTCAGCGTCGAGGTGATCGGCACCGTGGTCGAGAAGTTCGTGCTGCAGCTCGAGGCTCAGCTCGGCGACCGCGATGTCACCATCGAGCTGTCCGAGCCGGCCAAGACCTGGCTGGTCCAGCATGGCTACGACGAGCAGATGGGCGCGCGGCCGATGGCCCGCGTGATCCAGGAGCACATCAAGAAGCCCCTGGCCGACGAGGTGCTGTTCGGCAAGCTGAAGGGCGGCGGCCACGTTCGCGTCGTTCTGGTCAAGGACGAGGCCGACGAGACCAAGGACAAGATCGGCTTCGAATTCGTCGAGGGGCCGGTCACGCCGAAGCAGGAGAAGCTGCCGGGCACCCGCAAGCGCCCGCCGGGCAAACCCAAGCCGGGTGGCCCCGGCGGCTCGAAGGGGCCGACCTCCAAGGGCCCGCTGGTCAAGGCTTGATCCCGAGCGCATCATCAATCGAAAGGCCGGCTGTGAAGCCGGCCTTTTTGTTGTTCGCCATCCGTACCGTGAACCGGCCTCAGTCGCCCCGCAGGCGCTGATCGTCCTGCACCCGGACGTGCTCGGCGCCGCGCGCGCCGGCCGGGGACAGCCGCAGCATGCTGAGCAACGCTCCGCAGAGTGCAAATCCGACGCCTGCGAGGAGTGCCAGCCTGGTGCCGTCGGTCGGATACCGGCCAAGCAGCAGCGCCACGAGTGCGGCGCCCGTGGTCTGGCCGAGCAGGCGCGCCGTGCCCAGCATGCCGCTGGCGCCGCCGGCACGCTCCCGTGGGGCTGCGGCGATCATGGTGCGGTTGTTGGGCGTCTGGAACAGACCGAACCCGGCGCCCGCCAGCGCCATGCGCCAGATCACGTCGAACGGCGCCGGCTCTGTGGGCAGGAAGGCGAGCGCGGCAAGGCCGCACGCGAAAAGAGTGAGCCCGATGCCGCCGAGCAGGCCGGCCGGATAACGCTCGACCAGGCGGCCGGCCAGCGGCGCTGCGAACGCCACCGCGATCGGCCATGGCGTGATCAAGAGGCCCATATGCACCGCCGAATAGCCGAAGCGGCTCTGGAGATAGAAGGGGATCGCGACGAAGGCGAGCATCTGTCCGCAGAACGAGGCAATCGAGGTCGCAATCGACAGCGCGAACACCGGGATGCGCAACAGGTCGACCGGCAAGAGCGGCGAGGTCATGTGGGTCTCGCGGTAGATCAGCAGCGCACCGGCGAGGAGAGCGATGGCGAACTGGATCAGGCAGGTGACCGCTGCCCCGCCATGACCGACGCTGTCGACCGCGGCGATGCCGACGCCGAACGTGATCGCGGACAGCCCCGCGCTCTGCCAGTCGAACGAATGGCTGGCGGGCCTGGTGTGCGGCAGGCTGCGCAGGCCCAGCAACAACGTCACCGCACCGAGCGGCACGTTGATGGCGAACAGCCAGGGCCAGCTTCCGATCGCGAGGATGCCCGCAGCAAGGGTCGGGCCGATTGCAGCGGAGAACGCGACGACAAGCGCGTTGAGACCGATGCCGCGGCCGAGCTGGCTGCGCGGATAGGTGAAGCGCACCAGCGCCGAGTTGACACTCATGATGCCGGCGGCGCCAAAGCCCTGGATGATGCGCGCGACCGTCAGCAGTGGCAGCGTATGCGCCAGCGCGCAGAAGGCGGACGCCAGCGTGAACAGCACCAGCCCGACCAGATAGACGCGGCGATAGCCGACGATCTCGCCGAGCGAGGCCAGCGGCAGCAGCGAGATCGTGATCGCGAGCTGGTAGCCGTTGACGATCCAGATCGAAAAGGCCGGACTCGCATCCAGGTCGGCCGCGATGGTCGGCAGCGCGACATTGGCAATGGCGCTGTCGACGACCGCCATGATGATGCCGAGCGCGATCGTCAGCACCGCCTGGTTGCGCTGCGGCTGCGGCAGGCCGTCGGCGTGCTCGATGGGGGCGGAGGGCATGAGGGAGGCGCGGTTGATTCGAGCCGTGATTCATCTCCGAATAGGAAATTGCCGGATCGACAGCAACCCATCAGGCTACCCGCAGTTCCCGCGAGGAAAGCAGACCTCCCGTTGCGGCAAACGTCGGTCTGGACGGCCTCCGCGCCTTACCAGCGCGCAGTCGACTTTCCGAAGATGTAAAGCGCGATGAGACCGATCGTCACCGCCGTCGAAAAAACCAGGATGCGGCGATCCCAGTCGATCCGCGTCCGCTCGGCGCGGCTCAGATTAAGGGCCGTGAACAGGGCCTTCATGGCAAATCGACGCATCGGGGGCCTCGCGAGGCCGCACGGTGCCACGGCCGCAATGCGCCGGCTTGATGTAGCTCAAAGGGCCGCCGCGTCCTATACCGCCGGCGGGGTGCGGTCGATGAAGGTCGTCCGCTGGTGCCAGTAGGGATAGGGCAGCGTCACCGTGCTCGCCGCGTCGAGCTTTGCGATCTGGTCTTTGGTCAGCGACCAGCCGACCGCGCCGAGATTTTCGCGCAGCTGCGCCTCGTTGCGCGCGCCGATGATCAGCGTCGACACCGTGGGGCGCTGCAGCAGCCAGTTCAGCGCGATCTGCGAGACGCTCTTTCCCGTTTCCTGCGCGATGTCGTCGATGGCATCGACGACACGATAGACGTGCTCGTCCGGCACGGGTGGGCCGAACTCGGCGGTCTTGGGCAGGCGGCTCACCTCGGGCTTGGGCTGACCCCGGCGGATCTTGCCGGTGAGGCGTCCCCATCCGAGCGGCGACCAGACTACCGCGCCCAGTCCCTGGTCGAGGCCGAGCGGCATCAGCTCCCATTCGTAGTCGCGCCCGATCAGCGAATAATAGGTCTGGTTGGCGACGTAGCGCGGAAAGCCGTGCTTGTCGGCCACGGCGAGCGACTTCATCAGGTGCCAGCCCGAGAAGTTCGAGACGCCGACATAGCGGATCTTGCCGGCGCGCACGAGCACGTCGAGGGTTGAAAGCACCTCTTCGGGCGGCGTGAAGGCGTCGAAGCCATGAAGCTGGAACAGGTCGATGTAATCGGTGCCGAGCCGGCTCAGCGAGCCATCGATGGCGGCAAGCAGATGCTGCCGTGACGAGCCGATGTCGTTGGGGCCTTCACCAAAGCGGAAGGTGGCCTTGGTCGAGATCAGCACCTTGTCGCGGCGGCCCTTGATGGCTTCGCCGAGAACGCGCTCGGACTCGCCGAGCGAATAGACGTCCGCTGTGTCGAACATCGACACGCCGGCCTCGAGGCAGATGTCTAGCAGGCGCCGCGCTTCGGTCGCGTCCGTCGAGCCCCACGCCGCGAGGCGGCCGACGCCGCCGAAGGTGCCGGTGCCGAGGCTCAGCGCGGGCACCATGAGGCCGGACCGGCCCAAGCGTCGGTATTCCATCGATATGCTCCTCGGCTGGCTGCTGATTGATCGTTGCGGCCTTGTGCCGAAGTTAGCGCAGGCAAGCGCCTCGTCCTATCACGCGCGCACATACCCGCCTTGCTTCGACAACCGCCTAGTCATGCAACAGCATGTCATCGAGCGCCGCGTCGGCAACGCGCGGGCCGACCGTCTTGGCCGGATGCCGGGCCTCGCTCTGCGTTGCAGGCGAGGGGAAGCAGGCGCTTTCGCCGTCACCCACCTGCCGCGGCAGCAGCGTCAGGCCCCAGCCGACCAGAACCAGCACCGCGAGCCGGATCGCGATCACACCCAGCAGCAGCTCGGTTCCGCTTATCGTGGTGTGAGTCCTCATGCGCGCCAGCCTGATGCAGGCGGCGGGGCCTGACAATCTGGAATTCACGAGCCTTGTCTTCGCCCCGAGCGAAGGCTCCGGCCAATGGCTGCGCGGATGTCAGTGCCGCAACTGGCTGTGCCGGAAGTCGCGCGGCGACATGCCAAAATGCTCACGGAAGACGCGGCCGAAATGCGAGAGATCGTTGAAGCCCCAGGCGAAGGCGATCTCGCTGATGTGGCGATGGACGAGCATGGGCGAGGCGAGGTCGCGCCGGCATTGGGCGAGGCGTTCGGCGAGGACGAAACGCTGGAACGAGGTCTCTTCGTCGGCAAGAAGGTCGTTCACGTAGCGCGGCGAGATGCCGAGCGCCGCCGCAGTCTCCGGCAGTGAAAGGCCGGGGTCTGCGAGATGGGCGCGGACGTGCGCCTTGAGCCGGTAGATCAGTGCGGAGCGGTGGGTCGAGGATGGCAGCGACGTTTTGCCGAGCCGCTCGCTCAGCGCCATCGCGAGCAGATCGACCGCCTGCTCGGACAACGCGGCCGCTTTGTCTGAGGGGAGGCGGTCCGCATTTTGGCAAAGCCGGAAGACGAAGTCGTAAGCGAGCCGCTCAAGCGGAGCGTCAGCACCGAACGACATTGCGGTCAGCGCCTCGGTGGCACCTAACCGGCGCTGCAGCATCTCGCGCGGCACCTTGAAGATGGTCTGGGTGAAAGCATCGTTGAACTTCAGCTCATAGGGACGCGTGGTGTCGTAGAGCGCGAAATCGCCGGGATGAATCACGGTCTCGCGGCCGTCCTGCACCACGCCGCCGTCGCCGCGATGGCCGAGTGCGATTAGGACGAAATCCTGATCCGAGCGCGCGATGCGGGAGGGCGTGCGGAAGACATGCTGGCGATCGGAGCAGACCTCCGAGCACACCGCCTTGCCGAGCGGCACTTGCGTCACCGAACCGCGAAAGGCGCTGCCGAGATCGGATTTGCAGTCGAGCCCGACGAAGACGTCGCAGACGATATCCTGCCAAAGGGCGAGCCGCCGATAGCCGGGGCTGCCGTCCGTCGTGAACTGGATTGGCATTGGGAAAGCCTCCCTTTCACATCCCGTCAAACCGCATGTTGGCGCAATCGAGCCTGACTGCAGGCAAATTCATACTGGGGCGCCGGTCGCGTCCAGTCGAGTTTTTGTTCCGCCGCGGTCGAGCGCCAGGCCGCCCGGCTTGGCCAAATAGACTGCATCGGAGATGGCTTCCGATCAACCGGCAAGGGAGGCGGCAATGGGCATCGAACATCCGAAATACAAGGTGGCGGTGGTGCAGGCAGCGCCGGCCTGGCTCGACCTCGACGGCTCGATCGACAAATCGATCGCGCTGATCAGGGAAGCCGCGGAAAAGGGCGCGAGGCTGATTGCCTTTCCGGAGGCCTTCATCCCTGGTTACCCCTGGCATATCTGGCTGGACTCGCCGGCCTGGGCGATCGGCCGCGGCTTCGTGCAGCGCTATTTCGACAATTCGCTGTCCTATGACAGCCCGCAGGCCGAGCGGCTGCGCGACGCCGTGCGCAAGGCAAAGCTCACCGCCGTGATCGGCCTGTCCGAGCGCGACGGCGGCAGCCTCTATCTGGCGCAATGGCTGATTGGGCCCGATGGCGAGACCATCGCCAAGCGTCGCAAGCTGCGGCCGACCCATGCCGAGCGCACGGTCTACGGCGAGGGCGACGGCAGTGATCTCGCCGTGCACGCGCGGCCCGACATCGGCCGTCTCGGCGCGCTGTGCTGCTGGGAGCATCTCCAGCCGCTGTCGAAATACGCGATGTACGCCCAGAACGAGCAGGTGCATGTCGCGGCGTGGCCGAGCTTCTCGCTCTATGATCCCTTTGCGCCGGCGCTGGGGGCCGAGGTCAACAACGCCGCCTCGCGTGTCTATGCGGTGGAGGGCTCCTGCTTCGTGCTGGCGCCTTGCGCGACGGTGTCACAGGCCATGATCGACGAGCTCTGCGACCGGCCGGACAAGCATGCGCTGCTGCATGCTGGCGGCGGCTTTGCCGCGATCTACGGCCCCGACGGCAGCCAGATCGGCGACAAGCTGGCGCCGGACCAGGAGGGGCTATTGATCGCCGAGATCGATCTCGGCGCCATCGGCGTTGCCAAGAACGCCGCAGATCCGGCCGGCCATTATTCGCGCCCCGACGTGACGCGGCTGCTGCTGAACAAGAAGCGGTACCAGCGCGTCGAGCAGTTCGCACTGCCGGTGGACACCGTCGAGCCCACGGACATCGCCGCGGCGGCAAGCTGATCACTGCAATCGAGGAGAGGGACACGGCCATGGAATCCGCAATTCCTCGGCATCTCGAGACTCAGCGCACGCGCCACAAGCGCGTGCCGGACGATTACCAGCCGCCATATCCGTCCTTCGTGGCGCGCTATAAGCCGGGTGTCAGCCGCCTCGTGATGGCCTATTTCGGCATGCAGTATCGCGGCACGGCGCCGGCCGCCGCAACGGAGGCGCTTGCCGAGATCGCGCGCCGGTTCGTTGCGGCAGGCGGCCCCTCGCATTGGGACCGCGCCCGTTACCTCGACCAGGCCGGCCATGAGACCATCGTCTCGGTCGCCTATTGGGACCATATCGCGCGTTTCGACACCTGGTTCGAACCGGCGCGCGAGGCCTGGACCGGACAGAAGCGCGAGAGCATCGGCACCTTCATCGAGGTGCTGCGTCCCACCGTGGCGCGGCACGAGACGCTGTTCTCCTCGCCCGACCGCACCGAGGGCGTCGCCGCGATCGCCGACGGCATGAGCGGCGAGGTTCAGGAGCACGCCTATTGGGGTGGCATGCGCGACCGTATCCCGCTCTCGCAAACCGACGCGATGGCGCCTGGCGGCGCGCCGGAACTGATCCGCGACGGCGCCCGTCTTCGCGTCGTGGCGCACGACAATCTCTGCCTGATCCGTTCCGGCCAGGATTGGAGCGATACCGAAGCATCGGAGCGCAAGCTCTATCTCGACGATGTCGAGCCGGTACTGCGCGAGGGCATGGATTTCCTGCGCGACGAAGGCCTTGCGATCGGCTGCTATTCCAACCGCTACATGCAGGTGCTCGCGGCCGACGGCCGTGCGAGCGAAAAGTCCTATGGCCAGAGCTGGTGGAAAAGCCTCGCCGCGCTGGAGCGCTGGGCGGAGTCGCATCCGACCCATGTCCGGATATTTGGCGCGGCGATGAAATACCTCTCGACGCTCGGCCCGTCAGCCAGGCTGCGGCTCTATCACGAGGTCACGGTGGCCGCCGCAGACGAGCAGTTCTTCGAGTATCTGAATTGTCACCCGAAAACGGGCATGCTGGCCGCGGTAGAGTCGGTCGGAGCCTGATCGGCTAGGCCACACAATGGCCGAGCAGCTCGGGATGCGCGGCGCAGATGTGATGCGCGCCGGCGTCCTTGAGCTCGGCCTCACTGCCATAGCCATAGAGCACGCCGATCGCGGTCATGCCGTTGGTGCGGGCGCCGATCACATCGTGACTGCGGTCGCCGATCATGATCGCGCTGCCCGCATCGACCTTGGTCTCGTCCAGCGCGTAACGCAGCAGGTCGCGTTTGTCGACGCGGGTGCCGTCGAGTTCGGAGCCGAACACGCGCTCGAAATACGGTTTCAGGCCGAAATGATCGACGATGCGGGTGGCATAGACGGCCGGCTTGCTGGTCGCGACGAACATGCGCGGCGTCGTCGCGGCGAGCGTCGTCAGAGTGTCCACGATGCCGGCATAGGCCTCGTTCTCGAAAAAGCCGATGTCGGAAAAGCGCTCGCGATAGAGCAGGAGCGCACGGTCGGCGAGCTCGTCGGTTCCGGTCAGCTTCTTCAGGCTGGCATGCAGCGGCGGCCCGATGCACCAGGTCAGTTCGTCCTCGCTCGGGACCGTGACGTCCAGCCGCTCCAGCGCATACTGGATCGAGCGCGTGATTCCCGGCTTCGGATCCGTGAGCGTGCCGTCGAGATCGAAGAAGATGGTGGCCATGCCGTCAGGTCCAGGGTTGATATCGCCCCGTTGCTAGTTGGATCGGGTTTCAAGTCAAGAGCCGATGCGTCATTGCTGCCGGGCCCATTCGACGATCGCGGTGGCGTCCGCGCCGGCCTGCGCCTCCCAGATGGCGACTGTGACCGATGCCGCCTTCTGGAGTGCGGCGAGGAGGGATTGCGGCGCCGGCTCGGCGATGGTGACGCCGTTGTCGCGCATGCGTGCATAATTTTCGGAGGTGCGATGGGCCAAGAGCGCGAACTGGCTTTGCTCGGTCTCGGCGGCCGCTGCCATCACCTCGCGTTGCATCGGTTCGGGCAGTTCGGCAAAAGCGTCGCTGCGGACGAACGCGATCGACACCGGCATCGCGTAGTTGATGGCGGTGAAGTGCGGCAGGAAGGCCCAGAGCTTGCGCCCGGCGCCGCCGTCGCCGGAGGTGAGGAACGCGTTCAGACGATGCTCCTTCAGTCCTGCGAGCGCCGCGTCCATCGGCAGAAACTGCGCATTGGCGCCGGCCGCGCGCATGACCGCGCTGGAATTCGCGTCATAGGCCCGCAAGTCCAGCTTCGGGAGATCGTCGGCGCCTTGGAGCGCATGCTCCGACCACAGGCCCGTGGCTGGCCAGATCGTCAGATAGAGCAGCTTGAGGCCGCGCGCCGCGAGCGCCTTCTCGTAAAGCGGGCGCGCCCGCAGATTGGTGGCGCGGGCGAGCTCGACCGATTGCACGAGGAAGGGCAGGGTGGACAATCCGAGCACCGGGTCGACGCCGGAGAGCGCGCCTGCGAAGGCATCGCCGCCGACGATCCGACCATCGAGCGCGGCGCGCGGCATCTCGCCCGAATTGATCTTGAGCTTGTTGTCGAAGGCGTTGGTCACGCTCACGAAACCGTGGGTGCGTTCGGAGACGCGGCCGGCAAAGGTCGCAAGCCCGATCCCGGAGATGTTATTCTCGGGGTATTCTGTCGTCATCTGCCAAGTGACCTGAGTGGCGACCTGAGTGGTGACTTGAGCAAGGGCCGGCGCGATGTTCAGGACCAGCGCGATCCAGGCGGCGAAGGCGACGATGGTGCGGATCCGTTTGGCGGGGGAGCGCATTAGGACAGGCAGGTCAGGCAGCATAGATTGGCAACTCATCGAACCATGGCACAATGCCACAGCATGGCGGATCATCTTGTCGCACGCCGCGGCGGCGCACGCCACTGCCATGCCTGCACGCGATGGGTGCAGATTGCATCTGGCATCGTCACCGCGCTGCTCGTCTCGGCGTCACAGGCCGCGGCGTCAGACAGCTCGCCGGCACAGAGTGATGCCGCCTTTCCTAGCGCCGAGGCGCCCGCGAAGCCGCCGGAGAAGCCCGATGCGCGTGAGAGCGACACGCGGGAATCGATCTGCCTGATCGTGGAGGCCGCCGCGCGCGATGCCAATCTGCCGCTGGAGTTCTTCGCCCGGGTGATCTGGCAGGAGAGCCGCTTCCAGGCCGATGCAGTCGGCCCCATGACGCGCAGCGGCGAGCACGCGCAGGGGATCGCTCAGTTCATGCCGGGCACGGCAAGTGAGCGCGGGCTGCTCAATCCCTTCAATCCGGTGCAGGCGCTGCCGAAGTCGGCGGAGTTCTTGAGTGAGCTGCGCAACCAGTTCGGCAATCTCGGCCTTGCCGCGGCGGCCTATAATGCCGGTCCGCGCCGCGTGCAGGAATGGCTCGCCGGCACCGGACCGATGCCGGAGCAGACCCGCAACTACGTCTATGCCATCACCGGCACCAGCGTCGATGCCTGGGCCAAGGCAGGAGCGACCGGCACGGGGCCGCCGAGCTCGCCGCCGACGAGCTGTCGCGATCTGATGGCGCTGCTCAAGCGCGCGCCGAATGCCTTCGTCGCCGAGCTCGAGCAGCATGTCGAGCTTGCGGCCGCAAAGGCCTGGGGCGTCCAGCTCGCCGCCGGATTCGACCGCAACAGGGCTCTTGCGATGTACTCCCGCGCGGTGACGCGGCTCAATACGGTGATCGGCGACCGCGATCCGAGCCTGCTATCGTCGGTCATGCGCAGCCGCGGCACGCGTGCGTTCTACCAGGTGCGCATCGGGGCCGACACGCGAGCCGAGGCGGATGATTTGTGCAACCGCATCCGGAAAGCGGGCGGCGCGTGCTTCGTGCTGAGGAATAGGGGCGTGAGCGGTTAAATGAGGGCGGTGGGTGCGTCACGCATGCCAGCCCCGCCACGCCTTTCCTTGACGCGCGCCGCCGCATCGCCCGTTATGCGAGCACGATTCCTCACCCGGCCAAGCTCTCCGTGGCGCTTCCTCCGCTCGATTCACCCAAATGGAATAGTCCCTGGCTTGCCTTCGGCTGGGGGCTGCGCTCGATCACGCAGACGATCCTCACCATCGTGCTGTTCGTGACTTATCTCGGCATCGGTGCGCTGGCCCATGACACCCATTTCAGCCTGGTCTGGGCGCTCTGCTCGACGCTGTTCGTGTGGGCGGGACCGGCGCAGATCATCCTGATCACAACGCTCGGCTCCGGTGCCACCATCATCCAGTCGGCGATCGCAGTCACTGTCAGTGCGATCAGGCTGTTTCCGATGGTGGTCTCGGTGCTGCCGCTGATGCGCACGCCGACGACCAAGCGGCGTGAGCTGATCTTTGCCGCGCATCTCACCGCAGTGACGCTGTGGGTCGAATGCCACCGCTTCCTGCCGCAGGTGCCGCGTGAGCGGCGGATCGCTTTCGTTCACGGGCTCGGCTGCGGCCTCGTCTCGGTGTGCCTCGTCGCCAACACGGTCGGCTATTTCCTCGCCGCCAACCTGACGCAGACGCTTGGGGCGGCGATCCTGCTCTTGACGCCGCTATCCTTCCTGTTCTCGACCGCGCGCAACAGCCGCGAGGTCGCCGATGTCGTCGCGCTCGTGCTGGGCATATTGCTGTATCCACTCGCCGCGAAGATGAGCTCCGGTCTCGACATCCTGGTCAGCGGGCTCGTGGCCGGCACGATCGCCTATGGCGTGCATTGGTGGCGGGAGGTGCGCGCATGAACTACGCGCAGCTCATCGGCGACTGGCAGGCGCTCGCGGTGCTATTCGTCGCCGGCGTCGTTCCCAACCAGATCTGGCGCATGCTGGGCCTGTGGTTAGGCGGCGGCATCGACGAAGGCTCCGAGCTGCTGGTCTGGGTGCGGGCGGTCGCGACCGCGATCCTCGCCGGCGTCATCGCCCAGATCGTGGTCGAGCCGCCGGGCGCGCTCGCCAGCGTGCCTGATCTGCTGCGCTACGGCGCGGTGGTCGCCGGCCTCGTCGTGTTCCTGCTGACCCGCCGCTCGATCTTTGCGGGCGTCGTGACCGGCGAAGTCTTCATGCTGGCCGGCAAGTGGTGGTTGGGCTAAAACCGCCGGCGAACAGCTAGGGAACAGGAATATGGTTCGCGAACAGGAGCTCCGCGAGGGCGAGGTCGCCATCGAGCTGCCACCGACGCAAGACGCCGGTCTCGTCTTCATCGGCCGTATCCGCACCCCCTGGACGTCGCGGCTGGAGACGCCGCGGCAGGGACGTCAGGACGGCCCGATCTGCCGGCTCGAGATCTTCGAGCCGTTCGTACCGGCCATCAAGGGCGTCGATTTCTACAGCAATCTCGAAGTGCTCTACTGGCTCGACCGGGCGCGCCGCGACATCGTCCTTCAGAGCCCGAAGAACAACGAGAAGACCCGCGGCACGTTTTCCCTGCGCTCGCCGGTGCGGCCCAATCCGATCGGTACGTCGATCGTGAAGCTGGTCGGCATCGAGGGCAATGCGATCCTGGTGCGCGGGCTCGATTGCATCGACAACACGCCGCTGATCGACATCAAGCCCGACCGCTGCGAGTTCACCCCGCTGGCGGCGCCGCAGAAGGGTGATTTCGAGACGGAGTGACCTTCTTTGTCATTCCGGGGCGTGCCGTAGGCACGAACTATGGTGCGCAACTGCGCACCTGAGAATCCATCGCGCTGCAGAGACGGTGGTGAAATGGATTCCGGGCTCGACGCTTCGCGTCGGCCCGGAATGACGAGGGGAGAGAGTCAGCCCGTCTTCAACGTCGCGATCAGCTTCGCCGCGTGCTCTTGCAGCACCTTGTCGTCTTCCTTGCGGCTCGCGGGCGGCAGCATGGCGACGCCGTCGTGGCGCGGCATCACATGCATGTGCAGATGAAACACCACCTGTCCGCCGGCGGGCTCGTTGAACTGCTGTACGGTGATGCCGTCGGCCTTGAAGGCCTTCATGGCGGCAGCCGCGATCTTGTGCGCGCCGCGGGCGACATGGGCGTAATCGTCAGGCGTGATGTCGAGGATGTTGCGGACAGGGGCCTTCGGGATCACCAGCGTATGGCCGGGCACGCGCGGCATGATGTCGAGGAAGGCGAAGACGTGCTCGTCCTCGTACACCTTGTAGCAGGGCAACTCGCCGCGCAGGATCTTTGCGAAGATGTTGTTGGTGTCGTAGGCGGTCATGGCGGCGGCTCCCAAAAAACGTTCAAGACCTTTGCGCTTGGAACTTTGCGTTTACTGTCACCAGCCGCGGCAGGCCGTCAAGGCGCCTCGTCGGCGCCTTTTCGGAACGGGCCGAGCTCGGCGAGCTCCCGTCCGGCCTCGGCGACATAAGCGCGCTCGCGCTTGAGGTAATCGTCGATGGCGCGGCGCAGGCCGGGATCGGCGATGAAGTGCGCGGAATGGGTGGTGCGCGGCAGGTAGCCGCGCGCGATCTTGTGCTCGCCTTGTGCGCCGGCCTCGACATGCCTGAGGCCGCGTTCGATGGCGAAGTCGATCGCCTGATAATAGCAGACCTCGAAATGCAGGAACGGATGATGCTCGACCGCGCCCCAGTTGCGGCCGAACAGCGTGTCCGAGCCGATGAAATTGATCGCGCCCGCAATCCAGCGATTGTTGCGGCGGGCCATCACCAGCAGCACGTCCTCGCTCATGGTTTCGCCGATCAGCGAGAAGAACTCGCGTGTCAGGTAGGGACGGCCCCATTTGCGCGAGCCGGTCTCCATGTAGAATTCGAAGAAGGCGTCCCAGGCATCCTCGGTAATGTCCTTGCCGGTGAGCCAGTGGATGGTGATGCCGGCGGCCAGCGCATCGCGCCGCTCGCGCTTGATCGATTTGCGGTGGCGCGAGTTCAGCGTCGCCAGAAAGTCGTCGAAGCTCGCAAAGCCTTCATTGTGCCAGTGGAACTGCTGGTCGGTGCGCTGCAGGAAGCCGTGCCCGGCGAGTAGCTTCCATTCGCTCTCCCGCGCGAAGGTGACGTGGACGGAGGAGGCCTTGCTGACTCCGCACAGCGCGATGAGACCACTCGCCAGCGCCTCGGTGATGCGCTCGCGATCGACGCCGTCGCGCACCAGCAGCCTCGGCCCCGTGGCCGGGGTGAAGGGAACCGAGACCTGGAGCTTCGGATAATAGCGTCCACCAGCGCGCTCATAGGCGTCCGCCCAACCGCGGTCGAAGACGTACTCGCCTTGGGAATGCGATTTCAGATAGCAGGGGACGATTCCGGCGATGCGGCCATCGACCTTGGCCACGAGATGCCGTGGGCCCCAGCCGGTGCGAATGGTCGCCGAACCCGATTTCTCGACGGCCAACAGAAATGCGTGCGAGACGAATGGGTTATAGGCAGGCTTTGAGAGCCCGAGGGAATCGCCTGGAAATCCGGATGAGGTTCCATTGCCACCACCATGGCACCAGCCGCCAGGATTGGCGCAGGCGTCCCAATCCTCGGGCGAGACTTCGCCAATGGACGGGACGGCCTCGAGCGTAATTTCGGATGATGCCATTGAGCCCAAGATCGTGCATTGCAGCAGCGAGTTCAAGGGGGCGGGGAACACGGGTCTCGTGCCCCGGACGCAGCGCTGCCGGACGATGCTTCACATCGCCGGGCTAGGGCACGAACCCCTCAAAAATCATCTGGTCCGCGTATTGCGCCACCCGCATCCGTTGCTCCGGAGTGCGGACGGTCCAGCCGAGCAGCGCGCAGCCGAAGACGTTGCGGGCGATCCAGGGGGCGGGGGCCGGGAGATGGTCGACCTTGAAGGCGACGAAGTGCGGCTGGGTCTGGAAGCCGTGGCGCAGGTAGAGCATGCTGTCGCGCTGCTCCTGCGTGAGCTTGGCCCAATAGTCGTCCTCATAGGTACGTTGCGCGACGATGCCGCGCGGGCGGGAGGGCAACAGCTGGCGCAGCGCCAGCACCTGGTCGGGGTCGAAGGACATGCCGACGGCCGGGCCGTCATAGGATGCCAGCACCTCGGCCATCCGCTTCACCAGCTTGCGGTCGCCGCCAAAATGGCTCTTCACCTCGATCACCAGCGGCACGCGGCCGGCGACCAGGGCGCAGAGGTCTGACAGCGACATCATCCGCTCAGGCGTGTCCTTGAACCTGACGGCCTTCAGCTCCGCCGCGGTCTTCGAGATCATGTCGCCGGTGGCCTCCGTGAGGCGGCCGAGAGCGTGGTCGTGATGCACCATGGCCTCACCATCGGCGGAGAGCTGGATGTCGACCTCGATCGCGAAATTGCCTGCGATCGCGGCTTGCACCGCGCCCGGCATGTTCTCGACGATGCCACGGGAGATGTCGTGCAGGCCGCGATGGGCGACCGGCCGGGCTGTCAGCCAATCGGGAGCGCGCATTTGGCGTCAGGCGACCTCGAAAATGCCTTCGACCTCGACCGCCGCATCGGCGGGCAGCGAGGCGACGCCGACGGTGGTACGGGCATGGCGGCCCTTGTCACCGAAGGCGGCGACCATCAGGTCGGAGGCGCCGTTCAGCACCTTCGGCCCGTCCAAAAAGTCCGGCGCCGAGTTGATGAAGCCGCCGAGACGCACCACGCGCACCACCTTGTCGAGATCGCCGAGCGCCGCCTTGACCTGGGCCAGCAGATTCACCGCGCAGCCTCGCGCCGCCGCGGCGCCGTCTTCAATGGAGACGCCGGCTCCCAGCTTGCCCTTGGCGATCAGCTTGCCGGCGGGATCAAAGCAGACCTGGCCGGAGACGAACAGCAAATTGCCGGTGCGCACGAACGGGACGTAATTCGCGACGGGGGTGGGGGCCTCGTGCAGCTTGATCCCCTGTTCCGCCAGCTTCTGCTCGCCCGTGCCCGCCATGTCCGACCTCGTTGTCCAAAAATCCTTCGCCCCGGCGCGACCGCTGGCCGGGCGCGCCCTGTTTCGCCCATCGGGCCGCCACATGCAAGCAACCCGCAAGGAGGTGCCTTTTTCCGCGGCGGAGCAGCAGGTTCACCGGCAGAGCCGCAACTTTACGTGAAACGGCCTCAGTTGCGACGCAATGGAACGGTCATTAAAATGTCGAATCTGCGCTTCCCGAAGGATGCGTCCTCAAGGAATAGACATGGTGCACCTTATCCGGACTTCGCTCGGTGTGATGGCGCTCGCGGCTGCGAGTTTCGGCCTTGGCGAGGGCGCGCAGGCCGCGAACGGTCCGTTCCTGCCGCATCAGGCGCTCTATGACCTCAGCCTGGTGAAATCGCGCTCCAACTCGGTCAACAGCGCGCGAGGCCGTATCCTCTACAACTTTACTGGAAACTCGTGCGAAGGCTACACCTCCGAATTCCGCCAGGTCTCCGAGCTCGACAGCGGCGAGGGCAAGGTCACGCTCAGCGACCTCCGCTCCAATTCCTGGGAGGACGCGGCCGGCAAGAGCTATCGCTTCAAGATCGAGACGCGCATGAACGAGGCGGACGCCGGCCGGGTCGACGGCTCGGCCGAGCGAGACGGCGACCACATCAACGTCAAGCTGAAGCTGCCGGAGCCGAAGAGTTTTACCCTCGACGGCAAGATCGTGTTCCCGACTGAGCAGATCCAGCGCATCATCGCTGCCGCCAAGGACGGCAAGTCGCTGCTCGAGCTGTCGGTCTATGACGGCTCCGACGACGGCCAGAAGGTCTACAACACGCTGACCGTGATCGGCCAGCCGATCACCGCCGACCGCACCACCTCGTCCGATCCGTCCACGTCTGACGAGCACATGAAGTCGCTCAAGCGCTGGCCAGTCACCGTCAGCTATTTCGACCGCGACGCCCAGCAGAAAGAGGGCGAGCAGACGCCGGTCTATGCGATGGCGTTCGAGCTCTACGAGAACGGCGTCTCCCGCCAGCTCGTGCTTGACTACAACGATTTCGTCATCTCTGGCGCGATGGGCAAGTTCGACGTCAAGGACAGCAAGCCCTGTAATTGAGAGGTGTTGCCACAGCGCACGCCACTCTATCACCGTCACCCTGAGGCGCTCGTCCTGCGGCTTGCCGCAGGGCGAGCCTCGAAGGGCGACGGCCCGGCTGCATCTGGGCCGTGCATCCTTCGAGGCTCGCCCAGCGCGCTGCTTCGCACCGCGCAACTCGCACCTCAGGATGACGGGAGTGCGATTGGTGGTCGTCGCATCTAGCCGGTGTCATGATCTCCAGCTACGCTCCATCGCAACCAAGAACCTCAGGGAGCCAGCCCATGCCTAAGCTCGATCATCTGCGTCCCAGCGGCCTGCATCACAATCCCGCTTATTCCCACGTCGTTACCGCCTCGGGCGCGCGCACCATCTATATCTCAGGGCAGGTCTCGGTGGACGAGGAGGGGCGGATCGTTGGCGAGGGCGATATCGCCGCGCAGACCACGCAGGTGATGCAGAATCTCGGGCTCGCGCTGAAAGCGGCCGGGGCGAGCTACTCCAACATCGTGAAGATCACGACCTTCGTGGTGAACTACAAGCCGGAGCTGCGTCCGATCATCGGCAAGGCCCGCTCGGCCTTCTTCGAAGGCATGGAGCCGCCAGCGTCCACGCTCGTCGGCGTCTCCGCGCTCGCCGCGCCGGAATGGCTGATCGAGATCGAGGCGATCGCGGTCGCCGATTGATGTCGCAGCTGCCGTAGCGCGTCATCCGGGCTACGAGTGCTCCGCCTCTGACAGTTCTTGCAGCAGCGCCATCGCCTCGTCGGCCCGGTCAACGGGTACGAAGAGATGATCGTGGTGGAACGCCGACACAGCATTCACGCTGATGCCGGCGCCTGCGAGGCGCACCGTGATCGCGGCCAGCAAGCCGACGGCATCGAGCGCCGAGTGAACAGTGAGGGTGATCACGCGTGAGGGGAATTCGTGGCGCAGTCCCGCGCGTTCAGCGTCCTCGCGAGGGAGCGCCAGCGTCGTTCCTTCCTGCTCGCGAAACGTCATGAGCGGATCGAGTGCTGCGGGAATAGTCTCGTCTGCCGGGATGGTGCAAAACACAAAAATACCCGGCTGCAGCCGCGGTTTCATATGCCGCAGCAGCGCGTCGAGATCGCGTTCACCTGTCATCACTCCTGCGCCTTCTCCGGCCCCTCATAGGCAATGCCGCGGATCACCGCCGCGCTACCGAACTTCTTGCGCAGGCTGTCGACCGCGCGCTCGGCATGGGCGGCGCGGCGGTCGAGCATGTCGGTGTCGTCGGCGGGGGAGCCCTCGCGTAGCGCGCTGACGCCGGCGCCCATCAGGCGGAAGGCGGTGCCGTCGATCTCCTTCGCCAGCATCTCGCGGCAGATCGAGAAGATCTTCGCGGCAAGCTGCGTCGGCGCTGCGATCGATTGCGAGCGCGTGCGCTGACGGAAATCGGCGGTCTTCAGCTTCAGCGTGACGGTGGAGCCGGCGAGCGCGCTGCTCTTCAGCCGTGTCGACGTCTTCTCGCACAGCCGCCACAAAATCTTCTCCAGCGTCGCGAAATCGCGGATGTCGGTCTCGAAGGTGGTCTCGCTGGAAATGGTCTTGGCGCCGCGGTCGGGCTCGACGCGGCGGTCGTCGATGCCGCGCGCAAGGCGCCACAGCCTGCGGCCATCGCTCGGGAACTGCCGCATCATCTCGATCTCGTCGGCCTTCTGCAGGTCGGCGATGATGCGGAAGCCGCGCTGCACGAGGCGCTCCTGCGTGGCGGGGCCGACGCCGAAGATGAAGCCGACCGGCCTCGAAGCCAGCATCGTACGCGCTTCCTCCTGGTCGAGCGCGGCAAAGCCGCGCGGCTTGTCGAGGTCGGAGGCGATCTTGGCCAGGAACTTGTTGCAGGACAGGCCGACCGAGACGGTGATGCCGATGTTCCGTTCGACGTCGCGGGCAAAGCGCGCCAGCACTTTTGCGGGGATCATGCCGTGCACGCGCTCGGTGCCGGAAAGATCGAGGAAGGCCTCGTCGATCGAGAGCGGTTCGACCAAGGGCGTCAGCGCCTGCATGGCCTGGCGCACCTCGCGGCCGACGCGGACGTATTTGGCCATGTCCGGGCGGATCACGGTGGCATGCGGGCAGGCCTCGAGTGCCTTGAACATCGGCATGGCCGAGCGCACGCCATAGGTGCGCGCGATGTAGCAGGCGGCCGAGACCACGCCGCGCTTCCCCCCGCCGATGATGACGGGCTTGTCGGCGATGTCAGGGTTGTCCCGCTTCTCGACCGTCGCGTAGAACGCATCGCAGTCGATGTGGGCGATGGTCAGGCTCGCCAGCGCGCGGTGGCGGACGAGGCGAGGGGAACCGCAGGCGGAGCAGCGGCGTACCCCCATATCGAGATCGGCCGAACAATCCCGGCAGAAGCAGCGAGGCCCGGCCGGGTCGAGCGCGGTCACGGCACGTCGCGCTCCCAATTGGGATCGCCGAGGGCGTCGCCCAGGACCTGCCGCGCCGCAGCAACGTTGGTCGGGTGCAGCTCGGCGACCTTCGCAAACTCCTTCACGGTGGCGTCGTCCCGCATCACGAAATCGAGCACGCTGAGGAGGAAGTTCGGATCCGAGGCGGCGTTGCGCAGGGTCTCCGGACCGACGCCTGTCTCGGCCAGGAACAGGCCCAGCCGCTCGGGCTCGCTGGCGACGAAGGACAGCGCCTGAATCGCAACGATTTCAGCGACTTCGCGGGGGTTGTGAACAGGCTTTTTCAAGGGGACGGTTTGCCTTTCCGTTAACTTTCGGTCTCTAATTTGGAATCATCATGCCCGAGTCTCGGCCTCAAGTCTTCCGACCCCAGACAAGCAACTGGAAACCACATCGCAGAAAGTCGACCCTCGGGTTTAACGAAACTCAAGCGAATCTGAGGCTAGTTTGAATCCAGTTTTCGAAACGCCGGCGAGCGGCGTCTGAGGCGTGACATGTACCGGTCCTTCGGACCAATCAGGAGGGCGGGATGGCTAAGACCGTCCTGATCGTGGAAGACAACGAGCTCAACATGAAGCTCTTCCGCGACCTGTTGGAGGCGCACGGCTACCAGACCACCGGCACCAGCAATGGCTACGAGGCGCTCGACCTCGTTCGCAAGATGCGGCCTGACCTCGTGCTGATGGATATCCAATTGCCGCAGGTCTCCGGCCTCGAGGTGACGCGCTGGATCAAGGACGATCCTGAGCTGCGTGCCATTCCCGTCGTCGCGGTCACGGCATTCGCGATGAAGGGCGACGAAGAGCGCATCCGCGAGGGCGGCTGCGAAGCCTATTTGTCCAAGCCGATCTCGGTCGGCAAATTCATTGAGACGGTCCGGCGTTTTATCGGATAGGAAGTGAGTTCACAGTGTCCGCGCGTATCCTCGTCGTCGATGACGTCCCCGCCAACGTCAAGCTGTTAGAGGCTCGCCTTTCTGCCGAATATTTCGACGTGATGACCGCCTCGAACGGCACCGAGGCGCTGGCGATCTGTCACCGCGCCGAATGCGACATCATCCTGCTCGACGTGATGATGCCTGACATGGACGGGTTCGAGGTCTGCCGCCGCCTCAAGTCCGATCCGGCCACGCATCACATTCCGGTCGTCATGGTGACGGCGCTCGACAGCCCCTCGGACCGCAATCGCGGGCTCGAGGCGGGCGCCGATGACTTCCTGACCAAGCCCGTTTCCGACGTCGTGCTGATCGCGCGGGTACGCTCGCTGACGCGGCTGAAGATGATGACGGACGAGCTGCGCATGCGCGCCATCACCTCGCTCGAGATCGGCATGCAGGCGCCCGAGCGCAGCGCCGTCGCCGACACGGGCAAGGGCGGCCGCATCCTCCTGGTCGACGACCGCCAGTCCTCCTACGAGCGGCTGGCGACGATCCTCGCCGCCGAGCACACCGTCGACGTCGAGCCGAATCCGACGGAGGCGCTGTTCCACGCCGCCGAGGGCAATTACGACCTGCTGATCGTGTCCCTCGACCTCAACAATTTCGACGGCCTCCGCCTTTGCAGCCAGGCGCGCTCGCTGGAGCGCACGCGCCACGTGCCGATCCTGGCGATCGCCGATCCCGAGAATTCCACGCGGCTGCTCCGCGGCCTCGAGATCGGCGTCAACGACTACCTGCTGCGCCCGATCGACAAGACCGAGCTCCTGGCCCGTGCCCGCACCCAGATCCGCCGCCGCCGCTACACCGATCATCTGCGCGACAATGTGCAGAACTCGATCGAGATGGCGATCACCGACGCCCTCACCGGCCTGCACAATCGCCGTTACATGGAGAGTCATCTCGCAACGCTCGCCGAGCAGGCCGCGACCCGCGGCAAGCCGCTGGCGCTGATGATCCTGGACATCGACTTCTTCAAGGCCATCAACGACAATTACGGCCACGACGCCGGCGACGACGTGCTGCGCGAGTTCGCGGTGCGGGTACGCAAGTCGATCCGCGGCATTGATCTCGCCTGCCGTTACGGCGGCGAGGAATTCGTCATCGTGATGCCCGAGACCGATCTCCACGTCGCCGGCATGGTCGCCGAGCGCCTGCGCCGCTCGATCGCGGGCGAGCCGTTCGCTATCCACAAAGGCGCAAAGCGCATCGAGGTCACGATCTCGATCGGCCTCACCACATTGGAGCAAAAGGGCGAGGCGGTCGCCGACGTCCTCAAGCGCGCCGACATGGCGCTCTACCGCGCCAAGCACGACGGCCGCAACCGCGTGGTGTCGCAGGCGGCGTAGAGGCGGCCGCGACACAAAAATTGCGAAAACAACCCCATGCACAGTAGCCGGCGTTAGTCGGATCAATGGCTTACGCGGGTGGCCAACAGGATTGCGTCGCCGGCAGCGCTGTTTGACTCGTCGGGCAAAGCAGGAGCATGTTGGTAGGATCACGACAGTCGTACAATCTCCGCTGTCATTCCCCGCGAAAGCGGGGAATCCAGTACGCCGCAGCCTCTCCGTTCAATCACAACCGCCTATGGAATACCGGATCACCCGCTTTCGCGGGTGATGACACCGAACGATACGGTGGCGGCGATCATTGTGGCGTGGGCCTGCTTCGCTTCGCCGGTTTCTCCGCAATGTCCCCCACATCCACGCCCGCATTCCGCAGCAGCACCGTCGCCGCGTCCTTCGCCGCGCGGGCCATCGCGGGATCGTCACGCACCAAGTCCTGCGCGATGGAACCGTCGACAAGCAGCACGAGCTGCGTCGCGAGCGCGTCGGCATCGGCAACGCCGAGCTCGGTCAGGCGGTCGCGAAACCAGAGGCGGCGGCTTTCCTTGAAGGCGATGGCGATCTTCTTCACGGCGCGGTCGGAAGGCCCGAGCTCGGCGACCGCGTTCACGAATGGGCAGCCGCGAAAATCCTTCGCCGCGAAGCGCCGCTCCAGCGAATCGAAGGTGGCGAGAATCTGCTCGGCCGGCGGCTTGTCGGAGGGGGATGCGTGTACGAAGCGGCGCTCGAGGTAAGCCGCGATCAGCGCGTCCTTGGAGGCGAAGTGGTTGTATAGCGTGCGCTTGGAGATGCCGATCTCGGCCGCGATGGTGTCGACGCCGATCGCGCGAATGCCTTGCAGATAGAACAGCTTGTCGGCGGTCTGAAGGATCCGCTCTTTCATCGTCTGTGGGGTGGGCGGGGGAGCCATGCGGCGGAATGCGTCCTGTTCGCTTGACAGCAGCAGCTATCTATAGCCTAAGTACACAGGTCTGTGTACCCAAAAACATCGGCAAAAGCAGACGACGGCACGCGTGCCGCGCCCAAAAGGGAGAAGAAAAATGCCCCTGTTGCAGGTCCTGCGTCCGACATTGCCCATCCTGATCGGCGCCTCGATCATGCTGACGCTGAGCATGGGGCTGCGGCAGAGCCTCGGCATTTTCATGCAGCCGCTGACGCATGACATCCACATCTCGATCTCGGATTTCACGCTGGCGCTGGCCGTGCAGAACCTCGCCTGGGGCTTCCTGCAGCCGCTCGCCGGCGCGATGACCGTGCGCTACGGCTTCCGTCCCATCATGATCGCGGGCTCGCTGATGTATATCGTGGGCCTCGCGCTGATGGCGACCGCGAATGGGCTTCCCAGCATCATGATCGGCGCCGGCGTGCTGATCGGGACGTCGCTGGCCTGCACCGCGGCCGCGATCGCGATGTCGGTGGCAGCACGCGCGGTGCCGGCAACGGTGCGCTCCACCGTGCTCGGCATCGTCTCCGGCGCGGGCTCGCTCGGTGCGCTGCTGTCGGCGCCGATCGGGCAGATGCTCAACGAGGGCTTTGGCTGGCGCGTCGGGCTCACCGGTTTCGTCGTCATGTCGGTGCTGATGATCCCTGCGGCGTGGTATGCCGGCCGCGTCGATCAGGTCCCGCTGCCCAAGCCTGCTGCCGATGATATCGGCGATGCGACGGCGGCCTCCGTGACCAAGGCGGCGTTCGGCAACGCCTCCTTCGTCGTGATGACCTGCGCCTATCTGGTCTGTGGTATGCAGCTGGTGTTCCTCACCACGCATCTGCCGTCGTATCTGGCGATCTGCGGCCTCAATCCGATGCTCAGCGCGCAGACGCTCGGCATGATCGGCGGCTTCAACGTGCTGGGTTCGCTGTTCTTCGGCTGGGCCGGCCAGCGCTGGAACAAACTGGCGCTGTTAGGGGGCATCTACATCCTGCGCTCGCTGGCGCTCGCCTGGTACTTCATGCTGCCGGCCACGCCGTTCTCGACGCTGCTGTTCGGCGCGATCATGGGCTTCCTCTGGATGGGCGTCGGCCCGCTGGTCGCAGGCGCGGTCGCTGAGATGTTCGGCCTGCGCTGGCAGGCGATGATCCAGGGCCTCGCCTTCATGAGCCACCAGATCGGCAGCTTCCTTGGCGCCTACGGAGGCGGGCTGCTCTACGACGCGCTCGGCTCCTACACCATGGCCTGGCGCATCGGCGTCGCGCTCGGTCTTGCCGGCGGCATCGTGCAGGTGGCGTTTGCGCTTGTCAGGCCGCCACCGCCGCCCGCGCCGGTGCTGCGGACGGCGTAGGCGGGGGGGGGACTCAAAGAATGTCCGTCGGAGTTTGGGGCGGACGCAGGAACGCGATGAAGTCGGTCTTTGACCGGAACGTCCGTCATCCTTCCGGCACGCCAGCGAGGCGGAAGCCTTCACACGCGCGCTCGACCCCAGCAAGGAAAGCTGGATTGTCGCTTTGTTGAGCAGTGACGAAGCGACGGATTGTGAAACCTGAGTTGAGCGCAAGTCCCGTTCTTGCAGCAGTTCGCGCCTCATCGAGCGCGCCAGTCAGGCCTAACGCAGCGGCGAGCGCCAAATGAGCGAGAGGAAAGTTGCGGTTCGCCTCAGTGCTTCGTCGTAGCCAACTGACGGCTTCGACGTTCGAACCCAGCTGTAGCTTGGCCACGCCTACAAAACACGCCCATTGATAGGCATCGATGTCGCGAGGGGAGAGACGTAGAGCCTGGAGTATGTGGCCTTCGGTCTCGGCGGCGCGCCCCATATAGAATTTGGCAAAACCAAGGGCTGCATGAGCGTTGGCTATATTCGAATCGAGCGCCAACACATGCTCAAATTCACGGATAGCTTGGGCGGCCCGGTTCGTAAAGATCTGGACCCAACCCCGAGCCAAGTGGGCCGAAGTACGGTTCGGCCTGATCGACAAGGCCCTATTCGCCATCGCCTCGGCCGCTGCAAGCCGCGCAGGCCCGTCATCCGTCGTAAAGCTGGTCGCAACTGCCGTATCAGCATTTGCCAGGCCAATCATTGCCTCGACGTTGCAGGGGTCGCACGCTAGAGAGCGTTCGAAGAAGCTCCGCGCTTGCGTTACGCATTCAGGGCTAAATCCCTTCATCAACCAGGCCCGGCCTTGGAAGTACAAATCCATCGCATCAGGGTGCAGCGTACGCTCGGCTCGTCGCGCCTCAGCCTCGATGAGCTGGCGACCTAACGTATTGGCGAGCCTCGAAACGATTTCGTCCTGCATGTCGAACAGGTCGACGACAGTATTCTCGAAGCGCTCGGCCCAAAGATGCCGGCCGCTCTCAGCATCAATCAACTGCACGTTCATCCGAAGCCGCTTGCCGCTGCGTTGCACTGAACCTTCGAGCACGTAGCGAACGTTTAATTCGCGGCCGACTTGCCGTACATCGACTGCCCTAGCTTTGTATGAGACGGCGCTGTTCCGTGCGATTACAAATGAACCAGCGATGCGCGACAAGTCTGTGGTCAAACTCTCGGCTACACCATCCACAAAATAGTCCTGCTCACGATCATCGCTCAGGTTCGCGAAGGGTAGCACGACGATGGATAGGCGCGGCGGCATGTCGCCCGCTCGCTCGACTGAGCCAACCGTCTCACTTGCGGAGCTACCGGCTTCCTGCACGGCAGCCACGAAGCGGAAACCTTTGCGCGGCAATGTTTTGATCAACTGCTGTTTCTCGCCGGTGTCGCCGATGGCGCTCCGAGCGGCATTGATGCGCGTCGTCAGAGCGGCGTCCGAGACGATGCGGCCGTTCCAGACGCCAGCGATGAGGTCGTCCTTGCTGACGACACGTTCCCTGTTCCGGATCAAATAGTTCAGAAGGTCGAAGACCTGCGGCGCGATAGAGATTGTCTCGGCTCCTTGCCGTAGCTCCCGCCGTTCCGTATCCAGCGTGAAATCCGAAAAGGAGTAAAGCAAATGCATCCTCCCGCGGTACGATCGCACCCGTGGAGCCGATATGTAAGCAGACGGTAAGAAGAATGGAAGGCGCCTGTAAAGCGCTTCTCGTGACCTTGGCCCATCCTCGTGCGCGGCTGAACTGTATGAACTGCTTGCGGATCTCGCGTCACGAGGGAGGATGTCATGCGGCGGACGGCTGCACTGACGTGGGCTGCCACTGCAGCGAGGCTCTTGATCTGGGTCGTATGCGTTCTCGCCTCTGCGAACCGCGCTCACGCTCAATGCTCGGCGCGCGATGTGTTGCAGAGGCAGTTGGTGCTCAAGGCGGCGCCCGTTGTCCCGACACGCACGGGTCCGGTAGCGTCCGTTTCGGATGTTGCCGAATGGAAAACGATCAGCATCGGGACGTTCCCGGATACGTTTGCTCTCCTCACCGCGCTGAGCGCGATGGGTTGCGGCGTCGGTAACTCGGCTGCGGAGGCTCTTGCCCGACCTGCGTTTACGCTCAGCGGTGCCAGAACGGCGGTAACGCTTCTGACGGTGACCGCGGCCGATCTGGGCTTCCGGGGTGAGACGGTGCCGTTGCGGCAAATCTACGAACTCGCGCAGCAACTGGGCTTCGGACTTGCACCGCCCGAAATCGCTCCGCAGCTCAGACTTCAATATCTGGACCAGCCCGTAGGTGAGTTTCTCGTGATCGGGATGAACCCGATCCGGACATGGGCTGGTGAAGAGGTCATCCTGACCGTGGCAAATGGGGGAGCGGGTCTCATTCTGATCGGCCAGGATGGTCGCGCCGACGCGGAGATACCAGTGACCTCCCGCTTCGTGTTCCTGCGCTCCTTGCCGATTAGGCCAGCTGCGCTGAATCGAAACTGATTTTACGAGATGGCCGAGGTGACGAAATGCTGGCGATCAGAGCGATGAAGCGCTTGGCAGCTCAAATCTGCCTGTTGCTGCCAGTGTCGACCGCGACATTTGCGCGAGACGACGGGCGCTATGCGAATTCCCCGCTGAAGCCCTGGTTCGAAAGTCTGCAAAGCGAATTCGGGAAGTGCTGCGAGGACTCCGACGCCTACGTGGTCTCCGAACCGAATTGGAAGTCCGATCACGGACAATATCGCGTTCGCATCGACGACGAATGGGTGCTCGTGCCAGACGGCGCTGTCATCAAGCAACCCAATCTTGCAGGACGGACCATGGTCTGGAAGCACTACATCGATGGACATCCTCGTGTCCGCTGTTTCATTCCGGGCAGCATGACGTGATGCGTCGACCATCGTTTAGTGGAGGGGGAGAGCGGAAGTCGGCGGCATCCGTCCAACCGGCGCGAATGACCATGGTCGGCGTGGAGCCGACGCTTCCGAAAACCGATCCCATCCTCGTTATCCAGTCGGTCTTCAATGTGCTAGTTTGAAACTGGCGATCGGCTACTTCCAGGCTTGGTCCGCGGGCGCGGGACATGAGACGACGCGAGTTCAGTGCGGTACTCTGCGGCGCAGTCTGGCGGGCGAACTGTTGAGTGAAACAGGGGAGAAGGCCCATGAAGGATCTGGCTGGACGGACCGCCTTCGTGACAGGCGCTGCCTCGGGGATTGGCCTCGGGATCGCGACCGCGCTGTCACAGGCGGGGGGGAAGGTCATGCTCTGCGACATCGAGGAAGAAGCGCTGAAAAAAGCGGTCGCGGATCTGAAGACACGGACCAACGTCGATGTCGATGGTGTGAAAGCCGACGTCTCGCTCAAAGGCGAACTTCAGGCGGCAGCGGACGCGGCCATCGCGCGGTATGGCAAGATCCACATCCTGGTCAACAATGCCGGCGTGGGCGGCGGCGGTCCCTATGGTGAGTGGACCGATGCTGGTTGGGACTGGGTCCTCGGCGTCAACCTGAGGTCGGTGATCTGGGGCTTCGAGATATTCGGTCCGCTGATCGAAGCGCATGGCGAAGGAGGGCAGGTCGTTTCCACAGCGTCCGTCGCCGGGCTGATTCCGGGACCAAGTCCGGCGTACGACGTGAGCAAATACGGAGTGGTGGCGCTGTCCGAAGGGATGCGTAAGGTCCTCGCGCCGAGGAAGATCGGGGTCTCCGTTCTGTGTCCGGGCATCATCCGCACGCAGATCATGAACTCCCGGCGCAACGTGCCGCAGCGATTTGCCGGGGCGGTCGGCAAGCCTCCGCCGACGGAAGGCCCCCGCGCCGAGTTCATCAAGGCATTCCAGGAACGGATCAGCTGCGGCATTGATCCGCTCTATGTGGGCGAGCTGGTCTGCGAGGCCATCGAAAACGACTGGCCTTACATTTTCACCGATACCGAGCACGAACCCTATATCGACGAGCGCTTTGCAGCGATCAAGCAGGGCTTCGACCGGATCCGCGGACGAACGCCGCGACGCTAGGCCTCGTGTCTGCTCGGAGTTTCTGGTTGCCAAGCGCCCCCAACGGACGCGGTCGCTTAGTCGATCTTGTTTCGAGAAGGTTCATGCGGCTCTCGAAAATTTCGCCGCTCCTCAAGGCTCGTATCCAGTCATAGGATCGGTTCTCCGGGCACAATAGCTTTGGCCCAACGCTGAACGCCTGCGTTGGCGCCAAGGCGGAGCTGCTGGTCGAATCCGGCCATAGCCGCAAACAAAAAAGCACAGGGGGGACCATCATGTCCGCGTTGTCACGCCGCGATTTCCTGGCACTGTCGACATCCGTTGCTGCCGTCGGCCTTAGCGCGCCGGTGCAGGCCGCGATGGGGCCGAACGACAAGTACGATCTGGTGATCCGCGGCGGGGAGGTGCTCGACCCCAGCCAATCGCTACGCGCCAGACGCGATATCGGCATCCGCTGGGGCATGATCGAGACCGTGCAGGAGACGATCCCCGCCGAGCGTGCGCTGAAAAGCATCGACGCGTCAGGCAAGCTCGTGATGCCCGGTCTCATCGATCTGCATTGTCATGTGTATCCCTACGGCTCGGCCATCGGCATTCCCGCCGACGAACTCGTGCAATTCCAGGCCACGACAACCGTCGTTTCGGCGGGCGATGCCGGGGTCAACAATCTGGCGGCGCTACGCCGGTTCATCGTGGCCCAAACGCGGGCGCGGATGTACGCCTTCGTCCACATCGCCAATAACGGCCTGTCGGCGTTCCCGGCTGCCGAGCTGTACAATATCGACGTCGCACAGACCGAAGCCTGCGCGATGGCGCTCGCCGAGAACGCCGATTTCCTGCTCGGGGTCAAGGTGCGGATGTCGGAGAACGTGATCTACAAGCACGGGCTCGAGCCGCTGAAGCGCGGCATCCAGGCGTGCGAGATGTGCGGCTGGCCGGCCAAGATGATGGTGCACATCGGCGGCGTCGAAACCAAGGAGTTGATGTCGCAAATTCTCGACTTGCTCCGCCCGGGCGACGTGCTGACCCATGCCTATTCCGGCGCTCCGAACATGTCCAACGTCTTCACCAACATCGTCCAAGACGGCAAGCTGCTGCCTGCGGCTCTCGCCGCCAAACAGCGCGGCGTCATGTTCGACGTCGGTCATGGCGGCGGCAGCTTCGACTTCACCGTGGCGGAGGGGGCGATCCCCGGCGGATGCACGCCCGACACGATCTCCTCCGATATCCATGTCTTCTCCGGCAATTCGCCGGGCATTCCGTTCCTGCCCAACGTGATGAGCAAGTTCATGACGCTCGGCTTCACCCTGGAGCAGGTGGTCGCGATGGCGACCACGGCGCCGGCAACAATCATCAATCGCGCGCCGAAGATCGGCACCCTGCAAGTCGGTGCACCCGGCGACGTCGCCATCATGGAGCTGGTGGAGGGACCGGTCAGCTTCGTCGACACCCGCAACAACAAGCGGGAGGGGAAGGCCTATCTCAAGCCGATCCAGACCGTGATCAACGGGGTGCCCTTCGGCCGGCCTTATCAGGCGCCGTTCGCGGTGAGATAGAGGGGCGGCCGACGGTCCCGCATGCATCTGGGTTTCGAGCCTTCCCCTGCGATGCCGTGCATCGCACGTTTCGCATCTCAAGCGACGACGGCTTGTCGTCGCGCGAGGATGACGGATCGGGGGGATCTCGTCATGAAAGCCGCCCAACTCTCGCGCCCCGGAGGCGGTGCCGCGCCGGAGCGCGCCGAAGACGCGCGTGAACGCGCTTATGGCGGTGCATCGCGTCCGGGACACGAGAGCAGAGGGCTGGAGCTCAACCGCAGCAGAAGAAGGCCTGCGGCGAGGAGGAACTAACGCGAGCGTCCTGAGCGCTTGAGATCGGCGACCTTGAACCTGTTGCCGGCTTGCAGGCTGCTGCAAAACCAATGAGCCCTGTTTCGATTCTCGCCCAGGAACACCTTTGTCTCCACGCAATTCTCGAAGGAAGCGTGGGTGATGGTGTCTCGGCAGGTCGGCGACAAGGGCCCATAGTTCAGGCCGCCGCCCGACTCGCTGCATCCAATCCAGGGCTCGTTGCCTTGACGGAAGCTTGTTGCACAGCCACCGTTGCAGCTGCTGGCGACTTTCTCCAGGCTGGCAATCCTCCCCATCACAGAACCCGGCGCATAGGAAGGCGCGCGCGCGGTTGACGTTTGAGCGGTTGGCGCGGTCCGGCGGGATGCCGTTGTGCTTGCTCCCCGCTCCGACACGTGCGGCCTTGCCACCGGTTTCGGCGCATCGACCGTGACAGGGGGAAGTGTGGCGGCGGCGCCGGTCGGGATTTGCGATGCTGCCGGGGCGCACAGCAAGACAGTCGACAAGGCAGCGATGGTTGAAGGCACGACAAGGCTCGATGACAATCTCATGACCATGTCCTTCCAATGCCGGGACGGACATTCCGCGCCGGTGAATGCACGGTAACATACATTTCCGGCTGAGCAACTGAAGGTTGAGCGACGGCTGCTGATAGTCGCGTCATCGGCGCGTCGTTGCGAGTTCTGCGCAAGGATAGTGTGGAGGAGGAGCGCGTCGACTTCAGTTTCGTGCCGCCCGACGCAGCGCGGCGTCAGCCGAAGCATCATCCGGCGATGGCGCGCCGCAGCGCCGGAAGACGAGACGGCAAAAATAAAACGGGGCCCTAGAGGGCCCCGTCAAACGCTTCGACGCTTGAGCCGATCTTACTTGATCTTGGCTTCGCGGAATTCGACGTGCTTGCGCGCGACCGGATCGTACTTCTTCTTGACCAGCTTGTCGGTCATGGTGCGCGAATTCTTCTTGGCGACGTAGTAGAAGCCGGTGTCGGCCGAGGACACGAGCTTGACCTTGATGGTGACCGCTTTGGCCATGTTCTGAACCTCAGAGAATTGGGGAATCTGGAGCCGGCCAAACGGCCCGCGTTGGCCGGCAACCTAGCCAGAAACCGCCTGATGTCAAGGTTTCGAAGCGTTTTCGAGCGAAGTGGGCACCGGTTCGCCTGAAGAAAACGCGTCAAAAACAACAACCTACAGGCCCGTAGGGGCTGTAGGCCCCGAAAACCACTCAAATCGGGCCTATTGCGCCTCGAAGAAGCGGTTTTTCGGGCGCGGCAGGCCCAGATTCTCCCTCAAAGTGGACCCTTCATACTCTCTGCGGAAAATCCCGCGCTTCTGCAGCTCAGGGACGACCTTGTCGACGAAGTCGTCGAGGCCGGCGGGCAGGAACGGGAACATGATGTTGAAGCCGTCGGAGCCGCGCCCGACCAGCCATTCCTCCATCTGGTCGGCGATGGTCTTGGCGGTGCCGACGAAGGATAGCCCGCCATAGCCGCCGACGCGCTGGGCGAGCTGGCGCACCGTGAGCTTGTCACGTTTGGCGAGGTCGACCATGCGCTGGCGGCCGCTCTTGCTGGCATTGGTCTCCGGGATCTCCGGCAACTGCCCGTCGGGGTCGAAGCCGGAGGCGTCGGTGCCGAGGATGATGGAGAGCGAGGCGATGGCGCTGTCGTAATGCACGCGGCTGTCGAGCAGGGCGCGCTTCTCCTCGGCTTCATCCACGCTGTCGCCGACCACGACGAAGGCGCCGGGCAGAATCTTGAGGTGCTCGGGGTCGCGGCCGATCTTCTCCATGCGTCCCTTGATGTCGGCATAGAGCTTCTGCCCGTCGGCGAGGCTGCCGCCGCCGGTGAACACGGCTTCCGCGGTCTCGGCCGCAAGCTGCTTGCCGTCCTCGGAGGCGCCGGCCTGCACGATGACCGGCCAGCCCTGCACGGGGCGGGCGATGTTGAGGGGACCGCGCACCTTCAGATATTTGCCGTTGTGGTCGAGCGTGTGCATCTTGGTGGGATCGAAGAACAGGCCGCTCTCGACATCGCGCACGAAGGCATCGTCGGCGAAGGAATCCCACAGGCCCGTGACGACGTCGTAGAATTCGCGGGCGCGCTTGTAGCGCTCGGCGTGCTCCATGTGATCGTCGAGGCCGAAATTCAGCGCTGCGTCCGGGTTCGAGGTGGTGACGATGTTCCAGCCGGCGCGGCCGCCGCTGAGATGGTCGAGCGAGGCGAAGCGCCGGGCGACGTGATAGGGCTCGTCGAAGGTGGTTGAGCCCGTCGCGATCAGACCGATGCGCTCGGTGACCGCCGAGAGCGCCGACAGGAGGGTGAACGGCTCGAACGAGGTCACGGTGTGGCTGCGCTTGAGCGCGTTGATCGGCATGTTCAGCACGGCCAAATGATCGGCCATGAAGAAGGCATCGAACTTGCCGGCTTCGAGCTTCTTGATCAGCGTCTTGATGTGGCCGAAGTTGAAATTGGCGTCGGGCCAGGCCCCGGGATAGCGCCAGGCGCCGGTGTGGATGCTGATCGGGCGCATGAACGCGCCAAGCTTGAGTTGCCGTTGTGCCATCGCCCGGTGTCCTTCTTCATTGTCGTTCGGAAAGACATAGGCACGCGTGGGAACTCCGCCATTGGCGGAGGCGGGAAGAATTTTTTGTTTTTTGCTGCTCTCTCAGCACGTCATTCCGGGGCGCGCCTTTTGGCGCGAACCCGGAATCTATCGGGCCGCAGAGATCGTGGATACATGGATTCCGGGTTCGCGCTGCGCGCGCCCCGGAATGACGGAGGAGAGAACCGTCCCGCAATCTTAGCCTAGCTCAAGATATCCTTTTGCATCTTGCCGCCGTAGAAATGGAAGAATGGCACTGGCGCATCGTGGCGGAGCGGACCGGTGGCAAGGCGGGTGTCGAGCTCGTTGAGCACGTTGCGCGTCATCGGATGCAGATCGGCGAGCGGCTTCGAGCCGAGCTCGACCCAGACCAATTCGACCAATTCGGCATCGGCATGGATCACGCCCTCGACGCGGTGGGTGATCGCGGAGGCATCGGCGGTGAAGAAGCGCGTGTCGAACCGCTTGACGCGGCCGGGTGGGGTGATCGCGCGAGCGATCAGGAACAGGCTGGACGGGTCGGGCAGCAGGCCGGCATCGGCGAACGGCTGCCAGGGCCCGTCGAGTTTTGTCACCTTGCCCTCGGTCTTGCGGCCGAGACAAAGGCCGGTCTCTTCGCAGGCCTCGCGGATCGCGGCAATGGCCAGCGACTTCGCGCGCGAGGCGGGCGTCTTCGGGCTGCCCTTGGCGAGATTGGCTTCCAGCTCGGCGGTGATCGGCGCCGCGCAGGGCACGCGATAGTCGGCCTTGTCGACGCGTCCGCCGGGGAAGACGAATTTCCCGGGCATGAACACCACCTTGTCGTGGCGCTTGCCGACCAGGACTTTCGGAATGGCGCCGCTGCGATCGACGAGGATCAGCGTCGCCGCATCCTTCGGGCGGAAGTAGGGATGATGATCGGCTTCCTTCTCCTCGTGGACCTTTGCCTTCTCCGCGACCTGCGCAATATCCGTCATGTCCTCACCCAGACCTGTTCTTGCTTATTTTGCCTAGACCGGCGGAATACCATCCGGAGGGGTGTCGTCAAACCCGTGCATGCGCAGAGCCCATTGCAAGCCGACCACAGCTCCCTTCACCGGCTGCAGCAGCGCGAGCGATGCGACGAAGGTGAAGGGCAGATAGGCCGCGAAGCTGATCCAGACCGGGGTCGTGTAATTGGTCTCGATCCAGAGCACGGCCGGCACCACGATGTGACCGACGATGACGATGACGAGATAGGCCGGCAGATCGTCGGCACGATGCGGGGTGAAATCGAGCTCGCATTTGGCGCAATGATCTGCCGTCTTCAGGAAAGCGCGGAACAGCTTTCCCTCGCCGCAGCGCGGGCAGCGGCCGCGAAAGCCGCGCTTCATCGCCGTCCACACATCGCGCTTCTCGACGAGACCCGTCTCGCGCGTCCAGATCTTGGAGGTCGTGCTCATCGTCACCAAGCTTTGCCCTTCTGACCCTTGCCCTTGGTCTTTCCCTTGTTGTTTCCTTTGGCCTTCTTCCCCTTGCCGGACTTCGGCTTCGCCGGCTTGCGTTTTTTATCCGGGCTGCGTCCCGGATGGGCCTTGAACGAGGGGCGGCGTTGCGGGCCGGGCCGCCTGCGGTCGCGCGGCGCGGTCTCGCTGGAGGATGACAGCAGCTCGAAGCGCAGCGCGCCCGCGATCGGCGCGGCCTCGATCAGGCGGACGTCGACGACGTCGCCGAGCTGATACATGGTGCCGCTGCGGGTGCCGATCAGCGCATGGCGGCTCTCGTCATAGTTGAAATATTCCGTGCCGAGGGATCGGATCGGGATCAAGCCGTCGGCGCCGGTCTCGCTCAGTTTGACGAACAGGCCGGCGCGGGTGACGCCGGAGACGCGGCCCTGGAAGCTCGCGCCGATGCGGTCGGCGAGGTGATGGGCGATCAGGCGATCGACGGTCTCGCGCTCGGCCTTCATCGCGCGCCGTTCGGTCAGCGAAATATGCGCGGCGACCTCGCCAAGGCTCTCCGGCGTCTCGCTGTCGGGCAGGGCGCCTTCGCCGAGGCCGAGCGCACGGACCAGCGCGCGGTGCACGACGAGGTCGGCATAGCGGCGGATCGGCGAGGTGAAATGGGCGTAGCGGCGCAGGTTCAGGCCGAAATGGCCGTAGTTCTCTGACGAATATTCGGCCTGCGCCTGGGCGCGGAGCACCACCTCGCTGACCAGCGGGTAATAATCGTGGCCTTCGAGCTGGGCCAGCACGCGGTTGAACAGGGTCGGGCGCAGCGCGCCGGATTTCGTGAAGGGGACGTCGAGCGTCTCCAGGAATTCGCTGAGCGCGTGGACCTTCTCTAGCGTCGGCTCGTCGTGCACGCGGTAGATCAGCGGGAGCGACTTCTTCTCCAGCATCTCGGCCGCGGCGACGTTGGCGAGGATCATGAACTCCTCGATCAGCTTGTGCGCGTCGAGACGCTCGGGGACCACGACGCGATCGACCGTACCGTCGCTCTTCAAGAGGATCTTGCGCTCGGGCAGGTCGAGATTGAGCGGATCGCGCTCGTCACGCGCACGCTTGGCGCAGGCATAGGCGGCATAGAGCGGCCTCAGGATCGGATCGAGTAGCGGGCCGGTGGTGTCGTCAGGTCTTCCGTCGATGGCGGCCTGCGCCTGCGCGTAAGCGAGCTTGGCCGCCGAGCGCATCAGGATGCGATGAAAGCTGTGCGAGCGCTTGCGGCCGTCGGGGCCGAGCACCATGCGCACCGCGAGCGCGCCGCGCGGCTCGCCCGGCACCAGCGAGCAAAGGTTGTTCGAGATCCGCTCGGGCAGCATCGGCACGACGCGGTCGGGGAAATAGACCGAGTTGCCGCGATCGAGCGCGTCACGATCGAGCGCTGTGCCGGGACGGACGTAGAAGCTGACATCGGCAATGGCGACGTTGACGATGAAGCCGCCCTTGTTGTTGGGATCGTCGTCCGCTTGCGCGTGCACCGCGTCGTCGTGATCCTTGGCATCGGGCGGATCGATGGTGACGAGCGGCACGTCGCGCCAGTCCTCGCGGCCTTTCAGGTTGGCCGGCTCTGCGGCTTCCGCCTCGCGTATCGCCGCGGAAGAGAATTGCAGGGGAATGTCGTGGGCGTAGATCGCGATCAGGCTGATCGCCTTCTCGGACTTGACCGAGCCGAGCTTCTCCTTCACGCGTCCCGAGGCAAGGCCAAAGCCGCGCGAGCGAACGATGTCGACGCTGACGAGGTCGCCGTCCTCGGCGCCGCCGGTGTCGGCCCTGGCGATGTTCAATTCGCGGTCGGCGAACTTCTTGTCGACCGGGATGAGCCGTCCGCCGCCTTCAGGAAGGCTGCGAAACACGCCGAGGATGCGGCTCTTCGCTTTGTCGATGACTTTGATGATGCGGCCGCGATAGGCGGGGCCTTCATCGTCGTCCGAGCGCTCGACGCGCAGCAGAGCGCGGTCGCCGACGCCGGCGGCGGTGCCGGGCCTGGGCCGGCGCGGCATCTCGATGAGGATTTTTGGCGGCTCGCCGCTCTCGACCTCGTCCCATTCGGCGGGGGAGGCGATCAATTCGCCATCGGTGTCGCGTCCCGTGATGTCGGCGAGCAGGGTCGGCGGGAGCACGTCCGGCTCGGAGACCTTGTGGCGCTTCTTCTTGATGACCCCGTCGTCGGCGAGCTCGCGCAGCATGCGCTTGAGCTCGACGCGATCGGCGTTCTTCAGGCCGAACTCGCGCGCAATTTCGCGGGTTCCGACCTTTCCTGGATTTGCCTTGATGAAGGCGACGATGGCGCTCCGCTCGGGAAAGCCACGGTCTTTCTTTGGTTTCACTTAACCTCTAATTCTTGATCTCAAGTCTTGCCGGCACTCTTCTTGGCCGGTGCCTTGGTGGCGGCGGCCTTGGTCGGCGACGTTTTTGCGGTCGACGACACGGCGGCGCGCGCCTTGCTGGTGGATTCAGTTTTCGATTTGGCCGCCTTCTTCGCGGCCGGTTTCTTGGGCTTGGGAGGGCTATCCTCGCCGTCCGCGGCCTTCTCTGCAGTCTTCTTGGTCTTGGCGGGCTTCGCCACCTTCTTGGCTTTCGCCTTTCCGCCCCCCTTGGCCGCGCGCTCGTCGATCAGCGCGATCGCCTGGGCGAGCGTGACGGTGTCCTTCTCGAACTCGGCCGGGATCGTCGCGTTGACGCCGCCCGCGGTGACGTAGGCGCCGTAGCGGCCGCTCTTCACGGTGACGGTGCCCAGCGTCGGATGATCGCCGAGCGCCTTGCCGGGATCGGCGCCGAAGCGGCGGCTCGGGCCCTTGGCGACCTTCTCTGCGATCAGCGTCACGGCGCGGTTGAGGCCGATGTCGAACACCTCGTCGCCGGCCTCGAGGCTGGCATAGGTCTTCTCGTGTTTGACGAACGGCCCGAAGCGGCCGAGGCCCGCCGTGATCGGCTGACCGGTCTCCGGGTGCTTGCCGATCTCGCGCGGCAGCGACAGCAGCTTCAGCGCGAGCTCGAGATCGACATCGCCAGGCGAGGTGCCCTTCGGGATGCCGGCGCGCTTCGGCTTCTCGCCTTCCTCATAATCCTTGGGCTCGCCGAGCTGGATATAGGGTCCGAACCGGCCGGCCTTGACCCAGACGTCGCGCCCCGTCTCGGGATCCTGGCCAAGCGAGCGGTCGGCAGTCGCCTCGCCATCGGCGGCGAGCTGACGCGTGTAGCGGCATTCCGGATAGTTCGAGCAGCCGACGAAGGCGCCGAACTTGCCGGCTTTCAGATTCAGCCGGCCGGTGCCGCAATTCGGGCACTGCCTGACGTCGCCGCCGTCGGCGCGGGGCGGATAGATGTGCGGCCCGAGCATCTCGTCGAGCACGTCGAGCACCTGCGCGACGCGCAGATCCTTGATGTCGTCGACGGCGCCGATGAAGTCGCGCCAGAAATCCTTCAGCACCTGCTGCCAGGAGATCTCGTTGTTGGAGATGCGGTCGAGCTGCTCCTCCAGCGCGGCGGTGAAGTCGTATTCGACGTAGCGGCTGAAGAAGCTCTCCAGGAACGCGATCACGACGCGGCCCTTGTCCTCGCCATGCAGGCGCTTCTTCTCCAGCTTGACGTAGCCGCGGTCCTTCAGCACCTGCAGGATCGAGGCATAGGTCGAGGGCCGGCCGATGCCGAGCTCTTCCATTCGCTTGACCAGCGAAGCCTCGGAGAAGCGCGGCGGCGGCTCGGTGAAGTGCTGGGTGACGGACAGGCTCTGACGCTTCACGGCCTCGCCCTGGCTCATCGCGGGCAGGCGGCGCGAATCCTCGTCCTCCTCGTCGTCGCGGCCTTCCTGATAGAGCGCGAGGAAGCCGTCGAACTTGACGACCTGGCCGGTGGCGCGCAGCTCAAGGGTGCGGGAGCCTGCCTTCGCCGCGATGTCGACGGTGGTGCGCTCGAGCTCGGCCGATTCCATCTGGCTGGCGATGGTGCGCTTCCAGATCAGCTCGTAAAGCTTCGCCTGATCGGCATCGAGCTTGCGGCTCATGCTGTCGGGGCGGCGGGAGAGGTCGGTCGGGCGGATCGCTTCGTGCGCTTCCTGGGCGTTCTTGGCCTTGGCCTGGTACTGGCGGGGGGCGTCCGGCACATAGGCATTGCCGTAATCCTCGCCGATCACCTTGCGCGCCTGGGTGATCGCCTCGGGCGCAATCTGCACGCCGTCGGTACGCATATAAGTAATGAGTCCGGTGGTCTCGCCGCCGATGTCGATGCCTTCATAGAGGCGCTGGGCGATGCGCATCGTGTGCGCCGGCGCAAAGCCGTATTTGCGGCTGGCTTCCTGCTGCAGCGTCGAGGTGGTGAAGGGCGCCTGCGGATTGCGCCGGGCCGGTTTGGCGTCGACCGCGGTCACGGCGTAGCTGGCGGCTTCCAGCGCCTTCTTGAAGTCCTCGGCTTCCGCGCCGGTGCCGATGTCGAGCCGCTGGATCTTCTTGCCGTCGGCGCCGACGAGGCGGGCCTCGAACGCGTCGCCGCGCGGGGTGAGCAGGGTCGCGATCAGCGACCAATATTCGCGCGGTACGAACTTCTCGATCTCAAGCTCGCGGTCGCAGACGAGGCGCAGCGCCACCGACTGCACGCGGCCGGCCGAGCGGGCGCCCGGCAGCTTGCGCCACAGCACGGGGGAGAGGGTGAAACCGACGAGATAGTCGAGGGCGCGTCGCGCCATATAGGCGTCGACCAGCGCACCGTCGATCTCGCGCGGATGCTTCATGGCGTCCGAGACCGCCTGCTTGGTGATGGCATTGAACACCACGCGCTCGATCTTCTGGTCCTTCAGTGCGCGCTTCTCCTTCATCACCTCCAGCACGTGCCAGGAGATGGCCTCGCCCTCACGGTCGGGGTCGGTGGCGAGAATCAGGCGGTCAGCACCCTTCAGGGACTTGGCGATGTCGTTGAGCCGGCCGGCCGCCTTGGGGTCGACCTCCCAGATCATCTTGAAATTGGCATCGGGATCGACGGAGCCGTTCTTTGCAGGCAGGTCGCGGACATGGCCAAACGAGGCCAGAACCTCATAGGACGAGCCCAAATATTTGTTGATCGTCTTGGCTTTCGCCGGCGACTCCACAATGACGATATTCATGTAGTTCCAGTAACTTACGGGAAAATCTCGGGCCGAAAACGAAAGGACTCGGGTCGGCCGTTTCGACCCGAACATGGGTGGTGAGGCCTCCGCTGTCAAATCGAGGGGTGTTGAAAGCCCCCGAAATGGGAAAAGTTTCATATCGAAAAAGTTGCAAATCACCACCTTGGAGTTGCGGCCGCTATCGGCGTAATGTTTCCGCGGGGCATGGATTCGGGTGGGGTCTGGTGACTAGGCCGGGAAAGAAACGGGCGCGCGCCGCATCAGGCGTGCCGGGGGGCTCGCGTCACGACGAACCGGGGGAGGGCGGCGCGGACGAGGCCGTCGCCTTCATCGCCGAGCAGGTCGGAGCCTTGCGCAAGCTCGCCGAGCGCCACAAGCTCGACGTGCTGCATTATCTGCTGGGCATGACCAAGCTGGAGGCCGACGAGCACTTGCGGCTGCGGACCAAGCGCAAGCTGTCGTGAGGGGCGGCGTTGGGAGCGCCGTAGGTCTGACCTGTCCCTGCGCGAGCGCGTAGCGCTCGTCGCTGGAGGCGCGAGCATCGCGCCGGAGCCTCGAAGGATGAGCGGCCCCGCTGATGCAGCCGAGCCGTCGCCCTTCGAGGAAGGACACTCAAAGGTTGCTTCGTCATTGCTTGACAACAAGGACGCCGCCGTCATCCTGAGGTGCGAGCCGTGCGGTGCGCAGCACTGCGCGGGGAGCCATCGAAGGATGGTGTTGTGGGTATCTATGTCTACATGCTCCGCTGTGCGGACGGCTCTTTCTACGTTGGAAGCGCGACCGCCGATGACACATCCAAGCGGGTCGATGAGCACAACGCCGGCGCTTATCCGGGATATACTTACTCGCGGCGGCGAGGCTCGCCGAAGGGGCGAGCTCCTCAGGGTGACGGTGAGAGATTGAGCTCGTAGTCCTGATGACGAACGCGGCAGTCGCGTGGGCTCTCAGGCCGACTTTTTGCGCGGCACGGGGCGCGGCTTCAGCGTGGTCTCGGCCGGCGAGAGCAGCCGTCCATCCTCCGCGCGCATTTCGAGCTTCTTCACCGGGCGGCCATTCTCGCGGTCGACCAGGATGGTGGCGATCTCCTCGGGGTGGTCGTCGAACTCCTCGCTCCATTGCCGCAGCGCGACCAGGATGGGGAAGGTGCCGCGGCCCTTTGGCGTCAGCACATATTCCTGGTAGGCGCTGCCGTCGGAGGCGGGGGCGGTCGCTAGGATGCCGTGATCGACCAGTGCGCGCAGTCGCGCCGACAGGATGTTCTTGGCCATGCCAAGCTTGTTCTGAAATTCGCCGAAGCGGCGGAGGCCAAACAGGGCCTCGCGGATGATCAGCAGCGACCACCAATCGCCGAGCGCGTCCAATGACCTCGCGATCGGGCAGGCATCGCCCTCGAAGCTGGTTCGTTTCACCATCGTCTTTCGTCCTGTCGCATTCGCACGACTCCGGTAGCGATCACACGCTTGTGTGGTTGCATCATAAAACCGTATGCCTTAGATGGCAACTCAGTTTCATCATGAAACCAATGGAGGCGAGCGTGAGACTTCAAGGCAAGACGGCACTGATTACGGGCGGCAACAGCGGCATCGGGTTTGCGACGGCAAAGCTGTTTGTGGCCGAGGGCGCGAAGGTGGTGATCACCGGGCGCAACAAGGAGACGCTGGCGGCGGCCGCCAAGGAGCTCGGCCCCAACGCGCTCGCGCTCGTCGCCGATGTCACCGACATCGCAGCAACGGAAGCCGCGATCAGGCAGGGCGCCGAAAAGTTTGGCAAATTCGACGTCGTGTTCGCCAATGCCGGCATTCCCGGCGCCGGCGGCACGCCGCTCGGTTCGGCGACGCTCGACGTCTTCGAGAAGGTCATCAGAACCAACCTCACCGGCGTGTTCTTCACGGTGCAATCGGCGCTGCCTTATCTCAACGACAATGCCTCGATCATCCTCAACGGCTCGGTGATCTCGGTGCTCGGCATTCCCAGCTACTCCGCTTACGGTGCGGCGAAAGCCGGCGTGCGCGCGATGGCGCGGATCATGGCCTCGGAACTGTCACCGCGCGGCATCCGCGTCAACGTCGTCGCGCCCGGCGCGATCCGCACGCCGATCTGGGGCGCGGCGATCGCAACGCCGGAAGCCGAGAAGGCATTCGAGAAGCGCATTGGACTGATGACGCCGCTCGGCCGTCTTGGTGAACCGGATCACGTGGCGAAGACGGTGCTGTTCCTGGCCTCGGATGATTCCGCGCATGTGCAGGGCCAGGAAATCTTCGTCGACGGCGGCGCGGTGGCCTCGCCGAGCGGCGCGCCGATCTATCGCGGTTGATCAAGTGAAGTGAAAATTGAGTCCGTCGGCGGGACCGCGAGCGGTTGCGCCGGCGGGATCTTGCGTCTTTCGAGAGGTGTTTCCCGAACGATTGCGTGAGGTGTTGAACCTTCGCGCAGTCTGGGAAGACCCTTCTACGGGCAGGGGCAGAAGACTCGTTTTTTAAGGAGAGTCCGTTATGCCGAAAGCAGCTCGTATTCTTTCGTCGATTTCAGCACCGCGCATTTTCACTGAAGATTCGGCCATCCCGGCCAAGCGCTCGGACAAGTCCGAGTTCGTCGCCGTCGCGTTGTTCGCCGGCCTTGGCCTGTTCGTTTCGCTCGTGGCCGTCATCCTGGGCATCCAGGGCAGCTGGCTGTAGCGCTGCTGCGGTGGTCAGCCGCCGCCGGAAGCCGGCAGCGGCCGATGCCAACGGCGCGCCCTTATGCCGCGCGCAGGCCGGTGGCTGCCTGAAGCGCACCCGCCAAGGCCTTCTCACGGTGATCCGGTCCGAGCTGGACGCCGTCAGCGGGGATGAACTCGACGTTGGTGATACCCATGAAACCGAACACCCAGCGCAGATAGGTTTCGAGATGCTCGCCGGCCGCGTATGGCGTCTCGACGCCGTAATGGCCGCCGCGCGAGATCGCGACGATCACGCGCTTGGCCCCAGCGAGCCCCTCGGGACCGGCGGCGCCATATTTAAAGGTCTTCCCCGCCACCAGGATTCGGTCGATCCACGCCTTGAGCTGGCTCGGAATGGTGAAATTGTACATGGGCGCGCCGATCACGACGATGTCGGCGGAAAGGAACTCGTCCAGCGCGGCCGCGCTCGCGGCGAGGTCGGGTCCGAGTTCCGCCGGCGCGGGCGCGCCTTGCGCGGCGGCGAGATGCGAGCCGGAGAGGTGGGCAAGCGGCGTCTGGGTCAGGTCGCGATAGACCACGTCGAGCGAGGGCGTCGCTAGCTTGAGACGGTCGACGATGGCAGCGGAGACCTGTCTGGAGACGGAGTGGGGGCCGAGGACGCTTGAGTCGATATGGAGAAGTTTCATTTGGGTCATCCATGGTATAGATTTGTAACCCGCACTACATGAGTGACTACCAAAAACCCCGCAAGAACGCACTTTTTTGAGCCATGGGCACATTATTGAAACCGACGCACGCCGATTTGCCTGCTCCGTCGCGGCCAAATCCAGCGCCAACTCAGCGGCCCGATCCCAGGCCGGACCCCAACCACGCCGACTGCCGCGGGGTTGCCTCTGTGCTGTCGCGGGTCGGCGACAAATGGAGCGTGTTCGTCATCATGATGCTGAGCGACGGGCCGAAACGGTTCAACGAGCTGAAGCGCATGATCAACGGCATCTCGCAGCGGATGCTGACCCTGACGCTGCGTGGCCTCGAGCGCGACGGCCTCGTCACGCGCACGATCTTCCCGACCATTCCGCCGCGCGTGGACTATGAGCTGACCGACCTCGGCCACGGACTGCAGCAGCCGGTGAAAGCGCTCGGGCAGTGGGCGATAGACCACCTGATCCAGATCGAGGCGGCGCGCAGCCAGTTCGATCAGCGCAACGAGGGCTAGGCTAGCGTTGCTACTCCATCCGTCATTCCGGGGCCCGAGCGAAGCGAGGGAGCCCGGAATCCATTTGGCCCCCAGATCAAGCGGATGAATGGATTCCGGGCTCGCGACTTCGTCGCGCCCCGGAATGACAACCGCGGACGCTACAGCAGCGACACCAATCCGCCGCCGTGACGCTCGAGCTTTCCGGCCAGCTCAAGCTCCAGCAGCACGGTGCGCACGATCGCAGGTGAGGCGCCGGACATCCGCACGAGGTCATCAATCGAGATCGGCGCAGGGCCGAGCAGGCCGGTGATCTGGTCGCGGTCGTGCCCTTGCGGATTGCTCTCGAACGGCTCGCTGTCGGGCTCGCTCGCAGGAACCAGCAGCGGCCGCTCCATGATCGGTGCGACCGCGTTGACGATGTCGGCAGCTTCGGTGACGAGCGTTGCGCCCTGCTTGATCAGATCGTTGGCGCCGGCGGCGCGCGGATCGAGCGGGGAGCCCGGCACCGCGAACACCTCGCGACCCTGTTCGGCCGCCATGCGCGCGGTGATCAGCGAGCCCGAGCGGTGCGCGGCTTCCACCACGACGACGCCGAGCGAGGCGCCGGAGATCAGGCGGTTGCGGCGAGGGAAATCGCGGGCGCGCGGCTCATGGCCGAGCGGCATCTCGGAGATCGCCGCGCCCTCCTGGTCGAGGATCGCCGTGAGCAGACCGCCATGCTCGGGTGGATAGATGCAGTCATGGCCGCCGGCCAGCACCGCGATCGTGCCGCTCTCCACGCTCGCGCGATGCGCGGCTTGATCGACGCCGCGGGCGAGGCCTGAGATGACGGCGAAGCCGGCTTCGCCGAGCTCGCGCGCAAGCTGACCGGCGAATTTCAGCCCGGCGCCGGAGGCGTTGCGCGAGCCGACGATCGCGATCATCGGCCGCATCAGGGTCTTGTTGCTGCCGCGCACCGCGAGCAGCGGCGGCGCATCGTCGATCATCGCCAGCCGCGCCGGATAGCCGTCCTCGCCGGGCGCGAGCCAGGCGATGCCGAACTTGCGGCTCGCGGCGAGCTCGGCCTTCGCGTCATCCGCGCTGCAGATGCGCCCTGACCGCGCCGCGCCACCGCGACGGGCGAGATCCGGCAGCCGCTCCAGTGCGGCGCGCGCGGTGCCGAAATGATCGACCAGCGAACGGAAGGTGCGCGGGCCCACATTGTCGGAGCGGATCAGCCGCAGGCGGTCGATCCGCTCAGCCTCGGTCAGCTCCACGCTTGGATTGATGGCGTCCACGGCGTCTCCTTGTGGACGGAGCATGGAACAACCTGAGGGCGTTGCGCAACAGCGACGTGCGCTTGCGCGGCCTCGTCGCAATGCTAAAAGCGATCCCAATAAGAAGGATTTTGCCATGATCTCACTTGCCGACCTCCAGCGCCGCATCGAAGCGGGGGAGCTTTCGCCCGATGCCGCCATCGCCCAGTCGCATGCGGCGATCGAGGCCAAAGAGAAGGACGTCCGTGCCTTCGTCCGTCACGACAAGGCCGCGAAGGCGCAAGGCTCGGGCCCGCTGCGCGGCATCGCTGTCGGCATCAAGGACATCATCGACACCGCCAACATGCCGACCGAGATGGGCTCGGAGATCTATCGCGGCTGGCAGCCGCGCGCCGATGCGCCTGTTGTCATGATGCTGAAGCGGGCGGGGGCCACCATCATCGGCAAGACCACGACCACGGCGTTTGCCTCGCGCGATCCGACCCCGACGCTCAATCCGCACAATCTCGGCCATTCGCCGGGCGGCTCGTCCTCGGGCTCGGCCGCCGCCGTCGGTGCCGGCATGATTCCGCTGGCGCTGGGCACCCAGACCGGCGGCTCGGTGATCCGGCCCGCCGCCTATTGCGGGACCGCCGCGATCAAGCCCTCGTTCCGCATGCTGCCGACGGTCGGCGTCAAATGCTATTCGTGGGCGCTCGACACGGTCGGCCTGTTCGGTGCGCGCGCGGAGGACCTCGCGCGCGGACTTTTGGCGATGACCGGCCGCACCGAATTTTCCGGTGTCGTTCCGGCGACGTCGCCGCGCATCGGCGTGGTCAGGCAGGAGTTTGCCGGCGCCGTCGAGCCGGCGGCCGAAGAGGGACTGCTGGCCGCGATCAAGGCGGCGGAGCGCGCCGGTGCCAGCGTGCAGGACATCGATCTGCCCGAAGCGGTGCAAGAGGCCTGGCGGATCCATCCCATCGTCCAGGACTTCGAGGCGCATCGCGCGCTGGCCTGGGAATTTTCCGAGCGTCACGACGAGATCGCGCCGATGCTGCGGGCAAGCCTCGATGCGACGGCCCATCTGACGCCGAAGGAATATGACGAGGCGCGCCGGGTCAGCCGTCGCGGCCGCCGCGAGCTCGGCGAGATGTTCGAGGGCGTCGACGTGCTCTTGACCTATTCGGCGCCCGGCACCGCGCCGGCCAAGGAGCTCGCGACGACCGGCGATCCCCGCTACAACCGGCTCTGGACGCTGATGGGCAATCCTTGCGTCAACGTGCCGGTGCTGAAGGTGGGCGGCCTGCCGATCGGCGTGCAGGTGATCGCACGGTTCGGCAATGACGCGGGCGCGCTCGCGACGGCGTGGTTCCTGGAGAACGCGCTGGCGAAGTCAGGTTAGCGCAGGCTCGGAAGCAGCAAGGATCCGGGCGGGCATAGACGGCGGCGTGCCAGCCTTTGCATCTTGCCCGAGCCAGCGCTCGGCGGCTGCGCGGCCGCTCCGGTGCAGCAGCCGAATAAAGCCGCGGCCGAGATCGGTGGATGAGCGTTGTGCCAGGCCGTCGACGGAGTCTTCCGCTGCGATCCTGGTGAGCCGCAGCGGAGAGACCGCGTGCGATCGCGCCCAGGCGATCGCGGCCATCTCGGCGTTGAGCGCGGCGTTGGCCGCGATCTGGTCCAGCCTGCGGTCGATCGCGGCGAGTGTGATCGGCACATAGCTGTCGCGCGCCGGCGTGACCTGGACCAGCAGGACGTCGGCCGTCGTCGTGTCCTGCGCCAGCCTCAGCAAGGGCGGATTGCCGCCAAAGCCGCCGTCCCAATAGGCTTCGCCCTCGATCTCGACGGCGCAGTGCACCAAAGGCGGGCAGGTCGAGGCCAGCGCGACGTCGGCGGTGATGGCGTCGTTGCGGAAGATCTGCTGCTGCCCGTCACGGATCCGCGTCGCAGCGATCAGGAGCTTGGGGCACCGCGCATCGCGCAAGACGGAAAAGTTGATGTCGCGCGACAGCGCCTGCCTGAGCGGATCGAGATCGAACGGATCGAACTGGCCGGAGCGCAGCGTCGGCCCGAATGCGACCGAGCTTCCTGCCGGCGAGAAACCGCCGACCAGCATCAGCGAGCGGAACGAGGCCTCGTGCATCAGGCGGAGCCAGAACCTGCTCAGCCGGCTACGCGCAGCTTCGCGGCCGCCTTCGGCGAGGCCGGAGGCGAGCAAAAGCGCGTTGATGGCGCCGGCACTGGCGCCACTGACGGTGCCGATCTCGACGGGTTCTTCCAGTAACCGCTCCAGTACGCCCCAGGTGAAGGCGGCAAAGGTGCCGCCGCCCTGAAGCGCCAGCGACAATCGTCGCGGCGGCCATTGCTCGGAGCGCGCCGGGGCGGGGGCGACCGGCACGGCCGCGGCGCGGATCTCGACCGCGACAGGAGATGGTGCGACGAGGGCAGGTGACGGCGAAATGGAAGCCGGCTTTGGGGGAGGGGGCGGCGCGGGTGAGTCGGACCAGATGCTGGTCATCGACAGCAGCCGACTTGCCGCGGTGCCCTGCGAACCAACTCCGTCCTGCGTGCCGTCAATCTTCTCGCTCATTCTGAGCAACCGCGTAACGCCATCATGCCTGTCAGGATGACAGGCATGGAACCCGCTCGCTACTACCGGCCGCGAGCAGGCGGTAAGTTGCGAACAGGATTTGGCATATAATGCAGAAAGGGTGCGGCGGTATCCGTACTTTTTACGCCTTCTCGCCGATCCGGCTTTCCTTGCCTGCTTGCAATCGCTTGATGTTCTCGCGGTGCGCGTAGAACAGCAGCAGCGTCAGTACCGCAAACAACGCGGACAATGCGAGATGGCCGAACCACCACAGGAACATCGGCGTGATGAACGCGGCGACCAGCGCCGACAGCGACGAGTAGCGGGTGGTGAAGGCGGTCGCCAGCCAGAGCAGGCAGAACACCACCATGCCGGGCCAGAACAGGCCGAGCAGGATGCCGATATAGACGGCGACGCCCTTGCCGCCCCTAAACTTAAGCCAGACCGGGAAGAGATGGCCGAGGAAGGCGCCGAGCCCGGCCACCATGGCGGCATTGGGTCCTGCAATGTAGCCGGCGATCACCACGGCGGCGGTGCCCTTGAGCGCGTCGAACAGCAGGGTACCCGCGGCAAGGCTCTTGCGTCCGGTGCGCAGCACGTTGGTGGCGCCGATGCTGCCGGAGCCGATCGAGCGGATATCCTGCGTGCCGGCGAGCCTGGTCAGGATCAGCCCGAACGGAATCGAGCCGAAAAGGTAGCCGATCACGAAAGCTACCGGCAAGAATGCTTCAAGCCCCATGGCGGCAGCTCCAAAGGCTGGATCTCAATGTCGCGTGATCGCGCGCGTCAGACATGCTCGTACACCGTACGGCCGCCGACAATGGTGCGCACCACGCGGCCTGTAAAGCGGGCCTCGTCGAACGGGGTGTTCTTGCAGGGCGATTTGAGGTCGGCGGGATCGACCACCCAGGGCACGTCGGGGTCGATCACGATCACGTCGGCGGGACTGCCTGCGCGCAGGGTTCCGCCAGGCAGGCCGAGCAACTCGGCCGGACGGGTCGACATCGCCCGGATCAGCGTCTTCAGTTCCAGCTCGCCATTGTGCACGAGGCGCAGGCCGGCGGGCAGCATGGTTTCCAGGCCGATGGCGCCGGGAGCCGCTTCCGCGAACGGCAGGCGCTTGACCTCGACGTCCTGCGGATTGTGGTCGGACATGATGACGTCGAGGAGGCCGGAGGCCATCGCGGCCACCAGCGCCCGGCGGTCGTCCTCGCTGCGCAGCGGCGGCGACAGCTTCAGGAACGACCGGTAGGGGCCGATGTCGTTCTCGTTCAGCGCCAGATGGTTGATCGAGACCGAGGCGCTGACGGCGAGCCCGGCGTCGCGGGCGCGCTGGAGGACGTCGAGGGAGTCGATGCAGGTCAGCGAGGCCGCGTGATAACGGCCGCCGGTCAGCGCGACGAGGCGCATGTCGCGTTCGAGGACGACCGCCTCGGCGGCACTCGGGATGCCCATCAGGCCGAGGCGCGAAGCGAACTCGCCTTCGTTCATCACGCCTTCGCCGACGAGATCGGGGTCCTCGGTGTAATGCACGATCAGCGCGTCGAAATCGCGCGCGTAGGTCAGCGCGCGGCGCATCACCTGCGCATTGGTCACGCTTCTGGCAGCGTCGCTGAAGGCGACGGCGCCGGCGGCCTTGAGCAGGCCGAACTCGGTCATTTCCTCGCCGTGCATGCCCTTGGTGAGCGCCGCCATTGGCTGGATGTTGACGATGGCGGTGTCGCGGGCGCGGCGCATGACGAAGTCGACGGTCGCCGAATTGTCGATGACCGGCAAGGTATCGGGCTGGCAGATGATGGTGGTGATGCCGCCGGTCGCGGCCGCCTGGCTCGCGGAGGCAAAGGTCTCGCGATGGCTGAAGCCGGGCTCGCCGACGAAGGCGCGCATGTCGATCAGGCCGGGCGCGACGATCTTGCCGGAGCAGTTGACGATGTCGGTGCCCTCGGGGACACCGGCAGCACCAATGCCGCGGCGGGTCTCGCGGATGGGGCCGTCGGCAATCAGGACGTCGCCGATGCCGTCGAAATCCCTGGAGGGATCGACGACGCGGGCGTTGGCAAGCAGGACGGGGCGGCGGTCGGTCAACATCGGCATCACGCGTTCGGCAGGTTACGGGCGAGCGCTTCCAGCACCGCCATGCGCACGGCCACGCCCATCTCCACCTGTTCGCGGATCAGGGATTGCGCGCCGTCGGCGACCGCCGTGTCGATCTCGACGCCGCGGTTCATGGGGCCGGGATGCATCACGAGTGCGTCCGGCTTGGCGTAGGCGAGCTTCTTCTGGTCGAGCCCGAAATAGTGGAAATATTCGCTCGACGACGGCACGAAGGAGCCGTTCATGCGCTCGCGCTGCAGCCGCAGCATCATGACGATGTCCGCGCCGTTGAGGCCCTCGCGCATGTCGCGCGCGACCTCGACGCCCATCCGCTCGATGCCGGGCGGCAGGAGCGTGGATGGGCCGACGACGCGGACGCGGGCACCCATGGTGTTGAGGAGGATGATGTTGGAGCGGGCGACGCGCGAATGCAGCACGTCGCCGCAGATCGCGACGACGAGCCCCTCGATCCGGCCCTTGTTGCGGCGGATGGTGAGCGCGTCGAGCAGGGCCTGCGTCGGGTGCTCGTGCGCGCCGTCGCCGGCATTGATCACGGAACCGTCGACCTTGCGGGCCAGCAGTTCCACCGCGCCGGAGGCGTGATGGCGCATCACCAGGATGTCCGGGTGCATGGCGTTCAGCGTCATCGCGGTGTCGATCAGCGTCTCGCCCTTCTTGATGGACGAGGAAGCGACCGACATGTTCATGACATCCGCGCCAAGCCGCTTTCCCGCGAGTTCGAACGAGGATTGGGTCCGGGTAGAGGCCTCGAAGAAGAGGTTCACCTGCGTCCGTCCCCGCAGGACGGTGCGCTTCTTGTCAACCTGGCGGTTGAGCTCGACATATTCTTCGGACAGGTCGAGGAGGCCGGTGATGTCGGCCGCGGAAAGGCCCTCGATGCCCAGCAAATGCCGGTGGCCGAGGACGAAGGTCGATTTCGATGTCATTAAAAGCAGAGCTATAGGCGGGGATGGGGGGTGGGGCAAGGGGCAAACGGCGGGAGGGGAGTTATCCCCTGATCTGTCGCCCGCATAGTCATTCCGGGATGGCGCGCAAGCGCCAGACCCGGAATCTCGAGATTCCGGGTTCGATGCTTCGCATCGCCCCGGAATGACAGGGGGAAGGTAAATGAGCTTGGTCAGATCTATTTCAGTCTCGTTTTTCATAATCGCATCGATCTCATCCGCTTCAGCCCAATCGCCCCCCGGCGATTTCGTCTATCTGCGCGACGTCGACCCCAGCATCATCCAGGACATCCGCTACGCCACGTCGAACAATTTCGTCGGCCGTCCGCTCGCCGGTTACGACGCCGGCGAATGCGTGGTGAAGCGCGAGGTGGGGCTGCGGCTCAAGGCGGTGCAGCAGGAGCTGGCGGCGCAAACTCTATCGCTCAAGATGTTCGACTGCTACCGGCCGGCGCGGGCCTCGCTCGACATGGTCAAGTGGTCGCAAAACGGTCGCGAGACCGCCGCCGAGCGGCGCTACAATCCCAAGATTCCCAAGACCGAGCTGTTCCGCCTCGGCTACATCGCAAGTCGCTCGCAGCATTCCGCCGGTGCGGCAGTCGATCTCACGCTGGTCGATCTCAAGGCTGACAATTCAGGCAGGTACGACCCGTCGAAGAGCTATGCCGACTGCACGGCGCCGGTCGAAGCGCGGGCGCCGGAAGGCAGCGTCGACATGGGCACCGGTTACGACTGCACCGACACGAAGGGCCATACCGCAGCACCGTCGATCACGCCGGAGCAGCGGGCCTGGCGCAAGCGGCTGGTGGCTGCGATGGCCAGGCAAGGCTTTGTGAACTATTCGAAGGAGTGGTGGCATTTTTCCCTGCCTGGGGCCGGCGGGGCGGCCTATGATTTCCCGATCCAGCCGCGAACAAGGTAGAGTTTGATTGAAGCAGATGCAGCCGCGAGTCGGATTACCTCTCCCAAGGGGAGAGGTGGCACCGCCGGTGCCGACATGGATTTGATCGGAACGCAAATGACCCAACCGAGCTTTGCGACCCACGAGGTCTTCAACCAGTCGCCGCCGTTCGAGGATGTCGACCTGTTCACGGTGGACCGGCCGCTGGTCGAGTCCGTGAAGGCCAATGGGGGTGCGGCGGCGGAACGGGAGCTGTCCGAGTTCGGCAAGCAATGGGGCTCGGCCGCGATGGCCGATCGCGGACGCCTCGCCAACGAGAACACGCCGAAGCTGCGCACCTTCGACGCAAAAGGAAATCGCCGCGACCAGGTGGAGTTTCACCCGGCTTATCACGAGCTGATGGCGCACAGCGCCCACGCCGGCGTGCACAATTCGACCTGGACTGCGAAAGGCAAACCCGCTGGCGAGGCCGCCGAAGTCATTCGCGCGGCAAAATTCTACATGGCCGCCCAGGTCGAGACCGGCCATCTTTGCCCGATCACGATGACGCGTGCCTCCGTCGGAGCGCTGGCGACGCAGCCGGATCTGCTTCACAAGGTGATGCCGGTGCTCTCGACCAAGAGCTACGATCCGAGCTTCGCACCGTGGTGGCAGAAGCGCGGCATGACGCTCGGCATGGGCATGACCGAGAAACAGGGCGGCACCGACGTGCGCTCCAACATGACGCGGGCCGTGCGCGAGGGCGAGGCCTATCGTATCACCGGCCATAAATGGTTCATGTCGGCGCCGATGTGCGATGCGTTCCTGGTGCTGGCGCAGGCCGAGGGCGGGCTGACCTGTTTCTTCATGCCGCGCTTCGCGCCGGACGGCTCCGTCAACGCGATCCAGTTCCAGCGCCTCAAGGACAAGCTCGGCAATCGCTCCAATGCCTCGTCCGAGGTCGAGTTCATCGGGGCCTATGGGCAAGCGGTCGGCGAGGAGGGCAAGGGCATCCGCACCATCATCCAGATGGTGCAGCTGACGCGGCAGGATTGTGCGATCGCCTCGGTCGGCCTGATGCGCGCGGGGCTGGCGCATGCGCTGCATCACGCCCGTCACCGCAGCGTGTTCCAGAAGCATCTGGCCGATCAGCCTCTGATGCAGGCGGTGCTGTCCGACATGGCGCTGCATGTCGAGGCCAGCACGGCCCTGGTGATGCGGCTCTGCCGTGCTTTCGACCGGACGCCGCATGATGCGGCGGAGGCTGCCTATATGCGGCTGCTGACGCCGGCGATCAAATACTGGACCTGCAAGAGCGCGCCGCCGTTCCTCTATGAGGCCATGGAATGCCTCGGCGGCAATGGCTATGTCGAGGACGGCATTCTGGCGCGGCACTATCGGGAGTCGCCGGTCAATGCGATCTGGGAAGGCTCCGGCAACGTGATGTGCCTCGACGTGCTCCGCGCCCTCTCGCGCGAGCCGGAGCCGGCGATGGCGGTGCTTCAGGCTCTCGCGGCCGAGACGAAGGGCCTGCCCGGGGCGGGGGAGGCGGTCAGCTTCATCGGCAAGACGTTTCGACGCGCCGATGGTGAGCGTGTCGCGCGGCTTGCCGTCGAGAAGCTTTCGCTGCTTGCTGCCGCCGCGGCGCTGAATGGCGTGTCGCCACACAATGCCGAACTGTTCGCGAGCACGCGCCTTGCGGCCAATCACGCCAGCATGTACGGCGCCGTCGAGCTGGAGGGCGGCGAGGCGCGCGCGCTGCTGGAGCGGGCGCTGCCGTGAGTCTCCAAAACGAAAGCCTCTTGATGGACTCCCTCAATCCCGACCATCCGCCGCTGACCGAGGCGCCGGCGGCGCCACGCGTCTGGAAGTTCTGGGGCACGGCGCTGTGGGGCCTCTTCATCTTCGTCGCGATGTTCGTCGGGCAGATCGGCGCTGTCGTGCTGCTGGCGGCCTCGCGCGGCCTGCCGATGGATCTTGCCTCGATCCAGCTGGTCGGCCACGAGCCGCAGACGCTCGCGCTCTCGGTCATCATGGGCCTGCCGGCGACGCTTCTGGCGGTGTGGCTCCCCATCGCCATCAAGAAGGCCTCCTTCGTCGACTATTTGGCACTGCATTGGCCGTCCTGGAAGCAGCTCCTGTTCGGCGCGATCGGACTCATCCTGATCGTGCTGGTCTGGGAGACGATGTCGCGCGCGCTCGGCCGCGAGGCGACGCCGGGCTTCATGACCGATCTGTTGAAATCCGGACGCGACAAGGGCGCGGCACTGCTGCTTCTGTTCGCCTTCAGCGTAGCCGCTCCGATGTCGGAAGAGGTTTTGGCACGCGGTTTCCTCTATCGTGGCTGGTCGGCGAGCTTCCTGCGCGTGCCCGGCGCGATCCTCTTGTCGTCGCTGGTGTGGACCATCGTCCACCTGCAATACGACATTTACTTCCTCGCCGAGGTCTTCACCATCGGTCTGTGGTTCGGCTACATGCGCCATCGCGCGGGTTCGCTCTGGCTCACCATCGTGCTGCACGCGCTGAACAACATGACGGCGGTGGTGCTGACGATGTGGCTGGGCGGCTAGGCCACCAGCGCGATCGCGATCGGCATCGTGATCGCCGCCAAAATCGTCTGCAGTGTGATGATCTGCGCCAGCAGCGGCGCATCGCCGCCCATCTGGCGGGCCAGCACATAGGCGCTCGACGAGGTCGGGACCGCCGAGCAGATCGCGACGATCGCCAGGCTGTCGCCCGTTAGCCCGAACCAGACGGCGAGAGCGAGAGCGAGTGCCGGCATCAGGACCAGCTTGAAAACGACGCCGATCGCAGCGGCAGCGCTCGGGCGCAGCAGGCCTTCCAGGTGCAGGCCGGCGCCGGTGACGAGCAGCCCGATCGCCAGCGAGGAACGGCTGAGCGCGTCGGCCACCTCATGCCAGAGTTTCGGCAGCGGCAGGTGGGTGACATTGACGAAGAGGCCGATGGCGCAGGCCCAAATCAGAGGATTGCGCACCAACGTCATCACGATGGCAGGGTCGGATTGCTTTTCGGGCGCGGCGTAATGCGCGAGCACGGCGACGCTGAAGACGTTGACGAGCGGGATGATCGCGACCATCGCCACGGAGGCGAGCGCCAGCCCGAGATCGCCGAACATGTTGGCGGCGATCGACAGCGCGACGAAGGTTTGCCAGCGGGTTGCGCCCTGGAAGATCGAGGTGAAGGCGGGGCCGTCGATATCGAGCCGCGCCAGGGCAGGGCGGAGCGCGAGGCAGAGCAGCGACATCGCCAGCGCCGACAGCAGCAGCGCGCCGCCGACGCCGGCGACCGGCACCTTGGAGAGGTCGGCCTTCACCAGCGTCTGGATCAGCAGCATGGGGAACAGCACGAAATAGGTCAGCCGCTCCAGCCCGTGCCATTGCGTGTCGAGCCGCATCAGGCTGCGCTTTAGCACCACGCCGAGCACGATGAGGATGAAGACCGGCAGCAGCGCCGCGACCACGACGGCCATCGGTCAGGCGGTCCCTGGACCGAGATTGGCGAGACGGTCGAGCGCGCCTTGCAGGATGAAGATCGCGGCATGCTCGTCGATCACCTCGGCGCGCTTGGCGCGGCTGACGTCCATGCCGATCAATTCACGCTCGACCGCCGCGGTCGAGAGCCGCTCGTCCCACAGGCCGATGGGCAGCGCGGTCAGGCCGGCAAGGTTGCGGGCAAAGGCGCGGGTGGATTGCGCGCGCGGGCCCTCGCTGCCGTCCATGTTGATCGGCAGGCCAAGCACGAAGCCGACGACCTTGCGCTCGGCCGCAATCGCGAGCAGCCGGGCGGCGTCCTGCTTGAATTGCTTGCGCAGGACCGTCTCGACGCCGGTCGCAAGCCGCCGGTCCGGGTCGGACACGGCGACGCCGATGGTCTTGGTGCCGAGATCGAGCCCGACCAGCGCGCCGCGCGCGGGCCAGTGGGTTGCAGCATCGATGAGGGGCAGGATAAGAGCCGGCATGGCGTAGCGCATATCACGCGTCGCGCCGGGGAGTGAACCCGGAACCATGGATGCGCTGACATTATTCGGCCTGTTCGCCGTCACGGCGATGCTGGTCACCTACGCCCTGGAAGACCGCAGCCATTGGTTCGTGCTGCTGTTTGCCGCCTCCTGCGCGCTCGGCTCGGCCTATGGCTTCCTCCAGGGCGCCTGGCCGTTCGGTCTGGTCGAAGCGATCTGGGCGATCGTGGCGCTGCGGCGGTGGTACCTGAAGCGGTAGATCGTCCGCCGGCCGCAAGCCGCCGCGAGATCGCGATGCCCAGCTGCGTCGATCAAGTGTGGGAAATCTCACACTGGTGAGGTTGCAGACCATGGCATGATGCCGCGTGGTTGCGTGGCAGTAGATATACAGGTCTAAAGTAGTGTCGGGGGCATGCCCCCGATTTCCGCAGCGACCGGCAGTCCGGCCTGCGCTGCAACTTGGCGTCAATTTTTTGGGGCGCCGACCACGTCCAATATTCGCCCAGCCATTTGAGAGGTCACGATGCTCATCAAGCCAAGCCTGATCGCGGGCTCAGAAAGGCGATTCAAGCAAGCCGAGTTCTCACCCGAAGCCTTGAACCGGAAATTGGGCGACGGTCCGATCGAGATGACCGTCGAAAAGATGCGCCTGCGCCAGCGCCAGCTGCTGGCCGAGACGCAGGACGTGGAGAAGGCCGAGATCGGCCTGGAGCGGATCATCCAGGGCAATGATCTGGACAGCATCAATTATCTCGCCAAAGGGACCGCCGCCTCGCGCTCGGTCTGCCGCATCCAGCTCAGGGATCTCAAGTCGAACCTGCTCGGCTATGGTTCGGGCTTCCTGATCGGCCCAGGCCTGTTGCTGACGAACCATCACGTCTTCGGCAAGCCGGCCGAAGCCGCCAATTCGATCGCCGATTTCAACTATGAGCTCGACGTCGCAGGGCAGGAGCGCGTGCCGGTGCGGTTCGGCTTCGAGCCGGGCAAGTTCTTCTACACCAACGACGGGCTCGATTTTTCGATCGTCGCGGTGACGCCGACCTCGCTGTCGGGCGGAGAGGAGCTCGAGGATTTCGGCTGGGTGCCGCTCAGCGGCGCGCCCGGCAAGGCAGATCCCGGCGAGTACCTCACCATCATCCAGCATCCGAGCGGGCAGATGAAGCAGGTCTGCGTCCGCGAGAACAAGCTGCTCAAATATGTCGGCGACTTCCTCTGGTACAACACCGACACGACCGCGGGATCGTCTGGCTCGCCCGCGTTCAACCGCTTCTGGCAGGTGGTCGCGCTGCATCACAGCGGCGTTCCCCGCAAGGATTCTCAGGGCCGCACCCTGACCAAGGACGGCAAGGTGTGGAAGCCCTCGATGGACGAGACTCTGATCGACTGGATCGCCAATGAAGGCATCCGGATCAGCGCGATCGTCGCCGATCTCAAGGTTGCCGTCGGCTCCCATCCGCTGATCAAGCCGGTGCTGGACGAGGAGGAGCCGCCGATCCGGCAAGAGATCGCGAAAGTCCGGGCACCGGCTGCCGCACCTGCTTTCGGCGCCAGTGTCTGGGTCGAGCAGTCCCTCGACGGAACCTCGCTCGTGGTCCCGATCCGCGTCCCCTTGCCGATGTTGAGGAAGGACATCCCGTTCGCGCCGCCGGCACCGGTGCCGGGACCTGTGGGGGGCAACGGAGGCACGACGAACGGCGGCATGCAGAACGGCGGCACGCCGTTGATCCCCCCGCCGGCCGGCCTGCTGCCTCACATCAGTGCGAACAACGGCCTGCCGATGGAGAGCGTGCATATCGATCAGAGCACGCTCAAATCGCGTCCCGGATACAAGGCGAACTTTCTCGGCAGCGGCAAATTCGCGGTGCCGTTGCCGAAGATTCCGGCCTCCCTCAAGCCCAAGATCGCGATGCTCAAGGGAAGCTCCAAGCAATCCGAGCTGAAATATTTCAACTACAGCGTGGTCATGAACAAGGAGCGTCGGCTCGCCTTCTTCAGCTGCGTCAACATCGACGGCGGCAAGCAGCAGGACGTCGGCAAGCGCGAGGGTGATTCCTGGCTACGCGATCCGCGCATCGACGACGATGCCCAGATCGGCGACGAGTTCTACCGCAAGCAGGCCACCTTCGAGGCGGATCGCAGCAAGAATCCGTTTGACCGCGGTCATCTCGTGCGCCGCCTGGATGCGACCTGGGGCGACACCGTCACTGCGGCCAAGCAGCATGGCGATGATTCCTTCCACTTCACCAATTGCTCGCCGCAGTTCTTCTCGTTCAACCAGGGCAAGCAGCTGTGGGCGGGACTGGAGGATTATACGCGCGATGTCCTGCTCGAAGGCGAGGCGAAGGGCATCGTCATGAACGGTCCGGTGTTCGACGGGCCGGACGCCGATGGATCCGATCTTCCCAATCCGGCAGGCCGGCCGCACAAGGATCCGAGCTTCGGCGGCGTTCAAATCCCGAAATATTTCTGGAAGATCCTGATCCGGCGCAACGAGGATGACGACGCTCTCAAGGCGGCGGCCTTCCTCATGAGCCAGCGAAAGCTGATCACGGAGATCGATCGCATTCAGGAGGTGGATTTGCGCGAGCGGATGTCCGAGGAGGATGTCAGCGTCTTCCAGGTCTCGATCGCGGATTTGACGAGGTTGACCAAGCTGGATTTCGGCACTCTCACCGATGCGGATTCGCACGAGGCAACCTCGGTCGGCCCGCGGCGGATCGAGTCCTACGAGGACATTCGGCTCTAAAGGATGCTGAAATACCGAGGTGGCGTCACCGCGTCAGGCCGCGATGACGTCCTCGTCGGTCTTCAGGCAAGCGGCAAAACCTTGCAACGCGCTGTATTGGTGTCCGGCGCGGCGCTGGATGAAGAGGGTCTCGACGCGCGCGTGCGAGGCGCTCAACGTGTGGATCGAAACACTGCCGTTCATCGCGCTACGCTCGACGACCGCGCGCGGCAGCAACGTCACGCCCATGTCGGCGGCGACGCAACCGATCATGCCGTCGAGCGTGCCGAGCTCGAAGCGCGCTGCCGACGGCCAACCGAACTCGACGAAGATCTGTTCGAGCCTTTGGCGGTAAGTGCAGCCGGTGCGGAACACCAGCGCGGTCGGGCCGGAGTCCGGCGTGCCGGCGCGCAATTCGGCGAGCGAGCTCCAGCGTCGCGCGCCGACCAGCACCAGCTCCTCGCGGAACGCGCTCGTTGCGGTGAGGTCGGCGTGCGTGATGGGGCCTGCGACGAAGGCGCCATCGAGCGTGCCGTCGAGCACGCCGGCGACGAGGTCGGCGGTCGGTGCGGTACGCAAGGACAGCCGCACCGCGGGAAAGCGGCGGTGGAAGTCGGCGAGGAGCGGCGGCAGCCGCACCGCCGCTGTGGTCTCCATCGAACCGATCGCGAGCGGTCCCTTCGGCTCGCCATCGTCACGCGCGGCCAGCACGGCTTCGCGCGATAGCGCAGCCATCCGCTGTGCATAGGGCAGGAGACGCTTGCCGGCGCCGGTCAGCGTCATGCCGCGGCTGTGGCGTTCGAACAGCGGCGTGCCGATCTCGGCTTCCAGCGCCTTGACGCGCTGGGTGACGTTGGATTGCACCGTGTTGAGCTCCTCGGCGGCGCGGGTGATGCCGCCGGTGCGGGCGACCGCGGCGAAGGTCTGGATGTCGCTGAGTTCCATTGCACCGTTTCGCTTTTGAGATGGTAGCGTTCGGAAGAATTCAATTTTCGAGAATGCTAGTCGCGCTTACTGTCGCTGTCCAGATCGGGGAGGGACCATGTCCATTGCGACGTCACTGACGAGGCTGCTGGAGATCAAGCATCCCATTCTGCTGGCGCCGATGGATGTCATCGCGGGCAGCCGCCTGGTCGCGGCCGTGAGCGGCGCCGGCGGCTTCGGCATTCTCGGCGGCGGCTATGGCGAGCGGGCGTGGCTGGAGCAGGAGACGGCGAAGCTCGCCGAACTGCGTGCGCCGTTCGGGATCGGTTTCATCACCTGGAGCCTCGCCAAGCGGCCCGAGCTTCTCGACATCGCGCTCGCCGCAAGACCATCCGCGATCATGTTGTCGTTCGGCGATCCTGCGCCGTTTGCAGCGAAGATCAAGTCGGCCGGTGCGCGTCTGATCTGCCAGGTGCAGGACGATGCGATGGCGCAGCAGGCGCTCGAAGCCGGCGCCGATATCCTGATCGCGCAGGGGACGGAGGCGGGCGGTCACGGCGCCTCCCGCACCACGGTCGATCTCGTACCCGCGATCGTCGATCTTGCCGCGGGCGTGCCGGTGGTTGCGGCCGGCGGCATCGCCGACGGGCGCGGGCTTGCTGCGATGATGATGCTGGGCGCGAGCGGCGTGCTGCTCGGCACGCGCTTCTACGCGAGCCGCGAGGCCGACGGCGCGGAGGAAGCCAAGCGGCGCATCTGCGCGGCAAGCAGCGGCTCCACGGTGCGCGGCATCATCTTCGATCTCTCCCGCAACAATGTCTGGCCGGCGCCGTTTACCGGACGATGCCTGGTCAATGATCACGCCCGGCGCTGGATCGGCCGCGAGGTCGAGTTGATGCAGAATGTCGCCACGGTCGCGGCCGATTATGCCGCCGCGAAAGAAACCGGCAATTTCGATATCGCGGCCGTGATCGCGGGCGAGGCGGTTGGGTTGATTCATGATATCCCACCGGCGGCCGAGATCGTCGAGCGGATTGCGGCCGAAGCGGAGCAGTTGCTGGACGGACGACGCAATTCGGCCGGTGGTGTTCTTCCTTCTCCCCTTGTGGGAGAAGGTGGCGCGAAGCGCCGGATGAGGGGTATCTCTCCGCCAACTTAGTATGGTGATTGAGGAGAGATACCCCTCATCCGTCTCGCCGCTATCGCGGCGATCCACCCTCTCCCACAAGGGGAGAGGGGAACAGCGAATGCGAGGCAAGAACCATGTGGCCTGACCGTCGACTGATCGACCTCTTCAAGACTGAATTTCCGATCGTGCTGGCGCCGATGGCCGGCGTGATGGACGCGGAGCTGGTGATCGCCGTGGCGCAGGGCGGTGGGCTCGGCTCGCTGCCGAGCGCGATGATCTCGCCGGAGAAGGCGCGCGAGCAGGTTGGTCTGATCCGCCAGTGCGTCAAGGCGCCGGTCAACATGAACTTCTTCTGCCACACGCCGGTCGACCTGACGCGCGAGGCCGAGGCGCGCTGGAAGCAGCGGCTCACGGGCTATTACACCGAGCATGGACTCGATCCCGCCGCGCCGATCGCTGCGGCGAACCGCGCGCCGTTCGATGCGGCCTTCTGCGAGGTTGTCGAGGAGCTGAAGCCGGAAGTCGTCAGCTTCCATTTCGGCCTGCCGGAGCAGGCGCTGCTCGAGCGGGTGAAGGCAGCCGGCTGCCTCGTGATCTCGTCGGCAACGACGGTGAAGGAGGCAGTGTGGCTCGAACAGCGCGGTGTCGACGCCGTAATCGCGCAGGGCGCCGAAGCCGGCGGCCATCGCGGCATGTTCCTGACGGACAAGATCTCCGAGCAGCCCGGCACCTTCGCGCTGGTGCCGCAGGTCGCCGATGCCGTGAAGGTTCCGGTGATCGCAGCCGGCGGTATCGCCGACGGGCGCGGCATCGCGGCCGCCTTCGCGCTCGGCGCCTCCGGTGTGCAGATCGGGAGCGCTTATCTGCGCTGTCCGGAATCGAAGGTCAGCGCAGGCGGGCGCAAGGCGCTGGCCGAAGCGCGGGACGATTCCACCGTCATCACCAATGTCATGACCGGTCGTCCGGCGCGGGGTGTGCAGAACCGCCTGATGCGGGAGGCCGGCCCGATCTCGCCGGATGCGCCGCCGTTTCCCCACGCGGCGACGGCGCTGAGTCCGCTGAAGGCGGCTGCCGAAAAGCAGGGCAGGGTGGATTTCACCAACCTCTGGGCCGGCCAGGCCGTGGCGCTGGGCCGTGAGGTCCCTGCAGCCGAATTGACCCGGGATCTCGCCAAATCGGCGCTGGCCCGCATGAAGGCCCTCGCCGGATAGGGAGAAGCGCCGGTTGCGGCGCAAAACCGGCCTCTGCTATACGGCACTCAGGTTTTACCGTGCTGGGTTTTGCCGTGAGAGGCCTTATATAATGTCCGTCGACGCCGCTACCGTCCGCCGCATCGCGCATCTGGCGCGCATTGCGGTCTCCGAGGACGAGGTTCCGCATCTGCAGGGCGAGCTTAACGCCATGCTCGCCTTCGTCGAGCAGCTCTCGGAGGTCAATGTCGAGGGCGTGGAGCCGATGACCTCGGTCACCCCGATGCAGATGAAGAAGCGGCAGGACGTGGTCGATGACGGCGAGATCGCCGACGATATCGTTGCCAACGCGCCCGCGACCGAAGGTCACTTCTTCCTGGTGCCGAAGGTCGTGGAGTAGAGTCTTCAATTCAGGACGCCGTCCGATGTGCATGCTTTGCGACGATGAGAAGGCCTACCAGGCCTACATGAACTATCTCGACAAGATGGAGCGGCAGGGCAAGGCCGCCGATCCCAACGTCGCCGTCAATGCCGTGCTCGACGAGCTCGAGGCCGCCGCGAACGCGGCCGCCAAGAAAAACGTCAGGCAAGACGACCCGGCCAACGACAAGACCCTGTCTCCGTTCTTCTGCAGCCCGATCAATAAATGACCGATTTGACATCGCTGACGCTCGCCGAGGCCCGCAAGGGTCTCGCGGCAAAAACTTTCACGTCGCTCGAGCTGACCGACGCGCATCTTTCCGCGATCGAGGCGGCGCGTGTGCTCAATGCCTTCGTCATGGAGACGCCGGACCAGGCGCGCAGCATGGCGAAGGCGGCTGACGACAAGATCGCCAGGGGCGAGGGCGGTCCGCTCGCGGGCATCCCGCTCGGCATCAAGGATCTGTTCGCGACCAAGGGCGTGCGCACTACGGCGTGCTCGAAGATCCTCGGCAATTTCGTGCCGACCTACGAGTCCACCGTCACCTCGCAGCTCTGGCGCGACGGCGCGGTGATGCTCGGCAAGCTCAACAACGACGAGTTCGCGATGGGCTCGGCCAACGAGACCTCGTGCTTCGGTCCCGTCGGCAATCCCTGGCGGCGCGAGGGCAGCAACACCACCCTGGTGCCGGGCGGCTCGTCCGGCGGCTCCGCCTCGGCCGTGGCGGCCCTGCTGTGCATGGGCGCGACCGCGACCGACACCGGCGGGGCGATCCGCCAGCCCGCCGCGTTCACCGCGACCGTCGGCATCAAGCCGACCTATGGCCGCTGCTCGCGCTGGGGCATCGTCGCCTTTGCCTCCTCGCTCGACCAGGCCGGCCCGATCGCCCGCAGCGTGCGCGATGCCGCCATGCTGCTGCGCTCGATGGCCGGACACGATCCGAAGGACACGACCTCGGTCGACATCCCCGTGCCGGACTACGAGAGCGCGATCGGCAAGTCCGTGAAGGGCATGAAGATCGGCATCCCCAAGGAATATCGTCTCGACGGCATGCCGGCCGAGATCGAAAAACTCTGGAGCGAGGGGGCGGCCTGGCTGAAGGCGGCCGGCGCCGAGCTCGTCGAGGTGTCGCTGCCGCACACCAAATACGCGCTGCCGGCCTATTACATCGTGGCCCCCGCAGAGGCGTCCTCCAACCTCGCGCGCTACGACGGCGTCCGCTACGGCCTGCGCGAGCAGGGCAGGAACATCGTCGAGCTCTATGAGAACACGCGCGCCGAGGGATTTGGCGCAGAGGTGCGCCGCCGTGTCATGATCGGCACCTACGTGCTCTCGGCCGGCTATTACGATGCCTATTATCTGCGCGCGCAGAAGGTGCGCACGCTGATCAAGAAGGATTTCGAGGATTGCTTCGCCAGGGGCGTCGACGCGATCCTCACCCCGGCGACGCCGTCGGCCGCCTTCGGCATCGGCGAGAAGGGCGGTGCCGACCCGGTCGAGATGTATCTCAACGACATCTTCACGGTGACCGTGAACATGGCGGGCCTGCCTGGCATCGCGGTGCCTGCCGGCAAGGACGCGCAGGGTCTGCCGCTCGGCCTGCAATTGATCGGCCGGCCCTTCGACGAGGAGACGCTGTTCTCGCTCGGCGAGGTGATTGAGCAGGCCGCCGGCCGCTTCACGCCGACGAGGTGGTGGTGAATGTCGCGGCCTTCATCGCGAGCCTCGACGGCGCGGCGCCTGCGCCGGATCTGAGCGCGCCGCTTCGAGGTCTCTGGTGGGCCGCCAAGGGCGACTGGGACCAGGCGCACAAGATCGTTCAGGACGACCAGGGCCGCGACGCCGCCTGGGTGCACGCTTACCTGCACCGCGTCGAAGGCGATCTCGGCAATGCCGGCTACTGGTATCGCCAGGCCGGCAAACCCGCGGCAAAGGATTCATTGGAGGCGGAGTGGAAGCAGATCGCTGCCACGCTGCTCGGGAGCAAGACATGAGCACGGCCACGCATAAGCTTCTCAAGGGCGCCACCGGCGATTGGGAGATGGTCATCGGCATGGAGATCCATGCCCAGGTGACGTCGAACGCAAAACTGTTTTCTGGCGCGTCGACCGCGTTCGGCGGCGAGCCGAACAGCCACGTGTCGTTGGTCGATGTCGCGATGCCCGGCATGCTGCCCGTCATCAACGAGGAATGCGTCAGGCAGGCTGTCCGGACCGGGCTCGGTCTTAACGCGAAGATCAATCTGCGTTCGGTGTTCGACCGCAAGAACTATTTCTATCCGGCCCTGCCGCAGGGCTACCAGATCAGCCAGTACAAATCGCCTGTGGTGGGTGAAGGCGAGGTGATCATCGATCTCGACGGCGGCAAGACGGCCACCATCGGGATCGAGCGGCTGCATCTGGAGCAGGATCCCGGCAAGATGCTGCACGACCGGTCGCCGTCGCTGTCCTTCATCGATTTCAACCGCTGCGGCGTGGCGCTGATGGAGATTGTCTCGAAACCGGACATCCGCGACGCCGAGCAGGCCAAGGCCTATGTGACCAAGCTGCGCTCGATCATGCGCTACCTCGGCACCTGTGACGGTGACATGGAGAAGGGATCGTTGCGCGCCGACGTCAATGTGTCAGTGCGCAAGCCTGGCGCGCCGCTCGGCACCCGCTGCGAGATCAAGAACATGAATTCGATCGCCTTTATCGGCCAGGCGATCGAGTATGAAGCGCGGCGCCAGATTGAGATCCTGGAGGATGGCGGGCAGATCGAGCAGGAGACCCGTCGGTTCGACCCCAACAAGGGCGAGACGCGCTCGATGCGCTCGAAGGAAGAGGCGCACGACTATCGCTACTTCCCCGATCCCGACCTGTTGCCGCTGGAATTCAGCCAGGCGTTCGTCGACGAGCTGAAGACCGAGCTCCCCGAATTGCCCGATCAGAAGAAGGCGCGCTTCGTCGCCGATCTCGGCCTGTCGGCCTATGATGCGAGCGTGCTGGTCGCCGAGCGCGAGAGCGCGGTGTTCTACGAGACCGTGCTGGACAAGCTCGGCAACCGTGCGCGCGACGGCAAGATGGCGGCGAACTGGGTGATCAACGAGCTGTTCGGCCGTCTCAACAAGGAAGGCCGGGATATTACGGACTCGCCGGTGAACGCCGAACAGCTTGCTGCGATCGTCGATCTGATCGGCGAGGGCACGATCTCGGGCAAGATCGCCAAGGATCTGTTCGAGATCGTCTGGCAGGAAGGCGGCGATCCCCGCGCGCTGGTCGAAAGTCGCGGCATGAAGCAGGTGACGGACCTTTCGGCGATCGAAAAGCTTGTCGACGACATCATCGCGGCCAATCCCGACAAGGCCGCGCAGGTCAAGGACAAGCCGCAGTCGCTCGGCTGGTTCGTCGGTCAGGTGATGAAGGCATCCGGCGGCAAGGCCAACCCGCAGAGCGTCAACGATCTGCTCAAGTCCAAGCTCGGCGTCTGACGTCGCGCGTTCAAACGAGGTGACGGAGAGTGTCCGTCACGTCGCTTTCAAGTCCTCGATGCGATGCTCGCACGCATCCTCGGCGGCAAACTTCATCCCAATCACCGGCATTGCGGCGACCGAATCGCCGTCACGCGATTCGTCCAAAACGGCGGCTCGCGCACGCTGTGGCGAGCGTTTGCGCCGTTAAGCATGAAAATATTTTCGTTGCCAAAAATCGCGACTCAGAGTCCGCAAAGCGCCTCCGCGAGACCTTCGCGCGATTTGCCGCGCATGTCGTCGCATCGCTCGCGCGTGATGCGCGTGCGCAGAAAAATACTTGCCGCATAGTGTTTTCCTGCAATCGCATCGCTCGCAAACATGGACGATGCGCCCACTCTCTGCGATCGCGCCGACGTGCCGTGCGGCGCACTTGCATCGCGCTCGCCAAGCCCACGCGCGTTGCTGCGTCAACACTTCTTTAAGCGAGACGCTGTTTTTTTCTTCGTGTTGGTGTATTCGGGATGAAGTGCATTCGATCCCCGAGTGCACGCAGCGATTAAAGCCATCTCACACATCGGAGGGCAACATGGCCAAGAAAGCGAAGAAGGCGAAGAAGGCGAAGAGCGCAGTGAAGAAGACTGCGAAGAAGACCCGCAAGGTCGCGAAGAAGAAGAAGTAACTTCGCTTCTGAAGTTGCCGGCTCTTAAGCGCCGGCACGTCATCAGCGCCTCCTCGAGGTTCTGATCGACGATAGAGGGTGTCGGCGAGACATCAGGTCAACGGTCGGACCGTTCTCTTTCACGGTCCGGCAGAAGAAACGAGTTTTCTTCGTTCGGTGCGGTTCTCCCTAATGAGCTCCGCAATTTCACAAGCGGCCTTCGGGCCAACGTGGAATCTGGTCCTGACGTGTTCGCCGACGCCCTCGTTGTCCTGAGCCGGGGTATTGCCGGCATTCCTTTCCCCGACATTGCTGATCTGACCGCGACGTGATCGCGTTGCCATGCTCGAGCTTCCCGCGGGGCAATTGGGGCTGCCGCCTGACGCAGGCCGTTCGCATGCCGCTTTTCCGGTCGCGGTGCCGTCGCCCGGCTTCTTCAGCCCGGGGACATGACCGACGGGCGTTCGGGGACATCGCCGACACGTCGAACCGGGCGCCCCGCTCTGCGAGACGGCCTTGATTGAATTGATCAGCTGCGGCGAGCTCGGTGCCCGCTGGAGCCCGTCATCGGGCGCGCCAAAGGCGAGACCGGTAATTGGGAACGACGCGTTGCGGGTGCCGCCACGACAGTGACCCGCCCCGTGGATCGTAACCTCATGACACGCGCCACCGCGCGCGATGGTTATCGATGTCCTGAGATCACAGGGTAAACCGAATCTGACGAATCGCAGAAGTGCCTGCAAATCAGGGGCTTTTCGAATTCTTTCCGCTCGCCCCACGCGCTCGCGTTTACGTCCGCTTCATCGCGATGCTTAAACTGCCATTCAAATTTGCCCGCCATCATCGCCTTCAACAAGCCGGCAAACGGCGATGGGGAAGAGTTGAGCCGTGCACGATCCCGGGAAAGGTCATGCACACCAGAGTTGGACGGGAGCCGCGCTCGGGGAACGAGGCGGCATTAAGAAGATAGGGGATGCGTGATGTTTCAGGGGACTTTCGATCTGGAGACGGCGACGCCGATCGACGCGACCGCGCTGTCGGATGTGCTGTTCGAGCGCGGGATCTATTGGGCGAGCGGCCGCTCTGGCCTCGTCGATCTCGTCGCCGCGCACAAATGGTTCAACCTCGCGGCGCTGAAGGGCCGCAAGGACGCGGTGGCGCTGCGCCAGGAAGTTGCCGGGCAGATGTCGGATGCCGAGATCGCGGCCGCGCAGCGTGAGGCGAGGGCGTGGGTTTCCGCTCACTGAACCCAGAATCGCGGCCAAACCCGTGTTTGCACGGGTAGGCCTGGTTGCGCTGAATCAAGTTTGCTCGTCGTGCCGCCACATAAGAATTCAGCGGCATGAACGATCCCGATACGAATGGACGATGGCTGCCGATTCAGATCGCGCCCGAGGAGTGCGACCTGGAACTCGGACGCCGGCACAAGACGGGGATAATGCCCTGGCCGTTCCCGTGCCGGCGCAGGTCCGGCGTCTGGTTCAATGTCTGGGCCGACGAAGCCGTGCTGATTTCGCCCTCGCATTGGCGAGTCTGGCGGTCCCGCCGCTAGCGGGCCGACGCACATATATATGGGGTCGTGCGAAACGAGTTGGGTCAGTCGTGCTGGCGTCAGGCTGTCGCGCCGGCCCCGCGACCGCTTTCAAGTGAAAGAACGCTGAGATCCTGATCGATTCTGCCGCTGGGTGGCGGAGAGGGAGGGATTCGAACCCTCGATACAGCTTGAGACCGTATGACGCTTTAGCAAAGCGTTGCCTTCAGCCACTCGGCCACCTCTCCGGTGCGAGCCTTATGCATCTAATTGCTTGGGCCGGTCAATTTGGAAGCGTGTGTTTTTGCTCGAATACTCCCAGCGTTTTTCACGGTTTGCTCTCGGGGCAAGGCCGTAACGCGGCGAGAATGGGCCCAGAGCCGGAACGTGCTGCCCAGGTTGAATGGCGGTGCCGGGCCTGAAAACGCTTCTGCCCGTGCAAAAGCCTGAGTTTGCTGGAAAATTCGACGCGACCTGGGGAAGAGGGCCCGTCGAAGCTCCGAATCGCCTCATCGCCGCGAGTCATAACCTCACTATTGATAAAGGCTGCTGATCGCGCGCCCACTGGCCATGCCTGCAGCCGGCCGGAAGTCGGGGAGCAAGTCGATGCCTTCTCCTTGAGTCTCGCGCTGATTCCGCGATTCGAACGCGTCAAAGCTCTTCAGAACGAGGACTCCTCTCGCGGCGCCTTAAGTGGGGAACTTTGATGGCAAATGGAACCGTCAAAAAAATCATAATAATAACAATGCGTTAAGACGACGGTTTGATCACATCTGCGTGTTATTTGTGCAACACCCGATGGAAAACAAGCTTCATGGGCCCGTTCCGGAGCGTTCTCTTGTTGTGTGTGCAAGGACGTTCGGTAATTGTGACTGAGCGACGGAGGGGGGCATCCCGAGGTCGTCCCGTTTAGGTCATTCGCTTAAGTCCCTCGCGTTCATGCGGGTGTGTCCGAAGGCGCGAAGGGGGCCAAAGCGGTGATTTAGAGGGGGTTGGGGAATTGGCCGTCCGGTCAGTGACCTTCCCTGAAGAGCAACTTGGAGGTTTAACATGAAGTTGGTTAAGAGCCTTTTGCTCGGCTCAGCGGCGGGTCTGATCGCCGTGGGCGGGGCTCAAGCAGCTGATCTGCCCGTGAAGGCCAAGGCGGTCGAATACGTGAAGATCTGCTCGCTGTACGGTGCGGGCTTCTACTACATCCCGGGCACCGACACCTGCATCAAGCTGGGTGGTTATCTGCGCGCTGAAGTCGCGCTGAACACCAACTCGGACTTCAGCGGTCAGCTCACCGGCAACAACGGTGCGCGCAACCGCCTGACGAACTACTACACCATGCGCGCTCGTGAAGATCTCAACATCGACACGCGCACCGCGACCGAGTACGGCGTCGTCCGTACCTTCTTCGACGGCGTGTTCTCCTGGACCACCGGCAACTATGCCGGCACGGGCAGCGCGACCGGCGGCCGTCTACCGGCACCTGGCCTCAACACCTCGGGTGCAACCCCGGCTCTCGTTGGTTCGTCGATCAACGGCACCGACGGCAACACCTCGGGCGGTTCGCTCGGCGTGTACTACGCCTTCATCCAGTTCGCTGGCTTCACCATGGGTAAGGCGGTGTCGCAGTTCGACGCGCCCTGGACCAACTATCCTGGCAACAACATCGACAGCCTCGTCGGCGGTTCCGGCACGGTCACTGGTGTCAACCAGTTCACCTACACCGCTGACTTCGGTCAGGGCGTGACGGCCTCGTTCTCGGCTGAAGATGCGACGGCCTACTACCAGGCGGGCAACCTCTCCGGCGCCAGCGCTGGCATGATCGGTGGCTACGGCACCAACGCCATCGGCGGTTCGCGTTCGCCGAACCTCGTCGGTATGGTCCGTGTCGACCAGGCCTGGGGCCTGTTCCAGGCGTCGGTCGCTGCGCATGACAACCACGTCGCCTATTACGGCGCCACCGAGCCGACTGGCCACCCCGACGACAAGTGGGGTTGGGCGGTTCAGCTCGCTCTGTCGATCAAGAACATCCCGACCGGCGCGGGTGACACGATCAACATCCAGGGCGTCTACACCGACGGCGCATCCCGCTACAACTTCCAGAACCTGGCGGGCGGCAGCTACTCGATGTTCGGCAGCTCGGGCATCGCCTACCAGAGCGTCGGCTTCGCCATCGCTCCGGACACCGTGTTCGTGACCGGTTCGTCTCAGGAGACTGTGAAGACCTGGGGCTTCCGTGGTGCTTACACCCACAACTGGGATCCTTACTGGAACACTGCGCTCTACGGTGCTTGGGCTCAGGCCCAGTTCGGCACGCTGGCCAAGACCACGCTCTGCGGCGCGACTGGCACTGGCGGTGTGTTCGGTGGTCTCGCGGGTGTCACGGGTTGTAACCCTGACTTCACGATCGCCCAGCTCGGTATCATCACCCGCTGGACCCCGGTCAAGAACCTCACGTTCTCGGCTGACTTGAACTGGACCCATCTCGACCAGAGGTACTCCGGTACTGTCGGTTACGCTGGTTCCGGCACGACGGCCAAGCCGGCCGCTGTGTACGAGCTGAAGGATCAGGACACCATCACCCTGCTCCTCCGCGCTCAGCGCAACTGGTAAGTTCGGTCTAACGACCTGACAGAGAGCCCCGGCGGGAAACCGCTGGGGCTTTTCTTTTGCCGATCATTCTTGGTCGGCAATGTTCTTGCCGCCCCCAGTCGATTCCCGCCTCTCGCGCCGCGCCGTGGCAGAATCCGGGCGCCGCTCGCCGTTGATCAATTCCTGGCCAGGCGCGACGAAAGCTGGCCGCGGGGCGGGCTCCGCGTCAGCGCGTCTTCCCCGACCGACGCACCCGCGCGACCTGCGGGCCAGCCGCGATCCTCCTGCATATGCCACGCGGATCAGGTCTTGCTGCATCAGGCGTCTCAGCGCCCCTCGGGCCGATGCGGCTTTGCCTCATCCCGAGGAGACCGCAGCAAGCGGCCGTCTCGAAGGACAAGGCGCCTGTTCATGTCGCAGCCAGGATCCTTTGCGATTGCCCTGCGCTGCAAACGGGAGCGCTCGCGCATTGCACGCGGGCTTCGGATCTCGTTGGCAGAGGCCAGCGCCTGACGACTCGCCGTCGATGCTCCCGGCAGCAAACCGAGCGAGGATGCCGCTACTCGACGCTGCCGGCGCCGCGGCGCAGATCAGCCTCGATCTGCAAGCGCGAGCCGCCGCCGAAGCGGGCGCGGTAGACCTGAAGATTCTCCATGATCCGCTGCACGTAGTTGCGCGTCTCCGAGAACGGAATCAGCTCGACCCAGTCGACCGCGTCGACCTTCGGATCGCGTGGATCGCCGTAGCGGTCGATCCATTTCCTCACGCTGCCGCGGCCGGCATTGTAGGCGGCAAAGGTCATGATGTAGGAGCCGCGATAATCCTCGAGCAGGCCGCCGAGCTCAGCCGAGCCGAGCGTGGCGTTGTAGACCGAATCGTTCTTCAACCGACCCAGATCATAAGTCGCGCCGTGCCGCTTGCAGACATAGCGCGCAGCGTCCGGCGTCACCTGCATCAGCCCGTAGGCCTGCGCCGGCGAGACCACGCGAGGGTTGAACGCGCTTTCCTGCCGCGCGATCGCGTAGACGATGCTGCGCTCGACCTCGGGGCCGATCGGCGTGAAGTGGGGAATGCCGTTGACGGGGTAGGCGTAGAAGTCGAACGGCAGACCGCGATTGAGCGCGGCCTTTCCGAGCAGCAGCATGCCGCGCGCGTCGCTGTAGCGCTGGGTGAGCTCGCCGAGGCCCGCGAGCGCTTCGGGATCGCCGTTCTCGCCCATGTCGGCCAGCAGCGGCACCACCAGCTCGCGCTCGTCCAGCTCGTAGAGCAGCTGCGCGGCGCGCACGATCTCGAGCCGTTCGGCGCCGCGGCCGCGCGGCTGGCTGTTGAGCTCGATCTGCGGCAGGCCGAGCTTTGCGCGCGCGAGCTGGCCGTAATAGCTCGTGGATTGCTCGGCGGCACGGGCATAGGCGTTGCGTGCCTCCTGCTGGCGACCCATCGCTTCCGCGGCGCGGCCCTGCCAATAGCCGGCGCGCGCCAGCGTGGTCGGATTGACGCTGCCGACGCCGATGCGGGCAAAATGCTGGGCGGCGGTGGCGGGATCGTTGAGGAAGCGCAGCGCGATCCAGCCGGCGGTGAATTCCTGCTCGGTCTTGTAGATGTCGCGGGAGGGCAGGGCCGCATCGCGCGCAATCAGATAGGCGCTGCGGAATTCCTCGGTGTCGATCATCTTGCGCGCCAGCAGGCGCCGCTCGATCCACCATTCGTCGAGATTGTAGAGCCGGCCCGGATCCTTCGGTGCCGACAGCATGAGCTGGGCAGCCTCCGCGAACTTCTCCTCGCGGCGCAACAGCTGGATCTTGCTGAAGATGAAGCCGGGATCATTGTGCAGCTCGCGCGGTACCGCATCGAGCAGCGCGTGCGCGTTCGGCGCTTTCTTGACGGCGGCGATGCGGGCCTTGGCAAGCGCAACATAGCCGGCACCGAGGCGCTTTGCGGCACGCAACGCGGCCTCGTTCTCGCTGCCGTAGAGCAACGTGTCCATCCGCGCCTTCTGGTCGCCCGGTGTCAGCAGGGCGCCGAACTGGTCGAGCGCGCTGTTCTCGGTATCCTCCGACATCGGATCGCTGCGCCAGGCCTCCCGCACCAAGCGCTCGGCATTGGCGCGGTCGCCGCGCGCCAGCATCGCCTTGGCGAGCGTGAAGCGGCCCTTGGCGGAGATCGGAGATTCATTCTCGAACCACGACCACGCCACTGAATCGTCGCGCCTGTCGTCCCACATCGCAGCTTCGAGGCGCCGGCGCAGGAAGGTCTGCGACGGCCAGCTCGGATTGGCGGAGAGGAAGGCGCGGTAACGCTCCACGGTCGCGCCATTGTCCTCGCTGCGCAGGATGATCCATTCCGCGAGTTTCCGCGCGACCGGATCCGAAATGCCGGCCGCGGCATTGGTAGCGTCGCCCGCATTGCGCTTGCGCACGAGCTCGATGACGCTCTCGAGGGTTTCCTTGTCGCCCTGCGACGTCGACGAGGTCACAGCGACCGCGGCCGGTATGACCGGCTTGCGCGGCGCGGCATGCTGGCGGGTCGCCGGCGCGAGCACGGGGGCTGCGGCGGGGCGCGGGGCAGGGGCGGAAGGTCTGACAGTGGCGGTCACGGCCGGCGCGGGGGCCGGGTTCGGAGGCGAGCCGCTGGCGGCCGGATGTGATTTCGGCGCAGGGGCCGCGGCGGCAGGTTTGGGCTTGTCCTTCGCGGGGTCCTTCCCGGCGTTCTTGCCGGCATCTTTGCCACTATCCTTGACCGGTTTCTTCGCAGCATCCTTGGCCGGCGCGCCAGCCGCGCCCTTGCTGACGCCCTTGGCTGCGTCCTTCGTCGCTTCCTTGCTGATTTCCTTGCCGGTTCCCTTGCCCGTTCCCTTGGGCGAGCCCTTCGCCGCGGCTGGCTTCGCCGTGTCCTTGGCGGTGTTCTTGGTGGTTTCCGCGGTCGTCTCGTTGGGCTTGTCGCTGGACTTGGCCAGGGCGGCGCAGCCGACCGAGAGCCCTGCCATCAGGCACACGACTAGACCGGTGGATCGCCAGGCGGCGCGAGGGAATGAGGTCACGGGTGTCGTCGCCCCGAATCAGTCAAGTGGCTCAAGATCTAGCTGTATTTGATTGAATATGCGGACAAAATACCAACAGCCGCTTACCTCGGACCGATTTGCACCACCACCGCGGCAAAATCGCGGCCTAAACGGTGCGTCACGCGGCAGCGGGCCTTTTACCGGCGGGATAGACCCGATATGAAGGGGGCTTGCTCAAGAGATAGCCGCGTACGGAGGAAGTCCATGGCAGCCAAGACGAAATTCCGGGGGTCTTTCACCGCCTTGGTCACCCCGTTCAAGAACGGCTCGCTGGACGAGGCGGCGTTCCGCTCCCTGGTCAACTGGCAGATTTCGGAGGGCACCAACGGCCTGGTCCCGGTCGGCACTACCGGCGAGAGCCCGACGCTCAGCCACGACGAGCACAAGAAGGTGGTCGAATGGTGCATCGCTGAGGCCAAGGGCCGCGTGCCCGTCATTGCGGGAGCGGGCTCGAACTCGACCAAGGAGGCGGTCGAGCTCTCCCAGCACGCCGAGAAGGCCGGCGCGGACGCCGTGCTCGTGGTGACGCCGTACTACAACAAGCCGACCCAGGAAGGCCTATACCAGCACTTCAAGGCGATTAACGACGCGATCGGGATTCCGATCATCATCTACAACATCCCGCCGCGCTCGGTGATCGACATGTCGGTGGACACCATGAAGCGGCTGTGGGAGCTGAAGAACATCGCCGGCGTCAAGGACGCCACCGCCAGCATGGTGCGCGTGTCGCAGCAGCGCGCCGCGATGGGCGAGGACTTCAATCAGCTCTCCGGCGAGGACGCCACCATCATCGGCTACATGGCCCATGGCGGGCATGGCTGTATCTCGGTGACCTCGAACGTCGCGCCGCGCCTCTGCGCCGAGTTCCACGCCGCCTGGCAGAAGGGCGACACCAAGGCGGCGCTCGCGATCCACGACAAGCTGATGCCGCTGCACAACAACCTGTTCATCGAAAGCAATCCGGCGCCGATCAAATATGCGATGTCGCTGCTCGGTAAGCTGGATGAGACGCTGCGGCTGCCGATGGTGCCGGTGTCCGAGCCGACCCGCGTTGCGGTGCGCAGCGCCATGGTGCACGCTGGCCTGATCAACTGACGTTAGGCCTTGGGGAGCTTGCAATGAGCGGGGTCGACGACAAGGGCAGGCGGATGCTCAAGGAGTTTCGCGAGTTCGCCATGAAGGGCAACGTCGTCGATCTCGCGGTCGGCGTCATCATCGGCGCGGCCTTCGGCGCCATCGTCACGTCGCTGGTCGGTGACATCATCATGCCGATCATCGGCGCCGTCACCGGTGGCCTCGACTTCTCGAACTACTTCATCCCCTTGTCGAAAGCGGTTACCGCCACCAACTTAGCGGATGCGAAAAAGCAAGGCGCCGTCCTTGCTTACGGCAGCTTCCTGACGCTGACGATCAACTTCATCATCGTCGCCTTCGTGTTGTTTCTGGTGATCCGCGCCATGAACACCCTGAAGCGCAAGGAGGAGGCGGCCCCCGCCGCTCCGCCGAAGCCGTCGGCCGAGGTAACGCTGCTGACCGAGATTCGTGACCTCCTCAAGAAGTGACGCGCGCGCTTCAACCGAACTGTTAGCTTTGCTGCGCATCTCGATCAGGTTTGCCTCTCATGGCCGATAAAAACGAACGTCCCATCAAGGTCATGGCGGAAAATCGCAAGGCCCGCTTCAACTATGCGATCGAGGACACGATCGAGGCGGGCATTGCGCTCACCGGCACCGAGGTCAAGTCGATCCGCAACGGCAAAAGCACGATCGCGGAGTCCTACGCCGATTCCAAGAACGGCGAGATCTGGCTGATCAACGCCACCATTCCCGAATATCTGCAGGGCAACCGTTTCAATCACGAGCCCAAGCGGCCGCGAAAGCTGCTGCTGCATCGCCGCCAGATCAACAAGCTGATGGGCGCGGTCGACCGCGAGGGCATGACGCTGATCCCGCTCAAGCTCTATTTCAATGAGCGTGGTCGCGCCAAATTGCAGCTGGCGGTTGCAAAGGGCAAAAAGCTGCACGACAAGCGGGAGAGCGAGAAGAAGCGGGACTGGAGCCGCGAGAAGGGCCGCCTGATGCGGGCGAGGGGCTGACGAGATGACCCAACGGAACCTGCTCGAGGTCGATTGGAGCCAGATTCCCGCACCCGTCGACGACGGTGCGGCAGACCATCTCACCGGCGCGGTGCTGCCGCCGATCGGCCTGCTCGCGACCAACGACACCTCGGTGACCCTGTCGGCGCTGCGCGGCCGGACCGTGGTGTTCGCCTATCCGCGAACGGGCGAGCCCGGCAAGATCGCGCTGGTGGACGATTGGGACATGATCCCGGGAGCACGCGGTTGCACGCCGCAGACCTGTGCGTTTCGCGACCTGTTCGCCGAGCTCAAGGCCGCCGGCGCCTCGCACGTGTTCGGCCTCTCGACCCAGAGCAACGAATACCAGACCGAGATGGCCTCACGGCTGCATCTGCCGTTCCCAGTGCTGTCGGACGAGAAGCTGGCGCTCACGCGCGCCTTGAGGCTGCCCACCATGGAGGTCGCGGGCCTGACGTTGATCAAGCGCCTGGCGCTGATCATCGACGAGGCGCGCATCACGCATGTGTTCTATCCGGTGTTTCCGCCCGACCGGAACGCCGGCGACGTGCTGGACTGGCTCAAGGCCAATCCGGCCAAGAGCTGAACCTCTCCCCGCCAAGGCGAGGTGGACCCAGATCACCGGCTACCCGAGCCGCATCGGCCCTCTAATCGAGATCCGCCTTCACCTTCGCGAACACCGACCGGAACATGTCCGCGGTCAGCACGCCGGTGTTCGTATTGTAGCGCGAGCAATGATAGCTGTCGTAGAGCTTGAACGCGCCGGCCTGGTGCACGGCGCCATGGCCGAAGGGGGCCTGGGAGGCCTTCAGCTTCAGTGGCTTGAGCACGCTATCGTGCGCAATTCGCCCGAGTGCGATGATGGCGCGCAGGTTCGGCATCGTCTCGAGATTCGCGACGAGAAACTGCCGGCAGGTATTGATCTCGACCGGCAGCGGCTTGTTCTGCGGCGGCACGCAATGCACGGCATTGGCAATCCGGCAGTCGATCAGCTTCAACCCGTCATCGGGACGCGCCTGATAGGTGCCTTTGGCAAATCCGTATTCCAGCAGCGTGGCGTAGAGCAGGTCGCCGGCATAGTCGCCCGTGAACGGCCGTCCGGTGCGGTTGGCACCCTGCATCCCCGGCGCGAGGCCGACGATCAGAAGGCGTGCCTTGATGTCACCGAAGGGAGCGACCGGCGCATTGTGCCACAAGGGCTCGCGCGCGCGATTTGCCGCGCGAAAGGCAACCAGGCGCGGACAGAGCGGACAATCACGGTCGGGAACGACGGTGGGGGGCTGGCGGCTTGACCGAGCCGCCTCACTCCTCGAAGTCGTCATCGCCCCTCGGCGCCATCGTGGTTGCGCGCTGGAGGAACTGCGGGGCGTGGTGGCGGGCCTCGCGCTCGCCACGGTCGCGCGGGGCGGGGCGCTCGGACGGATCGCGGCCGAGCTTGGACTGCAGCTCGACGAGGTCGGTGAAGACGTCAGCCTGGCGGCGCAGCTCGTCGGCGATCATCGGCGGCTGGCTGGCGATGGTGGAAATCACCGTGACCCGCACGCCGCGGCGCTGCACGGCCTCGACCAGGGAGCGGAAATCGCCGTCGCCGGAGAACAGCACCATCTGGTCGATGTGCTCGGCGAGCTCCATCGCGTCCACGGCGAGCTCGATGTCCATGTTGCCCTTGACCTTGCGGCGGCCCGAGGCGTCGATGAATTCCTTGGTCGCCTTGGTGACGACGGTGTAGCCGTTGTAGTCCAGCCAATCGATCAGCGGGCGGATCGAGGAGTATTCCTGATCCTCGATGATCGCGGTGTAGTAGAACGCCCGCAGCAGCGTCCCGCGGCCCTGAAACTCCTTCAGCAGGCGCTTGTAATCGATGTCGAAGCCCAGGGTCTTCGCGGTCGCGTAGAGATTGGCCCCATCGATGAAGAGCGCGATCTTGTTGGTAGGAGAAGGTGACATTCAGTTTGCTCGCGTAGTGTTCGTGATTGATCGTTTATTGTTGGCGCGGCGACAGCAGGCCGCGCATTTCTTAGAGTGCCGCTAAGACCCGTCGAAACCGCAAGTCCGGAGAAGTCGGGGCAATCAAGGTATAGTTATGGCGGACTTGCATACACCCGGCACCGCCCTCGATGGCAGCCCGGGAAACCACCCATCCCAGCCCTAATGTGGGGGTAGCAGAGCCGTTTGGCGAGGCCAAATCACAAATTGGCCTTGCGAAACCGGCCCGGTCCCTATAACTAGCCCCAATCATCCACATATTTCGTCTCACCCACAACGGAGCGACAGTCCATGGCTCGCGTCACCGTAGAAGATTGTATCGACAAGGTCGACAACCGGTTTGACCTGGTCCTGCTGGCCGCCCACCGTGCCCGCATGATTTCGTCCGGTTCACAACTAACGGTTGACCGCGATAACGACAAGAACCCTGTTGTGTCTTTGCGTGAAATTGCTGAGACGACCATTTCGCCCGAAGACCTCCGTGAGGAGCTGGTGCACTCGCTCCAGAAGTTCGTCGAGGTCGACGAGCCCGAGCCGGATACGGTGCCGCTGATCGGTTCCGCGGGTGCGAGCGTCGATGCCGACGACACCGAAGTGGCAGTCGAGCGCATGACCGAAGAGGAGCTCCTGAAGGGTCTCGAAGGCCTCGCGCCGCCGGAGGAGCAGCCCGAGGAAGACGAGTAAATCGTCAGTCGCGATCGTCGATTTCTTGTGATCTTATTCAAAGGCCCGAACCCTCGTTCGGGCCTTTGCTTTTGTTGACGTTTTCGTGGTTACCATAGCGTGGTCGATTGGCGATGTGTCCTGTCACCGAATTGATCGGACACCAACGCGATCGGAGCTAAGATGTATACAACGGGCCGGCTCGGGCCCGTTTGAAGGCAGGAAGGCATGGTATATCGGCGTCGCAGCCCCTCGCAGATGCAGGCCGCAACCGAATCGGTTGCTGTGGCCCCGACTGCGCCGGTCGCGCGCCCAGCCAAGCCCCGCGCACGGATGATGCGTCAATATGACCTCGTCGAGCGCGTCCGTTCCTACAATCCCAACACCAACGAAGACCTGCTGAACCGCGCCTATGTCTACGCCATGAAGGCGCATGGCTCGCAGACCCGCGCCTCGGGTGATCCCTATTTCTCGCACCCGCTCGAAGTGGCGGCGATTCTCACCGACCTGAAGCTGGACGACGCCACCATCGTGGCCGCGCTGCTCCACGACACGATCGAGGACACCGAGGCGACGCGGGCCGAGATCGACCAGATCTTCGGACCGGAGATCGGCGCGCTGGTCGAGGGCCTGACCAAGCTGAAGCGACTGGAACTGGTGTCGCGGGAGGCCAAGCAGGCCGAGAATCTGCGCAAATTGTTGCTAGCCATTGCCGACGATGTCCGCGTGCTCCTGGTCAAGCTCGCCGACCGTTTGCACAACATGCGCACGCTCGACTTCGTCCCGACGGAATCGCGCCGGCGCATCGCCGAGGAGACGCTCGACATCTATGCGCCGCTCGCGGGGCGCATGGGCATGCAGGAAATGCGCGAGGAGCTGGAGGATCTGTCCTTCCGCACCCTCGATCCCGAAGCCTATTCGGTGGTGATGCAGCGCCTCGACGCGCTCGCCGAACGCAACCGCAACTTGATTGGCGAGATCGAGGACCAGCTGTCCAACAATCTGCGCCACCGGGGCCTGGGGGCGCGGGTGTATGGCCGCCGCAAGAAGCCGTTCTCGATCTGGACCAAGATGGAACGCAAGTCGGTCGGCTTCGAGCAATTGTCCGACATCTTCGGCTTCCGCCTCGTCGTCAGCGACATCGAGGCCTGCTATCGCGCGCTCGGCATCGTCCACACCACCTGGCCGGTGGTGCCGGGACGCTTCAAGGACTACATCTCGACCCCGAAGCAGAACGACTACCGCTCGATCCACACCACGGTGATCGGCCCCGGCAACCAGCGCGTCGAGCTGCAGATCCGCACCGAGGCGATGGACCAGATCGCCGAGCGGGGCATCGCCGCGCATGTCTTCTACAAGGAAGGCGTCGGCTCGCCGACCGAATTCCTCAAGCGCGAATCCAACGCGTTCGCCTGGTTGCGCCACACCATCGGCATCCTTTCGGAGAGCGCCAATCCGGAGGAGTTCCTCGAGCACACCAAGCTCGAGCTGTTCCACGACCAGGTGTTCTGCTTCACCCCGAAGGGCAAGCTGATCGCGCTGCCGCGCCACGCCAACGTGATCGACTTCGCCTATGCGGTGCATACCGACGTCGGCAACAGCGCGGTTGGCTGCAAGATCAACGGCCAGTTCGCGCCGCTGTCCTCGGAGCTGCAGAACGGCGACGAGGTCGAGGTGCTGACCTCGGAAGCGCAATCGGCGCCGCCCTCGGCCTGGGAAACGCTGGCCGTCACCGGCAAGGCGCGCGCCGCGATCCGCCGCGCCACGCGGACCGCGGTACGCGATCAATATGCCGGTCTCGGCCGGCGCATCGTGGAGCGCCTGTTCGAACGCGCCAAGATCGAATATGCCGACGACAAGCTCAAGGGCGCGCTGCCGCGGCTCGCGCGCACCTCGATCGAGGACGTGATGGCGGCTGTCGGGCGCGGCGAGATCAAGGCCTCCCACGTCGCACGCGCGATGTATCCCGACTACAAGGAGGAGCGCATCGCGCGCTACGGCGTCAAGAAGGGGCTTGCCGCCAAGCTCAAGGAGAAGTCGTCGGAGGCACCGCGCAGCCCGGTGGCCATTCCGATCCGCGGCATCAATTCCGACCTGCCGATCAAGTTCGCGCCGAACGGCGGCGCCGTGCCGGGCGATCGCATCGTCGGCATCGTCACGCCGGGCGAGGGCATCACGATCTACCCGATCCAGGCGCCGGCGCTGAAGGATTTCGAGGAGGAGCCCGAGCGCTGGCTCGACGTCCGCTGGGACATCGAGGACTCCGCACCGCAGCGCTTCCCGGCCCGCATCAAGGTCGAGAACGTCAACGAGCCCGGCGCGCTCGCGCAGATCGCGACCGTGATCGCCGAGCACGACGGCAACATCGACAACATCAGCATGCAGCGCCGCTCACCCGACTTCACGGAGACGACGATCGATCTGGAAGTCTACGATCTGAAGCACCTGAGCGCGATCCTGGCCCAGCTGCGTGCGAAGGCGGTCGTCGCCAAAGTCGAACGTGTTAACGGATAGGCGTATCTCCCATGCGCCGGTCCCTCTGATTGTAGAGTCCTGAAATGCCCGCTTCGAAGCTTCGCCTCGGCGTCAATATCGATCACGTCGCAACCGTGCGTAACGCGCGCGGCGGCCGCCATCCCGATCCGGTGCGCGCCGCGCTGCTGGCGATCGAGGCCGGCGCCGACGGCATCACCGCGCATTTGCGCGAGGACCGCCGGCACATCCGCGACGAGGACATGGCGCGACTGAAAGCCGAGATCTCCAAGCCGCTCAATTTCGAGATGGCGGCGACCGACGACATGATGCGCATCTCGCTCGCCACCAAGCCGCATGCGGTGTGCCTGGTGCCGGAACGCCGGCAGGAGGTGACCACCGAAGGCGGGCTGGATGTGGTCGGCCAGCACAACGCGCTGGCGCCCTATATCGCGCGGCTGAGCGATGCCGGCATTCGGGTCTCCCTGTTCATCGCCGCCGATCCCGCCCAGATCGAGATGGCGGCGCGGCTGCGCGCGCCCGTCATCGAGATCCACACCGGTGCCTGGTGTGATGCCGTCACCGACGGCCACACAGACAAGGCCGAGGCCGAATGGCAGCGGATCGTGGCGGGCGTGAAGCTGGCCAAGGCCGCCGGCCTCGAGGTCCATGCCGGGCACGGGCTCGACTATGCGACGGCGGAGACGATCGCGGCGCTGCCTGAGATCATGGAACTCAACATCGGCTATTACATGATCGGCGAAGCGCTGTTCGTCGGGCTGGCCGAGACGGTGCGGAGCATGCGCGCGGCCATGGACCGTGGCCGGAGCCGGGCATGATCATCGGCATCGGCTCCGACCTGATCGACATCACCCGCGTCGCCAAGGTGATCGAGCGCCACGGCGAGCGTTTTCTCGACCGCATCTTCACCGCGGCCGAGCGGGCCAAGGCGGAGCGGCGCGCCAAGAACGAGAAGATGGTGGTGGCGACCTACGCCAAGCGTTTCGCTGCCAAGGAAGCCTGCTCCAAGGCGCTCGGCACTGGGATCCGGCGCGGCGTCTGGTGGCGCGACATGGGGGTGGTCAACCTGCCGGGCGGGCGGCCGACCATGCAGCTGACCGGCGGCGCCCTGGCCCGGCTCCAGGTCCTGACGCCGGAGGGGTTCGAGGCGCGGATCGACCTGTCGATCACTGACGACTGGCCGCTGGCGCAGGCCTTCGTCGTCATTTCCGCCGTCCCGCTGCCGAAACCCTGACCGAGCCTCGATCGTTTTGTGATTTTCTTTATAAATCAATACCTTAATCAGTTTTGATGCGATCCTTGATTGCGTGGCCTCCGACAACCGTCTAAAAGTCCGCGAACGCAAATCAGCCTGGGCGAATTCGGCTTTACGCCGGAATTGGCCCTCACTATCAGAATCAGGACAATCTCCTTGCGCCGCGAACCGGTGGGCCGTTCGCGGGAAGAGGGCGCTCTGTGATCGCCGGCCGGAATTGAGAGAGCAATGAGCGTGACTTCGGGAACGAAAACTGAGAGCGGCGTCGGCGAAACGATCCGGGTCGTGATCCACGCTCTCCTGATCGCGCTGGTAATCCGCACCTTCTTGTTCCAGCCCTTCAACATCCCGTCCGGCTCGATGAAGGCGACGCTGCTGGTCGGCGACTATCTGTTCGTCTCGAAATACTCCTACGGCTATAGCCACTATTCGATTCCGTTCTCGCCGCCGCTGTTCTCCGGGCGGATCTGGGGCTCGGACCCCGCTCGTGGCGACATCGTCGTGTTTCGCCTGCCGAAGGACGATTCCACCGATTACATCAAGCGGGTGATCGGCCTTCCCGGCGACCGTATCCAGATGCGGGACGGGCTGCTCTACATCAACGACACGCCGGTCGAGCGGCAGCGGATGAGCGAGTATGTCGGCGAGGAGCCCTGCGGCTCGGAAGCTGGCGGCATCTCCCGGGTGAAGCGCTGGAAGGAAACGCTGCCGAACGGCGTGTCCTATGAGACGCTCGATTGCGCCGACAACGGCTACGTGGACAACACCAACGTCTACACCGTCCCGCCCGGCCATTTCTTCATGATGGGCGACAACCGCGACAACTCCACCGATAGCCGCTTCCTCGGCCAGGTCGGCTATGTGCCGCAGGAAAATCTGATCGGCCGCGCCCAGATGATCTTCTTCTCCATCGCCGAAGGTGAGCACGCCTGGATGTTCTGGCGCTGGCCGTGGGCCTTGCGCTGGAACCGCTTCTTCAAAATCGTCCGATGAAAGACGAAGCCAAGGACATCGCGATCCAACCGACCGAGGCGCAAGCCGCTCCCGAGAGCGAAGCTGCAGCGAAGACGCCTGCCAAGAAGAAACGGGCGCGGAGCAGCAAGGCCAAGGGCACGAATGCCAACGCCGCGCTCGAGGCGCGCATCGGCCACGGCTTCACGGACCCGAACCTGCTGATGCAGGCGATCACGCATGTCTCGGCGCTGAAGTCGGGGCGCAAGCGCGGCGACAGCTATCAGCGGCTGGAATTCCTCGGCGACCACGTGCTCGGGCTCGTCGTCTCAGACATGCTCTATCACGCTTTCCCGAACGCCGATGAAGGCGAACTCTCCAAGCGCCTCGCCGAGCTCGTGCGGAAGGAAAGCTGCGCGGACGTTGCCAAGTCGCTCGGCCTGCTCGACGACATCAAGCTCGGTTCGGTCGGCTCCAGCGCCGACGCCCGCCTGCGCAAATCGATCCTCGGCGACATCTGCGAAGCCGTGATCGGCGCCATCTACCTCGACGGTGGCCATGCCGCGGCGGCCGAATTCGTCAAGCGCAACTGGACCGAGCGCATGCACAAGCCGCGCCGTCCCTTGCGCGATCCCAAGACCGTGCTGCAGGAGTGGGCGCAAGGAAAGGGGCTGCCGACCCCGGTCTACCGCGAGGTCGAGCGCACCGGCCCGCATCACGATCCGCAATTTCGCGTCGCCGTCGACTTGCCGGGCCTCGCGCCGGCCGAAGGCGTTGGCGGCAGCAAGCGCGCGGCGGAGAAGGTGGCAGCTTCAGTGATGATCGAACGTGAAGGCGTCGGCGGCGGCAATGACGGCTGAAGCAAGCGGCGAGACGCCCACCGCGACGCGCTGCGGTTTCGTTGCGCTGATCGGCGCGCCGAATGTCGGCAAGTCCACGCTGGTCAATGCGCTGGTCGGCGCCAAGGTCACGATCGTCTCGCGGAAGGTGCAGACCACGCGCGCGCTGATCCGCGGCATCGTGATCGAGAACAACGCGCAGATCATCCTGGTCGACACGCCCGGCATCTTCCTGCCGAAGCGACGGCTCGACCGCGCCATGGTCTCGACCGCCTGGAGCGGGGCGCATGATGCCGATCTCGTCTGCGTGCTGCTCGATGCCAAGACCGGAATCGATGAAGAGGCCGAGGCGATCCTCGCCAAGGCCGCCAGCGTCAATCACGACAAGATCCTCGTCATCAACAAGGTCGACCTGGTCCAGCGTGAGAAGCTCTTGGCGCTGGCGCAGGCTGCCAACGAGCGCATGAAGTTCGCAAGGACCTTCATGATCTCGGCGATCTCGGGCGACGGCGTCGACGACATCCGCAGGACGCTTGCGGAAATGGTGCCGCCGGGCCCGTACCTTTACCCCGAGGACCAGATGTCGGACGCGCCGATGCGGCAGCTGGCGGCCGAGATCACGCGCGAGAAGATCTATCAGAAGCTGCACCAGGAGCTGCCGTACCAGTCCACGGTCGAGACCGACAAGTGGGAGGAGCGCAAGGACAAGTCGGTGCGGATCGAGCAGACGATCTTCGTCGAGCGCGAAAGCCAGCGCAAGATCGTGCTCGGCAAGGGCGGCGCCACCATCAAGTCGATCGGCGCAGACTCGCGCAAGGAGCTGATGCAGATCCTGGACGTGCCGGTGCATCTGTTCCTGTTCGTCAAGGTGCGCGAGAATTGGGGTGACGATCCCGATCGCTACCGCGAGATGGGTCTCGACTTCCCCAAGGAATAATCAAGCAAAGATCGGTATCTGATGAGCGTGCCCAGCAACGTCCGGCGCTTCGAAGCGCTGCTCTATGCATCGTTGATGCTGGACGCCCTGTCTGTTGCCGTGCAGGACCGCACGCCGAATGCCGAGGTGACCGAGCAGATGATCATGACGGCGACATTGCTCGCCGGCGGCATGATCCTGCTGCTGGTCTATTTCGTCTGGCTGGCTGCACATTGGCGTAAGAGCTGGCCGCGCTTTGTGCTGGCGGCAGCCCTCGTGCTGTCGGTGATCTCGCTCGGCCAAATCATCGGGGAGAAGGGCCTGGAGCTCGACAGCGCCATCGAGATCGTCTCCTGCGCGCTGACCACGATGGGTCTGTATTTCTCATTCAGCGGCGACGCGCGAGGTTGGTTCAACGCGTGAGGCGCCGTAAGGTGGACTAGTGCCTTAGGGTGGGCAAAGGCGCAGCTGCGCCATGCCCACCATCTCGCGCCGTCGATCAAATCGGTGGGCCCGCTTCGCTTTGCCTACCCTACGACAGCTCGAAATGCGGTAGACTTCCCCAATGGAATGGACCGACGAAGGCATCGTGCTGGGCGTCCGGCGGCATGGCGAATCCAGCGCCATTGTCGAGCTGTTGACGCGCGGGCATGGCCGGCATCTCGGCCTCGTGCGCGGTGGCGCCAGCTCGCGGATGCGGCCGCTGCTGCAGCCCGGCAACAGCGTCAGCGCGGTGTGGCGGGCGCGGCTTGACGAGCATCTCGGCACCTATGCCATCGAAGGCCTGAAGCTGCGCGCGGCGACACTGCTGGGCTCCTCCCACGGCGTCTACGGCGTCACCCATCTCGCCTCGATCGCGCGCCTGCTGCCGGAGCGAGATCCGCACGAGGAGATTTTCGCGCTGCTCGAACATGCACTCGACGATTTCGACGACATCGGCGGCGCCGCCGTGCACCTGATCCATTTCGAGCTGGCGATGCTCGCCGAGCTCGGCTTTGGCCTGGCGCTGGAGAATTGTGCGGTGACGGGCGAGACCACGGACCTGATCTATGTCTCGCCGAAATCCGGCGGCGCGGTGTCGCGCGGGGCGGGCGAGCCGTGGCGCGACCGCCTGCTGCGCCTGCCGCCGTTCCTGCGGCATGGCGAAACCGCAAGCGATCTCACCGAGCAGGATCTCCAGGACGGCTTTCGGCTCACCGGCCTGTTCCTGCTGCGCCATGTGCTGGAGCCGCGCGGACAGGCCCATTCCGACGCAAGGGCCGGCTTCATCAACGCGTTGATGCGGCAGCAAACCAGGGCGGCCCTTCCATCGCCATGACGTGGATGCGCCTCTGCGTTGCCCCTGGACATGGAGTTCCCTGGAACGAAATCCGTCCGAGCGGAATTGGCTCAGAGGTTCCAAAATGGGGACAGCCTAAATGTTGATCAGGGGATTCGCCTTGTCCGCGGCGCTGCTCACGCTCGCGCCCGATGCAATGGCCGGTGAGCCGCAACCCGGCGTGTTTCGCCGGGCCTCCTGCACCGTCGTGCGGTACTATGTGGCCAAATATTCCGCTGCGGCTGCAGAGGCATGGGCGCGGTCCCATGGCGCGACCGAGGCCGAGATCGAGACGGCCCGCCGCTGTGTGACCAATGCGCCGGCGCCTGCCCAAACGCCTGGTCCGGCCCAGACCCAGACCGTGACTGCCGGCTGGGCCGGCCACTAGCCGCTCACAGGGAACCAATCGATCCTTGCCCGATTCGCTTCCACGGTTTAACCGGGCGGCATGGGAAAACGAATCGTTCCGCCGGAAGAACCGGCCGAAATTCACGAGGTGCCGCTGCGTGAAGCGCTGGAAGAGCGCTATCTCGCCTATGCGCTCTCCACCATCATGCACCGAGCGCTGCCGGATGCGCGCGACGGCCTGAAGCCGGTCCACCGCCGCATCCTCTACGGCATGCGCCTGCTCAGGCTCGACCCCGGCACCGCCTTCAAGAAATCCGCCAAGATCGTCGGCGACGTGATGGGCTCGTTCCATCCGCACGGCGACCAGGCGATCTACGACGCCATGGTCCGCCTCGCGCAGGACTTTTCCTCGCGCTATCCGCTGGTCGACGGCCAGGGCAATTTCGGCAATATCGACGGCGATAACCCCGCCGCCTACCGCTACACCGAAGCGCGCATGACCGATGTCGCGCGGCTTCTGCTCGAGGGCATCGACGAGGACGGTGTCGAGTTCCGCGCCAACTACGACGGCCAGTCGAAGGAGCCGGTCGTGCTGCCCGGCGGCTTCCCGAACCTGCTCGCCAACGGCGCGCAGGGCATTGCCGTCGGCATGGCGACCTCGATCCCGCCGCACAACGCCGCCGAGCTCTGCGATGCCGCGCTGCATCTGATCGAGAAGCCCGACGCGAAGTCCAAGGCGCTTTTGAAGTGGGTGAAGGGCCCGGACTTCCCGACCGGCGGCATCATCGTCGATTCCAAGCAGGCGATCGCCGAAGCTTACACCACCGGCCGCGGCTCGTTCCGCGTCCGGGCGCGGTGGACGCAGGAGGAGGGTGCCCGCGGCACCTGGGTCGTCGTCGTCACCGAGATTCCCTTCCTGGTACAGAAGTCCCGCCTGATCGAGAAGGTCGCCGAGCTGCTCGACCAGAAGAAGCTGCCGCTGGTCGGAGATATCAGGGACGAATCGGCCGAAGACGTCCGCATCGTGATCGAGCCGAAGTCGAAGAACGTCGATCCGGCGCTAATGATGGAATCGCTGTTCCGGCTCACCGAGCTTGAAAACAAGATTCCGCTGAACCTCAACGTGCTGGTCAAGGGCCGCGTCCCCAAGGTGGTCGGCCTTGCCGAGGCCTTGCGCGAATGGCTGGACCATCTGCGCGATGTCCTGATCCGCCGCAGCAACTATCGCAAGGCGCAGATCGAGCATCGGCTGGAGGGCCTCGGCGGCTTCCTGATCGCCTATCTGAACATCGACAAGGTGATCAGGATCATCCGCACCGAGGACGAGCCGAAGCCCGAGCTGATGAAGGCGTTCAAGCTCACCGAGGTGCAGGCGGAAGCCATCCTCAACATGCGCCTGCGCTCCTTGCGCAAGCTCGAGGAGATGGAGATCCGCACCGAGGACAAGAACCTCCGCGCCGAGCTCAAGGGCATCAATGCGGTGCTCGCCTCCGAGACCGAGCAGTGGAAGAAGGTCGGCGAGCAAGTCGGCAAGGTCCGCGACATGTTCGGACCGAAAACGCCGCTCGGCAAGCGCCGCACCACCTTTGCCGATGCGCCCGAGCACGACCTCGCCGCGATCGAGGAAGCTTTCGTCGAGCGCGAGCCGGTGACCGTCGTCGTTTCCGACAAGGGCTGGATCCGCACTATGAAGGGCCATGTCGAGGATCTCTCGGGGCTTGCCTTCAAGCAGGACGACAAGCTCGGCTTCGCCTTCTTCGCCGAGACCACCTCGAAGCTGCTGCTGTTCGCCACCAACGGCAAGTTCTACACGCTCGATGTCGCCAAGCTCCCGGGCGGCCGCGGCCACGGGGAGCCGATCCGCCTGTTCATCGATCTCGAGCAGGAGGCCGCTCCCGTCGCGCTGTTCGTCAACAAGGGCGGCCGCAAATTCCTGGTCGCCAGCCACGAAGGCCAGGGCTTTGTCGTCAACGAGGACGATTGCGTCGGCACCACCAAGAAGGGCAAGCAGGTCCTCAACGTCGACATGCCGAACGAGGCCCGCGCGATCACCGAGGTGCTCGGTGACACCGTCGCGGTGATCGGCGAGAACCGCAAGATGCTGGTCTTCCCGCTCGACCAGGTGCCCGAGATGGCACGCGGCCGTGGCGTGCGCCTGCAGAAGTACAAGGATGGCGGTCTGTCCGACGTTTCCGTGTTCGAGGCCAAGGGCGGCCTGACCTGGAAGGACTCTGCGGGGCGCGAATTTTCCGCGACCATGAAGGAGCTCGCGGAGTGGCAAGGCACCCGCGCCGACGCCGGCCGCCTGCCGCCGAAGGGTTTCCCGAAGTCGAACAAGTTCGGCAAGGTGATCGGGTAAGACAGTCTTCTGCCCCGGACGCAACGCGCAAGCGTTGATGTGCGGAGCCGAGACCTGTGCCACGCCGCAGATGTCATGCCCCGCCTAGTGCGCAATTGCGCACGGGGGCGGGGCATCCAGTACGCCGCGGCTTCTCGATCTAATCACGCCTGTCTCTTGAATACTGGATCGCCGGTCTAGCCGGGCGATGACTGCGAGGGTCTAGCCCGCAAACGCTTGGCAGATAGGCGTGAGCGCATGAGTGCCCGTGTCGATCGGGCACGAACATTGCTTTTTCCTGGCGACTGCGAACGTTTCAGTCAAAAGGCAAAAACAACCCAATGTTCAAACTGAAGGCTTTCATTCCGGCGCTGTTCGGTCTCGTGCTGGCGGTGGCGCCGGTGCATGCGGCGGGCAATCTGGTCGCGGTGCTCGAGGCGGAAATCGTCACGCTCGATCCGCATTTCTCCACGGCCTATATTTCGCGCACGTTCGGCTATATGGTGTTCGACACGCTGTTCGCGAAGGACTCCAAGGGCGAAATCAAGCCGCAGATGGTGCAGGATTGGAAGGTCTCCGGTGACGGGCTGACCTATACGTTCACGCTGCGCGACGGTTTGAAATGGCATGACGGCCAGCCGGTCACATCAGCCGATTGCGTCGCCTCGCTGCGCCGTTGGGGTACCCGCAGCGCGCTTGGCCGCCGCATTTTTGCGGTCACGACTTCGCTCGAGCCGACCGATGCCAAGACCTTCGTGCTGACGCTGAAGGAGCCGTCCGGCCTTGTCATCGACGCGCTTGGCAATCCCGTCAGCCCCGTCGCCTTCATGATGCCCGAGCGCATCGCGAAAACGCCCGGCGACCAGCGCATCACCGAGATCATCGGCTCCGGTCCGTTCGTCTACAGCAAGGCCGATCACCGCACCGGTGACCGCATGATCCTGAAGAAGTTCGCCGACTATGTGCCGCGTTCCGAGCCCGCCGACTTCCTGGCCGGCGGCAAGCGCGTCAATATCGACTCGCTGGAGATCCGCGTCATTCCCGATGGTGCGACGGCCGCCTCCGCGCTGCAGGCCGGCGAGGTCGACTTCATGCAATACGCGCCGTTCGATCTGTTGCCGCAGCTCGAGAAGAACTCCCGCGTGAAACTGGTCAACTTCACCGGCGGCAACATGTTCGCGGGCGCCTATCGCCTCAACGCCGCGTCGAAGCCGTTCGACGATCCCGAGATCCGCCGGGTGCTGTGGAAGCTGGTCGATCAGCGCGAGGTGCTGGATGCGCTTGGCCTGGACGCCAAATACGCCACGCCTTGCGCGACTTACTTCACGTGCGGCACCACCTATGAGAGCAAGGCCGGCACGGAGGCTGCGGCAAAGCCGTCGATCGAGGCGGCGAAGGCTGCGCTGAAGGCGACCAAATATGCCGGCGAGCCCGTCGTCGTCATGGAGGCCAATGATCTCGAGGCCCCGCGCGTTTCAGCGCAGGTGCTGGCCGAGCGGCTGAAGGCCGCCGGCTTCAACGTCGATCTGCAGGTGATGGACTGGGCGAGCGTGCTGGCGCGTCGTGCCAAGAAGGAGGGCTGGAGCGTCTATGGCGTTCACGCCGGCGGTTTCGATCTGGGCTCGCCGCTGACCAACGTCATGGTCGCCTTCAACTGCGCCGACTTCACCGGCTGGCAGTGCGATGCGCGCATCACGCCTTTGATGGAAGCCTTCGTCAAGGCGCCGGCCGAGGAGGACCGCAAGAAGATCGCGGGCGAGATCCAGACCGTGATGTACGATCAGGCACCCGCGATCCCGTGGGGTCAGTTCGCCCAGCCCGCCGCCTATCGCGCGACTTTGCGCGGTCTGATACCGTCCGCCATTCCCGTGTTCTGGAACGTTGAGAAGTAACGCGATGTACGATGTCATTGTTGTCGGCGGCGGTTCCGCCGGCGCCGCTGTGGCCGCAAGGCTCTCCGAGGATCCCGCACGCCGCGTGCTGCTACTGGAAGCCGGTCTCGACTGGCGCGCTGATGAAGCGCCGTGGGAAGTGAGGACGCCGAACCCGATCCCGATCATCCACAAGCGCGAGTACCAGGAGAAATGGCAGTGGCCTGATCTGTTGACGCGCCGCGTGGCCGGGCAGGCGCCGCGCTTCTACTGGCGCGGCAAGGGGCTCGGCGGCTCGTCGATGATGAACGGCCAGATCGCGATCCGCGGCGTTGCCGATGCGTTCGACGAATGGGCCGCCAACGGCTGCGCCGGCTGGGCGGCCAGGGAGGTGATGCCGCTGTTCTCCGTGATCGAGGACGATCTGGAGTTCGGCGATGCCGCGGGCCACGGAAGCGGCGGGCCGCTGCCGGTCTATCGCGCGCCGCCGGAAAAGTGGGGCCCGATCGATCGGGGCCTGCGCGACGCGGCGCTCGCGAGCGGCTATCCCTGGTGCGCCGATCTCAACGGTCCCGATGGCGAGGGCGTCGCCTGCTATCCCATCAACAGCCGCGACAGCCGCCGCATCAGCACCAATGAAGGTTATCTCGAGCCGGCGCGCGGCCGCGCCAATCTGGAGATCCGCGGCCACGCGCTGGTCGACCGTGTCCTGATCAGCGATGGAAGGGCAACCGGCGTTCGCGTTCACATCGAAGGGCAGGGCACCCATGAGATCAGCGCGCGGCAGATCGTGCTGTGCGCCGGCGCGATCCACAGTCCGGCGATCCTGCTGCGCTCGGGCATTGGTCCTGCGGAGGAGCTGCAAGCGATGGGCATTGCGGTCGCGCGCGATCTGCCGGTCGGCCGCCACTTTTTCGACCATCCGCTGTTTCGCGCCACGATTCAGCTCCACGAGAATCTGCGGCCCACGGATCCGGACACCCGTCACACCAACTGCTGCGTGACTTATTCCTCGGGGCTCGCCGATGGCGGCAAGCGCGACATGATCCTGATCGCCTTCAATCATCGTGGCATCGGCAATGCCGGGGCGATCGGGGCCGGGCTGTTCAACGCCTATTCGCGCGGTACGCTCAAATTGGCCTCGACCGATCCCGCGATCGATCCCCTCGTCGAGGAGAACATGCTCGCCGACCCCCGCGACATGCTGCGGATGATGGATGCGGTGAGGCGGCTCGCGGTGATCACGTCGCAGCCGGCGCTGTCTGATATCGCCGACTGGATCCGGCTCGCCGACACCGATCTGACGCTGCCGCAGGCCGCCAGCCTGCCGGATCACGAGCTCGACGCGGTGCTGCGCCGCGAGACCGGCGACATCCAGCACGCCGCCGGCAGCTGCCGCATGAGCGGCGCTGGTGACGCCGATGGCGTGGTCAATCCCGACGGCACCGTGAAAGGCATCTCCGGCCTGCGCGTCGCCGACGCCTCGATCATGCCGTCCGACTGCCGCGCCAATACGCATTTCACCACGGTGGTAATCGGCGAGGCGATTGCACGGATGATGATGAAGTAGCCACAATGACGGAGCAAGCGGCGGGGGTATTGCTCTCGAACTCGCATGTCAAACAGCAGACGCAGGTTCGCCTTCTCGCGGCGCGTCTCGCCCGAGTTTTGCTTCATATGCCGCGCCCAAAAGACAAGGGCGCAGGAAAGGCCGGGCGCCGGCTGGCACCCGAGATCCGTGCGCGACAGAAATGCACACGGGGTGGACCACAGGTGTTGCCGGTCGCCCGGCCTTCCCTGCGCGAATGGGTTTAACGGTGTCCTTCGTGCTCTCCTCGGGGAGCGTTGCACTATTGCCCCCGTCGGCTTGCGGATGGCTGATGTACGTGTCCGGTCGGACCGCCGCATCACCGCAAGCCTTGACGCACAGACCCCGGGCGTCGGGACCACACGACTTCTCCCGTCCGCGCACGTCCTCGCATGTCGCTTCGAGGGGTGGCGTGTGCTCGCCCCCGAAGCCATGCGAAGACGCTGTCAGCGCCGTGTCGTTCGCGCGATGGTCGTTGCTCACAGCCGAAGCCGCCCTACAATGCCCGATTGCGCCCGACGCCGTCGCGTCCATCGCTCCCCGGCCTGCGGTTCGTGACGATCGCGATCCGCCCCTTGTCTCAGGCCAGGGTGTTTCGTGCGTACGACAAATCCGAATTTCGGTAAAGTGGAATATTTTGCGAGATGGGGCTTGACAGTGCGCGCGGCGGAAATGATCGGTTGTTTTGCACGACGGGCAGTGGCAGCTTGGGCCGGAATGCCGAGTTTCACCCGTAGGACGTGTAGTCGTCAACGGCAGCTTCAGAGAGCAAACCGGAAGGTGCGCCGCTTGGCTATCGTCGACGGCTAGTGACCGATGTCGGACATAAGCCCAAGAAGCGCCGAAAGCTCTTCGGTAATCTGTGCACCTGAAGCGCCCGAGCCAACCACCAGCACCGCGCCCGACGGAAGTTGGTCGGGGCTTCTGTATTGGCTAGCATGCAGCTGAAAAACGTCAGCCTCTTCCTGCAACAAAGATGGGATAAGAGGTCGCTGATAGGGGCCGGTGGCCACAACAACATTATCAGCTTCAATCGGGCCGCCCGACGTCTCGGCAACGAAGCCGGTCCCGCTTTGCTTTCTATGGAGCGCATCAACGGACACCCCGCAGCGAATTGGGGCTGCGATAAAGTCAGCATACGCTGAGATGAACTCAACAATCTCGCTACTGGTTGCGAAACCGTCGGGATCTGTGTGAGCGAACGGAAAGTCCGGCAATTGCACGGACCAGTTCGGAAATTGAAAACGCGGGCCGTCCCACCGTTCGGTTCGCCAGCGCTTGGCGATCCGGCTGCGCTCAAGCACGAGATGAGGGCAGTCGAGTTTCGTCAGCATGTGGCTCATGGCCAGCCCGGCTTGGCCACCGCCCACGACAAGTGTCTTCACACGTTCGATCGGCATCGACTGTTTCCATCGATGAAAACGAGGAGACCGCCGCTGTTAATAGCCGCCACATTCTTTTCGCAGTCAAGCTGCTACGATGACCGCTGTTGGCCCTTAGCCGAAGACCGAGGCGCCCATTGCCATGTCCGCTGTCGCGGATAACCGGACGCCGGGCTGGCGCAGGCTCGATGACCGCTTGTGACCTAGTTCGGACGTCCGCGAACCTAATTTACGGTCGCGCAGCTGGTTTCCGCACTATCAATGTACTCGTTTTCGCCGATATGATGTTGCTTCCCGAACACGAGTGAGACCCATGAAGCGACGAGAACTTCTTGGTGTTATTGGTGGAGCGGCAGCTTGGCCGCTCGGGGTCTGGGCGCAGCAGCCCAAGAACGTACCTCGCATTGGGTTCCTGGTGACGGGTTCGATCGAGTCTCCCGAGGCGCGCGCAGCTCTAAAAGCCTTTGATCAAGGACTACGCGAATTCGGCTACGTCGATGGCCAGAACGTGCTCGTCGAGGTTCGAGCTGCGGACTTGAACGTCGAGCGGTTTCCGGCGCTGGCGAGTGAATTGGTCCGCCTTAAAGTCGATCTCATCGTCGCGTCGAATACCCCCGCCGCGCGTGCCGCACAGCAAGCTACCACCACTATTCCCATTGTCGTACCGGTTATGGGCGATCCTGTAGGAGACGGGCTGGTGGCGAGCCTCGCTCGACCCCAGGGAAACATCACTGGGTTGACCTTCCTCGGCCCGCAGCTTGTCCCCAAGCGCCTAGCCTTGCTCAAGGAAGCACTACCCACAACTTCCCAGGTGGCGGTTCTTTGGCACCCAAGCGCCTATGGCGAGCGCACGATGAATGACATGGTGACAGAGGCAAATGAGGCTGCACTGACCCTGGGAGTTCAGCTTCGACTTGTTGCTGTGCATGTCCCTGACGATTTGGATCGCGCATTTTCCACGATTATTGGAGAACGTGCGGACGCCATTCTCATATTTCCGAGCCCGATGCTTTACAATCAACGTAAACGCATTGTCGAACTAGCGGGAGAGCATCGGCTGCCCATAGTGGCGATGGGAAAGGAGTTTGTACAACTCGGTGGGTTCATGTCCTATGGAGCAGACATTATGGACTTCAATCGGCGCTGCGTTGCCTATGTGGATAAGATACTCAAAGGCGTGAAGCCTGCTGACTTGCCGGTTGAACAACCCACCAAGTTTGAACTGTTCATTAATCTCAAAACTGCGAAGACCTTTGGTATCGAGATTCCACCTTCGCTGGTCGCTCGCGCAGACGATGTGATCGAATGACATTTGTCGATGTACCGCATGAGTCTCCTGTTGGCCCAAAGCTGCCATGCAGCCCTGTCGGCTTCGACGTCGGCTTCCGACAGCAAACCGGACGCGACGACATGGCCATCTTAGATCCCCCCCGCCAGACGTAGCGCCACGCCCGCCGCGCAGCTTCCCGCCAGCACCGTCAGCATCCCCAGCTTGAGCCGGAAGATGGCGGTTGCTGCCGCGATCGCCAGCACCAGCGCCGGCACATCGACGCTTCTCAGCACCGGCATGTCGAAGTTCAGCGGAAACGCATGCACCGGCACGGTCTCGCGGAATAGCGTGTGGAGCGCGAACCAGATCGAGAGGTTGAGGATGACGCCGACGACGGCGGCGGTGATGGCGCTGAGCGCGCCGGCCAAACCTTTGTTGCCGCGCAGGCGCTCGATATAGGGCGCGCCGACGAAGATCCAGAGGAAGCAGGGCGTGAAGGTCACCCAGGTCGCGAGCAGTCCGCCGAGCGTGGCCGCCAGCATTGGCGACAGCCCGCCCGGGTCGCGATAGGCCGCCATGAATCCCACGAACTGCAGCACCATGATCAGCGGGCCCGGCGTGGTCTCGGCCATGCCGAGGCCGTCGAGCATCTCGTGCGGCTTCAGCCAGTGATAATGCTCGACCGCCTGCTGGGCGACATAGGCCAGCACCGCATAGGCGCCGCCGAAGGTGACGAGCGACATTTTCGAGAAGAACAGCGCGATCTGGCTGAAGACGTTGCCTTGGCCAAGGGCGAGCAACAACGCGATCACCGGCACCAGCCAGAGCCCCAGCCACAACGCACTGAGGCGGATCGCACGCGCGGTGTTGGGACGGACGTGATCGGGGACGGCCTCGCCGAGCATGCTGTCGATCGCGGCGCCGCTGCCGCCATGGCCGTGACCGGCCGGGGCGAACTCGGTGCGGCCGCTGCGCGCGCCGGCATAGCCGATGATGCCGGCGGCGATGATGATGATCGGGAAGGGCACCGCGAAGAAGAAGATCGCGACGAAGGCGATGGCCGCGAGCGCGATCATGATACGGTTCTTCAGCGCGCGCTTGCCGACGCGCACCACGGCCTCGACGACGATGGCGAGCACGGCGGCCTTCAGGCCGAAGAACAATGCCTCGACGAAGCTGACATTGCCGAAAGCCGCGTAGATGTAGCTGAGGCCCATGATGGCGATGATGCCGGGCAGGATGAACACCCCGCCCGCCATCAGCCCGCCGGCGGTGCGATGCATCAGCCAGCCGACATAGGTGGCGAGCTGCTGCGCCTCGGGTCCCGGCAGCAGCATGCAATAGTTCAGCGCATGCAGAAAGCGGCCTTCGGAGATCCATTTCTTCTCCTCGACCAGGATGCGGTGCATCACCGCGATCTGCCCCGCGGGCCCGCCGAAGCTCAAGGCGGCGACGCGGAGCCAGACGCGGAAGGCTTCGCCGAAGCTGATGCCGTGACCGGCATCGGCTCCTGCTTGGTTGGCACGAATATCCATCACGCCTTCACCTTGTTGGTCGGCCAGTTGTGGGTCTCGGCAGTCGCGTCGCGGCACCAGCGGTAGAAGGCATCGTACAGCATCATGCCGGCCTCGAGCTGTTCGAGGTCGTCGTCATACATCCGCGACAGCCCGAGCGAGGCCGCGAGCAGGCCGGGGGCCTCCGGGGCGAGGTCTGGCCGCGCGGTGTCGGCGCCGCGCACCAGCGTGGCCAGCCGCAGCAGGGGTGGTGTGGCGATGCCGAACTCCTCGATCATCACGTCGAAGGTGCAGAGCTCGCCGCGGTGGCTCCAGAACACGTTCTCGATGTCGAAGGGGGCGGCGCCAAAGCGCTCGCCGACGGCGACGACCTCGGACGGCGCCACATACAGGAAAACCGCGTTGGGATCGACGAATCGGCGGATCAGCCAGGGGCAGGCGATGCGGTCGACCTTGGGCCGGGCGCGTGTCACCCAGACGGTGCGCCCCTTGGCATCGCGTGGCGGCAGCTTGCGGGTGTCGACCAGCGGCAGCTTGGCCGCCTTCCAGCCCTCGAAGCCGCCTTCGAGCGTCTCGGCGGACACACCCAGCTGGCGAAGCCAGGCCGCCGTGCCCTGTGCGAGCTTCTCTCCGCGCAGGCACGAGACGATGGCCCGGCGACCGGCGAAGTCGCCGCCCCAGTCCGCCACATTGTCGTGGCCGAGCTTGAGGGAGCCGGGAATCAGCCGCCGGTCAGCGGCAAAGTCCTCCTCGGTGCGCACGTCGATCAGGACAGGGGCATTCGCCGTGCCGATCAGCCGGGCCAATTTGTCAGATGATATGGTCGTGAAAGTAGACATGATGCGTCCTCGCAAGAACCGAACGGGACGCGATGCTTGGGCTTGTCGCCTCGTGGGGAGATCGCTCAAGTCCCCATGGCGCAGATTACAGCGAAACTAAGAAGCACTGTCAATCCGCGGAACGGTTGAGCCTTAGAAAAGTGATGCCAGACGTCTATACTGCAGCCCGACAGACCTGAATCTGCTGGAGAATTCGATGCATTCCCATTCCATCGAACAATGGACCCACGATCACGCTTTTCTGGGCGAGAAGCACGACGCGAACGAGCGGCGCACCTGGTTCGTGGTGGTGCTGACGCTGGTCATGATGGTCGGCGAGATCGTCGCCGGCTCGCTGTTCGGTTCGATGGCGCTGCTCGCCGACGGCTGGCACATGGGCACCCATGCGGCCGCGCTCGGCATCGCGGCGTTCGCCTACCGCTTCGCGCGCCGGCATCTGGGCAATGCGCATTTCACCTTCGGCACCGGCAAGTTCGGCGATCTCGCCGCTTTCGCCAGCGCGATCATCCTTGGACTGATCGCGGTCGAGATCGCCTATGAGAGCGTGCTGCGGCTGATCACGCCGGTGCCGATCGTCTATGGCGAGGCGATGGCGGTGGCAGCGCTTGGCCTCTGCGTCAACCTCGCCAGCGCCTGGCTGCTGCGCGACAGCCACGATCATCACCATCATGGTCACGAGCACGGCCACGCGCACGATGAGCATGACGATCATGACCACGATCACCACCGTGGCCATCGCCACCATCATCACGACAACAATCTTCGCGCGGCCTATGTTCATGTCATGACCGATGCTGCGACCTCGGTGCTGGCGATCGCCGCGCTTGCCGTCGCCATGAATTCGGGATGGGTCTGGGCCGATCCCGCGGTCGGGCTGATCGGCAGCGTCGTCATCGCGAGCTGGGCGTTCGGCCTCGTCAAGTCGTCCGGTGCGGTGCTGCTTGACGTGCGGGCCGACGAGAAGCTGGAGCGGGTGATCCGCTCGCGCATGGAGGTCGGCGAGGACCGCGTCACCGATCTGCATCTGTGGCAGGTCGGCCCCGGCCATTGTGCCGTGCTGCTCTCGGTGGTCTCGGACAAGCCGAAGCAGCCGGCCGTCTACAAGCGGCGGCTCGCCGGATTGAAGGGCCTCAGCCACGTCACCGTCGAGGTCGAGACCTGCCCGCATTAACGAGGCCTTGCGGGAATTCTGTGGACGGGCCGGGGTTGATCCTCGGTCACGGCCTGCATGGCTATCGGGAAGGACAACAAATGCCCAGGATCACGCTCGCATTCGCCATCGCAGCACTCGTTCTGTCCGGCCCTGCGGCGCATGCGCAATCGGACAAGGCTGGGGTCGAGAAGCTCTATGTGCTCAATTGCGGAGAGGGGACCGCAGGTGACATCTCGCGCTGGACGCCGGGCCTGAACGAAGGCAAGACGATGGACTTCGTCGACACCTGCTATCTCGTCAGGCACGCCAGGGGCTGGTTCCTGTGGGATACCGGCATCGCCGATTCCGTCGCCGCGATGCCGAACGGTCTCGTCCCCGCCGATCCCAAGGCCGTCACCTGGCGCCGGCCGAAGACGTTGCAGGCGCAGCTCGAGCAGCTCGGCCTCAAGCCCGACGACATCAAGGCGATGGCGGTCTCGCACACCCATCCCGACCATACCGGCAATGTGGAGCTGTTCCCGCAGTCGATGCTCTACGTGCAGAAGGCCGAATATGACTGGCCCGGCGCCAACAACGCGCCGCGCTTCAAGCCCTCCCATCCGGTCGAGCTGCTCAGTGGCGACAAGGATGTCTTCGGCGACGGCAGCGTGACGATCCTGTCGACGCCCGGACACACGCCCGGGCACCAGTCGCTCTTGGTGAAATTGCCGAAGACCGGCGCGGTGGTGCTGTCGGGCGATGCCGTGCACTTCAGGGATAATTGGGACAACCGCCGCGTGCCCAGCATGAACGTCGACAAGGACCAGAGCACGGCCTCGATGCAGAAGATCGCCGATACAATCGCCAAGGAAAAGGCGCAGCTCTGGATCAACCACGACAAGGCCCAGCGCGATGGCCAGAAGCTGGCGCCGGAGTTTTACGACTAGGTCTTTTCCGCATTCCCTGCTGCCATGTCGGTGGCAGCAGGAGTGTGTTAGCCGCCGCTGAAAGCTCCGAAGGAGACGAAGCGTGGGGGAGTGGCTAGGCGTTGCGATTGCGCTTGTCTCGAGCTGCATCGGCGGGGCGGCTGCGGCGATCACCCGCTATCTGGTCGGCGGCGCCGATCCGATCCTGCTGGCGATCCTGCGCTGGGGGATCGGCTTTCTCTGCCTGTTGCCATGCGCTCTGATGCTCGGCGTACGCTGGCCGCAGCGGCCGGACTGGCCGGCCGTGGCGGGGCTCGGCATCTGCTTCTTCAGCCTGTTCTTCATCCTCTACAACATCGCGGTGTCCTACACGACCGCGGCACGGGCCAGTCTCGCGCTGGCAACATTGCCGCTGCACACCATGGTGGTCGGTGCGCTGCTCGGCGTCGAGCGTCTCACCGCACGCAAGATGATGGGTGTCGGCATCGCGGTGCTCGGCGTGGCGGCGGCGCTGGCCGCGGGACTCGCGCAAAGCCCACCGGGAGCCTGGCGCGGCGAGTTGATCATGACCGGCGCGGTGTTCTGCATGGCGTTCTACAACGTGCTGTCGCGGCCGCTGATGAAGCGCTCCAGCGCGCTCGGCTTTCTCACGGTCGGTATGGGCGCGGGCGCCGTCGTGCTGGTGCCCGCTGGCCTGCTGAAAGGCAGCTTTGCGTCCCTCGAGCAATTTACGACAGGGCAGTGGATTGCCGGCATCTACCTCGGCGTCGGTGGTGGCGCGCTCGCCTTCATCCTCTGGGTCATGGCGCTGGCACGGGCCACGCCGACGCGGATCGCCAATACGATGACGGTCAATCCGATTGCCGCCGCGCTGCTGGCGGCGCTGCTGGTCAATGAGCCGATCACGCTGAATCTTCTGGCCGGGCTGGTCGCGGTGTTCGCCGGCGTCTGGATCGCGACCAGCGAGGCGAAGACGGCTTAGGTCCGCGGCGCGCTCGCCGTGGGGGAGCTCGGCTCCGGCGTCTTCTTCGGCTTCAGCGTGCCGGCGTAGAACGACAGCAGCCAGACCAGCAAGACGGCGAGCAGATAGACGCCCCAAGCCTGCGGCGGCGTGGTTGCCCAGCGCAGGAGGCCTTTGAACGTACGGGGCGGGGTCTCTTCGCTCATGGCCTGTTTGTGCGCGAAAGGCTTGGCTGGGTCAATCTTGGGGCTCGTCAATCCGGCCGCGGCGCCGGGCGGATCAGGAACAGCGCCGCCAGCGCCGACAGGCTGAGCGCGGAGGAGACGATCAGCACCTTGGCGCCCATGAGGTCGATCAGCAGGCCGAAGGCCAGCGGCGCCACTGCCTGCGCCATGCGCGCGGGGGCGCCGATGATGCCAAGGCGATAACCGAAATCCTTCGGGCCGAAGATCGACAGCGGCAGGGTGCCGCGCGCGATCGTCAAGATGCCGTTGCCGGAGCCGTGGAACAACGCGAACGCGCTCGCCGCGGCGCCGCCGAAGATCGCCACGATCACCGCACCGATAGGGTGGGTGAGGCGGGCGAGCCGCGTCGACCACAACGGATGGAAACGGCTGAGGAAGCCTGCCTCTAACATGCGTGCACCGACTTGCGCCGGGCCGATCAATGCGCCGGCCGCGATGGCCTCGGCGGGCGTTGCGCCCGTCGTCTCCAGGATGCGCGGGAAATGCGCGGCCATGGCGCCGGTCACGGTCCAGACCGCCGCGAAGATGAAGGCCAGCAGGAGCATGGTGCGGTCGAGCGGCAGATGCGGTTTCTCGGCCGTGGCCGCTGCCTGCTTGGCGCCCTTGATCGCCGGCAGCATGAAGACGTTGAGGGGCAGGCCGATCAGGAGATTGGCGGCCGCCCAGGCAAAGCAAGTGTCGCGCCAGCCGATATGGGCGAGGCCCCAGGCAGTGAGCGGCCAGCCGACGGTGGAGGCAAAGCCCGCCATCAGCGTGATGCCGGTGATGGGCCTGCGCGCCTCGGTGCCGTAAATGCGCCCCAGCGCGGCGAAGGCGGCATCGTAGAGCCCCATCGCCATGCCGATGCCGAGCACGAGCCAGGCGATCGCCATCACGATGATGGACTGCGAGAGCCCGAGCAGCACGAGGCCGGCGGCGATGGTCAGGTTCGAGGCCGACAGCACCTGCCGGCCGCCGACGAGATCGATCTGCCGCCCGATGCGCGGGCCGAGCATCGCCGAGATCACCAGCGAGGCCGAGAACGCGCCAAAGATCCAGTTGGAGGAGACGCCGAGGTCGCGCGCCATGGGATCGGCGAGCAGCGCCGGCAGATAATAGCTCGAGGCCCAGGCCAGCGTCTGCGTGGTGCCGAGCGCCAGGATGATCGGAAGCTGGCGCTGGCTCATTTCCCCGTATTTCTGGTCGTCTGTGTCATTGGTTGCATTTGCCCCCCGCGGCCGGAGTGCGTCAACAGCGCCTGCGGCATATTCGATCTGCTGCGGGCGGGAGCCTTGGCCGGCGCCCGCGCGGCCTTTCGTTGGTCACGAATGCACGCCATAATGGCGTATGCAATTATCCTCGCGCCTCGAATTGATGAACTGGTTGGCCAGCCAGGGCCTGACTGGCCTGCCCGAACCCGAGCTGCTGCGCGGCTTCTGCGAGCGCTGCCGCGCCCAAGGCCTCGACCTGTCGCGCGGCCTCGTCGTCATCGACACGCTGCATCCGATCTACGAGGGCCGCGCTTTCCGCTGGAGCGATACGCCGAGCAACGAAAGCGACGTCATCGAGTACGGTTCGACGGCGGAAGGCGACGCGGCCAAGAACTGGCGCCGCTCGGTGTTCTATCATTTGCTCGAGCATGGCCACGACGAGATGGTGATCGACCTCGCCGAGGCGCCGTCGCTCGATTTCTCGCAGATCGGCGACCTCGCCGAAAATGGCCATCGGCATTTTCTGGCTTTCGTGCACCGCTTCGGCGAGACCGGCGCGCTCGGGCAGATGGACTGCCTCTATTCCTATTGGACGACGCGGCGGGACGACGGCTTTACCGAGGCCGAGCTTGCTGCGCTGCGCGATCTCGTCCCGGTGCTCGGTCTTGCGATCAAGTCGGCGCAGCAGGTCGACATCGTGCGGACCCTCGGCCGCGTCTATCTCGGCCGCGACGCCTCCGAGCAGGTGCTGCGCGGGCGCATCTCGCGCGGCGTCACAGAGCGCATCAACGCGGTGCTCTGGTATTCGGATCTGCGCGGCTCGACCGCAATCAGCGAGAGCATCGGCCCCGACGAGATCATCCCGTTCCTCAACGACTATGCGCAGGCCGTGATCGACGCGATCCACGGCGCCGGCGGCGATGTGCTGAAGCTGATCGGCGACGGCGTGCTCGCGATGTTCTGGGGCGAGGACATGGCGGATGCGCGCCGTGCCGCGCTCCGTGCCGAGCATCTGTTCCGCAAGAACATCGCGACCCTGAATGCCCGCCGGGCGGCGGAGGGCCGTCCGACGACGTCGGCCTATATCGGCCTGCATGTCGGCCAGGTCTTCTACGGCAATATCGGCAGCGATGACCGGCTCGACTTCACCGTGGTCGGCCCGACCGTCAACGAGGTCAGCCGTATCGCCTCGATGAGCCGCTCGGTCGACCGCGAATTGCTGGCGTCATCCGAATTCTACAAGGGCCTCGATGCCGCCGGGCGCCGCTATCTCGTCTCCACCGGCCGTTACGCGCTGCGCGGCATCGGTCGCGCGCAGGATCTCTACACTCTGGACCCCGATGTCGATGCGAGCGAGCCGGTGACGGGAAGCTACGAGCGTTATCTGGCGAGTTAGCCTTCGCTGCCTCAACATACTCCGTCGGTGCCATGACGGTTGCGGCTAGCCCCCCGCCGCGACTTCGTCCCCCACCATCTCCGGCTGCCGGTCGAGCGCCACGGCCGGCGACAGCCAGATCACCAGCGCTTGCACGCCGAACACCGCGGCCGCCAGATAGAGACAGGCTTCCGCGCTCCAGAACCCGCCGACGATTGCGCCCAGCGCGGAGCCGATCGGGCGGGCGCCGTAGCTCATGATGTTGATGGCGGAGACGCGTCCCAAGAGGCGCGGCGGCGTCACCGACTGGCGCAGCGTCGTGGTCGAGATCACCCACAGGATTGGCCCGACGCCGAGCAGGAAGAAGCTCAAGGCCGCAAGCCACGGCGAGGGGACCGGCACTGTCAGCGCCATCACCACCGCGGCAATGAAGCCGGTGACCGGGCCGAGACCGACCACGGTGCCGAAGCTGATGCGCCGCATCACGCGGGTTGCGATCAGTGCGCCGATCACCATGCCGACGCCGTACATGGTCAGCACCGTGCCGACGGCCGCGGCGGTCAGGCCGAGATGGCGTACGGCGTAGGGCACGAACACGGCGATCTGAAGGAACCAGCCAGTGTTGAAGATGAACTGGGTGATGAACACCGGCCGCAGCAGCGGATGCCGAAACACGAAAGCCGCGCCTTCGCGGATGTCCTGGAACGGATGGCGGCGCGGCGCGGGGGCACGTGCGGGCTCGTAGATGCCGGAGAGCAGCACGACGGCGATGGCCGAGAGCGCCGCGGCAAAGCCGAAGGCCGGGCTCGCGCCCCACCAGCCGACCAGCGCGCCGCCGAGCGCGGGGCCGCTGGCAAAGGCGATGGTGCGCGCAAGCTCGATCCGCGCATTTGCCGCCGGCAATAGCTCCGCGCTCACGAGCGAAGGCACCAGCGCTGGCGCGGCCACGCTGTAGACGACCGTGCCGCACACAGCAGTGAAGCCGAGCAGCGCCAACAGCGGCAGATTGAGCGCGCCGAGCGCGAGCAGCAGTACGATCGTCCCGAGCGCTGCGGCCCGCAGCGCCTCGGCCCCCGCCATCAGCGAGCGGCGCGAGATGCGGTCGGCGAGCAGGCCGGCGGGAATTGCGAACAGCACAAAGGGCAGGGTCAGCGCGGTCTGCAACAGGCCGGTCTGGCCTTCCGCGACGCCGAGCGTGAGCACGGCGACGATGGGGGCTGCCGCCAAGGCGATCTGCTCGGCGGACTGCGCTGCGAGGTTGGACCAGGCAAGCCGGCCAAAGGTGTCGGGAAGACGAGGGGGCGTTGACATGGCTCATTTCCTGCAAAGTCGGTTTGGCGCCAGTATTCGGCTCTTGGGGTCCCCAAACCCACCCGCTTTCCGACAGGGCGACCATTCACGGCACGGACGGGAACCCTTGAGGCTAGATGCAGTTGCAAATGAGTTGCAATAAGAACGAAGTTGGGTATTCTGCCGGCATGGATGCCCGATCGCCCGATTTGCCCCCCGACACCGCCGCCGGCTGGCGCGCTGATGCGCCCGCCACCAAAAGCCTCGCCGAGGTCAATGCCACGATCGCCATTCCGGCCGCTGGCCGCTGGTGGCGGCGGCTGCTCGCCTTCGTCGGCCCGGGCTATCTCGTCTCGGTCGGCTACATGGACCCCGGCAATTGGGCGACCGACCTCGCCGGTGGTTCGAAGTTTGGCTACACGCTGCTGTCCGTCATCCTGCTCTCGAATTTGATGGCGATCCTGCTGCAGTCGCTGGCGGCACGGCTCGGCATCGTCACCGACCGCGACCTCGCGCAGGCCTGCCGCGCCACCTATTCGCCGGCGGTGAACTTCCTGCTCTGGCTGGCTTGCGAGGCGGCGATCATCGCCTGCGATCTCGCCGAGGTCATCGGCACCGCAATCGCGCTCAAGCTCCTGTTCGGCATTCCCCTGATCGGCGGCGCGCTGCTCGCAGCGCTCGATGCCTTCCTGCTGCTGTTGCTGATGAACCGCGGCTTCCGCTTCCTGGAAGCTTTCGTCATCGCGCTGCTTGCGGTGATCGCGGTCTGTTTCGCGGTCCAGATCGTCGCCGCCGCGCCGCCGGTGGCGGAGGTCCTGCAGGGCTTCATGCCGAAGACCGAGATCTTCATCAACCCCGAAATGCTCTACATCGCGATCGGCATCATCGGCGCGACGGTGATGCCCCACAATCTCTATCTGCATTCCTCGATCGTGCAGACGCGCGCCTATGCGCGCAACGACACCGGTCGGCGCGAAGCGATCAAATGGGCGACGACGGATTCGACCATCGCGCTGATGCTGGCGCTGTTCATCAATGCCGCCATCCTCGTCGTCGCCGCGGCGACGTTCCACAAGAGCGGCCATTCGGATGTTGCCGAGATCGGCCAGGCCTTCGAGCTGTTGTCGCCGCTGCTGGGGCTCGGCATCGCCTCGACGCTGTTCGCGGTGGCGCTGCTCGCCTCTGGCCTGAACTCGACGGTGACCGCGACGCTCGCCGGCCAGATCGTGATGGAAGGGTTTCTCGACCTTCGCCTGCCGAGCTGGGCGCGCCGCCTGCTCACGCGCGGCATCGCGATCATTCCCGTGATCGTCGTCACCGCAATCTATGGCGAGCGCGGCACGGCGGATTTGCTGGTGTTCAGCCAGGTCGTGCTGTCGATGCAGTTGCCCTTCGCCGTCATCCCGCTGGTTCGCTTCGTTTCCGACCGCCGCAAGATGGGCAAGTTCGCGATATCGAGATCGGTCGCGGCGATCGCGTGGATCATCGCAGGCGTGATCGTGATCCTGAACTTGAAGCTGTTGTTCGACACATTGTTTGGATGAGTGCAGGGGGCTGCAGCTTTTCTATATAGGGCGTCCCGGCCGTACCCGTTTCGCGCGAACTCAGTTCAGCTCTTCGGAAATCCGAGCCGTCCGAGTGGCCGGCGGCTTTCATCGTGAGTCGACGAACTACCGCTTTTCAATTGGTGTGAAGAGGGTATACTACCTTCAATTGCTGATAGGCCGCATATTGCGAATAGGCCGTGGTATGACCGTGTATTTTTCAGGATTGATTGTTCTCCCCGCGGGATAATCGGCGGTCCCGCGCCGGAGTAAGTGCGCCGATCGCATTTTCTCCGGATACGTCTAATGGTTGAGCGCCTAAGTCGGCGCGTGGAGCCAGTGGTGAGACCATTGGTTTGCTGAAGTGATTTGACTGCGCGGGTTCACGTCCGGGGAGGGGACGATGATCAGGCCAGAATGCGTTGATTGCTGCGTTGAAGTCATTGATGAGCGTGTGCTGCCGTGACCAAGTGTCCTGCGTGTTCAGCCCGAATTACTCGCGAGCATCGCTTCTGCTCTCAATGTGGCGCGCGCCTCGATCGCGCCGTGGAGCAGTTCTCCGCTCCGCCGGTTGCCGGCGCAGCTGCCGGCGCAGCGCGGGTTGTTCCGCTGCATGATCATGTCGCGGTTCGGTCACAGATGCTGACCGAGAACAAGCAAGTCAGCGTTCTGTTCGTCGACGTCTGCGACTCGACATCGCTGCTCCAGCACTCCGACCCCGAGGAATCCCGCAACTATCTCGGCAAGGCGCTGAACCACTTGGCCGAGGCGGTCGGGACCTATGGCGGCACGGTCAGCCAGTTGCTGGGCGATGGGCTCGTCGCCTTGTTCGGCGCGCCCGTGGCCCAGGAGGATCACGCCCTGCGGGCCTGTCTTGCCGCTCTCAAGATGCAGAGAGCAAGCATTCCCGGCCAGGAGGTTCAGGGCGTGGCCAGCCCGATGCTGCGCGTCGGCATCAATTCGGGCGAGGTGCTGGTCGGTGTCGTCGGCCAATATGGTTGGTCGCACTACGGTGCGGACGGCAAGACCATTCACCTTGCCTCGCGGCTCGAAAAGATGGCTCCACCCGGCGGCATCCTGATCAGCGCCGCAACGCAGCGCCTTGTCGCGCAACAGATCGACACGCGCCCGGTGGGGACGCGGTCGGTCCGAGGGCTGGATGATCCGGTCGAGCTCCATGAGGTCATAGTCGCCACCGAAAGTTCGGCAGCGGCGCCGTTGACACGCAAGGAGCGCTGGGCGCCTCTGGTCGGCCGCGAGGAGGCTTTGCGGATCCTGGCCGGGGACGTCGATATCGCTCGCTCCGGCGCGATGCGAACCATCGGGCTGTGCGGCGATGCCGGGATCGGGAAATCCCGCTTGATCGCCGACTGGGTCGCCGCGCTCGCAAGCCGCGGCATGGAGGTCTGCGTTGCTCAGGCGAGGGGTTATGCGAGCGCCCGCGCTTACAGCACCGCCGCGGACCTGATCGTAAGCCTGGCCGGCCTGCCGCAAACGAGCGGGACAGACGCGGAATCCGTCAGGCAGACCCTGGCTGCCAAATGGGGCGCTGAGGGCGCCGCGCATCTCGCCGCGGTCAATGACCTGTTGGGGCTGGCAGCGCCGGACCAGGCCTGGCTGGAGCTGAACCCGGCGCAGCGGCGACGCCGAATAGGCGACGCATTGCTGTGGCTCGTGCGCAGACGTACCGAGGCGGGCCCGTTCGTGCTCGTGCTCGAGGATGTTTTCCTGGCCGATCGCGAGAGCCGGCGGTTGTTCGAGGCTCTGCTTCCAAAACTCCAGGGACTGCCCATCCTCGTTTGCGTGAGCTATCGCCCCGATTTCGACCATCAGTGGCGGCAGGCGCCCTGGTTTGCAGAGCGGGTGATCGAGCCTCTGCGCGACGGCGAGATGCTCAGGCTCGCGCGCGCGTTGCTGGGCGATGATCTATCCGTGCTCGGCGTCATGAACGAATTGGTCGGGCGCGCCGACGGCAATCCCTTCTTCCTGGAGCAGTTGGTCATTACGCTGATCGACGACGGATCGCTCGAGGGAACGCCGGGTGCGTACCGCCTGCAGAGGCCGCCCGGAGATCTGCGCGTGCCGGGCTCCATCGCCGCGGTGATCGGCGCGCGCGTCGATCGCTTGCCGGAAGCCGCCAAGTCCGCGCTCGAGGCTGCTGCGATCCTTGGCGATCCCATCACGCGCGAGCTGATCGCGGCGATGCAGGCCGTCGATCTTGGGCGTGCCGAAGAATTGCTCGGTCTGTGCGTTGCATCCGGACTGCTGGCCGGGCCGGATCAGGCGCGCGGTCAGCTCGAGCAGCACGTGTTCGCGTTTCGGCACGCATTGGTGCGCGACGTCGTGCTCGGCGCCCTCACGCGCGCGCGTCTCAAGGCGCTGCACCGACAGGCCTTCCTGGCGCTGCATGCGCAGCCGGGGGCGACCGAGGCGGATGTCGCGCCGGCGCTGGCGCACCATGCCTTCAAAGGGGAGGAATGGGAGCAGGCGGCGAGATTCACGGTCAAGTCGATGGCCCGTGCCATCTCGCGCTCGGCCAATCAGGAAGCCCTTCAACTGTTCGACAGAGGTCTTCAGGCGGCCCGCCGTGTCGACGACGCCTCGATTGCGCAGACCCTCGAGCTCGCGCTTCGGCTGGAGGCGATCGGGGCGATGCTGGCGCTCGGCCAGATCGACGACATCTTCAGCAATATGGAGCGCGCGGAAGCCATCGCGGTGCAGCTGAACGATCAGCGCGCGCGCGCGGCGGTGTCGACCGAAACGGCGGTGTTCCTTTGGATGCGCGGACGCTTCGAGCAAGGCCTGCGCTATGCCTCACAGGGGCTCGAGGCGGCTCGCCTGGCGCAGCGCCGTCACATGATGATGGCGGCGCATCAGACCCGCCTCATGCACCTCCATGCTCTCGGTCGATATGCAGAGGCGGCCGTGGAAAGCCAGGTTCTGCTCTCCGACTACGGACCGGAGCTGTCGGCGCATGTCGTCCAACCCGGATGGGCCGCCATTCCCATCATCAATCTGTATGCGTTTCATGCCAGCACGCTCTGGCGGCTGGGAGACGGCGCAACCGCCCACGCGTTCTGCGCCAAGGCCTACGAGATCCTGTCGAACATCAATCATCCCTATTCCCGCCTGCTCATCGACACCGTGCAGTCGCAGATCTGGATCGAGAGCAGGGAGCTCGATCGGGCCGAGTCCGTGATGCGCATGGGTGTGCAGCAATGCTTGACGCACAACGTCCCGACCATGCTTTCGGTCTGCACCGGCGTTCTGGGCAGCGCGCTCGCGCACAACGGCAAGGCCGCCGAAGCGGTGACGATGCTGGAGAAGGGGTTCGCCGATCGGATCTACGAGGCGGCCGGTCCCTACGGCAGGACGTTCATGCGCGTGAGCCTCGGCGTCGCCTATCGCAAGCTCGGTCGGCTGGACGATGCGATCGCCGTCGGTCGCAAAGCCGTCGAGCAGGCTGCTGAAGAATACGGCCACCAGACCGAAGCTCTGTACGAGCTTGCGGAGACCTTGCGGCAGGCCGGCGATACGGCCGGCGCCGAAACGCATTTCGGGCGAGTCGCCGAGGCCGCGGAGCGTCTGGGCATGCCCCACTATCAAAGACAGGCCGCAGCGGCCCTCGCGGATCGGCGGAAGGACGGGTATGCAGCATGAAGGTCTCAGCCGGCACTCCTGATACAATGCCGCCAGGGCTCCGCAGCCTCCTCTACGGGATCTTTTGCTGGGCCAATCGTCATCCGGGCGCTTTGCGCGCGGTCGGTGCGGTGCTCCGGCATTGGCCGTTCGTCGGCGGCTGGTTGGGCGTGGCGGCCCGGGCCGACGCTGTCAAAAAGGTGCTGACCAGGCCGAACAGTTTCTCCAACACCGCGCACGCGGCGAACCTGTCGGCTGGCGACTATCTGATCGGCATGGATCCCGATGCCACATACAAGGCGGACAGGCTTCTGCTGGATGGTCGGTTGGCTGTCCTGGACACGACATTGCCCGCCGCGGCCGATCTTGCGGCCCGAGACTACGTTGAGAAGCTCCGGCCGATCGGCAAGAACAAATCGTTCGATCTCATCGAGGATTACCTGATGTGGATCGTGTTTCGCGCTATGCATCCCTTGTTCGGGGAGGCGACCAACAGGGTGGCAGCGGGCGCGACCGGAAGCCTCGATGATCCCGGGCTGCAGCGGCAATATCTCCTCGAGATCCGCTATGTGGCGGGGCAACTCCTGGCTGGCAGCTCGGCGACGCTAAGGGTGCAGCGCAGGGCTGAACTCAACGCTGACGCACTGAGATCGCGTATCGCCGGCGTGGGCAACGACATTCAGCTCGCATGGGGGACGTCCTGTCCGTTCAATGTCATCAAGCGGAACGCGGTCGGCCTCGCCTGGATCTCGCATCCGGTCACCGTGCAGTCGGGGGCGCTCGCCGTGCAAGAGCTGCTGGGGCGTCCCGATGTCCATAAGGCATTGCGCGAGCAGGCGCAGCAGCTCCTGAAAACGGGTTCGAACCAGATTTGGGAGGACAAGGCCTTCCGCAAGCTGGTGCAAGATCATGTCCTCGAACTTTTGCGTTTCCGCCCGATTTTTCCGCTGCTCGCGCGCGATGTGCCGCGCGACACGGAATTCGAGACCGGTGCGCGGCACAATGCCAAGTGCCCCGCCGGCGGAAAGATGGCGATCTGGGGGATCGCCGCAATGTTCGATACCGCGATAGAGAAAGACATCAGCCGATTTTCTCCGGCGCGCAACTGGGGCGCGAACGAAGATCTGCGCTGGCTGATGTTCGGATATGGCACGCGTCAGTGTCCGGCCATGGTTTACGCGATCAAGATCCTGACCAGCGCGCTGATCGGTCTGTTGATCCTGCCCGAGCTGGAGCTGGCGCGGGGTGAGGGCAAGCCCATCACCTATGACGGACCGCTGATGTCGCGAATGCGCGTGAGTTTCATCTAGCGGGCGGGAGAAGGACGGGCATGCTCAAGATGGTCCGCCAGCAGATGATCTGCATCGTGGTGCCGGGCTGGAACGGCACGACCGATCTTTCGGAAGGCAGCCCCGTTTCCAACGGGCTGTACTCTCTGTTCCGAGACGTCGAGGTGGTCCAGTTCGCCTCCCTCGCATTGCTGCCGGCGAGGGCCGACGCAAGCGACAAGAGGCCCTGGTTGATGCTCGAGCTCGCGATCGAAGAGGGAATCGATCCCTACGATATGATCTACCGGCTCCTCTACCATTGGAGCGAGGCGATGTGGTCGCTGTACAGCTCCTTCTGGCCGGGCGATGCCACAGCGCTGCGCAGCGAACGCAACGACAAGCTCCACAAGATGTTGATGAAGCATCTCAGCATCGCTGATGGCGGCTTCATCGGCGCCCGTGACCGAACGGCGCGGCAGATCGAGAAGGAGCAGGAGCTGCTTGAATGGACGCGAGACGAGGCGCGGGCCATGAAGCAAGCCATGCTGTATGGCGATGATCGCTCTGCGTTCGCGCTGGCGCTCGCGCAACGGGCATTTCAGAATCCCCGTTTCGGCTGGGCACTGGATCGGGCGCCGCGGTCGTACTGGCGGGGGAAAGGCGCAAGCATCTCCGCAAAAATCGGTTACGTGCTGACGCTGTTCGTGCTGTGGCTGATCGCAGTGTGGCTGGTCGGCGCAGTGCCGCGCGGTGCGCTTGGCATCTACACGTGGTTGTTTGGGCCGCCTTATTCCGGCGTGACGGACGTTGTGGCCTTCATTTCAATGGCCAGTTGCTGGGTGCTTGGCGTCAGTATCCGCAGCGTACTTGCGCTGCTCGGGCTCGGGGTCTTGGTATGGCTGTTCCTGATCGCTCTGCCAGCCCTTTCCAGGACATGGCGACGCTGGCTGGAGAGCGTCGGGCGCGAGCTCGACCGGCCGGCGGAGACTTGGTCGTCATGGCTTACCTATCGGATCGGCCTGTTGCTCAGCGTGCCGATCGCTTGCGCTCTCGTCGCGCTCGCGCTCGCCTTCATCTTCTGGCCCTGGACGATTGTGCAGGCTTACCAAGCGTTGACTGCCAAATTCCTCGGATGGCAGATCATCGCCTTCATCATTCTTGCGATCGTCGTGTTGACCTGCGCGGTCAGCCTGCTGTCCCGGATCAATCAGGATCTCGCGAAAGTTGGCAACTGGTTCTTCCAACCTTATGAAGAGCCTGTGCTGCGCGCCCAACAGGTCGATCCATCGATCGACAACAGCGAAGGGCTGGTGGTGTGCGAAACCGCCCATATGGTCAGCCTGACGGATCTTCGCAGTCCGAACGGCTGGAGTGCCTGGTGGATTCGGGTGTCGCTGCGCATTGTGACGCTGTTTGGACGTGTGATCTTCACCGAGAGCCGGCTGGGTAGTGCGCCGGGCATTCATTTCGGCCATTGGCACATCATCGAAGACGGGCGCCGCTACCTGTTCTGCTCGAACTACGATGGCAGTTTCGGCGGCTATCTCGACGATTTCATCAATGGCGCCACGATCGGGACCAACCTCGCCTGGCGGTGGACCACGTTGAAGCCCCGTGGTTCGGCAGCGATCGGCCAGCCCGCCATCATCCATGCGCGCAGCTTCCCGCCGACGCGATTCATCGTGTTCCGGGGCGTGAAGTGCGAGCTGCAGTTCAAATCATATGCGCGCGACAGCATGCTTCCGCACGTGTTCCGCTTCGACGCCCGCAAGGAGTCGGTCGACCAGATCAACCTCGCGACCGGACTGCGCGACGCTCTGTTTGGCGAGCGCAATGACACCAACGACGACCTGATCATGAGGGCCATCGAATCATGAAAGCGCCGGCAGCGCATCTCGCGCATCATTTCGATGACATCCAGGGAATGCTGAGGAGCGGCTACGGCTGGCTGCAAGACAGTCGGTTCTGGCTGCTGACGATCAGGGACGGGCAGGAGGCGGCGGCCCGGGCGTGGCTCGCAAAATTCGTGGAGAGCGGCGTCATTGCCAACGCAAAGAAGGTCGGGAAATCGAGAACACATCCAATCGCGAAGGCTGCCGCGATCGCGTTCAGTTTTTCCGGGCTAACAAAGCTCGGATGCGTGGAGGACACCCTATATCCATTCCCGACACCTTTCCGCAGTGGCATGGGCAGCGATGCGCGCGCGTTGCTGCTGAGGGACAATCCCCGCGCATGGCGCTGGTCGGACGTTGATGGCGACAGCGGCGATGCCGTACATGTCCTGATTGCCGAATGGACGGAGAGAGGCGTCGGGCCGATCATTTCGCGTCCGGATGAAACGATATTCAGCGCCATCCAGGTTGATAACGATCCTTGCTCATTTCGAAAACTGGAAGGCGACAAGGAAGAGAAATTGCGCGAGGCGTTCGGGTTTCGCGACGGCCTGGCGCAGCCCATCATCATGGGATTGAAGCAAGACGACGGTGTCCGACTGCGCCCGTCAGAGAAAGACAAGAAGGAGCCCGATGCGCTGTACAACGACCGCGTCGTCCAGCCTGGAGAGTTCATCCTTGGATATCGTAACGAATATGATGAGCTCACTTATTGCCCGGACGTGAAGGGGTGGGGGGCCTCAGGCCTCGCCAAACATCCCGGCGGCCGTTTTGCCCTGAACGGAAGCTACCTTGCCGTGCGCCAGATCGAGCAGGACGTGGCGGCGTTCGATCGTTTTCGGGAGGTGAACGGTCAGCACATCTGCAATAAGCTGATGGGACGCCAGGACAATGGCTGGCCGCTCGCGTGGAAATACGATCCGAGCACCCCAAAAACGGATTCGGAACTTGACGCGTTCCGCTATCGTGTCGACGACGCCAACGGCTTCATATGCCCGAAGGGGGCTCACATTCGACGGGCGAATCCGCGGGATACGCTTGGTGCCGACGTCAAATCGAGCATCAAGTCGACCAAGCTGCACAGGCTGCTTCGTCGCGGCCGGCCGTATCGCGAGGATAGTAACGGCGAGACGCGCAAGGGCATCTTCTTCATCGCCTGCAATGCGGATCTCGAGCGGCAGTTCGAGTTCGTCCAGCAGCGTTGGGCGCGGAATCCGAGTTTCGTTAACCTTCACGCCGACGATCCGCTCGTCGGGTCGTCCGACCCACGGACCTTCCCGAAGGCCTTGTCGTTGCCGGGCCTGCCGAGCGGTGGAGAGGTCTCCCTGGCGAACTTCGCGACGACGCTCGGGGGAGGCTACTTCTTCCTGCCCGGACTTGCGGCGCTCGAGTTCATCCTCGGTGAGGAGGGGGCTGCAAAGTTCGCGACATCGGAAGTGGCCGAAGCTGCGGCCCCCTGAAAGCCGCGAAGTGGGACCTCAATCCTGCGGCTCGGACGCCGCATCGCCCTGTGCGTCGATGCGCAGCCAGCCGGAGGGGGCGAGGCGCTGTTGCGGCAGGAAGCGGGCCTTGTAGTCCATCTTCTTGGAGCCCTCGATCCAGTAGCCGAGATAGACGTAAGGCAGCCCTTGCCGGCGGGCGCGCGCGATGTGGTCGAGGATCATGAAGGTGCCCATCGAGCGGCTGACCTGGCTCGGCTCGAAGAACGAATAGACCATCGACAGGCCGTCGCTGAGCACGTCGGTGAGCGCCACCGCGATCAGCTCCTCGCCGCGGCCGGTGAGGCCGCTGTCGGGGCCGCGCTTGCGGTATTCGATGATGCGGGTCTCGACATGGCTGTCCTCGACCATCATGGCGTAGTCGAGCACGGTCATGTCGGCCATGCCGCCATGGCGGTGGCGGGCGTCGAGATAGGCGCGGAACACCGAATATTGCTCGGAGGTGGGGACCGCGCTGCGCTGCTCGCCGATGATGTCGGCATTGCGGGCCATCACCTTGCGGAAGTTGCGGGAGGGGCGGAATTCGTTGGCGACGACCCGGACGGAGACGCAGGCGCGGCACTGGTCGCAGGCCGGCCGGTAGGCGATCGATTGGCTGCGGCGGAAGCCGCCATGGGTCAGGAGGTCGTTGAGGTCGCCGGCCCGGTCGCCGACCAGATGCGTGAACACCTTGCGCTCATGCCGGCCCGGCAGATACGGGCAGGGCGAGGGCGCCGTGAGGTAAAATTGGGGGGTGTCGCGCGAGTGCTGGGTCAAGGGACGTCGTGGGCCTCCGAAGTGAGTATCAGCATCGCGCTACGGAAGCTCCCGGTCAATTGGTCTGCTCGGCAGGTCAGATCGGCAATCAGCTTAGTGGGTCCCGGTTAGTAGGCCGTTGCTCACCAGGTCCTTGGCTCACCTGGTCCTTGGCTCACCAGGTCCTCGCCGCCTGCGGCACCGGCGCGCGGACCGAATTGTTGATCACGACCGTTCCCAGCACGAAATCGTGCAGCAAGCGCCGGCGGCTGTTGAACAGCCCGACCAGGACCACGAAGGGCGACAGGAACGAGACCGTCACCCAGAACAGCACGGCGTGGGTGGCGCCGAGCACGAAATAGCCGGGCGCGCCGTACCAGGTGCGCAGCTCCAGATCCATCAGGCGCATGCCGATCGTCGCCGACGAAGGGCCGCCGATGCAGGCGCCGTAATAGACGATGGCCCAGATGACGGAGGCCGGCCAGGCCAGCCAGAACAGCGCCCAGCCGATGCCGAGCGTGACCACGCCGAACAATGCGATGAAGATGTAGCCGAGGATCACCGGCACCGAGATCACGACCATGTCGATCAGGAAGGCGAACGCCCGCCGCGTCGCAACGCCACGGAACAGTTCCGGATGCAGATCGGGGTCGTAGGCGTGCGGTTGCACGGCACCGTCATTGCGCCAAGCGCCTGAATTGCCCGAGTCGTACGACATGGTCCGTCCTCCCAGCGGGAAACAGAGGGAAAACCCTCAAGGCAGGACATGGGAACAGGCCACCTCCGTGCCAAGGGCGCACGGGCATTAACAAGCCGAAATATTCCGGCGATTCGGGGGCGGTTCTCGCAGCACGGTCATTCCGGGGGCGGTCTGGAGGACCGAACCGGGAATCTCGAGATTCCGGATTCGATGCTAACGCATCGCCCCGGAACGACGAGAGTTGCTCAACGCATTCGCTCCACGGCACCTACACTTGGCTGCGCAGCTTCTCGGCCGCCTTTGGCGCAAAATAGCTCAGCACGCCGTCGGCGCCGGCGCGCTTGAACGCGAGCAGGCTCTCCATCATCGCGCGCTCGCCGTCGAGCCAGCCGTTGTTGGCGGCGGCGGCGATCATCGCGTATTCGCCCGACACCTGATAGGCGAAGGTCGGCATCGCAAAGGTGTCCTTCACGCGGCGGACCACGTCGAGATACGGCATGCCGGGCTTCACCATCACCATGTCGGCGCCCTCGGCGATATCGAGCTCGACCTCGCGCAGCGCCTCGTCGGTGTTGGCGCTGTCCATCTGATAGGTGCGCTTGTCGCCGGTGAGCGTCTTGGCCGAGCCGATGGCGTCGCGGAACGGGCCATAGAAGGCGGAGGCGTATTTGGCCGCATAGGCCATGATCTGCACGTCGAGCAGGCCGGAGCGATCCAGCGCCTCGCGGATCGCGGCAACGCGGCCGTCCATCATGTCGGACGGCGCGATGATGTCGCAGCCGGCTTCAGCCTGCACCAGCGCCTGGCGCACCAGCACGGCGACCGTCTCGTCGTTCAAGATCTTGCCATCGGAGATCAGGCCGTCATGACCGTGGCTGGTGAAAGGATCGAGCGCGACGTCGCAGAGGACGCCGATCTCCGGAAACTCCTTCTTGATTGCTCGCACGGCCTGGCAGACCAGATTATTCGGGTTGGTTGCCTCCGAGCCTTCCTCGTCGCGCAAGGACGGCTCGGTGTAGGGAAACAGCGCGATGCAGGGGATGGTGAGCTTCATCGCGCGCTCGGCCTCGCGCACGGCCTGGTCGACGCTGAGGCGCTCGACGCCGGGCATCGAGGCGACCTGCTCGCGCTTGTTGTTGCCGTCGATCAGAAACAGCGGCCAAATCAGATCGTCGGTGGTGAGCACATTCTCCCGCACCATGCGCCGGGCCCATTCGGCCTTGCGGTTGCGGCGCGGACGGACGGTCAGATCGAGGGCGTGGGGCACCGCCGTGCCTTCGCGGCGCGACACCTCGCGCAATTCGATCGGACGTCCGTATTTGATCGCCATCACTCTTCCTCCGGCTGGAATTATTCTTATCCCAGCTCGCACGGTTCCCGTCACCGCGGCTTGCCCTGCCGCAAGGCAGAGTTGAACTGAAGGCGCAGCCGATTGATTTTGCAGGGCGAAGCAGCCACAAGGGGCCCATGTCCGAGATCTCCACCCGCGATGCGGCCCGCGACGGCGCCAGGGACGCTGCCAGAGACACCGCCAGAGAGACGGCCATGTCGGTCGCGGCGCTCTCGTCGGAGCGGGCCGAGTCCGACGACAATGTCTGGACGCGCCGCCTGGTGCTGTTCCTGCGGGTGATGGCACTGCTCTCGATCCTGAAAGGTCTCTATCACTGGGCGCAGGTGACGGGCTTCGTCGGCGGCGAGGACGAGGCGTTCGAGAACCAGTCGATGGCCTGGCAGGCGGCGACCGTCTACTTCGCGGTGATCGAGCTCGTCGCTGCGGTCGGGCTGTGGCTGGCAACGCCGTGGGGCGCGGTGGTGTGGCTGACCACTGTGGTCTCGATGGCGGTGATCGAGCTGATGTTCCCGGGCATCTACGGCGGCAGCCTGATCGTCGTCGGCGTCGAGGCCTTCATGCTCGCCGCTTATCTTGCGCTCGCGTGGATGGCCGCGCGTGAACGGCCGCCGTAGGCGACAACGCCGCGATCAACAATGCTCTCGTGCCGGGACGCAGCTCACCTTAGCGGTGCGCTGCGGAGCCGGGGCCTATCTCTCCAACATCCCGTTTGTGGCTTCTGGGTCCGGGATCTTCGCTTCGCTCGTCCAGGACACGAGAGCGGAGTTGTGCGCGTTTGGTTGACCGCTGGTTGCCTAAAATTTGCGGTAAGTTTTCGTTGCCCAGCCGGTTCCGCCACAGCCGTTACGCCCGCGTTTCGAAACGGGGCGGGGCTGTTCTGGAATGCGACAGTTGCGGCGGACGGAGGGTGAACAGGACCTTGCGAAGGTCAACAGAGCCTTTCGAAAAGTGCTTGTGGCACAGGCTTAATCCGCAATTCACTGTCTTAAATTCATGATCTCTTTATTCTCTTATTTAAGCCGATCTTCAAACGCGCCCCTTAAGTTGCACCTATCAGACGGGACACAAGTTTCGTCGAATAAGTGTCGATAAAAACGACTACAGGGGAAGTGTCATGATGAAAGCCGTCGCAACTGCGGCAGATACCGCAGAGCGCGTCTCCGGCCAGCAGGGTTCGGTGCAGTCGCTCTATCTGGAAGCTTTGACTCTGGTGGAGCGGCTGCATCGCCGGCTCCTCGACGTGATCAAGGACGAATTCGATCGCCGCGGCCGTGCGGACATCAACTCGGTCCAGGCGCTCTTGCTCTATAACATCGGCGACAAGGAGCTGACCGCGGGCGAGCTGCGCACGCGCGGTTACTATCTCGGCTCCAACGTCTCCTACAATCTGAAGAAGCTCGTCGAGCTTGGCTTCCTCGATCATCAGCGCTCGCGCGTCGATCGCCGCTCGGTGCGCATCCGCCTGACCCCCCAGGGCCAGGAAGTCCGCCGCATCGTCGATGCGCTCTACCAGAAGCACGTCAAGACGGTGGAGCAGGTCGGCGGCATCTCGGGCGAGGAGTTCTCGACCCTGAACAAGTCGCTGCACCGCCTCGAGCGGTTCTGGACTGACCAGATCCTGTATCGGCTCTGATTTTCCAAGGGATCAAGGCCAAGCCGGCCCGCGACAAGATCGGCAAGCCTCCCGAACGTGCCTGACTTCCCCAAGCGCGCCGGCCCGGAGTTGCCCCGGACCGGTGCGTTTTATATTTTGCACCTGCGAAATAATTTCGCGGATGCGAGGAACAAGGTCCATCCTCACGGCTTATCTCCTTCGGATCGGAGACAAGTCGATGCTGGTCGAGCGCGGGCTTCAGGTGATGAACGTGGAACTCGTGAGCGAGGCCTACGCCATCGCCGCGAATTCCCTCCGCCGTTCCGGCGCGATCCCCGATACGCTCGTCACCGACGAACGCCTGCTCGGGGTCATCGTCAAGCTGCTCCAGCACGGCGAATTCAACAAGATCAGGCTCGCCAACAAGGCAATCGCCCGGTTCCTGGCGCAATCCGAGGTCCGCGCGGTTGCCTGATCAACAATCCCAAAATGCCGACGAACCAGAGGGGTGCCATGGAAGCCGCCATCGACCGCATCATGCAGACCTATGACCTGCTCGCCAACCGCACCGCAGCGGCCAGCGAGGAGGCGCGGGCCAAGGTCACGAACTATCTCAACATCCTGGTCGAAGCCGGCGAGAAAGACACTCACAGGTTGACGGTCTGCGGCCTGACCTATCTGCGCCAGCTCGACGGCAGCATCGACCCGGTGAAGGCGGGATATACCGGGCTGTAGCTGAGAGGCCGGTTACACCGCTGGCTACGGACGCAAGGAAAGAGGCCCGAAGCGGCCCATTTTGAAGGTGCTCGCAGAGGGGCGGTTCCATAGAACCGCCTTAGCGTCGAAAACCCTCAATCCCCACCATATCTTGCATAAATATCAGGCCCCACCCGCAAATGCTTGGCCTGTTGCGGGCGATGTGGTAGATCGCGCGTGCTTCCGAACGCCACACCAGACCCGCCCGTAGCCCGCCAAAAGGCTGCGGCGGTGGAGATATTCGCAAGATGACCCTCGCCAAGAACTCTAAAGCGTCCGCCTCCGCGCCCGATTCGTTTTTCTCCGCCTCGCTCGAGCAGGCCGACCCGGAAATCGCCGCCGCCATCAAGGGCGAGCTCGGCCGTCAGCGCCACGAGGTCGAGCTGATCGCCTCCGAGAACATCGTCAGCCGGGCCGTGCTGGAAGCGCAGGGTTCGGTCATGACCAACAAATATGCGGAAGGCTATCCGGGCGCGCGCTATTACGGCGGTTGTGAGTGGGTCGACGTCGCCGAGAACCTCGCGATCGATCGCGCCAAGAAGCTGTTCGGCGCCAATTTCGCCAACGTGCAGCCGAACTCGGGCAGCCAGATGAACCAGGCGGTGTTCCTGGCGCTGCTGCAGCCCGGCGACACCTTCATGGGTCTCGATCTCGCCGCCGGCGGTCATCTCACCCACGGCTCGCCCGTCAACATGAGCGGCAAGTGGTTCAAGGCCGCGCACTACACCGTGCGCCGCGAGGACCAGATCATCGACATGGATGCGGTGGCCAAGCAGGCCGAACAGGTCAAGCCGAAGCTGATCGTCGCCGGCGGGTCGGCCTATTCGCGCGCCTGGGACTTCAAGCGCTTCCGCGAGATCGCCGACAGCGTCGGCGCTTATCTGCTGGTCGACATGGCGCACTTCGCAGGCCTCGTCGCCGGCGGCGTGCATGCTTCGCCGGTGCCCCATGCCCACATCACCACCACAACGACGCACAAGTCGCTGCGCGGTCCCCGCGGCGGCCTGATGCTGTGGAATGACGAGACGCTGACCAAGAAGTTCAACTCGGCGATCTTCCCGGGCCTGCAGGGCGGCCCGCTGATGCACGTGATCGCGGCGAAGGCGGTCGCCTTCGGCGAGGCGCTGCGTCCGGACTTCAAGGTCTACGCCAAGAACGTCGTCGAGAACGCCAAGGCGCTGGCGGAAGCGATGAAGAGCCACGGCTTCGACATCGTCTCCGGCGGCACCGACAACCATCTGATGCTGGTCGATCTCAGGCCGAAGGGCCTGAAGGGCAACGTCTCGGAGAAGGCGCTGGTCCGTGCCGCCATCACCTGCAACAAGAACGGCATTCCGTTTGATCCGGAGTCGCCGTTTGTCACCTCCGGTATTCGTCTGGGCACGCCGGCGGCGACCACGCGCGGCTTCGGCGTCGCCGAATTCCAGCAAGTCGGCGGCATGATCGCCGAGGTCCTGAACGCGATCGCGCAGTCCTCCGACGGCAAGGCGCCGCTGGTGGAAGCTGCGATCAAGGAACGGGTCAAGGCGCTCACCGATCGGTTCCCGATCTACCAGTAAGGCCTGGGGTACACGGATGCGCTGCCCGAACTGCAACAGTCTCGATACGCAGGTGAAGGACTCGCGTCCGACCGAGGACTCGTCCGTGATCCGCAGGCGGCGCGTGTGCGTCGCCTGCAATTTCCGCTTCACCACCTTCGAGCGCGTGCAGCTGCGCGAGCTCACGGTGATCAAGCGCAACGGCCGCCGCGTGCCGTTCGATCGCGACAAGCTGATGCGTTCGGTCCAGATCTCGTTGCGCAAGCGGCAGGTCGAGCCGGAGCGCGTGGAGAAGATGGTCTCCACCATCGTGCGCGAGCTCGAGACCGGGGGCGAGGCCGAGATCTCCTCGGAGGTGATCGGCGAGACCGTGATGGAGCATCTGCGCACGCTCGACGACGTCGCCTATGTGCGCTTCGCCTCGGTCTACCGCAATTTCCGCGAAGCCAAGGATTTCGCCGAGGTGCTCGGCGAGCTCTCCGGTGAGGAGGAAGCGCGGCTCGCCGCGATCCGCAAATGATCTTCCGCATCCTGGAAGACCAGTTCGCGCAGAAGGCCCGCGAGGCCAAGGACGCCGATCTTCGTTTCATGCAGCTGGCGCTTTCGCTCGGCCGGCGCGGGCAGGGACGCACCTGGCCCAATCCGGCGGTCGGCGCCGTCGTCGTCAGGGACGGGGTGATCGTCGGCCGCGGCTGGACCCAGCCGGGAGGACGGCCGCACGCCGAGCCGGAAGCGTTACGACGGGCGGGTGAGGCGGCGCGGGGCGCCGCGCTCTACGTCACGCTGGAGCCGTGCTCGCATTTCGGCAAATCGCCGCCATGCGCCGATGCGGTGATCGCCGCCGGCATCAAGCGGGTGGTGGCGGCGATCGAGGATCCCAATCCCGAGGTCGCGGGGCAGGGGCATGCACGCCTGCGGGCTGCCGGCGTCCATGTGGACGTGGGCCTGTGCGCGGCGGAAGCCGCCTTCGATCATGCCGGGCATTTCCGTCGCATCCGCGACAAGCGCCCGCATGTGATCCTGAAACTCGCGGTGTCACCCGATGGCAAGATCGGCGCCGCCGGCGGCAAGCCGGTCGCGATCACCGGGGAGGCGGCGCGCAATCGCGTGCATCTCTTGCGCGCGCAGAGCGACGCGATCCTGGTCGGCATCGGAACGGTGCTGGCGGACGATCCGGTTCTCACCTGCCGTCTACCGGGCATGGCGTCGCGATCACCGGTGCGCGTGGTGCTCGATCAGAGCCTGCGCATTCCCGGTGCGAGCAGGCTTGTGGGCTCCGCGCGCGAGACGCCGCTCTGGGTGGTGGGGTCTGACCTCGCGGAAGCCGCGGCCGCAACGCGGCTTGGGGCGGCAGGCGCGCAAATATTGCGTGTGCCCGCCGGCGGTGCTTCCGGGCTCGATCTGCCGGCCGTGCTGCATGCGCTGGCCGGGAAGGGCATCACCCGCCTGATGGTTGAGGGCGGCAGCCGGGTTGCATCCTCGTTCGTCGCGGCCGATCTGGTCGACGAGATCTGGCTGTTCCGCGGCGTGGAAGCGGTGGGCAGTGCGGGCGTCGATGCGCTCGATGCATTGCCCCTGTCGAAAATCACGCAGTCGCAGGCCTACAAGGTTCATGCTAGCGAGACATTCGGCAACGATACTCTTACCATCTACGAGCGCGCGTAATGTTCACCGGCATTGTCACCGATATCGGCGAGATCGTCAGCTTCACGCCAACGGCGCAGGGGCAGCTGCACCGGCTGCGTATTGCCTGTCGCTACGATCAGACCACCATTGCCGACGGCGCCTCGATCGCCTGCAACGGCGTCTGCCTGACCGTGGTCGCCTCGGGCGTCGCTGACGGCAAGGATTCTTCTCAAAAGACCTGGTTCGATGTCGATACCGCGGCCGAGACGCTGGCGCTGACGACGGCAAAGCACTGGAGGGTTGGGACGAGGCTCAACCTCGAGCGTGCGCTGAAGATCGGCGACGAGCTCGGCGGCCATATCGTCGCCGGCCATGCCGACGGGATCGCGACCATCGTAAGCCGCGAAGACCTGCCCGACATGGCGCGCTTCGTGCTCTCGACGACACGCGAGTTGGCGCGCTTCATCGCCACCAAGGGCTCGATCACGCTCGACGGCGTCTCGCTGACGATCAATACGGTTGCAGACGTGACCTTTTCGGTGCTGATCATCCCGCACACGTTGACGGTTACGACCATCGGCGGCTGGAAGGCGGGGGACGAGGTCAATATCGAGGTCGATCTGATGGCCCGCTATGCGGCGCGGCTGACGGAAATGAAGTGACCGGCGTAGCCGGTCATTCCGGGGCGATGCGTCAGCATCGAACCCGGAATCTCGAGATTCCGGGTTCGGCTCTTCGAGCCGCCCCGGAATGACGTTTCTAACTTGGCTTACATGCTTCCGGCGACTACATAGCGCCGACCCCTTTCGAAACGGATCTTGACGATGGCAGACGCGCGGCGCGCACCCCTGAAGGACCAGACCGACATTTCCGGCGCGCGCGCGCTGATTGTCGAGGCACGGTTCTATGACGATCTCCAGGACGCACTTCTGGACGGTGCAGTTGCCGAGCTGAAGGCGGCCGGCCTCACCCATGACGTCATCACCGTTCCCGGCGCGCTGGAAATCCCGGCGGCCGTGGCCATCGCGGTCGATGCGGCTGCGGCGAACGGCAAGCCCTACGACGCCGTGATCGCACTCGGCTGCGTGATCCGCGGCGACACCATCCATTTCGAGATCGTGTCGCAGGAATCCTCGCGCGCGCTGATGGACCTTGCGGTGTCGCGGAAACTGCCGCTCGGCAACGGCATTCTCACCGTCAACACCGAGGACCAGGCCTGGGCGCGGGCGCGCGCCAGCGAGCTCAACAAGGGCGGCGATGCCGCGCGCGCGGCGCTTGCGATGCTACGCATCAAGCGCCGCCTGGCGCGGACCTGAAGCCATGGCTGATACCAAGAAACCGGCGGCTGCGGAGAAGAAAGCGAACCGGCGCGGTGCGGCGCGGCTCGCCGCTGTGCAGGCGCTGTACCAGATGGACATTGCGGGCGCCGGCATCAACGACATCTTCGCCGAGTTCGAGAGCCATTGGCTCGGCAACGAGGTCGAGGGCGACACCTACCTGCCGGCGGAAGCGGCGTTCTTCCGCGACGTCGTCTCGGGCGTGGTGCGCGACCAGAAGAAGCTCGATCCCCTGATCGACGAGGCGCTGTCGAAGGGCTGGCCGCTGAAGCGGATCGAGGCGATCCTGCGCGCGGTGCTGCGGGCCGGGGCCTACGAGCTCCAGCATCGCAAGGACGTGCCGGGCCGTGTCGTCGTCTCCGAATATGTCGATGTCGCCAACGCCTTCGTCGACCGGGAGGAGACCGGCATGGTCAATGCCGTGCTCGACCAGATCGGCCGCCAGTTTCGCGGCGACGAGTTCGGGCGGGGGTAGTTGAGACATCGACTTCCGCCGTAGCCGTCACCCTGAGGTGCCGGAGCGAAGCGGAGGCCTCGAAGGGCGGCGGCGTGCCGCTGAGGTCGCACCTCGGCCGTCCATCCTTCGAGGCTCGCAAGGGCTCGCACCTCAGGATGACGGGTCGGCTATCGTGACACAGGACAGAACACAGCCCTCCGCCGAAGACTCCCTCATCGCGCGCTATTTCAAGCCGCTGGCGACCGATCCCGGCGCATTCGGGCTGGTCGATGATGCCGCGGTGCTGTCCTCGTCCGGCGACGACATCGTCGTCACCACCGACGCCATCGTCGAGGGCGTGCACTATCTTGCCAGCGATCCGCCTGAGACCATCGCGCGCAAGGCGTTGCGGGTGAACCTGTCCGACCTGGCCGCCAAGGGCGCGATGCCGGCCGGCTTCGTGCTGACGCTGGCACTGCGCAGCAAGGAGGATTCCTGGCTGCGGCCCTTCGCGGACGCGCTCGGTGAGGACGCAGCAGAATTCGCCTGTCCGCTGCTCGGCGGCGATACCGTCTCAACGCCAGGCCCGCAGATGATCTCGATCACCGCCTTCGGCCGCGTGCCGAAGGGGCGGATGGTCGGCCGGACCGGCGCTCGGCCGGGTGATCGCATTCTGGTGACGGGCACGATCGGCGATGCAGCGCTCGGCCTCGACGTGCTCAAGGGCGGCGCCGCAGCGGCGGTACTTGCGAGCGATCCCGCCGCAAGGGAAGCCCTGGTCTCGCGCTATCGTGTGCCGCAGCCGCGCAACGTGCTGGCGCGGGCGGTGCGCGATCATGCGACCGCAGCGATGGACGTCTCCGATGGCCTCGCCGGTGATCTGGTGAAACTCTGTGCGGCGTCCGGGGTGTCGGCCACGGTCGAGGTGGCAAGCGTGCCGCTCTCGGCCGCCGCAGCAAGCCTGGTCGCCCGCAACGTCGTTTGCGTCGAGACGCTGCTTGCGGGGGGCGACGATTACGAGGTGCTGTGCACCGTCCCGCCGGCGCAAGGCGATGCGCTGATTGCCGCCGGGCGGGCGGCCGGCCTTGCCGTCACCGCGATCGGCACGGTCGTCGCGGGGAAGGAGCGGGTGCGCTTCCTCGATGGGCAGGGCCAGGAACTGGCCTTGACGCGGCTCTCCTACAGCCACTTCTAGGAATTGCTCCAAACCAGCATCTTCGTTCTCGGCACTTGGTCTTAAATACCTGCCGAGATCGGCGTTTCCGGCCCGATCCGGCGTTGCACCCTCAATTTGATTTTGGCAAGCTTGCGGCTGACTGAAGCCGCCCCTTTTGGGCAAGGGGCGGCTTTGTTCGAAATCAAGGCGCCGCACCGCACGACGGACAACAAAAGGCGCCGGGGGTACATCAAGGATCTGAGGCAAAAATCACATGACAGCATTATGGTTGATAGTGCTCTGCGGAGTGCTTTCCGTCGTCTACGCGATTTGGGCGACGTCTTCGGTGTTGAGCGCGGATGCGGGGTCGCCGCGCATGCAGGAGATCGCGGGAGCGGTGCGTGAAGGCGCACAGGCCTACCTGCGGCGCCAGTACACCACGATCGGTATCGTCGGCATCGTCATCTTCGTGCTGCTTGCCTATTTCCTCGGACTTTACGTCGCGATCGGCTTCGCCATCGGCGCCATCCTGTCGGGTGCCGCGGGCTTCATCGGCATGAACGTCTCGGTTCGCGCCAATGTGCGCACGGCCCAGGCCGCGACGACGTCGCTCGCCGGCGGCCTCGAACTCGCCTTCAAGGCGGGCGCGATCACCGGCCTTCTGGTCGCAGGTCTGGCGCTGCTCGGGGTGACCCTCTATTTCGGCTTCCTGGTCCACTCGCTGAAGCTGGCGCCCGATAGCCGCACCGTGGTCGACGCCATGGTGGCCCTCGGCTTCGGCGCCTCGCTGATCTCGATCTTCGCCCGTCTCGGCGGCGGCATCTTCACCAAGGGTGCGGACGTCGGCGGCGATCTCGTCGGCAAGGTCGAGGCCGGCATTCCCGAGGACGATCCGCGCAATCCCGCGACCATCGCCGACAACGTCGGTGACAACGTCGGCGACTGCGCCGGCATGGCAGCCGACCTGTTCGAGACCTATGCGGTGACCGCGGTCGCCACCATGGTGCTGGCTGCGATCTTCTTCGCCAAGACGCCGATCCTCGCCAACATGATGACGCTGCCGCTCGCCATCGGCGGCATCTGCATCATCACCTCGATCATCGGCACCTTCTTCGTCAAGCTCGGGCCGAGCCAGTCGATCATGGGCGCGCTCTACAAGGGCCTGATCGCAACCGGCATCCTGTCGCTGATCGGCATCGCGCTGGTGATCTACTACCTGATCGGCTTCGGCAAGCTCGACGGCGTCGACTATACCGGCATGGCGCTGTTCGAATGCGGCGTGGTCGGCCTCGTCGTCACTGCCCTGATCATCTGGATCACCGAATACTACACCGGAACCGACTATCGTCCGGTGAAGTCGATCGCCCAGGCCTCGGTGACCGGCCACGGCACCAACGTGATCCAGGGCCTTGCCGTCTCGATGGAAGCGACCGCGCTGCCCGCGATCGTCATCATCGCCGGCATCCTGGTCACCTACAGCCTCGCCGGGCTGTTCGGCATCGCGATCGCGACCGCCACCATGCTGGCGCTCGCCGGCATGGTTGTCGCCCTCGACGCCTTCGGCCCCGTCACCGACAATGCCGGCGGCATTGCCGAGATGGCGGGCCTGCCGAAGGAGGTGCGCAAGTCGACCGACGCGCTCGACGCGGTCGGCAACACCACCAAGGCGGTCACCAAGGGCTATGCGATCGGTTCCGCCGGTCTCGGTGCCCTCGTGCTGTTCGCGGCCTACAACCAGGACCTCAAGTTCTTCGTCGGCGACAGCGCACACCATCCTTACTTCGCCGGCGTCAATCCGGACTTCTCGCTGAACAATCCTTATGTGGTGGTGGGCCTGCTGTTCGGCGGCCTCTTGCCCTACCTGTTCGGCGCGATGGGCATGACCGCGGTGGGCCGTGCGGCCGGCGCGATCGTCGAGGAGGTTCGTCGCCAGTTCCGCGAGAAGCCGGGCATCATGCAGGGCACCGACAAGCCGGACTACGGCAAGGCGGTCGACCTGCTCACCCGGGCAGCGATCAAGGAGATGATCATCCCCTCGTTGCTGCCGGTGCTGTCGCCGATCGTCGTCTACTTCGTGATCTACGCGATCGCGGGCGGCGGCGCGGCCGGCAAGTCGGCGGCGTTCTCTGCGGTCGGCGCCATGCTGCTCGGCGTCATCGTGACGGGCCTGTTCGTCGCGATCTCGATGACCTCGGGCGGCGGCGCCTGGGACAACGCCAAGAAGTACATCGAGGACGGTCATTTCGGCGGCAAGGGTTCTGATGCCCACAAGTCGGCGGTGACCGGCGACACCGTCGGCGATCCCTACAAGGACACGGCGGGACCTGCGGTGAACCCGATGATCAAGATCACCAACATCGTGGCCTTGCTGCTGCTGGCGATCCTGGCGCACTGATCGGCGCACACGTGACAAGAGAAAACCCCGCGGCGCGAGCCGCGGGGTTTTTGTTTCTCGCCGTCATTCCGGGGCGGTCCGAAGGACCGAACCTCAGGTGCGCAATTGCGCACCGGGGAATCTCGAGATTCCGGGTTCGGCTCTTTCGAGCCGCCCCGGAATGACGCTGCGCGTCACTGCACATCCATCTGCAGCCCTTCCTTCTGGATGATGCCGGCGAACTTCTTCGTCTCGGCGTCCACGAAGGCGGCGAACTGCTCCGGCGTGCCGTAGTCGGCGCGGGCGCCCATGGCGGCGATCTGCTTCTTGACGTCGTCGCGCTCGAGCATCGCCTTGACCTGAAGATTGAGCGCGTTCAGCACCTCGGGCGAGACGCCCTTGGGCAGGAACACCGAGAACCAGGACGAGATGTCGAAACTCGCCAGCTCCGGCGCGCTCTCGCGCATGGTCGGCAGGTTCGGCGCGAGGTCGCTGCGCTCGGTCGTGGTGACGCACAGACCGTTGAGCGTGCCGTTCTGCACCTGCGGCAGGCTCGGATAGAGATTGTCGAACAGGATCTGGATATCACCGGCAAGCGCGGCCTGGAGCGCGGGACCGGCGCCGCGGAACGGAATGTGGGTCATCTTCAGTCCGGTGAGCTGGAGGAACCAGGCGCCGGTGAGGTGAGGACTCTGGCCGACGCCGGAGGAGGCGTAGCTGAGCTTGTCCGGATTGGCCTTCAGGTACGCGATCAGCTCGGGAATCGATTTGATACCTGTCTTCGGATGCGCCGACACGATGTTCGGGATCCGGATCATGTTGGAGACCGGCTGAAGCTGGTCCGGCTTGTAGGTGAGATTCTTGAAGATGCTGTAGGCGATCGCATTCGGGCCCGGATTGCCGATCAGGATGGTGTGGCCATCGGGCTTGGCGCGGACCGCCTCGGCCGTGCCGATGGTGCCGCCGCCGCCAGAGCGGTTTTCCACCACGGCCGACTGGCCCCAGGCGGTCTGCAGATGCGCGGCTAGGAGCCGGCCCATGACGTCGGTCGACCCGCCGGCCGCGGCCGGCACGATGAGACGAACGGTCTCGGTCGGTTTCCAGTCGGCGAGGCTCGATCGCGGCAGGATCGCTGCGGCCGTGAGACCGGCAGCGCCGGTGAGCACAACTCGGCGGGACAACAAAGTGTTCTGGAGTTTAGCGTTCCGAAGGTCAGCGTTCTGTAATTTCTGGGGCACGAATCCCTCCCTGCTTCTTGCTTTGCAGGGAGCGTAGGGAACCGAGCTTGCGACGGCAAGTCGCACGCGACGTCAAAGGCCGTGCGCAGGGCGGCACGACGCCGCAGGCGAACGCCGATTTACCTTCCAGCGGAATTGGAGCGGGCTGCAGACTCAGTTGAAGCTGAGCAGCTTGAACAGCGGCGCGAGGTAGCTCATCTCCTGACCAGACGTCGGCGTGGTGCGGCTGATGAAGTCGAAGATCTTGCCGTCCTGCAGGCCGTAATTCGCGAGGCGTCGCACGCGCCGGTTCTTGTCGAAATAGATCGCGATCACGCGCTGGTCGATTACCTTCTGGTTCATGAAAGCAACCATGCGCTCCGAGCGCTGCGAGATGTAATAGAACACTTCGCCGTCGAGGGTCGCGACGGTCGAGGGGGTGCCCATCACAATCAGCACCTGGTCCTGGCTCGCGCCGATCGGAATCTGCTCCAGCGCGCCGGGCGGCAGGATGTAGCCCTTCTGGAATTGCTCGCCGGTGCAGCCCGCAAGAGCTGCGCCGACCACGGCCGCGGCCGTGAGCATGCGCAGGCTGCGCCAGCATGCATGAAGGCCGCGCCACTTGTCTGCGCGCAGGCTGGTCTGGTTCGTTGTCGTCATAGCGGAACTGATTCCGTCCCCTTGCGTCGCGCGAGGCGCTGAAGTACCGGGCTGGGCGTCTTAATGCAACACGCGCGCGCCCGCTTGCGGAAACCACAATGCTTTGGCCGTTCAATCACTTCAGGAAACCCCGGCGAACCCCGGCGGGCACCATTGAAGCCATCTATGGCATGATCGTGACGCAGGCGCGAGAACCCATATTTTACCGCGACTTGGGCGTGCCCGACACGGTTAACGGGCGTTTCGACCTGTTGCTGCTGCATCTGTGGCTGGTGCTGCGGCGCCTGCGTATGGCTCAGGGCGCCACTGGAGGTGCCAGTGAACTATCGCAGGCGCTGTTCGATCGCTTCTGCGAGGACATGGACGACAATCTGCGCGAGATGGGGGTAGGCGATCAGAGCGTGCCCAAGCGGATGCGGGCCTTCGGCGAGGCCTTTTATGGCCGCGTCCAGGCCTATGACCAGGCCATGGAAAGCGGCGGCGAAGCACTGGCGGAGGCGATCTGCAAGAATATCTTGAACGGGACCAGCCTGGATCGGGCGCAGCGGCTGGCGGCCTATGCCCGGGCCACCGAGGCCGATCTCGGCCAGACCGACAAGGCTGCGCTGCTGCGGGCCTCATTCAGGTTTCCTCCAGCGCTCCCTGAGGATGTCACGCCATGAGCCGACCAACGACTGGATCCGAGCCCGATCCCTGGCGGGCGCCTGTCATCGTCGCGCAAATCCCCGACACGGGGCTGCATCGCCAGCTCAAGGCCTCGGCTGCCGAGCGGCAGGCCATGGCGGAGGTCGCAGGCCTGCGAGAGATCCTGTCCGCTGAAGCCGACTTCGATGTGGTGCCCAGGAGCGGCGGCCGGGTCCAGGTGACCGGCACCGTTCGGGCCACGGTCGGCCAGACCTGCGTGGTCACGCTGGATCCGATAGAGAGCGAGATCGAGGAGGAGGTGGACCTGATGTTCGCCCCCGAGGCCGAGGCACGGCGCCTGGCCGACCTGATCGAGGAGGGGCAGGACGATGAGGCACCGCCTGAGGTTGCGGATCCCCCGGAGGCGATCGTAGGCGGCATCATCGACCTCGGCCGGCTCGCCACCGACGCCCTGTTCCTGGCGATCGATCCCTATCCGCGGAAGGAGGGAGCCGTGTTCGAGGCGGAGGTCACCGCCCCCGATCCGGAAGACCATCCATTCGCCGCGCTGAAGGCCCTTCAGGACAACAAGAAGGACCGGTAACGGGGCATTTCCTTGAGTGTAGCGCCTTGCTGGCACGTGCGAGGCATTTGCCGGGATGGTTTGAAAGACCTCGTTATCCGACTGATTTCAATGTGTTTTCTGCAAATTCTGGGATTCGCGGCGCGGGTCGCGCGGAAAGCAAAAGGCTGGGGGCAAGAGGTTGTTTCGGGGTAACAAAACGCTATTGTCGCGCCCCGGTCCGGGTGCGGCGTGGCGCTTGGCCGGTCGCCATGTCCGTGGCGAACACATTTTGCGGCCCCGCTCGTGCAAGACCGCACCAGACCAGGTTTCCAGGACTTCTATGCCAAGCAAGGTTCGCATCGCGCTGGACGCCATGGGAGGCGATGTCGGCCCCGCCGTGGTCATCCCGGGCGCCGCCATCTCGCTTCAGAGGCATCGCGACACCGAGTTCCTGCTGGTCGGCGATCGCGCCAGGATCGAGCCCGAGGTCGAGAAGCATCCTGCGCTCAAGGCCGCGTCGAAGATCATCCATACCGACGTCGCCGTCGGCATGGACGACAAGCCGAGCCAAGCCTTGCGGCGCGGCCGCAAGACCTCCTCGATGTGGATGGCGATCGATGCCGTCAAGCGGGGCGAGGCCGATGTCGCGATCTCGGCCGGCAATACCGGCGCGCTGATGGCGATGGCCCGGTTCTGCCTGCGCACGCTGCCGGGCATCGACCGCCCCGCGATCTCCGCGATCTGGCCGACCAAGCGCGGCGCGTCCGTTGTGCTCGACTTAGGTGCCACGCTCGGCGGCGATGCCCACCATCTGGTGTCGATGGCCGTGATGGGCGCGGCGAAGGCGAGCGTGCTGTTCAACAAGAAGCGGCCCACCGTCGGTCTGCTCAACATCGGGACCGAGGAGGTCAAGGGCCACGAGGAAATCCGCGAGGCCAGCGAGATCCTGCGCGCCAGGAACCTGCCCGAGCTCGACTATATCGGCTTCGTCGAGGGTGACGGCATCGGCAAGGGGCTGGCCGACGTCATCGTGACCGAGGGCTTCAGCGGCAACATCGCGTTGAAGGCCGCCGAAGGAACCGCGCGACAGATGGCGGAATTACTTCGGAACGAGATGCAGCGGAGCTGGCTGACCAAGCTCGGCTATCTCCTTGCCCGCCGCGCCTTCCAGGCGCTGCGCGACAAGATGGATCCCAATAAGTCCAACGGCGGCGTGCTGCTTGGGCTAAACGGGATCGTGGTCAAGAGCCATGGCGGAACCAGCGCCGAAGGCTTTGCCTATGCGATCGATGTTGGCTATGAAATGGCTCACTACGATCTCCTGAACAAGATCAATCAGATGCTCAACCGCGAGGGTGGTGCACTCAATTCCGTGCAGGCCGCGCAGGAGGCTGTTTCGTGACTCAAATTCGTTCGGTCGTGCTGGGCTGCGGCTCCTATCTGCCGGAGCAGGTGGTGACCAACGCCCAATTGGCGGCGCGTATCGACACCTCCGACGAGTGGATCGTGCAGCGAACCGGCATTCGCGAGCGGCACATCGCGGCCGAGGGCGAGTTCACCTCGCATCTGGCGCTCAAGGCGGCGCAGGCCGCGCTTAACGACGCCGGGGTGAATGCGCAGTCGATCGACCTGATCGTGCTGGCGACCTCGACGCCCGACAACACCTTCCCCGCAACCGCCGTCGCCGTGCAGAACGGGCTCGGCATCAACCATGGCGCGGCGTTCGACTTGCAGGCGGTGTGCTCGGGCTTCGTGTTCGCGCTCGCCACCGCCGACAATTTCCTGCGTACCGGCGCCTTCAAGCGCGCGCTGGTGATCGGCGCCGAGACCTTCTCGCGCATCCTCGACTGGAACGACCGCGGCACCTGCGTGCTGTTCGGCGACGGTGCCGGCGCGGTGGTGCTGGAGGCGCAGGAGCAACCGGGCAATGCCGCGACCGACCGCGGCGTCGTCACCACGCATCTGCGCTCCGACGGCCGTCACAAGGCAAAGCTGTTCGTCGACGGTGGCCCGTCCTCGACCCAGACCGTCGGCCATCTGCGCATGGAGGGTCGCGAGGTCTTCAAGCACGCGGTCGGCATGATCACCGACGTCATCGTCGATGCCTTCCAGGCGACCGGGCTCAATGCCGACAGCATCGACTGGTTCGTGCCGCACCAGGCCAACAAGCGAATCATCGACGCCTCCGCCCACAAGCTCCATATCGCGCCGGAGAAGGTGGTGCTGACGGTGGACCGTCACGGCAACACCTCGGCCGCCTCGATCCCGCTGGCGCTATCGGTGGCCCGCAAGGACGGCCGCATCAAGAAGGGCGACATGGTTCTGCTGGAGGCCATGGGCGGCGGCTTCACCTGGGGCTCCGCGCTGGTGCGCTGGTAGAGCCACAGTCGATAAACTTTTGCCGGATTTAGCCGCGATTATCGATGCGTCTGCATTGATGAGCGCTGTTGACCGCCGTATCGTAACCTCATAATTTCAGACAACAATTGTTCGCCGTGATGTGGGGCAGGGCGATGACCGATCAAAGTAAAACCGTAACGCGTGTCGATCTGTGCGAAGCCGTCTACCAGAAGGTGGGCCTGTCGCGCACGGAATCGTCCGCCTTCGTGGAACTCGTGCTGAAGGAGATCACCGACTGCCTGGAGAAGGGCGAGACGGTGAAATTGTCCTCGTTCGGCTCCTTCATGGTCCGCAAGAAGGGCCAGCGCATCGGCCGCAACCCGAAGACCGGCACCGAGGTGCCGATCTCGCCGCGCCGCGTCATGGTGTTCAAGCCCTCGGCGATCCTGAAGCAGCGGATCAACGCCCAGCACCGCACCAACGGCGACGCCAGCAAGGCGCAACAAGAGGCGTAACGCCTCTCGCAAAGGATTTGGCATTTGGACAAGGCGCCGGATGCGTTCCGAACCATCAGCGAAGTAGCGCAGGAGCTCGACATCCCGCAGCACGTGCTGCGGTTCTGGGAGACCCGCTTCTCCCAGATCAAGCCGATGAAGCGCAGCGGCGGCCGCCGCTATTACCGCCCCGACGACGTCGACCTGCTCAAGGGCATCCGCCGGCTGCTCTACGGGGAGGGATATACGATCCGCGGGGTGCAGCGGATCCTGAAAGAGCACGGCGTCAAATCGGTGCAAGGCCTCGCCGACAGCGCGGCCGCGGTCTCCTTCGGCGCCATCGAGGACGCCATCGGCGCGAGCCTGATGGAGCCCGGGGACGAGGAGGCGCCGATCAAGGGCGTCACTGATGCCGACGATGACGACTATCAGGGTGACGAGGAAGAAGGCATCGACTTCCGCTTCACCGAGATCGACGACGAGGACATCCTCACCACCTTCCGCAAGGGCGGCGCCGCCGCCGCGCCGGCCGGCCCCAGCGCCATCGACCGGGAACGCCTGGGCCGGGCCCTCGCCGACCTCGTCGCCTGCCGGGAAATGCTGGATCAGGCGCTGAAGGACGGCTAGGGCCGATTTCGGCAGCTTTGCGCGCAGTTCCGGGGGCCTTTGGGCGCGGACATACCAAAATGGTGTGACCTCGCCTTGCGCAAAGCGGCGATCCTAGCTAATGGAACGACGTTCGGAGCGTGGCGCAGCCCGGTTAGCGCACTAGTCTGGGAGACTAGGGGTCGGAGGTTCAAATCCTCTCGCTCCGACCATTTTTTCCAAACCATTTGTTGGGCGGATTGACCGGGGCGGTAGGGCTCGCGCCGGCTTGGGAGGCGTGCGCGATGGTCAGCAGCGGGGGACTGCTTCGGCGGCGGTAAAATCAAAATGCCGAAAACAACCCCATGCACAGTAGCGATGCCATTGATGGAATGTCGTTTTTCCGAATCAATTTTGACGCGTCGGTAAGGGGTATGGTGTCATTATGCCGGGTGTGGGATGGGCTCTCCTGGCCAGCAAATAGCGCCGACACGCCAGACATCACTCCAGCTACTGCGGGCATTCAGTCGATCCTTGCGCACCCTCCTATAGTGTTGCGGGGCTTTGCCTAGATCCAAATGAGTGCACCGTCACCGTAGCCCTTTGACTGAGTTGCGGAATGACTTTGAACCGTGGCACTTCGTTCGCACGAATGCGACTGGGATTCTGATGGCTGATATTTATCTCGACAAGGAACGCTACGGTCGGCTTGTGGCCACACTGGTTGATATACAGCAAAGTCCGGCAATGACGGCGATTGCTGAGGATGCAGTGAAAGCTGCGTTGGGAAAGATAGGCGGTATCTGGCCGGAGGATACTCAAACGATCGAAACGTCACCTTCTAAGAACGAGCCGCCACCTCTGAAGAAGCCGAAGTGGCAGCGGATTTTAGAATTGGAGGCTGCGGCCAAAGGTGCGTTGCCGGAACTCACGGCCGGAGCATATCGGCCTGAAGATCCTCCCGTTGCTAGGCAGATGGCCGATGATCTTCGGGAAATTCGTCGCAAGCAGTCGATCGAGTTCTACGCCCCGGGAATTGCTCTCCTTCTGGTGGTTGGCTTCATTGTGTGGTTCCTAAGGCATTAATCCAAGAATGACCAACTCCTCACCCCTTCCAAGGGAAACTTTCTCCCTCCAGAGATAGGCCGAGAGCAACAGCCCTTGATGCTTAACCCGAAGGGAGAGAGATTCTAAATTGCGGTGACAGTGCTGGACGCTGCCTCGTCCAAATAAGTGCACTGTTACCAATTTAGGTAGTCAGGCATCTAGGTAGTCAAGCATCACTACCTCAAATACCCCACCACCATCCTTGTCGTCTCCTCCACCAGCACCTTCACCATCTTCTCCGACAGCATCTCGGCGCCGTGCAGCACGGTGTTGTGCGCGACCGACTCGATCGCGCTGACGCAGATGAAGGTCGCGACATCGAGGTCGATCTTGCGCATCTCCTTGCGGCGGCTTTCGAGATAGGTGCGCACCAGGGTCTGGACCTCGCGGTTGAAGGCTTCGACGTCCTTGAGCTGGCCGGTGCGCGGGATCTGCTCGGCGAGCACCCGATGGAGTTTCGGGCTGATACGGTGAGCATCGATCGCGACGGTGACGAGTTTGCGCACGGCTTTCTCGATTGGGAGGTCGGCGACTTCTCTCAGCGTCGTGCGGACGATGGCCATGATCTCCTCGTTGTGACGATCGATCACGGCGGCGACGAGCGCCTCCTTGCTCGGAAAATATTGATAGAGCGAGCCGACGCTGACGCCGGCGACCTCCGCGATGCGGTTTGTGCTCGCCTTCTCAAAGCCTTCCTTGACCAGAATGCGAGCAGTTGCCTCGACCAGCGCGTCCACCGTCGCGCGGGATCGCTCCTGCGAGGCATTTTTCCGGGGTGTTGTGGGCGGTTTGCGGGCCACGGTCTTGTGATCTGAATGCGAGTAGGAAAAGCGAGTGAATGCTCACATTATAGCGGCAAGTGGCGGCGGGTCGGCAACCCTCTTCGTCGCCGGGGTCGAAACAGCCGGATGGGGATGTGGCGATGAGCGTTGCAAGACTTGTGTCGGCCTTTCAATTCTGTCCAGGCGGCTGCGTATTCGGCGCGCGGGCGCCACGCGATCCCGCACCAAGCCTGCAAAGCCGTGCCTTCAACCTGCTGCTGCGCCTTCTTCCCTACAAGCAGCAGCTTGCATCAGCAGAAGCCGTGCAGGCGCATGTGCAGAAGCTCGCCTTGCAGCCGGCCTCGTTCGAGCCTAAGGGGCTCGGCCGCGATGTCGAGGCGACGCTGACCAAGATGGGCGGATGGCCGGTGTACTACACCGCGCCGTCGTCGGGTCATGAAGGCTGCAACTACGTCATGTTCCTGCATGGCGGCGGTTACATCAACGAGATCGTGCCGGCGCATTGGCGCTTCATTGGCCAGATGACCCGCAAGGCGCGCGTGTGCTGCGTTGTGCCGATCTATCCGCTGGCGCCGCGGGCGACGGCCAAGGACGTCGTGCCGGCGACGGGCGAGCTGCTGCGCATGTTGCTGGAGGATGCCGAGCCGGCAAAGGTCACGGTGGTCGGCAATTCGGCCGGCGCGGGGCTTGCGCTCGCCGCGTGCCAATGGCTGCGCGACCGCGGCCACCGGCAGCCGAACCGGCTGGTGCTGATCTCGCCGGCGGCCGATGCATCGGTCGGCCGTCCGGAGCAGATCGAGATCGCAAAGCGCGATCCGATCCAGGACATTCCTGGTATCGTCGAGGCCGGGCGGCTTTATGCCGGCGCGCTCGACATTGGCCATCCCTTCGTCAGCCCGCTCAATGGCGCCTTCCGTTTCCTCGCGCCGATGACGATCTTTTCGGGCACGCGCGATCTGCTCTACCCCGACAGCGTCGATCTCGCGGAGCGGGCGAGAGCGGTGGGCGTGCCGGTGGAGCTGCATCTGATGCGTGACCAGCCACACAATTACGCGCTGATGCCGACGCCGGAGGGGCGGCGCGCGCGGGCGATCATTTTGCGGGCAGTGGGTTAGGGAATGTGACCGTCGTCACAAGACGGCCGTCTGATCGGACTGGCGCTGTGCGGCCCGTCGGAGGCGGCCTCCGGGGCGTTTCCTCGTCGTCTTCTATCCGTGGTCGATGTACCAGTAGTTTTGCGGGCCTTCAGGCGTGGCCCTTGATCTCGTAGTGACCGGGCACGCATTTGAACCGATCCAGGCGCCAATTGGCGTGATAGATCGGATGCTCGCCCATCCATTTCGCCAGCGGGGCCTGTGCGCCGACCGCGCACTGCATCATCGAAATCTCGGGCGTCATGTTGCTGTCGGTCACGATTTCCTCGACGCAACTGCCTGAGCTAGCTGCGCTAAGCCGGCAGAGCACGGCTACGACGGTCACGAACATTCCTGTCACCTCATCGGTAGTTGCAGACCACGAAGAGGATGCAAGCGGAGTGCCAGAGCCTGTGACACGCAAACAACACGCTGGCCTGGCCGACTCGACCCAGCGTCCGGGGTCCATTTGGCGATTCGGATTGTAAAAAATTTGCCCATAAACCGAAGCCGGACAAATACGGGAACCGGACCGGTTATGCCCGGCTGTGGCGGCAGCGTCGCGAGCGCTCGCTTGCATAGGCGGGCTAGTGCACGTGCTTCCCGGCGGCGACGGAGCAAGCGCCTCGTCCTTCGAGACGACCGCTTTCAGCGGTCCCTCAGGATGAGGCTATTGGGCATCGGTGCTCGCGAAAACGGCGGCCGCAGACTCCGTCCTCATCCTGAGGGCCCGCCAGCGGCGGGCGTCTCGAAGGATGTGCCGCGGGCGAGGCTTTCTGAAGTACACGGACCGCATGAGAAGCCGATAGTCCGCGCGCCGAAATAATCGCTGCCGAAGATGACATCGCCGATCCGCTTTCATTTGCGGATGCGGCGCTGCTACATTTCGCGCGCGCCCGAGAGCGGCGCGGCGACGAAGAAACATACCGACAAGGGAGGGGCCGAAAGTCCCATGAAGGATTTCGCAGGAAAGATCGCAGTCATCACCGGCGGCGGCACGGGAATGGGGCGCGAGCTCGCGCGGCAGCTCGTGGCCGAAGGCTGCAACGTCGCGATGTGCGACGTCTCGGAAGCCGCCATGGCCGAGACCAGGCGGCTGTGCGAGACCGAGAAGTTGCCGCAAGGGCTGCGCGTCACGACCCATGTCGCCGACGTCGCGATCGAGGATCATCTGAAGCGCTTCCGTGACGAGCTCGCCGAGCAGCAGAAGACCGACAAGATCCATCTGTTGTTCAACAATGCCGGCATCGGCGGCGGCGGCAGCCTGTTCACCAACACGCGCGAGCAGTGGGAGCGCACCTTCAACATCTGCTGGGGCGGCGTCTATCTCGGCGTGCGTACCTTCCTGCCGATGCTGGTGGCGGCGGACGAGGCCCACATCGTCAACACCGCGAGCGTCAACGGCTTCTGGGCCTCGATCGGCATGAACCAGGCGCACACCGCCTACAGCTCGGCGAAGTTCGCGGTGAAGGGATTTACCGAAGCGCTGATCAACGATCTCCGCCTGCACGCGCCGCACGTCAAATGCTCGGTGGTGATGCCCGGCCACATCGGCACCTCGATCGTCTCCAACTCGCGCAAGGTGCAGAGCGCCGATGGATCGGAGCGACTCAACGCCGACGAGGTCGCGCTGACGCGCAAGCGCATGGTCGCGGCCGGCGTGCCGGACGCCGACAAGATGTCGGACGAGGACATCCAGGCGGCGTTCGCCGAACGCGCCCGCAGCTTCCTGGAGGATGCGCCGACGACCGCGGCGCAGGCCGCCAAGATCATCCTCGACGGGGTGAAGGCGGAGCGATGGCGCATTCTCGTCGGCGAGGACGCCAAGCGTCTCGACGAGCGCGTGCGCACCACGCCGGAGCAGGCCTATGACCGAGCCTTCTACGAAAGTTTCGCACAGGAGGTCGGCTGGCGGCTCGGTTGAGATCGCTGGGCCGAGATGGCCGGCGAGCGCGCGTATCTAAGTATGATAATCATCATGACAAGAGGTGCACGGCTGATATTGCGTGCCACCTCTTGCCAATGTCCGGGCCCTCATGCCGAATTGGAATGTCACGCATGCGGCGTGACCATTCGTTCAAGCGATGTTGATCTCAAAGGTCTGTAATGCCACGCGCGACGCCTTGGTTGAGCAACTGAAATAGTTTACTCAATCAGCGATAACGCGACGATAGAGCGTAGCTCCCGATGATGCCTGCATGCCTCTCTGACGACTGGATCCTTTGCCCGGAGCGAGAGGACATTTCTGCTGAATTCACGCGGCTGCTCACCGCGGCCCAGGAGGGCGGCGCCACCATCGCTGAATGCCTGATGATCGCGCGGCAGCTGAAGCGGGGTGACGACCGCTCATGGCATCGCGAGTGGAAGCGGCTGGCGCAAGCCAATCGGCAGCGCGCCGAGGCCGCCTTCGCGGAAGGCCACATGGCGAGCGCACAGCGCAATTGGCTTCGCGCCATGAACTACTATGGCGCGGCGGCGATGCCGCTCGAGCAGGACGACGAGCGCCGCTGGGTCGCGGTGCTCGCGATGCAGGAATGCGCGCGCCGCTATCTTTCGGCGCGCAGCCCGGCCGGCGAAGTCGTAAGGATTCCCTGGCTCGAGGGACATGCGCTGCAGGGTTACTTCCTCCCCGCGGCGAGCGGACGGGCGCCGACCGTGATCTGCATCGGCGAACCCGGCCACCGCAAGGAGGAGTTTCTGTTCAAGCTCGTGCCGCATGCGCGCGAACGTGGATTCTCGATGCTGGCGCTGGACCTGTTCGGCGACCAGCGCGACGATTATATCGACGCGCTGTTGCGGCGGAGCGATCTCGAGAGCGCGATTCCCAGCGTCATGGACTATCTGGAGACGCGCAGCGACGTCGATTTCGCGCGGGTCGGGATCATCGCCGATGGTTGGGGCTCTTCCTTCGTGGCACGCGCGGTGTTGCAGGAGCCGCGGCTTGCCGCCGCCGTCTGCGACGGCGGCCTGTGGGACCTGCACGAGCGGGCCTTCTTTGCCAGCCGATTCGCGCTGAGCGACGTTAGCATCGTGCCGGTGCCGCATGCGCCGCTGATGGCCTCCAGCGCCGAATGCCCGGTGCTGATCACACTCGGCGAGGACGGCTGGCTCAAGGCCGACCGCGCGCGTCAGATCGTCCAGAGCTCCCGGCTCGTCAGCTCGGAAATCGAGTTGAAGGTGTTCACGGCCGCCGAGACCGGCGCGGCACAGGCCCATGCGGACAATCCGAGCCTTGCCAACGAATACATCTTCGACTGGCTCGAATCGCGGCTCGGCGCTGGCAATCTGCGGATCTGAGCGTCGTCTTAGGGCCTAAAGCGCGATGCGATTGCGGTGAATCGTCATCGCGCTTTAGGTTGTTGTTTAAGCATGATCTCTTTGGAAAACCGCTGCGCACTTTTCCGGATCATGCTTTAGAAATCCAGCGAGATCCGGACACAGGCCTTCTCGAGGCGGTTCTTCAATGTCGCGAGCTTGGCGGTAAATTCCGTCAGCTCGTCCTCGTCGAACTCCTGGAAGACGAACTCGCGGATCGTCTTGTACTGCTCGTTGAGGCTTGCGATGTGCTTCTGCGTCTTCTCGACCAGCGACAACCGCACCACGCGGGCGTCGGTCGGGGAGGGACGCCGGCGCAGCAGGCCCTTCTTTTCGAGCAGCTTGGACTGGGTGGTGACGAAGGACGGATCCACGTGCAGGAGCTTGGAGACGACGTTGACCGGGACGCCGTCGTCCTTGTCGAGGTCGGAGATGGCCATCAGGATCAGCCATTGCGGGCCACTGATGCCTAGCGTCTTCGCCCAGAACTGACGCAGCTCCTCCAGATACATGTTGATCGACGATATCTCCCAGGTGAAGCGCCTGATGATATCCAGATTGCCGATCGAGCGCAGGCGCGCCCCTTCTTTCCTCGTCGCGGACACAGCGTCACTCTCCAGTGAACCGATTGTTCGGGCCGATGTTCGTGGCAGGTCATAGTCCACGCAAGCCTGCTCTGACGCAAGTGCAGAGCAGGATAATTTTGTCACGAAAACTACAAAGATGATCAGCTCAGCGATTGGCCGGTCCCCGGTGTTGCGCGCGGGGCACAGGTTTAGCAAAACCGAAAAGCTGATCTAATAAACTATTTTGATTACGGAACGACGCAGGCATAGTGCTCGGCGACGGTGGGGGGTACTCGATCGTCCCGTTGCAGGTGGTTCGCTCACGTTCTCGGCGTCGAAAGCCGGAGTGTCCGAAAGCGGCCGAGCGGATTTGAGAGACGGAGATCTTGGGGGGCCTCACGGTCCGGTCTCCGTAAAGGAGCAACTTGGAGGTTTTAATGAAAGTGGTGAAGAGCCTTTTGCTCGGCACTGCGGCGGGTCTGATCGCCGTCGGTGGAGCCCAGGCGGCCGATCTTCCGGTCAAGGCCAAAGCGGTCGAGTATGTCAAGATCTGCACGCTCTACGGCGCGGGCTTCTACTACATCCCGGGCAGCGACACCTGCATCAAGCTCGGCGGCTATCTGCGTGCCGAAGTGGCGCTCAATGCCGGCGGCAATTACAGCGCCCAGTACAACGGCGTGTTCGCGGCCAACAACCGTCTGACCAACTACTACTCGATGCGCGCGCGTGAAGACCTCAACATCGATACGCGCACCGCGACCGAGTACGGCGTGGTCCGCACCTATTTCGATGCGGTCTTCACCTGGACGACCGGCAGCTATGGCGGGACCGGCTCGGGGACGGGTGCGACCCAGTACAGCGGCACGATCGGCCTCAACGCGGCCGGCACCGGCCTCACCGGCTCGAGCGGCGGCAACATCAACGGCACCGACGGCAACCTCTCGGGCGGCGCGCTCGGCGTCTACTACGCCTTCATCCAGTTCGCCGGCTTCACCATGGGTAAGGCCGTGTCGCAGTTCGACGCGCCCTGGATCAACTATCCCGGCAACAATTTCGACCAGCTCGTCGGCGGCAGCGGCTCCACCAACGGCGTGACCCAGTTCACCTACACCGCCGATTTCGGCCAGGGCGTGACGGCTTCGTTCTCGGCGCAGGATCAGACCCAGGTATTCCAGACCAACATCTGGAACACGGCCGGCATGTCCACCACCGGCGTGCTCGGCGGCGCCTATGGCTCCAACGACCTCGGCGGCACCCGCTCGCCCGATCTCGTTGCTATGGTTCGCGTCGACCAGGCCTGGGGCCTGTTCCAGGCGTCGGTCGCCGCACACGACAACCATGTCGCCTATTACGGTGCGACCGAAGCCACCGGTCATCCCGAGGACAAGTGGGGCTGGGCCGTTCAGCTCGCCTTGGGCATCAAGAACATCCCGACCGGCGCAGGCGACGTGATCAACATCTCGGGCGTCTACACCGAGGGCGGGAGCCGCTACAACTTCCAGGAGCTGGCTGCGACCAGCTACTCGATGTTCGGCAGCTCGAACGCCGCGTATCAGAGCATCGGCTTCGCCGGCGTGTCCGACGCGGTGTTCGGTCCGGGCGGCCAGCTCGAGCTGACCAAGACCTACGGCTTCCGCGGTGCCTACACCCACAATTGGAGCCCGTACTGGAACACGGCGCTCTACGGCGCGTGGGCTGCGGTCAACTACAGCGGCACCGCGAAGGGCCTGATCTGCGGCAGCGCCGCGTTCGCCACCCTGACCGGCACCTGCAACCCGGACTTCAACATCGGCCAGGTCGGCGTCATCACCCGCTGGACGCCGGTGAAGAACCTGACCTTCTCGGCTGACTTCACCTACAGCCACCTCGATCAGAAGTATTCGGGCGCGATCACGACCGGAGCGCTGACGGGCGTCGCCAAGCCGGCGGCGACCTATGAGCTGAAGGATCAGGACACCTACAGCCTGCTGCTGCGCGCCCAGCGCAACTGGTAAGGCCTCGAAATCCTTCGATTCGACGCAAGCCCCGGCGGGACACCGCCGGGGCTTTTTTGTCGGGTTTTCGGATCACCGAATGCCCGTTGCATCGGACGAAGACGAGCCATGCGATTCAAACGCCTCAGATTAATTTACTTACCTGAGTTACTAAGCTATATAGCTCTCAGCCAAATACGAAAGTTGCGGCTCTTAGCTTCACGCTAAGCCTCCAGGAACCTCCGGCGATGCCCCGCCGGAGGTTTTTCATGTGCGGGTTTCAGCCGCGCAGCACACGGGCGCGCGCGGTCGGCCGGTAGGCGAGGCGGCTGTGGCCGGCGCAATAGGGCTGACCGTCGGGCGCGGAGTTGCCGCAGAAGCAGAAATCCTCGGCGCCGGGCGTCGAGATCGGCCAGCGGCAGCGGTTCTCCGCCAGCTCCAGCAACGAGCAGCGATTGGCATCGTCGATGGGACCTGCGGCCGCGGGGGCGTCGGTGTCGCCGTAGATCGTCGCGAGCATCTCGTATTGCAGCCGCGGCACCGCCCTTCGCGCCCGCGCAAAGCCTCTGTCCTGAACCTTGCGATCCTCGTTGATCCGGCCACGCGTCAGATTGAGACGGGACAGCTTGCCGATCACCGCGTTGCGGCTGACGCCGATGTCGGCGGCGATCTCGCGGCAGGAGAGGCCGGCCTCGAAGTGCTGCTTCAGAAGTTCAATTCGTTCGTCGGTCCAGGTGGGTGAGAGAACAGGCATTTGTAAACGGTCCCAGGTTGCAGATGTCGGCCATCCGCCTCCCGAGATCCGTCCGCCTCACGTTCGGCGCGCGCTCACGTCCTGCCATTGTCGCGAATCGACAAAAGCCCGTCCTTGATGGCGAGACGGATGCCTTCCTCGATCAAGGTCCGTGCGACGCCGGGAACGCTGGTGCCGTGGGTGCCCTGTCTCACCAGCTTCTCCAGGTAGGTGATGGTCGAGAGCGCCAAGGTTACGGGAATGCGGTCAGTCTCGGCTTTTTCGGTGGCCATGGCCGAACGCTAGCCTCTTACTCGGGTACATAAAAGTAACGATTAAGACTCTATTTAGGTTCAGGGGCGGAAGTCAAATGCGAGTTGTGTGTGACGCTCAGCATGTTGGAATCGCACGCGAAATCACCCACGACTCAGCGCGCCGCGCGGCAAACCGGGCGGCGCGGGACTTCAACAGGTCAGGAAGAGGTGGCCCGGCTTAGCCGTGCACGATCGCCTTTTCGATCATGCAATGGATGCCTTTGGCGCCGTTGACGGTCTGGGTCACCCTGAGATCGGCGGCCAGGCTGCACAGCGTGTAGGCATCTTCGCGCGACAGATTTCGGGTCTCGCCGAGCAGCGCGATCATGTCCCGCAGCGCGCGCACGACGCACTGGTCGAGATCGGGGTCCATCGCCATCGTGATGTAATGGGTCGGCGTTTCGGCGCGGGGATAGCCGAACTTGAGGTCCTTGCGCAGCGTCAGGCGGAAGCGGCCCTGCAGCGCGGTCTCGATCGCGGTGACGCAGACCTCGCCGTCACCTTGCACGCCGTGGCCGTCGCCGCAGGAGAACATCGCGCCCGGCACGAACACCGGCAAATAGAGCGTCGCACCGGCACCCAGCTCCTTGTTGTCGAGATTGCCGCCCATCGCGCGCGGGATCAGCGAGGAGATTCGGCCCCAGCTGGGCGGCGGCGACACGCCCATCACGCCGAAGAACGGCTTGAGCGGCAGGTCGAGGCCCCACGGCATGCGGCCGACCATCCGTGTCCGGTCGAGCGGGATGTTCAGGATGCGGGTCTCGTGGAAATCATCGGGCAGCGTGCCGGACAGCGGCTTGATCATGTTCCAGCCCCAATCCTGCCGAAGCTGGACGTCGAGGATCTCGACCGCGAGCACGTCGCCGGGCGAGGCGCCTTCGACCGCGATCGGCCCGGTGAGGATGTGGCCGGGCAGCATGCGCTCGTTGTTGGCATGAACCTCGTACATCTCAGGCGGAATGTGAAACTTGTCGCGGTCGGGCAGCATGTCCGGTCCGCCGCTGATGGTATCGACCGTCACCTCATCGCCGCTGGCGATGGTGAGGACCGGCTTGAGCGCGGCTTCGAAGAAGCCCCAATGGCAGGTCCTGGGGCTGGAATGCAGGTGGTGATGGGCCATGTGTCGCGTCCGGTCGCTTTCATCAGGCCGGGCTTGACCCGGCGATCGATCCTCTTCCAAGAAGATTTCTGAAGATCGCCGGGCAGGTCAAGCCCTGCGCAGACCGGCCAGATCATCCCAGCGAGGCTCCCCTGTTTTTCGTTCTGTCCAAGACCATCGGCACCGCGCTCTTGCCGATCAACCTTCTGGTCGAGCTCGGTATTGTCTCGCTGCTGCTGATGGCGACGCGCTTTGCCGCGCTCGGCCGCAAGCTGGCCGTGACCACGCTGGTGCTGCTGGCGCTGGCGGCGTTCTCGCCGCTCGGCAATCTTCTGATCTATCCGCTTGAATCGCGCTTTCCGGCGTGGGACGCCGCGCGCGGCGCGCCCGACGGCATCATCGTGCTCGGCGGCTCGGTCGACACCGATCTGTCGGCGGCGCATCGCACGCCTGTCGTCGCGCACGCCGCCGATCGTCTGTTCGCGCCGGCCGAGCTCGCGCGCCGCTATCCGAATGCGCGCATCGTGTTTACTGGGGGGAGCGCAAACCTGGTCTCCACCGACGCCAGGGAAGCCGACTATTCCGCGCCGATCCTGGAGAATCTCGGCATACCGAAGGAGCGCCTGATCCTCGAGCGCAATTCGCGCAACACCTGGGAGAATGCGATCTTCACGAAACAGCTGGTCATGCCGAAGCCGGGCGAGCGTTGGCTCCTGGTGACGTCGGCCTTCCACATGCCGCGATCTATGGGCATCTTCCGCGCGGCCGGATTTAACGTCGAGGCCTATCCGGTGGACTGGCGGATGGGCGGACGCGACGATCTGTTTTCTTTTACCAACATGGGTGCGGACGGCTTGGGCCGAACCGAAGTTGCGGTGCGCGAGTGGATCGGTCTTACCGCCTACCGCCTGATGGGCAGGACCGCCGAGTTGCTTCCGGGACCCGCCAAGGACTAGAACGAGGCTGCAAAATTAGAATACGCGGCGTGCAATCGCCGGTCCGGAGGACGCCATGCAACAGCACAATGCAGACAGCATCGACCTTGCCGGCCTCGTCGCCGATCTGAACAGCCTGCTGCGGCTGAAGACGAACGTGATCGGCATGAAGCTGTTCGCGAGCGTCGCAGAGATGGAGGCGATCCCGAAGATACGGCGGCCGAATGCGATCCACACCACCGACCAGATCGTCAGCATGGCCGCGCGGCTGGGCTGGACCGTCGGCATCACCGCCGATGATCTCGTAGGCAGCCAGTGCCGTGCAGTGATCGGGCTTGCGCCGCAGGACGAGAAATGGCTGGCCGGTGAGAATTATGTCGGGGTCTGGCATGGCACGGCTGAGGACGCGCGCAAGCGCCAGGAGGCGCTGGACGTCGTGCCGTTCGGACAATATCAGGCGCTCGTCGTCAGTCCGCTCGCGAGCGGCCGGCTCGATCCGCCCGACATCTGCCTCGTCTATGCAACGCCCGGGCAAATGATCATCCTGATCAACGGGCTGCAATATACCGGCTACAAGAAGTTCGAATGGGGCGTGGTCGGCGAGACCGCCTGCGCCGATTCCTGGGGGCGCGCGCTTAAGACCGGGGAGCCCAGCCTGTCCTTGCCATGTTATGCCGAACGGCGCTATGGCGGCGTGCCGGACGAGGAGATGCTGATGGCCCTGAAACCTTCGCATCTCGCCAAGGCGGTTCAGGGCATGAAGGCGCTGGCCAGGAACGGCCTGCGCTATCCGATCCCGCCCTATGGCATTCAAAGTGACGTCCGTGCCGGCATGGGCGTGAGTTACGCGAAAAAGTAAAGGCCGATCATGAGCTCAGCGAAATTCGACATCGTCGTCTACGGTGCGACCGGTTTCACCGGCCAGCTCGTCGCCGAATATCTGGCGGCGCATTACAACGACGACAAAGCGCTGAAATGGGCGATGGCGGGCCGCAGCCTCGACAAGCTGAAATCGGTGCGCGATGCAATCGGTGCGCCCGCGGAGACGCCGCTGATCGTGGCGGACGCGTCGGATGCTGCGTCGCTGAAGGCGATGGTGGGACAAACCAGGTCGGTGATCACGACGGTTGGTCCGTATCAGGTCTACGGCGAGGGGCTGCTCGCGGCCTGCGTCGCTGCGGGTGTGGATTATTTCGACCTCTGCGGCGAGCCGATCTGGATGCGGCAGATGATCGACAAGTACGAGGCGGCTGCGAAACAGAGCGGCGCGCGCATCGTGTTCTCCTGCGGCTTCGATTCCGTGCCGTTCGAGCTTGGTACTTTCTTCGTGCAGGAAGAGGCCAAGCGCGTGTTCGGCGCACCCGCGGCGCGCGTCAAGGGCCGTGTGCGCGACATGCGCGGTACGCTCTCCGGCGGCACCGCGGCGAGCGCGAAGGCGACTTTCGACGCCGTCGCTAAGGACACCAGCCTGATCGCGATCCTGAACGATCCGTTCGCGTTGACGCCGGGCTTCACCGGTCCGAAGCAGCCGAAGGGCAACAGGCCGGTGCTCGAGGAGGACCTGCAATCCTGGGCCGCGCCGTTCATGATGGCGCTGATCAACACGCGCAACGTCCATCGCTCCAACATGCTGATGGGCTTTCCCTACGGCCAGGACTTCGTCTACGACGAGATGGTTCTGACCGGCCCCGGCGAGAAGGGTGAAACCAACGCCAAGCGCGTGATGGCCGCCAATGCCGAGAAGACCGGTCCGAACGCGCCGAAGCCGGGCGAGGGGCCCTCGAAGGAGGAGCGTGAGAACGGCCTGTTCAATCTGCTCTACGTCGCGATCGCACCTGACGGCCGCATGGTCCGCGCCGGCGTCACCGGCGACCGCGATCCCGGCTACGGCTCGACCTCGAAGATGATCTCCGAATGCGCGATCTGCCTGCTGCGCGAGGCGACGGAGGTTCCGGCCGGCTTCTGGACGCCGGGCGCAGCGATGCAGCACAGGCTGATCAAGCGGCTGCAGGATCATGCGGGGCTGACATTCAAGGTGGAAGCCTGAAGTCCAGGGTGCTGCAGGAAGCGTGATCCGTGCCCGCGAAGTTCGACATCGTCGTCTACGGTTCAACCGGATACACCGGCCAGCTCATCGCCGAGTATCTCGCCGCGCATTATGTTGGCGACGGCGCGCCGACCTGGGCCATGGCGGGGCGCAGCAAAGACAAGCTCGCTTCGGTTCGTGACGCGATCGGCGCGCCCGAGGACACGCCGCTCATCGCTGCGGACGCAGCCGATCCCGCATCGTTGCGCGCGATGGTCGATCAGGCGAAGCTGGTCATCACCACCGTTGGTCCGTACCAGCTTTATGGGACCGATCTGCTTGCGGCCTGCGTTGCGTCGGGCACCGACTACATGGATCTGTGCGGCGAGCCGATCTGGCTGAAACAGATGATCGACAGGCATGAGGCCGCAGCCAAGGCGAGTGGCGCCCGCATCATGTTCTCCTGCGGTTTCGATTCCGTGCCGTTCGAGCTCGGTGCGTTCTTCGTGCAGGAAGAAGCCAAGCGCGTGTTCGGCGCTGCGGCGCCGCGCGTCAAGGGGCGCGTTCGCGACATCAGCTGGAAGTTCTCCGGCGGCACCTCGGCGAGTGCAAGGGTCACCTTCGAGGCAGTTGCGCAGGACCTCAGCCTGGTCTCGATCCTCAAGGACCCGTTTGCCTTCACGCCGGGCTTCGAGGGACCCAAGCAGCCGCGCGGCAAAAAGCCGATCTTCGAGGACGACCTGCAATCCTGGTCCGCGCCGTTCGCGATGGCGACGCTCAACACGCGCAACGTCCATCGCTCCAACATGCTGATGGGATTCCCGTACGGCCGGGATTTCGTCTACGACGAGATGGTGCTGACGGGAGCGGGGGACGACGGGCAGGCCAATGCCAGGCGCGTCATGGCCGCCAACAGCGAGAAGACCGGCCCTGAAGCGCTCAAGCCGGGCGAGGGACCGTCGAAGGAGGAGCGCGAGAATGGTCATTACGACCTGCTCTATGTCGCGATCGCGCCCGATGGCCGTCAGGTTCGCGCGGCGGTGAAGGGCGACCTCGATCCGGGCTATGCGTCGACGGCGAAGATCATCTCGGAATGCGCGGTCTGCCTGCTGCACGACGCGCCTGACGTTCCGGCCGGTCTCTGGACGCCGGGCGCAGCGATGCAGCACCGGCTGATCAAGCGGCTGCGGGACAACGCGGGGCTGAGGTTCGAGGTGGAGGGCTAGCTCCTCGCCTTTCCCCGCAAGCGGGGAGAGGGAGAAGAGTCACACCGCCCGCGCGTCATATGCGTACATGAACTCCATGCCTTTTGCCCCGAGCGGCAGCAGCCATTTCAGCATCTGATTGCGGACCCAGGCGCCGGGAGCGCTGAACTCGCGCTTGCTGTTGCCGTTGCGGCGCGCCATGGCGACGATCTTCTCGGTGCGCGGGCGCCGCTCGGCCTCGAAGGCCTGGAAGGTGGCGCCGAGCTCCTGTCCCTCCTGCATCAGGCGGACGAGCCGCATCGCATCCTCCAGCGCGAGCGAGGCGCCCTGGCCGGCATGGGGGCTGGTCGCGTGCGCAGCGTCGCCGATCAGCAGCGAACGCTTGCGCGACCACGTCGGCAGGGTCGCGACATCGAGCATGTCGGTGACCACGATGTTCTCGGCTGCTTCGATGATATCGGGAATCGGATCGTGCCAGCCGCGGTGGAAGTCGCGCAGATGCTGTTTCAGCGTCGCGGGGTCGAGCGCGCGGAACATCGCTGCGTCCATGCCGTGTGCGGGCTGCGTGCTCCACCACATCACGCCGTCGTTCGGATCCGGGCTGCAATAGCCGTAGCCAAAGAAGCCGCTCTGGCCGAACGTGGTCTCGACGTGCCGGCCGATCGATCTTCCGGCGAGGACGGCGTGAGGCACGAAGCCGCCGAAGCCGATCAGTCCGGTGTTGAAGGGTTGCGGCCCGTCCGGCACCACCTGGCGGCGCGTCACCGAGTGGACGCCGTCGGCGCCGATCAGGAAGTCGCCTTCGGCGGTGGTGCCATCGGCGAAATAGGCGATGATCGGCTGGTCGCCGCGGTCCTCGATCTTGATCAGGCGCTTCTCGAAATAAAGCGAGACACAGGCGCACCAGGCCTTGTCGATCAGGATCTCGTTCAGGGTCGCACGGCAGACGTTGACGGCCGGCTGGCCGAAGCGCCGTGCCATGTCGCGGTTGATCGAGCCGAGCTTCGCGCCCCCTTGCGAATAGAAGTCAAAGGAGTCCGCGACCGAGCCGCGGCTGATCAACTCGTTCGCCAGCCCGATCTCGTCCATCACATGCATGCCGTTCGGCGCGATCTGAAGGCCGCCGCCGATGCCCTTCGAATAAGGCCAGGCCTCGTAGATTGCGGAGTCGATGCCGGCGCGGCGCAGCAGGATCGCAGCCACCGGTCCGGCGATGCCGGCGCCGATGATCAGGGCCTTGCGGGGACGATAGGACATGGCTTGCTCCCGACGTTTCCGTGGTGCTAGGAGAAATTACGGTCGCTAAATCTCTTAGTGACTAAGATATATATCGACTAAGATATGAGGTCGGCCTTGTCAAGGACGAAGGTGCGCGCTGCGCTGCTGCAGGATCTCGAAGAGGCGATGCGCCGATCGTCCGCGCAGGGCGTGCTCTATGGGCAAACCGTTGCCAACGTTGCCGGAATTGCCAATTCCGATCTCGAATGCATGGACATCCTCTATCTCGAAGGGCGCGTCACCGCAGGCAGGCTCGCCGAGGTCACGGGCCTCACAACCGGCGCCATCACGGGGGTGATCGACCGGCTCGAGAAGGCCGGCCTGGTGCGCCGCGAGCGGGACGAGAAGGACCGCCGCAAGGTCTTCATCGCGGTCGTGCCAGAGGCGATCGCCGGCCTCGGTCAATACTATGTGCCAATGCAGCAGGCGATGGAGAATGTCTGCAACGGCTATTCAGACGAGGAATTGCGGCTGCTGCTGCGGTTCGCCAACGAGGCCTACAAGGGGGTGCTCGCGGCAACAGAAGCCTTGAAGGGCCTGCTCGACACGCCGCCGGAGAAGCGGCCCGAACTCAAGCTGAAGACGCGTCCTCGCCAGCATTAGCCTTGTAGAGCTGTGCGGCCGCGATCATGCCCCACATCGCGCCCAGCATCATCCAGAAGTGTCGCCAGTGGTCGGTGTCGATCACGAAGCTTTCGCCGACGGTGCCGACGAAGGCCGAGAAGATCGCGAGGTAGGCGCGCTGCCAGGGCACACGGACGAAGATGTGCCGGAAGCCCATGATGACGGTGGTGAAGACCAGCGCGGGATAGCACACGCCGGACAGCCAGCCGCCCGACATGAAGGCGTTGAGATAGGAATTGTGGGTGTCCTCGGGGAAGAAGCGGTGGAATTGCAGGGGACCGATGCCGAAGGGCAGATCCAGCGCCATCTCGGCGCCGAGGATGTGGCGGCCGAAACGGCCGAACCGGCCTTCGTCGTAGCTCTGGTCGAAGCTCGCGCGCTGCTTGAACATCTCGGCAGTGGAATCGAACGACAGCAGCACCGCGATCAGCGCCAGCCCCAGCACCGCAGCGACGATCGCCATGACGATGATGCGCGAGCGCTGCGCGTTGGTGCGGCTGGTCAGCACCATCAGTGCCAGCATGAAGGCGGAGGTCAGCACCAGGCCACCCCAGGCGGCGCGCGAGAACGCGAGCAGGATCGCCAGCGACATGATGCCGAAGGCGATGACGTTGCGGAACGCCTTGGCCACCTTGTCCGAAACCACGCTCTGGAGCGAGAACAGCGCCGGCAGGATCAGGAAGGCGCCGAGCACGTTCGGGTCCTTGAAGGTGCCGCGCGCGCGTCCGTAGAGCGTGAGCAGGTCGTTGCCGCCGGGCACGAGGTGGAAATAGCCGGCGACCGCCAGGAGCGAGGCGACCATCGCGCCGACCACGAGCCCGCGGCGCAGCATGTCGAGCCGGGCCGCCGTGTCTTCCGACGTGACCATGGCGAAAAACACCACCGTCACCGCCATGTACCAAGAGGTCGCGATCCAGCTCATGACCTCGGACTGCTCGAACAGCGGGATCGCGCTGATGGTGTAGCCGACATTGAGCAGGACCAGCAGCGCGACCAGCGGCATCAGAACGAGCTTCAGCCGCAGGCCGGTGGCGAAGAATGTGACGGTCGCGAGCAGCGTCGCGATCTCGTACGGGCTCGGCTCGATGAATACGATCGCACCGGAGGCGCCGACCAGCCACATCAGCGCGCGCTGCAGCGCCAGCACGCCGGGCGCAGCACGGACCGCTGCATTCATCTCCCCGGCTGTCGCCGCATACGTCATCACACGCTCATACCCTTACGCAACTGGTACACCACAAACACAGCTGTCATCGCCCGGCCTGAACGGGCGGTCCAGTGCTCCGCGGCAGCGAGGTTCAGCCTCGGCGTCTCGGCGTACTGGACGCCCCGCTTTCGCGGGGCATCACGGAAGCCTCAATACGCGTTCTCGTTCTTGGTCAGCAGCGAGATCGGCGTCTTCAGGAGAATGACGAGGTCGAACAGCACCGACCAGTTCTCGATGTAATAGAGGTCGAACTCGACGCGCTTCTGGATCTTCTCTTCATTGTCGATCTCACCGCGCCAGCCGTTGATCTGGGCCCAGCCGGTGATGCCGGGCTTGACGCGATGGCGGGCGAAATAGCCGTCGACGGCCTCGTCGAACAGGCGGCTCTGGAGCTTGCCCTGCACCGCATGCGGTCGTGGGCCGACCAGGGAGAGGTTGCCGGCGAAAACCACGTTGAAGAGCTGCGGCAGCTCGTCGAGGCTGGTCTTGCGGATGAAGCGGCCGACGCGGGTGACGCGCCGATCATTCTTGGTCACGACTTTCGAGGCGGTCGGATCTGCCTCATGGTGGTACATCGAGCGGAACTTGTAGACGTCGATGCGCTCGTTGTTGAAGCCGAAACGCTTCTGACGGAACAGCACGGGACCGGGACTGTCGAGCTTCACTGCCAGGGCCACCAGTCCCATTACCGGCAGGGCCGCGAGCAGCGCAAGGCTGCCGACCACGCGATCGAACAGCCACTTCATCACCAGGTCCCAGTCGGTGATCGGCGCCTCGAACACGTCCAGCGTCGGTACCTTGCCGAGATAGGAATAGGAGCGGGGACGGAAGCGCAGCTTGTTGGTGTGTGCGGACAGACGAATGTCGACCGGCAGCACCCAGAGCTTCTTCAGCATCTCGAGAATACGCGTCTCAGCCGAGATCGGCAACGCGAACAGCACGAGGTCGACGCGGGTGCGGCGGGCGAACTCGACGATGTCGTCGACCTTGCCGAGCTTGCGCGCGCCGGCGCAGGTGTCGAGCGCGCGGCTGTCGTTGCGGTCATCGAACACGCCCAGCACGTGGATGTCGGAATCCTCCTGCGCCTTCAGCGCCTCGACCAGCTGCTCGCCGTTGCGGTCGGAGCCGACGATGATGGTCCGGCGGTCGAGGCGGCCCTCGCGCGCCCACCTCCGCACCAGCGAGCGCAGCATCAGGCGCTCGCTGGTCAGCGCAGCGAGCCCGAGAGAGTAGAAGGCGGCAAGCCACAGCCGCGAGATTTCGCTGCCGTATTTGGCGAAGAAGGAGATGCCGATGAACAGCAGGAAGACGAAAGACCAGGACGAGATCATCCGCGTCATCTGCCGAAGCTGACCGCGGAACAGTTGCACCTGATAGATGTCGGCGGCCTGGAAGCAGACGACGGCGGCGATCGCGACCGCAATGACTTCCGCAGGATAGATCCAGCTGAACGCACCGGCGAGCGGCATGACATAGCCGAAATAGACCGCGATACCGACGATGCTCAGCAGCGCGAAGTCGGCCAGGCGTACGAAGCCGGCGATGACGATCGGCGAATAGGCGCGGGCGACCTTCTCGTTGACGACGTCAAGGGCGGCTGGCGAGAGCCTGCGGCGGCGCTCGACGAACGGCTGGTCAGCAGGCCTTGCCGCGGCGCTGGCCGCGGCTTCGAGCATCGAGCGAGCGTTGAGCGGTTCCACGAGCGTCCACGTCCATTCCACGACCCGCGGCGCGGCTTTGCGCGCCGGGGCAAGCATCCCCTGCGTCTCCGATTATCCAACAAATCGGAAGATTCTCTAAAGCGGGCTTAAGGATGGTTAATGATTGGCAAATGCGTCGCGATAGCCGGCGAGCACGCCGTCGACCATCGCGGCTTGCGAGAAATGCGCCGAGATGCGTTCGCGCAGCGTGACTGCGCGCTGGATCGTCGTCTGCGGATCGTCGAGCGCGGCCGCGATCGCCTCGGCCATGGCCTCGGAATTGCTCGGCGCGAACAGGGCCGGGCTCTCCGCCCCGAAGATCTCGGGAATGCCGCCGATGCGCGATGCGATCATGGGAATGCCGGCAGCGCCCGCCTCGATGACGACATAGGGCATGGAATCGCCGCGCGAGGGGACGACGAGGAGCCGTCCCTTGGAAAAGCCGTGGCGCGCCTTGACGTGACCGATGAAGCGGACTGCGTTGGACAGGCCGAGCTTCTCGACCTGCGCCTTCAGTGTCGCCGTTTCCTCGCCGTCGCCGCCAAGCGTCAGCGTGACCTTCTTGCCGCCCTCGTGCAGGCGCGCCACGGCATCGACCAGGAGATCCGCGCCCTTGATGCGCCTGAATTCGCCGACATAGCAGAGGTCGGTGGCATCGTCGGCGGTGACGACGGGCTCGAACTCCTCACGCGTGACGCCGTTGAAGACGCAATGTACCACGCCCTTGGGCGTGCCGACGATGCGTTGATAGGTGTCGCGGGCGAAGGCGCTTTCGAACAGGAACAGGTCCGTCGAATCCATCAGCGCGCGCTCGAGCCGCGCGTAGAACTCGCCCTTGAAGGTGTTGAGAGGATAATGCAGCGAGCCGCCATGCGGCGTGTAGATGCGGATGGTGTCGTCGGAGCGCCGCCGCATGCGGATGAAGGCGCCGGCCTTGGCGCCGTGGCCGTGCATGACGTCGGGTTTGACCTCCGCGATCAGTCGGCGTATGCGCAGCCACACCAGGACGTCTTCGAGCGAGGGTTCGCGGCGGATCGCCAGGCGATGCACGCCGAGCTTCAGCCGCGGCGCGAGTTCGGCAAGCGCCTTGTCGGCGCGTTCGCCGCCGGTGAGGCTGTCGGCGAGGATGCCGACATGGTGCCCGCGGTCGACTTGGCCGTTGGCAACGTCGAGGATGTGGCGGAAGATGCCGCCGACAGGTGCTCGCACGGCGTGCAGGATGCGAAGCGGCTGGTCAGGAGAGGGGGGCATGAAGCAGGACCGGCGCTCGGCGGCGATTGCCAACAATTCCACGAAATATCGAGACGGATTAAGGGCCCTCGTGGTTAACAAACAGTGACGAGCACACGGGTGGTGCTATGGCTGGATGCGTGCGATTAACCCAGCGGCAACCTTAATGGAGTGTAATCGCTGCGGGTGAGGTAGCTTGGTGGCGTTGCCCCCGCGGGAGTGTTCGATGCGTTTAGCGTTCTGGCGTGCCGGCAAGGACAAGGCGGTGGTTGCGAGGGCCGTTGCGAAGTCCAGGGCCGAAGCTACACCCAAGGCTCAGGTCAACCCTGACGTCAACGCTGAGGTCGAGCCCAAGATTGACGTCAGGCCTGCGCCAATCGTCACCAAGCACACGCAAGTCGAGTTCGGCGATATCGATCTGCACGCGCTCGGTGCGGCCTTGGCGCGCAAGCGCGGCTGGATCATCGTGCCGACGGTGTTGGCGCTCGTCGGATCGATCGCCGCCGTCAATCTCGTGACGCCGCGTTACAAGTCCGAATCGCGCATCCTGATCGACGGCCGCGAGAACGTGTTCCTGCGCCCGAGCAGCGACCGTACCGAGGAACGGCAGGCGCTCGACGCCGAAGCCGTTACCAGCCAGGTGCAGCTCGTGCTGTCGCGCGATCTCGCGCGTGAGATCATCAAGAAGAACAAGCTTGCGGAGCGTCCTGAATTCGATCCGGTGCTGCACGGCATCTCGCCGCTGAAGTCGCTGGCCGCGCTGATCGGTATCGGGCGCGACCCGTTCTCGATGACGCCGGAAGAGCGCGTGCTCGATGCCTATTACGAGCGCCTCCAGGCCTATGCCGTCGACAAGTCGCGCGTGATCGTGGTCGAATTCCAGTCCGCCGATCCCGAGCTTGCCGCCCGTGTCGCCAATTCGATCGCTGACGGCTATCTGGTGCTCCAGCAGGCCGCCCGCCAGGAGCAGGCCAAGAACGCCAGCCAGTGGCTCGCCGGCGAGATCGAGAGCCTGCGCAAGAAGGTGTCGGACGCCGAGGCGAGGGTGGAGGACTTCCGGTCCAAGTCTAGCCTGTTCGTCGGCACCAACAACACCACGCTGTCGAACCAGCAGATGGGCGAGGTCAACACGCAGCTCAACAATGCGCGCTCGATGAAGGCGGATGCGGAATCCAAGGCGCGGCTGATCAAGGAGATGCTCCAGAGCGGCAAGCCGATCGAGGCGTCCGAGGTCGTGAACTCCGAATTGATGCGCCGGTTGTCGGAGCAAAGGGTGACGCTGCGTGCGCAGCTGGCCGAACAGTCATCCACGCTGCTCGGCAATCATCCGCGGATCAAGGAGCTGAAGGCGCAGCTTGGCGACCTCGACAATCAAATCCGCGACGAAGCGGCCAAGATCTCGCGCTCGCTTGAGAGCGATGCAAGGATCGCCAGTGGCCGGGTCGACGGCCTGACCGTGAGCCTCGAGCAGCTCAAGAAGCAGGCGGCCTCGACCAACGGTCAGGACGTCCAGCTCCGCGCGCTGGAACGCGAGGCCAAGGCGCAGCGCGATCTGCTCGAGACTTATCTGGCCAAATACCGCGAGGCCAACACCCGCGAAACCATCGACACGGCGCCGACCGACGGCCGCATCATCTCCCGCGCCATCGTCTCGAACACGCCGGCCTATCCCAAGAAGCTGCCGATCGTGCTGATCGCGACGATCGCGACGCTGCTGCTTGCCTCCGGCGTCGTCGTTACCGGCGAGCTGCTGCGCCAGACCGCGCCGCGGGTGGCGGCGGCGGTGCTCCCGGCGCAGGCGCCGGTGCGCCAGACGGCGCGGGTCGAGCCGGCCGTCGAGCCTATCGCCGAGCCCGACATCGATCCCGCTTTGGCGGAGCCCGCGCCGCTCCAGCCGGAGATGACGACCGAAGCGGACGTCACCGAATTCACCGAGATCGAACGCCTGGCCGACAAGCTGCGCGCCGCCGGCGCTGCGGCGAAGAAGGTCACCGTGCTCGGCACCGCCTCGGGCGAGGCCATCACGCTGTCGACGTTGACGCTCGCACGGCATCTGGCGCGCGAGGCGCGCGTCGTCGTGGTCGATCTCGCAGCGTCCTCGCCGACGATTGCCGCGGTGTCCGTCGATGCGTCAGCGCCCGGCCTTGCCGAGCTGATGCAGGGTGAGGCCTCGTTCGCGCAAATCATCACCCGGGACAAGCTGTCACGGCTGCATCTGGTCATGGCCGGCCGTCCCGGCTTCGACCGCAGCCTGCTGCAATCGCCGCGGATGACGCTCGCCATCGACGCGCTGCTGCGCGCCTATGATCACGTCCTGATCGACGCCGGCAGCGCCTCGGATCTCCCGGCCGAGCTGTTGACGGCACATGCCCGCGCCGTCGTGGTGCCCGATGCCTCGATGGCACCGGATGCGCGCACGCTGATGTGTGAGCAACTGAAGGCGGTCGGCTTCAGCGAGGTGACGATGCTGAACAAGCCCGTGCAGCCGTCAAACGCGGTGGAGACACCGCGCGTCGTGGCGGCTTAGGCTTTTCTTTCTCTCTCCGCACATTCGGAATCGTAGGGTGGGCAAAGGCGCGCTTTGCGCCGTGCCCACCACCCGTCGAATACAGTCACGGAAGACGTGGGCACGCTTCGCTTTGCCCCCCCTACCACATCAGCGTATGCGGAGAGGTTTTACCCGAACGCCTGCCGCAGCCGTCGGGCCAAATCGAACAGCATCTGGTTCTGCTTCACCAGCCGCTTGCCGTGGCTGAGCGATGACATGGCCATGGCTGCGAGCTTGCCGCGCGAGGTCAGCGGAACGAAGCTGTCGAAGATCTCCTCGTCGTCCTTGCAGAACATCCGCTTGTAATCGTCCGAGCCGATGCCGAGATCGAGAGAGCGGTAGCCGCGCTCGCCGTAGCGGTCGATGATATAGCGCATCAGGATCAGGCCGGGGCTGTAGCGGGCGTGCTCCGACATCGTGTAGGTGTTGAACATCATCGAGAAGCGCTCGCCATCGGCGACCCCGGCGAAGATCGCGATCACCTCATTGTCGCATTCGAGTGCGTGGATGTCGATGACGCGGCCTTCACCGCGCGGCGCAAGGCAGGCGCTGCGGACGAACTGTTCGACGCCGGGTTCGGCGAAGACGTTCGGGAGCTTTTGTTCGGCCATCCGGGCCGGCTTGACGCGGAAGAACCAGTCGAGCAGGCGAATGATGTCGGCATCGGTGGTGGCGAGGTGATAGCGATAGCCGGAGAGGGACTGGAGCTTCTTCTCCTTGCTCTTGAGGCGACGGCGAAGGGAATTGCTGATCCGTGATGCGGGCGGCCCGCCCGGCTGCATCACCAGTTGCGGACAGCCGTTGATCGCGCTCTGTCGCGGCAATAGCGCAAACGGGTTCTGCTGGTCGTGCCAGCGCAGCGGCTGCTGCGTCAGCGCCAGCACATCGACATGCTCGCGCAACGGCGCCAGCAGCGTCTCGAGATCGGCGACGGCGGTCTGCGCGGCGCACGCTGGGTTCCACATGCCCATGTTGAAGGTTGTATGCTTGCCGCCCATGAAGCAGGCCGTGCGCACGCCGTGGCTTTGCCGCAGCGAGAGCGGCAGCAGCAGCAGCGGCTTGTGATCGGCGTCGCGGCCGATCACGACGAAGGGGCGCGCGCCCTCGCGCTCGCCGACCAGCCGCTGCCAGGGACTGAGCAGATCAAAGCGCTGATAAGGCGTGAAGAGATGTCCGGGCTCCTCGAAGGCGCGCCAGACCGGCTCGGCGGCGCCGAGATCGCTGACGATATCGAGGTGCGCGATACAGCTCGCTTTCGACCGCGCTGGCGCTTCTGCCGTCCGGCTTTGCATCGCCGCAGCCATGGTCATCCGCGAAACCTGTCGAGAAATCAGAAAGTGACGTCAATCGGCCTGTGGCCGACCTTTGCAAAGAATTGTCAACAAAGGGTAAGGACAATGGGAGCGGGAACGGGCGCCTCGCGGGCGCGAAGGATGGGATCTTGGCATCCGACGTGAGATGGCTGGAACGGCTGCGGCTTGAGCTGGCCTGGTTCACCGGCCGGGCCGCCCTGCGCGGTCGCGGTGCCGGCGCCATCCTGCGCTTTCAACGGGTGCGTCCGCGACGGCGCGGCGGGTTTCAGCCGCTGCGCGCGAACGAGGTCACGCCGCAGTTTCTCGACCGCGCCATTCGCGCGCTGAAGCGCTGGCAGTACGATTTCCTCGGCATGGATGAGGTCTGCCGGCGCGCGGTGACGCTGCCGGAGCCGCGGCGCTTCGTGGCGCTCACCTTCGACGGGGCGGCCAAGGATGTCATCGACTTTGCCTACCCGGTGCTGGTGCACCACGCAGTGCCTTTCACGATCTACGTGCCCACCGCGTTTCCCGATAGCGCCGGACAGGCCTGGTGGCTCGGGCTCGAACAGGTGATCGCACGCCAGAGCCGGATCAGCCTGATGATGGGCGAGAAGGAGCAGCGCTTCGTCGTCACCGATCCTGCCGAGAAGCAGGCGCTGTTTTCGTATCTGGAAAGCTGGCTGCGCTCGTTGTCGCCGGCGGACTTGTCGGCGGCCATCGCCGATCTCTGCACACGCTACCGCATTGATCTTGCCACGCTCTCGCGCGAGGCGTCGATGGATTGGGAGGATCTGGCGAAGCTCGCCGCCGATCCGCTCGTCACGATCGGCAGCGCGACCGTGAATTATCCCGTTCTCGCCAACATGAAGGATGCGGCGGCGCTGCGCGAGATGACGATGGGCAAGGCCGTCGCGGAAGCCGCCTTCGGCCGCGATGTCCGGCATTTCGCCTTTCCGTTCGGCGATCGCACCTCCTTCCGGCGCAGCCACGTCTTGATGGCGGCGGAGGCCGGCTTTGCCAGCGCGGTGTCGACGATCCCGGGCATCGTGGATGCGGAGGGACGGACCAATTTGCGCGCGCTGCCCCGGATTTCCTGGGACGGCCGCGTGCGCTCGTTGCGCATGCTGCGTGTGCTGGTATCGGGCGTTGCCTTTGCGCCGGTGAAACCGACCGCTACGAGCCAGACTTGACGCGGTCCGGCCGCTGCATCCAGCTCACGATCGGCATTGCCGGCAGCACCCAGCCCATGCCGACCACGACGTAATAGATCGCCTGCCGCCAGCCGGACTCGGCGATCCAGGGCATCTGCGCCGCCGCCATGCCGAGCAGGGCCCAGACCGTGGCCAGCACCAGGAGCAGGATGGCGCCGAGGAACTTGCGGGTGCGGATCGTCATGGCGGAATATCGTGGCTTTCGCGTAACTTGCGCTGCGGGAGCGGGGGACTATAAGGGGCACGCAGTCCGGTTCAAGTCTCTTCGGCACAGGCTTGGTTTTGTCCCTGAAATGACAATGATTTCCACTCCGTCCGAGCCGCATCGCGCGGTGCGCTGGTGGCTGATCTCCGTGGCCGCGCTGATCGCGCTGATGGTGCTGGTCGGCGGCGCGACGCGGCTGACGGAATCGGGGCTCTCCATCGTCGAATGGAAGCCGGTCACGGGCAGCGTGCCGCCGCTGTCGGAGGCGCAGTGGACCGAGGCGTTCGAGGCCTACAAAAAGATCCCGCAATACCGCGAGCTCAATGCGGGCATGAGCCTGTCCGAGTTCAAGGAGATCTTCTGGTGGGAATGGAGCCACCGGCTGCTCGGCCGCTTCATCGGCGTCGCCTATCTGCTGCCGTTCCTGTTCTTCCTGTGGCGCGGCGGCCTCTCCGGCGAATTGAAGCGGCGGCTGTGGCTGCTGTTCGCGCTTGGCGGCCTCCAGGGCGCGGTCGGCTGGTGGATGGTCGCCTCGGGCCTTAGCGAACGGGTCGAGGTGTCGCAGTATCGGCTGGCGACGCATCTGCTGCTCGCGCTTCTGATCTTCGCCGGTATCGTCTGGACGGTGCGGCGGCTGACGAAGCGGCCGCAGATTGCAGCACCGGCGCGGCTGCGGTTCACGAGCGCGCTGCTGCTCGTCGTGACATTGGTGCAGATCTATTTCGGCGCGCTCGTTGCGGGTTTGCGCGCGGGCCGCGCCTACAACACCTGGCCGCAGATTGACGGTGCGTTCATTCCCTCGGCCGAGCGGCTGTGGTTCGAGACGCCGTGGTGGCGCAACATGTTCGACAACGTCCTGACAGTGCAGTTCGAGCACCGCATGACCGCCTATGCGCTGTTCGCGCTGGCGCTGCTGCATTCATTCGATGCGGTACGCTCGCGCGCAGGCTCGGCGGCGGGCGGGGCGCTGTGGCTGTTCGCCGCGATCAGCCTGCAGGCGGTGCTCGGCATCCTCACACTGCTCAACCAGGTGCCGATCGATCTCGCGCTCGCTCACCAGGCGGTTGCGATCGTGGTGCTCACGCTCGCGGTGATGCAGATGGAACGGCTGGCTTCGCGCCACCAGACGCACGCGCAGACACGCGCGGTTCCGGTCGGTCAGCCCGGCTGATCACGATCGGCCCGGCTGATCAGCAATAGCCGTAAACGCCGCATGCATAGGGCAGGCGCCAGAAATAGTTGACCTGCGGTCCGCCGTAATACGCGCCCTGATAATCGTAGCTCCAGGGCCGGCCATAATAGCCCGGTAGCGCGTGTGAGCCCGGAAGCAGCGGGGTACCCGGCAGGTTGCTGATGTAGCTGCCGATGCCGTAGGCCGGCGAGATCAGCGCGTCCGGATCGGTTTCGACGTAGACTTTCGGCGGCTCCTGTTGAGGACCTGCGGTCCGCCGTTTCGGCGTGGCCGGCAGGTCTGCGGCGAGCGCGCTTGAAGCCGTCAGCGTCACGGCCAGGGCAGGCATCATCCAGCGCAGCATCGTCGGCTCCGAATCAAAGGGGCGATCCAAAAGACGATCTATGCGGCAGATATGGTTAACGATCGTTAACTGGCGGTGGGCCGCCGACGTCATTCCGGGGCGGTGCAAAAGCACCAAACCCGGAATCTAGAGGTGACTAGCGACATCGAGGTTCCGGGTTCGCGCTGTCGCGCGCCCCGGAACGACGGGAGCCTACGCCCCCAGTGCCTGTTCCAGATCCGCGATCAGGTCTTCCTTGTCCTCGATGCCGACCGAGAGACGCACCACGTCGGGGCCAGCGCCGGACTTGATCTTGGCGGCGTCGTCGAGCTGGCTGTGCGTGGTCGAGGCCGGGTGGATGACGAGCGAGCGGGTGTCGCCGACATTGGCGAGGTGCGAGAACAGCTGCAGCTTCGAGACGAGGTTCACGCCGGCGTCATAGCCGCCCTTCAGGCTGAAGGTGAACACGGCGCCCGCGCCCTTCGGCGCGTATTTGCGGGCGAGCTGGTTGTACTTGTCGTTTGCAAGGCCCGCATAGCTGACCGAGGCCACCGCCGGATGGCCGGCGAGGAATTCGGCAACAGCCTTGGCGTTGTCGCAGTGCTTCTGCATGCGCAGCGGCAAGGTCTCGATGCCGGTCAGGATCATGAAGGCGTTGAAGGGCGACAGCGCGGGGCCGAGGTCGCGCAGGCCGAGCACGCGGCAGGCGATCGCGAAGGCGAAATTGCCAAAGGTCTCCTGCAGGCGGATGCCGTGATATTCGGGGCGCGGCTCCGAGAGCATCGGATATTTGCCGCCGGTGGACCAGTCGAAGGTGCCGGCATCGACGATGATGCCGCCGAGCGAATTGCCGTGACCGCCGAGGAACTTCGTCAGCGAGTGCACGACGATGTCGGCGCCGTGATCGATCGGACGAATGAGGTAGGGGGAGGCCAGCGTGTTGTCGACGATCAGCGGCACGCCTGCCTTGCGCGCCACCGTCGAGATCGCCTCGATGTCGGTGATGCTGCCGGCGGGATTGGCGATCGACTCGATGAAGATCGCCTTGGTGCGCGGCGTCACCGCGCGCTCGAAGCTCGCGATGTCATCGGGATCGGCCCACACCACGTTCCAGCCAAAGCTCTTGAAGGCGTGCGTGAATTGGTTGATCGAGCCGCCATAGAGTTTTCGCGCGGCGATGAATTCGTCGCCGGGCTGGAGCAGCTGCTGCAACACCACGACCTGCGCGGCATGGCCCGAGGCGACTGCGAGCGCGGCGGTGCCGCCTTCGAGCGCGGCAACGCGCTCTTCAAGCACCGCGTTGGTCGGGTTGCCGATGCGGGTATAGATGTTGCCGAACGCCTGCAGGCCGAACAGCGAGGCGGCGTGGTCGGCGTCGTTGAAGACGAAAGAGGTCGTTTGATAAATCGGAGTCGCGCGCGCGCCGGTGGTGGGGTCGGGCTGTGCACCGGCATGCACGGCGAGGGTTGAAAATCCCGGAAGGCGATCGCTCATTGAGGGCGTCCTGTTCTTGTGGCCTGAAAATCGCGCGGCATGCTGATCGGCGTCGCGTTCCGCGTCAAGGCGCCGCTTCACATCGGAATGATCTTGCTACGCATTGTCGCGTTCGCGAAATGAATCCTTCGCGATTGCGTCAGCCTTGCTCGGTCTTGTTTTTCGCAGCGCGATCCGACGCTGCAGTGTTGCCGCCGCCGACACTCATCCGATTGAGCGATAGCCGCATGCCCTGGGTCGGTGCCGGCGCGCGCTTGGAACTCAGCGTGCGCGAATTGACGCCCATCCAGGAGATCTCTGACGACAGGCGGCCATATTCGATCTTGGGGCAGCGGTTCATCACCACCTTGATACCGACCGCTTCCGCCTTCGCTGCCGCGGCGTCATCGCGCGCGCCGAGCTGCATCCAGATCACCTTCGGCAGCGGGTCGAGCGTGAGCGCTTCTTCGACGACGGCCATGATGTGGCTGGAATTGCGGAAGATGTCGATCATGTCCACGGGGCGGCCGATGTCGGCGAGGGAGGCGACGAAAGGCTTGCCGAGCAGCTCTTTGCCGACATGGCCGGGATTGACCGGGATCATGTCATAGCCGCGCTGCGCCAGATATTTGAACGCGAAATAGCTCGGACGCACGTTGACGGGCGAGGCCCCGACCATCGCGATCGACTTCACGCCGTTGAGAATGCTGCGGATGTAATTGTCGGGATAGGCGTCGTGGTTCATGTGATCCTTCATTCGTCATTCCGGGCGGCTCGAAGAGCCGACCCGGAATCTCGAGATTCCGGGTTCGATGCTTCGCATCGCCCCGGAATGACGGCGTAAGAAATACAGTTATTCATCCCGCCAGGTCGGCGTGCGCCTCTCGATGAATGCACCGATGCCTTCCTCGGCGTCGCGCGCCATCATGTTCTCGGTCATCACCTCTGCCGCATAGCGATAGGCGTCGGCAAGGCTCATCTCGGCCTGGCGGTAGAATGCTTCCTTGCCGAGCTTGATGGTGTAGGCGGATTTCAGCGCGACCTGCTGCGCGAGCTCGATCGCGGCGCTGAGCTCGAAGCCGGCGGGCACCACGCGGTTGATGAGGCCGATTTCCCGGGCGCGCTCAGCGGGAATGGGCTCGCCCGTCAGCAGCATCTCCATTGCCTGCTTGCGCGGCACGTTGCGAGACAGCGCCACCATCGGTGTCGAGCAGAACAGGCCGATGTCGACGCCGGGTGTGGCGAACTTCGCGTCCTGCGAGGCGATCGCAAGATCGCAGCTGGCGACGAGCTGGCAGCCGGCCGCGGTCGCGATGCCCTGGACGGACGCCACCACGGGCTTCGGCAGGTGGACGATCGCCTGCATCATCGCGCTGCAGGCGGTCATCATCTCGGCGAAGAAGGCGCGGCCGTGGTCTGGATCAGTGCGGCGCGCGGTGAGTTCCTTCATGTCGTGGCCGGCGGAGAAGGCTGGACCGTTGGCGGCGATCACGACGCCGCGGACGGCCTTGTCGTCGCGGATCTCGTTAAGCTCGGCATGCAGGCTGGCGATCATCGCCGCCGACAGACTGTTGCGCGCAGCGGGCCGGTTCAGCGTTAGGACCGCGATGGAGCCTACGGACTCGCGCAGCAGGATCGGCGGTTGCGGGGAGGGGGCGCGGGCGGCCTGGCCGGACATCGAAGCGTTTCCGTTGGATTATTGCATTTGAATGACGCAGATAACTTAATGTAACAGGGCAGGCGAAGCGAGGGTGGGAACAGCATGGCGTCAGCGAAAATGAGCGTGGCAGAGGTCGAGCAGTTCCTCCGTCACGAGTTTCCCCAAGCCTTCAGCGGCGACGACATCACGATTGAGAGTGCCGACGGCCAGACTTGCCTTTTGCGGCAGCGCTACAGCGAAAAGATGCTGCGGCCGGGCGGTACCGTGTCCGGACCAACCTTGATGGCGCTGGCCGATTTCGCGATGTACGTGGTGCTGCTGTCCGCGATCGGGCCGGTCGGGCTCGCGGTGACCACCAATCTCAACATCAACTTCCTGCGCAAGGGCGGGTCCGGGCAGGACGTGCTGGCCGAGGCGCGACTGCTCAAGCTCGGCAAGCGGCTGGCGGTCGGCGAGGTGAAGCTGCTGTCGGGCCCCTCGCCCGATCCGATCGCCCATGTCACCTCGACCTATTCCATTCCAAATGTTTGAGGTTTTTGCAGGTAATATCGCACCATATTTTTAAGCGATTGATATTTCTATTATAATTCTTGCCGTCGGGCATTGACCGTCGCGCGTCTGTTCTCTAGAAACCCGCGCAGTCCGGTGCGGTGTTCGCGCCGATATCTCCCGTCCACGGAAACTCCGACATGAAAACCTTTTCGGCAAAGCCGGCTGAGGTGACGAAGAAGTGGGTGCTGATCGACGCCAAGGGTCTGGTCGTCGGCCGCCTCGCCACCATTGTCGCCATGCGCCTGCGCGGCAAGCACCTCCCGACCTACACTCCGCACGTCGATTGCGGCGACAACGTCATCATCATCAATGCGCAGCATGCGGTCCTCACCGGCCGCAAGCGCGAGCAGAAGACCTATTACAAGCACACCGGCTATGTCGGCCACGTCAAGGAGCGCACCGCGCGCCAGATCCTCGAGGGCAAGCATCCCGAGCGCGTGCTCGAGAAGGCCGTCGAGCGCATGATCCCGCGTGGTCCGCTCGGTCGCGTGCAGATGGGCAACCTCCGTGTCTACGGCGGAGCCGATCATCCGCACGAGGCGCAGCAGCCCGAGAAGATCGACATCGCCAAGTTGAACCGCAAGAACACGAGGGCCGCATAACATGGCCGAATCCATCCAGTCGCTCGACCAGCTCTCGCAGCTCAAGACGGCGGCGGCGCCCGAGGCGCCCAAGCACGAGAAGAAGGTCGACAAGTTCAACCGCGCCTATGCCACCGGCAAGCGCAAGGACGCGGTCGCCCGCGTGTGGATCAAGCCGGGCGCCGGCAAGGTCACCGTCAACTCGCGCGAGGTTGAGGTCTATTTCGCCCGTCCCGTGCTGCGCATGATGATCGAGCAGCCGTTCTCCGTGGCCCAGCGTTCGGGCCAGTACGACGTGATCTGCACGGTTGCCGGCGGCGGTCTGTCCGGCCAGGCCGGCGCGGTCCGTCACGGCATCTCCAAGGCGCTCACCTATTTCGAGCCGGAGCTGCGCGGCGTGCTCAAGAAGGGCGGCTTCCTGACCCGCGACTCGCGCGTGGTCGAGCGCAAGAAGTACGGCAAGGCCAAGGCCCGCCGGTCCTTCCAGTTCTCGAAGCGTTAATCGCTTTTGTCACATTCGCCGCGAAAGCGGCTTCAATGAGATGCAAAAGGGCGCTGATTTCAGCGCCCTTTTTGTTGTTCGTTTGTACGCAAATTGATGGCGTGTTTCCGGAAAACTTGGGCTCGCGCGAAAACCTGAATGGAACCCGCCCGCCCTAGCGTCGCCTTCGGAAGGGCGCGCAAATCGGATGTACCGATCGCGTAACTGCTATGATCTAGAGGGGGCCGACATGATGTCGCTCGATAGCATCACGCTCTATTTGGTCGCCACGATGGTTGCCGCACTGCTCGGCGCCATGATGGTGTTTTTCGGCAGGCAGGAGAACAGTCCTGCACTGAAATGGTGGGGCACCGCCTACCTGCTCGGTGCAGCCTCCGTCGCGCTGTGGACCGCGGCCGGCGACAGGCTGGGCCCGCATCTCTACCTCGCGCTGAACGCAGTCGGCTTCGTCGCCTGCGGCATGGTGTGGAACGCTGCGCGCGTCTTCCATGGCCGCAAGCCGAACTGGCCGGGGCTCTTGCTCGGCGCGCTGGCCTGGGTCGCCGCCGTCACGCTGTTCGCCCCCGAGGCATCCATGCTGCGGATGATCATCGGCGCCGGCATCGTCTCGGTCTATGCGGCGCTGACCGCCAGCGAGCTCTGGACTGAGCGGCGCAAGAGCGTGCAGCGACGCTGGCCGGCCTTCGTGATGCCAGTGATGCACGGCTGCGTGTTGATGCTGCCGATCGTGATCGGCAGCTTCCTGCGTCCGCACGATGCCGGCTTTTCGTCGAGCATCTGGGTCACGGTGTTCGCGGTCGAGCTGATCCTCTACGCCGTCGGCACCGTATTCGTGATCTTCATGCTGGTGTCCGAGCGCACCGTCACTGCGCACCGGACCGCCGCCTCGACCGATCCCCTGACCGGCATGCTCAACCGGCGCGGCTTCTCGGAAGCCTGCGGCCGCGTGATCGAGCGCGAGGCCAAGGCCGGACGTCCTGTGACCGTGATGATCTTCGACATCGATCATTTCAAGTCGATCAACGATCGCTTCGGCCATCCCGCCGGCGACGAGATGCTGAGACTGTTCTCCACCGTTGTCGTCAGCAATTTGCGCATCACAGACCTGTCGGGCCGCATCGGCGGGGAGGAATTCGCAGCGCTCCTGCCATGTTCGCTGGAGGAGGGCGTGCTGGTCGCCGAGCGCGTGCGCGAAGCGTTCGAGACCTCCGGCGTCGTGGTCGATGAGGGGCCGGTCGACACGACGGTCAGCATCGGCGTTGCCGGCGGCCCCGCCGGCACCGAGCTCGAGGTGCTGCTGGCGTCGGCCGACACTGCGCTCTACCAGGCCAAGCGCGGCGGCCGTAACCGCGTCGAGGCGGCGGAAGAGCTGCCGCTGTCGCTGGAGAACTGGCGCCGCCAGAGCGCTGCGCGGGTCGGTGCGCCGCAGGCGCGGCCGGCCACCGCTTAAGACACCAGGTGGCACTGCGATAAGCTTCTGTTTACCATTCGATCCCTACCATTGCGGTCATGGAATCGATCCGTCGACAGAATCCGCAAGTCACCCTGATGTCGCTCGAAGCCGCTGCAGCCTCGGCACGCAGCGGTTTCGCCTGTCTGTTCTCCACCGCGGATGAATATGAGAGCGCGCTGATCGGCGAGCGCCGCGCGCAGGGGCGCTACACGCAAAGTCGCCGCAGCTACTGTCCCGTCGGACTGTTCGTCGGTTGCGCCCTCGTCGTGGCAGGCACGGTCCTGCTGCTGGTCTGAGAGATCTGCATTTTTCGGCCGACCAGGGCGCCGTTTCGGCGCCTTTTTCTTTTTCGCCGGCTGCGGTAGAGACGCTGATCGAACAAAAAGGGTGGGAACCGATGATCACAGAGATCGCGCAAATCGACGTCAAGCCGGGCACTGAGAAGGATTTCGAAGCCGCCGTCGCCAAGGCCAAGGCCACGTTCGGCCGCGCCAAGGGGTTTCACGGCTTCGAATTGCACAAGTCGATCGAGAAGCCGCAGCGCTACCGGCTGATGGTGAAATGGGCGACGCTGGAGAGCCACACCGTCGATTTCCGCGGCTCGGAGAATTTCACCGAATGGCGCGGTCTCGTCGGCCAGTATTTTGCCGCGGCCCCCGAGGTCGAGCACACCGAAACTGTGCTGACGACCTGAGCTGGGTCAGGCCGTCTCACGCCGCCTCCACCAGAGACGTCGCCTGGTAGGTCTTGAAATGGTCGATCATGACCTTGGCGATGGCGACCAGCGGTAGCGCTAGCGCGAGGCCCCAGATGCCGAACACGACGCCGAGCAGGATCTGGAACGCGAACAGCGTGGCCGGCGGAATATCGAGCGCCTGCCGCTGCAGGATCGGCGTCAGCACGTAGCTCTCCATCGCGTGCACGCCCATGAAGAGCAGAAAGGCCGAGAGCGCCGGGATCCAGCCCGACGCAAGGCTCGCCAGCACCACGATGACGCCGGCGATGATGGCCCCGACGGTCGGGATGAAGGCGAGCAGGCCGGCCTGGATCCCCAGGATGAACGAGCCGGGGATGCCGATGAGGGCGAGCCCGATCCAGGTCACCGCGCCGACGGCGAGCATGACGATGATCTGCGCGATCAGCCAGCGCTCCAGGGTCTCGGCGATGCGATCGATGACGAGGGTGACGCGGGTGCGGTGCCTCGCCGGCGCCAGGAACAACAGGCCGTCGTGATAGACGGCGGGCTGGGCGGCGAAGGCGAAGCCCAGGAACAGCACGATGAAGATGTTGCCCACGCCGTGGATGGTGCCGAGCAGCAGCTTGAAGGTCTGGCTCACGATCGCGCCGCCGCTGGAGGCCAGCGCGCCTGCGCTGGGCAGGGGACCGCGCGAAGGCGCAGCCGGTGGCGACGTCGGGCCCGACGTCGCATTGCTCGAGGCGTCAGCCGCGCCGTTGCCGAGATCGAAGAAGCTGGTGTCGATGCCGTGGCTGTCGAGGAAGGACCTGACGCTGGCAAGCTGCGACTTCAGGGTCTTGCTCAGCAGCGAAGCCTGCTCGGCAATGGTGGCCCCGCCGAGATAGGCGATGCCGGCGAGCATCAAGGCGAGCGCGACGCAGACGATCGCGAGCCGCACCGCATGCGGCAGCGGCACGTGGCGGCCGAGCGCGCCTGTCAGCGCGTTGAGGCCGAGACCGAGCAGCATGCCGGTGAAGATCAGCAGCAGGGTCGTGGCGAAATACCACGTGAAGGCGAGCAGCGCGGTGAACAGCACGACGCCGATGCCTCCGACCGAGATCGCCCAAGCGAGGTCGCCGCGAGTCCGGGAGCGTTCATCTTTGGACATGGTCACATCGGATCCTTTTCAGCGCAATGCGCGCCGCACTCTCTCGACAAACGCGCTTCCGATCAAGACCGCGTCAACGCGCTGGTTTGACGCCGGCACGCCAACGGTGCAGAGCGATGCGGACCAGAACAATGGAGCGGTTTGAGCTTCATCGGCAAATGGGCCGGTCTGCTCGGGCTCCTGGCCGTGCATCGAGGCGAAGCTGCCCTGGCTGGCTGCGCCGGGCAATCCGGCGGCAACCGCCCTGAAGGCGGCCGGCCTTGCCTGCCGGGGGCGAGGCCCGGGAGGCATTTGCGCGAAAATAGCATTGCCGTCCCGCGATCCCTTCTGTTGAATTTGTTCCATTGGAGGGGCATGTTTGGAGAATCTTCTTCACGGAGAGGCGCGGAACGACAGATGAGAAAGCCGGTCGTCGGCGTGATCGGGAATTCCCATCGCGTCGAAAATCGATTTCAGGTCCAGATGGTGGGCGAGCGCAATTTGCGCGCCGTGGCCGAGGTCGCCGGCGGCTTGCCGGTGATGTTCGCCGGAGCCCCCGACATCACCGATATCGCCGCGCTGCTCGACACCGTGGACGGCATCATCCTCACCGGCGCACGGGCCAACGTGCATCCGACCCGCTTCAACGTCGACCCCTGCGAGAAGCACGAGCCCTACGACATCCACCGCGACGAGGTGGCGCTGGCGCTCTCGGTCGCCTGCATCGCCCGCGGCATTCCGCTGTTCGGCATCTGCCGCGGCCTGCAGGAGATGAACGTCGCCTTCGGCGGCTCGTTGCATCCTGAGATCCGTGAAATCCCGGGTCGTATGAACCACCGCATGCCCCGGCTCGAGAACGGCGAGATCCATCCCGACCCGACCGTGGTGTTCGCCGACCGCCACGACGTCGACCTGACGCCCGGCGGGGCGTTTGCAAGGATTCTCGGCTGCGAGAAGATCCGGGTCAATTCGCTGCACGGCCAGGGCATCCTCGATCCCGGCAAGCGCGTGCTGATCGAGGGCGTCGCCGAGGACGGCACCATCGAGGCGATCCGGATCGCGGAAGCCCCGACCTTTGCGCTCGGCGTGCAATGGCACGCCGAATACGATCCTCAGCACAATCCGATCAACCGCAAGCTGTTCGAGGCCTTCGGCGAAGCGCTGGTCGCGCGGCAGAAGGCGGCGGCGTAGGGCACGCGCGTTGTCCCGGACGCGCTGCAGCGTTCTTGCGCTGCCGCGCCGAGCCGAACCCGGCGTAGCTGCGTGCACAGAGAGGGCTTCAGGCACGCTCTCGCCGCGTCCGTCACAGATCAGAATTCTGAAGCGTGAGTATTTCGTGCCGAGGGCTGGTGTCTTCGACGCCTTGCGAGATGCCCTGATCTTTAGGTGACCAACGCAGCCCGGCACGTATTGCGCTATCCCAATGCCGGGAGACGACTTATCGGGAAAGATTGGTTTGATGGGGTGGCGTTCTGTCCCAAGACGGAGGATGACTTCATGAGCAGACCGGTGAAGACCGAGAGCGAACTCATCGCCATGGCAAGGGCCGAGTTGAAGGTTCACGCCGACTGTCCCGATGGAATGACGATCTCCATCCTCCGCGACGGGAATTCCTGGGAGTTTCGGGCGAGCGCAGATCGGGCCACCTCGGATCGGCCCGGCTACCCCGAATGCGTCGCCATGCTCGTCCAGATCGGTGATCACCTCTGCAAGCAGTACGACGTCGAGGGTTAGGCCCGCCTCGACGCTTCGAGGCGGGAAAGACATGGCGACCTGCAGCGGGGCGAGAGCCGCGACTCTATTCAAACCTTGCTGCAGCCAACTGTCCATTTTCCTGTTGACCCGGAATTGGCGGACGGTAAAGCTGCCCTCGCTTCGCGCGGCGGGTGAGACCTGAACATGTCTTGCCAAAAACCGACAACAAGAACGGGCGGAAGCATCAGGAGGGGTGGACTAGCTCCCGCGCAGAAATGGATGGCTGCTGACGCAGCGCCATGGTCCTGCTCGTTTGGGCTCAGCACTCAGCGAGCGGGGAAACGGCATCGATGCGCCCATTGTTGGCGGTAAGTACAGCTATCGACTGGCTGAATGAAAAGGTCGGCAACGTCTGCAACATCCTGGTGCTTGCCGCCTGCGTGGTCAGCGCTGCAAATGCGATGATCCGGTATGCCTTCAGCTACAGCTCCAACAGCTGGCTCGAGACGCAGTGGTATATGTTCGCCGTCATCGTGATGTTCGGCTCGTCCTATACCTTCAAGCGCAACGAGCATGTCCGCGTCGAAATCGTCTACCTCATGCTGTCCGAACGCGGCCAGCTGTGGCTGGACCTGATCGGGACTTTGGTTTTCCTCGTCCCGGCGTGCCTGCTCCTCAGCTACCTGTCATGGGCGATGTTCTACAACTCGTTCATCATCGGCGAAATGTCGAACAATGCCGGCGGCCTCCTGCGGTGGCCGATCAAGTTTGTCCTGCCGGCAGGCTTCTTCATGGTGGCATTGCAAGGCGTTTCGGAAGCGATCAAGCGAGCGGCGGCCTTGCGCGGTGAAGTCACCATCGATGCGAAATACGAGCGGCCGACCCAATGATCACGATCGAGATGATGCCGCCGCTGATGTTCGGCGGGCTGGTCCTGGCCATGCTGATCGGATATCCGGTCGCCTTCACGCTGGCCGCTCTCGGGCTGTCGTTCGGATTTCTCGCGATCCACGAAGGATTCTTCGGCTTCAGCTTCCTTCAGGCGATCCCGGAACGAATCTACGGCAGCGTTCTCGCAAACGAGCTGCTGCTGGCCATTCCATTCTTCACATTCATGGGCGCGATCCTGGAGCGATGCGGCCTCGCTGAGGACATGCTGGATTCAATGGGGCAGCTGTTCGGCCCCGTTCGCGGCGGTCTCGGCTATTCCGTGATCATCGTCGGCTTCATCCTCGGTGCCATCACAGGCACCGTGGCGGCGCAGGTGATCGCGATGGCGCTGATCTCGATGCCGGTGATGATCCGCTATGGCTACAACATGCGCTACATCACCGGTGTGCTTGCGGCCTCCGGGACCATTACCCAGCTGGTGCCTCCCTCGCTGGTTCTGATCGTGCTTGCGGACCAGCTCGGGAAGTCGGTCGGTGACATGTATCTCGGCGCCTGGGGCCCATCGATCCTTCAAATCGCACTGTTTGCGGGCTACACGTTTGCTCTGAGCGTGATCAAGCCGGGCCACGTGCCGGCGGTGCCGAAGGAAGCGAGGACGCTCAAGGGCTGGGCGCTCTGGCGCAAGTGCCTCTTAGGCATCATCCCGTCCGCCGTCCTGATCTTCGTCGTGCTCGGCACGATGATGCTGGGCCTTGCCACGCCGACCGAAGCAGGTGCGATGGGCGCAGTCGGCGCGATCGTCCTCGCGGTCATCCATCACAAGGATTTCAGCTCGGCCGGCCACAAGGTGCTGCTCGTCGGCGTCGCGGCGGCCGGTGTCGGCACCATCATCGGCATCTACTTCACGCCGAATCTGGCGTTCAAGATCGCCTTCGCGATCGCCTATCTCGCGGTTGCCTGGGTCTGCATCGAGGCAGCCAGGATCCCGGACCTGCGCATCCTGGTCAAGCAGGGCTACGAGACCACCATGCGCATCACCTGCATGGTGACGTTCATCCTGATCGGATCGACCTGCTTTTCGATCGTCTTTCTCGGTTGCAACGGCGGTGTCTGGCTGGAGCACATGCTGACATCGCTCCCCGGCGGCGTCTGGGGCTTCCTGATCTTCATGAACCTGTTCATCTTCTTCATTGCCTTCTTCCTCGATTTCTTCGAGATCGCCTTCATCATCATTCCGATGATCGCGCCGATCGCGCAGAAGCTGCTCGCGCCCGTCGTGGGGGCGGATGCCGCCTTGATCTGGTTCGGTGTCATGCTCTGCGTCAACATGCAGACCTCCTTCCTGCATCCTCCCTTCGGCTTCGCCCTGTTCTACCTGCGGGGTGTGGCGCCGAAGGAGGTCAAGAGTTCGGACATCTACTGGGGCGCGATGCCCTGGATCGGTCTGCAGGCGATCATGGTTGCGATTGTCATCGCATTCCCGATCACCGTCACCGGGCTGCTGGACGCTCCTAGGAAGGTGGATCTGGACAAGATCAAGATCGAGATTCCGGACGTCGAGCTGCCGCCGCCGCTCGATTTCGGCCAGCCGAAGGATTGAGGATTGTGCCTGGGATAAACCAATCAGTAGGAATTGGTCCGCTCTGATTTTCTCGGCTCTGATTTGTTCTTTGAGAACGAAGTGGAGTCGAATGCGGAACGAAAGCGGACGGCGCCAAAATGCCTCACATCGTCCGCTCCATCCGTCGCGCGCGATAGGCCTGCGGTGACATCAGCGTCAATTTCCGGAACGCCTTACGAAAGCTGCTCTCGTCCTCGTAGCCGGTCGCGCGTGCGATGGCCTTGATCGGCTGCGTCGTCGTCTCCAACAGCGTGCGCGCGTGCTCGAAGCGGCGGCGCATGATGAAGGCTTGCGGCGGCTCGTGCGTGAGCTCCTGAAACTTCCGATTCAGCGTGCGCTCACTGAGGCCGAGCTCACCGGCAAGGCGCTTGACCGTCATCGGGGCCTTGCCGGTGCGGCGAACCAGGAGGTCGGCCTTGGTCAGCAGTGGGTCTTGCGACAGCAGATAGCCGACCGGCATGAAGATCGACTGGCTGCGCTGCGCTGTGTCGATGACGACGTAGTCCGCGCATAGTTTTGCGGTCTGCTTGCCCTCGACCATCTCGATCAGTCTGAGCAGGAGATCGACCCACGACATCGGGCCGGCGGCGCAGACGATGCGGTCCGCAACCGTGATGACGGCGTCGGCGGCGAGGTCGATCGTGGGGTGACGCTGCCGCAACTCGCCTTGCAGCCACCAGGTGATGGTGGCGCGGCGGTTGTCGAGCAGGCCGGCTCCGGCCAGCAGGAACACGCCGCTGCAGAAGGCGCCGATCAGCCGCCCGTTCGCATGCTGCTGCCGGAGCCAGGCGCCGGCGCGGGCATATTGCGGTTGCAGCCGCTCCGCAGTGACATGATCGACGAGGTTGCCGGGGACGAGGATCGCGTCGAAGCGTCCGCGTTGTGCGATGGCGCCATCGACCGCGACCATCTGGCCGCCGCCGGCGCGCACCGGCCTGCCGTCGAGCGAGAGCGTCTGCCAGCTGAAGCGGGCTTTTGCGCCGCTCTGTTGCATCACGTGGTCGGCGAGCGACAGGATGTCGGCGACGCCTGATATCGCCGAGTGCATGCAGCCTTCCACCGCCAGAATAGCGAGCTTCATGAGACCTCCGGGCAGGACGTGGTGCATCCTATCGGATCGGGGGTGCGGGCGTGTGGCGGAAATTGCCTGATCTCTGTCTTATCCGCCACTGCCTCGCCGGTCACGATCAGGTCAATCTGCGCACCGTCGTCACACGACATGATTGGAGAGAGACAATGCCTTACGTCACCATTTCCACCGTCCGCGGCATCCTGGATGCGGCGCAGAAGAAGCAGTTGCTCGAACGCGTCACCGATTTGCTGGTCGAGGTCGAAGGGCAGGGCAATGTGGAATTCCGCCGCAACGTCTGGGTCAGGATCGAGGAGCAGGAGCCTTCGCACTGGTCGCTGGGCGGGATGCAACCGACAGCCGAGATCATCGCCGGCACGTTCGGTGCGATCGGGACGGACGGGCTGCGGATCGCGAGACCGAGGCCGTAGCCGTCTGGCGGGTAGAGCAGAGCAGGGCCCATCGCGACGCGATCGGCAAGATGATGTCCTGCGACGGCTCTGCCCGTCCTGCGTGCGGCTGCCCATCTTCGGCCCAATTGCGCGGTTTCGAATAGCTTGCCCGGGACAGCAGGAGGATATTCGATGATCAGCGACGCCGTCAGATCAGCACGTCACCGGCCCGGCCGGGTCTCGAGACTTGCCATTCCATTGATGTCTTTCGCGCTCTGGTCCGGCAGCATCGGCGTCTCGGCGCAGGCTGCAGAGCCGGGCAAGGATGCCTCCCCCGCCAATCTGCCGCGCGTTCTCGTGCTTGCGACCGGCGGCACTATCGCGGGCCAGGCCGACGCGCGTGCGACCGGCGCCTACAAGTCCGGCCAGATCACGGGCGAGCAGTTGATGCAGTCGGTGCCGGGACTGGACAAGCTGGCGAAGCTGAGCGCTGAGCAGATCTCGTCGATTGGGTCACAGGACATGAACGACAAGGTCTGGTTTGCGCTGGCCCGCCGTGTCCAGGAGGCCTTCGACAAGAACGAGGCCGACGGGGTCGTCATCACCCACGGCACCGACACGCTCGAAGAGACCGCGTTCTTTCTCGACAACGTGGTGCGCGGCGACAAGCCAGTGGTGATCGTCGGCTCGATGCGGCCGGCGACGGCGGTCAGCGCCGACGGTCCCGGCAATCTCTACGAAGCCGTGCAGGTCGCGGCCGATCCGCGCTCGCGCGGGCGCGGCGTGATGGCCGTGCTGAACGACAAGATTCAAGGCGCGCGCTCCGTCACCAAGACCAACACCACCAGCATCGAGACGTTCAGTTCCGCCAATGACGGGCCTGTCGGCTATGTCGACACCGCCGGGGGCATTCGTTTCATGGCGCAGGCTCCCGGGTTCAAGCGTGCGACCTATCCGCTCCCGGCGGGCGAGCAATTGCCGCGCGTCGAGATCGTCTACTCGCACGCCAACATGGACGCCGTTCCGATCGAGGACGCCATTTCGCACGGTGCCAAGGGCATCGTGCTGGCCGGCGTCGGCGACGGCAATACCTCGAAGACTGCGCTCGATGCGCTCGAAGCGGCCGCGAAGAAGGGCATCATGGTCGTGCGCTCGACGCGGGTCCGGTCCGGCTTCGTGACGCGCAACGTCGAGGTCGACGACGACAAGAACGGTTTCGTGGTGTCCGAGGACCTCAATCCGCAGAAGGCGCGCGTGCTCACCCAATTGCTGATCGCGGGCGGCGTGACGGCGCCGGCCGAGCTGCAGAAGGCTTTTACGGCGACGTGGTAGCGGCCGGCCTGCCAAAACGAAAAGGCGCTTCCATCGGAAGCGCCTTTTGTTTTGTTGCGACGGTTCAGGCCGCCTAAAGCGCGATGAGATTTAGATGAAACGTCATCGCGCTTTATGTTGTTGTTTGCGCATGATCTTTCCGGAAAACCGCTTCGCACTTTTCCGGATCATGCTTTAGCCCGAATAGTACATCTCGAACTCGACCGGGTGCGGGGTCATCTCGAAGCGGGCGACTTCGGTCATCTTCAGCTCGATGTAGGCGTCGATGAAGTCGTCGTCGAACACGCCGCCGGCCTTGAGGAAGCCGCGGTCCTTGTCGAGGTTCTCGAGCGCCTCGCGGAGCGAACCGCACACCGTCGGGATCTGCTTCAGCTCTTCCTTCGGCAGGTCGTAGAGGTCCTTGTCCATCGCCGGACCCGGATCGATCTTGTTCTTGATGCCGTCGAGGCCGGCCATCAGCATCGCGGCGAAGCCGAGATAGGGGTTGGCCATCGGATCGGGGAAGCGCACCTCGACGCGCTTGGCCTTCGGCGAAGCGGTGTAGGGGATGCGGCAGGAGGCGGAGCGGTTGCGCGCGGAGTAGGCGAGCAGCACGGGAGCCTCATAGCCCGGGACCAGACGCTTGTAGGAGTTGGTCGACGGGTTGGTGAAGGCGTTGATCGCCTTGGCGTGCTTGATGATGCCGCCGATATAGTGGAGGCAGGTCTCCGAGAGGTCGGCGTACTTGTTGCCGGCGAACACCGGCTTGCCGTCCTTCCAGATCGACTGGTGCACGTGCATGCCCGAGCCGTTGTCGCCATAGACCGGCTTCGGCATGAAGGTGGCGGTCTTGCCGTAGATGTGGGCGACCTGGTGGATGCAGTACTTGTAGATCTGCATGTGGTCGGCCATCAGCGTCAGCGTGTCGAACTTCATGCCGAGCTCGTGCTGGGCGGACGCGACCTCGTGATGGTGCTTCTCGACCTTGACGCCCATCTTGGCCATGGCGCCGAGCATCTCCGAGCGCATGTCCTGCACCGAATCCTGCGGCGGAACCGGGAAGTAGCCGCCCTTGGTGCGGATGCGGTGGCCGAGATTGCCGCCCTCATATTCGGTGTCGGAATTGGTTGGCAGCTCGGAGGAATCGAGGCGGAAACCGGTCTTGTAGGGGTCGGACGAATAGCGCACGTCGTCGAACACGAAGAACTCGGCTTCGGGGCCGACGAACACGCTGTCGCCCACGCCCATCGACTTCACCATGGCCTCGGCCTTCTTGGCGATGCCGCGGGGGTCGCGGTTGTAGGGCTCGCCGGTGGTCGGCTCGAGCACGTCGCAGGTGATGACCATGGTGGTCTCGGCGAAGAACGGGTCGATCGTCGCGGTGACCGGGTCGGGCATCAGGCACATGTCGGACTCGTTGATCGCCTTCCAGCCGGCGATCGAGGAGCCGTCGAACATCGTCCCTTCGGCGAAGATGTCTTCATCGATCATGCTGACGTCGAACGTCACATGCTGCCACTTGCCGCGCGGATCGGTGAAGCGCAGGTCGACGTACTTGACGTCGTTGTCCTTGATCGATTTCAGGACGTCTTTGGCGGTCTTCATGCATACCCCTTTTGGCTCTGCGGGTCAGTTTCTAGATGAGCAAAATTATTCTCGCTCGGGCGAGTTTTGCGCGACCGCACAAACGAAATCAGGCCGCCGAAGCAGCCTTATTTCTAGTCGGAGTGTCGCAAAATGCGGGATAGCACCCGGCTCAGATAGCGTCCAGCCCGGATTCGCCGGTTCGGATGCGGATCGCCTCTTCGATGTTGGAGACGAAGATCTTACCGTCGCCGATACGCCCGGTTTGCGCGGCGCGGCGGATCGCGTCGATGGCACGTTCGACCAGATCGTCGCCGATCACGATCTCGATCTTCACCTTGGGCAGGAAGTCGACGATGTATTCGGCGCCGCGGTAGAGCTCGGCGTGACCCTTCTGCCGACCAAAGCCCTTGGCCTCGGTGACGGTGATGCCCTGAAGGCCGACTTCCTGAAGCGCTTCCTTCACCTCGTCGAGCTTGAATGGCTTGATGATGGCTTCGATTTTCTTCACTGCGCGCCTCCCGGCCTTTCGATCAAATAGTAACGTCTTCGTCAGGATGCGCTTTTCTTCACGCACGATCTTGTCTTCGCTATGCCGGGAGTCCTGACCTGTCCGGCGACAACGGCCGGCGACACCCTGATAAACGCCAGTGAGCACGACGAACCGAAGCGGCTTCCTCGAAAGCAGGGTCTATGCCAAGTTGCAAATGCCCTGATTATCGGAGCGTTATCAGCCTTTTAACGAGCATCTCTGACGGCGGCGCCGGCCTGCACAAAATACCGAAGACTACGAAATAGGCAAACGGTTCAATATATATGCAGATCGTTGTTCCGCGCGCCGCGCCGACGCTGAAGATGCCTGTTGAAAAGGCGATTGTACTAGGGAAATGGCATGGAAGTTCTGACCAACGCCGAAATGCAGCGGGCGGACCAGCTCACCATCGCGGCCGGCACGCCCGGCTTCAAGCTGATGCTGAGCGCGGGCCAGGCGGTCGCCGAGGCCGCCCAGGCGCTGGTGGAGGAGGGGCCGATCCTGATCGTGGCTGGCCCCGGCAACAATGGTGGCGACGGTTTTGTCGCAGCCGCCGAGCTCGCCGCCCAGGGGCGGGAGGGCTCGGTGATCCTGATGTGCGAGCGCGAGCAGCTGCAGGGCGATGCGGCGTCCGCCGCGCGCGGCTGGAAGCACCCGGTGCTGCCGTTCAATCCGCAGGCGATCGGAAGACCTGCGCTGATCATCGATGCGCTGTTCGGCGCGGGCCTCAGCCGCCCCGTCGATGGCGAGGCACGGGAGATGATCGAGGCGATCAACGCCAATGGCGCGCTAGTGCTCGCGGTCGACCTGCCGAGCGGCATCAACGGCACCAGCGCGGCGGTGATGGGCGCGGCCGTGAATGCTGCCGAGACCGTCACCTTCTTTCGCAAGAAGCCGGCACATTTGCTGCTGCCGGGCCGGATGCATTGCGGCCGCGTGCGCGTCGCCGACATCGGCATCGACCCGCAGGTGCTGGACGAGATCGCGCCGCAGACCTTCGAGAACGATCCGGATGTCTGGGGCGCCGCCTTCCCGGTGCCGCGCATCGACGGCCACAAATATGCGCGCGGCCACGTGCTGGCGGTCTCCGGCGATGCAGCGGCGACCGGTGCTGCGCGGCTCGCCGCACGCGGCGCGCTGCGCGCCGGTGCGGGTCTTGTGACATTGGCGAGCCCACGCGATGCGCTCGCGATCAATGCGAGCGCACTGACTGCGGTGATGGTGCGCGCCGTCGACACCGCGATCGAGTTCGGCGACCTGCTCGGCGACAAGCGCTACAACACCTGCATGATCGGCCCCGGCGCTGGTGTCGGTGAACGCACCTGCGACTTCGTTCACGCCGCGCTGTCGGCGCAGCGGCATCTGGTGCTGGATGCGGATGCGCTGACCAGCTTTGCCGCAAAGCCCGAGCGGCTGTTCGAATCGATCAAGTCGTCACAGGACAATGCAGTCGTGCTGACGCCGCACGAGGGCGAGTTTCCGCGCCTGTTCTCCGACCTCAGCAACAAGCACCCCGGCCGCTCCAAGCTCGAGCGCGTGCGTGCCGCCGCCGAGCGTTGCGGAGCCGTCGTGCTCCTGAAGGGGCCGGATACCACCATCGCCGCGCCCGACGGCCGCGCCACCATCGCCGTCAACGCGCCGCCCTGGCTGGCCACCGCCGGCGCCGGCGATGTGCTGTCCGGCATCATCGCAGGCCTGCTGGCGCAGGGCGTGCCGTCGTTCGAAGCCGCCTGCATCGGCGTGTGGATGCATGGCGAGGCGGCAAGCGAAGCCGGGCCGGGCCTCATCGCGGAGGATCTCACCGAGACCCTGCCGGCCGTGCATCGGCGCATCTATGATGTGCTCGGGGTGGAATACTAGTGCTGAGGCAGCTCGCGCTCGCCGACATGGACATGGCCGCGGGCGTCCATCGGATGGCGTTTGACCAGGCGATGCCGTGGCTCGCCGGGCTGCACACACCGGACGAGGACCGCTGGTTCTATCGTGAGCGTGTCTTTCCGACGCGCCGCGTGTGGGGCCGTTTCGACGGCGATGAGCTTTGCGGGATCATCGCGTTTCGCGACGGCTGGGGCGAGCAGCTCTACGTGCTGCCGGTCGCGCAAGGCCGCGGCGTCGGCAGCGAGCTCCTCGACATCGCCAAAGGCGCCAGCGATCGGCTGGAGCTCTGGACCTTCCAGCGCAATGCGGCGGCGCGGCGCTTCTATGAGGCGCGCGGGTTCAAGCTGATCGAGGAAACCGATGGGGCACGGAATGAGGAGCGGGAGCCCGATGCCCGCTACTGTTGGAGGCGGCCGGGCCAATAAGTCGCTTGACTGCGTTCCGGCCCAGTAGGTGGCAAAGCCAAGCGTGCGCACCATGTTTGCCGGCATAAGGAAAATGGTGGGCACTGCGCGAAGAACGCCTTTGCCCACGCGACGAAGCCGAGCGCGTGCATAGCTCACTCCACCGCGTACCAGCGCACCAGCCGCGGCGCGGCCCAGTCGGTCACGACGGATTCGATCAGCCATCGTCCGGGTGCGGTCGCGGCGAAGGCGATGCGCTGGGTCTGGCCGGGTTCGATTGCGAGCGTGTGGAGCCAGTACGGCTTCCAGCCGTCGTCGAGCTTGTCGAGCAGGCGGAACGGATGACCGTGCAGGTGGAACACGGTCGCGATGGGGCCGAGGTTCTTCAGGGCGAGCACGACGGTGCGGCCGGGTTTGGCGCGGAAGGCGGGGGCAGACGCCGTGGAAAAGCTTGCAGGCCGCGCCCAGCCGGAATCAGGCGCGCCGAGCGCGACATCGAACCGCAGGGCACCTTTCAGATCGAGCTTCTCGGGCAGGTCGTTCGGGGGGAGTGGCTGCGGCGGCGCGAGCGGTGCGCGCCGCTCCAGCTGGCCTGACATCTTCAGGCCGCCCACCTGGCGGGCCTCCTTGCCGTCATGCAGCAGGAATGCGGCCGATGTGGCCGCATCCACAACGGCGTCGGCCCGTGCGCCGGGGGCCAGCACCAGCGCCCCGTTGCGCGCCGGGAACGGCTCGGCGGGCTGGCCGTCAAGGGCCATCACCTGAACGTCATGGCCCTCCAATTTGATCGCCAGAACAGTGCGTTGGGAGCCATTGATGAAGCGCAGCCGCAGCCGCTGATGGCCTAAGGCTGAGAGTTCGAATGAAGTCTGCCCGTTGACGGTATAGAGCGGGGTCGTGCCCGTCGGGTCCTGGCCCGGCGGGACCGCGGTGCCATCCGGCCGCAGACGCCATTCCTCGATCAACAGCACCTCGTCATGGTCGACGACTTCAGGGCCGGTCTCAGCCGCAATGATCGGGAGCGGGCGCGCGGGCTGCTTCAGGCCGTCCTCGAACAGGCGGAAGTCGGCCAGCAGGGTTCCAGCGTGAGGTATTGAAATAATTGAGGTTTCGACCGCGCTTGGCGGGGCGGGCGCGCGCCCCCGCAGCGGGGCGGCCGGGACCGCGCCATTCAGCCCGTACCAGACTGGCGCAAGCGGGACAGGGAGGTCGTTCCGAAACACCATCTCACAGCGGTCGCCACGCTTGAGACGGACGTCCTTGAGATGGCTTACGGCGGCCAGCTCCCAGATTGGTATAGCCGGCTGAGCGGGCTTGAGGGCCAGCGTTGCTGCTCTGGCCTGAAGAGCGAGCTGGGCGGTCACGAGCGGGCCTGCGCCGCCCGCGATCAGCCCGACCGCCGACGCTCCAAGCCCAGCCAGAACCTCGCGCCGATGAGGGTCAAAGATCCGCGGTTTCATGTCACGATCCCGACCACGCCACGCTGGATAAGTCCAGCCGCCGTGCCTACTTGAAGCCTGCCTCCATCAGGCCATTTTTTTGCTGCGAACAGTCAGGCACATGCTATAAGCCCGGCCGCCCGCGGCATCGCGGCCGGTCTAGATGCAACTTCACGCGGGCGTGGCGGAACTGGTAGACGCGCTGGATTTAGGTTCCAGTGACGAAAGTTGTGGGGGTTCGAGTCCCTCCGCCCGCACCAAGCGCTTATCGCGTTTGCACGGATTACGAGGACCGCTTCTGCGCGGATTTTGTCCGCATGAAGCCGGTTCGATGAACCACCGGCGGTGAGGCGTTTGCCTCGCGCCGGATCGATTAACGACAGCGTCCCGACGCATGCGCGCCGGGACCGAACGAAAAGAAGATTGGACGCCATGCAGGTCACAGAGACCCTCTCGGAAGGTTTGAAGCACGAGTTCAAGATCAGCGTTCCCGCGTCTGATCTCGACGCCAAGGCCGGTGCCAAGCTCGTTGACCTCAAGGACAAGGTTCGCATCAACGGCTTCCGCCCCGGCAAGGTGCCGGTCTCGCACCTGAAGAAGGTCTATGGCCGCTCGGTGATGGCCGAGACCATCGACCAGACCATCCGCGACACCAACACGCAGCTGTTCTCCGAGCGCGGTTTCCGCCTTGCGACCGAGCCGAAGATCACCATGCCGAGCGAGCAGGCCGAGGTCGAGGAGCTGCTGAGCGGCAAGACCGATCTGACCTACACGGTCGCGATCGAAGTGGTGCCGGCGATCGCGCTCGCCGACTTCAAGTCGTTCCAGGTCGAGAAGCCTGTCGCCGAAGTCGCCGACGCCGACGTCGACGAGGCGATCAAGCGCATCGCTGATTCCAACCGCGGCTACGCGGCGAAGGCGGATGGCGAGAAGGCCGCCTCCGGCGACCGCGTCACCATCAACTTCAAGGGCAGCATCAACGGCGAAGTCTTCGAGGGCGGCACCGGCGAAGGCATCCAGGTCGTGATCGGCTCCAACACCTTTATTCCGGGGTTCGAGGAGCAGCTGATCGGCATCGGCGCCAATGAGACCCGCACGCTGAAAGTGTCGTTCCCCAAGAACTACATGAACGACAAGCTCGCCGGCCAGCCCGCCGAGTTCGAGACCACTGCAACGCGGATCGAGGCGCCGCAGGATCTTGCGATCGATGACGAGTTCGCCAAGACGCTCGGTCTGGAATCCCTGGATAAGCTGAAGGAAGCCGCGCGCGAGCGTCTGTCCGCCGAGTTCGCCACTGCGACGCGCCAGCGCGTCAAGCGCGCGCTGCTTGACCGTCTCGACGAAGCGCATCGCTTCGAGGCGCCGCCGTCGCTGGTCGACGAGGAGTTCAATCTGATGTGGAACTCGGTCAAGGCCGAAATGGACTCCGCCGGTAAGACCTTTGCCGACGAGGACACCACTGAGGACAAAGCCAAGGAAGAGTACCGCAAGATCGCCGACCGCCGCGTGCGCCTCGGCCTCGTGCTCTCCGAGATCGGCGAGAAGAACAAGATCACCGTGACCGACGACGAGGTCGGCCGCGCCGTGATCGAGCGTGCGCGCTCGATGCCCGGCCGCGAAAAGGAGGTCTGGGATTATTACCGCAACAACGCCCAGGCGTTGGCCCAGCTTCGGGCCCCGATCTATGAGGACAAGGTCGTCGACTTCATCCTCGAGCTTGCCAACGTGACCGAGAAGAAGGTCTCGCGCGAGGACCTCTACAAGGACGACGAGGCGGAAAAGACCGCAGCCTGAGGCCGCCAGAGCGCTTTCGAGCGAGGATTGGGATCGGGGGGCAGCCATCTATTAAGGATGATCCGCGAAGAGGCCCAGCTAGCCAGATGGCCGGCTGGGCCTCTTTGTGCGAATCAGCTTCAACTGCCCGACGGATTAAGCCTTAATGCGCTCCGCACTTGTCAGAAGCGAATTGGGCTATATCTGTCGCTACGCCTTCTGCTTCTTACCCAAGTTCCTGCATCACAGGACGTCCATTCGCCTTCCGGCAAATCCAGCCAACTGGCAAGCCTGCCCGGCGATGTCCGTCTCCGAAACCCTAGGTGACTCATGCGCGATCCGGTTGAAACCTACATGAACCTCGTGCCCATGGTGGTCGAGCAGACCAACCGTGGCGAGCGCGCCTACGACATTTTCTCGCGCCTCCTGAAGGAGCGCATCATCTTCGTGACCGGTCCGGTCGAGGACGGCATGTCGACGCTGATCGTCGCGCAGCTGTTGTTCCTTGAGGCGGAAAATCCGAAGAAGGAGATCTCGATGTACATCAACTCGCCGGGCGGCGTGGTGACGTCGGGCCTTGCGATCTACGACACCATGCAGTTCATCCGCCCGCCGGTTTCGACGCTGTGCACGGGACAGGCCGCCTCGATGGGCTCGCTGCTGCTCGCCGCCGGCGAGAAGGACATGCGCTTCTCGCTGCCGAACGCGCGCATCATGGTGCACCAGCCATCCGGCGGCTTCCAGGGCCAGGCCACCGACATCATGCTGCACGCTCAGGAAATCCTGAACCTGAAGAAGCGGCTCAACGAGATCTACGTGAAGCACACCGGTCAGACCTACAAGTCGATCGAGGATGCGTTGGAACGCGACAAGTTCCTGACCGCGAACGACGCCAAGGAGTTCGGCCTGGTCGACAAGGTCATCGATAAGCGCGCCGAGGAAGCCGCGCCGGCGAAGGCCCCGTAACACTACTGGAGTGTGACGACGATCCCATGGTCCCCTTGGGATCGTCCGTTGCCCCATTCAGGTTGTGTTCACGCTATGGACGCGTGCGCGCTTGCAAAACGCCAGTTTTGCGCCCTGCGGCAAGCAGAAAGTTCCGCTTTCGTGCTTGTTTTTCGTGGCAATCCAGCAACGCCGTCGTGATTTCGGTCACTTCGCCCGTGCCAAGGCCGGAAATCACGGTATTGTCACGGGTAGCCGGCGACCCCCGATTAGCGAATTCTTGATAGTCGGGTGACAGCATGGTTGGCTACGATTGATCGGCTATGATCGCGGAGAATCGAGTGACCGTGATTCGCACGGGATGTAAGGCGTAGGGTCTTTTTTGGTACAGAATTTGCTCTACTTAAGCTTCATGCCGACCATCGTGTCGGAATGGAGCGATCGAGCGGAACGGGATCGAACCGCGGACGGAGACATGAATGAGTAAGGTCGGCACGAGCGACTCCAAGAACACGCTATATTGCTCGTTCTGCGGCAAGAGCCAGCACGAAGTCCGCAAACTGATCGCGGGTCCCACGGTCTTCATCTGCGACGAGTGCGTCGAGCTCTGCATGGACATCATCCGCGAGGAGAACAAGTCCTCGCTGGTCAAGTCGCGCGACGGCATTCCGACGCCGAAGGAAATCTGCAAGGTCCTGGACGACTACGTGATCGGTCAGAGCCATGCGAAGAAGGTCCTGTCGGTCGCGGTGCACAACCACTACAAGCGCCTCAACCACCAGACCAAGCACAACGACGTCGAGCTCGCCAAGTCGAACATCCTGCTGATCGGTCCGACCGGCTCGGGCAAGACGCTGCTCGCGCAGACGCTCGCCCGCATCCTGGACGTGCCATTCACCATGGCCGATGCGACGACGCTGACCGAGGCCGGCTATGTCGGCGAGGACGTCGAGAACATCATCCTGAAGCTGCTCCAGGCCGCCGACTACAATGTCGAGCGCGCCCAGCGCGGCATTGTCTACATCGACGAAATCGACAAGATCAGCCGCAAGTCCGACAATCCCTCGATCACGCGCGACGTGTCGGGTGAGGGCGTGCAGCAGGCGCTGCTCAAGATCATGGAAGGCACGGTGGCTTCGGTCCCGCCGCAGGGCGGCCGCAAGCATCCGCAGCAGGAGTTCCTGCAGGTGGATACCACCAACATCCTGTTCATCTGCGGTGGTGCGTTCGCGGGCCTTGAGAAGATCATTTCGGCGCGCGGCCGGTCGACCTCGATCGGTTTCGCGGCCCAGGTGATGGCGCCGGAGGATCGCCGTACCGGCGAGATCTTCCGTCACGTCGAGCCTGAGGACCTCCTGAAGTACGGCCTCATCCCGGAATTCGTCGGCCGTCTGCCGGTCGTGGCGACGCTCGAGGATTTGGACGAGAACTCGCTGAAGAAGATCCTCACCGAGCCGAAGAACGCACTGGTGAAACAGTACCAGCGGCTGTTCGAGATGGAGAACATCGAGCTGACCTTCGCCGACGAGGCGCTTGGCGCGGTCGCCCGCAAGGCGATCGAGCGCAAGACCGGCGCGCGCGGCCTGCGTTCGATCCTCGAGGCGATCCTGCTCGAGACCATGTTCGACCTGCCGGGCCTGGAAGGTGTGGAAGAAGTCGTTATTTCCCGCGAAGTCGTGGAAGGAACGGCGCGTCCGCTCTACATCTACGCCGATCGGTCCGATCGCGCCGTCGAGAACGCCAGCGCCTGATTTGCGGCGCTGGAACGCTCCAATTGTCTCCTCAAAGTGGGCTGCGGAAGTTCATCTCCGCAGCCGGTGTTGCGTCGCTTGTCGCGTTGCGTAAGCGCCTGATGGCGCGCGTTTTTCAATGACTTGACACCCCCCCGGTCGATAGCCACCTAATGTCGGCGGCGAGCGAAAATTCTCTTCCAGATTCGCCTCAGTTCCGATCCGGCGAGCCGGTCCAACTTGCAAAGGACCGACCGGTCTTGCGGATCACCTCGGCACCTTGTGGCGGTTGCGCATGAGCATGGCGGGCTGCGTGCAAGGGGGCAAAGCAAAAGGAAAAGGCCATGACTAATCCGAAACCCCGGCCAACCATCGTCCATGGCGAAACGCACGCCTATCCAGTGCTGCCGCTGCGCGACATCGTAGTCTTCCCGCACATGATCGTTCCGCTCTTCGTCGGCCGCGAGAAGTCGATCCGCGCGCTGGAAGAGGTGATGAAGAACGATGCGCTGATCATGCTCGCGACGCAGAAGAACGCGTCCGACGATGATCCGGCGCCCGATGCCATTTACGAGACCGGTACGCTTGCCAGCGTGCTGCAGCTTTTGAAGCTCCCTGACGGCACCGTGAAGGTGCTGGTCGAAGGGCTCGAGCGTGCGCGCGTGGCGAAGTACACCGATCGCGCCGACTACTATGAAGCGACCGCCGTCGCGCTCGCCGACACCGATGCGAAGTCGGTCGAGGCGGAAGCTCTGGCGCGCTCGGTCGTGTCCGACTTCGAGAGCTATGTGAAGCTCAACAAGAAGATCTCGGCCGAGGTCGTCGGCGTCGTGCAGGCGATCACCGATTTCGCCAAGCTCGCCGACACCGTTGCCTCGCATCTTGCGGTCAAGATCGCCGATCGCCAGGGCATCCTGGAGACGCTGTCCGTCACCACGCGCCTCGAGAAGGTGCTGGGCCTGATGGAGAGCGAGATCTCGGTGCTGCAGGTCGAGAAGCGCATTCGCTCGCGCGTCAAGCGCCAGATGGAGAAGACCCAGCGCGAGTATTATCTCAACGAGCAGATGAAGGCGATCCAGAAGGAACTCGGGGACGACGATGGTCGCGACGAGCTCGCCGATCTCGAAGAGAAGATCTCCAAGACCAAGCTCTCCAAGGAAGCGCGCGAGAAGGCGCAGCATGAATTGAAGAAGCTGCGCCAGATGTCGCCGATGTCTGCGGAAGCGACCGTCGTGCGCAACTATCTGGATTGGCTGCTGTCGATCCCGTGGAACAAGAAGTCCAAGGTGAAGAAGGATCTGGAGCAGGCGCAAGCCATCCTGGACTCCGATCACTATGGGCTTGAAAAGGTCAAGGAACGCATCGTCGAGTATCTCGCCGTGCAGTCGCGCGCGAACAAGCTGACGGGACCGATCCTGTGCCTGGTCGGGCCTCCCGGCGTCGGCAAGACCTCGCTCGGCAAGTCGATCGCGAAGGCTACGGGCCGCGAGTTCGTGCGCGTGTCGCTCGGCGGCGTGCGCGACGAGGCCGAGATCCGCGGTCACCGCCGCACCTATATCGGCTCGATGCCCGGCAAGATCATCCAGTCGATGCGCAAGGCCAAGTCGTCCAATCCGCTGTTCCTGCTGGACGAGATCGACAAGATGGGCGCCGACTTCCGCGGCGATCCGTCCTCGGCGCTGCTCGAGGTGCTGGACCCCGAGCAGAACGGGACCTTCAACGACCACTATCTCGAGGTCGACTACGATCTGTCCAACGTGATGTTCATCACGACCGCGAATACGCTCAATATTCCGGGCCCGCTGATGGATCGCATGGAGATCATCCGGATCGCGGGCTACACCGAGAACGAGAAGGTCGAGATCTCGCGCAAGCATCTGATCCCGAACGCGGTGTCCAAGCACGGCCTGGACTCCAAGGAGTTCTCGATCGACGACGACGCGCTGCTGCTGTTGATCCGCCGCTACACACGCGAAGCGGGCGTGCGTAATCTGGAGCGTGAGCTCTCCACACTCGCCCGCAAGGCGGTGAAGGAGCTGATGATCTCCAAGAAGAAGGCGGTCAAGGTCACCGAGAAGACTCTGGAAGAGCTGCTCGGCGTGCCGAAGTACCGCTTCGGCGAGATCGAGAGCGAGCCGCAGGTCGGCATCGTCACCGGCCTTGCCTGGACCGATGTCGGCGGCGAGCTGCTGACCATCGAAGGCGTCATGATGCCCGGCAAGGGCAAGATGACGGTCACGGGCAATCTGCGTGACGTGATGAAGGAGTCGATCTCGGCGGCGGCGTCCTACGTCCGCTCGCGCGCGATCAACTACGGCATCGAGCCGCCGATGTTCGACCGCCGCGACATCCACGTGCACGTGCCCGAAGGCGCGACGCCGAAGGATGGTCCGTCCGCGGGCGTCGCCATGGCCACCGCGATCATCTCGGTCATGACCGGCATCCCGGTCCGCCACGATGTCGCGATGACCGGCGAGATCACGCTGCGCGGCCGCGTGCTGCCGATCGGCGGCCTCAAGGAGAAGCTGCTGGCTGCGGCCCGCGGCGGCATCAAGACGGTGCTGATCCCCGAGGACAACGCCAAGGATCTCACGGAGATTTCCGATGCGATCAAGGGCGGTATGGAGATCATCCCGGTCTCCCGTCTCGACGACGTCATCGCCAAGGCGCTGGTGAAGAAGCCGACGCCGATCGTCTGGGAGGAGGACACCAAGGTGACGGTGAAGCCGGACGGCGATGAAGCCGCCGGCGGCCTGACCGCTCACTAGGTTTCAGCGAAAGATGATAAAACGGCGCCTTCGGGCGCCGTTTTTGTTTGGGCAAGGGGAGGAGGCAATGCACATCGACGGACAGTGCCATTGCGGCAAGATCACCTTCGAGGCCGACATCGACCCGGAGACGGTCTCGGTCTGTCACTGCACCGATTGCCAGACGCTGACCGGCTCGCCATTCCGCGTGACAGCCATCTGTACCAGCGCCGACGTCAAGCTCACCGCCGGCGCGCCCAAGGTCTACGGCAAGCGCGGCGACAACGGCCGGATGCGCTTCCAGCATTTCTGCGGCGACTGCGGTTCGCCGCTGTTCACCAGCGGCGAGGGCGACCAGGCCGACGATTGGGGCATCCGTTGGGGCTCGATCCGCCAGCGCGATGCGCTGAGGCCGGTGCGGCAGATCTGGTGCCAGTCCGCAGCAGTCTGGATCGACGCGGTCCCGCTGCTGCCAGGGCGACCGCAGGATTGAAGGCTGAGATTGCGGGGCCGAAGCTCGACGCGAAAAGCGCGCCTTCGCCAAACGGCTTCGGCGTGGCAGCCTTCGCCAGCTTCGCGCCATGAGCGCCACGGCTGGCTTGCAAAGCCGTAGCCTGCGAAGCAGGCGAAGGCTGGTGGGCGGTCACGGATTCGAACCGCGGACCCTCTCGGTGTAAACGAGATGCTCTAACCAGCTGAGCTAACCGCCCAAATGCGCCTTCAAGTGCGCCTCTTTAGCGCCCCGGCGGGTGCCGAAGCAAGAGCCGAGCGCGCCGCGAGCTGGCTCCAATTCGCGGGTCAAGCCGGGTTTTCATGCCGGATACGAGCGGACTGCAGCAGGCGCGCTGCAGGGCAATCCTGCTTCGTCGCGCGGATCTTCAGGTCCGGCCGGGGCGGCGACGACGGTGCTCGCCGCCCGCTGCGAGGCCTCGAAACGCCGGTCTGGTGTCAGGCCGTCTTGGTGAACATCGTCAGGACGCCGTCGGCGATGTTGATCGCGACGACTTGTGACGAGCTCAAGCCCTTGGCCTTGAGCACGGAGGCGGCCTGCGGCGTGGCGTCGATGGACTGCCGAAGCGATTGGATGTCCTTGTCGCTCGTTTGCGCCACGAGTTCATCGACCTTCGCGCGAACGGCGGGCTGCAATTCCTTGACGTCCACAACTTGGATGCTCCGGATCACCGTGCTGGACTGTGTGGACGGCTGTTCCGAGCCGGGCTGTGACGAGGTGCCCTGCGCCTGCACGAGGGCCGGTGTGCCCAGGGAGAGAGCCGCAACGATGACGGATGCCGTGAAGCTGCGCATGGTCATGCCTTTCCGGTTTGAGGAACGGCGAAGCCTATCGACCAAATCTGGTTGGCATCTGATTCCGATGTGGCCGTTCGGTGAAACCAATGCGGCCGCAATGCGCACGGAGAAGCCCGCTTTGTCCCGACCGGACAGGACGGCAGCCGGTACAGTTACAGACGATTTGCCCTGTCGCTTGCGGTTTCGCGGACCGGAAAGAGTGCGCCGAGCGTCCCGACGTGATATCGCCGCTGTGCCGGTGCATGCGGGTGGGCCGCGGTGGCGGCGGGTATTGCGCGGATGGGAATGACGGGGACACTATGCAACAACCGAGCGGACACGAGCAGAACGCCGACCAGATCGCCTATTGGAACGGGCCGAGCGGGCAGCGCTGGGCCGATCGCCATGCGGCGCAGGAGAACCTGCTCGGACCCATCGCCGATGTGCTGATCGACCGCGCCGGCGTGACGCCGGGCGAGCGCGTTCTCGATGTCGGTTGCGGCTCCCGCGCGACGACTTTTGCCTTCGCGAGGGCGGTCGCGCCGAATGGATTTGCGCTCGGCCTCGATGTGTCCGAGCCGATGCTGTCGCAGGCGCGCGCGTTTGCGCCAAAAGGCCTGCCGCTCGATTTCGTGCTGGCGGACGCGACGGTGTATCCGTTCGAGCCGGCGAGCTTCGATCTCCTGGCCTCGCGCTTCGGCGTGATGTTCTTCGCCGATCCCGTTGCCTCCTTCACCAATCTGCGGCGTGCGCTGAAGCCGACCGGGCGGCTCGCCTTCGCCTGCTGGCGCGAGCCGAAGCAAAACCCGTGGATGATGGCGCCGTTGATGGCGGTCTACAAGCACGTGCCGAAGATGCCGCCGGTCGGGCCGGAGGAGCCGGGCCCGTTCGCTTTCGCCTCGGAAGAGCGCGTGACGCGCATCCTCAAAGGCGCGGGCTTCGTCGACGTGGCGATGGAGCCCTATGATCTTCCGATGGACGTCGCGATCGGCGGCGGGCTCGATGCGGCGGTCGACGGCGCGCTTCAGATCGGCCCGGCCAGCCGTGCGCTCCAGGGCCATCCGCCGGAGACATACGCGGCCGCCAAGGCGTCGATCCGCGAGATGCTCGCGCCGTTTCTGAAGGGGCAGAGCGTGACGCTGCAGGGCGCGATCTGGATCGTGACGGCGAAGACGGGATAGCGGCAGCGATCCTCGAAGCTTGCGGCCCTATCAGATCCGTCATCCTGAGGTGCGAGTGGCGCGATGCGGAGCATCGCGCTGGGAGCCTCGAAGGATGAACGGCCGAGATGCAGTCGGGCCGTCGCCCTTCGAGGGCCGCTGAAGAAGCGGCCACCTCAGGGTGACGGTGAGAAGCCCTCACACCACATCATCCGGCGCCAGCGCGCAGCCGTTGTCCGGATGCGTCTCGATCTGAAGCGTGGTGTGGCCGATGCGGAAGGAGGCCTTCAGCATCTGCGCGGTCTCCATCAGGAATGCATCGGCGCTGCCTGCGGGCATCACGAGATGGCAGGTCAGCGCCGTCTCGGTGGTTGAGATCGGCCAGACGTGGAGATCGTGAATCCCCGAGACGCCCGGCCGCGCCAGCAGGAACGCCCGGATCGCGGCGAGATCGGTGCCCTTGGGGGCGGCCGCCATCGACATGTCGATGGAGCCGCGCAAGAGGCTGGTCGTGCTCCACAGGATGGTGGCGCAGATGACGAGGCTGGTGACGGGATCGAGCCAGAGCCAGCCACTCCAGATGATCAGCGCGGCCGAGATCACGACGCCGAGCGAGACCGCGGCGTCCGCCGCCATGTGCAAATAGGCGCCTTCGATGTTGATGTCGTCCTTGCGCCCGCTTGCGAACAGCAGGGCGGTGAAGCTGTTGATGAGGATGCCGATGCCAGCGACCACCATCACGGTGACGCCGGCGACCGGCTCGGGCTCGCGCAGGCGCAGGATCGCCTCCCAGCCGATCGCGCCGGTCGCGACCAGCAGGAACACCGCATTGGCCAGCGCCGCCAGGATGGTGGAGGCGCGAAAACCGTAGGTGAAGCGGCCGCTGGGCGCGCGGCGGGCTGCGATCGAGGCGCCCCAGGCGATGACGAGGCCGAGCACGTCGGACAAATTATGGCCGGCATCGGCGAGCAGGGCGGTGGAATTGCCGATATACCCGTAGACCGCCTCGGCGGCGACCAGCGCGGTGTTGAGCGCAATGCCGAGCGCGAACGCCTTGCCGAAATTGGCGGGCGTGTGGACATGGCCGGGCCCATGACCATGATCACCATGGCCATGATTGTGCGCGTGACCTTGGTCGTGGCCATGGTCATGCGAATGGTCTGCATGACCATGGTGGTGATGACCGTGGTGGTCGTGGCTGCCCAATTCTAGCGCTCCCCGGACGCCGCCAAATCAAGCGCCATTGTAGGCGTTTCGTGTGCCACGTCACGGCGGAACAGCACGTAGAGCGCCGGTAGCACCAGCAGCGTCAGGATGGTCGAGGAGATGATGCCCCCGATCACCACGGTCGCGAGCGGCCGCTGCACCTCGGCGCCGGCGCCGGTGGCGAGCGCCATCGGCACGAAGCCGAGCGAGGCGACGAGGGCGGTCATCAGCACCGGGCGCAGCCGCGTCAGCGCGCCTTCGCGCACGGCCTCCGCGATGGTGCGTCCTTCGCGGCGCAGACGCTCGATGAAGGCGATGATGACGAGACCATTGAGAACGGCGATGCCCGACAGCGCGATGAAGCCGACGCCGGCGCTGATCGATAGCGGGATGTCGCGCAGCAGCAGCGCCGCAACGCCGCCGGTCAGCGCCAGCGGCACGCCGGAGAACACCAGCGCCGCATCCGCAGCCGATCCCATCCCCATGAACAGCAGCAGGAACACCAGGAGCAGGGCCACCGGCACCACGATCATCAGCCGCTTGGTTGCCGAGACCAATTGCTCGAACTGGCCGCCCCAGCCGATGAAGTAACCAGCCGGCAGCTTGACCTTCTCGGCCACCGCCGCTTCGGCCTCGGCCACGAAGGAGCCGAGGTCGCGGGCGCGGACATTGGCGGTGACGACGATCCGCCGCTTGCCGTTCTCGCGGCTGATCTGGTTCGGCCCCGGCGTCGCGTCCACGGTGGCGACCGACGACAACGGCACGTAGCGCATCTGGGCGAGGGGAGAGCTGGCCAGCGCCGTTCGAACGGCTGCGCCGATTGCTACGTCCTCGCCGGGCGGCAGCGGGATCGGGATCGCCCGGATCGCCTCGAGATTGCCGCGCAGGTGCTCCGGCAGGCGCACGACGATGTCGAAACGGCGATCGCCTTCGAACAGCGTGCCGGCCGACTTGCCGCCGACCGCGATCTCGACGATGCCCTGCACCTCGCCGACGCTGAGGCCGTAGCGCGCGAGCGCCTGGCGGTCGAGGCGGACGGTGAGGATCGGCAGGCCCGCGACCTGCTCGATCTTGACGTCGCTGGCGCCGCGGATGCCGCGGATCGCGGCCTCGACCTGCTTGGCGGCGCCTTGCAGGATGTCGAGATCGTCGCCGAAGATCTTGACGCCGACGTCGGTGCGCACGCCGGAGATCAGCTCGTTGACACGGAACTGGATCGGCTGGGAGATTTCATAGGCGCTGCCGGGAATCTCGTCCGCGGCATGCTCGATGGCCTCGATCACGTCCGATTTCCGCTTGCCCGGGTCAGGCCATTCGGCGCGCGGCTTGAGCATGATGTAGCCGTCGGTCTGCGCCGGCGACATCGGGTCAGTCGCGATCTCGGCGGTGCCGATGCGGGTGAAGAACTCCTTGACCTCAGGGACTTGCTTGACGCGCTTTTCCAGCGCCTTCTGCAGGTCGAGCGATTGCGTGAGGCTGGTGCCGGGAATCCGGATCGAGGCCAGCGCGACGTCGCCTTCGTCCAGGCTCGGAATGAACTCGCCGCCCATCCGCGCGGCGGCGATGCCGCTCGCGGTCACGATGAGTCCAGCCGTGAGGGCGACGGCAATCCGGTTGTCGATAGCAAGGTGGAGCAGGGGGAGATAGGCGCGCTTGGCCATCCGCATGAACAGGTTTTCGTGCTCGGACACCTTGCCGGTGACGACGATGGCGACCGCCGCCGGCACGAAGGTGACGGAGAACAGCACGGCGGCGACCAGCGCCATCAGCACGGTCAGCGCCATCGGCGTGAACATCTTGCCCTCGATTCCGGTCAGCGTCAGCACGGGCAGATAGACCACGGCGATGATCAGTGTTCCGAACAGGCTCGGCTTGATCACCTCGCTCGACCCGCGCAGGATCGCGCGCAGCCGTTCGGCGGTCGTGAGCAGACCGCCTTTCTCGCGTTGCGCCGCGGCCAACATGCGCAGGCAATTCTCGACGATGATGACGGCGCCGTCGACGATGATGCCGAAATCGATCGCGCCCAGGCTCATCAGGTTGGCGCTCACTTTCGTCGCGACCATGCCTGATATCGTCATGGCCATGGACAACGGAATGACGCTGGCCACCACCAGCGCCGCGCGGATGTTGCCGAGGATCAGGAACAGCACGGCCACCACCAGGGCCGCGCCTTCCAGCATGTTGTTCTTGACGGTGCGAATGGTGGCTTCGACGAGGTCAGTGCGGTCGTACACGGTCCGCGTCACGCCCCCGTCGGGCAGCGACTTGGCGATCTCCTCGAGACGAGCCGCGACCCGGCGGGCGACGCTGCGGCTGTTCTCGCCGATCAGCAGCATGGCGGTGCCGAGCACGGTTTCCTCGCCATCGCGCGTTGCAGCTCCCGTGCGCAGATCGCGGCCTTCCGTGACGGTTGCGACGTCCCTGATCCTGACGGGATTCCCGCCGCGCGAGCCGATCACGATGTCCTGGATCTCGCTGATATTGCCGACCTGGCCCGGCGAACGAACCAGATATTGCTCGCCGTTGCGCTCGATATAGCCGGCGCCGACATTGGCGTTGTTGGCGGCCAGCGCCGTCATCACGTCGCGGAAGCGGAGCCGGTAGGCCATCAGCTTGCCGGGGTCCGGCAGCACGTGGAACTGCCGCTCGAAGCCGCCGATGGTGTTGACCTCGATCACGCCAGGCACGTTGCGGAGCTGCGGACGGATGATCCAATCCTGCACGGTGCGCAGATCGGTCAGCGAATAATCGTGGCCGCCTTGCGTCTTCGCGCGCGCCTTGTCGTCCGTCTTGGCCTCGACGGTATACATAAAGATTTCGCCGAGGCCGGTCGAGACCGGGCCCATCGCGACCTCGACGCCCGCCGGCAGCTGGTCCTTGACCTGCTGGATGCGTTCGCCGACGAGCTGCCGGGCGAAGTAGATGTCGGTGCCGTCCTTGAAGACGACCGTGACCTGGCTGAGGCCGTAACGCGACAGCGAGCGGGTGTAGTCGAGCTTCGGCAGGCCGCCCATCGCGGTCTCGACCGGGAAGGTGATGCGCTGCTCGGTCTCGAGCGGCGAATAGCCGGGCGCGCGGGTGTTGATCTGGACCTGGACGTTGGTGATGTCAGGCACCGCGTCGATCGGCAGCCGCTGGAAATTCCAAACTCCGAAAGCGACAGCGCCGAGCGCGAGCAGGAGGACCAGCCAGCGCTGGTGTAGCGAGACGGCGATGAGGCGCTCAATCATGTTCGGCCTCGCCCTTGCCCATCTCCGCCTTCACGACGAAGCTGTTCTCGGCGACGTAACGCTCGCCGGCCGAAAGGCCCGCCTTGATCTCGACGTGGCGCGAATCGGAATCGCCTGTTTCCACGGGCCGCGCCTCGATCTTGTCGCCGTCCTCGCGTACGAACACGATCGTCTTGTTCTCCGGCGTCTGGATCGCGCTCCGGCGCACCGCGACCGCGACGTCGCGGGCGGCGAGGATCAACCGCGCGGTGACGAACAGGCCGGGCCGTAGGCGCCCGTCCGCATTGGGCAGCACCACGCGGGCGAGCGCGGTCTGCGTTTCGCTCGAGCCGATCGGCGCCATGTAGGAGATCGTGCCCTTGATCTCGCCGCGACCGTCGTCGGGATCGATCAGCACCTCGTCGTTGAGACGGACGCGGCGGAGATCCTGCCGGTAGATCGACAGGTCGACCCAGATGGTGGAGAGGTCCGCGACGACGAAGGCAGGCTTCTGTTCGGAGGCGTATTCACCGAGCGAGATCTGCCGCTCGATGACGGTGCCGGCAATGGGCGCCTTCAGCTCGTAGACGGTGAGGCTTTGGTTGCTCTCGATCGCGGCGAGCAGATCGTCCTTGCCGACCTTGTCGCCGATGCGCTTCTGGATGGATTTGGCGAGGCCCGGAAAGCGCGGCGTCACCTGCACCACGGCTTCCTGGTTGGTGCGCAGAATGCCGTTGAAGGCGAGCGTGTCGGTCAGCGTCGCGCCCGCAGCCTCCGCCAGCACCACACCGGCGGCCGCCAGCTTCACGTCGGAGATGCGGATGCGGTCGGCGCCGTGCTCGTCCTGCTCGACATGGTCGTTCGGCTTCCTCGGCTCGGAATGCTCGGCATGCGCGCTGGGTGCAGGCTTCGCCGGCGCGAGCAGGGAATAGCCGTAAGCGCCGAGCGCGGCGGCAACGACGGCCACGAGAATAATGGAGGGGATCTTCATCGTGCGCTCTCCCGCGCCAGCGTGAAGGGGTTGCCGACGAGACCTTCGATGGTCGCAACGCCGGCGTGAAAGCTCTGCAGCGCCTCCTGCTCGCGCAGCCGCGCCTGGGTCACGCTCGCCTGGGCATCGAGCACCTCCAGCAGGGTGAAGCGGCCCTGGCCATAGCCTTGCGAGATCGCCTCGGACGCCTCGACGGCCTTGGGGATCGCGGTCTCGCGCAGCATCGCGAGCTCGCGCAGCGAGCCCTGCAGCGAATCGTAGGCGCGGCCGGCGATCACGATCAGCGCGTTGCGATTGGCCTCGCGCTCGGCCTTGGTCTTGGCGAGGCTTTCCTGCGCCGAGAGGATGTTGCCCTGGTTCTGGTCGAACACGGGAATTGGCACAGAGAGGGAGAGCCGCACCGCATCGTCATTGGTCTCGCTGTAGTGACGCCAGCCCGCCGCGATCCGCACGTCCGGATAGGGCTTGAGCCGCGCCAGCAAGAGCTCGGCATTGCGCTGCGCATAGACCGCGGTCCAGCGCGCCAGCTGTGGATTGGCGTCGATGGCGGCGACCACGGACTGGAACGTCGGCGGCTTGCCCATGGTGTCGAACCGGCCGGAGACCTCGCCGAATTTCGCCGACGCATCGCCCATCAGCACCGCAAGCTCACGCCGGGCGCTCGCCAGCGTCGCTTTGAAGCGTTCGCGGTCGGCCTTCACCAGGGCGGAGGCGACCTCGGCGCGGCCGGTCTCGGCCGGCGAGGAGGCGCCGGCTTCGACCCGGCGGCGCAGCAGCGGCGTCAGGCGGTCGATGGCGGCGATCTGCTCGTCGAGGATCTGGATGCGCCGCTGCGCGCCGAGCACGCCGAGAAAGGCGATCGCGGTCTCCGACAGCACCTCGAGCCTGATGGCCCTGCGCTGGATCGCGGCGACCTCGACGCCGGCAGCTCCGGCCGCGATCCGCGCGTCGCGCTTGCCGAACAGCTCGAACGCCTGGCTGATCTGGAGCGTGGTCTCGGCCGATCGGGTCCCGCGATATTTGCCTGAACCGAATGAATCGTCCTGTTCGTAGGACAGTTCCGGATTGATCAGGGCGCGCGCCTGGATGCGCTGGCCGGTAGCGATGCCGACGTCGCGCTCGGCTGCCGTCAGACGCGGGCTCGCGGCCAGTGCGCGCGACAGCGCGCTTCGCATCGTCAAAGTCTGGGCCTGCGACGGTGTGAGCGCCACGCCTGCAATCAGGCATGCTGCCGCGCACGCGATGCGCGCGGCCATTCCCTTACGAAACATGAAACCGACCTGTGAAGGATGAACCTATGGGCGCGGAACGCCCGACCAATCCGTTCAGGCAACAGGTCTGGGAGGGGGAGAGTCGGTATCGGGAACAATTCCGGCGAGCCGGGCGGCCTGTTGCGGGCTCGGCGCCGACACGAGCGCGGTCGCTGCGGTCGACAGCGCCGGCTGCGCCACCGTCAGCGAGAAACAGCCATGGCAATGATGTCCGCCGATGGCCTTGTGGTCGCCATGGCCGGCGCTGCCATCCAGGACCGCGGCGATCTCCGAACCGCCGCCGGGCGTGGTGACGTCGATATCGTGTGCGCCGTGCAGCGCGCCCGCGAGCAGATAGACGACCGCGATCAGCACGGACAGCAGGCCGCGCCAGTTGCGCGGACGGCAGGTTCGTGAAGGCTGGCGATGCGCGGGCACGACGTCACTCTGATTGCGGTCGGTGCCCGGCCTAGCATGGCGGCGGGAACAGTGTCGACCCGCAACATTGTTACGTCCTCGGAACAATTGCCGCAGTGCCGCGTCCGCCGCTTACTGGCGGGCGATGAGGCGTTGATGCGGGGCAACGGTTTCGATGATACCCGTCGGCTCGGGATTGCCGCCCTCGACGGTTACGGCGGCGCGACAACTCGCCTCCATCGCGCGTTCCAGCCATTTGATGGCTTCATCGATCCACTGGTCGTGGTGCTCGGGATCGGCGAGGGCCTTCTCCCGGAATGCGTCGGCTTGATGCAGGCACGCCGTTCTGCGATCCACGCGCCTCTCCCGATCTGGAGGTCCCGCCCCGATCGCATCTTCAATGATCGCGAAGCCGGCGTCGTTAACATAGGACAGGTGAGGGGAGCGATCAGGCCTTACGAACGCGGAAAGGCCCCAGCCGGTATGACCGGCTGAGGCCCTTGTGCTCACAATCTTCATCCTCGGGACTCGAACAGGCAACGCGCATGCGGCCGGTTCGTTCCGCAACTGACGCCGAATTAGGAACGTTCGTCATCCTTCCCGATTAGCGACCAGAAATGTCTGAGGAGGATGGGACAATGGACGGACTGATTTATCTGATCGGCCTGATCGTCGTGATCATGGCGATCCTGTCGTTCTTCGGCCTGCGCTGAGAGAACGGCAATGGAAACTCTCGTACGGGAAGACGTGATGGAGGGTGGCGCGGCGACTGCCGACCGCCGGACCATCCAGTGGAGCTCGGTGTTCGCCGGCGCTCTCGCCGCTGGTGCAATGTCGTTCATCCTGGTCGGCTTTGGCGTGGCAGTCGGCCTCGGCGTCAGTTCGGCCTCGCCGACATGGCGCGATGCCTCGGCAGCCCTGGCGCTGCTGTCCGGGCTGTACCTGATCATCCAGGCGGTCATCAGCTTCGGCTTTGGCGGTTACATCGCCGGCCGGACGACGCGTCCAGCGCCCGCGCTGGCGACGATCGAAGACGATGGTGAGCGGCGGGACGGCCTGCACGGTCTGACCTCCTGGGCCATGGCTGTGCTGGCCGGCGCGGCTCTGCTCGCGCTTCTCGGCGCTGCCACGATCGACCGTTCACCGATGCGCAGCTCGGCAGGCACCACGTCGGCGGCCGAACCCTTGTTGAGCTATGAGCTCGATAAGTTGTTCCGCGCGCCGCGCCGCGCGCCAAATGTCGATCTGAGGGAAGCACGGGCCGAGGCGGGACGCATTCTGATGACCTCGTCCAGCCACAGCGGCGTTAGCACCGACGACCGCGCCTATCTGGTGCAACAGGTTGCTGCTCTTACGGGGCTGGCGGCCCCGGACGCCGAACGGCGGGGCGATGCGTTGATCGCGGACTCCAAGACGGCAATCAACCGTGCGCGGCGCAACTCCATCATCGTGGCGTTCTCGATCGCCGCCGCGACTTTGATTGGTGCCGCGGTGGCGTGGGCTGCGGCCGTGGCCGGCGGACGGCATCGTGACGGAGAACCGTTGCCGAACTGGATGGCGAGCTCAAATCGCTTCCATCGCAGTCCTCGCGCAATGCCGGTGCCGTAGGCTCGAAACAAATGGCCGGGCGCAAGCCCGGCCATAACGGACGCCGTCGAGAAGCGTCAGGCCTTCTCTTCCCAGATCATCGCCAGATGCACGATGGTCTGCACCGCCTTTTCCATATCCTGCCGGCTAACCCATTCGAGCCGGGAGTGAAAGGCGTGCTCGCCGGCGAAGATGTTGGGGCAGGGCAGGCCCATGAAGGACAGGCGCGAGCCGTCGGTGCCGCCGCGGATCGCAGTGCGCATCGGGCGCAGGCCGGCGCGGCGGATCGCTTCGATGGCATATTCGAGCACGTGCGGGTGACGGTCGATCACCTGCTTCATGTTGCGGTACTGCTCCTTCACCTCGAACGTGTAGGTCGAGCGCGGATAGTCCTTCATCACGTCCTTGACGATACCCTCGAGCAGGACCTCCTTCTCCTTCAGCCCTTCCTCGGTGAAGTCGCGGACGATGAAGGAGAGCGTTGCCTGCTCCAGCGCGCCCTCGATGCCGATCGGATGCAGGAAGCCCTGCTTGCCCGAGGTTGTCTCCGGCGAGCAGCCTTCCTTCGGCAGGCGCTCGACGATGGCGGCTGCGATCTTGATGGCGTGCTCCATCTTGCCCTTGGCGTAACCGGGATGGGCGCTGACGCCGTTGATGGTGATGGTGGCGCCGTCGGCCGAGAAGGTCTCGTCCTCGACGCAGCCGGCGCTCTCGCCGTCCATGGTGTAGCCGAAATCGGCGCCCAGCTTCTTCAGGTCGACATTGTCGACGCCGCGGCCGATCTCTTCGTCCGGCGTGAACAGGATCTTGATGGTGCCGTGTTTCACATCGGGATTGTTGATGAAGAAATGCGCGGCATCCATGATCTCGGCAACGCCGGCCTTGTTGTCGGCCCCCAAGAGCGTCGTGCCGTCGGTGGTGATGATGTCGTTGCCGATCTGGTTCTTCAGCGCGGGGTGCTCATTGAAGCGGATCACCTGGCTGGTGTCGCCCGGTAGCGTGATGTCGCCGCCGCGATAGTTCTTCAGAACTTGCGGCTTGACGTCCTTGCCGGTGACGTCGGGCGAGGTATCCATGTGCGAGCAGAAGCAGATCACCGGCACCTTCTTCGTCGTGTTGGCCGGGATCGTGCCGTAGACGTAGCCGTATTCGTCGAGATGCGCGTCCGCGACGCCCATGGCCTTGAGCTCGGCGGCGAGCACGCGGCCGAGATCCTTCTGCTTCTCGGTCGAGGGCGAGCGAGGGGATTCCGGATCGGACTGGGTGTCGATGGTGACGTAGCGCAGGAAGCGCTCGGTCACGGTGTGCGAAAAGGTGAGGGAGGACATTGCTGGTCAAACCGCCGGGTCAGGGGAAGACAGGCGGTATAGCAGAAAGCGGGCCGCGGCGCGGCCGGAACGAGATGAGATCAGGCTTAATGAAACCTTGGCTCAGATCGCCTCTTTCAGTTCCTTGACCGGACGGAAGGTGACCTTCTTGCTGGCCTTGATGTGGATGGGCTCGCCGGTGGTGGGATTGCGGCCGGTGCGGGCGGCGCGCTTGCGGACCTGGAGGATGCCGAGCCCGACGATGCGGACGCGGTCGCCCTTCCTGAGGTGCTTGGCGATCAGGTCGACCATGTCGGTCAGGACGGCTTCGGCGCGCTTCTTCGACAGGTCCTGGCTTTCGGCGATGTCGGCGGCGAGGTGCTTGAGCGTGACGGTGGCTGCCTTCTTTGCCGAATCCTTCTTGGCTGAATCCTTCTTCGCCATGTCGGGCCTCCTCGATTCCAATGACAGGGAAGCCCCGGAAAAGCCGGAAATGGGTAGGGATCCCTCTAAGTCCTGGAAGGCGTAGACGATTCGGGCGCGGCCTGACTATGCCGAGAGTTCCCGCGGGATACCGTCAATGGCTGGCGCCGATGCGATGGGCGTCGAGGAGTTCAGGCTAAGGCTATGAAGGGATTGCCAAAATGGCGCGAGAGACGGGGCTCGAACCCGCGACCTCCGGCGTGACAGGCCGGCGCTCTAACCAACTGAGCTACTCCCGCGTGGTTCGCTGGACGCGCGCGGAACGAGGGGGGACTTAAAGGTGGGGCTGGGTGAAGTCAAGGACGTTGCGTGGCGCCGGTGCATCTCGGCTAAGCATTGCTCTGGAAAACGAAAAAGGCCGCCCGGCGGCGGCCTCTGATCAGCCCCAAGCCGGCCGTCTCAGCGAATCTCTGACGTCCCCACGCTCGTCACCACCACCGGCTTGCCGGCCTTGATCACGTGGGTGGACTGGGCGGTCTGGCTGTCATCGGCGTGGGTGCGGGCTGCGATCCCGAAGCCGGCAACGACGATGCCGGCCACCAGCGCCACCACCACGATCTTCAGGTGGGTCGCACGATCAGCAGAATGAATTGAGTGGTTCATCTGAGCCTCCCGACGGGCTTTGCCGCCGTCTGTAGGCTCATGTCTTAAGGACCATCTGTTTCCGGATGGTTTCGCGGGTTCCGCAAAATGGTTTCATCATTACGCCCGCTGGATTGCGCCAGGCTGGCGGCCGGAATGGCCTTCAGGCCGCCAGCCCGGGCGGCCCAGATGAAGAGCACAGCGCCGAGGGTGGTCGTGACGGCTGCCGTGGCACGACACGCCGAGGCCGTCGGCCGGGACAAGGGACAGATCAGCCGCGCGCTGGCCAATCTGCTCTCGCGCAAGCTGATCACGAAGATCGCAAATCCGATGGACAGCCGCGAGGTGGTGATCTCGCTGACCCCGGCGGGTCTCGCTGCGCACGATGCGATCGTCGAAGGCGCGCAGGAGTGTAACCGGCGCCTGCTGGAATAACTGAGCGAGGCCGAGTTCCACACTGCTGGCGCAGGTCGATCTGCTCACGGCGATCGCCGCCGAGATGCTCGAGAGAAGAGGTCGCGCTCATCATCCAGCAATCTCCGGACATCTTGGATCGCCTCTAAGAGTCCTTCTAAGAAGCCTTCAATTAGGGAATTCTCGCGCCCTCTCATAAGCGTCACCTCCAAGCGCATGCCGCCGGGGACAGGCGGCATGACGTGTCGAAGATGCAGCTTTGGGGTAGCGCGTTGAACAATCTTGGAATGCTGCGGTCGGCCGTGTTGGCGACCGCATCCGCTTGGGTCTTGATGCCGCAGGCATCGCTCGCACAATCTTCTGCGCAGAGTGGCGCGCAGAATCTGCCGTCGGTGACGGTCACCGCGCCGGAAGCGCGCCGCCGCGCGGCGACGACGCCTCAGCGCCGTGCGCCGCGCTCGGTGCAGGCCGCCAGCAGGAACAAGCCTCAGCCGCAACGCAATGCCGGCTTCGTCGAGACGCCGCGCGGTCCGGTGAACGGCTATGTCGCTGGCCGCAGCTCGTCCGGCACCAAGACCAACACGCCGATCATGGAGACGCCGCAATCGGTGTCCGTCATCGGTGCCGAGCAGATCCGTGACCAGAAGCCGAACAAGCTCGACGAGGTCTTGCGTTACACCGCCGGCGTGCGCGCAGGGACTTTCGGCACGGACACCCGCAACGACTGGTGGCTGATCCGCGGCTTCAAGTCCGAGGATATCGGCCTGTTCCTCGACGGCATGCAGCTGTTCTACACGTCCTATGCCAGCTGGAAGCTGCAGACCCCGAACATGGAGCGGGTCGAGGTGTTGCGCGGTCCGTCGGCCGTGCTTTACGGCGGATCAAGCCCGAGCGGCATCGTCAACGTCATCAGCAAGATGCCGCCGGCCGAGCCGATCCGCTACATCGAGGCGGGCGTCAACAATTTCGGCAATGCCTATGTCAGCTTCGACATGGGCGGCCCGGTCGCGACCAGCCCCGAGAACGGCAAGCTGTTCGCGCGCGTGGTCGGCCAGGTCCAGAACGGCGGCACGCAGGTTAACTTCACGCCTGATAACAACTACTTCATCGCGCCATCGTTCACCTGGAAGCCCGATGCCGACACGAGCTTCACGGTGCTGGCATCGGCCTCGAAGCAGGATACCCGCGGCATCAACTTCCTGCCCTACCAGGGCACGGTGACGAACGCGCGGTTCGGCAAGATTCCCACCAGCTTCTTCGTCGGCGATCCCAGCGTCGACAAGTTCACACGCGAGCAGGAGATGCTGGGCTATCAGTTCGAGCGCAACCTCACCGACGATTTGACGTTCAGGCAGAACGCCCGCTTCGCGCATGTCGACATCAGCTACCGCGGCTATGTCGGCAACGATTGGGCCAACATCAACACCGCCACGATGGGGCGATATAACTGGTACGCGAAGAACACCGCCACCCAGGCCAATCTCGATAACCAGCTCGAGTATCGCTTCAACACCGGTCCGGTCAGGCACACGATGCTGTTCGGTGTCGATCTGCGGGGCTATCAGATCGACGATTACCAGGCCTTCGGGTTCGGCGTGCCCTCGATCAACGTCTTCAATCCGGCCTATGGGGGAGCCGAGGTTCCGTTACCGGGCTCGCCGTTCCGCAACTTCCTGATCACGCAGAAGCAGGCCGGCACCTATCTTCAGGACCAGATCAAGCTCGGCAATTTCACGCTGGTGCTGAGCGGCCGCAATGACTGGGTCGAGACGACGCAGGAGGCCCGGGACACCGGCGCGACCGTCGCCAGCCGGGACGACAGCAGGTTCAGCGGTCGCGCCGGGTTGATCTACAATTTCGACAGCGGCATCGCGCCCTACGTGTCCTACTCGACGAGCTACAATCCGATCATCGGCCTCAATGCGTCGAACCAGCTGTTCCTGCCGGAGACCGGCAAGCAGGCCGAAATCGGCGTGAAGGTCGCGCCGGTTGGTTTCGACGGCTATTTTACCGTCTCGGCTTTCGATCTTGTTCGCCAGAACGTGACGACGACCACGGGAGCGGGCATCGTGCCGGTGCTGCAGAACCAGACCGGAGAGGTGACCTCGCGCGGCATCGAGCTGGAAGCGGTGGCCAACGTCACGCGTGAGCTGAAGCTGATTGGCGCCTTCACGTCCTATCATCTTTTCACGAGCAAGGACCTCGACCCGACCCTCGTCGGCAAGACACCGACCAACACGCCCCAGCTTCTGGCGTCGGGCTGGGCCGACTACACCTTCAAGGAAGGACCGCTGACGGGGTTCGGCTTCGGCGGCGGCTTGCGGTACATCGGCTCGTCCTGGGCCGACCAGGCCAACACGCTGGAGGTTCCCTCGGTCCTGCTCGGCGATCTCACGCTCCACTACGAATGGGAGAACTGGCGGACGGCCCTGAACGTGATCAACCTGACCGACAAGATCTACGTCGCCAGCTGCGCCTCGGCCACGTCCTGCTTCTACGGCGATCGCCGGCGCGTCACCGCCAGCGTCTCCTACAAATGGTGAGGACGGGCGAGGGGGCGACACCGGAGCCGTAATTGACGAGATAGATGAGCTCGCGGGCCATGCCCCCCGGCCCGAAGCTCATCCGGGCGCGGCACGTGCGATGGCCTGGTCGTCGCCGTCGCCGCGCTCGCGGCTGGGGTCGGTCGGACTGCACTATACCGCGGGACGATGCCGTTCCCGCAGGAGGCAGACCGCTCTCGCCGCGATGCATAGCTCGTCTGACGACCTGCGCCTGTGGATAGGTGGCTTTGCTGCAACTTGTCTTGTCTTGCGGCTGCGACAATCATCGGCGGTCGTGCGGCGCTGTTCAGGGACATGGCCGGCCCAAGATGTCGCCGGATGACGGTCGGAGCCCTGACGGTGGGCGCATCCCGAATTGGGGGCGCTGCGGTGCCGGGAAACCGTGCGTTTTTCTCGGACGAACCGTGGCAAAACGCAGCCGTGGCCTGAGCGCCGCCATCTCCGGACAGCTGCCCTGCAAAACCTGTGGCCGCACTTGCTGGGCCCGACGATCTGCTCCATACCAGCGCCGGGCGATTCCGGGATTTTCACCGTTCTGGGGGCGGCAAAGGGCCTAAAACGAGCGTGTCTTGCGCCCATTGGTGCACTGCGCTAAGGCTCAGAATAATTCCAAATCGGACGAATCCGTGGCTGTCCCGAGGCCTCGGGAAAAAGGGCTCGCCAATGAGCGGCATTCTGCAGAACTATCTTCCACTCGTCGTCTTTATAGGGGTAGCGGGCCTCATCGGCCTCGTGCTGCTGATCGCGCCCTTCATCGTGGCGTTCCAGCAGCCCGATCCGGAAAAGCTGTCGGCGTATGAGTGCGGCTTCAACGCCTTCGACGACGCGCGCATGAAGTTCGACGTCCGCTTCTACTTGGTCGCCATCCTCTTCATCATCTTCGACCTCGAGGTGGCGTTCCTGTTTCCCTGGGCGGTGGCGTTCGGCAAGCTTGGCGCGACCGGCTTCTGGTCCATGGTGGTGTTCCTCGCCGTGCTGACGGTCGGGTTCGCCTATGAATGGAAGAAGGGAGCTCTGGAATGGGATTGAACCCTGCATCGTCCACGGGTCCGGTCATCGCGCCGGCCGCCAAGGGCATTCTGGACCCGTCGACCGGCAAGCCGGTCGGGGCCAATGATCCGTTCTTCCTCGAGGTCAATTCCGAGCTGTCCGACAAGGGCTTCTTCGTGGCCGCGACCGACGACCTCATCACCTGGGCGCGCACCGGCTCCTTGATGTGGATGACCTTCGGTCTCGCCTGCTGCGCGGTCGAGATGATGCAGGTGTCGATGCCGCGCTACGACGTCGAGCGCTTCGGCTTCGCTCCGCGTGCCTCGCCACGCCAGTCCGACGTGATGATCGTCGCGGGAACCCTGACCAACAAGATGGCGCCCGCGCTGCGCAAGGTCTACGACCAGATGCCCGAGCCGCGCTACGTCATCTCGATGGGCTCCTGCGCCAACGGCGGCGGCTACTATCACTATTCCTACTCGGTCGTGCGCGGCTGCGACCGCATCGTGCCGATCGACATCTACGTGCCGGGCTGCCCGCCCACGGCGGAAGCGCTGCTCTATGGCGTGCTGCTGCTGCAGAAGAAGATCCGGCGCACCGGCACCATCGAACGCTAAGGTTTTACGTCATGGACGACGCCAAGCTCGACGCCCTGGGGCAGACGATCGTTAGTGCGCTTCCGGGCGCCGCCACCGGTCATTCGGTGGCCTTCAACCAGCTCACGGTTGATGTCGAGGCCAGCAAGATCGTCGAGGTGGTCAAGTACCTCCGCGACGACCCGGGCTGCCGCTTCGTCAACATCACGGACATCACGGCGGCGGACTATCCGTCGCGCGAAAAGCGCTTCGACGTCATCTATCACTTCCTGTCACCGACGCTGAACGCACGCATCCGCCTCAAGGCGCAGGCCGACGAGACCACCCAGGTGCCGTCGCTGATCGACGTGTTTCCCGGCGCCGACTGGTTCGAGCGCGAGGCCTACGATCTCTACGGCGTGTTCTTCGTCGGCCATCCCGACATGCGCCGCATCCTCACCGACTACGGGTTCGAGGGGCATCCGCTGCGCAAGGACTTCCCGACCACCGGTTTCGTCGAGGTCCGCTACGACGACCAGGAGAAGCGGGTGGTGTACGAGCCCGTCCGGCTCAACCAGGAATTCCGCAAGTTTGATTTCCTCTCGCCGTGGGAAGGGGCCGACTACCCGCTTCCCGGTGACGAGAAGGCGGGACCGAAGGCCTGATCATGAACGAGCAATCTGAACAGCTTCGCAACTTTACCATCAACTTCGGGCCGCAGCATCCGGCGGCGCACGGCGTGCTGCGTCTTGTGCTCGAATTGGATGGTGAGGTGGTCGCGCGCGTCGATCCGCATATCGGCCTGCTTCACCGCGGCACCGAAAAGCTGATCGAGCAGAAGACCTATCTGCAGGCGATCCCGTATTTCGACCGGCTCGACTACGTCGCGCCGATGAACCAGGAGCACGCCTTCTGCCTCGCTGCCGAGAAGCTGCTCGGCATCGAGGTGCCGCGCCGCGGCCAGCTGATCCGCGTGCTCTATTGCGAGATCGGCCGCATCCTGTCGCATCTGCTCAACGTCACCACGCAGGCGATGGACGTCGGCGCGCTGCCCCCGCCGCTGTGGGGCTTCGAAGAGCGCGAGAAGCTGATGGTGTTCTACGAGCGTGCCTCGGGCAGCCGCATGCACGCAGCCTTCTTCCGCATTGGCGGCGTGCACCAGGATTTGCCGCAGAAGCTGGTCGACGACATCGAGGCCTGGTGCGATCCGTTCCTGAAGGTCGTGGACGACCTCGACCGGCTGCTCACCGCCAACCGCATCTTCAAGCAGCGTAACGTCGATATCGGCGTGGTGCCGCTGAAGGAAGCCTGGGAGTGGGGCTTCTCGGGCGTGATGGTGCGCGGCTCGGGCGCGGCCTGGGATTTGCGCAAGTCGCAGCCCTATGAATGCTACGCCGAGATGGATTTCGACATCCCGATCGGCAAGAACGGCGACTGTTACGACCGCTACCTGATCCGGATGGAAGAGATGCGCCAGTCCGTGCGCATCATGAAGCAGTGCATTCAGAAGCTGAATGCGCCTGAGGGCAAGGGCCCCGTCGTCGTCGCCGACAACAAGGTCGCGCCGCCGCGCCGCGGCGAGATGAAGCGCTCGATGGAAGCCTTGATCCACCATTTCAAGCTCTACACCGAAGGCGTTCACGTGCCGGCCGGCGAAGTCTATGCCGCGGTCGAGGCGCCCAAGGGCGAGTTCGGCGTCTATCTCGTCGCCGACGGCACCAACAAGCCCTACAAGTGCAAGATCCGCGCGCCGGGCTTTGCCCATCTGCAGGCCATGGATCACATCTGCCGCGGCCATCTGTTGGCCGACGTGTCGGCGATCCTCGGCTCGCTCGACATCGTGTTCGGAGAGGTCGATCGGTGAAGGCGCAGGCGCCAATCCAGTTTGACCGCGCCTCGGGGGCCCTTGAAGGGGCCAACCTGTGGGAGCGGACGGCTGCCTTGGCGCTGGTGACGGGATCGAAGATCTCCTCGCACTTCTCGCATATGGGCTACATCGCCTGCGCGAATCTGCTGCGGAAGACGCTGCCCGAGCGCAACATCGCGATCAGGCTCAATCCCGACGCCGTGTTCGAATTCCCCTACGGCGACGGCTATTGGAGCAAGCTGCTCAACCGCTCGTACAATTACGAGGACGAGCTCGAGCTTCTGTTCGCCGACTCCATCGACGTCGACTATACGCTGCTCGATTGCGGCGCCAATTACGGTTACTGGTCGGTGCTGGTCTCGAGCAAGCCGTTCGGCGCGCACAAGGCGATCGCGATCGAGCCGTCGGAGCAGAACTATCCGAAGCTCGCCAACAATGCGCGCGTCAACGGCAACCGCTTCGAGACCATGAAATGCGCGATCGGCGCCGCCCGCGGCACCGCGCGGCTGTCCGGCACCAAGCACGAAGCCTTCAGCATCGCCGGCGATCCTTCGGCGGGCGGTGAGGAGGTGCCGGTCATCGCGCTCGACAATCTGATCGAGGACGGCAAGGTGGCGGCGACCGGCAAGTACCTGGTCAAGCTCGACGTCGAGGGCGTCGAGATCGAAGCGATCAAGGGCGGGGCACGGCTGCTCCAGGCCGACAGCGTCATCATGTGCGAGGAGCACGGCAGCGACCGCTCCCATGCCGTGTCGCGCTACATCCTCGAGCAGACCCCGCTGAAGCTGATCGTGTTTGATCCGCGCAGCAACCGGATGGAGACCGTGACCGAGCTGTCGATCCTCGACCGCATCAAGGTCTCGACCCATGTCGGCTACAACGTTTTCGGCACCGCAAGCGCATTCTGGCAGGACAGGATCGAAGCCATGAACGCCAAGAACTTGAATGCCAAGAACTTGAATGCGAAGTCCGCGCGCCGCATGCAGTGAGAGATAACAGATGTCCGTTCGCCGATTAGCACCGAAGGAAGTCCAGCCCGCGAGCTTTGCGTTCACGGAGGAGAACCTCGCGTTCGCCAGGCAGCAGATCGCGAAATATCCGGCCGGCCGGCAGGCTTCCGCCGTGATCGCCATCCTCTGGCGCGCGCAGGAGCAGAACGAGGGCTGGGTGTCGGAAGCCGCGATCCGCGTCATCGCCGACATGCTGGACATGCCCTATATCCGCGTGCTGGAGGTCGCGACCTTCTACACCATGTTCCAGCTGGCGCCCGTCGGCAAGAAGGCCCACGTCCAGGTCTGCGGCACCACGCCGTGCCGGCTGCGCGGCGCCGAGGATCTGATCCACGTCTGCGAGCATCGCATCCATCACGAGCCCTTCCATCTGTCCAAGGACGGCAATTTCAGCTGGGAAGAGGTGGAGTGCCTGGGCGCCTGCGTGAACGCGCCGATGGTGCTGATCGGCAAGGACACCTATGAGGACCTGACCAAGGAGAGCTTCGGCAAGGTGCTCGACGGTTTTGCTTCGGGCAACCCGCCCAAGCCCGGCCCGCAGAACGGCCGCCAGTTCTCGGCGCCGATCACCGGCCCGACCACGCTGAAGGAGACCACCTGATGCGTGATCTTTCGTCGCCCGCGGGGCAGGGGAGCGGTGCCATGAAGAAGTGGGGCTTCATCGCGATGCACGCCGCTGTTGCGGCCACCTTCATTTTCCTGCTGCAGCGTTTCAGCCTGAACGCGTCGCTGGAATCCAGCCTGCTCTGGGCGCTGACCTTCGCCGTCTGCGCCGCCGGACTTGCCTACAAGCAGTCCAATCGTTGATCGGAAAGCACTGATATGCTCGAGGACAAGGACCGCATCTTCAAGAACCTCTACGGCCTCCATGATTGGGGGCTCGAGGGTGCGCGGCGCCGTGGCGCCTGGGACGGCACCAAGACCATCATCGACAAGGGCCGCGACTGGATCATCAACGAGATGAAGGCGTCGGGCCTGCGCGGCCGCGGCGGCGCCGGCTTTCCGACCGGTCTCAAATGGTCCTTCATGCCGAAGGAATCGACCGACGGCCGGCCGAGCTATCTCGTCGTCAACGCCGACGAATCCGAGCCCGGCACCTGCAAGGACCGCGAGATCATGCGGCACGATCCGCATCTCCTGGTCGAGGGCTGCCTGATCGCCAGCTTCGCGATGAACGCGCATGCCTGCTACATCTATGTCCGCGGCGAGTTCATCCGCGAGCGCGAGCGCCTTCAGGCCGCGATCGACCAGGCCTATGAGGCCAAGCTGATCGGCAAGGACAATCTCAACGGCTGGCCGTTCGACCTCTACGTCGCCCACGGCGCCGGCGCGTATATCTGCGGCGAGGAAACTGCGCTGCTCGAGAGCCTCGAAGGCAAGAAGGGCCAGCCGCGCCTGAAGCCGCCGTTCCCGGCCAATGTCGGCCTGTTCGGCTGCCCGACCACCGTCAACAACGTCGAGTCGATCGCCGTTGCGCCGGACATCCTGCGCCGCGGTGCGGCGTGGTTCGCCGGCATCGGCCGGCCGAACAATGTCGGCACCAAGCTGTTCTGCATCTCCGGCCATGTCGAGCGGCCCTGCAACGTCGAAGAGGCCATGGGCATCCCGTTCCGTGAGCTGATCGACAAGCATTGCGGCGGCATTCGCGGCGGCTGGGACAACCTCAAGGCCGTGATCCCCGGCGGCTCGTCGGTGCGCATGGTGCCGGCCGAGCAGATCATCGACACGCCGATGGATTTCGATAGCTTGAGCAAGCTGCGCTCGGGCCTCGGCACCGCGGCCGTGATCGTGATGGACAAGTCGACCGACCTGATCCGCGCCATCGCCCGCATTTCGTACTTCTACAAGCACGAGAGCTGCGGCCAGTGCACGCCGTGCCGCGAAGGCACGGGCTGGATGTGGCGCGTGCTGACCCGCATGGCCGAGGGCCGCGCCCACAAGCGCGAGATCGACATGCTGCTCGAGGTCACCAAGCAGGTCGAGGGCCACACCATCTGCGCGCTCGGCGACGCGGCGGCATGGCCGATCCAGGGTCTGATCACGCATTTCCGTCACGAGATCGAAGCGCGCATCGACCAGTATTCGCACAGGGCCGATGTCGACGATATCGGCGTCCGCGATCCCGTGAACATGGTCGCGGCGGAGTAAGAGACATGACCAAGCTCATCATCGACGGCAAAGAGATCGATGTCCCGCCGGAGTACACGCTGCTGCAGGCGTGCGAGGCGGCAGGCGCCGAGATTCCGCGCTTCTGCTATCACGAGCGGCTGTCGATCGCCGGCAATTGCCGGATGTGCCTCGTCGAGGTGAAGGGCGGCCCGAAACCGGTCGCGAGCTGCGCCTGGGGCGTGCGCGACTGCCGTCCGGGCCCCAAGGGCGAGCCGCCGGAGATCTCGACGCGTTCGCCGATGGTGAAGAAGGCGCGCGAAGGCGTGATGGAATTCCTTCTGATCAACCATCCGCTGGACTGCCCGATCTGCGACCAGGGCGGCGAGTGCGACCTGCAGGACCAGGCGATGGGCTATGGTGTGGACACCAGCCGCTTCGCCGAGAACAAGCGCGCGGTCGAGGACAAATATCTCGGTGCGCTGGTCAAGACCTCGATGAACCGCTGCATCCAGTGCACGCGCTGCGTCCGCTTCTCGGCGGAAGTCGCGGGCGCCCCCGAAATGGGGGCCACCGGCCGCGGCGAGGACATGGAGATCACCACCTATCTCGAGCACGCGCTGACCTCGGAACTGCAGGGCAACCTCGTCGATATCTGCCCCGTGGGCGCGCTGACCTCGAAACCCTATGCGTTCGCGGCGCGGCCGTGGGAGCTCGGCAAGACCCAGTCGATCGACGTGATGGACGGCGTGGGCTCGGCGATCCGGGTCGACACCCGGGGGCGTGAGGTGATGCGGATCCTGCCGCGCATCAACGAGGCCGTGAACGAGGAGTGGATCTCGGACAAGACCCGCCACGTCGTCGACGGCCTGCGCACCCAGCGCCTGGATCGGCCCTATATCCGCGAGGCCGGCAAGCTGCGCGCGGCGAGCTGGCAGGAGGCCTTTGCGGCGATCGCCTCGAAGGCGGCGCGCACCGACGGCAAGCGCATCGGCGCGATCGCCGGCGACCTCGCCGGTGTCGAGGAGATGTTTGCGCTGAAGGACCTGCTGGCCAAGTTCGGCTCGTCCAACTTGGCGGTGCAGGGCGGCGACGCCTTCGATCCCGCACTCGGCCGCGGCTCCTACATCTTCAACCCGACGCTGGCCGGCGTCGAGCAGGCTGATGCGCTGCTCATCATCGGCGCCAATCCGCGCAAAGAGGCGGCCGTGTTCAACGCCCGCATCCGCAAGCGCTGGCGCGCCGGCGGCTTCAAGGTCGGCGTGATCGGTGCCAAGGCAGACCTGACCTACGACTACGATCACCTCGGCGCGGGCACCGAGACGCTCGGTGAGCTTGCAGCCGGCAAGCATTCCTTCATGGACGTGCTGAAGAACGCCAAGAGCCCCATCATCCTGGTCGGCGCGGGCGCGGCCTCGCGCCATGACGGCGCGGCCATCCTCGCGGCGAGCGCCAAGCTCGCGCTCAACGTCGGCGCGGTGAAGGACGGCTGGAACGGCTTTGGCGTGCTGCATGAGACCGCCTCGCGCGTCGGCGCGCTCGATATCGGCTTCGCTGCGGCCGGCGGCGGGCTGAACGCCGCGCAGATGACGACGTTCGGTACGCTCGACCTCCTGTTCCTGCTCGGAGCCGACGAGATCAACGCGGCGGACGGCACCTTCGTCGTGTATATCGGCACCCATGGCGACCGCGGCGCGCACCGCGCCGACGTGATCCTGCCGGCGGCCGCCTACACCGAGAAGTCCGCGATCTATGTCAACACCGAAGGCCGCGTGCAGATGACGGGCCGCGCCGCGTTCCCGCCGGGCGAAGCCCGCGAGGATTGGGCGATCATCCGCGCACTGTCGGAAGCGCTCGGCAAGAAGCTCGGCTATGACTCGCTCGCGCAACTGCGCCAGGCGATCTTCAAGGCCGTTCCGCACCTGATCCGTCTGGACCAGATCGAGGCCGGCTCGGCCGACCAGATCAAGAAGCTGGCGGGGAAGGGCGGCTCGTCGGAGAAGGCCCCGTTCAAGCCGCTGGTCGAGGACTTCTATTTGACCAACCCAATCGCGCGTGCGTCCGCCGTGATGGCGGAATGCTCGCGCCTCGCCTCCGGGCACATGCTGACCGCAGCGGAGTGAGCGTGATCTGATGGAATTCTTCGAAAGCGCATTCTGGACCGGTTTTCTCTGGCCGCTGATCATCATGGTCGCCGAGAGCGTCTTGGTGCTCGTCGTCCTGCTGGTCGCGATCGCCTACATCCTGCTCGCCGACCGCAAGATCTGGGCGGCGGTGCAGATCCGGCGCGGCCCGAATGTGGTCGGCCCCTGGGGCCTGCTGCAATCCTTCGCCGACCTGCTCAAGTTCGTGCTCAAGGAGCCGATCATCCCGGCCGGCGCCAACAAGGGCGTGTTCCTGCTGGCACCGCTGGTGTCTTGCGTGCTCGCGCTCGCCGCCTGGGCCGTGATTCCGACCAATCTCGGCTGGGTGATCTCCGACATCAATGTCGGCATCCTCTTCATCTTCGCGATCTCGTCGCTGTCGATCTATGGCATCATCATGGCCGGCTGGTCGTCGAACTCGAAGTACCCGTTCCTGGCCGCGCTGCGCTCGGCGGCGCAGATGGTGTCCTACGAGGTGTCGATCGGCTTCGTCATCATCACGGTGCTGCTCTGCGCCGGCACGCTGAACCTCTCGGCCGTGGTCGAGGCCCAGCATGCCCGCGGCCTCGCCAGCCTGATCGGGCTGCCGCAGCTGACCATCCTGAACTGGTACGTCTGGCCGCTGTTCCCGATGTTCGTGGTGTTCTACGTCTCGGCGCTGGCGGAGACCAACCGTCCGCCCTTCGACCTCGTCGAAGCGGAATCCGAGCTCGTCGCCGGCTTCATGGTCGAGTACGGCTCGACACCGTACCTGCTGTTCATGCTCGGCGAGTACGTCGCGATCGTCACGATGTGCGCGATGGCCACGATCCTGTTCCTCGGGGGCTGGCTGCCGCCGGTCGACCTGCCGCCCTTCAACTGGGTGCCGGGGATCATCTGGTTCTCGCTGAAGCTGTTCTTCATGTTCTTCCTGTTCGCGATGGCAAAGGCGATCGTGCCGCGCTACCGCTACGACCAACTGATGCGTCTCGGCTGGAAGGTGTTCCTGCCGCTGTCGCTGGCGATGGTGATCGTGGTGGCGGGCGTGCTGCACTTCGCCGGCATCGCGCCGAAGTGAGGGCTGTCATGGGTATCAACGTCAACGCCACTGCACGCTCGCTTCTGCTGTCGGAATTCGTCTCGGCATTCTTCCTCGCCATGCGCTATTTCTTCCAGCCGAAGCCGACGCTGAACTATCCGTTCGAGAAGGGCCCAATCTCGCCGCGCTTCCGCGGCGAGCACGCGCTGCGCCGCTATCCGAACGGCGAAGAGCGCTGCATAGCCTGCAAGCTGTGCGAGGCGATCTGCCCCGCGCAGGCCATCACCATCGAGGCCGGCCCGCGCCGCAACGACGGCACCCGCCGCACCGTGCGCTACGACATCGACATGGTGAAGTGCATCTATTGCGGCCTCTGCCAGGAGGCCTGTCCGGTCGACGCCATCGTCGAGGGCCCGAACTTCGAGTTCGCGACCGAGACCCGCGAGGAGCTCTATTATGACAAGGCCAAGCTGCTCGCCAATGGCGACCGCTGGGAACGCGAGATCGCGAAAGCGATCGAGCTCGACGCGCCGTACCGGTGAGGTGAGGGCATGATCCAGATTTCCAAGTCATTCCGGGATGGTCCGAAGGACCAGACCCGGAATCTCGAGATTCCGGGTTCACGCTTCGCGCGCCCCGGAATGACGGGAGTTTCTCGATGATCCTTCCCGCGCTGTTCTTCTACCTCTTCGCCGGCGTCTGCGTCGCTTCGGCCGTGATGGTGATTGTCTCGCGCAATCCCGTGCACTCCGTGCTCTACCTGATCCTGGCCTTCGTCAACGCCTCCGGCCTGTTCGTGCTGATGGGCGCCGAGTTCCTCGGCATGATGCTGATCGTCGTCTATGTCGGCGCGGTCGCGGTGCTGTTCCTGTTCGTGATCATGATGCTCGATGTCGACTTCCTCGAGCTGCGCGAGGGCTTCATCGAGTACCTGCCGGTCGGCCTCGTGATCGGCGGCATCTTCCTGTTCGAGCTGCTGCTCACCGTCGGCTTCTGGGTCATCAATCCCGGCGTGTCCAAGACGATCACGGCGGCGATCCCGGCCAACGTCTCCAACACCGAGGCGCTTGGGCTCGTGCTCTATACGAAGTACATCCACTACTTCCAGCTCTCGGGCATGGTGCTGCTGGTCGCCATGATCGGCGCCATCGTGCTGACGCTGCGCCACAAAGCGAGCGTGAAGCGGCAGGACATCAACGTTCAGAACGCACGCACGCCCGACATGGCGATGGCGATGCGCAAGGTGGCGCCGGGGCAGGGCCTCTCGGACGCCGATGCGGCGGAGTGGGTGAAATGACGATCGGGCTCGGACATTATCTGGCGGTCGGCGCGATCCTGTTCACGCTCGGGATCCTCGGCATCTTCCTGAACCGCAAGAACATCATCGTCATCCTGATGTCGATCGAGCTGATCCTGCTCTCGGTTAACATCAACCTCGTGGCATTCTCGACCTTCCTCGGCGACATCGTCGGCCAGGTCTTTGCGCTGCTGGTGCTCACCGTCGCGGCGGCCGAAGCCGCGATCGGTCTCGCCATCCTGGTGGTCTATTTCCGCAACCGTGGCTCGATCGCGGTTGAGGACGTCAATCTGATGAAGGGCTGAGCTCTCAAATGGTTCAGGCAATCGTTTTCCTGCCGCTCCTGGGCGCCATTCTGGCCGGCCTGATCGCGCTGTTCGGCGCGCATGCCCGCAACCCCTCGGGCGACGAGGTCGAGCATCACGGCGATCACGGCCACGGCGCGCATGCGCATGCGTCCGATACGATCAGCGAGGATGCATCCGTCATCCACGAGACCCATCACGAGCCCGGCGACGGGCATGACGGTCACGGTCCGGCGGAGCCCCCGGCGGCGGGCTCGCGCGCTGCCGAGCTGATCACCACCGGGCTGCTGTTCGTCTCGGCCGCGCTGTCCTGGATGACCTTGGTCGATGTCGGCTTCATGCACCATGACATGAGGATCCAGCTGCTGCCCTGGATCTTCTCCGGCGACCTCCAGGTCTGGTGGACGCTGCGCGTCGACACGCTGACCGCCGTGATGCTGGTGGTGGTGACGACCGTCTCCTCGCTCGTGCACCTCTATTCCATCGGCTACATGGACGAGGACCCGAACCGTCCGCGCTTCTTCGGCTATCTCTCGCTGTTCACCTTCGCCATGCTGATGCTGGTGACGGCGGACAACCTCGTGCAGCTGTTCTTTGGCTGGGAAGGCGTCGGTCTCGCCAGCTATTTGCTGATCGGCTTCTGGTACCAGAAGCCCTCGGCGAACGCCGCCGCCATCAAGGCCTTCGTGGTCAACCGCGTCGGCGACTTCGGTTTTGCGCTCGGCATCTTCGCGATCTTCATGCTGGCCGGCTCGACCGACTTCGAGACCATCTTCCATGCCGCACCTGGGTTGACCGGCAAGACCGTCAATTTCCTCGGCTGGCACGCCGACGCCCTGACCCTGACCTGCCTGTTGCTGTTCATGGGCGCGATGGGCAAGTCGGCGCAGTTCCTGCTGCACACCTGGTTGCCGGACGCGATGGAAGGCCCGACCCCGGTGTCGGCGCTGATCCATGCCGCGACCATGGTCACCGCGGGCGTGTTCATGGTGGCGCGCCTGTCGCCGCTGTTCGAGCTCGCTCCGACCGCCCAGGCCGTCGTGATGTTCTTCGGCGCCACCACGGCGTTCTTCGCGGCCACGATCGGCCTCGTCCAGAACGACATCAAGCGCATCGTCGCCTACTCGACCTGTTCGCAGCTCGGCTACATGTTCGTGGCGATGGGAGCAGGGGCCTATTCAGTCGGCATGTTCCATTTGTTCACGCACGCCTTCTTCAAGGCGCTGCTGTTCTTAGGTTCCGGCTCGGTGATCTACGCGATGCACCACGAGCAGGACATCCGCAACATGGGCGGCCTCTGGAAGAAGATCCCCTACACCTATGCGGTGATGGTGGTCGGCACGCTGGCCCTGACCGGCTTCCCGCTCACGGCCGGCTATTTCTCCAAGGACGCGATCATCGAGTCCGCCTACGCCTCGCACAATCCGTTCGCGGTGTACGGCTTCCTGATGACGATCATCGCCGCCGGCCTGACCTCGTTCTACTCCTGGCGCCTGATCTTCAAGACTTTCCACGGCGAGCCGCATGACGAGCATCACTATGAGGCGGCGCATGAGGCTCCGCTCTGGATCCTGATCCCGATCGGCGTGCTCGCGGTCGGCTCGTTCGTCGCCGGCTTGCCGTTCAAGGAGCTGTTCGCCGGTCACGGCGTCGAGGAGTTCTTCCGCGAGTCCGTGAAGATGAACCCGCACATCATCGAGGAGATGCACCACATCCCCGAGACCATCGCGTTCCTGCCGACGGTGATGATGGTGCTGGGCTTCCTCGTCTCGTACCTGTTCTACATCCGCCGGCCGTACCTGCCGGTCGAGCTCGCGAAGACGCAGCCGATGCTGTACCAGTTCCTGCTCAACAAATGGTACTTCGACGAGCTCTACGACATCATCTTCGTCCGCCCGGCGAAGTGGATCGGCTACCAGCTCTGGAAGAAGGGCGACGGCTTCATCATCGACGGCTTCGGCCCCGACGGCGTCTCGGCTCGCGTGCTGGACGTCACCCGCAACGTCGTGAAGATCCAGACCGGCTATCTCTATCACTATGCATTCGCCATGCTGATCGGTGCCGCCGGCCTGATCACCTGGTTCATGTTCGGCTTTGGAGGCCAGTAAATGACACCCTGGCCCATCCTTTCGGTCACGACGTTCCTGCCGCTGGTCGGCGCGCTGATCGTTTACTTGAGCCGCGGCGATGACGAGGCGGCCAAACGCAACTCGCGCTGGATCGCGCTCTGGACCACGCTGATCACCTTCGCGGTGTCGGTGATCCTGGTCATGCGCTTCGACCCCAGCAACCCCGACTTCCAGTTCGTCGAGAAGGCGAACTGGCTCGCGACCGGCATCACCTACCATATGGGCGTCGACGGCATCTCGCTGCCGCTGGTGATCCTGACCACTGCCGTGATGCCGTTCTGCATCATTGCGAGCTGGAAGGCGATTTCGAACCGGGTCCGCGAATACATGATGGCGTTCCTGATCCTGGAAACGCTGATGATCGGCACCTTCTCGGCGCTCGATCTCGTGCTGTTCTACCTGTTCTTCGAAGGCGGCCTGATCCCGATGTTCCTGATCATCGGCGTCTGGGGTGGACCGCGCCGGGTCTATGCATCGTTCAAGTTCTTCCTCTACACGCTGCTCGGCTCGGTCCTGATGCTGCTCGCCATCATGGCGCTGTACTGGAATGGCGGCACCACCGACATCCCGACCCTGATGCACACCGCCGTGCCGCGGTCCTTGCAGACCTGGGCCTGGCTGGCCTTCTTCGCTTCGTTTGCGGTGAAGATGCCGATGTGGCCGGTACACACCTGGCTCCCCGACGCTCACGTCGAGGCGCCGACCGCAGGCTCGGTGGTGCTGGCCGCGATCCTCCTGAAGATGGGCGGCTACGGCTTCTTGCGCTTCTCGCTGCCGATGTTCCCGCTGGCCTCGCACGACTTCGCGCCGCTGATCTTCACGCTCTCGGCCATCGCCATCATCTACACCTCGCTGGTGGCCTTGATGCAGGAGGACATGAAGAAGCTGATCGCGTACTCCTCGGTCGCGCATATGGGCTTCGTCACCATGGGCATCTTCGCCGGCACCATGCAGGGCGTGGCCGGCGGCGTGTTCCAGATGATCTCGCACGGCATCGTTTCCGGCGCGCTGTTCCTCTGCGTCGGCATCGTCTACGACCGCCTGCACACCCGCGAGATCGCGGCCTATGGCGGTCTCGTCAACCGGATGCCGCTCTACGCGATGACCTTCATGGTCTTCACCATGGCCAATGTCGGTCTGCCCGGCACCAGCGGCTTCGTCGGCGAGTTCATGACGTTGCTCGGCACCTTCAAGGTCTCGATTCCGACGGCGTTCTTCGCCAGCTTCGGCGTGATCCTGTCGGCGGCCTATGCGCTGTGGCTCTATCGCAAGGTCGTGTTCGGGGCCCTGGTCAAGCCGTCGCTGGCGAGCATGAAGGATCTCACCTTGCGCGAATGCGTGATTCTGTTCCCGATGATCGCGCTGACGATCCTGTTCGGCGTCTATCCGAAGCCGGTGCTCGACATGTCGGCCGCCTCGGTCCAGCAACTCGTCAACAACTACAACACCGCTGTGACGGCCGTGAAGGCCGCCGCACTGCTCCAGTGATCGGGCAGGTCAGGATATCGCCATGAGCTTTGAGACTGCAGGTTATCAACTGGCGCCGGTGCTGCCCGAGATCGTGCTCGCGATCGGGGCGATGGCTCTGCTGATGCTGGGCGCCTATCGCGGGCAGGGGACGACCGGTGCGGTCACCTCGCTGGCGGTCGTGCTCCTGGTCGTGGTCGGCGTGCTCGAATACATGCTGCCCGCGGGCAAGCAGGTGACCTTCGGCGGCAGCTTCATCGTCGACGATTTCGCCCGCTTCATGAAGATCCTTGCCCTGATCGGCTCGGCGGTGACGCTGATCCTGTCGACCGAGTTCCTGTCCGACCCGTCGCGCCGCATCTTCGAATACGCCATCCTGGTGCTGCTCTCGACGCTCGGCATGATGGTGCTGATTTCGGCCGGCGATCTGATCTCGCTCTATCTCGGCCTGGAACTGATGTCGCTGGCGCTCTATGTCGTCGCGGCCTCCAACCGCGACAACGCCAAATCGACCGAAGCCGGCCTGAAGTACTTCGTGCTCGGCGCGCTGTCCTCGGGCATGCTGCTCTACGGCGCATCGCTGGTCTATGGCTTCACCGGCACGGTCAGCTTCACCGGCATCGCCGCCGCCGCGACGGTCTCGAATGTCGGCCTCGTGTTCGGCCTGGTCTTCCTGCTCGTCGGCCTCTGCTTCAAGGTCTCGGCCGTGCCGTTCCACATGTGGACGCCTGACGTCTACGAGGGCGCGCCGACCCCGGTCACCGCCTTCTTCGCCTCGGCACCGAAGGTGGCTGCGCTCGCCGTCTTCACCCGCGTGACGCTGACCGCGTTCCCCGGCATCGTCTCGCAGTGGCAGCAGATCCTGGTGTTCGTGTCGATCGCCTCGATGGCGCTCGGCTCCTTCGCCGCGATCGGCCAGAGCAACATCAAGCGTCTGATGGCCTATTCCTCGATCGGTCATATGGGCTTCGCGCTGGTCGGCCTTGCCTCCGGCACGATCGAGGGCGCGCAGGGCGTCTTGATGTACATCGTGATCTATGTCGCGATGACGCTGGGCTCGTTCTCGATCATCCTCGCCATGCGCCGCAACGGCCAGGCCGTCGAGCAGATCAGCGATTTCGCCGGCCTGTCGCGCACCAATCCGCTGCTCGCCTTCATGTTCGCGATGCTGCTGTTCTCGCTCGCCGGCATCCCGCCGCTCGCCGGCTTCTTCGCGAAGTGGTACGTGTTCGTCGCCGCCATCAAGGCCAATTTGTTCACGCTCGCCGTCATCGGCGTGCTGACCAGCGTGGTCGGCGCCTACTACTATCTCGCCATCGTCAAGACGATGTATTTCGACGAGCCGGCCGGCCGGGTCGATCCGGTGCGCGTCGAGGTGCGGACGGTGCTGGCCGTGGCGGGCCTGTTCAACATCCTGTTTGCGCTGTTCGCAGGTCCGGTGGTGAGCGTCGCCTCCGCCGCGGCAAAGTCGCTGTTCTAGGATGGCGTTCGCGCTCGGTCCTCGCGCGTCGGCCGCGGGCTACAAGCTCGCGGCGTTCGAACGGACCGGCTCGACCAACACCGAGGCGATCGAACGCGCCAGGGCCGGCGAACGCGGCCCGATGTGGTTCGTCACATCCGAGCAGACTGCCGGCCGCGGCCGGCGCCAGCGCCCCTGGATCGCGCCGAAGGGCAATCTCGCCGCCAGCGTCCTCGAAGTTCTGGACGTGGCTCCGGCGGTTGCCGCCACCATCGGGTTTGCCGCCGGGCTTGCCGAGGAGGCCGCGCTCGAGAAGGTCAGCCTGGAGGCCATCCTGCGCCTCGGCGAGGGCCGGCCGCGCTACGCCCTGAAATGGCCCAACGACGTGCTGGCCAACGGCCAGAAGCTCGTCGGCATCGGCCTGGAGGCGGAGGCCGTCGGCGACCGCCTTGCCATCGTCGTCGGCATCGGCACCAATGTCGTCGCCGCGCCCGAGGGCACCCCGACGCCCGCGGTGTCGCTGGCCGGGCTCGGCGTCCAGATCAGCGCGGAGGAGCTGTTTTCGGCGCTGTCGGACGCTTGGGTCGAGTTCCGTGGCATTTGGGACAATGGAAACGGCTTTGCCGAGATCCGTAAACTGTGGCTGGCGCGCGCCGCCGGGCTCGGCGAGCGGGGCGCAATCCACACGGGAACGATGACGCTGGAAGGCATTTTTGACACCATCGACGACACCGGCTGCCTGATCGTCCGCACCGCGGAGGGCCGCCGTGTGCCGGTGGCGGCAGGCGAGGTGTTCTTCGGCCCGGTCCGCTCGGTGGGAGCTGCGTGATGGCAAAGCCCGACGAACTGGTGTTCGCGCCGCTCGGCGGTGTCGGCGAGATCGGCATGAACCTGTCGATCTACGGCCTCGGCAACCGCCAGCAGCGCGCCTGGCTCGCAGTCGATCTCGGCGTCTCCTTCGGCGACGAGGAGCATCTGCCGGGCATCGACCTGATCATGCCCGACATCAGCTTCCTGGAGAAGGAGCGCAAGAATCTGATGGGCCTGGTGCTGACCCACGCCCATGAGGACCATTTCGGCGCCATCATCGACCTTTGGCCGAAGCTGAAATGCCCGATCTATGCGACGCAGTTCAGCGCCGCGTTGTTCGAGGCCAAGTGCGCCGCCGAGCGCAACGCGCCGCAGATTCCGGTGACGGTGGTGCCGTCGGGCGGTCGCATCGATGTCGGCCCGTTCAACGTCGAGTTCATCCCGGTCGCGCATTCTATTCCGGAAGCGCACGCGCTGGCGATCCACACCTCCGCGGGCATCGTGCTGCACACCGGCGACTGGAAGATCGACCCGACCCCGACGCTTGGCGCGCCGACCGACGAGAAGCGGCTGCGCGAGCTCGGCGAGGAGGGCGTGCTCGCCCTGATCGGCGATTCCACCAACGCGGTGCGCGACGGCCGCTCGCCCTCGGAAGCGGAGGTCGCCCGAACCATCATCGATCTCGTGAAAGCCGCCAAGGGCCGCGTCGCCGTGACGACCTTCGCCTCCAACGTCGCCCGCATCAAGGCCGTGGCCGCCGCCGCGAAAGCCGCTGACCGCGAGGTCGTCGTGGTCGGCCGCGCCATGGAGCGCGTGGTGCAGGTCGCGCGCGAGACCGGCTATCTCGACGGCGTGCAGAACTTCCGCTCGCCCGAGGTCTACGGCCACCTGCCGCAGGACAAGGTGCTGGCGCTTTGCACCGGCAGCCAGGGCGAGCCGCGCGCCGCGCTGGCCCGCATCGCCAATGACGACCACCCTGAAATTACGCTCAACCGCGGCGACAGCGTGATCTTCTCTTCGCGCACCATTCCCGGCAACGAGAAGGCGGTCGGCTCGATCGTCAACAATCTGGTGCTCCAGGGCGTCGAGATCATCACCGACCGTGAGGCACTGGTGCACGTCTCCGGCCACCCCCGCCGCGAAGAGCTGCGCGATCTGATCTCCTGGGTGAAGCCGCAGCTTCTGATCCCGGTCCACGGCGAGGCCCTGCATCTGCATGAGCACGCCAAGCTGGCGCGCGCTGCCGGCGTGCCGCGCGTGCTGGTCTGCCGCAACGGCGACCTCGTCAAGCTCGGCCCCGGCGATCCCGGCATCGTCGGCGAGGTGCCCTCGGGTCGGCTCTACAAGGACGGCACGATCCTGGAGGATTCCAAGTCCCGGGCCGTGGTCGAGCGCCGCCGCATGGCCTTCTCCGGCTGTGCCTTCGTCGCCATCGCCATGACCGCGCAGGGCGAGCTCGCCGACGAACCCGAGGTCGATCTGGTCGGCGTCCCCGAGAAGAACCGGGCGGGCGAGACTTTTGACGACCTGGTCTTCGACGCCGTCATGTCGACGATCGAGGGACTGCCAAAGCCGCGCCGCCGCGATCCGGATGCGCTGGCCGAGTCGGTGCGACGCGCCGTCCGGGCGGTGATCAACGAACATTGGGGCAAGAAGCCTCCCTGTCTGGTACACGTCCTGACAGTGTAGACTAGGCGTGGTCTTGCGGATCACGCCGTGAGGGAGAAGAAACATGCTGGGCCGGCTCAACCATGTCGCGATCGCGACCAAGGATGCGGTCAAGGCCGCGAAGATCTACGGCACTGCGTTCGGCGCCCAGATCTCGGAGGCCGTGCCGCTGCCCGAGCACGGCGTCATCACCGTGTTCGCGACGCTGCCCAACACCAAGATCGAGTTCATCGAGCCGCTCGGCGAGGCCTCGCCGATCGCAAAGTTCGTCGAGCGTAACCCGGACGGCGGCATTCACCACGTCTGCTATGAGGTCGTCGATATCATCGCCTCGCGCGACACGCTGGTGAAGGAGGGCGCGCGCGTGCTCGGCGACGGCATGCCGAAGATCGGCGCCCACGGCAAGCCGGTGCTGTTCTTGCACCCGAAGGACTTTTCCGGCGCCCTCGTCGAGATCGAGCAGGCGTAAGGCCGGGTCATGGCCATCCAGATCTCGACCGCGCTTGCGATCTACTTCGTCATCTGGTGGATCGCGCTGTTCCTGACGCTGCCGTTCGGCGTGCGCAGCCAGCACGAGGACGGCGTCGGCGCGCCCGGCACCGATCCCGGCGCGCCGATCCTGACCCGGATGGGCCGCAAGCTGATCTGGACCACCATCATCTCGGCGATCATCTACGGCCTCGGCATGGTCGCCTATCAGGCCGGCTATCTCTCGATCGAGCGCCTGTCGAGGCTGATGGGGATGCCGTTCTAGGTTCTTGGTGCGGCGCATCCTTCGAGACGCCCGCTTTTCGCGGGCTCCTCAGGATGAGGACAGAGTGCGCGGCAGCAGTTTCAACGGGCGCCGATGTCCGTTAGCCTCATCCTGAGGAGACCGCGAAGCGGTCGTCTCGAAGGACGAGGCGTGCGCGCTTCGTCTCGTCTTGAGTTTTGTACCTGTTTTGATTTGGGGGCATCAATGACTTTTCAGAGAATCGTCATCGCGCTGCTGGTGCTCATCGTCGCCGGTCTCGGTGCCATCGCCTACGTCGAATGGAAGATGGCGGTGCAGGTGCGCACTCTGAAGGCGTTCGTCGAGGGCTACGTCTTCAACGAGGCCGTGATGGCTTGCGAGCAGGCCAAAAGCTCGACCCCGTTCAAATGGAACGGCGGCAAGAGCACCTCGGTGATCGGCCTGAACTCCGTCAAGCTGGACAAATACAACGTCAGCGCCAGCTACACGCTGGTGGCGGATCTCGTTTATTGTGATTACGATCCGATCAAAAGAAAGGCCGAGATCGGCTCGAGCTTCCTGGAGCGGGAGGAACGATCCGGCCCACACAGTGGGATGGGATCGTCATGGCGCAGAGGCAGGGGGAATACCGGATTCTGCATGAGGCGGCCTTGCGGGACTATCTCGCCGGCCTGCCGGACCTGACGGCGCGCCTCGGCGGCAATCCGGCCGCCTGGGACATCACCGAGGTCGGCGACGGCAACCTCAATCTCGTCTTCATCGTCAAGGGCGCGCGCGGCGGCGTCGCCGTCAAGCAGGCGCTGCCTTATGTCCGCCTCGTCGGCGAAAGCTGGCCGCTGCCGTTGTCGCGGGCCCATTACGAATATCTCGCGCTGACCCGCCAGGCCGAGCTCGCGCCCGGCCTCGTACCGGCCGTGCTGCATCACAACGAGGTGCTGGCGCTGACGGTGATGGAGCTGCTGGAGCCGCACATCATCATGCGCAAGGGTCTGGTCGCAGGCACGCAATATCCGGGCTTTGCCAGCGACATCACCAATTTCATGGCGCGCACCCTGTTCTTCACCTCCGACCTCGCCCTGTCCGCGGCCGAGAAGAAGGAGGGCATCGCCGCCTTCGCCGGCAATCACGCGCTCTGCAAGATCACGGAAGATCTGATCTTCACCGATCCCTACCGCATCGCCGAGCAGAACCGCTGGACCGCACCCTATCTCGACGGGCTCGCCGCGGCGCTGCGCGACGACATGGACCTGCACATCGCCATCTCCAGGCTCAAGCTGAAATTCATGGCCAGCCCCGAGGCGCTGCTGCACGGCGATCTCCACACCGGCTCGATCATGGTGACGGCCAGCCAGACGCGGGTCATCGACCCGGAATTCGCGTTCTATGGCCCGATCGGGTTCGATGTCGGCGCCGTGCTCGCCAATCTCCTGATGGCCTATTTCGCCTCCGCGGGCCACGAGCGCGCGCCGGGCGAGCGGGCTTCATTCGAGGCCTGGGTGCTGGAGAAGGTCGAGCAGGTCTGGAACGAGTTTGCCCGCAAGTTCCTGGAGCTCTGGCGGGCGGGAGGCACAGGCGATGCCTATCCGGTCTCGCTCTTCGCTGGCGCGCAGGGCGCCGCGCGGCTCGAGGCGGAGCGCCTAACCTACCTGCAGCGCCTGTTCGCCGACACCGTCGGCTTTGCTGCCGCGAAGATCATTCGCCGCATCTTCGGCCTCGCCCACAACATCGATTTCGAGCTGATCGAGGATGCGAAGCGGCGCGCCGTCAGTGAGGGGCGCGCGGTGCGGCTGGCGAGGGCGATGATGGTGGAGACGGCGTCGTTTCGGACCATCGCCGACGTTACGGATGCTGCACGAAAATTGCGGGATTGGCAGCCGGAATTGTCGGGCTGAAGACGCCGCAAAAGGCGGACCCGCATGCTCCGCAATGACAGGGAGGGAGCGGAGCCTCAATACAGCCGCATCGGCAGCGGAGCGCCCTCGGGGCCGACCAGCAGACCCCAGGTCTCGTTGGCCGCGACCTCGAACTGTCGCTTCTGCGCCGCGCTGCCCGCGAGCTTGAGGGTGACGTTGTACTTGCCCGGCTGCAGATCGATCTTCTGGCTGTCGGGCAATTTGTCCGCGGCGGCGTCGGAGTCGATCAGTTTCTCTCCGGCGTGAGCCGCCAGTCTGATGGTTTGCTCATTGACGGTGATGTCAGCCGCTTGATCCGTCTTGTTACCGAGCAACAGCCTCACTTGGCCCGGCGGCGGCTGGATGCGGGCCGTGGCGGCCAACGGCTTACGCAGCGAAAGGTCGGCGATCGTCGTGTTGTCCTGACGGGCAAGCCGGAGCAGTGCCGGCCCATCCGACGTCGTGAAGACGACAACGGCCCTGTCAGGCTCGACGACCGCACCGTCGTCTTCGCTCCATCCGCGCTTTTCGAGTGCGGCGCGATAGAAGCCGAGCACGGCCGCAATGCCGAGCGGCGTCTCGACGTGCGCCGACATGATGAAGGGTGAATTCTTCGCGGTCATCAGGCCCCAACGGTCGGCGAGCGGCAGGCCCATGTCGTCGGACATCTTGGCCTCGAACGTCCGGCTCGCGCCCCGGGCCAGAAGACCTACGGCGTCGCAGAGCAGGCGCTCGCCGAGATAGTCCGGCGCGCAACGGTCCCTGGTCGCCCACCACGTATCGTCGACATAGCCGTCTGACCGCGTGGTATGGGACCAGCTGATCTGGATGGTGTTGGCCGGGCTGTCGCGGACAGGGTCCGGCGTGACGGGGATCGCCATCGCCGCCGTCGCGGCGAACAGACTGCCGGCGAGCAGGATACCTAGCGTTCGGCGTTGCATTTTCCGCGATCCCTGTTTTCCGAGATCGCGATGTTCGGATCCCTGGGGGCTCAGATGACGTTCCTGTGCTTGGTCGCGTCGATCACGAAAAATGTTCACTGCTGCCGGCCGACCGATGACGCACCGCGCCAACCGGCAGCTTGCATCGCTGCGCGGATGCAACCCAACCTCCGGGCTCCCTCGTCCAAGGGCCGCGCTTTCGGAACTGACATTGGAGCCCATCGAAAACGAAGCTTGCATTCGACAGGCTGCGAATGATCAAATCTCTGATCGGAATACACCTGCGTTGTTGGGGGACTCATGATGTTCAGGATGATTGCGGTCGTCGCGGGGCTCGGGCTGGCGCTTGCCGCTACAGCGGAGGCCCAGACTCCGCGCAAGGGCGGAACCATCCGCATGACTGCGCCCTATGGTTCGAGTTTCACCAGCCTGGACATTCACACCACGCAGCGCGCCCAGGACGAGATCTATGCCAAGGCCCTGCATCGCTCGCTCTACATCTGGAATTCCGCCGAAGGCAAACCGGTCCTGGAACTCGCCAAGGAGGATGTGGTCTCGGGCGGCGGCCTCGTTCACACCTTCAAGCTGCGCGACGACGCCTATTTTCACAACGGACGGAAGATGACGGCTGACGATATCATCTGGTCCTATAACCGCATCATGGATGGCACCAAGGCGTTCCCTGGCGCGCGGTATGTCCGCGTAATCGAGGGCGCCGCCGCGGTCGAGAAGGGGCAGGCCAAGGACATCTCCGGGCTGAAGAAGATCGACGACTTCACCATCGAGATGAAGCTGACCGAGAAGGTCGATCCGGGCTTCTACTTCTTCACCGCGCTGACCTCGATCTATCCCGCCGACGAGGGCGCCAAGGAGACTTTCATCCAGAAGCCGATCGGCCTTGGGCCGTTCAAATTCGTCGAGCACGTGCCGGGATCGCGCATCGTCCTGGAGCGGTGGGACCGGTTCTACAAGCCCGGCAAGCCCTATGCCGACAAGGTGGTGGTCTCGATCATGGCCGAGGCCGCGGCGCGCGACGTCGCCTTCCGCAACAAGGAGATCGACACCTCCGTGCTCGGACCCGCGCAATACGTGGCCTACCAGTCCGACGCCGCCCTGAAGGGCACCATCGTCGAGGTCGCCGAGGTGTTCACGCGCTACATGGGCATGAACCCCGCGTTCAAGCCGTTCACCGACAAGCGCGTCCGGCAAGCGATCAACTACGCGATCGATACCGACCTGATCATCAACAAGCTGGTCAAAGGCAAAGCCTACCGCGCCTCGAGCTGGTTGCCGCTGACCTCGACGGCCTACGACAAGGCCATGAAGCCTTACCCCTACGATCCCGCCAAGGCCAAGCAGCTGCTCACTGAGGCTGGCTATCCCCAGGGCTTCGAGTTCGAATGGACCACCAGCCCGAATGAAAGCTGGGGCCTGCCGATCGTCTCGGCCGTCATCCCGATGCTGGACAAGGTCGGCATCAAGGCCAAGGTCAAGCAGGTCGAGACCGCGGTGCTGGCAGAGGTGGTTCGCACCGGCGACTATCAGGCCTTCATCTATTCCCAGGCGAGCGGCCCGGATCCGCTGTCTGCCCTCAAATGCTTCCATTCGTCGACGCCGCAGCCAGCCTGCAACTACATGAGCTACAAGAACGCCGATTTCGACAAGATCATCGATGAGGCAGGGCAGGCCGACGACCCCGCCAAGCGCACCGAATTGCTGCAGAAGGCCAATGCGCTGCTTTATGACGACGCGCCGGTCTGGTTCTTCAACTACAACAAGGCGGTCATGGCGGTGCAGCCGTGGCTCAAGGGGATCCAGCTGAACGCGACGGAGCTGACCCATCAAAACGTCGAAGACCTCTGGGTCGACGAGACCTCGCCCGCGAAGTGACATACGCTCTCGCGCTCCCTTCATCGCTTCGAGCGATGGAGGGAGAGAGGACCAGTGCCGATGCTCTCCTTCCTGATCCGTCGTCTCCTGCAGACTATTCCGACCGTGCTCGCGGTCGTGCTGCTGGTCTTCGTACTGTTCAGCATCGTGCCCGGCAGCATCGTGACGTCGATGAGCGACGACAGCGACCCGCAGGTCGAGCTGCGCATGAAGCAGCAGCTCGGCCTCGATCAGCCCGTTCACGTGCGTTTCGGCACCTACATCGCCCAGCTCGCGACCGGCGATTTCGGCCCCTCGTTCCGGACGCGCGAGCCTGTCACGACCATGATCGCCAAGCGGGCGTGGCCGACGCTGCAGCTCATCTTTGCAGCCATGGCCTTTTCCGTCGTGATCGGTGTTCCGCTTGGCTTTATCGCAGCACTCAAGCCCGGTGGCATCGTCGACACGATCGCCATGATGGTGGCGGTGTCGGGCCTCTCCATCGCCAAATTCTGGCTTGGTCTGGTGCTGATGTATCTGTTCGCGTTGAAGTTAGGCTGGCTGCCGAGTTTCGGCTATGGCGACGGCGGACTGAAATATCTGTTGCTGCCGGCCGTGACGCTCGGCGTCTCGCCGATGGCGCTGTTTGCCCGGACGACCCGCGCCGCGGTCCTGGAGATCATGACGGCTGATTTCGTCCGCACCGCGCGCTCCAAGGGCATGAGCGAGACGAGGGTCGTGAAGTGGCATGTGATGCGCAATGCGCTCGTCATCATTCTCACGACCGTCGGCCTGCAATTCGGCGGATTGATGGGGCAGGCGGTGGTCGTCGAGAAATTGTTCTCCTGGCCGGGCATCGGCTCGCTGCTGGTCGACAGCGTCCTGCAGCGCGACATTCCGGCTGTCCAGGGCTCTATTCTCGTGGTGGTCCTCGCCTTTCTCGCAATCAATCTGCTGATCGACGTGCTCTACGGCGTGATCGATCCCAGGATCAGATACGCATGAAGCTCCGCGCCAATCTCGTCATCGGAGGAACACTGTTCGCGCTGGCGATCCTGGTCGGCCTGCTCGCGCCGTGGCTCGCGCACACCGATCCGGTCATGGATGCCAACCTGATGAACGCGGAGGAGCCGCCGAGCTGGACCTGGTGGTTCGGCACCGACGACCAGGGCCGCGACATCTATTCCCGCGTCGTCTACGGCGCCCGGGTCTCGCTGACGGTCGGCATCATCTCGCAGCTGATCAACAGCGTCATCGGCGTGGCCTTGGGGCTGAGTGCCGGCTATTTTGGCGGCTGGTGGGACGATGTCGTCAACGCCCTGACCAATCTCATGCTCGCGATCCCGTCGCTGATCTTCGCGCTCGCCATCATGGCGGTGCTGGGGCCTGGCCTGACCAGCCTGTTGATCGCCCTCGGGCTGACCAACTGGTCCTTCACGTGCCGGATCGCGCGGGCCTCGGCGCTGTCGCTGAGGAGCCAGGGCTATGTGCAGGCGGCGACCGTGCTCGGCTATGGTGATCTGCGCATCATGATCACGCAGCTGCTGCCGAACATGCTCGGGCCGCTGATCGTCATCGGCACCCTCGGCATGGGCAGCGCGGTCCTGTCGGAAGCGGCGCTGTCGTTCCTCGGCCTCGGCGTCCGTCCGCCGTTTCCAAGCTGGGGCAGCATGTTGTCGGAAGCCCGCGAGCAGATCACGACGGCGCCGTGGCTCTCTGTATTTCCTGGCCTTGCCATCTTCCTGACGGTGCTGGGCCTCAATTTGCTCGGTGATGGCCTGCGCGACATCCTCGATCCCCAATCGCGGAGCCGGCGGACATGACAGGCATGCCGCTGATCGAAGTCGAGAATCTCCGGCTTGATCTCGATGATGGATCGCGGCGCGTCGCGGCCGCCGAGGGCATCTCCTTCCGGATCGATCGCGGCGAGACGTTCGGTCTCGTCGGCGAGTCCGGCTGCGGCAAGAGCATCACGGCGCTCGCCTTGATCGGTCTGCTGCGGCCGCCCTTGTCGATCGGCGGCGGCGTCATCCGGTTCGAGGGGCGGGAGATCCAGCATCTTTCAGCGGCCAAGCAGCGGGAGCTGCGCGGCAATCGTATCGCCATGATCTTTCAGGAGCCGATGACGGCGCTGAACCCGGTCTCGCCCGTGGGCCGGCAGATCGCCGAGATGTTCGTGCTGCACAAGGGCAAGAGCTGGCGGGAAGCCAACCAGCTGGCGGTCGAGGCGCTGGCCAGTGTCCGCGTTCCCGCGCCGGATCGCCGTGTGAAGGACTATCCGCACCAGCTCTCGGGCGGCATGCGCCAGCGCGTGATGATCGCCATTGCTCTGGCCTGCGGTCCGGATCTTCTGATCGCCGACGAGCCGACCACCGCGCTCGATGTCACCGTGCAGGCCGAGATCATCGAGTTGATGCGGAATCTGTGCGCGGAGCGGGGAACGGCGATCCTGATGATCAGCCACGACCTTGGCCTCGTCGCCAATGTCTGCCGCCGCGTTGCCGTGATGTATGCCGGCCGCATCGTCGAGGAACGCGGCTCGGCCGATATCTTTCGTTCGCCCTCGCATCCCTATACGCAAGGCCTGGTCGCCTCGCTGCCGCGGCTCCGCAGCCGCGCTGCGCTTGGCCGCACCAGGCTCAAGGAGATCGCAGGCGTCGTCCCGGCCATCACGAGCTTCCCTGACGGTTGCCGGTTCAATCCGCGCTGCGCGCAGGCGACCGATATTTGCCGGACGGTCGTCCCGGAAACCGATTGGCTGGAAGCCGGCGGGTTGGTGAGGTGTCACCACCATGCATGAGCCGCACAACATGCAGGGCGAGCGCAGGCCGGACGACGATCTCATCCTCAGGGTCGAGGATCTCGCGGTCCATTTTCCGCTCGGCGGCGGCCTGCTGGGCCGTGGCCGGCGGCTGCTTCGTGCCGTGGATGGTGTGGATCTCAGCTTGAGGCGGGGCGAATGCCTCGGCCTCGTCGGCGAGTCCGGCTCGGGCAAGTCGACGGTCGCATTGTCGATCCTTGGCATGCTGGCGCCGACGCGCGGCCGCGTCGTGCTGGACGGGCAGGTCGTCAAGACCCGGCCATCGGGCGATCGCAAGGCGTTGGCGCGCACCGTGCAGATGGTGTTTCAGGATCCCTACGCCTCGCTCAATCCGCGCCAGACCGTGCGCCGCACGCTCGAGGATCCGCTGCGGGTGCACGGCGTGACCGCCAAGAGCGAGATCGAGGACCGCGTCGCGACGATGCTGCGGCATGTCGGCCTGCGGCCCGAACAGTCGTGCCGTTACCCCCATGAATTCTCCGGCGGCCAGCGCCAGCGCATCGGCATTGCCCGTGCGCTGATCCTCAACCCCAAGATCGTCATCTGCGACGAGCCTGTCTCGGCGCTGGATGTCTCGATCCGTGCCCAGATCATCAATCTGCTGCTGGAGCTGAAGGAGACGCTCGGTCTGTCCTACATCATGATCAGCCACGATCTCGGCGTCGTCGAGCACATGAGCGACCGCGTCGCCGTGATGTATCTGGGCCGCATCGTCGAGAACGGCCATTGGCGCGAAATCTTCGAACGCCCGGCGCACCCCTATACGCAAGCCCTGATCGCCGCCATCCCGGATCCCTTGCACCATGCGCCGCTGGCGACGACCGGCGGCGATCTTCCCAACCCGCTCAATCCACCGAACGGCTGCGCCTTCAGCCCGCGCTGCCGCCATGCGGAAGCGGTGTGCCGGAGCGAGCCGGGCCCGGTGCTGGAGGCGCGGCCGGACGGGCATGCGGTGAGATGTTGGCGGGCGGATGACATCGGTCCGGCGAACCTCGCTCTATCTCCGTCACCCTGAGGTGGCCGCTTCTTTAGCGGCCCTCGAAGGGCGACGGCCCGGCTGCACATCTCGGCCGCTCATCCTTCGAGGCTCCGCATGCGATGCTTGTCGCATCGCCAGCTCCGCACCTCAGGATGACGGTCTGGTTGTTGTGAACGCTTGGGGCGAGCTACTATTGATGCGGCGCCGCCACGATGACGTCCTGCTCCTGTTTTGCCGGACGAGTCAAATTTTTGGCGCGGCCGCACTCACATCATTGCGCGTATCGTAAGCCGCTGAACCCCCTCACATTTTCTACTGTGCATGGGGTTGTTTTCGCACTTTTTGTTTTGGCGGCCGTCTAATCCGCCGCCTTTTCTCTCAGCCGCTGCGCATAGACGTTGATGACCAGTGCGGCCAGGAGGATCAGGCCGCGGATCAGGATCTTCAGGAAGCTGTCGATGTTGACGTGGTCGAGGCCGTTGTTGAGAACACCGAGCACGAACAGCCCGACGATGGTGTTGCCGATGCCGCCGCGGCCGCCGAACAGGCTGGTGCCGCCCACCACGACGGCGGCGATGGAGTCAAGCAGGTAAGTGTCGAACTCGTTCTGTTGCGCGCTGCCGAAATGGGCGACACCCAGCATGCCGCCGATGCCGGAGCACACCGCCGAGATCACCATCACGCTGCCCAGGATGAGCTTGACGTTGAGGCCGGAATATTCGGCCGCCTCGCGATTGCCTCCGACCATGTACACGTAGCGGCCGAAGCGCGTGTAGGTCAGCACCAGATGGCCGCCGAGCAGCATGATGGCGGCGACGATGACGATCCAGGGGATGCCACTGACCGAGCCCGAACCGAGCGTCGTGATCAGGCTCGGTACCTTGTAGGCGATCTGGCCACGCACCAGCAGCGCGGAGATGCCGGCGGCGATCTGCATCATCGCCAGCGTCATGATGAAGGAGGGGATGCCGATCACGGTCAGCCCCAGCGCGTTGACGAGGCCGAGCAGGGCGCAGAGCAGGATCGACAGGATGATCGCGACTGCGCCGGGCAGGGGAATGTTGGCGATGTTGACGTAGGATTCCTGCAGCGTGAAGTAGGCGACCGCGATGCCGGTGACGTTGGCGATGCTGGCGATCGACAGGTCGATCTCGGCGCAGAGGATCACGAAGGTAAGTCCGACGGCAATGATGCCCGTGACCGACACCTGGGTCAGGATGTTGCCGAGATTGTCGAGCGTCGCGAAGGAGGGGCTGGCGAAGGCGAAGAAGGCGGACAGGAAGATCAGGGTGAGGAACGGCGCGATGTTGCGCATCTGCGAGCGCAGGAAGGGTGCAAGGCCCCGTGTCCGCTGCTGCGCCGCCAGGGCCGTTTCGCTGCTCATGTGCTTCTCCGTCACGCCGCTTCCAGCAGGCGATCCTTGCTGACCGGCTCGTTCTTGAATTCCCGCACCACTGCGCCGCGCTTGAGCACGAGGATGCGGTCGGCCAGCGACAGCACCGTTTCCGGCTCGGTCGACAGCACCATGATCGCAAGCCCCTTCGCGCGGAGGTCGCGGACGATGTTGATGACGTCGTTCTTGGCGCCGACATCCATGCCGCGGGTCGGCTCGCACAGCACCAGCAGCTTGGGCGGATAGGTCAGCCATTTGGCCAGCGCCACCTTCTGCTGGTTGCCGCCGGAGAGCATGCCGAGATCGAGGCCGACCACCGGCGGCCTGATCTGCAGCTGCTCGACCTGGCGCTGCGCGATATCGCGCTCCCGCGCCGGCTTAAGCAGCAGCGCCGAGATGCGGTCGAGAATGCTGATCGAGACGTTCTTGTAGACCGGTTCCTGGTGGAACAGCATGTCGCGCCGGCTCTCCGGCACCAGCGCCACGCCGGCGCGCCGCGCCGCCGCCGTGCTGGCAAAGGTTTTTGCCCTGCCATCGACGATGAGCGTGCCGCTGTCCGGCTTCAGCTTGCCGAACAGGATGCGCGACAGCTCCTGCTGGCCGCAGCCCATGAAGCCGTAGATGCCGAGCACTTCGCCGGCGCACGCCTCGAAGGAGATGTCCTTCAGGCTGCGGGCCAGCGACAACCGGTCGACCTTGAGGACCACCGAGCTGTCGCTCGGCCGCGGCAGCATCAGATCGTCGGTGTAGCTGTGCTCGAGCGCTTCGCCACCGCGGCCGATCATGGCTTCGATCAGTGCGCCCTTGCTGGTCGCGGCGCTCGCTGTCTCCGCGACCTTCCGCCCGTTGCGGAACACGGTGACCGTGTCGGACACGCGCAGGATGTCCTCGATGAAATGCGAGATGAAGACGATCGCAGTGCCTTCCTCGCGCAGGCGACGAAGGGTCGCGAACAGCCGCTCGACCTCGGGCGGGGAGAGCGCGGAGGTCGGCTCGTCCAGGATGACGATGCGCGCGCCGGAGAACAGCACGCGGGCGATCTCGATCAGCTGCTGCAGCCCGATCGGAAGGTCGCCAAGCCGCGTCATCGGATCGACGTCGATGCCGAAGCGAGCGAGCTGCTCGCCGGCCTCGCGTGCCATGCGCCGCCATTGCACGAGGCCGAGCCGATTGGTAGGCTGGTTGCCCAGGAAGACGTTCTCGGCGACGGTGAGATCGGGCGCGACGCTGAGCTCCTGATGCACCATGGCGATGCCGGCCGCATGCGCATCGCGCGCCGAGCGGAAATGCCTCTCCTGACCGTCGACCAGGAAGCGGCCGGAGAACTCGGTATGCACGCCGGCGATGATCTTCATCAGCGTGCTTTTTCCCGCGCCGTTCTCACCGACGAGCCCGTGTATTTCGCCGGGATGAAGCGCGAAGTCGACACCACGAAGCGCTTCGACGCCACCGAAGCTCTTCGTGATGCCCTGCAGTTCAAGGATGGGCGAATGCACCTCGGGCATGAAGGCTCAGATCAGGAAGTGATCCTGCATCCACTGCATTCCGGCGGCATTGGCCTTGGTCACGACTGGGCCGTCGGTGACGACGTTCTTGGGAATGCCCTGTCCGCTCTTCTCGCCGCCGACCACGGCGGAGACGCCCGCGATGATCGCGCCGCCATGGATGCGACAGGACGGATTGCGGACGGTCGCGAACATGCGGCCTTCGCTCACTGCCTGGATCGCCGGAGGCATGGCGTCGACGCCGCCGATCAGGATGTTGGTACGGCCGCGGGCCTTCATGATGTTGGCGGCGGCGAGCGCCATGTCGTCATTGTGGAAGAACGCCGCGTCGATCTGAGGATATTTGGTCAGGTAGGTTTCCCAGAGGCGGGCGGGCTTGGAGACGTCCCAGTCGGCCGGCTGGGTGTCGAGCACTTCGATGCCGGGGAATTGCTTGACCACCGAGTTGAAGCCCTTGGCCCGTCCTTGCGCGCCTGTATGCCCGAGCGCGCCTTGCGTCATGATGATCTTGCCCTTGCCGCCCATCGCGTTGCACAGCGCCTGGGTGACCGAGGCGCCCATGAACTCGTTGTCGGGAGCGAGGAAGGAGTGGACGTTGATCTGGTCGAGCGGCGCGATCAGCGTGTCCATGTCGATCACGGGCGTACCGGCGTCGATCATCTTCTGCACGGGCTGGGTGAGGGTGCCGATGCCGAAGGCCTGGATCGCGACGAAGTCCCATTTCTGCGAGGCCATGTTGTCGATCGCCGCGCGCTGCTTCACGGCATCGAGCTGGCCGTCGAACCAGGTGACCTCCACGTTGAACAGCTTGCCCCAGAATTCTGCGGCCTGCTTGCCCTGTGCGCACCAGGTCGCCTGAAGGCCTGCGTTGGAGAATGCCGCCTTCAGCGGCTTCTCGCTGCGTCCGACCTCGGCAGCCAATGCGGGGTTCATGCCCATGCTGCCGAGGAGGGCAGCTCCGGCGCCGGCGGTCGCTGCCGCCTGAAGAAGATCGCGCCTCGTCGTCGAGAAATCTTTCGTCCCGGACATCGCTCGCTCCCATATGTCTTGTCGTCGGCGCGTCATTGATTGCGCGACCGATGCCCGAAAGTGTCTCACAAGAGTTGGCGCCACTCAATCTGCAATCACTCGCTACGATTGCAGCAAGCCGCGTTGGTGCAGCGCAAAGCGTCAGGCGGTCGGACCGGCGAATGCGTCGATGTCGACGAGCAGTGTGTCCCAGGCTCGCGCGATCTCGAATGACCATTCATCGTTGAGCAGATCGCGCAGCGTATCCCTGATGACGGCGAAGAAGGCCATGAACAGTTGGCGCGGCGTGCCATAGGCGTCGTGGGAAGTGAGCTCGCAGGCGATCAGCCGGAAATGCCCGCGACGTATCCCGGCGAAATCGAGGATGGCCTCCGAGCGAACATCGCGCGTATCTCGGGATGTGCGTCGAGCAGGCGTCGGTAGACGAGGGGCGTGAGATCCGTGCAGCGCGAGGCCGCGAGCGCGAAGCTGATTTCGATCGGATTGGCCGAGGCATCATCGGCAGTTCAGCCGCGCGGACAAAAAAAGAGCGGGGCCCTGGCCCCGCTCAAAAATTGTGTCGACCCTATTATCCCCGATTCTAAGATTTGCTCTTGATTGACGGGGCGACGCTGCATTTTGCGCGCCAGGGGCTCCTCCCGAGACTTGGACCACCAGACTTGGACCTCGCGGCCAGCCTGAGCGAGAGGGATGCTAGATCAACTTTTCTCACTTGTCATCATTTTCAGCAACGAATGTTCAAAATTCGATCAGTAGACGAAACGATCGAGCTTCGTCCCCGGCAAGTATATGACAAATATAAGAAATCTTTGGAGTTCCGGGTCGCTTGAGGTGCCTCAAATGCCCCACCCCAGTGCCGTGCTGCGTTATCCGGGCCATGATTTTCGCCAAATTTGCGCTGGGCCAAGAAGGCGGCGGAACTGATCTCGACTTGGGCGCGACACGGTGTTTAGTTAGTGGACGAACGAACGGTTCGGCGGATGCGCGCGCGGCTTCAAAAATTCCTGCCCCTGATCCTGCTCGCCCTGGCGATGCAGGTGCTGGCGCCGATTGCCGCCTGCTGGGCGACGGGCCTCGCCATTGCCGATCCGCTGTCTGCGGGCGTCATCTGCCACAGTGCGAGCGAGCAGGGCGGCCCGAACGATCAGACCGGCACGCCGACCGCGCATGCCGGGGCCTGCGCCTTGTGCTGCCTGGCCCAGGCCAACGCCTCGCTCGATTCGCCGACCTACGCGGCATTCGCGATTCCCGTCCGCCATGGCGAGCGGGTGCTGTGGCATCCAGTGGATGCGTTCGCCATCGCCTCTCCCGAGGGGACGATCGCTCAGGCGCGCGCCCCGCCTCAATTTTCCTGACCTAGCGACAAACCGAGTCGTCGGCGCGCGCCGTTGCCGCGCCGACGGCGTGCTCAATGGACCGGCCGACGCGCCGGATGTCAGGAATTCAATTGATGTTGCGCATTCGTGCGATCGGGAGCGCGGGCTTGCCCGTGCTTTTCGGACTGCTGTCCTCGATGGGTTCAGACGCGCTCGCCCAGGTTGCCTCGGAAGCGCTTCCCGCGGTGACTGTTGAGGCGCCGAAAACGTCCCGTCCCAAACCAATCACCCGGCCATCGCGGCCGCGCTCCGCTTCGGCGGCCCGCGCAACGAGGCCGGTGGCGGGGAACGCGCCCGATGGCGTCCAGGGACAAAAGAACACGAACGACGCCGGCACAGTGCGGGCCGGTCTCAACCAGTCACCGGCCGGACAGACCGCGACGACCATCGATCGCAGCCAGTTCGACAATCGCCCGTCCTTCTCGGTCGGCGACGTCTTGCGGGACAGTCCGGGCATTTCGGTCAAGCAGGGGAACGGTCCCCGGGATTTCGGCATCTCGATTCGGGGCTCCAATGCCCGGAACGGTTTCGCCATCCGCAACCTCGTGATCTTCGAGGACGGCTTCCCGGTGACGCAGCCGGACGGCCTGTCGCGCAGCGACCTGATCGATCCGCACGCCTATGGCGCGATCGACGTGATCCGGGGACCTTCATCCGCGCTCTATGGCAACTATGCGACCGGCGGCGCGCTCAATTTTCGAACGCGGCCGGGCGGCACCATCGACGGTGTCGAGTACGGCGTGGATGGGGGCAGCTACGGCTACCTCAACAACTACCTGGCGGCCGGCAAGAAGGTCGGGAATTTCGAGGGTTCGCTGTTCGCGAGCGACACTCGGGGCAACGGCTATATCGGCAACAGCTGGTTCAACACGCAGACCGTCAACTTCCTCGGCACCCTCAAGGCGACGCCGGACGACCGCTTCACGGTCAAGATCATCAACAACGACCTCAGCGCGCGGCTGCCGATCCGCTCGTCGCTGCACCAATATTATCAAAACCCTTTCCAGCAGGGATGTGCGACCGGAGCCACAGCTGCGCCGGGGTGCGGGACAGTCAGGTTGTTCAACAATGGTTTCAACGCGACCGGCGGGACCGACATCGAGACGGCCGTGCAGGCCGGGCTCGGCCGCAACGACCGACGGACCATCGTCGGCGGCCGGTGGGAGCACGATTTCGACAACGCCACAACCTGGCGCAACCAGTTCGTGTTCGACGACCGGAACATCAGTCAGCCGACCGGCACGACCAGCGCGATCGGAGATTTTCCATCGTACAACTTCATGAGCGATGTCACCAGGCGGGGCGAAATCCTCGGGCTGGAGTCGACGACATTCTTCGGCGCCTTCTACAACACGTTGGCGGCGTCGAGCGATACACGGAACGTGATGCCGGGAGGAAACGCGACGCTCGGTCGATTGTCGAGCAATCTCCAAAGCGAAACGACCAACTATGGGGTTCGTGCCAGGGAAGAGCTCAAGCTTGCCTATGCACTGACGGCGGTCGCCGGCATCGGCTGGGAGACGACGCTCCTGAAGGGAGTCAACACGGCGTATGCCTATGCCGGCCCCACCGGCATCACCACCGCGACGCTGACGACCGCGGACCGGCAGATTCAGAACGCTGCGCCAGAACTAGCGCTGCTCTACAATCTCAACAACGAATGGCTGTTCCGCGGACGAGTCGCCACGGGCTATGGCACTCCGCAGGTTTCGAATCTCTTTGTCCTTCCGACCGGGTTGTCGGGCAACAACACCCAGCTCCAGGCTCAGAAGAATCTGGGCTATGATCTCGGTTTCGACTGGACTCCGAACAAGACGCTCAAGCTGAGCGCGACCGGCTTTTACGAGTTTTTCCGCAACGAGATCGTCAGTCAGGCAACACCGGTCTCCGGCATATCCTACACCTTCAACGCACCGCGATCGGAGCATCGGGGTATCGAGCTTGCCGCCGACTGGACGTTCTATCCAGGCTGGCGGTTCATGGCGGCGTACACTTATCTCGACGAGGTCTACACCGAATATGTCGAGAACATCACCAATGGCGCCGTGTTCAGCTTCAACCGGGCGGGTAACAAGATTCCCGGGATCTCGCCCAACGAGCTCACCGCTCGAATTGGCTATGACGCGTTCGTCGGGCCGCTGGCCGGCCTCGGTGGCTTCGTCGAGGTCCAATGGAAGGACTCCTTCTACATGGACAATGCGAATTTGCTGAAGGCGCCCGGCTATGAGCTGGTCAACGTGAACGTTCATTACAAGACCGATCTGGTATCCGACACCGTCAGATCCCTGAACCTGTTTCTCGAGGTCAGGAACGTGTTGGACCGCACCTATGTCGCCTCGGCGAACAACATCGCCAACACCGTCACGGGGGCAGGCCTTCAAAACCCTGCGAGTGTGCTCGCAAACACAACCGGATCGATCTACGCGGGCTCGCCGCGCACATTCGTTGCGGGTATGAAGGTGGCGTTCAAATGATCCGGGCTCTCGAAGGGAGTAGGGCGGTGATCCGAAGTGGCTTTCTCGGCATCGTTGCTCTCGTGTTCCTGCATGGCGCGGCGCCCGGGGAGATGCGTGCCCCACCTGCATCCGAAGCGGCGTGTGAGGAACCGACGCTGCGCTGTGCGACAAAGGCGACGCCTGCATTCGGTCCGGACGGCACGCTGTGGCTGGTCTGGATGGCGGGAGGGCAGGTCTCGGTCGCACGCTCGCAGGATGCGGGCCGCAGTTTTTCGTCACCCATCCAAGTCACGACGAAGCGGCTGAACCTCGACTGGGGGCCGGATGCCCGGCCAAAGATCGTGGTCGATCGCAAGGGCGGCATCGCGCTCGCGTTCTCGACCTTCAGGGACGAGTCCTTCAACGGTCAGGTGCTCTACACGCGCTCGGCCGACGGCGGGAAGAGCTTTGCCGAGCTGAGGCCGATCACCTCAGACAATGAGAGCCAGCGGTTTGAGGCGCTGGCGCTCGATCAGGATGGAACGGTGTTCGCGGCCTGGCTCGACAAGCGCAATCGTGTCCCTGCGAAAGAGGCAGGGCGGAAGTACGAGGGAGCGGCGCTTGTCTTTGCCTCGTCGCGCGATGGCGGGGCCACCTACACGGAGGCTGCTCTTGCGCGTGACGGTACTTGCGAGTGCTGCCGATTGGGGTTGACGTTCGCAGCTCCGGGGCGGCCGGCCGTGATCTTCAGGAACCTCTTCGACGGCGGCGTGCGCGATCACGCCATCATGACCTTCGCCGACCTTTCGACACCGGGTGAAATCCGTCGGGTCAGCAACGACGACTGGCAGATCAACGCCTGCCCGCACCACGGGCCGAGCCTCAGCGTCGCGCCGAACGGGACCTATCATGCGGTCTGGTACACCAACGGGAAGGCGCGAAAGGGATTGTTCTATGCGCACTCCCGCGACGAAGGCCGCACGTTCTCGACGCCGATGGCGCTGGGGCGGCCGGATCGCAATCCTACGCGCCCCTTCGTGCTTGCGGGCGCGGCGCGAACGGCGATGGTCTGGAAGGAGTTCGATGGCGAGAAGACGTCGGTCCAGATCACGACTTCCCGCGACGACGGCGAGACCTGGTCGTCGCCGCGAGCGGTATCGAGCACGACCGACACCTCCGACCACCCCTTGCTCGTTTCCAATAGCGGGCAGATCTACCTGTCTTGGATGACGAAGGCCGATGGCTATCGTCTTATTGCGATCGAGGACCAACCATGAGACGTCGACTTGCAGTGATTCTGGGTCTGGGTGTCCTGATCGCATCGGCCTCGGCGCTCGGAGCGCCGCCGGGCCTCAAACCGTTCGAACGCGGCACCTGGCGAAGCGTCCTGAAGGGGCATGAAGGGCGCCCGACGCTCGTGCACTTCTGGGGCGTGACCTGCGGGCCCTGCAAGGTCGAGCTACCCTTGCTCGGGCGGTTTGCAAAAGACCATCCGGACATCGATGTCGTCACGATCAGCGCAGATCTGGTGCCGAACCTGCCGGCCGCCACGCAGTCGATGCTCGACAAGGCCGGGCTGTCGTCGACCGAGAACTTCGTCTTCAACGACGGCTTCGCCGAGCGCTTGCGGTTCGAGATCGACCCCACGTGGCAAGGCGAGATTCCCAGGACCATGCTCATCTCTCCGGAAGGGACCATCACCACGATCGAAGGCTCGGCCGAAATTGCCGACCTCGAAAAGTGGTCGGCGCAACAACTCTCCAAGCACTGAAGCTCAATCTGCAAAGGAACGACTGATATGAAGACAATCTCGAAGAACGTGTTGCTGGCTGCGTTCGCTCTTGCAATCAGCGCAGCTCCGGCGATCGCCGACGACGTCAAGGCCGGCGACCTCGTCATCTCGCAGGCGTGGAGCCGCGCGACGCCCGGCGGCGCAAAAGTTGCCGGCGGCTATCTCGTCATCGAGAACAAGGGGACGGCGTCGGACAGGCTGGTCGGCGTGTCCGCCGATATCGCCGGGAAGGCCGAGATCCACGAGATGGCGATGGATAACGGCGTGATGAAAATGCGCCCGCTCGACAAGGGGCTCGCGGTCGATCCGGGCAAGACGGTGAAGCTCGCGCCCGGTGGCAATCATCTGATGCTCCAGGAGCTGAAGGGCCCGTTCAAGCAGGGCGACAAGGTGCCGGTGACGCTGCAATTCGAGAAGGCCGGCAAGGTCAGCGTCTCCCTCGACGTCCAGGGCGTCGGTGCGCAGGCGCCCGGCGATGCCGGGCATTCGGGCCATATGGACATGAAGAAAATGCCGGACCATTCGGGAATGAAGATGAAGTGAGACTGATCTCAATTCTCGGGAGGCCGAGCATGTCGAAGCGATCCAGCCTGTTCCTGATCACTGCGCTCGCCGCCTCGCCGGCGGCGGCGCACGTCTCGCTCGAGACCAAGCAGGCGACGGTTGGCGCGCCCTACAAGGCCGTCTTCACCGTACCGCATGGCTGCGCGGGCTCGCCGACGGTGAAGATCCGGGTGCAGATCCCTGAAGGGGTGATCGCGGTCAAGCCGATGCCGAAGGCGGGCTGGAGTGTCGATGTCGTCGAGGGCAAATATGCCGGAGAATACGACTATCACGGCAACAAGCTCTCCTCCGGCGTCAAGGAGGTGGCGTGGTCCGGCGGCAAGCTGCCGGACAAGAACTACGACGAGTTCGTCATGCACACGGTCCTGACCGACAAGCTCAAGCCGAACACGATCCTGTACTTCCCCGTCGTCCAGGAATGCGAGACCGGCGTCAGCCGCTGGATCGAAATTCCGGTCGAGGGGGCAGGGCATTCGCATGATGGCAAGTCTGAAGGCAAGTCGCCTGCGCCGGGCGTAAAGCTGTTGCCCCAACCCTGATGCGCGGACTGGCTGCGCTCGCGACGCTGTTCCTCGCTGCCGGGTTTGCGAGCGCGGCGTGGGCGCATGCGGCCCTCGTCTCGGTCGAGCCGGCGAGCGGGAGCATGCTCGCGGGCGCGCCCAAGGCGGTGCAGCTGCGCTTCAACGAGACGGTCACGCCGGGCGCGATCCGGCTGATCGACGGGGCCGGCAGGGCGCGGAACGACCCACATGTCAGCGTGTCGGGCGAGACCATTTCGATCGTGTTGCCGGCGGATCTGCCTGAGGGGACCGCGATCGTCAGCTATCGCGTGATCTCGCAGGACGGCCATCCCGTCACCGGCTCGGGGATCTTTTCGGTCGGCATGCCGACGGCGACGAAGCCTGCGACCGCCGTGGACGGCAGCTTGAACGCGTTGATCTGGCTGGCACGGGTCGGTCTCTATATCGGGCTGTTCGTTGGCGTGGGCGGCGTGTTCTTCGCGCGTTGGATCGCGAGGTCAACGATCAGCACGGCTGTCCCGCGCATGTCGCTCGCCCTCGGCCTTCTCAGCGCGGTGGCGTCCCTTGGTGCATTGGGCCTGGATCTGCTCGGGCTGCCCGTAGCTGCTCTCGCGACGGCTGGCCCCTGGAAGGTCGCATTCGCGACTAGTGCAGGCCCTGCCTTGCTGGTTGCCTTCACGGCGATGCTGTCCGCATTGATCGCGTTGCGTGGCACATGGCACGCGCGCGCCCTTGCGTTGATCGCATTCATCGGTGCCAGTTCGTCGCTCGCCATGACCGGGCACGCCGCGACGGCATCGCCTCGGGTGCTGATGCAGCCGGCGATCTTTCTTCATGGCCTCGGTGTTGCCTTCTGGATCGGCGCGTTGGCCCCGCTTGTCGCTCTGGTGTCGAAGCCGACGAAGGCGACGTTGCCGATCGTGAGCCGCTTTTCCCGCAGCGCCATGCCGGCGGTCGGAGTTCTGGCATTGACCGGGCTTGGTCTTGCAATCGTTCAGCTCGAAAAGCCAGCCGCGCTGATCGAGACCCGCTACGGCCTCATCCTCGTGGTCAAGCTCATGCTGGTCCTCGTGCTGCTGATGCTGGCCGCGCTCAATCGCTATCGACTGACGCCGGCGCTCGCAAAAGCTCGCAAGGCCGCGACGGTCCTCAAGCGCTCGATCTTGCTCGAAATCATCGTCGCTCTCGCAATTCTGGCCGTGGTTGCCGGCTGGCGCTTCACGCCGCCGCCGCGGACCATGGTTCCCGAGACGCCTTTGGCGATCCACATCCACAGCGACAAGGCGATGTTCCAGGTTCTGGTCTCGCCGGGCAAGGCGGGGATCGACGATTTCGTGCTCCAGCTCATGACTGGCGAGGGGACGCCTCTGGCGGCCAAGGAGGCGAGGTTGACGCTGAGCCTGCCCGAGCGCGGCATCGAGCCGATGGAGCGGAAGGCCTCGCTTGGCCCGGACGGCAACTGGCACGTGCGCAAGGTTGAGCTTCCGTTTGCCGGCCGCTGGCATGTGCGGATCGACGCGCTGGTGACCGACTTCGAGCAAATCACGCTTGAAGATGAACTCGAGGTCACGTCGCCGTAAGGCACAGCTCAAGCTGAACCTGAAGTCCGACGGAAAAATGACAGGAATTCCGTTGCCTTAGCGGCTTTTCCTCATTCCCGGTCTTGTATTTTCGCTCTCAATCCGGTTTCACTGCAGACGATCACTGATTCCCAGAGTGTTGCCATGCGGTTGTCGCGGTTCTTTCTGCCCATCCTGAAGGAAAATCCGAAAGAGGCGGAGATCGCCTCGCATCGGCTGATGCTGCGTGCCGGCATGATCCGGCAGGAGGCGGCCGGCATCTATGCCTGGTTGCCGCTCGGCTTTCGCGTGCTGAAGAAGATCGAGCAGATCGTGCGCGAGGAGCAGGATCGCTCCGGCGCGATCGAGGTCTTGATGCCGACTTTGCAGCTCGCCGACCTCTGGCGCGAGAGCGGCCGCTACGATGCCTATGGCCCGGAGATGCTGCGCATCGCCGATCGCCACAAGCGCGAGCTCCTGTACGGGCCGACCAACGAGGAAATGATCACCGAGATCTTCCGCGCCTATGTGAAGTCCTACAAGAACCTGCCGCTGAATCTCTATCATATCCAATGGAAATTCCGCGACGAGCAGCGTCCGCGTTTCGGCGTGATGCGCGGCCGCGAGTTCCTGATGAAGGACGCCTATTCGTTCGACCTCAACGAGGCCGCGGCGCGCGTCGCTTACAACAAGATGTTCGTCGCGTACTTGCGCACCTTCGCGCGGATGGGGCTGAAGGCGATTCCGATGCGCGCCGAGACCGGCCCGATCGGCGGCGATCTCAGCCACGAGTTCATCGTGCTGGCGGAAACCGGGGAATCCGGCGTCTTCATCAATCGCGACGTGCTGGACCTGCCAGTGCCCGGCGAAGACGTGGATTACGAGAACGACCTGACGCCGATCATCAAGCAGTGGACCTCGCTCTATGCAGCGACCGAAGACGTCCACGACGCCGCGCGCTTCGAGCAGGAAGTGCCCGCCGACAAGCGGGTGAACACCCGCGGCATCGAGGTCGGCCAGATCTTCTACTTCGGCACCAAATATTCCGAGCCGATGAAGGCCCTGGTGGCGGGACCTGACGGCGTTGACGTGCCGATCCATGGCGGCTCCTACGGCGTCGGCGTCTCGCGCCTGCTTGGCGCGATCATCGAGGCCTGCCATGACGATGCCGGCATCAAATGGCCGGAGGCGGTGGCGCCGTTCCGCGTGTCGATCCTCAACCTCAAGCAGGGCGATGCGGCCGTCGATGCGGCCTGCGAGAAGCTTTATGCCGAGCTCACGGCCAAGGGCGTCGACGTGCTCTACGACGACACCGACCAGCGCGCCGGCGCCAAATTCGCCGCCGCCGACCTGATCGGTATCCCCTGGCAAATCATGATCGGCCCGAAAGGCCTCGCCGATGGCAAGGTCGAGATCAAGCGGCGAAGCGACGGCTCCCGCGAGACCATGTCGCCCGCCGACGCAGTCGCAAGACTTGTGGGCTGATAAGGCTGGTCGACTGAATATTGTTCATCGCGCGATATCGCGGCCGCCAATCCGGCCACAATTGACCCCGAATCATGGGATTATCGAGCGATGGATGAAACCATGACCGAAACCGTGCAGACCGCGCCTTTTGCGCCATTCGAGTGGATGCTGTCGGCGCGCTATTTGCGGGCGCGCCGCAAGGAGGGATTCATCTCGGTTATCGCCGGGTTCTCCTTTCTCGGCATCATGCTGGGCGTGGCGACGCTGATCATCGTCATGGCCGTGATGAACGGCTTCCGCAAGGAACTGCTCGACAAGATCCTGGGCCTCAACGGCCACATCCTGGTCCAGCCCCTGGAATCGCCGTTGACCGACTGGAAGGACGTTGCCGACCGCCTCAGCCAGGTCGACGGCATTCGGCTCGCGGCGCCGGGGGTGGACGGTCAGGCGCTGGCGTCATCGCCCTGGAACGCCTCCGGCGTGCTGGTGCGCGGCATCCGCTCCGACGACCTCAACAACCTCACCTCGATCGCCAAGAACATCAAGCAGGGCTCGCTCGAGGGGTTTGACGAAGGGCAGGGCGTCGCGATCGGCCGGCGCCTCGCCGACCAGCTCTCGCTGCATGCCGGCGACAGCATCACGCTGGTGGCGCCGAAGGGCGCGGTGACCCCGATGGGCACGACGCCGCGCATCAAACCGTACAAGATCGTCGCGGTGTTCGAGATCGGCATGTCCGAGTACGATCTCGGCTTCGTGTTCATGCCGCTTGCCGAAGCGCAGGCCTATTTCAACCGCAGCAACGACGTCACCTCGATCGAAGTGTTCACCACCAACCCCGACAAGATCGACGCCTTCCGCAAGGCGGTGACGGAGGCCGCCGGCCGGCCGGTGTTCCTGGTCGATTGGCGGCAGCGCAACTCGACCTTCTTCAACGCGCTCCAGGTCGAGCGCAACGTGATGTTCCTGATCCTGACCATGATCGTGCTGGTCGCGGCGCTGAACATCGTGTCGGGCCTGATCATGCTGGTGAAGGACAAGGGAAGCGACATCGCGATCCTGCGTACGATGGGCGCCTCGCAAGGATCGATCATGCGGATCTTCCTGATCACGGGTGCTTCGATCGGCGTGGTCGGGACGCTGGTCGGCTTCTTCGTCGGCCTCGTGATCTGCCTCAACATCGAATCGATCAGGCAATTCCTATCCTGGCTGACCTCGACCGAGCTGTTCTCGCCGGAGCTCTATTTCCTGTCGAAACTGCCCGCCGAGATCGACATCGGCGAGACCACGGCGGTGGTCATCATGGCGCTGACGCTGTCGTTCCTGGCGACGCTGTATCCGTCGTGGCGCGCCGCGCGCCTCGATCCGGTCGAAGCGCTCCGGTACGAGTGAGGGGCTGATGGAGCAGCAGCAGGGGGCTGAAGATGTACCGGTCATTTATCTCCACGAGATAAAGCGGCAGTACTTGCAGGGCGAGGTGCCGCTGACGATCCTGGACGGCGCCAAGCTGGCGCTGTGGGCCGGCCAATCGGTCGCGCTGGTCGCGCCATCCGGTTCGGGCAAGTCGACGTTGCTGCACATCGCAGGGCTCTTGGAGGCGCCCGATTCCGGCGAGGTCTATGTCAACGGCGCGCCGACCTCGCAGCTGCCCGACATCGAGCGTACCCAGCTGCGCCGCACCGATATCGGCTTCGTCTATCAGTCGCACCGGTTGCTGCCGGAGTTCTCCGCGCTTGAGAATGTCATGCTGCCGCAGTTGATCCGCGGCCTGAAGAAGTCCGAGAGCGTCAAGCGCGCCAAGGAGATCCTCGGCTATCTCGGCCTCGGCGACCGCATTACGCATCGCCCCGCCGAGCTGTCAGGCGGCGAGCAGCAGCGCGTCGCGATCGCCCGTGCGGTCGCCAACGCACCACGGGTGCTGTTCGCCGACGAGCCGACCGGCAACCTCGACCCGCACACCGCCGATCACGTGTTCCAGGCCCTGATGCAGCTGGTCAAGGCGACCAAGGTGTCGATGCTGATCGCGACCCACAACATGGAGCTCGCCGGCCGCATGGACCGGCGCGTGTCGCTGTCGAACGGCCAGGTGATCGAGCTCGACTAGCTAATCTTGCGAAAACAACCCCATGCACAGTAGCCAAGTGCCTGGCGGGACTTGCGAAAAAAATCGGCGCTCCGCCGCCCCCTGAGGCTCAAGGCCGGATCACCGTCAATCTGAACGGCCCGCCATTGGCCGCGGCATGCTCCACCGCCGCGTTGGCATGGTCGAGGTCGAAGGCGGCGGTCTCGTATTCCTCGAGCCGCAGTAGCCCGGCACGCACCAGCGCGATCAGGCGGCTTGCGGCATCGGGCGGGTACATCCAGACACCGTGAATGCTGATGCAGTTGCGCATGATCCAGGGGTAGGGCAGCTCGAGCCCCGCGCCGCCCGCCATGCCGACGCCGCCCATCAACACGACCCGGCCATAGGGACGCACGGTCATCACCGCCGCGCGCACCACGGTGGTGCTCACCGAGGGCGGCATGATGTCGAACACGCAATCGATCGGCCCTGGCGCTGCGCGCTTCATCGCCTCGCGGTCGTGGTCTTCGTTGCCGGTGAGCCTGACCGGTTTCACGCGGCTGCCGAAGCGGCGGACGAGGTCGGCCAGGATGGTCTCGTTGCGGCCCGGCGTGACGACGCAGGCGGCGCCCATCGCCAGGGCCACCGAGACGGCTGCGCTGCCGAAATTGCCGGTGGCCCCACTCACCAGCACGGTCTCGCCGGGGTGCAGGTTCGCCGCGAGGAAGCCGCCGTAAGGCACCAGCAGCGTCCCCAGCGCACACCATTGCGTCGCGTCCTCGGACGTGATCGCGCCCAGCCGCTTCACGTTCTCGGTCGGCACGCGCATCTGCTCGGCAAACGAGCCGTGGCGAAAATGCCGTTGCAAGCGCATGCCGCCGGCACCGGCAGCGGTCAGGCCCTGCAGCGCGATGTCGGGCGCGACGGCGTCGTCGCGCGAACGCACCGTCGGATCGCAGAACACCCACTCGCCGATGGCAAGCTTGGTTGCGTCCGGTCCGATCGAACGGACGCGGCCGATGCCGCCCGGACCCGGGATGATCGGCAGCTCGAGTGCATAATTGCGCGTCCCGTCGAAGACCTCGTTCATGTAGGACAGCACGCGTGTGGCGACGACGTCGACAATGACCTCGCCGGTGCCGAGCACCGGTTCCGGGACATTTTCGATCACCAGCGGCGAGCCGAAGGATTTGAGCACGGCAGCTTTCATCATGTTCACCTCAAAGTCGGGTGAAACCGATATGCGCCGCCTTGGCGGGGACAAGAAGGCCTGGTATTATCCTAGTATTCCAGAGGCCCTCCATGCAGGAGCGACGGTAATGGCCGACCCGCGCCGCGTCGAATTCGGCGATTTCCTGAGGTCCCGCCGCGAAAAGCTGTCGCCGAAGATCGTCGGCCTTCCGGCGGGCCGCCGCCGGCGCACCGCCGGCCTGCGCCGCGAGGAGGTCGCGCAGCTCGCTGGCATCGGCGTCGACTGGTACATCCGTCTCGAGCAGGGCCGGACCGTCAGCCCGTCCGTTACCACCATTGACGCGCTGGCCCGCGCACTCCGTCTCAGCAAGACCGAGCACGCGCACCTGAAGGCGCTGGCCCGCGACGGCGCAAGAGGCGCGTTCACGCGCGAGATTGTGCCGCCGCCGATCCGGCGGATGATCGCGAGCCTGCATCAGCCGGCCTACGTCACCGGCCGGCGCTGGGATGTGCTGGCCTGGAACGAGGCGGCCGAGGAGATCTTCGGCTTCGGGAAATTGCCTGAGCAGGACCGCAACACCCTGCTGCTGGTCCTGACCAACAAGCAGACGCGAAAATTCTATGGCGCGAGCTGGACCGACGTCGCCAGGAGCATGGTCGCGATGTTTCGCGCCACCCACGACGTCTGGGCCGGCGATCCCGCTTTCACGGAGCTGCTGACGCGGCTGCGCCAGGGCAGTCCGGAGTTTGTCAAATGGTGGGAAGACCATGATATCCGCAACACCACCTCGGGCCTCAAGACCATGAACCATCCGACCAGGGGCTTGCTCAGGTTCGAGCACACCAGCTTCCAGGCCAACGACGATCCCGCGCTGAAGCTGGTGATCTACACGCCGGTCGGCGGCGCGGACTGACGAACGGGCAGGCTTCAGCTTCCGGAGATTGACCGGCAAGCCTGCTCATCGCTCGCCGTGCAGTCACGGTGTGGGTGCGGGCAAAGGCGTTGCGCTGATGTTCGTACTTGCCGTCCAAGGATTGTCCGTCCAGGGCGTCGGCTGCAGAGGATTCACCGGCCATCGTTTTGCCGGGCCTGCCGCCGCCGAGGTGCACGACGTTCCAAGCTGCGTCCACACCGACGCCAGGCCTGTCGTGTCGATGTTGAAGCTTGTGACGTCAGCCTTTCCTTCCGAGTCCGGCGCGGTTTCGCGAATCTGCAGGGCGTGCGAGGCCAGCACCGCCTTGACCATGTCGGGATCGACGGCGCCGTTCCAGACCTCGTACTTTCCGAACCGCATCGGAGGCCCTCCCGCTTCCTTGCTCGTGTCGGCGCTGGCCGCCATCAGGACGGTTCTCTTGCCGGTGGCCGATGCGTCGATCTCGCCTGCGAACAACAGCGGCACGCGCTTCTTGTTTTCGCAGTAGAGGCGCCACTCCATGATCCGGAACGAGGCGTCGCTCTCCTTCTTCACCGCAGCGACCTTGCTGACGAACGGCCGTGTTCCCTTCTCGAGTCGCCACATCGTCTCGGCCAGCGGTCGCGTGTCGATTCCGAACCGGTAGAGCTCGGGCCGCGTCAGCACGTGCAGGCTTTCGAACTTCACGCTGTGGATCAGCGCATCGAGCTCGCGGCTGATGCCCATCGCCGCAATGAAGGCGGCGCGGTCGCGGTCGGCGCTCGCGATCCGGCGCCGCCGCGTCTCTGCGACCACTTCCGGAGGCGGATTGCCGCGAAGCTGGAGGATCAGCCTGGAATTATGGACCGCCAGCGCGGCATCGGGGGCAACCTCGCGCGAGGTCGCTCCGAGAAACACGTAACCGCAGGCTGAGTTGCACATCGCATGGTAGGTGGTGAGCTCGGCCTCGACCTCGCCGGTCGCATTCTTGATCTTGAGGCATGCAGCGTCCATCTGCGTGCCCGCGGCGCACGCCGTCGCGATCGTCCGGCCAACCCGGGCGATCGCTTTGCGGCTGCGCAGCAGCCGAGCGATCACATAGGACTGCTCCACGTTTCCGCCGGGCGAATGAAGGTAGATCGGCCGCTGCGGGTCCTTGACGCCGGCGAAGAAGCGGCGAACGCGCGAGGCTGCGTCCTGATCGATCTGGCCCTCGATGGCGATCCAGCGGTCGCAACCCGGCCCGCAGGTGTCGGGAGCGCCCCTGGCGAGATAGATCGTCAGCTTGGTCGCAAATCCGTTCTTCTCGGCCGACGATCCTTCTGCACGCAATGCTCCGGAGATCGATAGGGACGTAAGGAGAAGCAGGACTCGGACGAACATCAATTGTGAGACCACGAGGTGAATATCGGCCGCTGACGCTACACGACGGCCGCTGCCTTCACAACTTGAAGTCGCCTACAGTTTCGTTTGTTGGCTGGGCCAGAATGGGCCATTCTGCTTTCCCCGAAATTGCTGGACGCGTCAGCCGCGATCCGATCTTCCGGAACCTTAGCTCATTCATGAGGTTATCAGGAGCGCCGGTGCCGATCTCTCGCTGGCTCGAAGCTGATGCCGCCAGATTGCTTAAACGACATTCGGTGACGTGAACAAATTGACGGGGGAGTCAGATGACAACGGCGGCCGGGGAGAACTCGACCGATCGCAATGCCGTCTTGGCTGCCCTTGGGGACTACATCCGGGAGATCGCCAACCCTGACGATCTCGCCTATGCGGCGGCAGAGTTGCTCGGCCGCAGCCTCAAGGTCAGCCGGGCGGGCTACGGGACCGTCGATACGTCCGCCGAGACCATCACCATCGCTCGCGATTGGAACGCGCCGGGCATTTCGAGTCTGGCAGGAGTGCTGCACTTCCGCGACTATGGCGACTATATTGAAGACCTGAAGCGAGGCGAAACCGTCATCTGTGCCGACGCGGAGAAAGATCCTCGCGTTGGCGACCGCGCCCGTGCGCTCGAAGCGATATCCGCTCGCGCGCTCGTCAACATGCCCATCTCGGAGCCCGACGGGGTCGTAGCGCTCCTGTATCTCAACGACGCAACACCGCGGCAATGGAGCCCCGAGGAACTCGAGCTCATCCACGACGTCGCGGAGCGCACGCGCACCGCAGTCGAGCGGCGACGCGCCGAGGCGGCAGTGCGGGAGAACGAGAGCCGCCTGCTGTTCCTGGATGCTCTCAGCAGGGAGACGGCCAAGACTCGCGATGCCGACGGCGTGATGGCGGTGACGACGAGGATGGTCGGTGAGCATCTCGGAGTGTCGAACTGCGCTTATGCCGACATGGATCCCGATCAGGACGGCTTCACCATCCGCGGGGATTGGGCGGCCCCCGGCGCGATGCACATCCTCGGTCATTACAGTCTGGCTGATTTCGGCGAGAAGGCGGTGCGAGACCTTCGCGCCGGCAGGCCTCTCGTCATCAACGACAATCTGAAGGAGATCGCGCCGCAGGAAGCAGCCACCTTTCAGAGCATCGGTATCGGGTCGACGATCTGCATGCCACTGGTGAAGGCAGGCCAGCTTACCGCTTTGATGGCCATCCATCATCGCGGCCCCCATCAATGGACGCCCCGCGAACTCGCGTTGCTCACGGAGGTCACCGAACGGTCGTGGGCCCATATCGAGCGCGTTCGATCGGAACAGGCCGCGCGAAACGCGGCCGAACGCCTGAGCCTTGCCAACAAGGCGGCAGGCATCGGCACCTGGGATTACGATCCGGTCAACGACGTCCTTGGCTGGGATAATCGCTGCAAGGAGGTGTTCGGCTTGTCGCCGGAAGCAGCAGTGAGCTACGAGGGGTCGTTCCTGAAAGGCATCCACCCTGATGACAGGCAGCGCGCTCATGAGGCCGTGTCCGCCGCTCTCCGGCCGGATTCCCCGCAAAGCTACAACATCGAATACCGAACCATCGGCATCGAGGATGGTATCGAACGCTGGATCGCCGCGACCGGCGAGGCCATCTTTTCCAAGGGCAAAGCCGTCCGCTTCATCGGGACCGTGCTGGATATTTCGGCGCAGAAGAAGACCGAGCGCCAACTCAGGATATTGAACGATACCGGTGCCTCCGTCGCCCGCGAGCGCGACCTCGAAACGATCGTGCAGATCGTGACCGATGCCGGCGTCGAGCTGACAGGCGCCCAGTTCGGAGCGTTCTTCTACAACGTCCTGGCGGCGGACGGCGGCAGCTACATGCTCTATTCGCTATCCGGTGTGCCGCGATCCGCCTTCGACAACTTCCCGATGCCGCGCAACACCGCGGTGTTCGAGCCGACGTTCAAGGGCACGGGCGTGGTGCGGTCCGACGATATCCTGCAGGACCCGCGCTATGGCAAGAACGCGCCGCGCAAAGGCATGCCCGAGGGACATCTTCCGGTCCGATCCTACCTCGCTGTTCCCGTCATCTCGCGCGCCGGAGAAGTTCTCGGCGGGCTCTTCTTCGGCCATGCCGAGACGGGCCAATTCCAGGCGGAGCACGAGAGCGCATTGCTCGGCATCGCGGGCCATGCCGCCACCGCCATCGACAACGCCCGCCTCCTGACCCGGCTCGAGGCGCTCAATGCCGAACTCGAGAAGCGTGTCGCCGACGAGATTGCCGAACGCATGAAGGCCGAAGAGCAATTGCGGCAATCCCAGAAGATGGAGGCCGTTGGGCAGCTGACCGGCGGGATCGCGCACGACTTCAACAACATGCTGGCCGTCATTCTGGGAGGCTTGAATCTCGCCAAGCGGCGGCTCGGCAAGGGCGAGGTCAATATCGAGCGCTTCATCGAGGGCGCGATCGACGGAGCAAATCGCGCTGCCACCTTGACGCAAAGGCTGCTCGCGTTCTCGCGGCAACAGCCGCTGGCGCCTGAGGTGGTGGACATCAACAAGATGGTCGGCGGCATGAGCGAACTGCTCGAACGGTCGCTCGGAGAGCTTGTTCGCCTCGAAACGGTCCTCGCGGCCGGACTTTGGCGCGTCAAGGCAGACCCGGCCCAACTCGAAAGCGCTGTCATCAACCTTGCGGTCAATGCGCGCGATGCCATGCCCAAGGGCGGCCGGCTGACGATAGAGACCAGCAATGCCTCGATCGACCGAAAATATGCCCGGGAATACGCATTGTCGCCCGGACAATATGTTCTCATTGCAATAACCGATAACGGCACCGGGATTCCGGCGGACGCGCTGGGAAAGGTGTTCGATCCCTTCTTCACGACCAAGGCCGTGGGCAAGGGCACCGGCCTCGGCCTCAGCCAGGTCTACGGGTTCGTGCGGCAATCGGGCGGCCACGTCAAAATCTATTCGGAAGTCGACGTCGGCACGACCGTGAAGGTCTATCTTCCACGCTTCGCCGGCGAGGAGGCAGCCGCGACGTCGTCCCAGGGCGTGACACATCCGGGTGCTAGCCTTCAGGGCGAGACCATCCTGGTCGTCGAGGACGATGAGCGGGTCCGTGGCATCTCATCCGAAAGCCTGCGCGAGCTCGGCTATACCGTCGTCGAAGTCGCGAGTGCCAAGGAGGCGATCAGGACGATTGAAAACGGCCTCGTTCCGGATCTGCTGTTCACCGATGTTGTCATGCCCGAGATGACAGGCGCTGAGCTTGCAGCCAAGCTGTCGAAACGATACCCGGATCTGAAGGTGCTGTTCACCACCGGCTACACGCGCAACGCCATCGTTCACAATGGCATGCTCGACGCCGGCAAGCACCTGCTCTCCAAGCCCTTCGCGATCGAAGACCTGGCCGCCAAAGTTCGTGCCTTGCTGGACGAAGTTTGATCCTCCGTTCGGTCCGATCATCCAGCGGACGATCGTCGCCAACAAACGGATCAGGGATTTGACCGTAGCCATTCCGAAAAGGCGCGGATCGTTCTCGCACGCGGATGGCCTGGCTTGCTGACCACGTGGAAGCCGTAGCCGGGCAAGCTCAACTTGAACGCCTTCACGAGCGTCCCGGCGGCGAGGTCGCGTGCCGTCAGGACATCACTGAACACTCCGATTCCTTGTCCTGCGATCACCGCCTCGATGGCGTGCAGTTCCTCCCGGAAGCTCAGATGCTGCAGGTCCTTGAATGCGGGGACTTCGTGCCATCTGCGCTGAGCCGCGGCGAGCCAGCGCTGCCAGGTGGGCGGGTCACGATCGGCGGGCGACCAATAGGAGTGGATCAGGACGTGATTTGCGAGATCGACTGGGCGCTTCAGGCGCCTCGTTGCAAGCAGGCGCGGACTGCAGATGACCCAGAATGTGTCGCTGAAGAGATCTTCGACGATGCCGTCTGCCGGCCGCACCCGGCTGGTCGCGTAGCGAATGGCAACATCGCCGTCTCCGGCCTGCAGATCGAGCACCGTGTCAGTGCCGATGACGTCCAGTGGCACGTCGGGATGCAACTTCCGCCACAGCGGCAGGCGGGGCACCAGCCAGCGGCTGGCGAATGCGTTGGTCGTCGTCACGCGAAGCGGCTGTTGCGTGCCGTCCTGCTTGACGGTTGCGATGGCCGCAGCGAACACCTCGAGCCCACCGCGTATGGCGGGGGAAAGCCGCACGCCGGCATCAGTCAGCGAGAGCGGTCGTGGCCTGCGGCGGAACAGAGCGCGACCGCAATACTGCTCGAGCAGCCCGATCTGGTGGCTGATCGCCGTTGGCGTCACGCCGAGTTCTGCTGCAGCCTTCTTGAAGCTGAGATGGCGGGCGGCGGCTTCAAAAGCGCGAAGCTCGATCAGCGGCGGCAGCTTGTGCATGCCTCCCAGTGTAGGTGAAATTAATTCATCGTCACCTGAATTCTTCGGATTTGCGCCGAGGCAGTCCGCGGTCGAGGATATGGCGGGTCAAGCTGAGGAGACCATGTCATGTCGTCCATCGCATCTGTCGCCAGCGCTGCCGCTGATCTTAGCGCCTCTTTCGGAGGACAACTCCTCAAACCAGCGGACCAGGGCTACGAGGAGGCGCGAAAGGTCCACAACGGGTTGGTCGACAAACGGCCGGCATTGATTGCCAGGTGCCGCAGCGTGGCCGATGTCGTCGATGCCGTCGCTCTTGCGACCAAGCTCGGCCTTGAGGTCGCAGTTCGCGGCGGTGGCCATAATGTGGCAGGGCGCGCAACCATCGACGGCGGGATCATGATCGACCTCTCGCCCATGAAGGGCGTGCGGGTCGACCCTGTCGGTCGGACCGTCTGGGCGCAGGGCGGGGTCACCTGGGGCGAGCTCAATCGCGAGACGCAGCTTCATGGGCTTGCGGTCACCGGGGGTGTGGTTTCGACCACGGGGATCGCCGGCCTGACCCTCGGCGGAGGAATCGGCTGGCTCATGGGCAAGCATGGTCTCGCCCTGGACAATCTGCGGGCCGTCGAACTCGTCACGGCTGACGGCAAGGTACTGCGGGCCAGCACGAAAGATGAGCCCGATCTGTTCTGGGCCGCTCGCGGCGGCGGCGGAAACTTCGGGATTGCCATCGCACTCGAATACGATCTTCATTCGGTCGGACCGATCATCACCGGCGGCCCGATCGTACATCCCATCGAGCGCTCCCGCGACGTGCTCGAATTTTTCCGGACCTGCACGCGATCGCTCGCGGACGAGCATATGCTGTTCGCATCCTTGACCCATGCGCCAGACGGATCCGGCACAGAGGTCGCCGCCCTGGTCACCAGCCACTGCGGACCCGTGGCGGATGCCGAACGAGCGGTGCGGCCGCTGAAACAGTTCGGGACTCCGATCCTGGATGCAGTCGGGCCGATACCCTATTGCGAACTCAACCGCATGCTCGACGCCAATTATCCGAAAGGCGCCTTCAACTATTGGAAATCGAACTTCCTCGCGGAGTTGAGCGATGGCGCGATTGCGACCATGATCGAATGTTTCGCGCGCTGTCCGACCCCCATGGGTCAGCTCCTCCTCGAACATATTCACGGCGCGGTGGCTCGTGTCGATGCGGGAGACACCGCATTTCCGCATCGACAGGAGGGCTATAACTTCTTGATTCTGGCGCAGTGGACGCAGCCCAGCGATACGAACCGTTGCATTGCTTGGGCGCGCGACACTCACGAAAGGATGCGGCCCTTCTTTGCCTCCGGCCGCTATGTCAATTATCTCGATGATGACGAGACAGGCGATCCTGTCGCTGCCGCCTATGGACCGAACTACCGGCGCCTGCAGCGGATCAAGGCAAAATACGACCCGACGAACTTCTTCCGTATGAACCAGAATATCCGGCCGCTCGCCTGATCATCGACTGAGGACTGGTTGCCCTCATGGCTGTCGTGTGCCGACCTGCTCGCATCGATGATTTGGCCAGAGCCGACGAGATCGTGGTCGCGAGCATCAACGAGCTCACGCAACGGCGGGGGGTCGGCAAGATGGCATCCTCTCAGCCGCTGAGTTTTCAGGCCTTCTCGCTTGCGGATGATCCCGCCGGTCTGTGGGTCGCCGATGACGACGGAGAAATCGTCGGCTTTGCGTGGAGCTGGGTATGTGGCGAGCTTTGGTTTCTGGCGCAGCTGTTTGTCGCGCCTGACCGGCAGAGCGACGGCATTGGCAATCAACTCATCAGCAAGACATTCGCGCACGCGGAAGCGCGCGGAACATCCCTCAAGGCGCTGATCACCTTCACCTTCAACAACGTGTCGCAGGGCCTCTACATCCGCCATGGACTGTTTCCGCGCTGTCCGATCTACATGGTCAGCGTGCCTCGTGACCGCCTGGCGTCACGGCTGGCCGGGCCGCGGCTCCATCTCGAACCCCTTGCTGCTCCGGCGCCCCGGTTCGAGGACCTTGTGCCCATTGATATCAGTGCTCTCGGCGTTTCCAGAGCAAAGCATCACCGATATCTCCTGGGCGACAGCACGACGAACGGGTTCACCATTCATGCCGGCCGTGAATGCGAAGGGTATGTCTATATCTCGGACGGACACATTGGCCCGCTCGCCGTGCGCCGGCTCGATCTCGTTGGGCCCGCCTTTGCGGCTGCGCTTTCATTCGCGGCACGGAGCGATGTCCCGATCATCTCGGCCTTTGTGCCGGGTACGAGCGAGCCGGCGCTCAAGGTGGCGATCGACCACGGCATGCATCTGAAATTCCCGATGCTGCTGATGTCTGATCGACAGTTCGGCGATTGGGCCAGGTATCTCCCGCGTAATCCCGGCTTCATGTAGGTCCGCCCCGGGGCTGGCTATACCACGTTCTCGGAACGCTGAGGCGGCTCCGCGAACGATCTTGGCACACTCCATTTGCAAGCCGTCCTCGCAAGCGCTATGCCGCAGCTTTCGAGAAGAGCCGCCACATGACCATCTCCGACGACAACGACCTGACGCGCCTGCAGGAGATCGGGCGCATCGTCGCCAACACACTGGAGGCGATGGGCAAGGCGCTCGAGCCGGGCATGACCACCTCCGAGCTCGACCGGATCGGGCGAAGGCTCCTGGAGGTCGCCGGGGCACGCTCGGCGCCGGAGCTGGCCTACGATTTTCCCGGCGCGACCTGCATCAGCGTGAGCGAGGAGATCGCGCACGGCATCCCCGGTGAGCGGCGGATCGCGCGCGGCGACCTCGTCAACATCGACGTGTCGGCCGAGAAGAATGGGTTCTTTGCCGATACGGGCGCCTCGTTTGCCGTTCCGCCCGTCACCCGCGCGGTCGAACGGCTCTGCCGCGACGGCCGGCGGGCGATGTGGACCGGGCTGCGGCAGGGGGGCGCCGGCAAACCGATGGCCGGCATCGGCCAGGCGATCGGGACCTTTGCTCGGAAGCACGGCTACAGCCTGGTCAGGAATCTCGCCAGTCACGGCGTCGGCCTGTCGCTCCATGAGGAGCCGACGGAGATCGCAACATGGCCCGATCGCTCCGAACGTCGCATCATGACCGATGGCCTGGTGTTCACCGTCGAGCCGTTCCTCTCCATGGGCGCGGAGTGGGCGGAGAATGGCGATGATCCGTGGACGCTCTACAGCAGTCCCGCAGCGCCGACGGTGCAGTACGAGCACACTGTTGTCGCCACAAAGCACGGCCCGTTGATTGTGACGATGGCGGGCTGAGGCGACCGGGACCGGGACGCCTTATGCCTTGCCTGACCTGCGCCGACGTCATGCCACCGGATCGCAGGCGGAAGCCGAGCGGCTTCGGTGGTCCGGCGCCAGCGGGGGCGCAAGTGGAGCTGCCTCGCGTTGCGCGATGATGCCGGCCGGCGCAGGCCCGGTGTCGCGCCAGGCGATGATCCAGATCAGGAATCCGAGAAGCGCCAGCGCTGCGCCGACAGGGCCGGTGGAGGTCCAACCCAGTCCCTCGCGGATCGCAAGACCCCCGAGGAACGGGCCGAGCGCGTTGGCCGTATTGAATGCCGAATGATTTAGCGCGGCCGCCAGCGCCTGTGCATCTCCCGCAACATCCATCAGCCGCGTCTGCAGGATGGCGCCGAGCGAGACGCTGGCGCCGATGGCGAAGATGTCCGCCGCGAGCAGCCAGGGATTGCCGGCCGCAAGCGGGAATGCCAGCAGCGCGACTGCGGCAAACAGCAGGATGACGCCCGCCGTCGGCATCAAGGCACGGTCGGCGAAGCGCGGTACGAACAGGTTGCCCAATGTCGCGCCGATGCCGAACACAGCCAGGAAGAACGGGATGACCGCGGTGCTGACCTTGGTGACCTCGATCAATGTCGTCGCAAGATACGTATAGACCGCGAACATGCCGCCGAAGCCGATGGCGCCGATCGCGAGCGTGATCCAGACGCGGCCGCTCCTGAGCGCGCCGAGCTCGCGCAACGGATCGGACTTGCCGGCCTGATCGCGCGGCGCGAACAAGGCGCAGAGCAATACTGTGAGCAACGCCAGCACCGAGACGAGGCCGAAGCTCGCGCGCCAGCCGGCTGCCTGTCCGATCAGATTGGCGAGCGGCACGCCGATGATGGTGGCAGAGGTCAGGCCGAGCATAATTTGGCCGACCGCCTGCGAGCGACGATGCTGGGGAACCAGCGAGGCCGCGACCAGTGCGGCGATGCCGAAATAGGCGCCGTGCGGCAATCCGGAGAGAAAACGGGCCGCGATCATCGCGCCATAGCCGGGCGCAAGCGCCGTGAGCGCATTGCCGAGCGCGAACACGGCCATCAGTGCCAGCAGCTGCGTGCGCCGGGCGAATCGCGCGCCGAGCACGGCGATCAGCGGCGCCCCCAGCACCACGCCGAGCGCATAGGCACTGATCGCGTGGCCCGCTGTCGGCTCGTCGATACCGAGATCGGTGGCGAAGAACGGCAACAGGCTCATCGATGCGAATTCGGTGGTTCCGATCGCAAAGCCGCCCATAGCAAGCGAGAACAGCACGATGGCAAGGCGAGGGGGCGCGGAAGCCGGAGCTGATTTTGCGCGACGCGAGGCCGCTTGAGACGAAGTCGTCATGAGTCCTGCATTGGTGGCGGCAACGGGAACCAGCCCAGCGAACGTCGCCACCCTTGCAAGATTTGTCTGTCGTACTTAAACTGCGATCAGCCCGCGTCAACACAAGAGCACCGGCGGAGAGCCGACTGCATATCAGCGTCCCGCACGTGCCGAACCGGGGTTGGCCGACCGCGATGGGCGAGGAGGCTTTTTCAGCGGATAGTATGGATTCACGGTGCAGCTCGCCGAGCGTCCGACGGCGAGATATCTGCACTGCTCGAGCGAGCCGTAGCGGCAATCGAAATAGCCGACGGGGCCGTAGATCTGCATGCAGACCGGATAGCCCGGATCGTAGGTCTGCGCGGGTGCCGGTCCGTCCGCGAGAAGCAGGCCTATGGCGGCGAGCGTGAGACAGGCGCCGCGCATCTCAGCGCGGCAGGTAGATGCCGGGCGAATAGCCCGGCGTCTGTGCGCGCGGACGATTCTGATAGGCGTAGGGGTCGTCGCTCTGTCCGGCGAAATACGGATTCGCGATGCAGGTCAGCGCGCGTCCCGATGCGCTCGCCTGGCACTGCGCGTAGGTGTCAAACCTGCAATTGCTCAGCCCGGGCCATTCATCGCCGGTGAGACAGAACGGATGATGCGTGCCGAATGCGTGCGCCGGTGTGCTGGCGTTCGACAGAAGTGCAAATGTGGCGAGCGCGAGCGAGAATGTGGCGACAATGGGGAGGGCAATTCGTTTCGGCATCTTCAATTCTCCATCACGCGAATGTGCGCGCGACGTTGTTACGCGCATATGCAATTTATCTCGTGTCGCCAACAATGGAACTACAGAAAACACTTGTTTCAAGGGGTTTCCCGCGCGCGCTGATAAACCTTCATTAATGAAGCGCGGGCCTTTGGAGCGAACTGTTGCGTCGAGGTTACAGCAATTCCGTCGATCGCTGTTATGACCACTGCACGGCCAGGGGGCCTAACGACGAAACTGGAACGGGACTCAAATGAAGAAGAATTTGTTGCTTGCTGCTGTGAGCCTTGTTGCGCTCAGCGCGACTGCGCCGGCACTGGCTGCTGACCTCGCAGCACGGCCCTACACCAAGGCGCCTGCGATGGTCGCCGCGATCTACGACTGGAGTGGCTTCTACATCGGTATCAACGGCGGCGGCGGTTCCGCTCACAGCACCTGGGATCTCGTCGGTGGTGGCCGCGAAGGTTCGCACGATGCGACCGGCGGCACGGTCGGTGGCCAGATCGGCTATCGCTGGCAGTCCGGCCAGTGGGTGTTCGGCGTGGAAGGTCAGGGCAACTGGGCCGACTTCTCGGGCGACAATGTCAGCGCGCTGTTTGCCACTCGCAATCGCTCGAAGATCGACTCGTTCGGTCTGATCACCGGTCAGGTCGGCTACGCCTGGAACAACGTCCTGCTCTACGTCAAGGGCGGTGCGGCTGTGGTCGGCGTCAAGTACGACGTGTTCAGCACGGCCTCGGGTGCGTTGCTGTCCTCGAACGACCAGACCCGTTGGGGCGGTACGGTCGGTGCTGGCCTCGAGTACGGCTTTGCGCCGAACTGGTCGGTTGGCGTCGAGTACAACCACATCTTCCTGTCGGACAAGGACGTCACCTTCGCCGGTCTCGCCGGCACCGACCGCATCAAGCAGGACGTCGACATGGGCCTCGTCCGCCTGAACTACAAGTTCGGCGGCCCGGTCCTCGGCCGTTACTGAGATCGATCGCTCTCTCGAGCGTTCGTCGAAGCCCCGGCCTCGGCCGGGGCTTTTTTATTGCGTGAATTCAGCGAGTTAACCATTGCCTTTAGAGATCACCTGACGCGCTTGACTCCCGAGAACGAAATGAGAACAATGTTCTTCATACGTTCTAGCAAAGGAGCGAGACATGTTCAGGGTTTTCGTCGAAGAGGCCGCCGCACTGGCGTCGATCACGCTGTTCGTCGGGATGATCGCGATCTGGGCCCAGGTCATACCCCAGCTCTGAGTCCCGGCCCTTCAAAGCGTGTCTGGTTGGGGAAAAGCGGGACGACGCGGCGAAGCGGCCGCTCCGGCGTGGACTCTCGCGGCGCGGCACCCCACCATTGTGCCTGCGAGTCGGCCGGACAGGCGCATGATGCCTTGAGGAGCCGGCACCCGCTCCATCCCATCTGCGAAAGGCCATCACGCGACCATGCCGAGCGCCGGATTTGTTCACCTTCACGTTCACTCGGCCTATTCGCTGCTCAAGGGCTCGATCAAGATCGGCAAGCTCGCCGAGCTTGCCAAGAAGGACCACCAGCCGGCGCTGGCGCTGACCGACACCGACAATCTGTTCGGCGCGCTGGAGTTCTCCGACAAGATGGCGGGCTCCGGCATCCAGCCGATCGTCGGTTGCGAGCTGGCGATCGATTTCGGTGACCAGGATCCGAATGCGCGCAATGCGATGGGACCCTCGCGTGTGGTGCTGCTGGCGGCGCAGGAGCCCGGCTATCGCAGCCTGATGCGGCTGAACTCGCGCGCATTCCTGGAATCGCCGGACAGCCATGCTCCGTTCATCAAGTTCGACTGGTTCGAGGGCGAGACCGAGGGGCTGATCGCGCTGACGGGCGGACCGGACGGGCCGATCTCGCTGGCGCTGGCCGGGGGGCATGCCGAGCTCGCCGCGACGCGCTGCGAGCGTCTGGCGGGCCTGTTCGGCGATCGCCTCTACATCGAATTGCAGCGCCACAACACCGAAAAGGAGCGGCGCGTCGAAAGCGGCCTGATCGACCTCGCCTACGCCAAGGGACTGCCGCTGGTCGCGACCAACGAGCCGTATTTCGCCTCGACCGACGATTACGAGGCGCATGACGCGCTGCTCTGCATCGCCGGCGGCAGGCTGATCGCCGAGACCGAGCGCGAGCAGCTCACCCCCGATCATCGCTTCAAGACCCGCGCCGAGATGGCGGTGCTGTTCGCCGACATTCCGGAGGCGCTGGCCTCGACGGTCGAGATCGCCGAGCGCTGCTCGTTCCGCCCGATGACGCGCAAGCCGATCCTGCCGTTCTTCACCGTCGGCGCCGCGCAGAGCTCGGACGCCGCCGCAGTCGAGGCGGCGGAATTGAAGCGCCAGGCCGAGGAGGGGCTCGCCAGGCGCCTCGGCGTCCACGGCCTGTCGCAGGGCACGACGGAAGAGACCTACGCCAAGCGGCTCGCCTTCGAGCTCGATGTCATCACCCGCATGAAATACGCGGGCTACTTCCTGATCGTGTCCGACTTCATTAAATGGGCGAAGAGCCAGGGCATTCCGGTCGGGCCGGGCCGCGGCTCGGGCGCTGGCTCGCTGGTCGCCTGGGCGCTGACCATCACCGACCTCGATCCGATCAAGTTCGGCCTACTGTTCGAGCGCTTCCTCAATCCCGAGCGCGTCTCGATGCCGGACTTCGACATCGACTTCTGCCAGGACCGCCGCGGCGAGGTGATCCAATACGTGCAGCAGCGCTACGGCCGCGACCAGGTCGCGCAGATCATCACCTTCGGAACGCTGCAGGCGCGCGGCGTGCTGCGCGACGTCGGCCGCGTGCTGCAGATGCCCTATGGTCAGGTCGACAAGCTGACCAAGCTGGTGCCGCAGAATCCGGCGGCCCCGGTGACGCTGGCGGCCGCGATCGAGAGCGAGCCGAAGCTGCAGGCGTTCCGCGATGAAGATCCCGTGGTGGCGCGCGCCTTCGACATCGCCCAGCGCCTCGAAGGCCTGACCCGCCACGCCTCGACCCACGCGGCCGGCATCGTGATCGGCGATCGTCCCCTGAGCGAGCTCGTGCCGCTCTACCGCGATCCCAAATCCGACATGCCGGTGACCCAGTTCAACATGAAGTGGGTCGAGCCCGCCGGCCTCGTCAAGTTCGACTTCCTCGGCCTGAAGACGCTGACCGTGCTCGACGTCGCGGTGAAGCTGTTGAAGCCGCGCAACATCCATGTCGATCTCGCCACGCTGCCGATCGACGATGCCGAGAGCTACCAGATGCTGGCCCGCGGCGAGGTGGTCGGCGTGTTCCAGGTTGAAAGCCAGGGTATGCGGCGCGCGCTGGTCGACATGCGCCCGGACCGTTTCGAGGACATCATCGCGCTGGTGGCGCTGTATCGCCCGGGCCCGATGGCGAACATCCCGACCTATTGCGCGCGCAAGCACGGCGACGAGGAGCCCGAATATCTGCATCCCGTGCTGGAACCGATCCTCAAGGAGACCTTCGGCGTCATCATCTACCAGGAACAGGTGATGCAGATCGCGCAGGTGATGTCGGGCTATTCGCTCGGGGACGCCGACCTGCTCCGCCGCGCCATGGGCAAGAAGATCCGCGCCGAGATGGACAAGCAGCGCGACATCTTCGTCGCGGGTGCAGTGAAGAACGGCGTGCCCAAGGCACAGGCCGAGACCATCTTCGAGCTCTTGGCGAAATTCGCCGACTACGGCTTCAACAAGAGCCATGCGGCGGCCTATGCGCTGGTCTCCTACCACACCGCCTACATGAAGGCGCATTATCCGGTGGAGTTCATCGCGGCGTCGATGACGCTCGATCTCAACAACACCGACAAGCTGTCCGAATTCCGCTCCGAGGCGCAGCGCCTCGGCATCAAGGTCGAGCCGCCGAACATCAACCGGTCGGGCGCGACCTTCGACGTCGGCGAGAAGACGATCTACTATGCGCTCGCCGCGCTGAAGGGCGTCGGCATCCAGGCGATCGAGCAGATCATCGAGGAGCGCACGAAGCGGGGCTTGTTCACCTCGCTCGCCGACTTCGCCGCGCGGGTCAATCCGCGTGCGATCAACAAGCGCATCATCGAAAGTCTCGCCGCCGCCGGCGCCTTCGACACGCTCGAGCCGAACCGCGCCCGCGTCTTCGCCGGCGCGGATTCGATCCTGGCCGCCTGCCAGCGCGCGCATCAGGCCGAGACCATCGGCCAGAACGACATGTTCGGCATGTCGGCGGATGCGCCGACCATCATGCTGCCGCAGATCGAGCCGTGGCTGCCGGCCGAAAAGCTCCGCCGCGAATACGACGCCGTCGGCTTCTTCCTGTCGGGCCATCCGCTCGACGATTATGCCACCGTGCTGAAGCGGCTGCGGGTGCAGAGCTGGGCCGAATTCTCGCGCGCGGTGAAGACCGGCGCCACCGCCGGCAAGGTCGCAGCCACCGTGGTCTCGCGCATGGAGCGGCGCACCAAGACCGGCAACAAGATGGGCATCATGGGGCTCTCCGATCCCACCGGCCATTTCGAGGCGGTGCTGTTCTCCGAAGGGCTCGCGCAATATCGCGACGTGCTGGAGCCGGGCGCCGCCGTGCTGCTGCAGCTGGGCGCCGAGCTGCAGGGCGAGGACGTCCGCGCCCGCGTGCTGCATGCCGAGCCGCTCGACGATGCCGCCGCCAAGACGCAGAAGGGCCTGCGCATCTTCCTGCGCGACACCAAGCCGCTGGACTCGATCGCCAAACGTCTGGCCGGCCCCGACATGGCCGCATCGAATGGTGCCGCGCCGAAGATCGGCAGTCCGGGCATAGCGCCGCGCTCCAATGGCGACGGCGAGGTATCGCTGGTGATGATGCTCGACCTCGAGACCGAGGTCGAGATGAAGCTGCCCGGCCGCTTCAAGGTCTCGCCGCAGATCGCCGGCGCGATCAAGGCGGTCGCGGGCGTGGTGGACGTGCAGCAGATCTAGCGTTGCGCGTACCGCCGCAAACCAAAGCTTAACTAACAAGCTCACGCATGGTTTCGAAGCCTGCCCGGCACAGCTATCAGTTGTTGCCCGGCGCGAAACCAAGGAAGAAGAACCATGTGTGACAAATGCTCCGAAAATCTGCATCAACCGCGTGCTCCCTCCCGCCGCTCGATGATGCTTCTCGCCGCCTCCGCACTCGGGGCCGCGGCGTTTGGCGGGGCCGCAGTGGCCAAGGAAACCAAGCCTCCGCCGAAACCTCAGAACGTGCTGTCGCCCGATGCGGCGCTCAAGCGGCTGATGGAGGGCAATTCGCGCTATGTATCGGGCGTGTCGCGCCGCCACGACTTCACCCATGAGCGCGAGGCTCTGGTCGGCGGCCAGAATCCCTACGCGGCCGTTCTGAGCTGCGCCGATTCACGGATCGCGCCCGAATATGCCTTCGACAGCGGACGCGGCGATCTGTTCGTGTGCCGCGTCGCCGGAAACTTTGCCGGCGACGAAACCATTGCGAGCATGGAGTACACCGTCGCGGTGCTCGGCACGCCGCTAATCCTGGTGCTCGGCCACGACAATTGCGGCGCGGTCGATGCGACGATCAAGTCGCTGAAGGACGACAAGCCGCTGCCGGGACACATCCCCTCGCTGGTCTCCGCGATTGCGCCGGCGGTGAAGACGGCGGCCCAGCAAAGCGGCAATGCGCTCGACAACGCCATACGTCAAAACGTGATCGATAACGTTGCCAAGCTGAAGTCGGCGGCGCCGATCCTCAACGCGGCGGTCGAGCAGGGCAAGCTCAAGGTGGTCGGCGGCATCTACCGGCTGAGCACGGGGGCCGTCGAGTTGCTGGCCCAGGGCTGAAGCCCGGCATTGAGCACCGGGCGTCATGTGCAGCAGTTCTGACGCCCGGGCTGCACCTTGCATCAATCGTCCCACGACGTTGTTGCAACCTATCGATGATGCCAGCTACATGCTGCCATAGGTGCGCTGCACGACGGATGCTCGATCGGATCGCATAAGGCCGCGGGTTGAAGGAGCCTTACGCCGTTTTGAGGCTGACCCGGCGCTGACGCGAGCAGCCGCGTGGCCACGCCACCGCCTCAATCCGGGCTTTTCGTTCAACCGCCGTTCAGGCGGCCGCGCGCCTGATGCGTCGTGGGACCTCAACAACGATAACGGGCAAGCAAGCCATGCGTGGGACGTTCAGAGTCTTCATCTGCCTTCTCCTGCCGATCGTCGTGCTTGCCGGCGGCGCGCCGGACGCAGCTCGCGCCCAGCAGCCGGAAAAGCGCATCGCGCTCGTGGTCGGCAACGGGGCCTATGCCAAGTCGCCGCTGGCGACCACCGCCAACGATGCCGGGCTGATCGCGCAGACGCTGCAAGCGGCCGGCTTCGATGTCGTCGGCGCGCGCGATCTCGACGGCGACACGCTGCGCAAGAGTTTTCGCGACTTCATCCAGAAGGCCCAGGCCTCCGGGCCGGGAACAGTTGCGATGATCTATCTTGCCGGCTACGGCGTGCAGCTTGCCGGCGAGAACTATTTCATCCCCGTCGATTCCAACATCACCCGCGACACCGACATTCCGACCGAGGCCTTGCGCATCGGCGACTATGTGCGACAGCTTGCGGCCATTCCACTCAAGGCCAACATCGTCGTGCTCGACGCGGCCCGCGCGCAGCCATTCATCGAGGGCGGCCAACCGATCGCAAGCGGTCTGGCGCTGGTCGAGCCGGAGCCGAACATGCTGATCGCCTTCAACGCGGCGCCCGGCACCGTGGCACCCGAGGAGCCGGGGCCGTACGGCATCTATGCGCAATCGCTGGCGGAGATGATCCGCACCGGCGGCCTGCCGCTGCCCGAGGTATTCGACCGCGTCCGCCTACGCGTCAACGAAGCCAGCAAGGGCGCGCAGGTGCCCTGGAACGAGCAGAAGATCTCCGCGCCATTCTCGTTCTTCGAGCGCGGGCCCGATGCGCCACCGCCGGCGGCTGCACCGGACCAGGTCGCTGCCATCCGCAACAAGCCGATCCGCGATCTCGGCGTGCAGGATGCCTATGCTGCCGCGCTCGAGCGTGACACACTGCCGGCCTATGAGGAATTCCTCGCGGCCTATCCGAATGATCCGCTCGCAAAGCGCGTGATGGCGATCGTGGCAGCGCGCCGCGAAGCCATCACCTGGCGGCGGACCTACCGGACCGATACGCCGGAGGCCTATTGGTCGTATCTGCGCCGCTATCCGCGCGGGCCGCACGCGGCGGATGCGCGCCGGCGCCTCGCGATCCTCACCGCGCCGGTCGAGCCGCCGCCGAGCTTTGCGATGATCGACTACGACGTGCCGCCGCCGCCGCCCGAGGAGGTGGTCTATGTCGACCGTCCGGTGCTGTATTTCAGCGATCCCGATTTCGGATTCGCGGCGCCACCGCCGCCACCGGTCTATTATCTGCCGCCGCCACCGCCGGATTTCGTCGTGCTGCCGCCGCCGCTGCCCGTGGTCGGCCTGTTCGTGCTGCCGCAGCCGGTGTTCGTGCCGATCCCGGTGTTCGTCAGGCCGCCGGTCTACGTCGCGCCGCCGCCGAACAACATCATCTACCAGAACATCCACAATACGACGGTGATCAACACCGTGATCAACCAACCGCCGGCACCTGCGCCGGGCGTCGGGCCGGGGGCCGGTCCAGCCGCTCTGGCTCCGGCGATCGCCGGCCGTGCCAACCCGGTAGCTCCGGCCGTGCCGCAGGCGGTCGCGCAGCGCGCCGCCCTGATCCAGCAGGGCAAGGCACCGATGCCTCCGAGCGCGACGATCCAGCCGACCGCAAGGACTGCAACGCCTCCGACGACGCCGACCGCCGTCGCGCCGACCGCAGCACCAACCATCGCGCCACAGACCAGGTTGCCACAGGCCAACACGCTGCCGGTCCCCGGTGCCCAGGGCGGGCCGCCAACGCCGGCCCCGGGGGCAGGGAACCTGCCGGGCGGCAGGCCCGCTCCGACAGCGACTGCTCCCACGAGCTCGCCGACCCATCCAGGAGCGCCGACCACCGCATCTCCCGCTGCGCCGCCGCCGGCTCGTCCCAATACGCCAACGGCTGCCGCGCCGGCGACCGTCGCGCCCAACGCGACAAACCCTGCTGCTGCGACCGGCCAGCCGTCGAAGCTCCCGGCGGCGCAGACACCGCCCGGGACCGCACCGGCAGACCGCGCCAAGTCTGCAGTCCGCGAGCCGGCTGGCGCGCCGCCGCCGGCAGTTGCCGGCAAGCCGGGCACAGTTCCCGGTGCCGTTCCTGGCGCTGCGGGAAGGCCCGTTCCACCGCCGCCATCGGCCGCGCGCGAGCCGATCAGGCCGCAGAATCAGCCGCCGGGTGCACCGGCGCAGGCCACCCGGCCGTCCGCGCCACCAGCGCGCCCCCAAGCGGTGGCGCGACCAACACCTCCGCCGCCGCCCGCGGCCATCGCGCGTCCGGCACCACCACCTCCGCCGCGTGTCGCACCGCCTCCGCCGGCACGGGTGGCTCCGCCCGTGGCGGCTGCGCGGCCGGCGCCTCCTCCGCCTATGGCGCGGCCCGCGCCGCCCCCGCCGGTCGCCCGGCCGGCACCACCGCCGCCTCCGCCGCGGATGGCCGTCGCGCCACCGCCGCGCCCGGCGCCACCACCTCCGCCGCGACCTGCGGCACCGCCTCCGGCGGCTGCGAAGAAGTGCCCGCCCAACCAGCCGAGATGCTAGCCGGGCTCCAATCCAGCGGCAGGGTTTGACGGGGGGCTCTCCGGAGGGGGGCCCAGGCGGGCGAAAACCGCCCCCGAAAGGCCCTTATTTCCTTGCTTCTGGCCGAAATTGCGCTATAGAGCGCGCCATCTCACACGGAAACATGGCTCGCAAGGCCGTCCGGTGGCAACCGGGGCGAGAACGCTCCGTTTTGCTCACACGTTTCCGGAGGAACCAACCGGAGAATTAGAACGATGGCGCTACCCGATTTCACCATGCGTCAGCTGCTCGAAGCTGGCGTGCACTTTGGTCACCAGTCTCACCGCTGGAATCCGAAAATGGCTCCGTTCATTTTCGGCACCCGCAACAACATCCACATCGTCGACCTCGCCCAGACCGTCCCGATGCTGCACCAGGCCCTCCAGGCCGTCAGCGACACGGTGGCCAAGGGCGGTCGCATCCTGTTCGTCGGCACCAAGCGCCAGGCGCAGGACGGCGTTGCCGATGCGGCCAAGCGCTGCGCGCAGTATTTCGTCAATTCGCGCTGGCTCGGCGGCACGCTGACCAACTGGAAGACGATCTCGGCCTCGATCAAGCGCCTGCGTCACCTCGACGACGTGCTGTCGGGCGGCGAAGCCAATTCCTACACGAAGAAGGAGCGCCTGACGCTTCAGCGCGAGCGCGACAAGCTCGACCGTTCGCTCGGCGGCATCAAGGACATGGGCGGTCTGCCCGACCTCATCTTCGTGATCGACACCAACAAGGAAGACATCGCGATCCAGGAGGCTCAGCGGCTCAACATCCCGGTCGCCGCGATCGTCGACACCAATTCGGACCCGAAGGGCATTACCTATGTGGTGCCGGGCAATGACGACGCCGGCCGCGCCATTTCGCTGTACTGCGACCTGATTGCGCGTGCGGCGATCGACGGCATCTCGCGCGCCCAGGGCGATTCGGGCATCGACATCGGCGCCTCGGTTCGTCCGGCCGCCGAAGAGCTGCCGGCTCCGTCGTCAAGCGGCTTCCAGGGCCTTGCAGGTCCGCGCGGCACCGCCGACGACCTCAAGAAGCTCCCGGGCGTGTCGGGTGCGATCGAGAAGAAGTTCAACGACCTCGGCATCTTCCACTACTGGCAGCTCGCCGAGCTCGACCACGACACCGCGCACACGATCGGCGAAGAAGTCGGTCTTCCGAGCCGCGCGGATGCCTGGGTCGCCAAGGCCAAGGCGCTGACCGCGGAAGCGGAATAGTCAAAAAGAGCGATGGGTTGGCCGGATAGGATCCGGCCACCATTTCAGTTGACGCGAATTCCTGAGATGGACCGCGGCGGGGCAGTTGGATGCCACGCCGCGGCAAACCGGCAGGCACAAAGGATTTTCAACAATGGCAACGATCACAGCTGCGATGGTCAAGGATCTGCGCGAGTCCACCGGCGCAGGCATGATGGACTGCAAGGCCGCGCTGACCGAGAACGACGGCAACATGGAAGCGGCGCAGGATTGGCTGCGCAAGAAGGGTCTGTCCAAGGCCGCCAAGAAGTCCGGCCGCGTCGCGGCGGAAGGTCTGATCGGCGCGCTCACCAAGGGCAACAAGGGCGTCGTGGTCGAGGTGAACTCCGAGACCGACTTCGTCGCACGCAACGGCCAGTTCCAGGGCCTGGTCAAGATGATCGCCCAGGTCGCGTTCGACACCGGCGCCGATGTCGAGAAGATCAAGGCCGCCAAGGTCGGTGACGTCACGGTCGAAGCCGCGATCAACGACGCGATCGCCACCATCGGCGAGAACATGACGTTGCGCCGTGCCGCTTCGCTCGAAGTGAGCCAGGGCGTCGTAGCGCACTACATCCACGGGGCCGTCGTCGACGGCGCCGGCAAGATGGGCGTGATCGTGGCGCTGGAATCGCCGGGCAAGGCCGACGAGCTCGCGACCCTCGGCCGCCAGATCGCGATGCATGTCGCGGCCACCAACCCGCTGGCGCTCGATCCGTCCGGCCTCGATCCGGCGGTCGTCAAGCGCGAGAAGGACGTGCTCGCCGACAAATATCGCCAGCAGGGCAAGCCCGAGAACGTGATCGAGAAGATCGTCGAGTCCGGCCTCAAGACCTATTACAAGGAAGTCTGCCTGCTCGAGCAGGCCTTCATCCATGACACCGGCAAGTCGGTGGCGCAGGCGGTGAAGGAGGCCGAGGGCAAGGTCGGCGGCGCTGTGAAGATCGCTGGCTTTGTGCGCTATGCTCTCGGTGAGGGAATCGAGAAGCAGGAAAGCGACTTCGCAGCCGAGGTCGCCGCGGCCAGCGGCAAGAAGTAAGCGCCGGAAAGTTCCTTCCGGCGTGCCGCCGGAAGCGGCGTCCGGACAAGGAAATTGCTCATGACTGATCCGGTCTATCGTCGCGTCGTGATCAAGCTGTCCGGCGAATATCTCGCGGGACAGCAGGGGTTTGGCATTGATCAGCCGACCGTCGACCGGGTTGCGGACGATCTGATCGCCGCCCGTCATCTCGGCACCGAGGTTGCGGTCGTGATCGGCGGCGGCAACATGGTCCGCGGCGTCGAGGTCTCCTCCCGCGGGGTCTCGCGCACCACCGGCGACACCATGGGCATGCTCGCCACCATGATGAACTGCCTCGCGCTGGAAGCGGCGATCGAGCGCAAGGGTACGCCGGCGCGTACGCTGTCGGCCTTCGTTATGCCCGAGATTTCCGAGCTGTTCACCCGCACTGCGGCGCACAAATATCTCGCCGAAGGCCGGATCGTGCTGCTCGGCGGCGGCACCGGCAATCCGTTCTTCACCACCGATACGACCGCGGTGCTGCGCGCCGCGGAGATCGGCGCTCAGGCGGTCCTGAAGGCGACCAATGTCGATGGCGTCTACTCGGCCGACCCGAAGACGGATCCGGGCGCGACCCGTTTCGACCGGTTGACGCATTCGCAGGCGATCGAGGGCGGCTACAAGGTGATGGATGCGACCGCCTTCGCGCTTGCCCGCGAGACGTCGCTGCCTATCATCGTGTTCTCGATCGCGGAGCCGGGCTCGATCGGTGCGATTCTGCGTGGCGTCGGCCACGGAACCATCGTCGCCGGCTGACGGCTCGGCTGCCGCGCCTTGAACGGAAGGGCGTAGGAGCAGTCGCCGGGATTTTGAAGGAGAAACGTGATGGCCACGGGTAATTTCGACCTCAACGAAGTGAAGCGCCGCATGCAGGGCGCCGTTCAGTCGCTCAAGCACGAGCTCGGCGGCCTGCGGACGGGGGGCGCCTCCGCCTCGATGCTCGATCCGGTGCAGGTCGATGCCTATGGCAGCCACATGCCGCTCAACCAGCTCGCCACCGTCAGCGTGCCGGAGCCGCGCCTGATCTCGGTGCAGGTCTGGGACAAGTCGATGGTCAAGGCGGTGGAAAAGGCCATCGTCGATTCCAATCTCGGCCTGTCTCCCGCGACCGAGGGCCAGGTGCTGCGTCTGCGCATCCCCGAGCTCAACGAGGAGCGGCGCAAGGAGCTGGTGAAGGTCGCGCACAAATACGCGGAAGCTGCCAAGGTCGCCGCGCGTCACGTCCGCCGCGACGGCCTCGACGTCCTCAAGAAGCTCGAGAAGAATCACGAGATGTCGGAGGACGATCAGAAGCGTCACGCCGACGAGGTGCAGAAGGCGACCGACGGCACCATCGCCGAGATCGACCAGCTGCTGGCCGCCAAGGAAAAAGAAATCCTGACCGTTTAAGGCTGCCATCATGTCCAACGCCGCCGCGCCTGCAACGGAAGGATCCGATCGGTCCGACGCGCCTGCGCATGTCGCCATCATCATGGATGGCAACGGGCGTTGGGCCGCCGCGCGCGGTTTGCCGCGTGCGGAGGGGCATCGCCGCGGCGTCGAGGCGCTGCGCCGCGTCGTGCGTGCCTCGCACGAGCTCGGCATCCGCTATCTCACCATCTTCTCCTTCTCGTCGGAGAACTGGTCGCGTCCGGCGAGCGAGATCGGCGATCTCTTCGGCCTGCTGCGCCGCTTCATCCGCAACGATTTGGCGAGCCTGCACCGCGACGGCGTCAAGGTCCGCATCATTGGCGAGCGCGAGGGGCTCGAGAGCGACATCTGCGCGCTTTTGAACGAGGCGGAGGAGCTGACGCGCGACAACACGCGCCTCACGCTGGTCGTCGCCTTCAACTACGGCTCGCGGCAGGAGATCGCGAAGGCGGCGCAGAAGCTCGCCCGCGAAGTTGCGGAAGGCAAGCGCGACCCCGATACGATCGACGCCGAGACGCTCGGGGCGCATCTCGATGCGCCCGACATTCCCGATCCCGATCTCATCATCCGCACCAGCGGCGAGCAGCGGCTGTCCAATTTCCTGATGTGGCAGGGCGCTTATAGCGAACTCGTGTTCGTGCCGATCCACTGGCCCGATTTCGACAAGGCGGCGCTGGAAAGCGCGATCGCCGAATTCGCCAGGCGCGAGCGCCGTTTTGGCGGTCTGGTCGCGAAAACCGCCTCGTGAGCGAACAAGACGCCGCACCGGCGGGCGCCAAGCCTGCCCCGAGCAATCTGGCGATGCGAGTGCTCGCAGCGCTGGTGCTGGCACCGTTGACCATTGCGATCGCCTACGTCGGTGGCTGGCTGTGGGTGCTGCTCGTCACCCTGGTCTCGATCGGGCTGTTCGCCGAATGGCTGATCGTGGTCGGCGCAGGCTCCGCCGCGCTGACCGGGGCGGGAACGGTCGTCATCGCCATGATGGGCGCCGCGATCGCCTTTGGCGGGCTCAAGACCTCGGTCGTGGTCGGCCTCGTCGGCGGCGCGATCGTGACGCTGATCGCGCGCGGCAAGTTCGTCTGGGCGGCCACGGGATTTGCCTACGCAGCCGCAGCGCTGCTGGCCTCGATCCTGGTCCGGAAGGATCTCGTTAACGGCTTCTCCGCACTGATGTTCGTGCTGCTCGTGGTGTGGGCGACGGATATCGGCGGCTATTTTGCCGGCCGCAGCATCGGCGGGCCGAAGCTGTGGCCGCGCGTGAGCCCGAAGAAGACCTGGGCCGGAGCGCTCGGCGGCTTCGTGGCGAGCCTTGCGGTGGCCGGAGGTTTTGCCGCGTGCGGGATCGGGAAGGCGGTTCCGCTGCTGCTGGTCAGCGCCGTCCTGTCGGTGGTCTCGCAGGCGGGCGATCTGTTCGAATCCGCGGTGAAGCGGCGCTTCGGTGTCAAGGATTCCAGTCACTTAATTCCCGGCCACGGCGGGCTAATGGACCGCCTGGACGGATTTATCGCCGCCATCCTGGCGGCCTGGTTTATCGGCTTCCTCCGCCATGGTGTGCATAGCGCCGGAAGCGGTCTTATGGTTTGGTGAGGATATGAGCGCGGTCCCATTGCGAAACAACAAGACTGTGGCGTCCGACGTCCGCAGCGTCACGGTTCTCGGCGCCACCGGCTCGATCGGCGACAGCACGATGGATTTGCTGCGCGCCTCGCCCGAGCGCTACCGCGTCGAGGCGCTGACGGCGAACGGCAATGTCGAAGCACTGGCGAAGCTCGCCAAGGAATTTTCCGCGCGTTACGTCGCGATCGCCGACACCTCCAAGCTCGCCGAGCTCAAGGCCGCGCTCGCGGGGACCAGCACCGAATGTGGTGCCGGCGAAAGCGCGGTGATCGAAGCCGGCGCGCGTCCGGCCGAGTGGGTGATGGCAGCCGTGAGCGGCGCCGCCGGACTGAAGCCGGCACTCGCCGCGGTCGATCGCGGCGCGCATGTCGCACTGGCCAACAAGGAATGTCTGGTCTGCGCCGGCGATTTCTTCATGCAGCGCGCGGCCAAGGCGGGCGCCTGTATCCTGCCGGCCGATTCCGAGCACAACGCGCTGTTTCAGGCGCTGAGCTCGGGCAATCGCGACGAGCTCGTCCGCGTCATCATCACCGCCTCGGGCGGCCCGTTCCGCACCTGGAAGCCCGCGGACATCGAGCAGGCGACCCTCGCGCAGGCCCTGAAGCATCCGAACTGGAGCATGGGCCAGAAGATCACGATCGATTCCGCCTCGATGATGAACAAGGGGCTCGAGGTGATCGAGGCCTCCTATCTGTTCGCGCTCACGCCCGACGAGATCGACGTCCTGGTCCATCCGCAGTCGATCATCCACGGCATGGTCGAGTTTTCCGACTGCTCGGTGGTCGCCCAGCTCGGTGCGCCCGACATGCGTACCCCGATCGCGCATTGCCTCGGCTGGCCCGACCGCATTAAGGGGCCGGCGGCCAAGCTGGACCTTGCCAAGATCGGCCAGCTGACCTTCGAGGCGCCCGATTTCGAGCGCTTCCCCGGACTTCGGCTGGCTTACGATTCACTCCGGACCGGGAAGGGGGCGACCACCGTCTACAACGCCGCCAACGAGGTCGCGGTCGCCGCGTTCATCGCCGGCAAGATCCGGTTCGGCGCGATTGCCCGGCTGGTGGAGGCGACGCTGGACGACTGGATCCGCAGCGGGAACCAGGCACCCCTGACGTCCGCCGATGATGCAATCTCTGTTGACCATGTTGCGCGAAATAGAGCTGCCGCCCTATTGCCTCAAATTGCCTTAAAGGCATCCTAGATGGTTCGGGGCCAGGGCCTTGCGGCGCTGGATGAGGGAATTCGATGATCGACTTTTTCGCCCATAGTTTCAATACGTTGAGCCATGGGATCCTGGGTTATGCCGTCCCCTTCCTGTTCGTCCTGACGATCGTCGTGTTCTTCCATGAGCTCGGCCATTTTCTGGTCGCGCGCTGGGCGGGCGTTCGCGTCTTGACCTTTTCGCTCGGCTTCGGACCTGAGCTGGTCGGCTTCAACGACCGCCATGGCACGCGCTGGAAGATCTCGGCGATCCCGCTCGGCGGCTACGTCAAGTTCTTCGGCGACGAGAGCGAGGCCTCGACGCCGTCGGCCCAGACGCTCGCGGCCATGACGGCCGAGGAGCGCGCCGGCAGCTTCCACCACAAGAAGGTGGGCCCGCGCGCCGCCATCGTCGCGGCCGGCCCGATCGCCAATTTCATCCTGGGTGCGCTGATCTTCGCGGGCATGGCGCTGTACTACGGCAAGCCGAGCACGATCGCGCGCGTTGACGGCGTCGTGGCCGATGGCGCTGCGGCAGCGGCGGGCTTCAAGGTCGGGGACGTCGTCATCCAGATCGACGGAAAGCCGATCGAGAGCTTTGCCGACATGCAGCGAATCGTTGCGATGAATGCCGGTTCGGCGCTTGCGTTCCAGGTGAAGCGGGACGGCGCCATCGTCTCGCTGACGGCAACGCCGGCGCTGCTCGAGCGCAAGGATCCATTTGGCAACAGCCATCGTCTCGGCGTGCTCGGCGTCGAGCACAAGGCCCAGGCCGGCGAGGCCTCGACCGCGCCGGTCGGCGTCGCCGAGGCGCTCAAGATCGGCGTCGAGCAGGTCTGGTTCATCATCACCAGCACCTTCAAGTTCCTGGGGTCGCTGTTCGTGGGGCAAGGCAACCCCAACGAGGTCAGTGGCGTCCTGGGAATCGCGAAGATGTCGGGGCAGGCGGCCAGCGCCGGGTTCCAGTTCGTGATCAATCTGTGCGCGGTGCTATCGGTGTCGATCGGCCTGTTGAACCTGTTCCCGATCCCGCTGCTCGATGGCGGCCACCTTATGTTCTATGCGGCGGAGGTGGTCCGTGGCCGGCCCTTGTCCGAGCGGACTCAGGAAATGGGGTTCCGAATCGGGCTCGGTTTGGTGCTGATGTTGATGGTGTTTGCGACCTACAACGACATCCTGCGAATGGCGGCGTCTTGATGGAGGCTTTTTTGTGGCGTTGCTGTTGAGCAACGTCTTGGAATGAATTTGAAATTACGGCGCTTTCGGCCGTTTGCGGCGTCGGGGAAATTGGCTACAAGCGGCCTCGACTTGGGGAATCTTCCAGACCGGCGTTGGGGTTGGGTCTGGCTCGGAATGATAAGGGCGCGTTGCGCATGAAGTTTGGACTGCGACTCCGGGGGGGCTTGCTCGCAACCCTGATCATGTTCGGCGCGCCGGTGGTTGCCCCGGTCGGGGCTGTTTTGGTGTCTTCGTCTGCGCTCGCTCAGACCGTTCAGTCGATTTCTGTCGAAGGAAATCGCCGCGTCGAGGTGGAGACGATCCGCTCCTATTTCAAGCCGGGTCCGGGCGGCCGCCTCGATCAGGCTGCCGTCGACGACGGCCTCAAGGCGCTGATCGAGACCGGCCTGTTCCAGGACGTCAGGATCAACCGCGGCGCCGGCGGCCAGATCATCGTCTCGGTGGTGGAAAACCCGGTGATTGGCCGGATCGCCTTCGAGGGCAACAAGAAGATCAAGGACGAGCAGCTCACCACCGAGGTTCAGTCCAAGGCGCGCGGCACCTTCTCCCGCGCCATGGTGCAGTCCGACACGCTGCGAATCGCCGAAATCTATCGGCGGTCCGGCCGCTACGACGTGCGCGTCACGCCTGAGATCATCGAGCAGCCGAACAACCGCGTCGACCTGATCTTCACGATCGAGGAGGGCGCCAAGACCGGCGTCAAGTCGATCGAGTTCGTCGGCAACAATGCGTTCTCGTCCTACCGCCTGCGCGACGTCATCAAGACGCGCGAATCGAACCTGCTGAGCTTCCTCGCCAGCGGTGACATCTACGATCCCGACCGCGTCGAGGCCGACCGCGACCTGATCCGCCGCTTCTACCTCAAGAACGGTTTCGCCGACGTCCAGGTGGTGGCTGCGCTCACCGAATACGATCCGGAGAAGAAGGGCTTCAACGTCACCTTCAAGATCGAGGAAGGATCTCAATACCGGGTCGGCGCGGTCGACTTCCGCTCCAGCATTCCGAACTTCGATCCCTCGTCGATGCGCACCTATTCGCGCGTCCATGCCGGCTCGCTCTACAACGTCGAATCGGTCGAGAAGTCGGTCGAGGAGATGCAGATCGAGGCCTCGCGCCGCGGCTATGCCTTCGCCGTGGTCCGGCCCGGCGGCGACCGCAATTTCGAGGCGCACACCGTCTCCGTCGTGTTCAACATCGACGAAGGCCCGCGCACCTATATCGAACGCATCAACCTGCGCGGCAACACCCGCACGCGCGACTACGTGATCCGCCGCGAGTTCGACATCTCGGAAGGCGATGCCTACAACCGCGCCCTGGTCGACCGCGCCGAGCGGCGCCTGAAGAACCTCGACTACTTCAAGAGCGTGAAGATCACGACCGAGCCCGGCTCGTCGAGCGACCGCGTCATCCTGGTCGTCGACATGGAAGAGAAATCGACCGGCGACTTCTCGATCTCGGGCGGTTACTCCACCACCGACGGCGCGCTGGCCGAAGTCTCGATCTCCGAGCGCAATCTGCTCGGCCGCGGCCTGTTCGCCAAGGCGTCGGTGACCTATGGCCAGTATGCGCGCGGCTATTCGCTGTCGTTCGTCGAGCCATATCTGCTCGACTACCGCGTCGCGCTCGGCCTCGACCTCTATCAGCGCCAGCAGCTGTCCAACAGCTACATCTCCTACGGCACCAAGACGCTCGGCTTCTCGCCGCGCCTCGGTTTCTCCTTGCGCGAAGATCTGTCGCTGCAGCTGCGCTACTCGATCTACCAGCAGGAAATCACGCTGCCGAGCTACCTGGCGAACTGTAACAATAACCAGTTCCTGGCTGACGGCGTGACGCCCAATCCGGCGTTCAATCCGAGCCCGGCTTTCTCGGCTGCGACTGGCATTCCGCTGAATGGAGGAACCAACGGCCTCGGCTGCTACAGCGACGGTGAGGCCTCGCTGCCGGTGCGCAGGGAGCTCGCCAACGGCAAGACTCTGACCTCGGCGCTTGGCTACACGCTGTCCTACAACACGCTCGACAACAACAAGAACCCCACCGACGGTCTGCTCGTCGACTTCCGTCAGGATTTCGCCGGCGTCGGCGGCGACGTCTCCTACCTGAAGTCGGTGATCGATGCGAAGTACTACACTCCGCTGGTGTCCGACATCGTCGGCCTGGTCCGTCTGCAGGGCGGCATGCTGAACAAGATGAGCAGCGATCTGCGCATGCTCGACCACTTCCAGATGGGTTCGAACCTCGTCCGCGGTTTTGCCCCGAACGGCATCGGCCCGCGCGACCTGAATCCGTTCGGCACGCAGGACGCGCTCGGTGGCACCAAATACTGGGGTGCTTCGCTCGAACTGCAGATGCCGTTCTGGTTCCTGCCGAAGGAAGTGGGTCTGAAGGGCGCGGTCTATGCCGATGCCGGCGGCCTCTACGACTACAAGGGACCGACCAGCTGGACCGCGACCAACGAAGTCAACGTGCCGGGCTGTATCCCATCGACGATCAATCCGTCGAGCGCCGGCACCTGTACCGGCCTGGTCTACGACGACAGCAAGGTCGTCCGCTCATCGGTTGGTGTCGGCCTGATCTGGCAGTCGCCGTTCGGTCCGCTGCGCTTCGACTACGCCGTGCCGCTCAGCAAGGGCAAATACGATCGCGTGCAGGAGTTCCGGTTCGGCGGCGGCACATCGTTCTAGTTCGATCAGCACGGCACGATCCGGATCACTGGAGCCGGTTTCCGAAAGGGATCGTGCCATTTCAAGAGATGGGGCATGATGCGGCCTGATCCGCTTCATGCCGAAGCCGGACCGCGACGGGGTGGAATGGCGCAGCCGATCTTCTTCACAAAGCCGCCGGCCTCAGCGCTGGCCGACATCGCCGCGATGGCCAAGGCGGAACTGGTCGATCCCGGCCGGGGCGGCCACGTCATCACGGGCCTTGCTTCGCTCGACGAAGCGGGTCCGATGCATCTGGCGTTCTTCGACAACCTCAAATATGCCGGCGAGCTCAAGGCGACCAAGGCCGGCGCCTGCCTGGTCAGCCCGCGCTTCGAGGCGCAGGTGCCCGCCCATGTGGCCGTGCTGCGGGTGGCGCAGCCGTTCCGGGCCTTCGTCAGGATCGCTCGGGAATGGCATGGCGACGCGCTGCGGCCGCAATCCTGGGTCGGCAATGACGGTATAGCCCCGTCCGCGATCATCGACCCCTCGGCTCGCCTCGAGGACGGCGTGATCGTCGATCCGCTGGCGGTGATTGGGCCGGACGTGGAGATCGGCACCGGCACCGTGATCGGCGTCGGGGCGGTGATCGGTCCCGGGGTCAAGATCGGCCGGGACTGCAATGTCGGCGCCCGCACCGCGATCCAGTGCGCCCTGATCGGCAACAACGTGCTGATCCATCCCGGCTGCTCGATCGGCCAGGACGGCTACGGCTTCATCTTCTTCGGCCCGGAAGGCCATCTGAAGGTGCCACAGACCGGACGGGTGCTGATCCAGAACGACGTCGAGGTCGGCGCCAACACCACGATCGACCGCGGCAGCCTGCGGGACACCATGATCGGCGAGGGGACCAAAATCGACAATCAGGTCCAGGTCGGCCACAATGTGACGATCGGCCGGCACTGTCTGCTGGCGGCCCAGATCGGCCTCGCCGGCAGCCTGACCATTGGCGACAACGTGGCGCTCGGAGCGAAGGTTGGCATCAACAACCACCTCAAGATCGGCGACGGGGCTCAGGTGACCGCCATGAGTGCCGTCAAGGACGACATCCCGCCGGGCGGCCGCTGGGGCGGGCATTTCGCCAAGCCGACCAAGCAGTGGTTCAAGGAGATCATCGCGGTGGAGCGCCTGGTACGCGACAGCAAGGCCGATCCGAAGGACGAGGGACGCGAATGACGGAGGAATCACCTGTTAAGTTCGAGCTGGTGGATATCAATGCCATCCTCCAGACCCTGCCGCACCGCTTCCCGATGCTGCTGATCGACCGTGTGATCAACATCCGCGCCGACTACAGCGGCATCGGCATCAAGAACGTCACCTTCAACGAGCCGGCCTTCCAGGGGCATTTCCCGGAGCGTCCGGTCTATCCCGGCGTCATGATGATCGAGGCGATGGCGCAGACCGCGGGCGTGATCGGCATCAAGTCGGTCGAAGGCACCGAGAAGCCGCGGGCGGTGTATTTCCTCACCATCGACAAGTGCAAGTTCCGCAAGCCGGTGCTGCCCGGCGACACCATCGAGTACCACATGCGCTCGCTCGGCCGCCGCAAAGCGATGTGGTGGTTTCACGGCGACGCCAAGGTCAACGGGCAGGTCGTCGCGGAAGCCGATGTCGGCGCCATGCTGACGGACTGAGCGGCTTCGGTCCCCGCACGGATGGGACTCACGCGCTGCAATCGTAGCGGCCGCCGGCGGCCTCGCGCCTGATATGCCGGTTGAAGAACTGGCCCATGGACGGCGCGCCCAGAAAGCGGTCGACGGTCTTGGCCGTGACGCCGCAATAGCGCGCATAGAAGCCGCCGGTCGCAACCACGAGGTCGTGCTGCGCGCGGTCGTAACAGACACGCTGAAGCACCGTGCTGCGACTGATGTCGCGGCATTCGAAGGTCGCGAGATCGATGGGGCGGCGATCACCGGTCTCGACCGTCTCCGACACGATCGGTGCGGCCGCCAGCTGTGCGAGCAGAAGTGCCAAGGCCCTGACCACGAGTGCTGAAGCTCCACATGAACTTGCTGCCGGACCGCGACGGCCGCCTCATCCGACACTTGAAACACGGCGAGATGATACGTCACTGGACAGATCGGGCATAGTCGCGCTAACCACCGGAAAACCGAGCGACTTCAACATATAATCAGACCTTCCTAACGAGTAAGATTGCTTGATGAGCAAGATTGATCCCACCGCACGGATCGCGGACGGTGCCGTGATCGGCGAGGGCACCGAGATCGGGCCCTATTGCATCATCGGCCCGAATGCAGTGATCGGCGCCAACTGCAAGCTGATCGGACAGGTCACCGTCATCGGCCATACCTCGGTAGGCGATGGTTGCGTGATCTCGCCGTTCGCGGTGCTCGGCGGCGCCCCGCAGGATCTCAGTTACAAAGGTGAGCCGACCCGGCTCGAGATCGGCTCGGGTTGCACCATCCGGGAAGGTGCGACGATGAATGTCGGCACCATCAAGGGTGGAGGGCTGACGCGCGTCGGCAATGGCGGCTATTTCATGAACAATAGCCATGTCGGCCATGACTGCATGGTCGGCGACAACGTGATCTTCGCGACGTCGGCGACGCTCGGCGGGCACTGCGAGATCGGCGACGCCGTCTACATCGGCGGTCTGTCCGCGGTGCATCAGTTCACGCGCATCGGCCCATACGTGATGGTCGGCGGGGTCTGCGGCGTGCGTGACGACGTCATCCCGTACGGGCTGGTCAATGGTCAGTACGCCGTGCTGGAGAGCCTCAACCTGATCGGCATGAAGCGCCGCAAGTTCACCAAGCAGCGGCTTGCGACGGGGCGGGGGGTCTACCAAAAGCTCTTCCACGGCCCCGGCACCTTCGCCGAACGGTTGGAGGCATCGAGGCCGCTTGCCAGCGAAGATCCGGCGATCGCCGAGATCCTCGACTTCATCGGCAAGGGCAAGCGTCCGCTCTGTCTTCCCGCCATCGCGAAGTGATCTCGGCATGGCCGCGGACATGACATCGGCGGCTTCGCAAGTTTCATCGCCGGTCGGGATCGTCGCCGGCGGCGGCGCAATGCCGTTCGCGGTCGCGGATTCGCTCGCCGCCCGCGGCATCACGCCGGTGCTGTTTCCCCTTCGAGGCGCCTGCGATCCGGCCCGGGTGGAAAAATTCCGTCACCGCTGGATTTCGGTTGGTCAGCTCGGCCGTGCGATGCGGCTGTTTCGCGAGGAAGGCTGCCGCGACCTGATTTTCATCGGCACCTTGGTGCGGCCCTCGCTCGCGGAGATCCGGTTCGACGTCAAGACGCTGCGCCTGCTCGGAAACGTCATCCGCGCCTTTCGCGGCGGCGACGATCATCTCTTGTCCGGCGTCGGCCGCATCCTCGAGCAGGACGGCTTTCGCATGGTCGGGATCAAGGACGTCGCGCCCGACTTGTTGATGCCCGAGGGCTGCATCAGTCGGGCCTGGCCGAATGACAATGCCAAGGCCGACATCGCGCGCGGCCGTGCGGTGCTGACCGCGCTCGGCCCGTTCGACATCGGCCAGGCTGCGGTGGTGATCGACGGCCATGTGGTCGCGGTCGAGGACATCGAGGGCACCGATGCGCTGCTCGCACGCGTCGCGCGGTTGCGCGAGGAGGGGCGGATTCGCGCGGCTGCGGGACGCGGCGTGCTGGTGAAAGCGCCGAAGAGCGGCCAGGATCTGCGCTTCGACCTGCCGACGATCGGCCCGCGCACCATCGAGGGCGTCGCAGCGGCCGGCCTTGCGGGCATCGCCGTCATCGCCGGCAACACCATCGCCGCCGAGCCCCAGGCGATGATTGCGCTGGCCGACGCCAAATATCTCTTCGTCATCGGTCTGCCGGCGTGATGCAGTCGCGCGATCCCAAGCGCAAGATCTTCCTGATCGCCACCGAGGAATCCGGCGACCGGCTCGGCAGCGCCTTGATGAAGGTGCTGCGCCAGCGCCTCGGCGACGGGGTCGAGTTCGTCGGCGTCGGCGGTCGCACCATGGCGCGCGAGGGGCTCGAATCGCTGTTTCCGATCGAGCAGCTGTCGATCGTCGGCTTCGCCGCGGTGCTGCAGCAATTGCCGAAGATCCTGCGATTGATCCGCAATACCGCGGAGGCTGTAGCTGAGGCCGCGCCGGACGTGCTCGTCATCATCGACAGTCCCGATTTCACCCACCGCGTCGCGCGCCGCGTGCGCGCGAAGAATTCCGCGATCCCTGTCGTCGACTACGTCTCGCCGCAGCTCTGGGCGTGGCGGCCGGGACGGGCGCGGACCATGCTCGGCTATGTCGACCATGTTCTCGGTCTGCTGCCGTTCGAGCCGGAGGAATACCGCAAGCTCGGCGGACCGCCCTGCAGCTATGTCGGTCACCCCCTGATCGAGCAATTGTCGTCGCTGCGGCCGAACGCGGAGGAGCAGGCACGCCGCGACCGCGAGCTGCCAGTGCTGCTGGTGCTGCCCGGCAGCCGCCGCAGCGAGGTCAGGCACCATCTCGACGTATTCGGCGCGACGCTCGGCCGCTTGCAGGCGGAAGGCCGCAGCTTCGACCTGATGCTGCCGACCATGCCGCACCTCGAAGCCACCATCCGCGAAGGCATCGCGGATTGGCCGGTGAAGCCGCAAATCGTGATCGGCGAGAACGAGAGGCGTGCCGCGTTCCGTATCGCGCGCGCGGCGCTGGCCAAATCCGGCACGGTGACGCTCGAGCTTGCGCTGTCGGGCATTCCGATGGTGACGGCCTATCGCGTCGGAGCGATCGAGGCCTTCATCCTGCGCCGGGCGATCCGCGTCTCCTCGGTGATCCTTGCCAATCTCGTGATCGGTAAGGACGTGATTCCGGAGTTCCTGCAGGAGGAGTGCACGCCGGAGAAGCTGGCACCCGCGCTTCATGATGTGCTGACGGACTCCCCGTTGCGGCGGCAGCAGGTCGAGGCCTTTGCCCGGCTTGATCAGATCATGTCGACCGGCAACAAATCGCCGAGCGTGCTCGCCGCCGACATCGTGCTCGCCACGATGCGCAAGGGCAGGTGGTAAGCGACGGTCCCGGAGGGTGGGCAAAGCGACTTGTCCGCCATAGCTCGAAGAGCGACGGCGGAAGCGTGCCCACGCATCTCTTGCAATCGACAGAGATCGTGAGCACGGCGTGCGAAGGGCGCGCCTTTGCCCACCTTACGAGATCAGGCAAGTCCGGCATCCACCCGAAAACACTGGCCGGTAATGCGCTGGCTTTCGTCGGAGGCGAGGAACAGCGCCATATTCGCGATATCCTCGGGCGTCACCGCATCCGGAACGGCCTGGCGCGAGCGCATCTCGCTGATGACCTGCTCGTCTGGATACCATAGCCGGCGCTGCCGCTCGGTGACGACCATGCCGGGCGCGATCGCGTTGACGCGGATGCGGTCGGGGCCGACCAGCCGGGCCAGCGAATTGGTGAAACCGACGATGGCCGCCTTCGCCCCGGCGTAGACCGGCAGCGCCGGTGCGCCGCGCATCCAGGCGATCGACGACATGTTGATGATCGAGCCGCCACCGCGCGCCTGCATCTGCGGCACCACCGCTTGCGCAACAAAGAAGACGTGCTTGAAGTTGACGCCGGTCATCCAGTCGAATTCGGCCGGCGTTACCTCCGCCAGCACCTGGCGCTGGTCGTTGGCGGCATTGTTGACGAGCACCGCGGCGTCACCGAGCGAGCGCTGGACCTGCGCCAGAGCGGCGCGCAAGGCGTCGATGTCGAGAAGATCGCACGGCACGAAAAGCGGTGCCGTCCCGCATGCGGCCGCGACCTCCGAGGCCAGCGCCTTGCCGGCCGGCTGGTCGATATCGAGGAACGCGACGCGGGCGCGCTGGGCGGCGAAGGCGCGCACGAACGCGGCACCGATGCCGCTGGCGCCACCGGTGATCAGCACCACGCGGTCCGCGAGGCCGGCATAGCTCGTCTGGGTCATGCGATCAGTCGCTCCGTCACGGGGTCGAACAGGCAGATGCGCCGGGTGTCGAGCGCGAAAGAGGCGGACGCGCCGAGGTGGGGGCGGATATCCGGCGAGACGCGCGCCATTGCTGGCTCGCCCCCGAGCCGCAACGACACCATGGTCTCGGCGCCGGTCGGCTCGACCATCTCCACCCGCGCCTCGACGAGGACAGGCGCCTCTCCTGAAAACGCGCGGCTGCCTTCGGCAATGCATTCCGGCCTGATCCCGAACACCACGTCGCGGCCGACAAACGACCCTGCGCCGTCATAGTCTCTCAGGCGCAGACGGATCTCATCGGGCCGACCCGCGCCGATCACGACCACCAGGGCGTCATTGTCGGTCTCAAGCCGAGCCGGTATCGTGTTCATCGGGGGCGAGCCCATGAACCGGGCGACGAACAGATTGGCCGGATAGCGGTACACGGTATCGGGGTCGGCGAATTGTTGCACGCGGCCCTGATGCATCACGGCGATCCGTGTCGCCATCGTCATCGCCTCGATCTGGTCGTGGGTGACGTAGACGATGGTGGCGCCGATGCGCTGGTGCAGCCGCTTGATTTCCATTCGCATCTCCACCCGCAGCTTGGCGTCGAGATTGGAGAGGGGCTCGTCGAACAGGAAGAGCAGGGGATCGCGCACCAACGCGCGGCCCATTGCCACGCGCTGGCGTTGGCCGCCGGACAATTGCGAAGGTTTGCGGCCGAGCAGCGGCTCGATCTGGAGCAACTTGGCGACATTCGCGACCGCCTTGTCCTGCTCGGCCTTGGGCACGTGGCGGCATTCCATGCCGAAGGTGATGTTCTGACGCACCGTCATGGACGGATAAAGCGCGTAGGACTGAAACACCATGGCGATGTCGCGGTCCTTCGGCGCGACATCGTTGACGACGCGCCCGCCGATCTCGACCGTCCCCGCGCTCGGGCGGTCGAGGCCGGCGACGATGTTGAGCAGCGTGGACTTGCCGCAGCCGGAGGGGCCGACCAATACGGTGAATTCGCCGCTCTCGATGTCGAGCGCGATGTCCTTCAGCACCTCCAGATTGGCGTAGCGCTTGGACAGGGCGCGAATGCTCAGTGCTGCCATGACAACTCCATCATTTCACGGCCCCGGCAGTCAGGCCGCGGACGAAGTACTTGCCGCCGAGGAGATAGATCAGCAGCGTCGGGAGCGCGGCGATGATCACTGCTGCGCTCTGCACGCCATGCTGCGGGATGTCGGCGACGGCGGCCGATAGCGCGATGAGGGCCGCCGTGACGGGCTGCTGCTGGCCGGTGGTGAACGTCACGCCATAAAGGAATTCGTTCCAGATATGCGTGAACTGCCAGATCACCGTGACGATCAGGATCGGCCCGGAGAGCGGCAGGATGATGCGCCAGAAAATACGGAAGAACCCGGCGCCGTCGATCCGCGCGGCCCTGATCAATTCATGGGGGATGGCGACGTAATAGTTGCGGCAGAACAGGGTGGTGAAAGAGAGCCCCTGGATGGTGTGGATCAGCACGAGGCCGGCCAGCGTGTTGATGAGACCGATGTCCCGCAGCACGATGGTCCAGGGCAAGAGGCGCATCTGCTGAGGCAGGAAGAGCCCAAGCGTCACGATTCCGTAGATCCAATTGTCGCCGCGAAAACGCCAGAGCGACACCGCGTAGCCGGCGATCGCGCCGAGCAAGGTCGAGAAGATCGTCGCAGGGATCGTGACGAGCGCGGAGTTCAGCATATAGGGGCGGATGCCGGCGCAGGTTTCGGCAACGCAGAAGCCGCTCCACGCGGCGGCGTAGTTGCTCCAGGCCAGATGTTGCGGCCACCCGATCATCGAGCCCTGCGCGATCTCCTCATTGGTGCGGAGCGAGTTCAGCACGACGACGGCGAGCGGCGCGAGCCAAGCCGCGGCGATCAGTGCGACGGCGAGATAGATGAAGATCCGGCTCGGGGCGAAGCTGCGCTCACGCATGGAGGGCCCGCCGTCGCTGAACATAACGCCACCCCGCATAGGGCAGCAGCACCGCCAGAAGAATGAGCAGCATCAGCACGGCCGCCGCCGCACCCCGACCGAGCAGGCTACGCTGGAACATCAGGTCGTAAACGACGAGGGCGGGCAGCTGGGTCGCAATTCCAGGTCCGCCATTGGTGAGGGCGCGGACGAGATCGAATGTCGAAATCGCGAACTGCAGCTGGATCACGACGACGGTCACGGTGATCGGCCAAAGCGAGGGTAGAATGATGCGCCGGTAGATCCGGACCGGTCCGGCGCCGTCGATCTGTGCGGCCTTGATGATGTCGGCGTCGACGGAGCGAAGGCCGGCAAGAAAGAGCGCCATGGCAAAGCCGGAAGACTGCCAGATCGCGGCGACGACGATGGTCCAGATCGCCATGTCGCGGTCGATCAGCCAGTCGAACTTGAACGAGGTCCAGCCGAGATCGTGGACCAGCTTCTGAATCCCGAGGCCGGGGTTGAGCAGCCAGCTCCAGACCGTGCCGGTGACCACGAACGACACCGCGAGAGGATAAAGGAAGATCGACCGCAGCAAATTCTCGCCGCGAATGCGCTGATCGAGCAGGATCGCAAGGATGAGGCCGGTCGCGGCGCTCAACACCACGAAAGCGCAGCCGAACAGCAACAGATTGTCGAAGGCGATCTGCCAGTTCCGCGATGCCGTGACCGCCGTGTAATTGCGCAAGCCCACCCAGCCCGAGACAGGAACGAGCGTGGACGGCGTGAACGAGATCCAGATCGTCCACAGCGAGAACGACACAAGGTGCGCCGCGGACAACAGCAGCGGCACCCAGATCATCAGAACTTCGGGCAGCCGGCGCACCCATTCAGGAAGCGCCGGCCGGCCCAGTCTCATCGCCGCGGCATTGCTCAACGCGCGCCCTCGACGGCCTCAGCGAGGCGGGTCGCCGCCTGCTCGGGCTTGATCGTCTTGTTCTTCACATACTCGGTGATCACGTCGATCATCGCAGCTGTCATGCCGTTTTCCTGCGCCATGTTGTGCGCCATGCTGAGGACGGCCTGGTTGCCGGCAATGGCGTCCTTCAGGGCCTTAGCGGTGGTGCGCTGACCGTCCGACCAGCCTTCGCCGGACAGATCGACATCGGTGCGAACGGGGATCGACCCCGTGATCTGCGAGTACATAGTCTGGATCGCCGGATCCATGACCAGCTGGGCCATCAGCGTCTGGCCGGCTTGCAGGTCAGCCTCCTTGCGCTGCCAGAAGATGAAAGCATCGGCATTGAGCAGGAAGACCGGCTTGCCGTTGTCGCAGGGGCCCGGCGCGATCGTGAAGTCCTCGAACTTGAAGCCGGCGTTGCGCAACACGCCCTGCGCCCAGCCGCCCATGATCATCATGCCCATATCGCCGTCGACGAAGCGCTTCAAATTGGTCGAGAAGTGCTGGGCGCCGACATTGGGGTCCATCCAATCGGCGATCTTGCGCACCTGCGCGAATGCTGCCTTGATCTCGGCACCCTCCAGCGCCTTCTTCTCAAGGTTCATGATGGCGGCCCGATAGGCGAGCGGACTGATGCCGGCGAGAGCGGCCTCGAATTTCTGCCCGTCGTCCGGGCGGGTGCCGCCGTTGGCGATGGGATAGGGGACGCCGCCCGCCTTCATCTTCTCCGCGAGGTCGTTGAAGTCTGCCCAGGTGACCGGAATTTTGTCGGCCTTGGCCTTGTCCATGGCGCGTTTGGACAGGAACAGCATGTTGGTGCTGTAGATCTGCAAGGGAAGTGCAATCCATTTCCCGCCCGGCTTGTGCAACTTCGCAAGGTCCGGCGCGACGACCTTCTCGTAGCCCGCGGCAGCGACGACGGCGTCGAGATCGACGGTTGGGGCGATCTTCGACCAGGCTGCAATCTCGGGCCCCTTGAGCTGCGAGCAGGCCGGTGGATCGCCCGCCATGATCTGGGCGCGCAGCTTGTTCATCATCTCGGTGGTGAAGCCGGGAACGGGCGAGTGCTGCCAGACGCCGCCCTTCTCCTCGAACTTCTTGCCGAGCGCGGTGATGGCCGCACCATCGCTGCCCGCGGACCATTGCGAGATCGCGGTCAGGCGCGGCTTGACCGCGCCTTGCGCGCGGGCAAAGGCTGGCAGCGCGAGCGTGGCAACGGATCCAGCGAGCAGACGACGCCTTGTTATTGTGATCGGCATGGCAGTTCCTCCCGGTGTGAAATCTTTCGCGCGTGTGGACGTGCTGGTTCAGCGCATGTCAGGCAGCCTCCGTCGTTGCCGTTGGCAGGCCGCCACGGCTGGCGAGACAAAAGGCGGCGAAGGCAAGCGCGGCCTGCGGATCGTTGCCCGTCGACGACGGCACGAAGGCGATGGACACTTGCGCCAATTTGCGTCCGCCGAGCAGGCAGGCATCGATTCCTTCGATGATGGCCTTGCGATCATCGTCGGCGAGCAGCGACGGCCAGCCGCTGATCGCAACGCCACCACACGGCTTCACGTTCAGCGTGTTGCCGATCGAAAGGCAAAGCCGGAATAGCCGCCGGCGCAACTCCTGCCGCACGCGCGATGAGATCGGGATCGTGTTCACCCATTCGTTGCCGAGCCGAAGCAGCTCGGTTTCGGAAACGCCGAGCAGCTCGGCCAGGGCGGGAATCGACGCGTAGGCCTCGACGCAGCCATGATGTCCGCAGCGGCAGCGCGGTCCCCCAGGCCCGAACACCATGTGGCCGAGCTCGATCGGTTGCAGCGCATCGGTCTCGGCCGGATCATCCATCCACGCGCCGGCCACGCCATGGCTGACGAGCACGAACAGATGCGTGTCGTTGAACGGATAATTCTCAGTGCGGCAGCGATGAAAGGTGGCGTGCGCGACGACCGAATTGGTGAACTCGAGCGGCACGTCGGCGAACATCTCGGCGAACATCTCGCCGATGCAGCCGACGTCGCAGGGGATGATCGGATTGGCCGATATGCTCAGGCGGCCGAGGCCGGGAATGGAGACGCCGATCTGCGCGAGCGCGATCCGACGGCGCCGCGCCCAGTCGCGCAGTAAGGTCATGGCTTCGCGAAATGCCCGGCCGACGGTCTCGGCGCTCGGCGTCTTCGGCAGCGGCACACGCTCGGTATAGTGCAACTGTCCCGACAGCCCGCCGACGCCGACGCAGAGATGCTGAGCCGTCAGCTCGAAGGCCGCAAGCGCCACCGCGCCGTCGAGCGACACGAGACCGGTCGGGCCGCCGACATAAGGGGCAGGGCGCCGCACCTCCTCGATCAGGCCTTCGGCCTTCAGGTCGAACAGGATGCGCGACAGGCTCGCTTCCGACAGGCGCACGGCCTTGGCCAGAGGTGGACGAAACGAGCCGCCCGACTGAAGCAGATGGGTCAAAATGGCAGCGCGTGTCTGCCGCCGACTTCTCGGCTGCTCCGGCATGTCCATCCCTATCGTCATTCTTACTTAGTGTAAGAATGCGCGCGGAGCATTTCGGCTGTCAAGCGTTCGGCTGGGTGAGGCGCCGACTTGTTGTTGTGCGCGGCAGCAAGCGTGTCGTGTCGCGGATAGGTGGTGGGCACGCTGCGCTTTGCCCCCCTACGGCGTTTGCGCAAAGAAAAACGGCGCCATCTTGCGATGGCGCCGTTCTGTTGGAGTATTTCCGTCAGATCTTACTTGCGATCCTTCATCGCGACGTAGTCGCGGCGGGGGACGCCGGTGTAGAGCTGGCGCGGACGACCGATCTTTTGCTGCGGGTCCTCGATCATTTCGCTCCACTGGCTGATCCAGCCGACGGTGCGTGCGACCGCGAACAGCACGGTGAACATCGAGACCGGGAAGCCCATCGCCTTCAGCGTGATGCCTGAATAGAAGTCGACGTTCGGATAGAGCTTGCGGTCGATGAAGTACTGGTCGCTGAGCGCGATCTTCTCCAGCTCCATCGCCACCTTCAGCATCGGATCGTCGCCATGGCCGGTCTCCTTGAGCACGGCGTGACACATCTTCTGCATGATCTTGGCGCGCGGATCGTAGTTCTTGTAGACGCGGTGACCGAAGCCCATCAGGCGGACTTCGGAGTTCTTGTCCTTCACCTTGGCGATGAATTCGGGAATCTTGTCCACGGTGCCGATCTCGGCCAGCATCGCGAGCGCGGCTTCGTTGGCGCCGCCATGCGCCGGGCCCCAGAGGCAAGCGATGCCGGCGGCGATGCAGGCGAACGGGTTGGCACCGGACGAGCCGGCGATGCGCACCGTCGAGGTCGAGGCGTTCTGCTCGTGGTCGGCGTGCAGGATGAAGATCTTGTCCAGCGCGTCAGCAAGCACCGGGTTGATCTTGTAGTCCTCGCACGGAACGGCGAAGCACATGTTGAGGAAGTTCTCGGAGAACGACAGCGAGTTCTTCGGATAAATGAAGGGCTGGCCGACCGTGTACTTGTAGGCCATCGCCGCGAGCGTCGGGATCTTCGCGATCATGCGCATGGATGCAATCATGCGCTGCTTCGGATCGTTGATGTCGGTGCTGTCGTGATAGAACGCGGCGAGCGCGCCGACGGCGGCGACCATGATGGCCATCGGATGGGCGTCGCGGCGGAAGCCCTGGAAGAAGCGAGCCATCTGCTCGTGCACCATCGTGTGATGGGTCACGCGGTCGTCGAAATCCTTCTTCTGCGCGGCGGTCGGCAGGTTCCCGTAAAGCAGGAGATAGCAGGTCTCGAGGAAGTCCCCGTGCTCGGCGAGCTGCTCGATCGGATAGCCGCGGTATTCCAGCACGCCCGCGTCGCCATCGATATAGGTGATCTTGGACTGGCAGCTCGCGGTGGAGGTGAAGCCGGGATCATAGGTGAACAGCCCCGACTGGCCGTAGAGCTTGCCGATATCGATGACATCAGGCCCGACGCTGCCGCTGTGGATCGGGAGATCGTAGTTCTTGTTTCCGACCGTCAGCGTAGCGGTCTTTGGGCTTGGTTTTGCGTCCATCAGAGGTCCCCGATGTATGGTGAAACGGGCCGGAGCCGGAGCCCCCGAGGCGGATAATGGGGGCAGACCGGATGTTCCAGAAGGTACGGGGGAGATGGGTATATTATTGCTATGTGCGCTGCAAGATCAGCGCACGCATGGTCGACTTACGTCGTAGACTGATCCTTAAGCCGGCCGAGGCTCTCCTGGCGTCCAAGGACGTCCAAAACCTCAAATATGCCAGGCGACGTCGTCCGTCCGGTCAGCGCCGCCCGCAAGGGCTGGGCAACCGCGCCGAGCTTGAGACTATTTTCCTCGGCAAAACTGCGCAATGCGGCTTCAGTGGTGGCGCCGCTCCACGTCTCGACTTTCTCCAGCGCGGAATGAAGCTGGCCGATCAGCTTGCGGTTCTCCTGCGTCAGCAGCGCCTGCGCCTTGGGATCGAGCTGCAGCGGCCGGTCGGCGAAGATGAAATAGGCGCCGTCGATCAGCTCGATCAGCGTCTTGGCGCGCTCTTTCAGGGCCGGCATGGCCTTGAGAAGCTGAGCGCGCGTGGTGTCGTTTAATTTGGCCTTAATCTCGTCGCGGCTGGGCACGACGTGATCCAAGACGTCCTCGAACATCTTCACGAGTGATTGATTGTCGGCGTGGCGGATGTAGTGGCCGTTGAGGGTTTCCAGCTTGGCGAAATCGAAGCGGGCGGCGGCGCGGCCGACGCTGGCGAGGTCGAAGGCTGCGATCATCTCCTCGGTCGAGAAGATCTCCTGGTCGCCGTGGCTCCAGCCGAGCCGGACGAGGTAGTTGCGCAGCGCCGCCGGGAGGTATCCCATGGCGCGGTAGGCATCGACGCCGAGCGCGCCGTGGCGCTTCGAGAGCTTCGAGCCGTCCGGGCCGTGGATCAGGGGAATGTGGGACATGCTCGGCAGGGTCCAGCCCATCGCGTCGTAGATCTGCTTCTGGCGGGCGGCATTGATCAGGTGGTCGTCGCCGCGGATCACATGGGTGACGCCCATGTCGTGGTCGTCGACCACCACGGCGAGCATGTAGGTCGGGTTGCCGTCGCCGCGCAGCAGCACGAGGTCGTCGAGGTTCTCGTTCTGCCAGACCACGCGGCCTTGAACCTGATCCTCGATCACGGTCTCACCGGTCTGCGGCGCGCGCAGGCGGATGGTCGGCTTGACGTCGCTTGGGGCCGTCGCGGGATCGCGGTCGCGCCACATGCCGTCATAGAGGCGGGTGCGGCCCTCTGCGCGCGCCTTCTCGCGCATGGCGGCGAGCTCCTCGGCGGTGGCGTAGCAGCGATAGGCCTTGCCGTCGGCGAGCAGCTGCTCGGCGACCTCGCGGTGGCGCGCGGCGCGGGCGAACTGGTAGATGACCTCGCCGTCCCAGCCGAGCTCGAGCCATTTCAGCCCGTCGAGGATGGCGCCGATCGCAGCCTCCGTGGAGCGCTCCCGGTCGGTGTCCTCGATCCGCAGCAGCATCTTGCCGCCGTGCTTCTTCGCATAGAGCCAGTTGAACAGCGCCGTGCGGGCGCCGCCGATATGGAGGAAGCCGGTCGGCGAGGGGGCGAAGCGGGTCACGACGGAATCGGTCATTCTTGGCAGGGCCTATGCATTGGAGGCGGTGGTGTATAGCAGGAACGGGACATAACTAAAGCCCGGCGGCGGACCTGCCCGGCCTTGCTCAAGCTCTTGCTTAGGCTCTTGGCTCAGCCTCCCGAATTTGGCAGAAGGACCGCTGATTTCCCGACAGGATTTTCGTAATGACAGAACCGGTGGCAGCTGAGGTTGGGCGCGATTTCATTCGTGACATCATCCAGGCCGACCTCGATCAGGGCAAGTACAGGGAGATCGTGACCCGGTTCCCGCCGGAGCCGAACGGCTACCTGCATATCGGCCACGCCAAGTCGATCGCACTCAACTTCGGCATCGCCCAGGAGTTTCCGGGCCGCTGCCATTTGCGTTTCGACGACACCAATCCGGTCAAGGAGGAGCAGGAATACATCGATTCCATCCAGGCCGACGTGCGCTGGCTCGGCTTCGATTGGGGCGAGAACCTGTTCTTCGCCTCCGACTATTTCGACCGCCTGTACGAATGGGCGGAGAAGCTGATCCGCGACGGGCTCGCCTATGTCGACGACCAGACCCAGGAGGAGATCCGCTCCTCGCGCGGCACGCTGACGGAGCCGGGCAAGAACTCGCCGTTCCGCGACCGCAGCGTGGAGGAGAACCTCGACCTGTTCCGTCGTATGAAGGCGGGCGAATTCCCCAACGGTGCACGCGTGCTGCGGGCCAAGATCGACATGGCCGCCGGCAATATCAACCTGCGCGATCCCGTGCTGTACCGCATCCTGCATGCGCACCATCCGCGCACCGGGACCAAGTGGCACATTTATCCGAGCTACGATTATGCGCACGGCCAGTCGGACGCGATCGAGGGCATCACGCACTCGATCTGCACGCTGGAGTTCGAGGACCACCGGCCGCTCTATGACTGGTTCATCGAGAAGCTGCCGGTGCCGTCACAGCCGCACCAGTACGAGTTCGCGCGGCTCAATTTGACTTACACGCTGCTATCCAAGCGCGTGCTGACCCAGCTCGTCCGCGATGGCCACGTCGCCGGCTGGGACGATCCGCGGATGCCCACCATGGCTGGCATGCGTCGCCGCGGCGTGCCGCCGGCGGCTCTTCGCGAATTCGTCAAGCGCATCGGCGTTGCCAAAGCCAACAGCGTGGTCGATGTCGGCATGCTCGAATTCTGCATCCGCGAGGAGCTGAACCGCACCGCGCAGCGCCGCATGGCGGTCTTGAGGCCGCTCAAGGTCGTGATCGAGAATTATCCGGAAGGACAGACCGAGGAGCTCGAGGCGATCAACCACCCCGACGATCCCTCGGCGGGCACGCGAAAGATCACGTTCGGCCGCGAGCTCTATATCGAGCAGGACGACTTCATGGAGAACCCGCCGAAGAAGTTCTTCCGCCTGTCGCCGGGCAACGAGGTACGGCTGCGCTACGCCTATTTCGTCAAGTGCACCGGCGTGATCAAGAACGACGCCGGCGAGGTGGTGGAGCTGCGCTGCACCTACGACCCCGCGACCAAGGGCGGCAATGCCCCCGACGGCCGCAAGGTCAAGGCGACCATGCACTGGCTGCCGGCGGCGACGTCGAAGCCCGCGGAGATCCGCATCTACAATCAACTGTTCGCCAATCCGAGCCCGGACGCCCAAAACTTCGCGGCCGATCTCAATCCGAACTCGCTGGAGATCCTCAGCGATGCCCGGATCGAGGCATCGGTGGCCGAGAGCAACTCGACCGAGCCGATGCAGTTCGAGCGCCAGGGCTATTTCGTGCGCGACAAGGACTCGACGCCCGGCAAGCCGGTGTTTTCGCGCACCATCGGCCTGCGCGACACCTTCGCGAAGGAAGTCGCGAAGGGTTGACGGGCATGAGCAATGAAGCCGACGCCATCGTTTCCGCCATCATCGCGAAATGGTGCGCCGGCTTTGCTGCGCTCGATGCGGCCGAGCTGTCATCGCTCTATGCGAAGAACGCGTTCTTCTTCGGCTCGAACCCAAAGCTCTATCGGGACAGAGACGGGGTCGCCGACTATTTCAACGGCCTGCCGCGCTGGCGCAGGCCGAGCGCCGTGTTCTCCGAGGTGAACGCAACGCAGGTCGGTCCTGATCTGATCAACATGGCTGCGACCATCTCATTCGATCTCGCCGGCGAGCGGGACGATCTCGTCGTCAAGATGAGCTGGGTCATCATCCGCGAGGACGGTGACTGGAAGATCGTCAATCATCATGCCTCGTCGCAGGCACCGCTGATCTAAAGCACGATCCGGAAAAGTGCGCAGCGGTTTTCCGGAAAGATCATGCGCAAACAACAACCTAAAGCGCGATGACGATTCATCTAAATCTCATCGCGTTTTAGGCAGCACACGGCATCGTCATTCCCGAGGGCGAGAACGAACCTCGTTCCTGCGCGTTGGAGTGGGTCCAACAAGGAACCCACCATGCAGAACATCGCAGAGCATATGGAAGTCATCGGCGCCGACGGCGTCCATGTCGGCACCGTCGATCGCGTCGAGGGCAACCGCATCAAGCTGACCAAGAAGGACAGCGGCGAGGGCAGCCACAAGGGGCACCATCATTTCATCGACAAGGGCCTGGTTGCCGACGTCGAAGGCAACAAGGTGCGGCTGTCCGCCAAGGCGGACGTTGCCGTGACGATGGAAGAGGAAAAGTAGAGCGCTCTCTCTTCGTTCCTGATTTGTGCCGCTATTCGTCTGCCTGCACGTTCCGGTAGCCTCGGCGCTGACCACGTCGCGTAAGGTGCAGGGGAATGACGGAGCCGAGCCGGCCACTACGCTCCCAGGGAGTTGCCGGGACGTGGCCGGTCGGCCGCGCTGCGCCAGCCGGCGGCTTTGCGCCGGCGGGCTTGGGCCTCTGGCCGGCGATCGTCGAGACGCTGCGCGAATGGGTCCGCGCCGAGGCCGGCCCCGGGCGGCTGTTGCCGTGGGTGCCGGTCGCCTTCGGCGGCGGCATTGCGCTCTATTTTGCTGCCGATCATGAGCCTGTGCTGTGGCTTGTTGCGACCACGGCGGGCGCGCCCCTGCTCGGCGCGATCCTGTTGCGGCGGAGCCGGCTGTTTGCGCCGGCGATCATGATCGCGGCGATCGCGGCGGGGGTTGCCGTGGCGACCTGGAAGACCGCGCGCATCGCGCACAACGTGCTGGCCAAGCCGCTCTATTCAGTGTCCCTGTCGGGCTTCGTCGAGACGCGCGACATCCGCGAGCGCACCGATCGCTTCGTGCTGCGCGTCACCGCCATGGAGGCGCAGCGCAGCGACGTCAAGCTCGATCGGGTCCGCCTGTCCGTGCGTAAGGGCACCGCGCCGGAGGTCGGCAGCTTCGTGCAACTCAGGGCGCGGCTGATGCCGCCGCTCTCGCCGGTCCGCCCCGGCAGCTACGACTTTTCGCGCGATATGTACTTTCAGGGCATCGGCGCCTCCGGCTTCGTGATGGGCGCGATCACGGCTGCGGTGCCGCCGGACGCCGGAGGCCTGCGGCTGCGCTACGCCGCCTTCATGCAGGGCCTACGCGATGCGATCGACGCCCGCATCCGAGCCACGCTCGAGGGCGACGACCGCGCGATCGCGACAGCGCTGCTCACCGGGCGGCGCGATGCGATTTCCACGCCCGTCAACGATGCCATGTTCGTCTCGGGGCTCGGCCACGTGCTTTCGATCTCGGGCTACCACATGGCCGTCGTCGCCGGCGTCGTGTTCTTCGCGGTGCGCGCGCTGCTGGCGCTGATCCCGGGTCTCGCCGTCGGCTTTCCCATCAAGAAATGGTCGGCGGCCGCGGCGCTGGTTGCGGCGGCGTTCTATCTTCTGCTCTCGGGCGCGGAGGTCGCCACGCAAAGATCGTTCTTCATGACGGCGGTGGTGCTGATCGCGGTCATGGTCGATCGGCGCGCCATCACCTTCCGTACGCTGGCCGTGGCGGCGCTGATCGTGCTCGCGGTCGCGCCGGAGGCGCTGGTGCATCCGAGCTTCCAGATGTCGTTTGCAGCAACGCTCGGGCTGGTGGCGCTGGTGCAGATCGGCATGCCGAACCTGCTTGCCTCGCCCGACCATTCGGCGACAGCGCGCGTCGCGCTGTGGGGCGGCCGCGAGATCGCGATGTTGTTCCTGGCCTCGCTGATCGCGGGGCTTGCGACCACGCCCTACGCCGCCTTCCATTTCCATCGGGTCACGCCTTACGGCGTGCTCGCCAATCTCGGTGCGATGCCGGTGGTCTCTGCACTGGTGATGCCGGCCGGACTGTTGGGATTGCTGGCTGCGCCGTTCGGGCTCGATGGCGCGTTCTGGTGGCTGATGGGATTGGGCATCGACTGGATGGTTGCGGTCTCGCGCTGGGTGGCGGCCTTGCCGGGCGCGGTCGGCCACATCCCCGCGTTCAGTATTGCGCCGCTGGTCGGAGCGAGCCTCGGCATCATCGTGATGGGCCTGTTGCGCACGCCCTTGCGCTGGGCCGGTGCCGTGGTTCTGCTGGCTTCGATCGCCTGGGGCCTTTCGGTGCGGCAGCCCGATGTCCTGATTGCCGGGGACGGCGCGAGCGTCGCGGTGCGGGGCGGGGACGGGCGTTTGCACCTGATCAGGGCTGGGAAGGACAATTTCCTGCTGAGGGAGTGGTTGGCGGCCGACGCCGATCCGCGCGATGCCGGCAGTAGCGCGCTGGCCGACGGTATATCGTGCGACGAGGCCGGCTGCGTCACGCCGCTCGCCGACGGGCGGCTGGTCGCGCTGGCCTTGCGCATCGATGCGTTGGCGGACGATTGCAGCCGCGCCGCCTTGGTGGTGACGTCACGGCCCGCGCCGCCCGATTGCGCGGCGATGGTGGTGGATCGGCAGCGGCTGGTTCGCCAGGGCGCGCTGGCGCTCACGCCGCGTGGTGACGGATTTTCCGTCCAGGCGGTGAGGGCGAGAGGCACCAACCGCCCGTGGTTGCCGGCCGGTGCCGGCGAAGGCGAGTTCGACGGCAGTCTTGCGCCGAGGACGGCTCCCCGCAACCGCGACGCAACGCCAACGGAGACCGACTTGCAGGCCGACGATTGAGGATGGAGGGGAGGGGAAAGGGGGACGGTCCGATGGGATTCCGTGAGACGCAAGCCATACCATCTCGCCGGCCTCGGCCGGCGACGGCATTTCCTTAGCCTCGACCTTGCGGCCGGGGCGGCGTCAGCCGATCGGCAGACGCGTGACCGGCGGCCGGCTGTCGGCGATGCTCTGCGGCTTGTGCTCGCGCTCGCCGACCGGCTGGGTCACCGGCAGCTGCAGCACGGTCGCACGCTGGCCTTCGACGAGCTGCGTCACCAGCACGTATTTGCCGTCAGGGAATTCGATCGCGTCGTGATGGCGGTCGGGAATGTGCGGATCGATCTTGCCGAACTTGCCGACGCGGGAATTGACGGTGCGCGTCCAGATCCAGCGGTTGTCGTAACGGACGTTGTCGGCGAAGGCGAGCTCCGTTCCTGGAAGCAGGCAGACCGCAACGGAGAGATCGGCTTCGGAGGCGAAGCCGCGTGTCGAGGTGCCGCGGAACGTGGTCGTGACGATCGTCTCGCCGACTTCCGCGGGGCGCGTCGCGACGGCATGCAGGCTATAGTCACACATCGGGTGCTCCTCATGCGAAGAAAGCGACCCGCACCTCTCTTGGAGGCACAGGCCTCTGTCAGAGTAAGGACGCAAAGCTCTGCTTGGTTGAAGGCGAATCTGCGGCTGTGATCTGCGCGCCGCGATCACATTAACTTTCCCGGATTCGCTAGGAACAAAGCCCGCTGCCGCGCATTTGGCCGGCACGTGTCAACGGCTGGCAAACGCGACGCCTGCATCGCCAGCACGATTGCGGTGCTGCGCAATTGCATTGCGCCGGGCGTTGCAGACATGACGATGCGGTTGCGCGGCAACCGCCTGCCGGTGGTGCGACCAGCGGCGGTCACAGCGGCACTCAAGCGATACGCACTTGCCTGTCCCCTCCAACGCGGAGGCCGTGACGCGATGCTGTCTCGTGCGATCCGCTGAGGACGTGGCCGTGGAGGAGGGGCCGGATAATCTGTGCAGAACCAGAAAGACTATCCAGCCGGAGCGGACATCCGTCCGCTCCAATATCTGATCGGCGTACCGATCGAAGGCGCGCAAGGCGCCGGATGTTCCTGTACCGAGTGCGTCCGCAAATCAGTACTTCCGGTAAAGTCCGATCAGCTTGCCCTGAATCTTCACGCGGTTCGGCGGCAGGATGCGTACTTCATAAGCGGCATTGGCGGGCTCGAGGGCGATTGAGGCGCCGCGGCGGCGGAAGCGCTTGAGCGTGGCCTCCTCGTCATCGATCAGCGCCACAACGATGTCGCCGGTGTCGGCGCTCTCGTTGCGCTGGATCAGCGCCATGTCACCGTCGAGGATACCGGCCTCGACCATGGAATCGCCGCGCACTTCGAGTGCGTAATGCTCGCCCGAGCCGAGCATGTCAGGCGGCACGCTGATGGTGTGGCTTCGGGTCTGTAGCGCCTCGATCGGCGTGCCGGCCGCGATGCGGCCCATCACTGGCACCGCCACGGGCCGCTCGCCCTCGTCAGCGGGCGGGCTGGTGCTCGCGCGCACCTTGCCGAGATTGCCTTCGATGACGCTTGGCGTGAAGCCGCGTCGGTTGCCGGCGGCCGCCTGGAGCTCCGGCAGCTTGATCACTTCGATGGCGCGGGCGCGGTTGGGCAGGCGGCGGATGAAGCCGCGCTCCTCGAGTGCGGTGATCAGGCGGTGGATGCCTGACTTCGAGCGCAGGTCGAGCGCATCCTTCATCTCGTCGAAGGAGGGCGGCACGCCGCTTTCCTTCAAACGTTCGCTGATGAACCGCAGAAGCTCGTATTGTTTGCGCGTTAACATCTCGACCAAAGTCCCCCGGTTGATGTCGTTCGATTCCGAGACGGTGAATTCAGCGACAGGGCGCTACATGCTCGAAACAAATCATGAACGGACACTATATGTTCGATATGTGTTCCGCAACTGCTTAATTTACCGTGAACGAAGCGAACCTCGCGGAATACGTGTGGCCGCGCGGCTCAAACCGGCAGCCGCAACACCTCGCAAGGGCTGCCGGCTTCGGCCTTCTGCGCGAAGGGTGCGCGCACGAGAAGTACCTGTGCCGCAGCGAGATTCGCAAGCAGAGAGGAGTCCTGATGGCTGACGGGAAGGGCGACTTGCGTGCCGTCGTCGCGCAGCTCCAGACGCGCGCGCAAGTAATCCTCGCGCTGGTCGTTGGCACCGAGATCGCGGCCCAGCACGGCGCGTTCGCGGCGATGATGAATCACCTCTTGGCCCGATAGGGCACGAATCAGCGGCACCATGAACAGGAACGCGCACACGTAAGACGACACGGGATTGCCGGGCAGGCCGATCACGCGCATGGCGCCGAGCCGCCCGTGCATCATCGGCTTGCCTGGCCGCATCGCGATCTTCCAGAACGCCATCGCGATGCCTTCGTCCTTGAGCGCCTGCTGGACCAGGTCGTGGTCGCCGACCGAGGCGCCGCCGGTGGTGATCAGGATGTCCGCGCCGCTGTCGCGGGCGCGGCGGATTCCGGCGGAGGTCGCCTCCAGCGTATCCGCGGCGACACCGAGGTCGATGGTCTCGGCGCCCTCGCTGCGGGCGAGCGCATGCAGTGCGTAACCGTTGGAATAGACGATCTGGCCGGGGCCGGGCGTGGTGCCGGGCATCACCAGCTCATCGCCGGTGGCGAGGATCGCGACCTTCGGACGGCGGCGGACGGGCAGGTGCGGGTGATTCATTCCAGCGGCGAGCGCGAGATCGCGCTCGGTCAGACGGGCTCCCCTGCGCAGGAGCACGTCACCCTCGCGGAAATCGACGCCGGCCGGGCGAATGTGCCGTCCGGCGATCGCGGCCTCCCTGATGGTGACCCTGTTGCCGTCCGCAACGGTGTCCTCCTGGATCACCACCGCGTCCGCGCCGTCTGGAACGACGCCGCCGGTGAAGATCCGTACGGCTTCGCCGGTGCTGACCGTCCCGGTGAACGGCCGGCCGGCCGCGACCTCGCCGATGACAGTCAGCCTGGAATCAATCATTGCCGCATCCACCGCGCGCACGGCATAGCCGTCCATCGCCGACATGGCATGCGGCGGCTGCGTGCGCCGCGCCGCGAGGTCATGGGCGAGCACGCGGTGGTAGGCTTCGTCGAGCGAAACCATCTGCTCAGGCAGCGGCTCTGCCCCCGCCAGCACCGCAGCAAGGGCGTCGGAAACCGGCATCAAGGCCACGGCGGAACTCCTGCTGAGCACATCGATAAAATGGCGGAGAGTTCTAGCCGAGTGCAGGCGCGAGGCAAAGCAGCACGCAGAATGATTTATCGTGCGTGATCTCAGTGCGGAGGAGGGAAGCTCACGTCCGCCGGGGCATGATCCGGAAGGCAAGGCAAACCGGCATGAGGATCGCCATGGCTAGAACGAGAAAAACAAGCGCCACGGCCAGCATCGGTCAACTCCCGGTCGGTCCGTCCGTACCGAGGTCGAACGCGACGTCTGGAGCTTTGGGCCCTTGATCCTTGTCGGGGAGCGGGTCGGCCTGCGATTTCAGGTCGGCCGCCTTTCTGATCAGCTTGGCGGAAAGGTCCGAATCCGAGGTGTTTCTTGCGAATTCAAGCAGGAGAGAGGCTTGCTTGGTGAGGTAGGTTTTGCCCAGCACGTCGATGAGTCCGGTGTAGAAGTCCCAACGGACTCATGAGTCCGGAGGGTGGTATTCCGTTCCCGGGAACTCTGTATAAAAATGCACAAAGTGATCAGGTTCCATATTTGCTGCAAATTTAGTTCCGGACGCGCTTCCGGCGCGGGCTTCGCGTAACGAATCTCTGGGGTCAGATACCCAACGCCTTCAATGCGTTCCCAACGTCGCGCGGCGACGTTACATGCACGGCCGTCAGGCCGCGCGCCCGCGCGCCCTCGATGTTCTCGGCGAGGTCGTCGAAGAACACGATGCGCTCGGCGGGCACGCCGATCGCGGCAACGACATGGTCGAAAGCCTCCGCATCCGGTTTGCGCAAGCCGATGCTGGACGACAGGTATAGCTCGCGGAAATGGCCGAGCAGGTCGGCATATTCCTTCGAGAAATAGTCGACATGTGGCCGGTTGGTGTTTGAAAAGGCGTAGAGCGGTATCTGCTTCGCAGCGCGCGGCAACAGCTCGGCGATGTCGGGCATCTCACCGGCGAAGATCGCGTTCCAGCCCTCCAGGAACTGCGCGTCCGAAATGCCTATTCCCAATGAAGCGCGCAGCGAGGCGAAATAATCCTCGTCGCTGATCTTGCCAACCTCGTGCAGCCGGTAGGCCTCGTCGCGCACATAGCGCGCGACGATCGCCTCGGGCTGGCAGCCGGCATGTCCCGCCCAGCAGGCGATCGCCTTGGAGAAATCGATGTCGAGCACGACGCGCCCGAGATCGAACAAAAGCGCGTCCGCGCTGCCGGGAGAGAGCGATGTCACATGCATCCTTTCATTTGAGGATCTGCCAATCAGTACCGATAAGGCTCGTGGTCGAACAGCGGGAACGCGCTGAACACGCTCGGCGCGTTGGTGGCGGTCGCCGGATGCAGGCAGGACCTGTCGACCTCGGCAAACGACGTTGCGCCCAACAGGCCGAGGCAGCGCAGCACCTCGTCCTCCAACAGCTCCAGCATCCGCGTGATGCCGGCTTCGCCGGCCGCCGCCAGCGCCCAGCATTGCAGCCGGCCGATGCCGACGAGGTCAGCGCCCGCTGCGATCGCCTTGACGATGTCGGTGCCGCGACAGATGCCGCCGTCGACCATGATCTTGGCGCGGCCTTTGACGGCCTCCACGATCTCGGGCAGCACATGCATCGCACCGCGGCCATGGTCGAGCTGGCGCCCGCCATGATTGGAGACGTAGATCCATTCGACGCCGTGATCGACCGCGATCAGGGCGTCTTCGGCGGTGGCGATGCCCTTCAGGATCAGCGGGATCTTGAACTTGTCCTTGATCATCTTCACGGTCCGCCACTCCAGTCCCTTCTGGAAATCGCCGCCGGTGGCGCGTAGGCGGCTTTCGCGAACGTAGCGCTTGGCGATGTCACGTTCGCGACGGCTGTAATGAGCGGTGTCGACGGTCAGGCAGAAGGCGGCGTAGCCGTTCTTCTCGCTTCTGCTGACGACATCGGCGACGAAGGCGTCGTCGCCGCGGACATAGAGCTGATAGAGCCGGAGCGCATCGGGCGCAGCTTCCGCGGTCTGCTCCAGGCCAGGCTCCGACACCGAGCTCAGCATATGGGCGGCACCGAAGGCGCCGGCACCGCGCGCGACGCTCGCCGCGCCATCGGGATCGAAGATCTCGAGCGCTCCAACGGGAGCGAGCACGACCGGCAGGCGCATCTGGCGGCCGAACCGCTGAACCGAGCCGTCCACCCTGCGGACGTCGCGCAGCACTCGCGGCCGAAAGGCGATCTCGTCCAGCGCCATGCGGTTGCGGCGCATCGTGGTTTCGGTCTCGGCGGCTCCGACGATGTAGTCCCAGGCGTTCTGGTTCAGGTTGGCCCGCGCCTTTCGGATGAATTCGTGCAGGTTCTGGAACGGCTCGTTGCTGGCGCCGAGTTCGACGTTCCGTTCCGGCCGGATGCGGGGTGCTTCGTTCATTGTTTTCCTCCCGAGAATTTGAAGCCTTATGTCATCGCCTAACCCGTCCAGCCCTCCAAAACTATCCTAAAATCGCATAGCTGCGAGGCGTGGACCGGCCCACCGATTCCCCTTGCGGGCAGACCAGTCCTGCAACGTTGCCAAAAGTTTAGGCTCGAACGAAGCGATTTCTGCGGAGGACCCGCCGGCGTGGCATCCCGGCCTTGAAGAAACCAGAATGGTATTGTGAGAAACGGACTGGATCGCCAATTGCATGGCGCCTCCCAAGTCTTGAGAGCAAGCTTAAGCGAACCGCCAAAGCAAAAAGGCCAACCCATCCATGCGGAAATCCCTGCTGTTCCCTCTCGGTACGCTCACCGGCGCGTGTCTGACCCTTCTGGTAGCGAGCCCGCACGGCGGCGTATGGGCGGCGCGGGCGGCAGCGAGCGCAGATGATGCCTATTCCCAGCTCAACCTGTTCGGCACCGTGTTCGAGCGGGTGAAGGCGAGCTATGTCGAGAAGCCCGACAATGCCAAAATGATCGAAGGCGCGATCACGGGCATGGTGACCTCGCTCGATCCGCATTCGCGCTACATGAACGACAAGGCCTGGACCGAGATGCAGGAGACCACCTCCGGCGAGTTCGGCGGCCTCGGCATCGAGGTCACGATGGAAGACGGCCTCGTCAAGGTCGTCTCGCCGATCGACGATACACCGGCCTCGAAGGCGGGCCTGATGTCCGGCGACCTCATCAGCAAGATCGACGGCGAGGCCGTGCAGGGCATGACGCTCGAGCAGGCCGTCAACAAGATGAAGGGCCCTGTCGACACCAAGACCAAGCTCACCATCGTGCGCAAGGGCGCGGACGCGCCGCTCGATGTTGCGATCACGCGCGAGATCATCCACGTGCGCCCGGTGCGCTTCCACGTCGAGAACGGCGACATCGGCTATATCCGCGTCACCTCGTTCAACGAGCAGACCACCGATGGCCTGAAGAAGGCGATCGCATCGATCGTCAAGCAGGTCCCGCAAGAGAAGCTCACCGGCTACGTGCTCGACTTGCGCAACAATCCGGGCGGGCTGCTCGACCAGGCCGTGTCGGTGTCGAGTGCTTTCCTGCAGCGCGGCGAGGTCGTCTCGACCCGCGGCCGCAGTCCGGAAGAGACGCAGCGCTTCACGGCGCATGGTGGCGACCTCACCAAGGGCAAGCCGCTGGTGGTTCTGGTCAACGGCGGCTCGGCTTCGGCTTCTGAGATCGTGGCCGGCGCGCTGCACGATCACAAGCGCGCGACGATCATCGGCACGCGCTCGTTCGGCAAGGGCTCGGTGCAGACGATCATTCCGCTCGGCGCCGGCAACGGTGCGCTGGCGCTGACCACGGCGCGCTACTACACCCCGTCGGGCCGCTCGATCCAGGCCCAGGGCATCGCGCCCGACATCGAGATCCTTCAGGACGTGCCGCCGGAGCTGAAGGGCCGCATGGACACTATGGCGGAGTCCCAGATGCGCGGCCATCTGCAAGCCGCCGACGGCACCGAGCAGACCGGATCGCAGTCCTACGTCCCGCCGGAAGAGAAGGACGACAAGGCTTTGCACGCGGCCTATGACTTCCTGCACGGCGTCACCGCCAATGCGGTCGCCGCCAAGCCTGCGCCGAAGGCTGCGGTGCCGAACTAGACTTTCCGATCTTCAGAGATGGAACGCCCGGGAGTGGATGGCCGCTCCCGGGCGAATTCGTTCTGGGGTGACATCTCGTTGGGGCGGGCTACATGCGGGCTAGCTTGCTTCGCGCCGGCGGCTCTCGCTGCCGCCGCGCTGGGCGAGCTGGCTGCGATGCAGCGCGAACAGCTCCAGCACCTTGTTGGCAGGCTTTGCGGCGCTGAACAGATAGCCCTGCATCTCGGAACAGCCGAGCGCGCGCAACAGGCGCTGCTGCTCTTCGGTCTCGACGCCCTCGGCTGTGGTGGTCATGCGGCGCGCCGCTGCCAGGTTGACGACGGCCTGGACGATGCTGGCGGAGCCGTCGGGACGGGCGATGTCGTCGACGAAACAGCGGTCGATCTTGATCTTGTCGAACGGGAAGCGGTGCAGGTAGCTCAGCGACGAGTAGCCGGTGCCGAAATCGTCGAGCGCGATGCGCACGCCGATGGCGCGGAGCTGATGCAGGATCGTGAGCGCGACATCGTCGTCGCGGATCAGCACCGCCTCGGTGATCTCGAGCTCCAGCCGGCTCGCCGGCAGGTTCGAAGCGGCGAGCGCGGCCATAATCTTCAGCGCCAGCGTGCCGCTTTTGAATTGCACCGGGGAGACGTTGACCGCGAGGCGGATATCGTCCGGCCAGCCCGCGGCGTCCCGGCAGGCGGTCGCCAGCACCCATTCGCCGATCTCGTTGATCAGGCCGGTATCTTCGGCGATCGGGATGAACTCCGCCGGCGAGACCATGCCGCGCTCGGGATGGCGCCAGCGCACCAGGGCCTCGCAGCCGGTGATGCGATCATCCTTCAGGCTGAGGCAGGGCTGGTAGTAGACCTCGAGCCCGCCTTCGAGATCCCCTTGGGCGATGGCGTGGCGCAGGTCGCTCTCGAGCTGCCGGCGCTCGCGCACCTTGGCGTCCATCTCCGGCTCGAAGAAGCGATAGGTGCGGCGTCCGGCGGACTTGGCGGCGTACATCGCCATGTCCGCGTTCTTCAGGATCTGGTCGAGCGCCGTGCCGTGTTCCGGTGCGAGCGCGATGCCGATGCTGGCGTCGGTGGTGAGATGATGGCCCATGCAGTTGAACGGGGCCCGGATGGCCGCGAAGACCCGCGCAACGAGGTCGTCGACCTGATCCCGCGACGTCACGGCGCTCTGGACGATGGCGAATTCGTCGCCGCCGAGCCGCGCCACGAAATCCGTCGGACCCGCACAGCGCCGCAGGCTCGCGGCAACCGATTTCAATAGCTCGTCGCCGACGAGGTGGCCGAGCGCGTCGTTGACGCCCTTGAACTCGTCGATGTCGATGTAATGCACCGCGATCTCTTCGCCCTTGCCAACCGCGGCCAGCTCGGCGCGCAGATGCTCGTGGAACATGGCACGGTTCGGCAGGTCGGTCAGCGCGTCGTAATGGGCGAGGTGGGTGATGCGCTCCTCTATGCGGCGGCGCTCGGTGATGTCCTCATGGGTCGCCACCCAGCCGCCATCCGCGAGCGGTTCGTTGAGGATGTGGATGGAGCGGCCGTCGGCGGTGTCGATCACCATGGAATTGCGGACGTGGATGTCGTTCAGAACGAGCGCGACGTAAGCGTCGACGTCTCCTGTGAACGAACCGGTCGCCTTGCGATGGGCGATGATGTCGTGGAAGCTGCAACCCGGCTTCACGACGTCGACCGACAATCCGTACATCTCGATGTAACGATGGTTGCAGACCACCATCTGCCGCTCGGCGTCGAACAGCAGGAGGCCCTGCGTCATGTTGTTGACGGCGCGGTCGAGCCGCTGCTTCTCCAGCCTCAGCCGTTCGCGCGACGCGCGGTGCTGCTCCAGCAGCTTGCGCACGATCGCGATTAGCACGCCTGCGATGGCGAGCGCGGAAGCCGCGGCGACCGAGATCAGCATGCCGATCTGCTCGCGCCAGTCGGTCAGGGCCGCCGCGCGCGTCGTGGTAGCCATCATCAGGATCGGGAAATGGGGCAGCGCCCGCGAGGAGATCAGCCTGTCCTCGCCGTCGACGGGGCTCGTGAAACGGCCGGCGAAGTGATCGAGGCCGAAAACCCTCTGCTGCTCGAATGAGCCGGTCTTGAAATTCTGTCCCATCAATTCGCTGGCGTGCGGATAACGGGCGAGCAGCGTGCCGTCGCGATGCAGCATCGAGATCGTCGCACCTTCGCCGAGCACCACGGATGCGAAGAACTTCTCGAAATTGGCGGGCTCGATGCCGCGTCCGACGACGCCCAGGAACTCGCCATTGGGCCCGACGATCCTCCGGGCCACCAGGATGGTCCATGCGCCGGAGATGCGACTGTGCAATGGCTCGATTAGGACATCCGGCGAATTGGGATCGTACTTGAAGGTGCGAAAATAGGCGCGGTCGGCCATGTTGACCTTGGGAGCCGGCCAAGCCGTCGACGAATTGATCAGATTGCCTTCGGCATCGATGATGTTGACGCCGCCGATATAGGGCAGCGCCTCGATCTTCGATCGCAGCATCTGGTGGATGTCCCGACCGGAGAGGCGAGCGCGGAGGTCTGCAACGCTTGCGATGCCGATCGAACGCGCGTGATCGACGAAGTCTCGCTGGATGACTGCGAAGTCCTGCAATTGCTGGTCGAAGTGATGGGCGAGCATCAGCACGGTGTTTTCCAGCTCGCGGCCGGAGTTGCGCAGCGCCCGCTCGCGGAAATTCTGCGCCATCAGAACGGAGCCTATGGCGATGGCCGCGATCAGCAGCGTGCCGCCCACCACCAGCCAGCGGATCGGTCCGCCGCGCACGAAGGCTTGGTCAAAGAGGCGATTGCCGAATCTCGTCATCATGCTGGATCATTGCCGCGCACACCTCAGGATCAATTCTTGGCCCCGAAAACATCCGTTGGTTTACGGGAACGGTGTGGAGGCGAAGTTAGGAAGCGCGGTTAACGGAGCATGAACGGTCGCGCGCAAAAGCAATCGATGCGCACGATGCAAGAGGCGGGTCGCTGAAATGAGCGCGCGTCAGGCGCGGTAATGGCCGGACTTGCCGCCGAGCTTCTCGACCAGGTGGATGCCTTCGATACGCACGCCGCGCTCGACCGCCTTGATCATGTCGTAGATGGTGAGGCAGGCGACAGACACCGCGGTGAGTGCCTCCATCTCGACGCCGGTCGGTCCCGTCACCTTCACGCTGGCCCGTACCACGCAGCCCGGCAGCGTTGCGTCAGGCTTGATGTCGACAATGACCTTCGACAGCGCGAGCGGATGACAGAGCGGGATCAGCTCCGAGGTGCGCTTGGCGGCCATGATGCCGGCGATGCGCGCGGTGCCGAGCACGTCGCCTTTCTTGGCATTGCCGGACACGATCAGGTCGAGTGTCGCCCTGGTCATGACGACGCGGCCTTCTGCGCCCGCGAGCCGCTCGGTCGCCGGCTTGTCCGACACGTCGACCATTCGGGCCTCGCCGGAGGCAGCGATGTGGGTGAGGGCGAGGCCGGTCTTGGTTTTCAAGAGCTTGGTTTTCAAGAGCTTGGCCTTCGATTGCCCGGTCGCGGAAGCCTTGCGCGCCATGTCAGCGCGTACCGGTCGCGCGCGCGGCCGTCTCTCGGGCAAGCAGCGTACGCGTCGCCGCGGTGACGTCGGCCTGCCGCATCAGGCTCTCGCCGACCAGGAAGGTCGACATGCCGACGCGCTCGAGCCGGGCAAGGTCGGCGGGCGTGAAGATGCCGCTCTCGCCGACCATCAGCCGGTCCGAAGGGATCAGCGGCGCCAAGGCCTCGCTGGTCGCGAGCGTGGTTTCGAAGGTCCGAAGATTGCGGTTGTTGACCCCGATCATCGGCGAGCGAAGCTTCAGCGCCCGGTCGAGCTCGGCGCGGTCATGGATCTCGATCAGCACGTCCATGCCGTAGGCAGTCGCGGCGTCTTCGAGGTCTCTTGCCGTGGCGTCGTCGAGCGCCGCCATGATGATCAGGATGCAATCGGCACCGTGCGCGCGGGCCTCGGCCACTTGATAGGTGTCGAACATGAAATCCTTGCGCAGCACCGGCAGGGAGGTCGCCGCGCGCGCCGCCACCATGAAGTCGAGATGGCCCTGGAACGAGGGCGTGTCGGTCAGCACCGACAGACAGGCTGCGCCGCCGGCCTCATAGGCCTTGGCAAGCCGGGGCGGGTCGAAATCGGCGCGGATCAGCCCTTTCGACGGCGAGGCTTTCTTCACCTCGGCGATCAGCGCGAAATCGCCATTGGCGTGCTTGGCCCTGATCGCGCGCACGAAGCCGCGCGGCGCGGCTTGCGCCTTGGCCGCCGCCTCGACGGCCGACAGCGGCTGCGCGCGCTTGGCGGCAGCGATCTCCTCGCGCTTGTAGGCTTCGATCTTGGTCAGGATGTCCGACATGCCGGGCTCAGCCGTTCGAGATCGCGATCAGGTGCTTCAGCTTCGCCTTGGCTGCGCCGCTGTCGATCGACTTCATGCCGAGCGCGACGCCTTCCTTGAGGTCCTTGGCGCGTCCGGCCACCACCAGCGCGGCCGCGGCGTTCATCAGGGCGACGTCGCGGTAGGCGCTCGGCTTGCCGTCGAGCACGCTTTGCAGCGCGATCGCGTTGGCGTCGGCATCGCCGCCTTTCAGCGCGCCGGCTTCGCAGCGCGACAGGCCGGCGTCCTCCGGCGTCACCTCGAAATTGCGGATCTCGCCATTGTGGAGCGCGGAGACGAAGGTCGGGCCGGTGAGGGTGATCTCGTCGAGGCCGTCGGAGCCGTGCACCACCCACGCGGATTCGGAGCCGAGATTCTTCAGCACCTGCGCCAGCGGCTGCACCCATTGCCGGGAGAACACGCCGACCATCTGCCGCTTCACGCCGGCCGGGTTGGACAAGGGACCGAGCAGGTTGAAGATCGTGCGCGTCGCAAGCTCGACCCGGGTCGGACCGACGTTCTTCATGGCGGGATGGTGGGCAGGAGCGAACATGAAGCCGATGCCGCATTCACGCACGCAGCGGCCGACCTGTTCGGGCCTGAGGTCGATCTTCACGCCGAGCGAAGCCAGCACGTCGGCGGCGCCCGAGCGCGACGACAGCGCGCGGTTCCCGTGCTTGGCCACCGGCACGCCGGCGCCCGAGACGATGAAGGAGGCGCAGGTCGAGACGTTGACCGAGCCGGAGCCGTCGCCGCCGGTGCCGACGATGTCGACGGCATCAGGCGGTGCCGTCACGGTCAGCATCTTGGAGCGCATCGCCGCAACCGCGCCGGTGATCTCGTCCACGGTCTCGCCGCGCACCCTGAGCGCCATCAACAGGCCACCCATCTGCGAGGGCGTAGCCTCGCCGCTCATCATGGCGTCGAAGGCGGAAGCCGCTTCGTCACGCGACAGGCTGGCGCCGGTCGCCACTTTTCCAATGATCGATTTCAGGTCGTCCATCGCGTGCTTTCAACTCACTGGTTCGCGCCGGTCACCTGCGCGAAGGCGGCCTGATTAATGGTGGTCCCGATGTCGGTTTCAAGCTTGTTGACGTAGGAGGCGACCTGCTCCTCGGTCTGGGCGCGGTCGAGGCTGTCTTTCAGCTTCTTGACCGCGTCGGAGGCGGCGTCGACTGTGGGGTCGACGATGCCGGTGACGCGGAAGACGATCACCTCTGTGCCGCCGGTCACCGGCGTCTGTCCGACACCGTCCTTGGCGGCGCGGAAGGCGGCGGCCACGACGGCTGTGGGCACACTGGCGGGCGTATCGTCGCGCTTGAAGCCGGCGGCGGTCTCGACCTTGACGCCGACCGCTGCGGCTTCATCGGCGAGCTTGCTGCCCGATTCGAGCTTCTGCACCATCTCGGTCGCCTTGGCCTTCAGCTTGGTCGCGGTCTGGTCCTGGCGCCAGCGCGCCTCGACCTGGTCGCGGACCTCGTCGAGATTGCGGTCCCGCGAGGGCGTGATGGCGAGCACGTCGTACCAGACATACCCGCCCTTGAACGAGATCGAGTCGTTGTCGACGCCGACATCGGTGTTGAAGGCCTGCGACACCACGTCGAGGCCCTGCGGAATGTTGGCGACCGCCTGGCCATTCGGGGCGCGGCCGGAACGGTCGACGGCGTCGATGGTCACGGCGGTGAGGCCGAGCTTCTGCGCCGCGTCGATCACGCTGGAGCCGCCGCCGCGCTCGTCTTCCATCTTGTCGCGGAGATCGTTGACCTTGACGCGCGCGCGCTCGGTCGCGATCTCGCGCTTGAGGTCGCCGGCAAGGCTGGCGTAATCCGCCTCCTTGCCCGGCTCGATCTTGTCGACCTTGACGATCGACGTGCCGAGAGGCCCCTGGATCGGCTGGCTGATCTCGCCGGCGGGAAGCGCGAAGGCCGCATCGCCCACCGCGGGGGCGAGCGCGGATTTGGTCACGAGACCGAGATCGACGTCGGAGGGGCTCAACCCGCGCTCCTTGCCGAGGTCCTCGAACGACATGCCGCCGACGAGCCGCTCCCGAGCGGCCTGAGCCTCCGCGGCGTTGGGGAATACAATCTGCTGGATCTGGCGCTTCTCGGGCGTGCCGAGCCGGTCCTTGCGCTGCTCGAACACCTTCTTGGCGTCCTCGTCCGACACCTCGCTCCACTTGCCGATCTCTTCCGGCGAGACCACCACGAAGGCGATCTTGCGATATTCGGGCGCGCGGAACTGGACCTTGTGATCCTCGAAATAGGATGCCAGCGCCTCGGGCGAGGGCGGGTCGATCTGGCCTGCCTGGGCGGTATCGAGCCTGACGAATTCGATGGAGCGCTGCTCGTTCTGATAGCGCGTCAGCGCATCGATCATGGCCTTCGGCGGCTCGAGGCCGGCGCCGATCGTGCCGGTGATCTGCCGGCGCAGCGAGACCTTGCGCTGCTCGGCGACGTAGCGCTGCTCGGTATAGCCGAAATTGCGGATCACGGCCTGGAAGCGGTTCGCGTCGAAATTGCCGCCGACGCCCTTGAAGTTGCGGTCGTTCATGATGACTTGGCGGATCTGCTCGTCGGACTGGCCGAGTCCGAGCCGGCGCGCCTCTTCGTCGAGCGCGGCTTCCGCGATCGTCTGCTGCAGCACCTGGCGGTCGAGGCCGAAGGCGCGCGCCTGGTCGGGTGTCAGCGGACGGCCGAACTGGCGGCTGATCTGCTGCAGGCGGTCGGTGTAGATCTGGCGGAACTCGTTCAGCGAAATCTCGGTGCGGCCGACCTTGGCCACCGTGGACTGCCCGAAGCCGCGGAAGATGTCGGCGATGCCCCAAATGCCGAAACTGATGATCAACACGCCCATCACCACGGCCATAATGGTCTTGCCGAGCCAGTTTGATGAGGCCTTGCGCATTCCTCGAAGCATTTGGTCCAACTTGTTTGGTCAGGAGGGGAACGGGAGCGCGTCTTAATGCAGATTCCGCAAAAGCGCGTCACCAAATTGATAGATCATCATAAAGTGGCGGCTTTCCCCCCGCAACCTCAGGCCAGGGGACCGCTTGAAGCCGCGGTTAAACGCCCCAAAGCGTTTTCCAGCGAAGTGGACCCCGGTTCGCGTCAGAAAACGCTTCAAAACAAGAATCTGGAACTGCAGCAGGTCCTCTGCTAGCGCATGCGCAAACCTCATTTTGCTGGAAATGGACATGACCGACGCCATACGCCCCCTGATCGCCGGCAATTGGAAAATGAACGGCCTGAAGGCCCAGGCTGCTGAATTCGACGCCATGCTCAGCGGCGCGGCAGATGTGGCCGCCAAGGCCGATCTGCTGGTCTGCCCGCCGGCGACCCTGGTGGCGGCCTTTGCCGACAAGGCGCGCGGCAAGAGAGTCGCGGTCGGGGCCCAGGATTGCCATCCCAAGGCATCCGGAGCCCATACCGGTGATATCTCCGCCGAAATGCTGGCGGACGCGGGCGCGACCGCCATCATCGTTGGTCATTCTGAGCGCCGCGCCGACCACGGCGAAGGCGATGCCCTGATCCGCCAGAAGGCGGAAGCCGCCTGGCGCGCCGGAGCGGTCGCGATCGTCTGCGTCGGCGAGACGCAAGGTCAGCGCGACGCCGGCCAGACCCTGGATATCCTGCGCGGCCAGCTCGCCGGCTCGCTGCCGGATGGCTCGACCGCCGCCAACCTGATCGTGGCCTATGAGCCGGTCTGGGCGATCGGCACCGGCCTGACCCCGACGGCCAAGGATGTCGAGCAGATTCATGGGTTTATCCGGGAGATCCTGACCATCAGGTTCAAGGCCGAAGGTGCCAGGATGCGGATTCTCTACGGCGGCTCGGTCAAGCCCTCGAACGCGGCCGAACTGATGGCGGTCAAGAACGTCAATGGTGCGCTGGTCGGCGGCGCCAGCCTGAAGGCGGCCGATTTCCTTGCGATTGCCAAAGGCTGTCCAAATTGAGGGCTGCCCCTAGCGAGCCCAAAGCTTTGGTTCGGGACCGATCGGGGGTGGCAATACCCCCTCTGATCGTGTAACACCGCGCAACTTCAGGAAAACCCGCGAAGCGCGATCGGCCGCCGTCAGGCGCCGCCCGCTTGTGACGGAAGGATACTATGCAGACCGTTGTCATCGTCATCCACCTCATGATCGTCGCTGTCATGATCGGCGCCGTCCTGCTCCAGAAGTCGGAAGGCGGCGGCCTCGGCATGGGAGGAGGCGCTGGCTTCATGTCGAGCCGCGGCACGGCGAATCTGTTGACGCGGACCACTGCAATCCTGGCCGTGGGCTTCTTCCTCACCAGCCTGTTCCTGTCCTGGTACGCCGGCTACGACCGCAAGCCGTCCTCGATCATCGGCCAGCCGTCGCAGACCCAGCCGGCCGGTGGATCGCCGGTCGCGCCGCCGACATCGGGCGGCATCCTGGATTCCCTGAAGAAGGCGGACGAGCAGCAGAACCAGGCGCCGGCAGGTCCGCAGGTGCCGCGTTCGCAATAAAGCAGGGGGGCCATGCAGGGCGGCTTCTACCGTCCTGCATCAACGATCCCCATCAAACCACTGTCACCACTCTTAGTTTTGGCTCACCCACAGGCCCGCAAAATCTTTTGGGGCGGAAGACGAATCGCTTTGGCGAATCGAATTCGAGGGATTAGAGGTTAAGTCCCATGGCGCGGTACATATTCATCACCGGCGGCGTGGTTTCCTCGCTCGGCAAGGGTCTGGCTTCAGCGGCACTCGGTGCACTGTTGCAAGCCCGGGGCTACAAGGTCCGCCTCCGCAAGCTCGACCCCTATCTCAATCTCGATCCCGGAACGATGTCGCCGTATCAGCACGGCGAAGTGTTCGTGACCGATGACGGCGCGGAGACCGATCTCGATCTCGGTCACTACGAGCGCTTCACGGGTCGGCCTGCGACCAAGGCCGACAACATCACGACCGGGCGCATCTACCAGGACATCATCTCCAAGGAGCGCCGCGGCGATTATCTCGGCGCGACGATCCAGGTGGTCCCGCACGTCACCAACGCCATCAAGGAATTCGTCCTCGACGGCAATGACGACTACGATTTCGTGCTGGTCGAGATTGGCGGCACCGTCGGCGACATCGAAGGCCTGCCGTTCTTCGAGGCGATCCGTCAGCTCAAGAACGAGCTTCCGCGCGATCACGCCGTCTACATCCATCTGACGCTGTTGCCCTACATTCCCAGCGCCGGCGAATTGAAGACCAAGCCGACACAGCACTCGGTGAAGGAGCTGCGCTCGATCGGCATCCAGCCGGACATCCTGCTCTGCCGCACCGACCGCGAGATCCCGAAGGAGGAGCGGCGCAAGCTGGGGCTGTTCTGCAACGTGCGCGAAAGCGCCGTGATCGAGGCACGCGACGTCGACAACATCTACGCGGTCCCCGAGGCCTACCACAATGCAGGCCTCGACGACGAAGTGCTCGCCGCCTTCGGCATCGGCTCGCGGATTCCGCCGGTGCTGCAGAGCTGGCAGCAGATCAACGAGCGCATTCGCAACCCCGAAGGCAACGTCACCATCGCCATCGTCGGCAAATATACCGGCATGAAGGATGCGTATAAGTCGCTGATCGAGGCGCTCTCGCACGGCGGCATCGCCAACAAGGTCAAGGTCAATCTCGATTGGATCGAGAGCGAGATCTTCGAGAAGGAAGATCCGGCGCCGTTCCTCGAGCACGTCAACGGCATCCTGGTGCCCGGCGGATTCGGCCAGCGCGGCGCGGAGGGCAAGATCAAGGCGGCGCAGTTCGCGCGCGAGCGCGACGTGCCATATTTCGGCATCTGCTTCGGCATGCAGATGGCGGTGATCGAGGCGGCGCGTAACCTCGTCGGCATCGAGGACGCCAATTCGACCGAGTTCGGCCCCACCAAGGAGCCGCTGGTCGGCCTGATGACGGAATGGCTGCGCGGCAACGAGCTCGAGAAGCGCTCGCAGGCCGGCGATCTCGGCGGCACGATGCGCCTCGGCGCGTATCCCGCCGCGCTCAACCGCGGCAGCCGCGTCTCCGAGGTCTATGGCGGCGCCACCGAGATCTCCGAGCGCCACCGCCATCGCTACGAGGTCAACACCGCTTACAAGGATCGCCTCGAGCAGCACGGCCTGAAATTCTCAGGACTTTCGCCCGACGGCGTGCTGCCCGAGATCGTCGAGTACGAGGATCACCCCTGGTTTATCGGCGTCCAGTTCCATCCCGAACTGAAGTCGCGTCCGTTCGAGCCGCATCCGCTGTTCGCCTCGTTCATCGCGGCGGCGGCGAAGCAGAGCCGGCTGGTCTGATGGCTCAGCGCACGGCGGAGTAGTCGCGCGCGTGATGCATCGGCGCCGGCGCGACGCGCGCTGATGGTTGAGGCGCAAACGATCCCGTGATCAGCTTCATCTGCGGCCGCCGCGTCAGCCTGTAGACCGCGGCAGGCGGCACGTTCAGCAGGGCGCGATCCACGAGCTTTGCGCGCAAGCCGAGCCGGTCAAGCACGGGCCGCGGCACCGGGCAGCTCATGCCGTAGGTGAACTGGTAGAAGGCGCCGCCGGGGCGGACATAGCTGAACGCGCCGTTGAGGATCGAGATCACCTTGCGCCTGGATATGTTGAGCAGTGGCAGGCCGCTCACGACCGCGCCGACCGGGGCGCCGTCATAGAGGCGCTCGGTCGCAAGCCGCGCCGCGTCCATCCACAGCACGCGCGCCCCGGGAAAGCGCATCTGCAGGATCTTCATGAAGTCGGAGCCGTATTCGATCAGCGTGAGATCCTGCGGCCTCACGCCGCGCTTGAGCAGCTTGTAAGTGAACGCGCCAGTGCCGGGACCGAGCTCGAGAATCGGTCCCGTCGTTGCACTGATCTCGCGCGTGATGAGATCGGCGAGCGCCGCACCCGATGGTGCGATCGCGCCGACCCGACGCGGGGACGACATCCAGGACAGGAAAAAGGACAGGAAATCGTTGGGCATGCGCACTCCGGCATCTTGATTGCACCTCGATGGAGGTGCGACGGATGCAGTGTGGCGGGAGCGCATTGCGACAGCATTGCGCTATGGGACGTGAATACGAATTGAATCAGCTCCGCTGGGCGTCCGGCAGCGTCATCCGGAAACAGGAGCCGCCGTCCGGCCCGTCCGTCACCGAGACGTGACCGCCATGCAGCTGCACGATCTCGCGCACCATGTTGAGGCCGAGGCCGGCACCGCGATCGAGCGGCGTCAGCCGATAGAACGGCTCGAAGATCTGCTCGCGCTGATCGGCGGGAATACCAGCGCCTTCGTCCGTGACCTCGATGCTCGCCGGTCTGGCGACGCGAATCCCGATCGTGCCGCGGCGCGGGCCGTGCTGGATTGCATTCTGCACGAGGTTGGTTAGCGCGCGCTCGAGCGCAGCCGCATCGCCGATCGTCTCGACCGGTGTCGCCGGCGCATCGAGGGCAAGCTCGTAGCCAGCGGCAATCGCCAAGGGAGCGAGGTCGGCGGCGACGCTTTGCGCAACGGCGGCGAGATTGACGCGCGTGAACGGATGGCCGCAGCGGTCGAGCCGCTGGATATCGAGCAATTGCTCGGCAAGCGTTGCCAGCCGCGCGGCATCCTCCAGCAGGCGGGTCTTGTCCGGCCCGGGGCTGAGCGACTCCAGGCGCGTGTTCAGGATCGCGATCGGTGTGCGCAGCTCGTGCGCGGCATCCGCAACGAAGCGCTTGTGGCGGGCATAGCCATGGTCGAGCCGCGCCAGCGCGTCGTTGATCGCGGTCACCAGCGGCATGACCTCCAGCGGAATACGCTCCACCGGCAGCCGCGCGCCGCGCTGATGAATATCGATGCGCCTGGCCTCGTCCGCCGCGGTGTCGAGCCCCCTGAACGCGCGCCGCACGATCATCGGCGTGGCAATGAACGTCGCCGTTCCCATCAGCAGCAAGCCGGGCAGGGCGATGCCGAGGAACGCAAGGGATGTCATGAACAGCGCCTTCGGGCCGGTCAGACGTCCCTGGGTCGCCGTGATGACCTGCAAATTGCCCGCATCGGTGTCGACCCGCTTCATCCGCGCCGCCGGCTTGCGCGGATCGTCCTCGAACATCTGCCAGCCGAGCCGCGCCTGGCTGATCTGGTCGAGGCCGCTGCCGATCGCGGCGAACTCGGCCGGCACGCTGCCTTCGCTCAGGACGCGACCCTGCCGGTCGCGCACGAGGAACCAGAGGTCTGGCGTCTCGCTGCGCAATTGCTGCAACTCGGCCGTCGGCTGCAAGGCCAATCCGCCTTGTGCGTCGCGCGCGAGCGCGCGCCGGACGACGTCGATGACGCGGTCCTCGTCGCGCTCGGCGAGCACGAAGCCGGAGGCGCACAACGCTCCGACCACGACGGCGACAAGTGCGAGGAGCAGGGCGGCCTGGAGCGAGAGCAGGCGCCAGCTCAGCCGCGAGCGCAGGCAATAGGGATCGTCGTGTTTGCTCATATCGGCTTCTTCAGGCTGGCAGCTTCTTGAGGAGATAGCCGACGCCGCGAATGCCGTGGATCTCGATGCCTGCGTCGGCGTCCGCAAGCTTTCGCCTGAGCCGTGAGACATGCGTGTCGAGCGCGTTGGACTGGATCTCGTCGTCGAAATTGTAGACCGCCTCTTCCAGCGCCGAGCGCAGCACGGTCCGGCCCATGCGGCGGATGAGGGCCTCAAGCACCAGCAGCTCGCGGCGGGGCAGCTCGAACGGCTCTCCGTCGATGCTAGCCTCGCGATGACTGAGGTCGAAGGCGAGCCGGCCGGCACGGACGACGTCTGGAGACAGGCCGGCGGGGCGCCGCAGCACGGCACGCAGCCGCGCGAGCAACTCCTCGACCGCAAACGGTTTTGCCAGATAATCGTCGGCGCCGCTGTCGAGCCCGGCGATGCGGTCAGCGAGCTCGCCGCGCGCGGTCAGGACAATGATGGGCACGCCGTCGGCGCGCGCGCGGAGCTTGGGGATCAAAGCGAGCCCATCGCCGTCGGGAAGCTGGCGATCGAGCAGGACGGCGGCATGGACGTCGGCCGAAATGGCCTCTTCCGCCTCGGCCAGCGTCGGAGCATGGTCCACCACCATGTCGTAGCGCTTCAGCGCCGAGGCCAGCGCGCAGGCCATTTCCGCTTCATCCTCGACCAGCAAAATCCGCATGTGACAGCCCGAACTGCAACTGAGCCTTTCTAGCGGCCCGATCATTGCGGCAGCATTGCGGGAGTCTGGCGCAACGCGGTGAGCTCAAGCCATGCGCAGAACGCCACATGGGGCGGCCCGGAGGGGCTCAAGACACCGTCGGGGCCAGCCGCTATAACCGCCGGACCTGTTCAGGGAGGACCATGGATGATCTACGAAATGCGCGTCTATCGCTGCCTGCCCGGCCGCTTGCCGGCGCTCTTGAAGCGGTTCGAGACTGCCACGCTGAAGATCTGGGAGAAACACGGCATCAAACAGGCCGGCTTCTTCACCACGCTGATCGGCGAATCCAACCAGGAGCTGACCTATTTCCTGGCCTGGGAGTCGCTTGCCGAGCGCGAGACGAAGTGGGGCAAGTTCATGACCGATCCGGACTGGATGAAAGCGCGCGCCGAGAGTGAAGCGGACGGCCAGATCGTCGGCAATATCGTCAGCCAGATCCTGACGCCGACTGCCTTCTCGGCGGTGAAGTAGGAACCTGCCGCTGCAAGGGTGGCGCCGGTAGCCCCGGCGCAACCCTGATATTCGGATGGCCCGGGCCGAATAGGGTTGATCCGACCTTCGTGGCGGCTATGGTCGCGGCGAAACGAGGGATTTGCCTTGAGCTCTTCGCATTCAGCAGCGCCGATCGTCGGCATCGGCAGCGTCAAATTCGGCAACGATCTGCCGATCTCGATCATTGCGGGACCGTGCCAGCTCGAAAGCCGCCAGCACGCGCTGGAGGTGGCCTCCGCGCTCAAGGAGATCGCGGCGCGGCTGAACATTGGCCTTGTCTACAAGACCTCTTTCGACAAGGCCAACCGCACCAGCGCTTCGGCGGCGCGCGGCCTTGGGCTTTCGCAGTCGCTGCCGATCTTCGCCGAGATCCGCTCCTCGCTCGGCCTGCCTGTTCTGACCGACGTGCACGAGGTCACGCAATGCGCCGAGGTGGCGCAGGCCGTGGACGTCCTGCAGATTCCCGCCTTCCTGTGCCGGCAGACTGATCTGCTGCTCGCCGCGGCCGCGACCGGCAAGGTCGTCAACGTCAAGAAGGGGCAGTTCCTGGCGCCGTGGGATATGGCGAACGTGGTCGCGAAGATCACCAGCGCTGACAATCCCAACGTGCTCGTCACCGAGCGCGGGGTATCGTTCGGCTACAACACGCTGGTCTCTGACATGCGCGCGCTGCCGATCCTGGCGCGCACCACCGGTGCGCCCGTGATCTTCGATGCGACGCACTCGGTGCAGCAGCCGGGTGGGAAGGGGACCTCCTCGGGCGGCGAGCGCGAATTCGTCCCGGTGCTCGCACGCGCCGCGGTCGCGGTCGGCGTTGCCGGCGTCTTTATCGAGACCCATCCCGATCCCGACCGCGCGCCCTCGGACGGTCCCAACATGGTGCCGCTGCGCGAGTTCGAGGGACTGATCGCCAGGCTGATGGCATTCGACGCGCTCGCAAAGAATTCGCGCTGATGCAGCAAGGCGAGGCGCGGCCGCACGATCACGGCTTGCCGACGGCGCTCTACGTCATATCAGGCGCAAGCTTTGCCGCGGCCTTGTCGGCGCGCGCGCTCGATCCGGTGCTGCCGCACGTCGCCGAGGATTTTGGCGTCAGCATCGCGACTGCCGCCGGCTTTGCCGCGGTGTTCGCCTTCACCTTCTCGATCACCCAGCCGATCATCGGCGCTGCCGCCGATCTGTTCGGCAAGACGCGGCTGATGATCGGCTGCCTCGCGCTGCTCGGCCTCGCCAACATCCTGGGCGCATTCTCGACCTCGTTCTCCGTCCTGTTTGCGACCCGCGTCCTCGCCGGCATCGGCTCGGGCGGCGTGTTCCCGGTGGCGCTCAGTCTCACCAGCGACCTCGTCGGGCCCGAGAAGCGGCAGGTCGCGATCAGCCGCACGCTTGCCGGCGCCATGACCGGCAATCTGCTCGGCGCCTCGGCCTCCGGCCTGATCGGCGACTTTCTCGGCTGGCGCGGCGTGCTCGCGGTGCTCGGTGGGCTCGTGATCGTGGCATCGATCGCGGTCGCCGCCGGCTTTCGCGGCGCCAGGGTCAAGCATCCGCCGAAGACGAGCCTGTCGGCTCTGAAGGCCGGCTATCGGACCATCTTCACCAATCCGAACGCCTATGTCTGCTATTCCGCGGTGTTCATCGAAGGCTGCTGCGTGCTCGGCCTGTTTCCCTACATCGCCTCGTTCCTGTTCGAGCTTGGCCAGACCTCGCTCTCGATCGCGGGCCTCGTCATCGCGGGCTTTGCCGTCGGCGGCCTGTTCTACACGCTGACGGTGTCGCGGCTGCTGCCGTGGCTCGGCGTCAAGGGCATGATGATCGCAGGGATGACGCTGGTGGCCTCGCAGCTTGTCGCCGTCGCCTTTGGTCCACGCTGGGAGGTGCAGGCGCTGAATCTGATCGTGATGGGCTGGGGCTTCTACATCGCCCATGGCTGTCTTCAAGTCTTCGCCAGCGAACTGTCGATCGGGGCGCGGGCGACGGCGATGTCGCTGCATTCCTTCTTTTTCTTCATGGGGCAGACCGTGGGGCCAATCGCTTATGGCCTCGGTCTCCAGCATGGCGGCAAGCTTCCGACGCTGCTCGTGAGCGCCGCAATCATGGTGGTGCTGGGCCTGGTCTGCGCCCGGCTGCTCAGGCAGCGGGCACCGTCCGACGCGCTCGCCTGAGGGGGCGGCGACACGATGCATGTCCGGTTGGATCGCAGGACTCGGAAGGAGGCTAGCTCACGCAGCTCTTGCGATACTCGGCTGGCGTGACGTTCATATGTCTGCGGAAAATCCGATTGAGATGGCTTTGATCGGAAAATCCGCTCAAGAGCGCGATTTCCTTCAGGGCGAGCCGATCCTTGCGCAGATGTTGGCGGGCGCGCTCCAGCTTGCGGCTCAGGACATAGGCATGCGGCCGCATGCCATAGTGCACCTGGAACTTGCGCGCGAACTGCACCGGCGAGCAGTTGCAGATATTGGCTAGCTCCTCGAGCGTGATGTTCCTGGAGATGTTCTGTTCGACATAGTCCTCGATCAGCCTTGCATGCGCTGGCCTGAAGCGCCCCTGCGGACAGGGCAACTTGAACTCCACCGAGGCATATCTTCGCAAGATGTGCACGCTCGCCTGAAGTGCCAGCGCATCGTAGCAGAGCCGGCCGCCCGGACCGCCTTCGGACACTTCCTGCACCATCCGGTCGCCGATCCAGGTCAGCACCGGATCTTCGATCCTGAGCAGATCGTGGAGCTCGACGCTTCCTGAGTCGCGGTCGAATGCCTCGCTCGCGGTCTTCGTCATCAGGCTCGGCGAGATGTAGAAATGGCTGACTTCGAGGTCATTGCTCCAGCGCCAGCTCGAAGGCTCCGCACGTGTCAGCAGGGTTGTGACGCCACGTCCGACGTGATCCTGCTTCCAGCCGCCGGTCACGCGGCGGTTCATCGACGTTGCGCCTTCGCGATAGACGACGATCAGGAAATTCTCGGAAGGCGGCACCCAGATGTCGGATGGCGCATAGCGGAAGACGCGCAGCCGGAAGTCAGTCTTGCCCACCGCGGAACTGTCCAGCATCAATTGGCCGGGAGCGTAGTGTGGCAGCTCCTCGACCGTGATGAATTGGCCCATCGCGCGAGACTCCTTCCCTGATTCTAAGGCGCGGTTGACCGCTTCTGCTTCTCATTGGCCGAACGGCGGAGACGAGCATAGGCCGGTTTTGCCATTTGCCAAGCGAGCCGTCTGCCAAACTGCAGTCCCGGCAAGGGAGCCTGCGGCTTCGTTCAAAGAATTGTCCGATTTGTTCAAGCTCCAGCCGCCGGAATACTCATAGCTTTTCTCCCATCCCGTACTGACGGGATCAACAATGACGCGCTGCACCACCATTCCATCGCATGACGGGTGGGGAAGGTCGTGCGCACTCAAAAATCACCGAGGAGGAAAAAATGGCGGAAGCCCTGACCAAATCCAATGGAAGCAACGGTTCGCATGGAACAGCGAGGTTCGATGCCGTGGTTATCGGAGCCGGGGTCGCCGGGCTCTATCAACTCTATCGTCTGCGCGAGCAGGGATTGAGCGTCAGGGGGATCGACGCCGCGGCAGGCGTCGGCGGCACCTGGTATTGGAATCGATATCCCGGCGCGCGTTTCGACTCCGAGGCCTACATCTATCAGTATCTTTTCTCCGAGGAGCTCTATCAGGGTTGGAGCTGGAGCGAGAAGTTTCCGGGCCAGCCCGAAATCGAACGCTGGATGAACTACGTCGCCGACCGTCTCGATCTGCGCAAGGACATCCAGTTCAGCACGACGGTCAAGAGCGCGCATTTCAACGAGGCCACGCAGCGCTGGCTGGTCACGACCGACCGGGGCGACGTGATCGACACCCAGTTTCTAGTCGCCTGCTGCGGCATGCTGTCGGCTCCCTACGTGTCGTTTCCGGGGCAGGAGACCTTCAAGGGGCAGTTGTTCCACACGGCGCGCTGGCCGAAGCAGCCTGTCGACCTCACAGGCAAGCGCGTCGGAGTCGTCGGCAACGGTGCGACCGGCATCCAGGTCATCCAGACGATCGGCGGCGATGTCGGCCATCTCAAGGTGTTCGTCCGCACGCCGCAATACATCATCCCGATGAAGAATCCGAAATTCGGAGCCGCGGATGTCGAGGACTACAAGTCGAGGTTCAAGTCGCTCACTGAACGCCTGCCGCGCACTTTCACCGGCTTCGAATACGATTTCGAGCACGCCTGGGCAGACCTCACGCCGGAGCGCCGCCGCGCGGTGATCGAGGCTTGCTGGAATGACGGTTCGCTGAAGCTATGGATATCCTCGTTCGCCGAGCTGTTCTTCGACCCAGTGGTCAATGCCGAGATCTCCGAATTCGTGCGCGAGAAGATGCGCGAGCGGCTCGGGGACCCGAAGCTGTGCGATGCGTTGATTCCTGCCGAATATGGGTTCGGAACGCACCGTGTACCGCTGGAGCAGAACTTCCTCGAGGTCTTCCATCGTCCCAACGTCGAGATCGTCGGCGTCAAGAGCAATCCGATCGATCGCGTGACGCCCACGGGTATTCAGACCGCTGACGGTACCGTTCATGAGTTGGATATCATTATCCTTGCAACTGGCTTCGACGCCGGCACCGGTGCCTTGACGCGCATCGATATCAGGGGCCGCGGCGGTCGATCGCTGAGCGAGGACTGGGGCAGGGATATCCGCACCACGATGGGCCTGCAGGTTCACGGCTATCCCAACCTGTTCACGACCGCCGTTCCGCTCGCTCCGTCGGCGGCGCTGTGCAACATGACCACGTGCCTGCAGCAGCAGGTCGAATGGATCGATGACTGCATCAAGTACATGCGCAGCAAGGATCTGACGGTGGTCGAGCCGACAAAGGACGCCCAGGACAGCTGGGTGGCCCATCACGACGAGATCGCGAACGCGACGCTGATCGCGAAAACCAATTCCTGGTACCTGGGCTCGAACGTCGAAGGCAAGCCGCGCCGCGTCTTGTCGTACTGCGGTGGCGTCGGCGCGTATCGGCAGAAGTGCGATGAGGTCGCTATGAACGGTTACGAGGGCTTCGCGATGCAATGAGCGCTCGCGACGCGAGCATCGATCACATCAATCAATCCAGCACGGGAAGGACGATCATGACCATGAATTTTGGCGCGACGGCAGATGCCGTTCTCGATGGCGTCGTCACATCCACGCCGCGCGTGCCCGGCGTTGTCGCAATGGTGACGGACCGCCGGCGCAAGATCTATGAAGGCGCGGCTGGCAAACGCCGGCTCGATCAGCCGGCGGACATGTCCACCGACAGTGTCTTTGCCCTTTTCTCCACGACCAAGGCGATTACCGGCACGGCCGTTCTGCAGCTCGTCGAGGAGGGCAAGCTCGATCTCGATGCGCCCGCGAAGCGCTACGAGGACGAGATCGGAAAGCTGCAGGTGATCGAGGGCTTCGATGCGGCGGGCGAGCCGATCCTGCGGGCACCGAAGCGCGATATTACCACGCGCATGCTGATGACCCACACTGCGGGCCTGAGCTACGATTTCATCAATCACACCTATAATCGACTGGCCCAGGAGAAGGGGCAGCCCAGCGTGATCACCGCGACCAAGGCCTGCCTGATGACCCCGCTGCTGTTCGATCCTGGCGAGCGCTGGGACTATGGGACAAACCTCGACTGGTGCGGCCAGATCGTCGAGGCCATCACGGGCAAGCGACTCGGTGAAGTCTTCAAGACGCGCATCTTCGAACCGCTCGGGATCAAGGACATGAGCTTCGAGCTGACCGACGCGATGCGCCAGAAACTGGCCGGCATCCACGCGCGAAACGCCGACGGGTCGCTGACGCCGATGGATTTCGAGCTTCCGGCAAAGCCCGAAGTCCATATGGGCGGCCACGGCCTGTACGGCACGGTCGGCGACTACATGCGTTTTATCCGCATGTGGCTGAACGACGGGGCTGGCGAGCACGGCCGCGTGCTGAAAGCTGAAACTGTCCGGATGGCGGAAAAGAACCATCTGGGCAACACGAAGGTGACGCCAATCACGGGCGTGATCCCGTCGTTGTGCAATGACGCGGAGTTTTTTCCGGGCCAATCCAAATCCTGGGCGCTGAGCTTCATGATCAACGACGAGGAGGCCCCGACGGGACGTCCCGCCGGCGCGCTGGGCTGGGCCGGGCTTGCCAACCTGTTCTACTGGATCGATCGGCAGAACAACGTCGGCGGGGTCTGGGCCACCCAGATTCTGCCCTTCGGCGATCCGACGTCCTTCATCGGTTATATGAATTTCGAGACGGCGTTCTACCAAAGCCTGAGGCAGCGCCTGGCAAGCTAAGACCACGATGCGAGAGCGGCCTCGTCGCTGTCGGCCGAGGCCGTTTTCTCTCGATGTCCAAACGTGACCGAGCTATGTCTTAGGCCCGGTCCCTCACCATGACACCGCGGCGGTCGTATACATGGCACACGAATTGCTTTTATTCAGGGCAACTCGAGGTGTGACATCGTGGACGCCCAGCCGATCCGTTTGCTCAGTCCAGCCGAAGCGGCCCGGTCGACCGGATATCCCGCCAAGCCGCCGCTGCGGCGTTTCCTGAGCGACTGCTACGAGGAATTCAGGACGGACAATTCCGGCGAGCTCGCCGACTACATTCCCGAGCTGACGCGCGCCGATCCCAGCCACTTCGGCATCGCGCTCGTCACGATCGACGGGCACGTCTACGAGGTCGGCGAGAGCGACGTGCCCTTCACGATCCAGTCGGTGTCCAAAGCTTTCGTCTTTGCTCTGGCGCTGGAGATGGTTGGCGAGGCGCGAGTCTCGGCCACCATTGGAGTCGAGCCGAGCGGCGAGGCCTTCAACTCGATCCGACTCACCAGCGACAACCGCCCCTTCAATCCGATGGTCAATGCCGGCGCGATCGCCTGCTCGGGCCTGATCTATGAGGTGGAGGGGAAGGGGGCCTTCGAGCGCGTGCGCGCCAAGCTCAGCCAGTTCGCAGGCCGCGAGCTCGGTGTCGACGAGGCCGTGCATGCCTCGGAGACGGCGACCGGCAACCGCAACCGGGCGATTGCCTGGCTGCTGCGAAACTATGCGGTGCTGCCGGATGACGTCGATGCCGTGCTTGACGTCTATTTCCGCCAATGCGCCATCCTGGTGACTGCACGCGATCTCGCGGTGATGGCGGCAACGCTCGCCAACCGCGGCATCAATCCCGTGACAGGCGTGCAGGTGATCACCCCGCACATCGTCGCCCGGACACTGTCGGTCATGACGAGTTCGGGCATGTACGACTATGCCGGCGAGTGGACCTATCGCGTCGGCATTCCCGCCAAGAGCGGCGTTGGCGGCGGCATCGTTGCGGCGTTGCCGTCGCAGCTCGGCCTCGGCACCTTCTCGCCGCTGCTCGACAATCATTTCAACAGCGTCCGCGGCCTCAAGGTCTGCGAGGCGCTGTCGGAGCGGTTCGACCTGCACATGCTCAACCGCAACGCCGACGTCCGCACCAGCATCATGGCGGATTACGACGTCTACGGCATCTCCTCGCGCCGCAGCCGCCAGCCGCACGAGCAGCAGATCCTCGACGAGCGCCACAGCGACATCCGCGTGCTCGAGCTGGTCGGCGCGATGAATTTCGGCACCATCGACTATGTCACGCGAAGGCTCGTCGAAGAGCCACCCAACGCGCCGCTGCTCATCATCGACTTCCGCCGCGTCCCCGACATCACCACCGCCGGTGCCGAGTTGCTGGGCGAGACGCTGGGCGCGCTCGGCAATGCCGGTGTCACCGCCATCCTGTCCGGCTTCGAGGCGACGTCGGCGGTGTGGACCGCAATCGCGGCGCGCACCGCTGAGCCGCGCCGGTTGCGGCGCTTTGCACTGCTGGACGACGCCGTCGAATGGGCCGAGGATCAGGTGATCTACCGCTTCGGCGGCTTCACCGACGTGAAAGAAGGCGCGCATCTTCACGAACAGGCGCTGCTTGCCGAGCTTGACGCCGACGAGATCGCCGCCATCGTCAAGTTGTCGACCACGCGGCATTACGTTGCCGGCCACCGCATCGTCGCCGCCGGCCAGCCCGCCAATTCGCTGTTCTTTCTCCAGAGCGGCATGGTCAGCGTGAAGCTGCCGAGCGGCGTGCGGCTCGCGTCTCTCGGTCCCGGCATGGAGTTCGGCGAGATGGCTATCCTGGAGCAAAGCCGCAGCGCCGACGTTTTCGCGGACACGCCCGTCACCTGCCTCGAACTGCCGCTCGACAGCTTTGCCGACTACCGCCGGCTGCACCCGGAGACGTCGCTGAAAATCATGCGCAACCTCGCCGCCATCCTAGCGCGGCGGCTCGTCGCCGCCAACACTAAGGTCGATCTCCTGAGCGCTTATTAGCCCCGCCCGCGATAGGGCGCGACGCCTTGCTCGGGCACCCACAGGCCCTTTGGCACGCGGCCGGTCTGCCAGAACACGTCGATCGGGATGCCGCCGCGCGGATACCAGTAGCCGCCGATGCGCAGCCATTTCGGCTTGATCTCGGATGCGATGCGCTTGCCGATCATCACGGTGCAGTCCTCGTGGAAGCCGCCGTGGTTGCGGAAGCTCGCGATGTAGAGCTTGAGCGACTTCGATTCCAGCAACCACGCGCCCGGCGCGTAGTCGATCATCAGATGGGCGAAATCCGGCTGGCCGGTGACCGGGCAGAGCGAGGTGAATTCCGGCACGGTGAAACGCACCAGATAGTCGGTGCCCTTTTGCGGATTGGGCACGCGGTCGAGCTGGGCATCTTCCGGTGTGTGCGGCCACTCGACCGCACGGCCGAGCTGAAGGGATTTTTTCGCCATCGTCGTTGGATCCTGTTTCGGACGCCGGGATGGACGCAATCGCGGCCGCCGTCAACCGGCGGCGATCGTCTGGATCATGACGATGCGGTCGTTGCCGGATTCACAGCCCCAGAGCTCACCCGGCCGCCCGTCGAGCTGGCGCACATTGGCATTGGCCTTGTCGCTCGCGAAGACATTGAATTTCTCAGTCGCGGGATCGAAACGCACGATGGCGTTGGCAGAGAAGTCGGTCAGCCAGACCTTGTCCTTGTCGTCGACGAAGACGGCGTAGGCGCGGGGGCGCTCGCCCGGCAGCTTCCAGGTCTTCCACGACCCGTCGGCGGGGTCGTGCGCCGAGACATGGCCGCTGTTCCACTCGCTGACCCAGATCCGGCCCCTCGAGTCCGACCACACACGCCGTGATCCATGGCCCGGTGTCGGCGGCGCGACCACGCTGGCGCTGCCGCTCGCCAAATCGATCCTGGCGATATAGCTGCCGGCGAGCGAGGCGTACCAGATGTCGCCCTTGGGCGTCACCGTGATGCCATAGGGGCCGACACCCCCCGGCGCCCTGAACACATTCATTTCGCCGGATTTCGGCGCGAGGCGGCCGTAATAGCCGGACTGGCCGGTGAACCAGTAGGTGCCTTGCTTGTCGAACACGCCGGTATTGAGATTGGCGGACGCGAACTTTTCCGGCAGGCGGAACAGCGTGACCTTGAGGTCGGAGGGGTCGACCCGCGCGATCGCGTTCTGGCCGCCCTCGGTGATCCAGGGCGCTCCATCGGGGCCGATGGTCACGCCATGCGGAGCGGCGCCCTGACCGAGACTGACCGTCTTGAAACTGCCATCCCGGGGATCGAGTCTCCCGAGCAGGCCCTTGCCCTGCGCCGTGAACCAGATCGAACCGTCAGGGGCGGGCGTGAGATCGTGCAGGCCCATGCCGGCACTGATCGGGAAGTATTTCGTCCGGAACGGGCCCTCCTGGGCCAAACCCGGGCGGATCACGAACAGGGCGGTACTGGAGGCAAGAAACTGGCGGCGATTCATGGCGTTACCCCGACTGCCTGGGATTGAGGATGCACGCGCTGACCCGGTGTCTCGAGCTTAATCCCGGCGACTTCAGGCGTCAGTCGAAGGGCCACCCTCAAGCGTTCACATTTGCTTGCGGCCCGTGTAAGACCCGCGGCGAACCGATCAAACCCAACGAACGGAAGTGCACATGACCGCCATCATTGACATCATCGGCCGTGAAATCCTCGACAGCCGGGGCAATCCCACCGTCGAGGTCGATGTCGTGTTGGAAGATGGCGCGCTCGGCCGTGCCGCGGTGCCGTCGGGCGCCTCGACCGGCGCCCATGAGGCGGTGGAGCTGCGCGACGGCGACAAGGCCCGCTATCTCGGCAAGGGTGTCACCAAGGCGGTCGGCGCCGTCAACGGCGAGATCTTCGAAGCCCTCAGCGGCCTCGATGTCGAGCAGCAGGCGCAGATCGACCAGATCATGATCGACCTCGACGGTACGCCGAACAAGAGCCGGCTGGGCGCCAACGCCATCCTCGGCGTGTCGCTGGCCTGCGCCAAGGCGGCCGCGAACTCGCTCGACATGCCGCTCTATCGTTACGTCGGTGGCACCTCGGCCCGCCTGCTGCCGGTGCCGATGATGAACATCATCAATGGCGGCGTGCATGCCGACAACCCGATCGACTTCCAGGAATTCATGATCCTGCCCGTCGGCGCATCCTCCTTCGCCGAGGGCCTGCGCTATGGCGCGGAAGTCTTCCACACGCTGAAGTCGGAGCTGAAGAAGGCCGGCCACAACACCAATGTCGGCGATGAGGGCGGCTTCGCCCCGAACCTGCCGTCGGCGGATGCCGCGCTCGACTTCGTCATGAATGCGATCGGCAAGGCCGGCTTCAAGGCGGGCACCGACATCATGCTCGGCCTCGACTGCGCCTCGACCGAGTTCTTCAAGGACGGCAAGTACGTTTACGAGGGCGAGGGCAAGACCCGTTCGATCTCCGAGCAGGCCAAATACCTTGCCGACCTCGTCTCGCGTTATCCGATCGTGACCATCGAGGATGGCATGTCGGAAGACGACATGGACGGCTGGAAGGAGCTGACCGACCTGATCGGCAAGAAGTGCCAGCTGGTCGGCGACGACCTGTTCGTCACCAACGTCAAGCGCCTCGCCGAAGGTATCAAGACCGGCCGCGCCAACTCGATCCTGATCAAGGTCAACCAGATCGGCACGCTGACCGAGACGCTCGCCGCCGTCGAGATGGCACACAAGGCCGGCTACACCTCGGTGATGTCACACCGTTCCGGCGAGACCGAGGATTCCACCATCGCCGACCTCGCGGTCGCCACCAATTGCGGTCAGATCAAGACCGGCTCCCTTGCACGTTCCGACCGCACCGCCAAATACAATCAGCTCCTGCGCATCGAGCAGCAGCTCGGAAAGCAGGCGCTCTACGGCGGCAAGGCTGCATTGAAGGCGCTGGCATAAGCCAGCGCCTGGGCTCGCGAAAAGGCGGGACAGGGGAGGATCGACATGAGCGACGGCACGTCCGGACTGCAACTGCGTTCACTGCTCAAGAAGAGCGGCGAGCTGGAATTGTCCCTCGTGAACATCCCGACGCCGGAGCCGGCCGAGGACGAGGTCGTGGTCCGGGTCGAGGCGACGCCGATCAACCCCTCCGACCTCGGCCTCCTGATCGGGCCCGCCGACATGTCGGCCGCCAAGGCGTCCGGCACCAAGGAGATGCCGGTCATCACCGCGACAATGCCGGAGGCTGCGATGCGGATGATGGCGGCCCGGTTCGATCAGTCGCTGCCGGTCGGCAACGAGGGCGCCGGCACGGTGATCCGGACCGGATCGTCGGACGCGGCCAAGGCCCTGATGGGCAAGACGGTGTCGATGATCGGCGGCGCGATGTACACGCAGTACCGCGTGCTGAAGGTCCGCGACGTCATGGAGCTGCCGGCGGGCACCACGGCCGCCGACGGTGCGTCCTGGTTCGTCAATCCGCTGACCGCGCTCGGTATGACCGAGACGATGCGGCGTGAGAACCACAAGGCGCTCGTGCATACGGCCGCAGCGTCCAATCTCGGCCAGATGCTCAACAAGATCTGCATCAAGGACGGCATCGGCCTCGTCAACATCGTCAGGAGCAAGGAGCAGGCCGATATCCTGCACAAGATCGGCGCCAAGCACGTCGTGAATTCCAGCGCGCCTGATTTCACCGACCAACTCACCAATGCGTTGGTCGAGACCGGCGCCACGATCGCGTTCGATGCCATCGGCGGCGGCAAGCTGGCCAGCCAGATCCTGACCGCCATGGAAGTTGCGGCCAACAAGACCGCGAAGGAATACAGCCGCTACGGCTCCAACGTGTACAAGCAGGTCTATATCTACGGCAGCCTGGACAACCGTCCAACCGAGTTGAGCCGGTCGTTCGGTCTCACCTGGGGGGTCGGCGGCTGGCTGCTGACCCCGTTCCTGCAGAAGATCGGTCCAGCCGAGATCGGCCGCCTGCGTCAGCGCGTCGCGTCCGAGCTCAAGACCACCTTCGCCAGCCACTACACCAAGGTGGTGTCGCTGGCCGAGGTGCTCGATCCCGCCAACATCGCGGTGTACGCCAAACGCGCTACCGGCGAAAAATTCCTCATCAACCCAAATAAATAATCGCGATCTGCGACGGCAGGTCACCGAGCGAAGGTCTTGCCTTCTGAGCGAAGCGGGAGATTATTCCGCCGCCAGTGAATGCGGAAAACCGCAAGGGCTCAGAAGGGGACCTCTCCATGACCGATCTCAATCGCCGTCACCTGCTTGCAGGCGCCGCTGCCGTCGGCGCGGCCGTCATTACCGGCCTTCGTCCGGCCACCGTCAATGCCGCAGTGCCGCAAGCCGGGACGCAGGCACCAGGCTTCTATCGCTACAAGGTCGGCAGCTTCGAGTGCACCTCGATCAATGACGGTGCGCGCACCTTCCCGATGCCCGACAAGTTCGTCGCCAACAAACCGAAGGAAGAAGCTCTGGCCGCGGGCGAGGCGGCCTACATGCCGAAGGGCATGGTCACGGTGCCGTTCAATCCGCAGCTCATCAACACCGGCTCCAAGCTCGTCCTGATCGATACTGGCAACGGCATCGCCAATCTTGAGCCGAGCAAGGGCGCGGTCGGCCGCACCCTACAGAACCTTCAGGCCGCCGGCGTCGATCCGAAGAACATCGACGTCGTGCTGCTCTCGCATCTGCATCCCGATCACACCAACGGCATTCGCCTTGCCGACGGCGCGCTGGCATTCCCCAATGCCGAGATCATGGTGCCGGGCAAGGACTGGGAGTTCTGGACCAGCGAGGACAACGCAGGCAAGGCCGAGTCCAATCCGATGATGAAGAGCTACTTCGCCAACGTGAAGAAGACCTTCGCCGGCCTGGAGTCCAAAGTCACCAAATACGAGTGGGGCAAGGAGGTCGCGCCGGGCATCCCCTCGATCGCGACCCCGGGCCACACGCCGGGCCATACCTCGTTCGCGGTCGCCTCCGGCGATGCCAAGGTGCTGATACAGTCCGACGTCACCAACATTCCGGAATTCTTCCTGCGCAATCCGGACTGGCACGTGATGTTCGACAACGATGCCGCGATGGCGCAGGAGACGCGCCACAAGTTCTACGACATGGCGGCGGCGGAGAAGGCGACCGTGATCGGCTTCCACTTCACGTTTCCGTCGGTCGGCCATGTCGAGAAGGACGGCGCGAAATATCGCCTGATCCCGTCGGCGTGGAATCCGACGATCTGACCTGAATTGGACATTTTGCACGAAAGGTCGGGCCGCCGCTTTGGCGGCCCGATTGTTTTGGGACAACCATCTGCTTTCGCGAAACGCTGCGTTTCCAAATCAATCCGGTTCATGCACTTGCATCAAATGGTCCGGGTCGTTTAAGTGCCATGCGGCACTTTCCTCTCAAGGTCTCAAGGACAACCATGGCCTACAACATCGTCGTTATCGCCGGCAGCCTGCGCAAGGAGAGCTTTTCGCTCAAGATCGCCAACGCGCTCGCCAAGCTCGCTCCAGATACGCTCAAGCTTGAGGTCATCACGCCGGCGGGCATCTCGTTCTTCAATCAGGATCTTGAGGGGGCGCCGCCCGCGGACTGGCTGGCCTTCCGCGACAAGCTGCAGAAATCGAACGGCGTCCTGTTCGTCACCCCCGAATATAATCGCTCGATCCCGGGCGTCCTCAAGAATGCGATCGACGTCGCTTCGCGCCCCTACGGCAAGAGCTCGTTCCTCGGCAAGCCGGTCGGCATCATCTCGAACTCGCCGGGTCCGCTCGGCGGCGTCAGCGCGGCCAAGCACCTGCAGAACATCCTGCCGGGCATTTCCGGTCCGCTGCTCCAGCAGCCGGAAATCTACCTCAACGGCGTCGGCGATGCCTTCGATGCCGAGGGCAACCTGACCAAGGACTCCCTGAAGACGGTGCTGCAGCAATACATCGACGCCTTCGCCGCGCACGTCGCGAAGAACCAGGGCTGAGGCGGAGTGACCCGCGGCCACGCTTGAGGTCCTCATCCTGAGGAGACCGCGAAGCGGTCGTCTCGAAGGATGGCCGTGGGCGCAACATGGGCCTTCATGGTTCGAGACGGCGCTTCGCGCCTCCTCACCATGAGGGTCTGATAGCGCGGCGCGCGGTGGGGGCGAGTTAGCACTCCCTTAACCAACCTGTCCCATCTTCCCAGGATGGTCTCCCGCGCCCGCCTGAAATCGATCCTGACCGGACTTGCCCTCTACGCGATGGCGGCCGCCATCGTCGGCTATTTCGGCGTCAACGCCTATACCGGCAAATACGGCCTCAACGCCCGCCAGGAACTCGACCAGGAGATCATCGCGCTGACCAGCGAGCTGGCCCAGCTCAAGCGTGAGCGGGCCAGGAGCGAGCAGCGGGTGTCGCTGCTGCGGTCCCAGCGGATCGACCCCGACATGCTGGACGAGCGGGCCCGCTTCCAGCTCGACTACGTCAATCCGCGCGATCTCGTTCGGATGATTCCGGCGAACTAGCGCTTTCCGCAGTTTTCGAAACCGACATCGAAAGCCGCCGCCGAAATCCGATCGGCACGCCGTCGGCTCCTGCGAAGGTCGTAATCCCAAGGCCGGGCGGCCGCCTTGACGGCGGCCCCGCGACGGGCTCATGGCTTCTGTGGCAGTCGCCGAAGTTGACGCAGATCAAACGGGCGGCACCGGCACGTCCTAGTCTGCTATCCGGAGGAAACCGTGATGAATGGGCCAATGCCCCGGCATCACGCGGCCCGTGTCGAGGCCGCGATCGCGTCAGGTCAGGCGGCACGATCCGCGCTTGTGGCCTCGTGGTGTCGTTCGTCCAGATTGCATCATCTCGATCCTGTCGGCCACACCTCGCCGATGCGGCTAACCGAAGCCGAGCTGCACCAGGCGCGCGAACGGATCGCGCCGCTGCTGATCGCCGCACAAGGCGCGATGGACCGGCTCTATCAGGCCGTCGGCGCGAGCGGCTGCTGCGTGCTGCTCGCCGATGGCGAGGGCGTGCCAGTCGATCGCCGCGGCACGGCGGCGGATGACGCGACGTTTCAGTCCTGGGGGCTGTGGACCGGTGCGCTCTGGAGCGAAGAGCACGAAGGCACCAACGGCATCGGCACCTGCCTCGTGGAGCAGCGTCCGCTGACGATCGACCGCGACCAGCATTTTTTTGCCCGCAACACGCTTCTGAGCTGCACCGCCGTTCCGATCTACGACCATGAGGCGGCGCTGGCGGGCGTGCTCGACGTCTCCTCCTGCCGCGCCGACCGGACCGATGCGTTTTCCAGTCTGATTGCGCTCGCGACGGGGGAGGCCGCCAAGCGTATCGAAGCCGATCTGTTCCGCAGGGCCTTCGCTCATGCTCGCATCGTGCTGACGCAAAGCGCAGACGGCCAATGCGGAGGTCTCGTCGCGGTCGATGCGGACGATCTCGTGATCGGCGCAACCCGCTCCGCCCGGCTGGCGCTCGGAATTGCCCCCGGCCGGGCGTTGCAGCCGGTGCCCGCAGCCGATCTGCTCGGCGGCGATGCCGCGCGCGACCATCTTGTCAGCGGGCAGCGCGCGGTGGTGCAGCGGGCGCTGCTCCGCGCCGGCGGCAACGTCTCGGCCGCCGCCAAGGCCCTCGGCGTCAGCCGCGCCACGCTGCACAGGAAGCTCAAGCGGTTCGAGCTGAACCACTAGGCCGCGCGATCTCCTCAATCGTCATTGCGATGCGGCTCCGGCGCGCGTGCATCTCGGGCTCGTGCCCCGGACACTGCGCAGCGCGTCGCCGTTGTGACGTGGTGGATACCTCGCCCACGACTGTCGCAGAACTGCGACAGGTCGGCCCCGCCATCGCTCCCCTCAGGGCTGACAGAAATCGTCTCCCGCATCATCGTCCGCGCAAGTCGCGGATCACGCGACGGCTTGCGCAAACAGCAAACATTGGGAGTGATCAATGAACAAGGTGGAATTCCTCAGCGTCACCAAAGTTCCCTTTGCCGAACGCTATGACAATTTCATCGGCGGCAAATTCGTCGCGCCGGTCTCCGGCAAATATTTCGACAATGCCTCGCCGGTGAACGGCCAGATCGTCTGCAAGATCGCGCGGTCCGACGCGCAGGACGTCGAGCTGGCGCTCGATGCGGCGCATGCCGCCAAGGCGGCCTGGGGCCGCACCAGCGTCGCCGAGCGGGCCGCGATCCTGAACCGGATCGCCGATCGCATGGAAGAGAATCTCGAGCGCCTCGCCATCGCCGAGCCCTGGGACAACGGCAAGCCGATCCGTGAGACCCGCGCCGCCGACATCCCGCTCGCCATCGATCACTTCCGCTATTTCGCCGGCGTCGTGCGCGCCCAGGAAGGCTCGATCGGCGAGATCGACCACGACACCATCGCCTATCATTTCCACGAGCCGCTCGGCGTGGTCGGCCAGATCATTCCGTGGAACTTCCCGTTGCTGATGGCCTGCTGGAAGCTCGCACCTGCGCTCGCCGCCGGCAATTGCGTGGTGCTCAAGCCCGCCGAGCAGACCCCGGCCTCGATCATGGTCTGGGCCGAGATCATCGCCGATATCCTGCCGCCCGGCGTGCTCAACATCGTCAACGGCTTCGGCCTCGAGGCCGGCAAGCCGCTGGCCTCGAGCCCGCGCATCGCCAAGATCGCCTTCACCGGCGAGACCACGACGGGCCGGCTGATCATGCAATATGCCAGCCAGAACCTCATCCCGGTGACGCTGGAGCTCGGCGGCAAGTCGCCGAACATCTTCTTCAAGGACGTCACCGCCGAGGACGACGATTTCCTGGACAAGGCGATCGAAGGCTTCGTCATGTTCGCACTGAACCAGGGCGAGGTCTGCACCTGTCCGAGCCGGGCGCTGGTTCACGCCGACATCTATGACCGCTTCATGGAGCGGGCACTGAAGCGCGTCGCGGCGATCAAGCAGGGTGACCCGCGCGATGCCACCACCATGATCGGCGCCCAGGCCTCCGGCGAGCAACTGGCGAAGATCCTGTCCTACATCGACATCGGCAAGCAGGAGGGCGCCAAGGTGCTCGCGGGTGGCGGACGCGCCGAGCTCGGGGGGGATCTCGCCGGCGGCTTCTACGTCAAGCCGACCGTGTTCGAGGGGCACAACAAGATGCGGATCTTCCAGGAGGAGATCTTCGGCCCCGTGGTCTCGGTCACGACCTTCAAGACTGACGAGGAGGCGCTCGAGATCGCCAACGACACGCTCTACGGCCTGGGTGCCGGCGTCTGGAGCCGCGATGCCAACCGCTGCTATCGCTTCGGCCGGGCGATCCAGGCCGGCCGGGTCTGGACCAACTGCTACCATGCCTATCCCGCGCACGCGGCGTTCGGCGGCTACAAGCAGTCAGGCGTCGGTCGCGAGACCCACAAGATGATGCTCGATCATTATCAGCAGACCAAGAACCTGCTGGTCAGCTACAGCCCGAAGAAGCTCGGCTTCTTCTGATCGGCGGTGGGAGAGGGCGGCGCCGTGTTCGGCGCCGTCCGTCCCAAAGGCGGTGATCGGCATGGTCAATAGTTCTTGATCCGGTCCGGAATCCGCACACGCGGGTGATGCATAGATTTGTTGCCCGATCGGCGCCAAAGATTTTCCAATATTTCGATCACGTTGCAGTGCGGCATAATGAAAGTCGTGGCATGTCGCCGCGGTGCTTTCCAAGGGCGTTTGACTTGGGTTAGAGAGGGCGAAAGTTTTCTCTGACCCGGAATTCCCATGGCCGCACCCAAGAAAGCCGCCGCAAGCACTCCACAGGACAAGACCGACGGCGGCTCGCCTCCGGAATTCACGAGGGAACAGGAGCTCAAGGCGCTCCGCGACATGCTCCTGATCCGGCGGTTCGAGGAAAAGGCCGGCCAGCTCTACGGCATGGGTGCGATCGGCGGCTTCTGCCACCTCTATATCGGCCAGGAAGCCGTGGTTGTCGGCATGCAGATGGCCCTGAAGCCGGGTGATCAGGTGATCACCGGCTATCGCGACCATGGCCACATGCTCGCCACCGGCATGGACGCCAACGGCGTCATGGCCGAGCTCACGGGGCGTCGCGGCGGCTATTCCAAGGGCAAGGGCGGCTCCATGCACATGTTCAGCAAGGAGAAGCACTTTTACGGCGGTCACGGCATCGTCGGCGCCCAGGTCTCGCTCGGCACCGGTCTCGCCTTCGCCAATCACTATCGCGGCAATGACAATGTCAGCGTCACCTATTTCGGCGACGGCGCGGCCAATCAGGGCCAGGTCTATGAGAGCTTCAACATGGCGGAGCTCTGGAAGCTGCCGGTGATCTACGTCATCGAGAACAACCGCTACGCCATGGGCACAGCGGTCTCGCGCGCCTCGGCGCAGCAGGATTTCTCCAAGCGCGGCGTGTCCTTCAACATCCCGGGCAAGCAGGTCGACGGCATGGACGTTCGCGCCGTCAAGGCTGCGGGCGAGGAGGCGGCGGCCTGGTGCCGTGCCGGCAAGGGTCCCTACATCCTGGAGATGCAGACCTACCGCTATCGCGGCCATTCGATGTCCGACCCTGCAAAATATCGCACACGAGAGGAGGTCGAGAAGGTCCGCCATGACCAGGACCCGATCGAGCAGGTGCGTAATCGCCTCTTGGCCGCGAAGGTCAGCGAGCAGGATTTGAAGGCGATCGACGCCGAGGTGCGTGACATCGTCAACGCGTCCGCCGATTTCGCCCAGCATGATCCCGAGCCGGACGCCGCCGAGCTCTGGACCGACGTTTACCGCTGAACGCGCGCTAGCTTTCTTTTGGAGAAGATATGCCAATTCAAGTGCTGATGCCCGCGTTGTCGCCCACGATGGAAAAGGGCAACCTCGCCAAATGGCTGAAGAAAGAGGGCGAGACGATCAAATCCGGCGACGTCATCGCCGAGATCGAGACCGACAAGGCGACCATGGAGGTCGAGGCGACCGACGAGGGCACTCTCGGCAAGATCCTGATCCCCGAGGGGACCGCCGATGTCGCCGTGAACACGCCGATCGCGACCATTTTGGCGGATGGCGAAAGCGCCGCGGATCTCGCGAAGGCGCCTGCGCCGGCCGCGCAGAAGGCTGCCGAGTCAGCGCCGCCCGCCGCGGCGAAGGCCGAGGCGCCAGCGCCCAAGGCCGCTCCTGCGCCGCAGGCCGTCGCCGAGCCCGATCCGGAAGTGCCTGAAGGCACCGAGATGGTGACGCAGACCATCCGTGAAGCCTTGCGCGACGCCATGGCCGAAGAAATGCGCCGCGACGCCGACGTCTTCGTGATGGGCGAAGAGGTCGCCGAATATCAGGGCGCCTACAAGGTGACCCAGGGCCTGCTGCAGGAGTTCGGTGCCAAGCGCGTCATCGACACCCCGATTACCGAGCACGGCTTTGCCGGGGTCGGCGTCGGCGCCGCGATGACGGGGCTCAAGCCCGTCGTGGAGTTCATGACCTTCAACTTCGCCATGCAGGCGATCGACCAGATCATCAACTCGGCGGCGAAGACGCTCTACATGTCCGGCGGCCAGATGGGCTGCTCGATCGTATTCCGCGGGCCCAACGGCGCCGCCGCACGTGTCGCCGCCCAGCACAGCCAGGATTACTCGTCCTGGTACTCCCACATTCCGGGCCTCAAGGTCGTCGCGCCGTATTCGGCGGCCGATGCCAAGGGGCTTTTGAAGGCCGCGATCCGCGATCCCAATCCGGTGATCTTCCTCGAGAACGAGGTGCTCTACGGCCACACCGGCGAGGTGCCGAAGCTCGACGATTTCATCATCCCGATCGGCAAGGCCCGCATCGTGCGCTCCGGCAGCCATGTCACGATCATCTCCTGGTCGAACGGCATGACCTACGCGCTGAAGGCGGCCGACGAGCTTGCCAAGGACGGGATCGAGGCCGAGGTGATCGATCTGCGCACGCTGCGGCCGATGGACACCGAGACCATCATCAACTCCGTCAAGAAGACCGGGCGCGCCGTCACTGTGGAAGAGGGCTGGGCCCAGAGCGGCGTCGGCGCCGAGATCGCCGCGCGCATCATGGAGAACGCCTTCGATTATCTGGACGCGCCGGTCGCGCGCGTCTCCGGCAAGGACGTGCCGATGCCCTATGCCGCCAACCTGGAGAAGCTCGCGCTGCCCTCGGCGGCGGAAGTCGTCGAGGCCGCCAAAGCCGTCTGCTACAGGTAGACCATGGCGGGGCCCAAGGAGCAGCCACTTCCGCCCGATGTCATGACCCGCGACGACGCGGTCGAGATCCTGCGCGTCTTCGTGCTGGATGGCGGGCTGTCGATGGCGTTCCAGCGCGCCTTCGAGGAGCCCGACATGTGGGGCCTGTTGCTCGTCGATCTCGCCCGCCACGCCGCGCGCGCCTATGCACGCGAGAGCGAATACACCGAGGAGGACGCCCTGAACCGGATCCTGGAGATGTTCCAAGCCGAGATCGAGCGCCCAACCGACACCGGCACGACGACGCCGAGCGGCAAGGGACACTGACCGTGGCCATCGAAGCCCATCATTACGATCTGATGCTTGAGGCGATCCGCGAGGCGGAGGCTTCGATCGCGCAAGGCGGCCTGCCGATCGGCGCGGTGCTGACGCGCGATAACAAGATCATCGCCCGCGGTCACAACAACCGCGTGCAAGAGAACAATCCGATCCTGCATGGCGAGATGAGCTGCCTGCGCGAGGCCGGCGCGATCTCGTTCCACGACACGGTCATGTACACCACGCTGTCGCCATGCTCGATGTGTGCCGGCGCACTCGCGCTGTTCAAGGTCAAGCTCGTGGTGATCGGAGAGTCCGTCACCTTCGAGGGCTCCAAGGACATCCTCGACAAGTTCGGCATCCCCTGGATCGACCTTGCCGACCAGCGCTCCATCACCATGATGAAGAATTGGCGTTCCATCCCTGCCAATGAGCGCCTGTGGCAGGGCGACATCGGCAACTAAACCTGGTCTGTTCGTCTTCGGTTGTCGAAGACGACGTTTTGAGAAGTTCTTCGTGAGGTCAGCATGCCCATCAACATCCTGATGCCCGCTCTCTCGCCGACGATGGAGAAGGGCAACCTCGCCAAGTGGCTGAAGAAGGAAGGCGACAAGGTCAAATCTGGCGACGTCATCGCCGAGATCGAGACCGACAAGGCGACCATGGAGGTCGAGGCCATCGACGAGGGCACGATCGCCAAGATCCTGGTGCCCGAGGGCACGCAGGATGTGCCGGTCAACGACGTGATCGCCGTGCTCGCCGGCGAGGGTGAGGATGTGAAGGCCGCAGGTAGCGCCAAGCCCAGCGCCTCGGCCGCGCCGCCGAAAGCTGCTGAAGCACCCGCTGCTGCCCCGGCGGCCGCGCCAGCGCCGGCTGCACCCAAGGCCCCGCCGCCCGCCGCAGCACCTGCGCCGCAGCCCGCGGCTCCGGCCGCGCAGGCCAACGGTCATGGCGGCCGCGTGTTCTCGTCGCCGCTGGCGCGGCGTCTCGCCAAGGAAGCCGGCATCGATGTCGGCATGGTCACCGGCACCGGCCCGCACGGCCGCGTGGTCGCGCGCGACGTCGAGCAGGCCAAATCCGGCAAGGGTCTCAAGGCACCCGCCGCGGCCCCGTCGGGCGCGCCCGCGATCGCGCCGACCATGTCGGACAAGCAGATCCTGTCGCTGTTCGAGCCGGGCTCCTACGACATCGTCCCGCATGACGGCATGCGCCGCACGATTGCCCAACGTTTGACTGCGTCGATCCAGAACGTCCCGCACTTCTACCTGACCATCGACTGCGACATCGGCAAGCTGCTCGCCGCGCGCGAGGAGATCAATGCCGCGGCTCCGAAGGACAAGGAAAAGAAGCCGCTCTACAAGATCTCGGTCAACGACTTCGTCATCAAGGCGATGGCGGTGGCGCTGCAGAAGATTCCGAATTGCAATGTGAGCTGGACCGAAAGCGGCATGGTCAAGCATCACCATTCCGACGTCGGTGTTGCCGTGGCGATGCCGGGCGGCCTGATCACGCCGATCATCCGCAAGGCCGAGACCAAGACGCTCTCCACCATCTCCAACGAGATGAAGGATTTTGCCGCGCGCGCACGGTCCCGCAAATTGAAGCCCGAGGAATATCAGGGTGGCACCACGGCGGTCTCCAACCTCGGCATGTACGGCATCAGCCACTTCACCGCCGTGATCACCCCGCCGCATGCGACCATCCTCGCGGTCGGCACCAGCGAGGAACGCCCCGTCGTGCGCGGCGGCAAGATCGAGATCGCGCACATGATGAGCGTGACCCTGTCCTGCGATCACCGCGCCATTGACGGCGCGCTCGGAGCCGAGCTGATCGGCGCCTTCAAGCAGCTGATCGAAAACCCTGTGATGATGATGGTCTGACGCGGCGGCAGAGGGGGCAACCTTGCATGTCCGGACCCGCTGGCCATGGATATCGCTGCTGTTCGGCGCCGTCGTCGCGCTCAACCCGATTGGGCTCGACTTTCTTCACTCTGCGTTCTTTGCCGGAGAGCAACTGGCACGGAACATCGCTCAGCCGATCGTGCTCACCGCGCTGGCCGTCATGGTCCTGGCGGTGATGCTCGAATGGTTGGTGAGATCTTTTCTGGTCAAGCGCCGCGCCCGCGGCGCCTCTTGAGTTGAACGGGAGCCGCCATGGCCGATACATCCTTCGACGTCATCATCATCGGCTCCGGTCCCGGCGGCTATGTCACCGCCATCCGCGCCGCCCAGCTCGGCTTCAAGACCGCGATCATCGAAAAATCCTACCTCGGCGGCATCTGCCTGAATTGGGGCTGCATCCCGACCAAGGCGCTGCTGCGCTCGGCCGAGATCTACCACTACATGCAGCATGCCAAGGATTACGGCTTGTCGGCAGAGAAGGTCTCGTTCGATCCGAAGGCGGTGGTGCAACGCTCGCGCGGCGTCTCCAAACGCCTCAACGACGGCGTCGGATTCCTGATGAAGAAGAACAAGGTCAGTGTGATCTGGGGCGCGGCCTCGATCGACGCGCCCGGCAAGGTCACCGTGAAGAAATCCGACGTCGAGGCCCCCAAGGGATCGCTGGGCGAGGGGACTTACCAGGCCAAGCACATCATCGTCGCGACCGGCGCGCGGCCGCGCGTGCTGCCCGGGCTCGAGCCGGACAAGAAACTGATCTGGACCTATTTCGAGGCGATGGTGCCAGAGCGGATGCCGAAGTCGCTGCTGGTGGTCGGTTCGGGCGCGATCGGCATCGAGTTCGCCTCGTTCTTCCACACCATGGGCTCCGACGTCACCGTGGTCGAGGTGCTGCCGCAGATCCTTCCGGTCGAAGACGCCGAGATCGCGGGCCTCGCCCGCAAGCGCCTGGAGAAGCAGGGCATCAAGATCATGTCCTCGACCAAGGTGACGAAGCTGGAGAAGAAGGCCGACAGCGTCGTCGCCACCATCGACGACGGCAAGGGCAAGCCCGTCACCCCCGAGTTCGAGCGCGTGATCTCGGCGGTCGGCGTCGTCGGCAATATCGAGAATCTCGGCCTGGAAAAGCTCGGGGTCAAGACCGACCGCGGCATCATCGTGGTCGACGGTCACTGCAAGACCAACGTCCCCGGCATCTATGCCATCGGCGATGTCGCGGGCCCCCCGATGCTCGCGCACAAGGCCGAGCATGAAGGCGTGATCTGCGTCGAGGCGATTAAGGGCCTCAATCCGCATCCCATGGACAAGAATATGATCCCGGGCTGCACCTATTGCCATCCCCAGGTCGCCTCGGTTGGCCTTACCGAAGCCAAAGCGAAAGAGAGCGGTCGCGAGATCCGCGTCGGCCGCTTCCCCTTCGTCGGCAACGGCAAGGCGATCGCGCTCGGCGAGGACCAGGGCCTGGTCAAGGTCATCTTCGACAAGAAGACCGGCCAGCTGCTCGGGGCCCACATGGTCGGCGCCGAGGTCACCGAGCTGATCCAGGGCTACGTCGTCGCCATGAACCTGGAGACGACCGAAGAAGAGCTAATGCACACGGTCTTCCCGCATCCGACCTTGTCGGAGATGATGAAGGAAGCCGTGCTGGATGCCTATGGGCGGGTGCTGAATATCTAGTCGCTTCTCCGCTCGTCATGCGCGGGCTTGACCCGCGCATCCATCCAGCGAAGCGCTCTTCAAGGGATGGATTGCCGGGGCAAGCCCGGCAATGACGGAGAAACTGGCACTATAACGAAGAAGAAAGAATCACCCCATGCACGACAACGACAACCTCACCATCGAACGCCCGACCTTCGTCACCCATCTCGAATGCGCGATGGAGGGCGATCATTACGCCGCCGATCAGGTCCACAATCTCTCCAAAGCCGGCAAGCCGCTGCTGGTCCGCTATGACCTCGCCGGCGTGAAGAAGGCGCTGACCAAGGATGCGCTCAGCAATCGCCCCGGCGACATGTGGCGCTACCGCGAGCTGTTGCCGGTGCGCAAATGCAAGGACATCGTTTCGCTTGGCGAAGTCACGACGCCGCTGATCCGGCTGCCCAAGCTCGGCAAGAAGCTCGGCGGTGGCGAGATCATCGTGAAGGACGAAGGGAGGCTGCCGACCGGCTCGTTCAAGGCGCGCGGCCTGGTGATGGCGGTGTCGATGGGCAAGGCGCTCGGCATCAAGCACATGGCAATGCCGACCAACGGCAATGCCGGCGCGGCGCTCGCAGCTTACGCGACGTCGTGCGGCATCAAGACCACGATCTTCTGCCCGGCCGATACGCCCGAGGTGAATGTCAGCGAGATCGAGCTGCAGGGCGCGACCGTCTACCGCGTCAACGGCTATATCGACGATTGCGGCAAGATCGTCGGCGAGGGCAAGGCCAAGGTCGGCTGGTTCGACACCTCCACGCTGAAGGAGCCGTACCGCATCGAGGGCAAGAAGACGATGGGCCTCGAGCTCGCCGAGCAGCTCGGCTGGGACGTGCCCGACGTGATCTTCTATCCGACCGGCGGCGGCACCGGCCTGATCGGCATGTGGAAGGCGTTCGACGAGCTCGAGAAGATCGGCTTCATCGGCTCGAAGCGCCCGCGCATGGTCGCGGTGCAGGCCTCGGGCTGCGCGCCGATGGTGCGCGCTTACGAGGCCGGCACCGAGCATGCGACGCGCTGGGAGGACGCCCACACCATTGCCTCGGGCATCCGCGTGCCGCAGGCGATCGGCGATTTCCTGATCCTGCGTGCGGTGCGCGAAAGCAAGGGCTTTGCGATTGCAGTCGACGACGACAAGATCTCGGCGGCGCTGAACGAGGTCGCGCGCGAGGAGGGGCTCTTGCTGTGCCCCGAGGGCGCTGCCACCTATGCGGCCTACAAGGAGAGCCTCGCCGACGGCCGCGTCGCGAAGAGCGACCGCGTCATGCTGTTCAACTGCGCCCCCGGCCTGAAGTATCCGCTGCCGCCGGTCACCCGTACGCTCGACCGTCACAAGCCGATCGACTATTCGCAGTTCTAGTTTTTGCGCGGCAATACGCCACGAATGCTTCCTCTTCCCGTACGCGGGAAGAGCAAAAACAAAAATGACATCGCTGGGGAGAAGACAATGACGAAGGCCGTCTGGGCTGCGCTGTTCGCTATTCTCGCTGTGACCGGTGCCGTGCGCGCCGATGACTATCCCTCCCATCCCGTCACCATCATCGTGCCCTTCGCGGCCGGCGGCCCGTCGGATGCGATGGCGCGGGTGCTCGCCGAGCGCATGCGCGTGTCCCTTGGTCAGCCCGTCGTGGTCGAGAATGTCACTGGCGCGGGCGGCTCGATCGGCGTTGCCCGTGCGGTGCAGTCGCCAGCGGACGGCTACACCATCTCGTTCGGCCATCTCGGCACCCACGTCGCCAACGGCGCCGTTTACAAGCTCAAATACGACCTCGTCGCCGATCTCGAGCCGGTGGTGCTCTTGCCCAGCAATCCCATGATCGTCGTCAGCAAGACGGCCGTGCCTGCGACCTCGCTGAAGGAGCTCCTGGAGTGGCTAAAGTCTCGGCCGTCGCCGCCGACCGCCGGCACCGCAGGGGCCGGCTCCGGCAGCCACATCGCCGGCGTCTATTTCGAGAGCGTATCCGGCATCAAGCTGCAATATGTGCCGTATCGCGGCACTGCGCCGGCCCTGAACGATCTCATCGCCGGGCAGATCGACATCATTGTCGACCAGACCTCCAATTCGATCGGTCAAGTCCGCGCCGGCACCATCCGCGCCTACGCCATCACCGACGACAAGCGCCTCACCTCCGCGCCTGACATCCCGACCGCGGAGGAGGCCGGCCTGAAGGGTTTCAACATGACGCTGTGGTCGGGCATGTGGGTGCCGAAGGGCACGCCGAAGGAGATCGTGGCGAAGCTCAACGCCGCAGCCGTGGAGGCGCTGAACGATCCTGCGGTGAAGAAGCAGCTCGAAAACCAGGGGCTGGAGATGACGCCGAAGGACCAGCTCACCCCCGAAGCGCTCGGCACCCGTCAGAAGGCCGAGATCGCAAAATGGTGGCCGATCATCAAGGCGGCGAACATCAAGGTGGATTGAGGGAAGGCGTGACGGTGCGTCGCGTGCAACACCCCCAGACCTCATCCTGAGGAGGCCGCTGGAAGCGGCCGTCTCGAAGGATGTGCTGCAGGCGAGATCGGGGCCTTCATCCTTCGAGACGCCTGCTTCGCAGGCTCTTCAGGATGAGGGGATAGAATGGGCGCGGCCTCTTCTAATCCGCGCCGATCAATCCCGCCGGCGTCGCCTTGGCGCTGGCGTCCTTCGTCACCACGCGCTCGTCGCTCTTGCCGGCGAGCATGCTGCTGCCCTCGAACCGGGCGCGATAGACCAGCACGTTCTCCATCACACGCTGCACGTAGTTGCGCGTCTCCGACAGCGGGATGCGCTCGACCCAGTCGACCGGATCGACATTGGGATCGCGCGGATCGCCGCGTGCCTGCACCCATTCGCGCACGCGGCCGCGGCCGGCATTGTAGCCGGCGAAGGTCATGATCTGGTTGCCGCGATATTCTGACAGCAACGCACTGAGCTCGGCGGCGCCCATCTGGGTGTTGTACACGGGATCGGAGACCATCTTGTCCCAGTCGTAGGTCAGGCCGAAGCGCTTTGCCGTGTCGCGGCCCGCTTCAGGCGTCACCTGCATGAGGCCGACCGCGTTGGCCGGCGACTTGTCGCGCTGGTCGAATGAGCTTTCGGTGCGCGCCACCGAATAGATCACGCTGGTCTCGATCGCTGGCGCCAACTGCTTATGCTCGGGAATGCCGATGGTCGGGAAGGCGTAATGGTCGAGGGCAAGCCCGCGCGCCAGCGCCGATTTGCCGACCTCCAGCATCACCCGCGCATCGTTGCGCCGTCCAGCAAGCTCGCCGAGCGCTTCGAGCGCTGCGACATCGGTACTCTCCTTGGCAAAGTCCTCGGCGTAGTAGAACACCACGTCGCGCTCGCCGATGCCGTAGAGCATGTCGGCGGCGCGTACGCGCTCGTCCGCGGGCGGGGTATCGGCGGCGGCCAGCACGGGCGAGGGCGGCCGCAGCTCGATGCGGTCGAGGCCGAGCTTTGCACGCGCCAGCTGGCCGTAATAGGCGGTCGAATAGCGCGAGGCCGCCCGATAGCTCATGCGCGCATCGGCGGTCGCGCCCATCGCCTCGGCGGCACGGCCGCGCCAGTAATGGGCGCGCGACAGCGCGATCGGATTGGCCGAGCCTTCGTCGATCGCGGCGAAGTGCACCATCGCGGTCTTGGGATCGCTCAGAAAGCGCAGCGCGATCCAGCCGCACATGAAGTGATAATCGACGCGATAGACTTCCTTCTCAGGCACCGCGGCCGTGCGCACCACGTCATACGCTGTTCTGAACTTGCCCTGGTCGAGCAGCTTGCGCGCCAGCAGACGCCGCTCGCGCCACCACGCATCGGTGTCCTGCGCGGCCAAGGTGTCGGGCGCGGCCGCCAGGATCACCTCGGCGGCGTCGTCGATGCGGTTCTTCTGCAGGTGCCATTGCGCGCGGCACAGCACATAGCCGAGATCGCGGCGTTCTTGGGCCGCCACGTCGTCGAGATAATCCTTGGCCTTGCTGACCTTGCCGGTCACGGCGGCGCAGGCCTTGACGATCGCAAGCGCATCCTCGCCGAGCCGCTTTGCGGCGCGCCGCGCACCCGCATAGTCCTTGGCGCCGAGCCGCTTGTCCATGCGGGCGCGATGATCCTCGGCGGTGAGGAGATCGCGGAACGCCTCATAGGCGTCCTCTTCGCTGCGCTCGGACAATTCGTCCGTACGCCAGGCCTCGCGTACCAGCTGCGCAGCCCTGTCCGTGTTGCCTTCGGTCAGCAGCACGCGGGCGAGCGCGAACTTGCCCTTGGCGCTGGTCGGACGATCCATGGTGAATTTGTGCACGGTGGTGGCGTCGCTCTTCCCCTGCCACAGCCGCGCCTCGGCGCGCCGGCGCAGCAGCGCGCTGCTCGGCCAGTCCGGATTGGCGGCGAGGAAGCCGGCATAGCGCTTGAAGTTTGCCGTGCTCTCGGAATGGCGCAGCATGAACCAGTCGGCGAGCTTCTGTCCCGCGGGATCGGCAATGCGGTCGCGCGCGGCGTTCGCGTCGTCCGTCTTGCCCTTGCGCGCAAGGTCGATCGCGTCCTTCAGTGCGGCGAGGTCGCCGGTCAGTGCCGGCGCAGCCGGCTTGTCCGCGGGCTCGTCGTCGTGCTTCTTCGACTTGCGCTTGGCCTCGGCGTGCTTGCCGTGACGCGACTTCGCTGAGGACTTGACCGCGGACTTGGCGGCCGCATGACGCTGCTTGCCGGCTTTCGCCTCATGCGTCTTCTTCGGCGCGGATGATTTGTGACTGCTCTTTGCCGCCAGCTCGGTGGGCAGGAAGGCCATTGCGGCCACGGCAACGACACACGCGAGCGAGCGTAGGCACTGGTTCATTCGATGGTCCCCCTGCGAAACCACTACAAACCAAGGTCCGCGACGACATGCGGCTTGAGAATCAAAGACGACACCAAACGATGCCACGGCATCGTTTCGCATTTCTCACGCTCACGCAACAATGCGGCAAAATCCGGATTGGAACTCGGGAACTTCCGGAATGGCAAAATGGCAGCGACTTTAACCTTTGTTAACGCTTGGGCTGTTGCGACGCGTGCCGGGCTCACGGCGTCACGGACGCCCAGATCCGCATGTTCCCGCGGCCAAATCCGGTGTATTGAGTTCCCCGGTTCCGTCCTTTCAGCCTTTGCCCCGTACCTATGCCGATTTTCAACCAGTCGATCCGGCGCAAGATCGTCGGCATCGCCCTCGGATTGATCGTCCTGATGCTGGTCACCTCGATCCTGTCGATGGTGATGTCGAGCCAGGTCGGCGTCCTGCTCGAGGAGCTGACCAACCGCTACATCCCGGCCTATAGCCATCTGGCCCGTGCCAATATCCGTTCGCTGGAGCGGGCGCTGGCCCTGCGGCGAATGATCATGACCAGGATGGGATCGCCGACGGACGAGGAAGCCTACACGACGCGGCTTCGCGACTTCGAGGCATTGGACCGCAAGTTCGAGGAGGAGGCCGAGACCGCGCGCAAGCTCATCAACGCGATCATCGACGACCCCAGGACGTATTCCGACAATGCCGCGTTGGCCCGGCTCGACGTCCGGATCGAAAGCGCCGTCACCGAGCTGCGGCGCGATCTGGACCAGGGCAATGCGAAACTGCTCAAGCAGGTCGAGGCCAAGGACATGGTAGAGGCCCGCGGCACGCTGGAACAGCTCGACACGCTGCGCGATGTGTTCAACCAGAAGGTCGATGCGATCCGCGCCGACATGCTGACGCAGGTGTTCTTCTCGACGGCGCAGGTGATCAGCCGTCAGCGTCAGGCGATTGTCATTTCGGGCATCGTGACCTTGCTCGCGGCGATCGTCGGATTTGTCTTTGCGCTCCTGGTCTCGAGCGGCATCACGCGTCCGGTGCGGCTGCTGCTCGCCGGCACCCGTGAGGTCGAGGCGGGCCGGGTCGACAAGACCATCACCGTCTCCACGCAGGACGAGATCGGCGAGCTCGCGGCGGCCTTCAACCGCATGACCGAGCAGCTCAGGCACAACGAGCGCATCCGCGAGACCTTCGGCCGGTACATCGATCCCAAGGTGGTGCAGGGGCTGATCGACCGGCCGGAGATCGCGATCGATGGCGAGCGCCGGGTCATGACCATCATGTTCTGCGACATGAGCGGCTTCACCTCGATGAGCGAGGGCATGACCCCGCGCGGCCTTGTCAAGGTGATGAACCACTATTTCACTGTCATGTCCGCTCCGATCAGGAACAATCGCGGCATCATCGACAAATATATTGGCGATGCCATCATGTCCTATTGGGGCCCGCCCTTCATCGAGGAGGACGAGCAGGCGCTGCTCGCGGGCCTTGCAGCCGTCGAGATGACCGACCAGGTGCCCGCGCTCCAGAAGCAACTGCCGGACCTGCTCGGCATCCGCGCCATGCCGGCGCCATGTGATTTGCGGATCGGCATTGCCACCGGCGAGGTCCTGACCGGCAGCATCGGCTCGGAATTGATGATGAGCTTCACCGTGATGGGCGATGCCGTGAACCTCGCCTCGCGCCTGGAGGCCGCCAACAAGATCTACGGCACCCGCATCCTGGTCTCGCAGGCCACCGCCGAGGCGATCGGATCGCGGCTCGAGCTGCGCGAGATCGACCGTCTGGCGGTCGCGGGCCAGCACGCGCCGCAGCCGATCTTCGAGGTGATGGCGAAAGCGGGCGCACTCACCGGCGCGCAAGCGAGCTTGCGCGCACACTATGCCGAAGCGCTTGCTGCCTATCGCGGCCGGCGGTTCGATGCGGCGCGCGCGGCCTTCAACGCCGCGCTCGAAGCCGTCCCGGGCGATGGTCCCTCGCGCATGATGCTCGGCCGCATCGCGCAGTTCGAGACGAGCCCGCCGGACGACGGATGGGATGGCGCTTGGCGGCTCGACAGCAAATAGGCCGCGCATCGGAAAAATTGATTGTACTCGATAACGATGTTCGCCATGACCTATTTCCCGGGCTTAGGTTGGATGTCCTTGAGGCGTTTGATGGGGACACGCCGATGACAGACCTTCACGACAGGCTGGAACGGTTCGAGACGCTCACCGCCGAATGCGAGCTGATCGCCAAGCTCGCCACCGACAGCACCAAGCGCGAGTTCTATCTGAAGCTGTCGGAGCAGTACCGTCAGCTGGCGGTGGACATGCGGCAGGCGATCGCGACCAAGGCCGCGGCCTGAGGCCGGCGGCAATCAATCCGTTCTTAATGTTTGGAGCGCATCCTTGAGGCTACGCGAGCGTCGCTGATCGGCGCTCGTGGTGGGAAGGCCGGGGTTCGCTGCGATGCAGCGCGTCCCGTGAGCGTCATTTTGCCGTGCCTGACAGGGCAGTCCCATGCGCCTCGTTGCAGTGATCATATTCGCGCTCATGACGGCGGCCTGCGATCAGGAGCAGGACATCACCGGCTCGACGACGCCGGCCTGCCCGATGCGGAACTACAGCTACAATCCCCGCGACCTGAACCAGTGCGTCAGTGCCTGCAAATCCTGTGATCGCGGCACCACGGTCACCTGCACGACCTCCTGCACCCTCAAGGGCGCGCGCTGAGCGCACCGCCTGCTGTCTTGCACGGGGCGCAACCGCGCAACTGGTGGTGCTTGGGCACCGGAACGATTCACTTGGGTTAATCATTGGAGGAGCGGGCAGGACGCGGAGTCCGATGGAAATGGGTGTGCTGGATCCCGGTCGATTTCTGGTGTCGTGCTCGCATTGCGATGCCTGGCCAATGGCGGCCAATGTGAAGCGGTCGAGCTGGTCGGCGTCCCCGCACGAGGTCCGCTTCGTCTGCACGCGCTGCCGCCGCGAGGAAACCGCGATCGTCTCGGCCTCCGGCGAATTGACCCCGATCAAGCGCGTCGATATTCCCCCGCGCGATGTCGCCGTCGCCTGGGCCCAGGCCCAGCGTTTGCGAGGGCGGACCTGAGCGGCGGCTCGTTTCGTCTTTTCCGCACGGAACCTGGCCTCGCCACCTCTTGGCGGGCTCCCGGTCGGCCAGAGCTGTTCCTTGGCATAACCGGTCGATTGACTCTCCGGCGCAACGACACATAAATGATCGGCGACGGTTCTCCTCACGGAGATCAAAAGGGAATGTGGTGCGGGATTGTCCCAACGCCGGGATTGATCTCAACGCCACGGCTGCCCCCGCAACTGTAAGCGGTGAATCTTTCGTCCTGTGCCACTGGGAATCTCGGTCCTGGGAAGGCGACGTAAGGTCATGCCCCGCGAGCCAGGAGACCTGCCGTCAGCCGTGGTCACACGCGAAGATGTCGGTCGGGGAGTACAGGCATTAGCTGCACCGGAGCAAATCGATTGCTCTGCCGTGAAGCCTCGTTCGCGGTGACGTGCCACTGACGTCATACCGAGGTTACAATTGTGTCCCGTCTCGTCCCTGCCGCCTGGCGCCTCAGCGCCGGCCTGTTCGCGTCCGTTTCCCTCCATTCGCTCGGTCTATCCTCCGCCTTCGCCCAGCACGCCCTTGCCGAGCAGTTACCGCCGATCGAGGTGAGCAAGCCCGACGATCAGAACCGCACGCGGGCCAGGGCGACAGGTGACGGCGAGACGACTAGATACCGGGGAACCGCGAGTGCCGCGCCGGCAGGAAATGGCGCCCGCTCATCCGGCGCCGAGGCCGTCGCCAGCAACGGCGGTATCGTCGGAGCCGCCACCACCGTCATCACGGCCGCCGATATCGCGCATTCGCCATCGCAGACGCTGGCCGAGATCATCGCCGCGCAGACCCCGGGAGCCCAGATCACGACGTTCTATGGCGGCCAGATCGGCGCCAAGACCAGCGTGGACCTGCGTGGCTTCGGCGCCTTTGCCACCGCCAACACGCTGGTGCTGGTCAATGGCCGGCGGCTGAACGACGTCGACATGGCGCAGGTGGACCTCTCCACCATCCCGCTCAACTCCATCGAGCGTATCGAGATCACGCGTGGCAACTCCGGCGCGGTGCTCTACGGCGACAACGCGGTCGGCGGCGTGATCAACATCGTCATGAAGACCGGCGTCGGAGGGCCGCCCATGTCCGCACGGATCGAGGCCGGTTTCGGCTCATTCAACACCGGGCTCGGCAACATCTCGACCTCGCTCAATTCCGGTCCGTGGTCGACCTCGTTCTATGGCAATGCCGTCAGGACCGATGGCTATCGCGACAACAATCGCTACTCCCAGCAGAATGGTGTCGGCAATCTCAATTACACCGCGCCCGGCCTGACCGCGTTTCTCACCATCACCGGTGACAATCAGGAGCTGCGACTGCCGGGCGGCCGCACTGTCGATCCCTCCATCGGCCTCGACCAACTCACCGCCAACCGGCGAGGAACCAGCACGCCGTTCAACTACGCCAACCAGCAAGGCTTTGGCGTGACAGCGGGCTTCACCAAGACCCTAGTCAACGGCGTCGATCTCATCGTCGACGGCGGCGTGCGCGACAAGAAGCAGCAGAGTGCATTCTTCTCCAGCCCGACGCCGGTTCCGGCCTTCTTCACGTCGACTCATGTCGATTCCAATCTGACGAATTGGTCGATCACGCCGCGGCTCAGCGTGAAGAGCCTGCTGCTCGGCATGCCATCGCAGCTCCTCACCGGCATCGATTATTACGATGCGAGCTTTCGGCAGAACCGCGGCGCCGGGCAGGGCCTTGCCGCTTGGCACAATTACGACCTCAGGCAGCAGACGGTCGCGGGCTATTTCCAGCACACATTGGGCGTGGCGCCGGCGACCGAAATCTCCTATGGCGCGCGGGTGCAGACCGTCAGTCTTGCGGCACGCGACAATTTCGACCCGGCCGCGCCATTCAACGCCGACATTGGCGCGCTGCCGCTGACGAGCAATGAGACCCAATATGCGCTGCATCTCGGGGCCGAGCATCGCCTCAATGACACGGTCGCGCTGTTCGGCCGCGCCGCGCGCGCTTTCCGCACGCCTGACGTGGACGAGCGCCTGTCCTCGGGGCCGCCCTTCGATCCCTTGACCTTCGCCGCGATCCCGCAAACGTTCCAGCTCAAGACCCAGACCTCTTGGGATATCGAGGGCGGCCTGCGCATCGAAGGCGGCGGGCTGCAGCTGCAGAGCAGCCTCTATTTGATGGACCTCACCAACGAGGTCCATTTCAGCCCGGTCCTGTTCTACAACACCAATCTTGATCCGACCCGGCGCTACGGCTCGGAGACAAGTCTGTCCTATCGTGTCAATGATGCTCTGCTGCTGCGCTCCGGCATGGCCTACACCCGCGCGGCTTTCCGCGAAGGCATTTGGGCGGGCAACGACGTGCCGCTGGTGTCGCGCTACACGGCGAGTGCCGGCGTCACCTGGAATATCTGGCAGAACTATTTGGTGCTCGATGCCACTGCGCGCTTCTGGAGCGAGCGGCGCATGGACAACGATCAGGCGAACCCCCAGAAGCCGATCCCTGCCAATGGCACGATCGACCTCAGGCTCGGCGGCCAGGTTGAGCGCTACTTCTGGTCGCTCAGCGTCAATAATGTGCTGAATGCGCTCTACTACGACTACGCCGTCGCGAGCACCTTCACCGACGGCCGCTTCAGCGCCTATCCGCTGCCCGGTCGCAGCTATCTGCTCAAGGCCGGCGCAACCTTCTGACCTCAAATGGACTGGCATCCGAAAGAGAAGGAATTCACCCGTGTCTCCTGGCATCATGGCTCGCAGCATCCAGCCGTCTCACAGCGGCCGTTTTCGGCTTCACCCGGTCGCGCCGCGCCTTGCACCGACGTTCTGCTTTGCGCTGCTGACGGCGTCATGTGCGCTCGCAAGCTTCGCATTCGCCTGCGCAACGCCGTTCGCGGCCTTCGCCGTCGTTGCCGCGGCGATGCTGCCGCTGCGGCCGGCGCTGCTCGTCGTCGCCGGCGCCTGGCTCGTGAACCAGAGCATCGGTTTCGGCGTGCTGCACTATCCCGTTGACGCCAACAGCATCGCCTGGGGCTTTGTCATCGGCGCAGCCGCGCTGCTATCGACCGTGGCCTCGTCGATGGTGGTTGGCCTCCTGCCGCAGGGCCGCATGCGGTTGGTGCTCGCGGTCGCGCTCGTCGCCGCCTATGGGACCTACGAGCTCGCGCTGCTCGCCGCGACGCCGCTGCTCGGCGGCGAGGGGGCCTTCACCGCCGCCATCGTGACGCGCATCGGACTGACCTGCGCCGTCTGGCTCGCCGGCCTCCTCGCCATCTGCGAGATCGTCCGTCTGGTCGGTCCGGCCAGGCGCAAAGGAGCGATGTCAGCCTGAGCCGTGCGATTGAAGCCGTAGCCCGGATGAAGCGAAGCGCCCTCCGGGACCGCTCGCGCCGCATTCTGCACCGTCACGGATGACGCTCAGCTGCAGAACCGGGAGCCCATCCATGGGCATCGGACGGTCGCTTCCGAGGGCGGCTCTGCGCAGCAGCGCTGCTGCGCGCCCGGGACACGGCGGTGCGGCTGAAGGCCGACTCACTTGCATGCATCTCCTCGAAGCCGGAGCTTGGGCGCGCGATACGCACCATGAAGCCTGAGGTTGTGAGTTGTCATCTTCTTGATGGTATCAAGGTAACTCTGCCCGTGTCTTCCTGGTAACGATTGTGATGTCTACGCAACACTCGGTTCCGATTTAACCGTCATCACTGGTGGTTCGCATCACCGCCGCTTTTTGGCCACACCCAAACATGAATAAAATCGCTCTAATGTTTTAAGGGCAGCGGCGGTCCTCGAGGCGACGGAAAAATCCCAAGGTCGATTCAAATCTTGGCTCTGATTTTTCGGGTCTGACAGGGTTGACCGGGGAAACTGGTTTGCGATGGACGCGAAGACCGACATCAAGCAGAGGCTGCCAAGCCGTCACGTGACGGAAGGCCCTGCGCGTGCGCCGCATCGGTCGTATTTCTACGCGATGGGTCTGACCACCGAGCAGATCCACCAGCCCTTCGTCGGCGTCGCCTCGTGCTGGAATGAAGCCGCTCCCTGCAACATCGCCTTGATGCGCCAGGCGCAGGCGGTGAAGAAGGGAGTGGCGTCGGCCGGCGGCACTCCGCGCGAGTTCTGCACCATCACCGTGACCGACGGCATCGCCATGGGTCACGACGGCATGCGCTCCTCGCTGCCGTCGCGCGAATGCATCGCCGATTCCGTCGAGCTCACTGTTCGCGGTCATGCGTATGATGCCCTGGTCGGGCTTGCCGGCTGCGACAAGTCGCTGCCCGGCATGATGATGGCGATGGTCCGTCTCAACGTGCCCTCGATCTTCATCTATGGCGGCTCGATCCTGCCCGGCAATTTCCGCGGACAGCAGGTCACCGTGCAGGACATGTTCGAGGCGGTCGGCAAGCACTCGGTCGGCGCCATGTCGGACGAGGACCTCGACGAGATCGAGCGCGTGGCATGCCCCTCGGCCGGCGCTTGCGGCGCGCAGTTCACCGCCAACACCATGGCGACCGTCTCCGAGGCGATCGGTCTTGCGCTGCCTTACTCTGCCGGTGCCCCCGCACCGTACGAAATCCGCGACGCCTTCTGTACGACGGCGGGCGAGAAGGTGATGGACTTGATCGCGTCCAACATCCGGCCGCGCGACATCGTGACCCGCAAGGCGCTCGAGAACGCGGCTGCCGTGGTCGCGGCCTCCGGCGGCTCCACCAATGCTGCACTGCACCTGCCGGCGATCGCGCATGAGGCCGGCATCAAGTTCGATTTGTTCGACGTCGCCGAAATCTTCAAAAAGACACCATATGTCGCGGATTTGAAGCCGGGCGGCCGTTATGTCGCCAAAGACATGTTTGAAGTAGGTGGCATACCGCTTCTGATGAAGACGCTGCTCGACAACGGCTTCCTGCACGGTGATTGCCTTACCGTCACGGGCCGCACGATCGCCGAAAACCTCAAGAGCGTGAAGTGGAATCCGCACCAGGACGTGGTGCACCCGGCAGACAAGCCCATCACCGTGACAGGCGGTGTGGTCGGTCTGAAGGGCAATTTGGCGCCAGAAGGTGCGATCGTGAAAGTCGCGGGAATGTCCAACCTCCAGTTCACCGGTCCGGCCAGGTGCTTCGACCGTGAGGAGGATGCTTTCGAGGCGGTCCAGAAGCGCACCTACCGCGAAGGCGAAGTCATCGTGATCCGCTACGAGGGGCCGAAGGGTGGCCCCGGCATGCGGGAAATGCTCCAGACCACCGCGGCGCTGACCGGCCAGGGCATGGGCGGCAAGATCGCGCTCATCACCGATGGCCGCTTCTCCGGCGCCCCCCGCGGCTTCTGCATCGGCCATGTCGGGCCCGAAGCCGCCGTTGGCGGCCCGATCGGGCTGCTCGAGGACGGCGACATCATCGAGATCGATGCGGTCGCCGGTATCCTTAACGTAAAATTGAGCGACGCCGAGCTCGCCCAGCGCAAGACCAAATGGAGCGCTCGCGCGACTAACCACACGTCGGGTGCGCTCTGGAAATATGCTCAGCAGGTTGGACCAGCGGTCGGGGGGGCAGTGACCCATCCGGGCGGCGCGCACGAGAAACAGTGCTATGCGGACATCTAGGCGTGCCATAGTTGCGTTTGTGTTGGGAGCCGGTGCGCTGGCCGCGCCGGCGCTCGCCTTCGACGGCGCACCGGTCAACAAGGACGCGACCATCCCTGTCGTGACCACCTTGCCGGGGACCGCCGCGACCGTGCGCAGCAAGGTCGCACCGGCGACCGTGCCCCAGGAAACCTCGCTCAGCGCCCTGCAATATGCCGCCGAGGGCGGACACCCGATCGCGCAGTGGAAGCTCGGCCGCATGTACGCCAATGGCGACGGCGTCGCCCAGGACGATTTGCGCGCCTTCGAATATTTCAGTCGGATCGCCAATGCGCATGCCGAGGACAGTCCGTCGGCGCCGCAGGCGCAGGTCGTTGCCAACGCCTTCGTCGCGCTCGGTCGCTATTATCTCAGCGGCATCCCGAACTCGAAGATCAAGTCGGATCCGGAGCGGGCGCGGGAGATGTTCTCCTATGCGGCGTCCTATTTCGGCAATGCCGACGCGCAATACGATCTCGCCCGGCTTTACCTGAAGACGCCGGACGCCTCGCGTGAGGATTTCCGCTATGGCGCGCGCTGGCTCGGCCTTGCCGCGCAGAAGGGCCAGCACGAGGCGCAAGCGCTGCTCGGCCAGATGCTGTTCAACGGCGACCGTCTGCCGCGGCAGGCCGCACGCGGCCTGATGTGGCTGACCCTGGCGCGCGATAGCGCCGGCGCCGAAGAGACCTGGATCAAGGAAAGCTACAACCGCGCATTCGCCAAAGCCTCTGACGACGACCGCGCCATGGCCCTGCAAATGCTGGAGCAATGGGTGCAGGGCCGCCGGGAGTAATCACGACACGCAGTCATTCCGGGGCGGCTCGAAGAGCCGAACCCGGAATCTTGAGATTCCGGGTTCGATGCTTCGCATCGCCCCGGAATGACCAATCTGAAGTCTAAGCCGCCTCCAGATCCAGATCCGCCCAGACCGGGACGTGGTCCGACGGCTTCTCCCAGCCGCGCACATAGCTGTCGATTCCGACATTGGCGAGCTTGTCGCTGGCCTGCGGCGACAGCAGCAAATGGTCGATCCGCAGGCCCTGATTCTTCTGCCAGGCGCCGGCCTGATAATCCCAGAAGGTGTACAGCCCGCCCTCGTCGGTGACGGCCCGTAAGGCGTCGGTCAGACCGAGACCGAGCAAGGACTGGAAGCTCTCCCGCGTCTCGGCCTTGAACAGCGCGTCCTCGGTCCATGCCGCCGGATTGTGCACGTCGCGGGCGTGCGGGATGACGTTGAAGTCGCCGGCCAGGATCAGCGGCTCCTCGGTCTTGAGACGCTCCTTCGAATATTCAAGAAGCCGGGACATCCATTTGAGCTTGTAGGGATATTTCTCGGTGCCGACCGGATTGCCGTTGGGCAGGTAAAGGCAGGCGATGCGCAGCACGCCACGCTTGAGCGTCACCACGCCCTCAAGGAAGCGGGCATGGGCGTCCTCATCGTCGCCGGCGAGCCCCGACTTGGTCTCATCGAAGCGGAGCTTGGAGAGCAGGGCGACGCCGTTGAAGGTCTTCTGGCCGTGCGTCACCACGTTGTAGCCGAGTGCCTCAATCTCCAGCCGTGGAAAGGCCTCGTCGACGCATTTGATCTCCTGCAGGCAGACGATGTCCGGCTGGCACTCCTTCAGCCAAGTCAGCAGCAGGTCGATCCGCTGCCGGACCGAGTTCACGTTCCAGGTGGCTACTCTAATGGACATGGGAAGGGCTCCAGGCGGGGGCCATGGTTAGAACAAACTGCCAACGCGCCCGTCAAGGACGCCGCAAAATCTCCCACAAAATTAACCCGGCTTAAGCACGCGGCAGGCCATTGATCGTCAAAAGGTTCCATGGATGGGATGGCCGCACAAATCGATGACGCGAACTGAGCCGCGCGACGGCGTGATCGGCGCGTTCCTGCATTGGTTCGGCGGCTTCGAGATCGAGGACGGCCTGACCGCCGGGCTCAGCGAGCGCGAGCTGCGGCGCATCCGCGCCAAGCAGATCGACGCGGTCACGCAGCTGATCCCGGTGACGATGGCCGTCACCATTCTCAACGTCGCCATCGTCCTGATCCTGTTCTGGGGCAGGGGCTGGAACGACTTCCTCGCGATCTGGGGCCTGACGCTGGCCGCCACCGCCTCGCTCGCGGTGCGCTCGTGGCGCCGGTCGCACCGGACCCCGCCGCAGGAGGCCTCACCTCGCGCCGCGCAGCAGATGCTGCGGCAGGCCTTTTTCCTCGCCGCGATCTGGGGCACGCTACCGCTCGCTTTGTTCAGCCGCATCGAGCCGACCAGCCAGCTGATCCTGGCCTGCCTCATGGTCGGCATGATGTCCGGCGGCGCCTTCACGCTGTCGACCTTCCCGCGCGCCGGCCTGGTCTATCTCGCCACCATGACGGTCGCTTGCGCCGGCGCGCTGCTGCTCTGCGGCACCGGGCCGTACCTCGTGACCTCGGTGTTCCTGCTGCTGTTCGCGTTTTTCATGGCGCGCAACATCGTCTCGCAGGGCAATCTCTTCCTTGGCAATCTGAAGGCCCAGCTCGAGCTCGAGCGGCAGACCGAGATCATCTCGCTGCTGCTGAAGGATTTTCAGGAGAACGCCAGCGACTGGCTGTGGCAGACCGATGCCGAGGGGCATCTGGTCGACGTGCCCGAGCGCTTCGCCGCGGTCGCGCAAATGCCGCTGCCGCTGCTGAAGGGGGCGTATTTCGCCGACGTGCTCGACATGCTCTGCCCAGAGGACAAGTCCGCCGCCTACAACATCGTCGGCCTGATGGAGCAGTCCGAGCCGCTGCACGAGATGAACCTCAAGGTCGTCGCCGGCGGCGAGGCGCGGTTGTGGTCGCTGACGGCGAAGCCGGCCTATGACCGCGAGGGACAGTTCCTCGGCTATCGCGGCTTCGGGCGCGACGTGACCGAGCGCTGGCGCGCTGAAAAGGCCGAGGCCGAGAGCCGCGCCAAGTCGGATTTCCTTGCGGTGATGAGCCACGAGATCCGCACGCCCATGAACGGCGTGCTCGGGCTTGCCAGCATGCTTCTCGAAACCAAGCTCGATCCGGAGCAGCGCGAGGCCGTCACCACGATCCGCGAATCCGGCGACAATCTCCAGCGCATCCTCAACGACATCCTCGACCTCTCCAAGCTCGAGGCTGGACGCTTTCAATTCGAGGCGATCGACTTCGCCCCGCAGGCGCTGGTCGAGATAGTCGCGAACGTGGCGCGCGCCAGCGCCAAGGCCAAGGGGCTCGCAATCAAGGTCGAGCTCGATCCGAACCTGCCGCCGACGTTGCGTGGCGACGTCGCCCGCATCCGCCAGGTCCTGCTCAACCTCGCCTCGAACGCCGTGAAGTTCACCGACGAAGGCGAGGTGACGATATCGGCGACCTGCCAGGCGCGCCGCGACCTGCTGGCGACGGTCGAATGGACTGTCACCGACAGCGGCATCGGCATCGCTCCGGAAAAGCTCGGTCAGCTCTTCAGCGACTTCGCGCAGGCCGATGCCTCGATCAGCCGCCGCTTCGGCGGCACGGGGCTTGGGCTTGCGATCTCCCGGCGCATCATCGAGCAGATGGGCGGCACCATCGGCGTCACCTCGACGCCCGGGGAGGGCTCGACCTTCCGTTTCACGCTGGTGCTGCCCTGGAGCCAGGCGCCGGCATCCGAGCAGACGGCCGGCCGGGACGAGGCCGACGATCTCAAGGCGCGTATCGCCGAGCTCGACCGGCCGCTGAAGGTGCTGGTCGCCGAGGACGATGCGGTCAACCGCATGGTCGTGAGCAAGATGCTGGGAGCCTTCGACGTCGAACTGCGCGTCGTCACCGACGGTGTCGAGGCCGTGACGGCCGTGTCTGAGGGCGATTACGACATCGTGCTGATGGACGTGCGCATGCCGGAGATGGACGGCCTTGCCGCGACCCGGGCGATCCGCGCGGAAGGCGGGCGCTTCGCGGCCTTGCCGATCATCGCGCTGACCGCCAACGCCTTCCCGGAAGACGTCAGGATCTGCCGCGAGGCCGGCATGTCGGACTTCCTCGCAAAGCCGCTGCGCAAGCCGGCGCTAGTTGCCGCGCTCCTGCACGCGCTCGACGGCCACACCATGGCGGAAGACGCGCCGTTGCAGCCGGAGCTGATGCCGGCTGACGTCGAGTGGACGGACGAGGAAAGGCAGATCACGGGCGCGTAAGCGCTAACCACGTGACTGAATATGCGTTTCGCATCGGTTGGCCGGACGCTGGAAATTCGGATGCGCCGTGTTAGCTTGCTCTGCCATGCGCCTTGTTGTCCTGCTTCTCATCCTGGTCACGGCCTCCGCCCGCGCCGGCGACGGTCCGTTGATGAGCGCGCATATGATGTTGCCTGTTGTGATCTCCGGCAACAAAGTATCGCTCGAAAGCTTCGTCATTCGTCCTGATCGTCCCGGCAAATTTCCTCTCGTCGTGATCACTCACGGAATGCCTGGCGGCGGCGAGGAATTCTTCACTGAAATCCTCAACCGTTCTCCAGTCGGTTACAGCAAGGCGGCCGTCGCCTTCGCGCAACGCGGATATGCAGTGGTCTCAATCATGCGTCGTGGCTATGGACGATCTGGGGGAGGGTTCTCCGAGTCTGCGCGGCAGACCTGCGATTATCTTCCGGCCACGCGCGCTGCCGCCGACGATGTCATTGCGGCGGTCGCCTCACTGAGTCATGAGGCCTGGGTCGACGCTGAGCATGTTGTCTTGCTCGGTCATTCCGTTGGGGGGCTCACGGTGATGGCCGTCGCCGCACAGAACATACCGGGAGTCGTCGGCGCCGTGAACTTTGATGGCGGTCGGCATAGCTTCTCCGCATCCAACCAACCTTGCTCGCCTGATAATCTGGTCGATATATCAGCCGTATTGGGGCGCACAGCCCGTGTCCCGATGCTCTGGCTCTATGCCGAGAACGATCAATTCTACGGTCCAGATTTGGCTCAGCGCATGTTCGCGGCCTATGGCGCTGGCGGTGCGCCTGCGGAGCTGCAGGTGCTGCCTCCGTTCGGATCGAACGGCCACAATACCGTCATGCTCGCACCGGCAGACCATTGGTTTCCGTCCGTCGAACCCTTCCTCGAAAGGCTAGGTCTTCCAACCAAGACCGTCATCGAGGCGCCGTTGTTCGCTGCCCTGCCAATCCCGCCGGGAGCTGTCGCCGCTTGTCAGGGGGCGTTCGCGGACTACCTCGCCAATCCCGATGATGCCAAGGCCTTCGCGGTGAGCACGCGCGGCCATTGCGGGACTGGATTTGGCCGTACAGCTGTCGAGGCGCGCGAACCCGCTGTGATGAAATGCAAGATCAATTCGCGCGGCGAAGATTGCAGGCTTTACGCGGTCGGACAGAAGCTTTCGGGAGATTGAAACGTAGTCCGCGCGATGGCGACACGCCCATCGCAATTCGCCGGAATGATCCAGCCACGACCCGTCAAAAGTCGGATCAGACCGAGAAGCTGGTCCCGCAGCCGCAGGACGCCGTCGCGTTCGGATTGTTGACGCGGAACGAGGCGCCGATCAGGTCATCGACGAAATCGACCTGCGATCCTGCCAGGAACGGTTGCGAGGCGGAATCGACCAGCACCACCGCGTTGTCCTGCTCGATCACGAGATCGTCGTCGGTTCGCGCGCGGTCGATGTCGAACTTGTACTGGAAGCCGGAGCAGCCACCGCCCTCGACCGAGATGCGCAGCATCGCGCCAGACCCTTCGCCCTTGAGGATCTCCCCAATGCGGCGTGCGGCGCGGTCGCTGATGGTCACGGCAGTCGTCATATTCGGTCTCCGATCATCCCGCGGTCACACAAGGGTCTTGCCCATTTCATTTGGTATCCCGCGTCCGGCATAGTTAAGTGCAAGGATACGCAGAATCAAATGGATAGGGACTAAATTCGTCGTGTCCGTCGGAATGGCAGCCCCCCGCGCGCCCTATGCCTGCGATCCCGACCGCAGCCGCGGCCGGCTGGTCGCCGAGCCGCCGAGCCGGACCCGCAGCCCGTTCCGGCGGGATTGCGACCGCGTCATCCATTCCACCGCCTTTCGCCGCCTGAAGTACAAGACCCAGGTGTTCGTGTTCCACGAAGGCGATCACTACCGGACCAGGCTGACCCATTCGCTGGAGGTGGCGCAGATTGCCCGCGCGCTGGCCCGGCAGCTCGGGCTGGACGAGGACCTAACCGAAACCCTGGCGCTGGCCCACGATCTTGGCCATCCCCCGTTCGGCCATGCCGGCGAGCGGGCGCTGGACGCCTGCCTCAAGGATTTTGGCGGCTTCGACCACAACGCCCAGACGCTCCGCGTCGTCGCCTCGCTCGAGCATCGCTACCCCGAGTTCGACGGGCTCAATCTGACCTGGGAATCGCTCGAGGGCATCGTCAAGCACAACGGTCCGCTGACCGATCGCAGCGGCGCGCCGGTCGGGCGCTATCGCGAGCACGGCATTCCCGTCGGCATCGCCGACTATATCAAGACCTACGATCTCGAATTGTGGAGCTTCGCCTCGCTGGAGGCGCAGGTCGCGGCGCTCGCCGACGACATCGCTTACGATGCGCACGACATCGACGACGGCCTGCGCGCCGGCCTGTTCCATCTCGACGATCTCAAGGTGATGCCCCTGACCGAGGAGATCATCGCCGGGATCGCCGCCCATTATCCCGATCTCGAAGCTGTCCGGCGCGGTGCCGAGCTGGTGCGTGAGCTGATCTCCCACCTGATCGGTGCCGTGTTTGAGGAGGCGCAGAAGAACCTCGCCGCGGTGAAGCCGCAATCGGCCCAGGACGTGCGCCGGCAGAGCCGGGCCCTGGTCGCGTTCCCGGCCGAGGTTGCCGAGGAGGAGGCCGCCATCAAGACCTTCCTCTACCAGCACATGTATCGCCACGAGCGGGTGATGCGGGTGATGGGGGAGGCGGAGCAGATTCTGTTCGACCTGTTCGCGAAATACCTGAAATCCCCCAGCGAGCTGCCGCCGGAATGGCTGCTCGGGGCGGAAGCAGACGACGAGGGCGCCCGGGCCCGCCGGATCGGCAATTTCATTGCCGGGATGACTGACCGTTTCGCTCTGACCGAGCATCAGCGGCTCTTTGACTCGACCCCGGATTTGCGTTAGGCGGCGGCCATGCCCCAGACATCCTCATCCCTGCATCTGTTCGCCGACGTGCTCGCACGCGTGCACGCCGCCTGCCGCGCGCTTGCGAAGGACTCCAGCTGGCCCGAGGGCATCGATTTCTCGCGCTTGGTGGTCGAGCCGCCGCGCGACGCCTCCCATGGCGACATGGCGACCAATGCCGCAATGGTGCTGGCGAAAGAGGCCAAGGCAAAGCCCCGCGATCTCGCCGAGCAGATCGCCGAGCGGCTGCGCGCCGACGCGCTGATCGCCAAGGTCGATGTCGCTGGTCCCGGCTTCATCAATCTGACGCTGAAGCCTGCTGCCTGGGCGGAGGCTCTGCGCACGGTGCTGCGCGAGGGCTCCGATTACGGCCGCGTCCACGGCGGCTCCAAGGTGAACGTCGAATACGTCTCGGCCAATCCAACCGGGCCGATGCATGTCGGTCATTGCCGCGGCGCCGTGTTCGGCGACGCGCTGGCAAGCCTGCTCCAGTTCGCCGGCCACGACGTCACGCGCGAATATTACATCAACGATGCCGGCGCCCAGGTCGATGTGCTCGCGCGCTCCGCCTTCCTGCGATATCGCGAGGCGCTCGGTGAGGACATCGGCGCGATCCCGGAAGGGCTCTATCCCGGCGACTATCTGAAACCGGTTGGGCAGGCCCTTGCGGAGGAGCACGGCGACAAGCTGCTCGCCAAGCGCGAAGCCGAGTGGCTGCCAACCGTGCGCGCCAAGGCGATCGCGATGATGATGGACGAGATCAAGGACGATCTCGCCGCCCTCAACATCCGCCACGACGTGTTCTTCTCGGAGCGCTCGCTGCTCGAGACCGGCAACAACAAGGTTGCCGAGACCATCGATTTCCTGAAGGCCAAGGGCGATATCTATGAAGGCCGCCTGCCGCCGCCGAAGGGCGCGCCGGTCGAGGATTGGGAAGACCGCGAGCAGTTGCTGTTCAGGGCGACGGCTTACGGTGATGACGTCGATCGTCCCCTGATCAAGTCGGACAATTCCTACACCTACTTCGCCTCCGACATCGCCTACCACAAGAACAAGTTCGACCGTGGCTTTGCCGAGATGATCGACGTCTGGGGCGCCGACCATGGCGGCTACATCAAGCGCATGCAGGCGGCGGTGAAGGCGACGACGTCGGGCAAGGGGTCGCTCGACGTCAAAATCGTCCAGCTCGTCAAGCTGCTGCGCAATGGCGAGCCGGTGAAAATGTCGAAGCGGAGCGGGGACTTCGTCACCTTGCGTGAGGTGGTGGATGAAGTCGGCCAGGACGCCGTCCGCTTCATGATGCTCTACCGCAAGAACGATGCGGTGCTCGACTTCGACCTCGCAAAGGTCATGGAACAGTCGCGCGACAACCCGGTGTTCTACGTCCAGTATGGTCACGCCCGTGGCCACTCGATCTTCCGCAACGCCCGGGCGGAGGTGTTCCCGGAGCTGCCGGAGGACGCCGGTCAGCGCATCGCATGGCTCGCTGAGTCGGCGGTGGAACGGCTCTCGGACCCTGTCGAGCTCGACCTTCTTAAGCGACTCGCAATTTATCCGCGCATGCTGGAGGCCGCCGCCGCGGCCCATGAGCCGCATCGAATTGCCTTTTATCTCTATGATTTAGCCAGCGAATTTCACGCACTTTGGACGAAAGGGCGGGATTTGCCCTATTTACGCTTCATTATCAATAATGATGCAGATCTTACAAAGGCGCGACTGGCCATGGTCCAGGGCGTCGTCTCGGTTCTGGCATCGGGCCTTGCCATCCTCGGCGTCCATGCCCCGAACGAGATGCGGTAGTTTGGGGCGAACTACTTAGGGGATTTGTTGGGGGTACCGGCAGAAGCCGGATCGCTGAGACTTGGTTGAATGCCTTGTGGGTCGAAAGCCGTGCCTTGGTCGAGGGGCGCGCGGCTTTCCCGAAGGGACGCATCATCACGATGGCCGAACGATATCAGGACAGACCGTTTCCTTCCGATGACTATGGTCGCGGCACCGACCAGCATGGCAGGGCAGACAGCGATCCCTTGGCTGAGCTTGCCCGCCTGATCGGGCAGACCGATCCGTTCGCCGCGCAATCGCGGCCCGGCGCGCGTCCACTGGCTGCTCCTGCGCCGGCGCAGAGCTATCAGGACGACGGCTATCGGCAGGACGATTATCAGCAGGACTATGCGGAGCAGGCTTCACCGCCAGCGGCCGGGCCGCCCTCATGGATGCGGCGCGCCAATGTGCAGCCGCAGCCGGCGCCAGCCCCCGAGCCTGACTATCCCGTCTCGGTCAACCCGATCCATCCGTTGCATCGCTATTCAGCCCAACCCGCGGCGCCGGAACCTGAACCGCGTCAGCAGCAGGCTTATGCGGACCACGCCTATCAGGATCAGGCTTACCAGCCGGATCAGGCCTACCAGCAGCAAGCCTATCAGGAGCCGCATCAGCAGCCGGATCCGTCGCGCTACGACGATGCGCTCTATGGCCGGCTCGAGGCAGGGGAGCAGGACTATCAGCGCGATCCGGCCTATCCCGACGATCCCTACGCGTATCAGAGCGACTATCCCGACGCAGAGGCCGACGACGAGCCCAAAAGGCAACGCGGCGGCATGATGACGGTCGCGGCGATCCTGGCACTGGCCGTGGTCGGCACCGGCGCAGCCTTCGCCTACAAGACTTACATTGGCTCGCCCCGCAGCGGCGAGCCGCCGATCATCAAGGCCGACAACACGCCGACCAAGATCGTGCCGGCGCCGGCGGATTCCTCGGCCAAGGTGCCGGATCGCATGGTGAGCGGCGACGGCACCGAAAAGATCGTGCCGCGCGAAGAGGCGCCGGTGGACGTGAACGCCAGGGCGGGCGGTCCTCGCGTGGTGTTCCCACCGCTGAATCAGAATGCGAACCCGCCGTCGGTTGCGAGCGTGTCGCCGTCTGCGGTGCCGCCGCCGAGCACGACCGCGAGCAACGGCACACTGCCGAACAATTCACCGCGCCCGATCAGGACTGTCGCGGTGAAGGGCGATCAGACCGATAGCGGCACGCCGCAATCGGCTGCTGCCGCCAAGCCCGCGCCTGCACCGAAGCCTGTTGCTGCGCCCGCGGCATCGGCCGCGCCGCGCAATCCGCCGATCTCGGCCAATGCCAGCGCCAACCAGCCGATGTCGCTGGCACCGCAATCCGTCCCGGCCACCGAACCGCCGCAGCGGATGGCGGCGACCGCTCCGACCCAGCTGGCGCCCGCCAGCAGCGGTGGCGGCTACGTCGTGCAGGTCTCTTCGCAGCAGAGCGAGGAGAGCGCCGCCGCGTCGTACCGCGTGCTTCAGAGCAAGTATGGCAGCGTGCTCGGCTCCCGTTCGCCGGTGATCAAGCGCGTCGACCTGACCGACAAGGGCAAGGGAGTCGTCTACCGCGCCTTCGCTGGGCCCTATGGCTCGGCGGAGGAGGCGACGCACGCGTGCAACAGCCTGAAGTCCGCCGGCTTGTCGGCGTGCTTCGTCCAGAGGAATTAACGGCCGTTTCCTTGACCCCCTCGCGGGTCAGGGTTAATCGGCCGTTATGAGCACGCGGGCCTTCATTACCGGCGTATCCGGAACGGAACTGACCGCCGTCGAGCGGGAGTTTATCCGCGACCAGCGCCCATGGGGCTTCATCCTCTTCAAGCGCAATGTCGCAACGCCAGCCCAAGTCGCTGCATTGGTTGCAGAATTGCGGACGGTGGCTGGTGTCGCCGACGCCCCCGTGCTGATCGACCAGGAAGGTGGACGGGTGCAGCGGCTGGGTCCGCCGCACTGGCCTGTCTATCCCCCGGGCGCCGTTTTCTCGACCTTGTACGACACTGATTCGGCGCTCGGGCTCACCGCGGCGCGCCTGTCCGCCCGCCTGATCGCAGCCGATCTCGCAGATCTCGGCATTACCGTGGACTGCCTGCCGCTGGCCGATGTGCCGGTGCCGGGCGCCGATGCCGTCATCGGCAACCGGGCTTACGGCACTGAGCCGGCCAAGGTCGCGGCGATCGCGCGCGCCGTCACCGAAGGGCTGGAGCAGGGCGGCGTGCTGCCGGTCCTCAAGCACATTCCCGGCCATGGCCGGGCCACCGCCGACACCCATCTCAAGCTGCCGACGGTCGATACGCCGAGGGATGAGCTGGAACAGACCGACTTTGCCGCGTTCAAGCCGCTCTCGGACCTGCCGATGGCCATGACTGCACATGTTGTGTTTAGCGCGGTCGACCCCGCCCATCCGGCGACGACATCTGCGAGAATGATTGCTGACGTGATTCGCGGCGCAATCGGGTTCCAGGGTTTGTTGATGAGTGATGACGTGTCGATGAACGCGCTGTCGGGGAATATCGCCGAGCGGACCCGCGCCATCTTCGCGGCCGGCTGCGACGTGGCCCTGCATTGCAACGGCAATATCGACGAGATGCGTGCTGTTGCCGGTCAGACGCCTCTGCTGTCGGACCGGGCGCTCGAGCGGGCTAATGCCGCGCTCGCCGCGCGCAAGGCGCCGCAGCCGCTCGACCGCACTGCCGCGCGCACTGAGCTGGACGCATTGATCGCACGGGCAAATACGGCATCCGCATGACCGCAGAAATTCTATCTTTCGAGACCGGGCGGCCCGCAGAGCTTGCCGAGGGTGAGCCGGCGTTGGTGGTGGACGTCGAGGGCTATGAGGGCCCGCTCGACCTGCTGCTCGCGCTGGCGCGACAGCAGAAGGTGGACCTCGCCAAGATCTCGATTCTGGCGCTGGCCGACCAGTATCTCCACTTCATCGAGGCCGCGCGGAAGATCCGGCTCGAGCTTGCCGCCGACTATCTCGTCATGGCGGCATGGCTCGCTTTCCTGAAGTCGCGCCTACTGCTGCCGGAGCCGCCGAGCGCGGAAGGCCCGAGCGCCGAGCAGATGGCCACCGCGCTCGCCAACCGTCTGCGCCGGCTGGAGGCCATTCGCGAGGCTGCCAATCGCCTGATGAACAGGCCGCAATTGCAGCGCGACATCTTCGCGCGCGGCGAGCCCGAGCAGATCGCCGAGATCAAGCATCCGAAATACACGGCGACGCTGTACGATTTGCTCACCGCCTATGCCTCCCAGCGCCAGTCGCGCGTGCTGGCGAGCGTGCATCTGGCCAAGCGCACCGTGTGGTCGCTCGCCGAGGCGCGCGCCACACTGGAGCGACTGGTCGGCAGCATCACCGAGCAGGACGATTGGGGCGTGCTCGACGATTTCCTGATCCGGCATGTCGCCGATCCGACGCAGCGCGCGACGGTGTTCGCCTCGAGCTTTGCCGCCGCACTGGAACTGGTGCGCGAAGGTCAGCTGGAGCTGAACCAGAAAGAGGCGTTTGCGCCCATCTATTTCCGGAAGGGGCGCCCAAAACCGGTTCCGGACGCAGCTCCTGCGCCTGATGCGCCGGTCGGTTAAGTGCAAGAAGGAGAATCTGCCATGGCAAGCCTGGCTGAAGTGCGGGTAGAAGAGGCCGAGCCGATGGAGAACGAAACCCAGGCACGTCCCGAGGAATTGCGGCTGCTGGAAGCCCTGCTGTTCGCCTCGAGTGAACCGCTGGATACCGCGACGCTGGCCAAACGCATGCCCGAGGGTGTCGATGTCAAGGCCGCGCTCGAACAGCTGCAGGCTGACTACGCCTTGCGTGGGGTCAATCTCGTCCGCGTTGCCAACAAATGGACGTTCCGCACAGCCGGCGATCTCGCCTGGCTGATGACGCGGGAGAGCACCGAGACGCGCCGCCTGTCGCGCGCTGCCATCGAGGTGCTGGCGATCATCGCCTATCACCAGCCCGTGACTCGCGCCGAGATCGAGGAGATCCGTGGCGTCGTCACCTCGAAGGGCACGCTCGATGTGCTGCTGGAGACCGGCTGGATCAAGCCGCGTGGCCGGCGCAAGACGCCCGGCCGCCCGCTGACCTTCGGAACCACCGAGGACTTCCTGTCGCAGTTCACCCTGGAACAGCTCGGCGATCTGCCGGGCCTCGAGGAGCTGAAAGGTACGGGATTGCTGGATTCGCGTCTGCCGACCGGATTCAGCGTGCCGACCCCGTCGGATGATCCGGCTCTGCGGGAGGACGAGGATCCGCTGGAACCGGGCGATGAGCTCGATCTCGCGCTCGCGCCTGCGGTCGAGCCCGAGAGCCCGCCGGAAGGCGGCGATGAGGGGGGCGGCGAGGGCGGCGCCGAGGAGTGACGCCCCGGCGAAGTACGGGTCCCCTGCGACAGTTAACACTAGCAAGATTACGTAGCGCCCACAGCGAATTGGCGCTGCCTTGGTCCTTGTTTTTGAGGCCTGCCAAGCCTAGGTTTCGGTGAAGATCGGCCGGGTCCCCGGCCATGCGCGTTTGGAGGGTTGCAGGATGGGTTCACTCAGCATTTGGCACTGGATCCTGGTGATCGCAGTGGTCCTGCTGCTGTTCGGCCGCGGCAAGATTTCGGATCTGATGGGCGACGTGGCGCAGGGCATCAAGGCGTTCAAGAAGGGCATGCAGGACGACGACAAGCCTGCCGAGAAGCCCGAGCCCGCCAAGTCGATCGAGCACAATGGTGCGCCGACCGCGGCGCGGTCCGACGTCGGCAGCAAGGCCGTCTGAGCCAGAGAGTACGCGAGACGCGGGTAGCGGCCCCGATCCTGCGCGCAAGGGATTGGGCCGATTGCGGCTTCGCGTGAACGGAAGACCTCATGTTCGACATCGGGTGGAGTGAACTGGTCCTCATCGGGGTCGTGGCCCTGATCGCCATCGGCCCGAAAGAGCTGCCGGGCGTGTTGCGCATGGTCGGGCAGTGGATGGGCAAGGCGCGCAAGATGGCCGCCGAATTCCAGGGCCAGTTCCAGGAAGCGATGCGCGAGGCCGAAATGGCCGACCTCAAGAAGAGCTTCGACGAGGTCAAGGAGGCTGCTACCGGATTCAATCCGCTGACCTCGCTGCAGAAGGACGTCAGCGACGCGCTCCGTGTCGACGCGTTGGACAAGCCGGCCGAGACATCCGCAACGACCGCTGTCGAACCGCCTGCGACTTCAAGTGAAGCGCCGGCGACGCCCATGACGCCGGAAGCGCCGACGCCTGCGACCTTCATTGAGGCCGAGGCGCATGCGGCCGCCAACGAGCCGCTCGCGATCACCCGTGAGGTCGAACAGGCGCCGGTTGCGCAGGACACCGCGCCATCCGAAACGATCAAGGACGCCAAAGCGTCATGACCGACGCCGATATCGAGGCCAGCAAAGCCCCGCTGATGGACCATCTGATCGAGCTGCGCTCGCGGCTGATCAAGGCGCTGCTCGGCTTTGGCGTGGCCTTCATCTTCTGCTTCTTCTTCGCCAAGCAGATCTACAACGTGCTGGTGTGGCCGTTTGTGTGGGTCGCGGGTCCCGAGAACTCGAAATTCATCTACACGGCGCTGCTGGAATATTTCATCACCCAGCTCAAGCTCGCCCTGTTCGGGGCCGGCTTCATCTCGTTCCCGATCGTTGCGACGCAGATCTACAAATTCGTCGCGCCCGGCCTCTACAAGCACGAGAAGCAGGCCTTCCTGCCGTATCTGGTCGCGACCCCGTTCTTCTTCGTGCTCGGCGCGGCGCTGGTCTATTTCGTCGTGCTGCCGATGCTGGTGCGCTTCTCGCTCGGCATGCAGCAGGCCGGCAGCGACGAGACCGCGCAGATCCAGCTATTGCCCAAGGTCGGCGAATATCTGTCGCTGATGATGTCGCTGATCTTCGCCTTCGGCATCGCCTTCCAGCTTCCGGTGATCCTGACTTTGCTCGGCCGGATCGGCATCGTCACCTCGAAAATGCTGCGCGAGAAGCGCCGCTATTTCATCGTCATCGCTTTCGTCATCGCGGCCGTGCTGACCCCGCCCGACGTGCTCAGCCAGTGCTCGCTCGCGATCCCCCTGCTGGCGCTCTACGAGGGCTCGATCATCGCCGTGGGGATGGTGGAGAAGAAGGCGGCAGCCGCGCAGACGACCACCGGCACCGACGTGTCGACGCCGGCCAATCCGGCGGAGTAGCGCGGCCCACGTCCTCCGCCGTCATTCCCCGCGGATGCGGCGAATCCAGTACGCCGCGACCCCTCGAGGAATCACCGCCGTCTCTGGAATACTGGATCATCCGCCTTCGCGGATGATGACAGCTGTGCTAGGACGCGCGCCAATGTAAACTGACAACATTCGACGTTGATTGTTTACGCGCCGATCCAGGACCACTGCCATGCACGACATCAAATCGATCCGCGACAATCCGCAAGTCTTCGACGCCGGCCTCGCGCGGCGCGGCCTCAAGCCGATGTCGGCTTCGCTGCTCGCGATTGACGAGAAGCGGCGCGCGGCGATCCTGGCCTCCGAGCAGGCCCAGGCGCGGCGCAACGCGGCCTCCAAGGAGATCGGTGACGCCAAGAAGGCCAAGGACGAGGCGCGCGCGGCCAAGTTGATGGCCGAGGTTGCGGAGCTCAAGACCACGATGCCTGAGCTCGAAGCTGCCGCCAAGGCCGCCGACGAAGAGCTGACAAAAGAGCTGTCGGCGATCCCGAACATTCCGTTTGACGACGTGCCCGACGGTGTCGACGAGCACGGCAACGTGCAGCACCATGTGTTCGGCAACAAGCGCAATTACAGCTTTGCGCCGAAGCTACATGACGATCTCGGCACCGCGCTCGGCTACATGGATTTCGAGGCGGCGGCAAAACTCTCCGGGGCGCGCTTCGTGGTGCTGAAGAAGGGCTTGGCACGACTCGAACGCGCAATCGGCCAGTTCATGCTCGACCTGCACACGACCGAGCATGGCTACACCGAAATCAATCCGCCGCTGCTGGTGCGCAACGAGGTGATGTTCGGCACCGGACAATTGCCGAAATTCGAGGACGATCAGTTCTGGGCGATCAAGGGCGAGCTTCTCGCTGCACCCGACCAGGAGCGCCTGAGGACCGAACGTCTCGGCCTCATTCCGACCGCGGAAGTCTCGCTCACCAACCTCGCGCGCGAATCCATCCTCGACGAGAAGCAACTGCCGATGCGTCTCACGGCGCTGACACCGTGCTTCCGCGCCGAGGCGGGCGCTGCGGGGCGCGACACCCGTGGCATGATCCGCCAGCACCAGTTCACCAAGGTCGAGCTGGTCTCGATCACGACACCCGAAACCAGCAAGGACGAGCTGGAGCGGATGCTGTCCTGCGCCGAGCAGGTGCTGCAGAAGCTCGACCTGCATTATCGGGTGATGACGCTCTGCGCGGGGGACATGGGCTTCTCGTCGCAAAAAACCTATGACATCGAAGTCTGGATGCCCGGGCAGGGCGAGGGCGGCATGTTCCGCGAGATCTCCAGCTGCTCTGTCTGCGGCGACTTCCAAGCCCGGCGCATGGATGCGCGCTCGCGCGGTCCCGACGGCAAGCCGCGCTTCGTGCACACGCTGAACGGCTCCGGCACCGCGGTCGGCCGCGCGCTGATCGCGGTGATGGAGACCTATCAGCAGGAGGACGGCTCGATCGCGGTCCCCGACGTGCTGCGGCCCTATATGGGCGGCGTGAAGGTGATCGGCCGCGACTAGGGTTGCGCGGATCGGGTGGCCGGTTATCCTGCTGCCCACCCTTCAAAGCGAACCCACCGTTCATGGCCTTGCACCGCGACATCTTCTGGGTCGGCCGACAATGGGCGGTGACGGGTGCCGGCATCCAGGCCGTGGATCAGCGCCTGCGCGGCGTGCTCGACATCGAGATCGCGCGGCTCTGGGACGACGATCTCGTGCAGGGCCGGCGGGCCAAGCCCGGTGTCAATGCGTCCGACTTCGACAAGGCGCTGACGGTGGCACGCGAACGCTTTCCGCAGCCGCCGGAGTCGAATCCGCTGGTTGCGCAACTGGAGGCGCTCGGCGTGATCGAGGCTCCAGTCGTCAGTCCGGCCATGCCGGCGATGAAGCTGCGTGCGGAGGGGCGGCTGGCGCGCTTCCTGCCGCAATGGCGCATCCGAAGGTAACAGGATTGGTCGGGAACCTGCCGCCCGGGCTCCAAGCGTCCGGTTTGCCTGATCGGCCGGAGCCGGATAAGACGGCTTAGACCCCGCTTTTCTGGAATCGACCCTTCGCATGCGCATTCTCTGCACCAACGACGACGGCATTCACGCCCCCGGCCTCAAGGTCGTGGAGGAGATCGCGCGCGCCTTGTCCGACGACGTCTGGGTGGTCGCACCCGAGCTCGATCAGTCCGGCGTGTCGCATTCGCTGTCGCTGAACGATCCCTTGCGCCTGCGCGAAGTCGGGCCACGGCACTTTGCCGTGCGGGGCACGCCGACCGACTGCGTCATAATGGGCGCGCGCCATATCCTGGGGCCCAAGCTGCCCGACGTCGTGCTGTCCGGGGTCAACAAGGGCCGCAACGTCGCCGAGGACGTGGTCTATTCCGGCACGATCGCCGGCGCCTTGGAAGGCACTATCTTGGGGTTGCCGTCGTTCGCGCTGTCGCAGGAGTTCAGCGTCGAGACCCGCGAGCGCCCGCCGTGGGACACCGCGCGCAAATTCGGGCCAGACATTCTGCGCAAGGTGATTGCTGCGGGCATCCCGAAGGACACCGTCATCAACGTCAACTTCCCGTCCTGCGCGCCGGAGGATGTGCTGGGCATCCGCGTCACGCGCCAGGGCAAGCGCAATCTGGGCTTCCTCAGGATCGACGAGCGCAAGGACGGCCGGGGCAACCCCTATTTCTGGATCGGCTTCGAGCGCGCTGCGATGATGGATACGCCGGCCGATGGCACGGATCTGGCGGCGCTTCGCGAGCGCTATGTCTCGGTGACGCCGCTTCGGCTCGACCGGACCAACGAAGCCTTTTCGGAAGAGCTGAGCGCGACCCTGAAATAGCGGCCTGCGATGGTCCTGTAGCCCGGATGGAGCGCAGCGAAATCCGTGCTACGGAAATCTCCTAGCTGCCGCGGAGCGCGGCTTCGATGGTCTTGCCGAGCGCGTCGAGCTGAAAAGGCTTCTGGAGCGCCGGCCGGTCGCGGTACTGCTCGGGCAGGCCGGAGGAGCCGTAGCCGGTGGCGAAGATGAACGGGCAGCCTTTCGCCTTGATCACGTCGGCGACCGGCGAGATGACCTTGCCGTTGACGTTGACGTCGAGAATGGCGATGTCGAATTCGGTCGCCTGGGCGAGCCGCATGGCCTCGGTAATGTCGCCCGCCTCGGCCGCGACCTTGTAGCCGAGCTCTTCGAGCATGTCCGCGACCATCATCCTGATCATCACCTCGTCCTCGACGAGGAATACAGAGCGGCCGGAAAGCCCTGTCGCGGTCATAGTTGAGTCCTTGCCCATCGCCAAAAACGTTCGCAGATAACACGAATCGACGCAATGCGCGTTTCGACGAACGGATGTCTGAAAATGGTCATCGCGGCTCGCCCGCGGCAAGCCAATCTGTGGTCAAATGCTCCGCTCGAAGGCTATCATGAGTTCCTGAGCAGGAACAGATTCTCGCGCCCGGGCTTGACGCCCAGCGGGCCCGGGCAAGACAGCACAAGTAGGCAATGACCTCCCATCAGCACCCGCCGGAAAAGATGATGTTTCAGCTCACGCTGAGGCGTCGGGGCATCAGCGATCAGGCGGTGCTGCGAACCATGGAGGAGGTGCCGCGCGAGCTTTTCGTCGACGAGGCCGATCGCGAGGGCGCCTACTGCGACAGTGCGCTGCCGATTGCCTGTGGGCAGACCATCAGCCAGCCCTTCGTCGTGGCCTACATGACCGAGCAGCTTCATCTCCGGAAGCAGCACCGCGTGCTCGAGATCGGGACCGGTTCCGGCTATCAGGCGGCCGTGCTGTCGCGGCTCGCTGGCCAGGTCCTGACGGTCGAGCGCTATCGCAAGCTTGCGGACACGGCACGCGCCAGGCTCGAACAGCTCGGCTGTCACAATGTCGAGGTGATGCTGGGTGACGGCCTCAACCTGCCGCCCAATATCGGCCCGTTCGACCGCATCATCGTCACAGCCGCGATGGAGCAGATTCCGGACAATTTGGTCGAGCGGCTTGAGGTTGGCGGCATCCTGATCGCACCGGTCGGCCCGCACCAGGGCGTGCAGACGCTGATCCGCCTGACCCGCAGCGAAGCCGGGATCGAACGCAAGGAACTCGTCGAGGTCCGCTTCGTGCCGGCACTGCCCGGAGTGGCGCGCGAGCTGTAGATTCCCGGATTGGCTGTGCCGCCAACATCTTATTGGGAGGGTTAAGCCGTTATTTACTCGGCGCGTGTTTACTTAAAACACCAGTTCAGTTGCGTACGAGTGAGTAACCATGTCCGCTGTCGCCGAGTTGCTTTACTCGCGCCGCGTGCCGCAGGTCGCGGTGCTGGCGCTGATCTCCTTCAGCTTCGCAGGGTGCAGCGCCGACATGTCGTCGCGGCTGTCCCAGTCGAACTTCTCCAATCCCTTTTCGTCCGAGGCGACCGGTTCGGTGCAGCAGGCCCCGCCGCCGCAGCGTGAGCTGCCGCAATATGCGCGGCCGCAGACGCAGCCCGGTTATTATCAGTCGCAGCCGCTGCCGCCGCCGGCGGTGTCCGCACCGCAATCCTATCCCGCCGCTTCGGGTGGCGGCGTGTCCGGTGGTGGACGCGGCGTCGGCTCCTACGTACCCCCGGCGCAGCCGCATCTGGAGACCACGGCCACCGTGCCGCCGCGCTCCGTTGCCGCCGCCCAGCCAGCCGGCGGGACCAAGATCATCGTCGGCACCAGCGACACGCTCGACGTGCTCGCCAAGCGCTATCACGTCACGCCGCAGGCGATCCTCGCCGCCAACGGCTACAAGGGGCCGCGCGCACTCTCGCCCGGCCAGCAGCTGATCATTCCGCATCCGGCCACGGCCGCCGCACCCGCGCCGGCGGTGACTCCGGTCGCGGCAGCTCCCGCTGCGAAGCCGGTTGCGGCCATCGCTGCGCCGCCGAGCACCCACTACGTCAATCATGGCGACACGCTCGCCAGCATCGCCCGCAAGAACCATATTTCTGCGGCCGAGCTGGCCCGCGCCAACGGCCTCGATCCGTCGGCCAAGCTCAAGCTCGGCGCCAAGCTGACGGTGCCGGGGGCAAAGACCGCCGCCGTCGGAGCTCCGGTCGCTGCAGCGCCGGTCGGGGTCGCTCCCGTCGCCGGGACCCTGCAGCCCGTCGCCGCTGCTCCGGCGCCCGCAACGAAGATGGCCGCCGCTGCGCCCGTGCAGAGCGCACGCCTGGCGCAGGCCACGGCCAATGTCGAAGAGAAGCCCGCCGAAGTTCCGGCCAAGGCTGCGGAGACCACCAGTGCGCTGCCGACCTTCCGCTGGCCGGTGCGCGGCAAGGTGGTCACGAGCTACGGCGCCAAGACCAACGGCAAGTCCAATGACGGCATCAATCTCGCGGTGCCCGAGGGCACGCCGGTCAAGGCAGCCGAGGACGGCGTCGTCGCCTATTCCGGCAACGAGCTGAAAGGTTACGGCAATCTGGTCCTGGTTCGGCACTCCAACGGCTACGTCACCGCATATGCCCATGCGAGTGAGCTGCTGGTGAAGCGCGGCGATACCATCAAGCGCGGCCAGGTCATTGCCAAGTCGGGTCAATCCGGGGAAGTGGCGTCGCCGCAGCTCCACTTCGAGATCCGCAAGGGATCGAGCCCGGTTGACCCGCTTCAATTCCTGAACGGGGCGTGAGGCGCCGTCAGGCTCTCACATACCAACGGTGTCATCGCCCGCCTTGTGCGCACTTGCACACTGGAGCGGGCGATCCAGTATTCCAGAGACAGTTGTTGTTGAGCCGATAGGCCGCGGCGTACTGGATTCTTTCGCGGGGAATGACAGTTGTGGGTTGAGTTAGAGCCAACCCTACTTCGCCGTCAGCTTCACGCTGAGCCGTCCGGCCAGCTCCTGCACGAACTGCCAGGCGACGCGGCCCGAGCGTGAGCCGCGCGTCGTCGACCATTCCAGCGCCTCGCGCTCCAGCGTCTCGTCATCGATCTTGATGCCGAAATGGCTGCAATAGCCGCGCACCATGGCGAGGTATTCGTCTTGGCTGCAACGATGGAAGCCGAGCCAGAGGCCGAAGCGATCCGACAGCGAAACTTTTTCCTCGACGGCTTCGCCGGGATTGATCGCGGTCGAGCGCTCATTCTCGATCATGTCGCGCGCCAGCAAATGACGGCGGTTCGAGGTGGCGTAGAGGATGACGTTTTCGGGCCGGCCCTCGATGCCGCCTTCGAGCACCGCCTTGAGCGACTTGTACGACGCGTCATTGCCGTCGAAGGAGAGGTCATCGATGAACACGATGAAGCGGAAGCTGGCGTCGCGGAGCTTCTCCATCAGCATCGGTAGTGTTTCGATGTCCTCACGATGGATCTCGATCAGTTTCAGCTTCTCGGCCGGTTTGCGGTCCGCATTGATGCTGGCATGCGCGGCTTTCACCAGCGACGACTTGCCCATGCCGCGGGCGCCCCAGAGCAGGGCGTTGTTGGCGGGCAGGCCATTGGCGAAACGCTCGGTATTCTCCATCAGAATGTCGCGCATCCGGTCGACGCCCTTCAGCAGGAACAGCTCGACGCGGCTGACTCGCGGCACCGCCGCAAGGCGGCCGTCGGGATGCCAGACATAGGCGTCCGCTCGCTCGAACGACTCAGCGGCAACGATCGGCTTGCCCTGGGCGGCGAGGGGCGCCGCAATGGTCTCGAGCGCGCGGACGATGCGCTCCTGGGAGAGGTCCGCGACGGCCTCGAGGGACGCCTTGGCGGCCCCCTTGGAAGTCCCCTTGGAAGTCCCCTTGGAAGTCCCCTTGGGGCGTTTTGCCGCGACGCGGGCGGGCATTCGGGCAGGGGTGCGGGGGCCTTTGCCGGCCGGGCTTTTGCTGAGGTTTTTGGGCATGTCCGAAGTTCCTGAGAACGCAGCCTTATCGGGCCTGAGGAGCCGCCGCAAGGTGGCTAAATGAGCGGTCTGGCAGCGTTGCAATTAGGGCAATGGCCGCTATAGTCCGCGCGAATTTGACCGAACCGGTCGCCTTTAAGGGCCTGACCGGCTTTCCCCCGTTCTCACGAGGATCGTCCGAATGCTGATTACCCCTGCGTATGCCCAGGCCGCGGGCGCCGGTGACACCAACAGCATGTTGATGTCGCTGCTGCCGTTCGCCCTGATCTTCGTGATCATGTACTTCCTGATTCTGCGCCCGCAGCAGAAGAAGGTCCGCGACCACGCCGACCTCGTGAAGAACATCCGCCGCGGCGACACGGTCGTGACCTCGGGCGGCCTCGTTGGCAAGGTCACCAAGGTCGTCGACGACGACCAGATCGAGTTCGAGATTTCCGACGGCGTGCGGGTGCGGCAGATGCGCCAGATGATCTCCGGCGTGCGCGCCAAGGGCGAGCCGGCCAAGGAATCCAAGGATAGCAAGGAAGCTGCCAAGGACGACGCCGCGTCGAAGTGAGCGCGTCCGCGAGCATTTCAAGTCTCCTGATCTGACAGGTCCAGTCGATGTTGTATTTCACGCGGTGGAAGGCGCTCGGGATCATCCTGACGGCGCTGATCGTGTGCCTCTGCGCGGTCCCGAACTTCTTCCCCGAGGCCCAGGTCAAGACCTGGCCCGCCTGGGCGCAGCGTCGGCTCGTGCTCGGGCTCGACCTGCAGGGCGGCTCCTATCTGCTGCTCGAGGTCGATTCCAACTACGTGAAGAAGGAGCGGCTCGACCAGGTCCGTGACGACGTTCGCCGCACCCTGCGCGATGCCAAGATCGGCTTCACCGGCGGTGTGGTCGTGCGCAACGACGCGGCCGAAGTGCGCATCACCAAGGAAAGTGACGTTCAGGCTGCGCTCGCCAAGCTGCGCGAATTGTCCCAGCCGCTGGGCGGCCTGATGGGATCCAGTGGCCAGCGCGACCTCGAGGTCAGCGATGCCGGCGGCGGGGGGATTCGCCTGAGCGTCCCGCAGGCCGCGATGCTCGATCGCCTGCGCAAGACCATCGAGCAGTCGATTCAGATCGTCGAACGCCGCGTCAACGAGCTCGGCACCGTCGAACCCGTGATCCAGCGCCAGGGCAATGACCGCATCCTGGTGCAGGTCCCCGGCCTTCAGGACCCGACCCGCCTGAAGGAGCTGCTGGGCAGGACCGCGAAGATGGAATTCCGCATGGTCGACACGTCAGTGCCGCCGGATCAGGCGCAAGCGGGCAGGTTGCCGCCGGAATCCGAGCTGCTGATGAGCGCCTCGCCGCCGCCCACGCCCTATGTGGTCAAGAAGCAGGTGCTGGTCGCCGGCGGCGATTTGACCGATGCCCAGGCGAGCTTCGACCAGCGCACCGGTGAGCCGGTCGTCAGCTTCAAGTTCAACACCTCGGGCGCGCGCAAATTCTCGCAGGCCACGCAGGAGAACGTGGGGCTGCCGTTCGCGATCGTGCTCGACAACAAGGTGATCTCGGCGCCGGTCATCCGCGAGCCCATCACCGGTGGCCAGGGCCAGATCTCCGGCAGCTTCACCGTGCAATCGGCCAACGATCTTGCGATTCTCCTGCGCGCCGGCGCGTTGCCGGCACCACTCACGGTGGTCGAGGAACGCACCGTCGGTCCGGGCCTCGGCCAGGATTCGATCGAGAAGGGCGAGCTGGCGGCTTACGTCGGCTCGATCCTGGTCGTCGTCTTCATGCTGCTGACCTACCGGCTGTTCGGCGTGTTCGCCAACATCGCGGTGGTCATCAACGTCGCAATGATCTTCGGCCTGTTGTCGTTGCTCAACGCCACGCTGACGCTGCCCGGCATCGCCGGCATCGTGCTCACCGTCGGCATCGCGGTGGATTCCAACGTGCTGATCTACGAGCGCATCCGTGAGGAGCTGCGCGGCGGCCGCAACGCGATTTCGGCGATCGACGCCGGCTTCAAGCGGGCGCTGGCGACCATCCTCGATTCCAACATCACCACCTTCATTGCCGCTGCGGTGCTGTTCTATATCGGCACCGGCCCGGTGCGCGGCTTCGCCGTGACGCTCGGCATCGGCATCATCACCACGGTGTTCACCGCCTTCACCATGACGCGGCTGATCGTCGCCGGCTGGGTACGGTGGAAGCGGCCGCAGAGCGTGCCGATCTAGGAGCCTGATCGTGACTCAGACCGTTCTCATCGGGCTCGGCGTTCTCATCGCCATTCTCACCGTGGTCGCCGCCCTCGGCCTGCTGCCGTCGCTGCGTATCGTCCCGGACAACACGCATTTCGACTTCACGCGATTCCGCCGCATCAGCTTCCCGATCTCGGCGGCGCTCTCGATCGTCGCCATCACGCTGTTCTTCACCCACGGGCTGAACCTCGGCATCGACTTCAAGGGCGGCACGCTGCTCGAGGTGAAGGCCAGGTCCGGCACCGCTGATATCGCCGCGATGCGCACCTCGCTCGACGCGCTGGGCCTCGGCGAAGTCCAGCTGCAGCAGTTCGGCGGCCCCGAGAACGTCCTGATCCGTGTTGCGGAACAGCCGGGCGGCGATGCCGCACAGCAGGCAGCTCTGCAGAAGCTTCGTGGCGCGCTCGGCGACAGCGTCGACATTCAACGCACCGAGGTGCTCGGCCCGCGCGTCGCCGGCGAGCTCTTGGCCTACGGCATGCTCGGCCTGATGCTCGCGATCGTCTCGATCCTGATCTATCTCTGGTTCCGGTTCGAATGGCAGTTCGCGCTCGGCGCCATGATCGCCAACGTGCACGACATCGTGCTGACGATCGGCTTCATGTCGATCAGCCAGGTCGATTTCGACCTCACCAGCATCGCCGCGCTCCTGACCATTCTCGGCTATTCGCTCAACGACACCGTCGTCATCTACGACCGTATCCGTGAAATGCTGCGTCGCTACAAGAAGATGCCGATGCCGCAGCTGCTCAACGAGTCCATCAACTCGACGCTGTCGCGCTCGATCATCACCCACTTCACGGTGACGCTGGCGCTGCTGGCGCTGCTGCTGTTCGGCGGTCATGCCATCCACAGCTTCACCGCGGTGATGATGTTCGGCGTGGTGCTGGTCGGCACCTACACGTCGATCTTCATCGCGGCCCCGATCCTGATCTATCTCGGCGTCGGCGAGCATCGCGAAGATGCGAAGGACGAGGCTACGCCGGCGAAGAAAAACAAGGCATGATCCGAACCGCTTGCCCTCGCGCGAGTTGGCGAGGGCAGTAAGCTCATTCGGACGAAACTGATGGCCGGCGATCCCAACGCACCGCATTTTCCGCGCTCGGCGCCGATCGAGGCCTATGGCAAGGGCGGCTTTGCCTTTGCCGGCATGTCGCATCGGGGATCGCTGCTGTGCCTGCCCGATGCGATCTGGGCCTGGGACGTGACGGACCCGGCCAAGATCGACCGCTATTCGCTGGATCGGGTGTTCGCAGCCGCCAACGGCATCGACACGCTCCTGATCGGCACCGGAACCGGGCTCTGGCTGCCGCCGCCGGAGCTGCGCCAGGCGCTCAAGGCAGTGAGGGTGGTGCTGGACACGATGCAGACCGGCCCGGCCGTGCGCACCTATAACATCATGATCGGCGAACGGCGGCGGGTCGCGGCGGCGCTGATCGCGGTGCCATGAGCCTATGAGCAGCGCCGCGCCGCCGCCCGATTCAGTCGCCTTTTGCGCCGATCTCGTGCGCAGCCACGATTTTCCGCGTTATGCCGCGACGCTGTTCGCACCTGCCGCTGAGCGCCGCGCGCTGCTGGCGCTCTATGCCTTCAACGTCGAGATCGTCCGCGTCCGCGACCAGGTCAGCCAGCCCTTGCCCGGCGAGATCCGGTTTCAATGGTGGACCGATCTGTTCTCGGGCCTCGTCCACGGCAGTGCCGAGGGCAATCCGGTCGCGGCCGAGCTGCTGCGCGCGATCCGCGATTTCGATCTGCCGGTGGAGCCGTTCTCGCTGCTCATCGACGAGCACCAGTTCGACCTCTACAACGATCCGATGCCGACCATGGCGGCGCTGGAGGGCTATCTGGCCGCGACCTCATCGGCATTGTTCGGTCTGGCCGCGCAGGTCCTGGCGCCGCCGTCGGAAGCGGTCGAACATCTCGCCCGTCATGCCGGGCTGGCGCAGGGCATCGTGCAAATCATCACGAACCTGCCGCGCGATGCGTCGCACCGGCAGCTATTCTTGCCGCAGCAGGTGCTGGCGAGCCATGGCTGCCAGATGGAGGACGTGTTCGCCGGCAAGGAGACGTCGAACCTGCGGGCCGTGCTGGCGGAGCTCGCCGGCGAGGCGCAGCAGCATTTGACTACGGCCTTGTCGCTGCTGGCGGATGTGCCGGCGGCGGTGCGTCCGGCGTTTCTGCCGCTGAGCCAGGTCAGGGCCGATCTCAAGCGCCTGTCGCAAGCCGGCCGCAATCCGTTTGCGCTGCAGCCTTCGTCACGGCTGCGTACGCTGTGGACCCTCTGGCGGGCTTCACGTTCCCGGGAATTTACCAAATAGCGGTTGGCTTATCGCCCGAGCCGGGCAAATGCTCTATGCTGTCCCATGGCTGACTTGTCCCAAACCACATCGCCCGACCTGAGCGACTTTCCCGTCGCACCCAGCGACATTCGTGCTGCCGCCGAGACGATCAAGGGCGCTGTCGTCGAGACGCCCTGCAGCTACAGCCGCACGCTGAGCAGCATCTGCGGCTGCGAGATCTGGCTCAAATTCGAGAACCTCCAGTTCACCTCCTCCTTCAAGGAGCGTGGCGCGCTCAACCGCCTCACGGCGCTGACGCCGGAAGAGCGTGCGCGTGGCGTGATCGCCATGTCGGCCGGAAACCACGCGCAGGGCGTTGCCTATCACGCCAAGCGGCTCGGCATTCCCGCCACCATCGTGATGCCGGTCGGCACGCCCATGGTGAAGATCGAGAACACAAGGCATCACGGCGCGGAAGTCGTCGTCACCGGCGCGACGCTGGAGGAGGCGGCCGCGTTCGCCCGCAACCACGGCGAAGCCAGGGGAATGATCTTTGTCCACCCTTACGACGATCCGCTCGTGATCGCGGGGCAGGGCACCGTCGGGCTGGAGATGATGAGCGCCGTGCCGGAGCTCGATACGCTGGTCGTTCCGATCGGCGGCGGCGGCCTGATCAGCGGCATCGCCATTGCCGCGAAATCGATCAAGCCGTCACTGCGAATCCTGGGCGTCGAGGCCTGGCTCTATCCCTCGATGTACAACGCCATTCATTCGAGCAATCTGCCGGCGCGCGGCGATACGCTGGCCGAAGGCATCGCGGTGAAATCGCCCGGCAAGATCACTACCGAAATCGTCCGCCGCCTCGTCGACGACATCGCGCTCGTCAACGAAGCCGAGCTCGAGCGTGCTGTCGCGACCCTGATCTCGATCGAGAAGACGGTGGTCGAAGGCGCCGGCGCCGCCGGCCTCGCCGCGCTGATGTCCGATCGGACCCGCTTTGCCGGCCAGAAGGTCGGCCTCGTCCTGAGCGGCGGCAATATCGACACGCGGCTGATCGCCTCCGTCCTGACGCGCGAGCTCGCACGAGAAGGGCGGCTGACCCAGCTCTCGCTCGACATCCCCGACAGACCCGGGCAATTGGCCGCGGTGGCGACGCTGCTCGCCGAGGCCGGCGCCAACATCATCGAGGTCTCGCACCAGCGCACCTTCTCGGACCTGCCGGCCAAGGCCACGCTGCTGCAGCTCGTCATCGAGACCCGCGATGCCGCGCATCTCGACGAGGTGATGGCCAAGCTCAGTGCATCCGGCCTGAGTGCGCGTTGCACGTAAGCGCAGGCCGGGCCGAGCACTACTCCGGAAGCCCTGCAACGCGGAGGGCATCGCCAAGCGAGGAGGCGAGCGCCGGCGCGCAGTTGACGCCCTGGAATTGACGGCCGTAGCGGAACGTCGGGTGAAGCTCCAGCACCCGCGCGGCCGCCGCTTTCGCCTCCTGCAATCGTCCAAGTTTTGCCAGTGCTGCGGCCAATTGCACATGGGTGATGCTGTGGCGAGGGTTGGCTTGAACCGAGCGGTAAGCGGCGCGGCACGCCTCGTCATATCGGCCGCGATGGAAGTGCCCGAGCGCCTGGGCGTCGAATGCGGCGAAAGCCCAGGAATCGAACGGGCTGAGCCTTAGGCCTTGCTCGCTCCATTCGATGGCGCGGTCGGAATCTCCGCCCCAGCCGAGCACGACACTGCCGAGGATATAGGTCAGCGCCGATGATGGGCTGATGGCGAGCGCGGCCTCGAACGCAGTGAATGCTGCAGAACGATCGTGCCCGTCCATGCCGATCGAGAAACCCGCGAGCGTGAGAGCGAGCGCATCATCCTGGCCGTGGGCAATGGCCGAGCGCGCGTGGCGGATCGAGGCCCCGCGATTGGCATCCTGCAGACCGGCCCGGAGAAACAAGCAATGATGGCACATCGCTGCATTGCCGTGCGCGAGTGCATACGCAGGCTCGAGCGCGATCGCCCGTTCGAGCAACACGAGCGCCTGGGTGACCTGGGCCGGCATGCCGGAATCGACGTCCGGTTGGGCGCGCAGCACGAGATCATAGGCGTCCAGACTCTCGGGCCGCTTGCGCTTGACCCTATTGATCTCGGCGCGCCGCAGGCTGGGCGCGATGGCACCGACGGTCGACAATGCGATGTCATCCTGGAGGGCGAAGACGTCTTCGGACCGGCGGTCAAATCGCTGGGCCCATACGTGCATTCCAGTCGATGCATCGATCAACTGGCCAGTGATGCGGACGAGCGTGCCTGTCCTGCGGACACTGCCTTCCAGCACGTAGCGCACACCAAGCTCGCGGCCGACCTGCTTCACGTCCACCGCGTGGCCCTTGTAGGCGAATGTGGAATTCCGCGCGATCACGAACAGCCAGTTGATGCGCGAAAGCCCGGTGATGATGTCATCGACCATCCCATCGGCAAAATAGTCCTGGTTCGCATCACCGCTCAGGTTCGTGAAAGGCAGCACCGCAATCGACGGCCTGTCGGGCAATGTCAGCGGCGGCGCTTGTGCCGCTGCCTGTGTGCAATCCGGATTTGACGTCGTCACGGTGGGGCCGACATAACGATAGCCGCGGCGCGGCAGCGTTTCGATCCAATGCGCCTCGCCGGAGATGTCCGCCAGCGTGCGCCGCACCGCAGCGATCTGGACGGTCAGATTGCTGTCCTCAACGGCCTGGGCGGGCCAGGCCGCCTCGATCAAGGCATCTTTCGAAACCGGCGCTCCAGCTTGCCGGACGAGGAGGGCCAGGAGCAGCACGGCGCGCTGGCCGAGTCCGGTCGGCTCGGCACCGTGGAACAGGACCCCCGCCTCACCATCGAGCCGAAAGGGACCAAATTCAAGGATCGCGGCCATGCCAAAGAAGGGCACATTTCGCAGGTTTTTTGCAACGTTTTCCGAACGGCTTCACCACTTTTGGCCTGGATCGGACCATGATCGCGCTAGCCGTGAGGAGCACTGCAACAAGCCATGGAGGAGTACATGACCGCGAAACACGTGATCCGCAGGCCCGGCGAGACTGAAGGGGTCATGCTGCGTGGCCAACCAATGGCCTTCCTGGTGACCGGAGAGGACACTAGGCACACCAGTATGTTCGACTGGACAGTTCCGGCAGGATTCGCCACCGGCCGGCACGTTCATCGTGTTCAGGAAGAGACTTTCTACATGCTCGAAGGCACGTGTGAATGGCACGTCGGGGAGGAGGTTGTCCGGGCAACCCCAGGGACCTTCCTCTTCATTCCGCCCGGCATTCCTCACAACATCACCAACACGAGCGAAAAGCCCGCGCGCGTGCTGATGACCGTATCGCCGCCGGGACATGAGCATTACTTCGAGGAGTTGGCCAAGTTGACGGCAAGCGGAGCGCCGGATGCGAAAGCCATCAGCGCGCTACGCGCCCGCTTCGATACCGACCAACTCTCGGCGTTGACCACAAGAGCCTGAGGTCCAGGCGGCGCGACGGTGGATCGGCTTCACGGTCGGCCTGGTCGCGCCGGCTCCTGCTGCTATCGCGACGCCAGATCCGCCAGATGCGCGAGCAGCCGATCGACCTCGGCTTCCGTGTTGTAATAATGCGGAGATGCCCGCACGAGATGGGGCAATGAGCGAAGTTCGGCATCGATGCGCGTGCTCGAGGGATCCGAAGCGCCGATCGTGATGCCAGCTGCCGCGGCACTTGCGACGACCGCGGCCGCTTCGAGCCCGTCCATCGTGAAGCTGACGATGGCGCCCGGCGCGCGCCCGAGGTCGCGAATGGTGATGCCGGGAAGGGCGGCAAGGCCGCTGCGAAGGCGGCCGGCAAGCAGGCGGCAGCGTTGTTCGATCGGAGCGATTCCGATCTCGAGGGCGTAATCGACAGCCGCGCCCAACCCAAGCCGGGCCGCGTAATTGTTTTCCCAGGTCTCGAAGCGGCGCGCATCGTCACGGAGCCGATATTCATCGCGCGCGACCCAGGGCGCCGCGAAGTGGTCGATCATCGGCGGCTCGAGCTGCTGCAGCCTCTCGCGGCGAACGAAGAGAAAGCCAGTGCCGCGGGGGCCCCGCAGGAATTTGCGCCCCGTGGCCGACAGCATGTCGCAGCCGATGGCCTCGACGTCGACGGCCATCTGGCCGACCGCCTGGCAGGCGTCGAGCAGATAAGGAATGCCGTGCGCCCGTGCGATCCTGCCGATTGCCGCTGCCGGATTGACCAACCCGCCATTGGTCGGGACCCAGGTGATCGCGATCAGTTTCACCCGCTCGTCGATCATCCGTTCGAGCGCATCGAGGTCGAGCTCACCGCTGGCATCGCTCGGCACCACGTCAATGACCGCGCCGGTTCGCTTGGCGACCTGAAGGAAGGCGACATAATTGGCTGCGTATTCCGCTTCTGCAGTCAGGATCCGGTCGCCCTTGCGAAACGGAAGCGAATAGAACGCCATCTGCCAGGCGACCGTCGCGTTCTCCACGAGCGCGATCTCGTCCGGCGCGGCATTCAGCAGGCGCGCAACCGAGCCGTAGACCGCCTCGAGCCGACCGGACTCGCGGTCGGACGCGGCATAACCGCCGATCTCGCTTTCCAGGTCGATATGCTGCTTCATTGCCGCGACAACTGAGGTCGGCATGAGTGCCGCGCCGGCGTTGTGGAGATAGGCGAGCCGGTCAGTCGCTGGCGAGTCGGAACGTATCCGGTCGAGGTCGATCACTCACGCCCTCCGCTTCTGGCGATCTCGTGCATGAATTAGGCGCGTTGCCGAGCGCGAGCAAGATGGGCTGGCGCGCCTCAGATGCAGAGGCCCAGCAGCTTGACGTGACAGTTGCCGGACTTTGGCTTGCTGGCCGGAGCGACCTCGCGTTTCACGGCAACGACGGGCTCCTTGTCCTTTTTCTTGCCTTTGCCCTTCGGCTCGTAATCGCCGGCGATCACCATGGCCCAGTAGGTACGCTTGCCGCTGGCGTTCTTGGCGCTGGCGATGCCGACGCGGGAGGCGTTGTGGAGCAACAGGTTCTTGCGGTGCCCGGACGAGTCGATCCACTGCCCCAGGGTCTTCTCGAAATTGTCGTAGCCGTAGGCGATGTTCTCCGCGGCGCGGCCCGCGCCGGCCGGCGCGACACGGCGGTTGAAGGGCCCGAGCGCGTCGTGGCTGAGGTCATCCTTCGCTGCCATCGCGCGGGCCTGGTCCATGGCTATGCGATCCAGGGTGGCATCGCGGACGACACGGGCCTCACCGTGTTTGAGGCGGAAGCCGGAGATCAGCTCGGCCGGAGAGTCCGCCTTCGCGGGCGCTCCCGCCAGCAGCAGAAGGCCGGCGATCATTCCGCCAACCCCACAACGCATCATCCTCCACCGCGTGCTCATGACCCCCACCGAGCCCAAAATGTCGACTGCTTCTCTATCGCCAATGTGGACGCTTCAAGGCGCGGGCAGCCCGTCAGCCCGTCGGCAGGTCCGCCTCGAAGTTGAAGCGGTCGCGCAGGTTCTTCCGTTGTTCGAGGATGTCCTTGAGGAAGGCGCGATCCTGCTCGTTCTTCATCATCGGCTCGATCAGGTCCAGCTGGTTCATGGCCACCAGTTGCAGGATCTCGGTGCGCGGCTTGCCGCTGGTGTCCCGCGGCAGCGCGTGCACGACCTGGATGTGTTCCGGCGGCTTCGGGCCCTTCGCGGCCGTGAGCTCGTTCCGCAACTGGCCTTCGAGCGTGGTCTGATCGGCTTCGACGAAGGCATAGAGGCCGACTCCGGAGCGGCGGTCGGCGAAAGCGACGATGGCGGTGTCGCGCACCGCCGGATTCTTGCGGATCAGCGCGCTCAGCACCGGCGCATCATTCACCAGCCTGCGGCCGCCACCCTCGCGGTCGGTGAAATTGAACAGGCCGCGCGTGATGGCGCGATAGACCTTCTTGCCGGTCGCGAGCCACAGGCTTGCCGCGAACGACTTCTTGGCGAGGATCTTTCGCTCCCGCGGGGTCAGCGCGTCGGGCGCGTAGGAGCGCTTGTGCTTGAGCAGGTGCCGGAGGTCTTCATAGGCGAGGATGCGATAGAGCCGGCTGCGGCGGTCAAAGCAGGCCGCGAGCTGGAAGTCGGTCACATAGGCGCGGCCGTCACGGCCGACCAGCCAGTTCTGCTCCTTGGCAAGATCGTTGTGGCAGATGCCGGCGCGGCGCAGCCGGCGCAGCACCGCCTTGGCCGAACGGAAATAGGCGAGGTCGCCATGCGGCTTGGCCAGATGCAGCGCGGCGCCGTCGACGAAGCCGCGTACCAGGGCGCGCTGCCCGGCCCACAGCAGCTCGGGACCGACATTGAGGCCCTTGGCGCGCGCCAGCGCGTGCTTCTCGCGGGCGAACAGATGACGGGCCAGCAGGAACGACCACCACGGCACCTCGTCGAGTCGGCGCAGCACGGCGTCGACCTCGCCGGTCTCGCTACGGAAGCGCCCGCGCTCGACGGTCGAGAACACGTCGCGTTTGAGCAGCACGCCCTCGGTCCAGCGCGCCGAGAGCTCTGCGGCGTCGTCTTTGGGAAGACTCATCGAAGACTCACGCGGCGGCGGCAATGCGCAGGTGATCGGCGATCCAGCGATCGAGATCGGCGAGCGCCCGTGCGCTCAACGCCTGCTTCTTGGCCACCGTCTTCTCGTTGCCGCGCAGGCGCGTGCCGTCGGGCTTCTTGGTCGGCACGGTCGCAAGCGGCGGGAACAGGCCGAAATTGATGTTCATCGGCTGGAACGAGCGGGTGCCCGGCTCGATGGGTTCGATATGGCCGCCGGTGATGTGGCCAAGGAGCGATCCGAGCGCGGTCGTGCCCGGCGGGCTGACAAGCGCCTCGCCACGCGCGTCCGCTGCGGCATAGAGCCCGGCGATCAGGCCGACGCTGGCCGATTCCACATAGCCCTCGCAGCCCGTCATCTGGCCGGCAAAGCGCAGCCGTGGCTGCGCACGCAGGCGCAGCTGGCCGTCGAGCAGCTTCGGTGAATTGAGGAAGGTGTTGCGATGCAGGCCGCCGAGGCGGGCGAATTCGGCATTCTCCAGCCCCGGAATGGTCCGGAAGATGCGCTGTTGCTCGCCGTATTTCAGCTTCGTCTGGAAGCCGACGATGTTGTAGAGCGTGCCGAGCTTGTTGTCCTGGCGCAGCTGTACGATCGCATAGGCTTTGGTGGTGGGATCGTGCGGGTTGGTGAGACCGACCGGCTTCATCGGACCGTGGCGCAGCGTCTCGGGGCCGCGCTCCGCCATCACTTCGATCGGCAGACAGCCGTCGAAATAGGGCGTGTTGGTCTCCCACTCCTTGAATTCCGTTTTCTCGCCGGCGATCAGCGCGGCGACGAAGCCGTCATACTGCTCCTTGGTCATCGGGCAGTTGATGTAATCCGCGCCGTTGCCGCCGGGGCCGACCTTGTCGTAGCGCGACTGGAACCAGGCGACCGACATGTCGATCGACTCGCGGTGCACGATCGGCGCGATCGCGTCGAAGAAGGCGAGCGCGTTCTCGTCCGTCAGCTCGCGGATGGCATCGGCCAGGGGGGCGGAGGTGAGGGGACCGGTGGCAACGATCACGTTGCTCCACTCGGCGGGCGGCAGGCCTGAGACCTCGCCACGGGCAATCTCGATCAGGGGGTGGTCGTTGAGGGCCTTGGTCACGGCCGCCGAGAAGCCGTCGCGATCGACCGCCAGCGCGCCACCGGCGGGCACCTGGTTGGCGTCGGCCGCACGCATGATCAGCGAGCCGAGCCGGCGCATCTCCGCATGCAAGAGGCCGACGGCATTGTTGGCGGCATCGTCCGAGCGGAACGAATTGGAGCAGACGAGCTCGGCGAGGCCGTCGGTGCGGTGCGCTTCGGTCATGCGGGTCGGCCGCATCTCGTGCAGCATCACGGGCACGCCGGCCTTTGCCACCTGCCAGGCGGCTTCAGAGCCGGCGAGGCCGGCGCCTATCACGTGGACGATGTTGGATTGGGGTCCTGTCATGGGGCGGACAGGTAGCGCTTTTCGGCCGGGAGTGGAATCGCCGAGATCGAGTTTTCTGCCTTCAGAAACGACGACGCCCGCACGAGGCGGGCGCTATCGGTTGGTCCGGTTGAGGGCTGACGATATCAGCCCTGATACTGACCGGCGGCAACGCGCGGGATGTCCGAGCGATCGAGGCCGATATCGGCCAGCTCGCGATCGCTGAGCTGGGACAGCTCGGCAACATTGCGCTGATAGTCCCGGAAGGCCTGGATCATGCGGATGAGCGAGAGCAGCATTGGTAGTCTCCTGTAGTTCGATTCAGCTCTTGCTTCGAGCCTCATCGTTGAAATGAATATAGGTGAGAGTGGTGCAGTGCGAAAGTTCCGATGTTGCGATGCAGCTAAGCGACTAACGCATAGCGGTAGTAACGAACGATTAACGCGAAGGCGCTCCTGCCCAAAGCTTGCTCAAGATCGTTGGAAGGCCGCAATAAGTGTCCGTGAAATCACGGGTTTAAGGCGCATCCTTTGATCTCGATCATCTCGGAAATAGGGTGCATGCTTGTCGACGGCAAGCAGGGGGGGCAGCTTCTAAACCCAAGTCCGACATGCGCGAATCGCATGAGAAGACGACCTCCTGATTGAACATTGATTCATTACATGGAGATGCGGATTCGGGCGCTGAAGTGAGGATCCTGCGCGTCGGCGCACATTTCGCGATGGACAGGACGGTGGGCCTGGTCGAGCTCCACATTCATGGACTTGCCAGGGCCGCACCCGTCTCAAGCGTGCGATTCGATGACCAAGATGTCATGGAGGACAGAATTTCTGCATGCCGCTCTGCGCGGTCCGCAACATCACGCAATTCTCGCGATGAATTTATTGCGGCAAGTTGCCGCACTCGAAGGAAAGTCATGTCGCAGAGTCGGCAATGTCGCCGGGTCTGCCTCAAGAACAAGAGAAGGAAAGTAACATCATGACGAAGTTACTCGGGGTTATCGCCATTGCCACATTCGCGCTCGCCATCGCGCCGGCCCAGGCCGCCAAGCACGCCATGGGCGGCTGCAGCTCGGCCAACCTGGAGAAGACGGAAACCGCGATCGAGAACATGGCCGACGGTGACAGCAAGTTCGTCGCGCAGAAGGAGATCGCGGCGGCGCAGGATTCACTGCTCAACGGCAAAATGACTGCGTGCGGCGCACATCTGAACAAGGCGATGCACGCCACCATGGCCAAGTAGACGGGCAGGTAAACGCGACCCAAGAGAGGGCCGATCGCCGGGCGATCGGCCCTACGCGTTCCGCCGATTGCGATCTATGGGGCGCGGGCGAGCTGGGTGGCGAAATAGGCGACGGTCTTGGAATAGACCTCGCTCTTGTTCCACTGCTGCAGCACCGCAAAATTAGGACTGCCGGGCTGCCAATCCTTCCCCTTCTGCCAGCCATAGCCGGCGAGATAATTGGCAGTGGAGGCGAGCACGTCGGGCGCGTTGTGCAGGAGATCGCGCTTGCCGTTGCCGTCGAAATCGACGGCGTATTTCATCCAGGATGACGGCATGAACTGGGTCTGGCCGAGCTCACCGGCCCAGGCGCCCTTCATCTCGGCTGGCGCGAGATCGCCGCGCTGGACGATGCGCAGCGCATCCATCAGCTCGGCGCGAAACTGCTCTGTCCGCCGGCAGTCATAGGCCAACGTTGCGAGCGAGCGGATCGTGGCGAACTTGCCGGTGTTGACGCCGAAATCGGTCTCCAGGCCCCAGATCGCGACCAGGATCTCGCCGGGAACGCCATAGGCCTGCTCGATGCGCGACAGCACGGAGCCGTATTGCTTCATCTTGTCGGAGCCGCGTTGCATGCGCGGCGGCACCATGCGGCCGGAAAACTCCTCGAAGGTCTGGGTGAAGACCTTTTGCGAGCGGTCGCGGTTGAGCACGCTCTGATCCAGCGTCACGCCGGCGAGCCCCGATGCTATGGCCTGTTGCGAGATGCCCTTGGCCGCAGCGTCGGTCTTGAAGTCCGCAAGCCAGGCATCGAAATTGCCTGAACCGCAGGCAACCGCGGCGAACGCTGGTTGGACGGAAAGGATTGACGCGGAGAGGGCGAAGGCTGCGAGAGCGAGACGAGAAATCGTCGAGGTCATTCGAGGTAATGAATTCCGTGAAGCGATCTGGCCGGCGGGGAGCAATCTCGGTCGGAACCGCGGCCAAAGCAAGGCGCACGACAGCGCGATCCTGCCCGAGCAGGGCAGGATCGCACGTCACGATACCGTCAGGCGTCGGTCCTGTTGCGCCAGGGGAAGAGATTGGCCGGGAAGTCGGCTGCCGGTTTGCGCGGACGATGCGGCGGGGGCGGCATCGGACGTGCGCCGGGCTCCGAGACGATCACCTTGCGGTAGAGATGCCAGGTGGCATGGCCGAGCAGGGGGATCACCACGGCAAGGCCGAGGAACGCCGGAATGGTGCCGAGCGCGAGCAGCACCGCGACGATCAAGCCCCAGGCCGCCATCGGCACCGGGTTCTTCGCGACAACGCGCAGCGACGTGCTCATCGCCTCGAACGCGCCCGCATGGCGGTCCAGCATCAGCGGGAACGACACGGCGCTGAGGCAGAGCGCGGCGAGCGCGAACAGGAAGCCAGTGCCGCAGCCGACCACGATCAGCCACCATCCTTGCTGCGTCGTCAGCACGCGCGTTACGAAGTCCGATATCCCGGTCACGCCCTCATAGCCGAATGCCGCGACGTAGATCGCCTGCGCGGTTGCAACCCAGGTCACGAACAGAGCGAGCAGCAACGTGCCGAGGCCGAGCATCGCTCCGAACGAGGGCGAGCGCAGCACGTCCATCGCATCCCAGGCACTGGCGTCTTCATAGCGTTCGCGCCGGCTGGAAAGCTCGTAGAGGCCGAGCGCCGCGAAGGGGCCGATCAGCGCAAAGCCGGCGGCAAGCGGAAACAGCAGCGGCAGCACCGAATAGCCCATCACCACGCGGGCGAGCACGAGGCCGAGCACCGGGTAGATCACGCAGAGGATGATGGCGTGGCTCGGAACGGCCTTGAAATCATCCCAGCCGCGCCGGAGCGCATCGTGCAGATCGGAGAGTTGGATGGTTCGGATCACTGGTCCTGCCGCGTCTGCGGTCCGACCCATCGTGGGGACATTGCCCCGGTAGAGTGTGGCCATGGTCGCTAGCTCCCTTGCCGCGCGGCCGAATTCGGCGCCGGCAAACGGCGCGAGCGGCCGCCATTTTCGAGTTTCGCGATTCCGACCAGACGCGAATTCCGGAAGGCATCGCGAGCTGAACGTAAAGCGTACGCCTATTTCCGAGTCCTGTCCCTCACGCTTGGGTGAAATTCGATGCCGCAGCGCAACTTCGGCAACGTCATTCGGTCGTCATTTCGCCGCAGATAAGCTGATGCTGCGCGATGGTTCGCGGAACTTTGCGGGCGCTACGCAGTAACTTGGTCTATAAGTGTGCCACTCAGGCCCTTCCAACGGATCCTTTTCGGGGAGCAGATATGAGCATTTTCGGGAAAATCATGAGCGCGATCTTCGGCAGCCAGCCGGCTTCCGCCGCGCCCGGTGGCACAGCGCCGAGCAGTGCGCCCGCAGGGACTGCGCCGAGCGCATCTGCGCCAGCCGCCGCGCCCATGGCCGCGGTCGACGTGGCGGCGATCGTCGACAAGGCGGTGGCCGTGCACAAGGGCGAGAAGCTCGAATGGCGCACCTCGATCGTCGACCTGATGAAGGCGCTCGACATCGATTCCAGCCTCGCCGCGCGCAAGGACCTCGCCAAGGAGCTCGGCTACAGTGGCGACATGAACGACTCCGCCAGCATGAACGTCTGGCTGCACAAGCAGGTGATGTCCAAGCTCGCCGCCAATGGCGGCAAGCTGCCGCCCGAGATCAAGCACTGACCGAGCACCCGGTCGTGCCGCAAGGGCCCGCGATCTCGCGGGCCCTTTTGCTATCAGCCGACCAGATCCGCATCCTCCGGATGCCTGTCGAGATAGTCGACGACGAAGCCGCAGCCGGCGATCACCTTCCGGCCGTCGCGGCGGATCAGATCCAGCGCGCCCTTGATCAGCTCGGAGCCGATTCCGCGGCCGCGCAGTGCGCGCGGTGTCTCCGTATGGGTGATGATGACGGCCGTCGGGGTCAGCCGGTAATTGGCGAAGGCGATGTCGCTGTCGACATCGAGCTCGAAGCGGCTCCTGTCCTTGTTGTCCCGTACCGATGCGGCCATGCAAGATCCTTCCGACGTGCAGTGTCTCTCTGATCTAGGCGCCTGAACCGGTGCTTGCCAAGATGCGACCAAGGAAGGTTGCCGCAGGGGAGATATCCGTAAAATGCGTGTCACGCTCAGTCTCATGGCGTTGCTTGCCGCGCTGATCTCGACGGCGGCGGCCGAAGGCGGTCCGGCCTGGGATGTCTGCGTGGGGCTGACCAGTACGCCCGACCAGCGGGTCAAGGCCTGCTCGAGCGTCATCGACACCAAGAGCGAGAGCGGCCACAGGCTCGCCGGCGCTTATTGCAACCGCGGTCATGGCCTCACCGAGAAGCGCGAGCTCGACGCCGCGCTGTCCGATCTCGACGAAGCGATCAGGCTCGCGCCGGACTATGCCTGTCCTTACATCAATCGTGGCCGCGCCTATTCGTTCAAGCGCGACTACGATCGCGCCATTGCCGACTACGACCAAGCCATCAAGCTCGATCCGTCGCCGGCGCTGGCCTACAACAATCGCGGCGAGTCGCGCTTGAACAAGGGTGACCTCGACGGCGCCCTGGCCGACTTCGATGCGGCGATCAAGCGCAACCCGAATTACGCCATGGCCTATGGCAGTCGCGGTCTCGTCTATTACCGCAAGCGCGACATGGCCCATGCGCTCGCCGACTATACGAAGCAAATCAAACTCGCGCCCGATCTGCTCGCCTATATCGACCGCGGCAACGTCTATCGTGACACCGAGCAGCTCGACCGTGCTGCGGCCGACTATGGCGAGGCCATCCGCCTCGCGCCCACCGACGCCCGCGGCTGGCGCAATCGCGGCCTGGCCCGCCTGTTCCAGGGCGACTACAGGGGCGGCGTTGCGGACTACGACAAGGCGCTGCAATACGATCCGTCCGACGCGTTCTCCTGGAATAATCGCGGACAGGCTAAGCTGCGGCTCGGCGACAAGCAGGGCGCGATCGCCGATCTTAGGAAGGCGCTGGAGTTGAAGCCGGGCTTATCGTCGGCGCAGGAGTCGCTGAGCAAGCTTGGGGCGCTCTAGCTGCGGTGCGGCATGAGCACCGGCGAACGTCGCGCGGCCACCGAAATAATCCTGAAATCCGCTCTTGCGCGGCCGCCGGCGGTTCCCACGTCCTGTGGAGGACATACGTCCGGATGCGGCCGGCAAGGTCGCCAAGACATTCGGAAGTCGTGACCGCCAGCCGCCGACGTGTGCCTCTGTCATAGGAGGGTACGATGTCGGACTTTGGTTTCTTGAAGACTCATCGAACATGGGAAGACTGGTGCGGGATGCTGCTCGGCGCGGTGATCGTGGCCTCGCCCTGGTTTCCGATCCAGGATCCGGCGATCGCCGGACATCAGACGGCAATCTTGAACACGGTCGCAATCGGTCTGGTCGTCTTTGGCATCAGCCAGCTCGAATATGTCGCCTTGCAGCGTTGGCAGGAGGTGACGACGATCGTCATCGGGCTGTGGCTCATCGCCTCGCCCTATGTCATCGGCTATTCCGCTGACGGCTTTCTCCGCGTCTATCACACCGGTCTCGGCGCCGTGCTCGTGCTGCTGGGCATGCTCCAGCTATGGCAGGACTGGGATCTGACCGATCAGGACATGCTCAAGCATGGACAATAGGCGATAGATACCGGCAGGCCCGCCGACTGCAGCGCGGCGGGCCTGTGCCTTATCCCGCCACGAGATCCGCATAGTCCGGGTGCTTCTCGATCCATGCCTTCACGAACGGACATTGCGGGACGACCTTCAATTCCGCCGCGCGGACCTGGTCGAGCGCGCCTTGCACCAGTTTCGAGCCGACTCCCTTGCCGCCAAGCTCCTTCGGCACGTCCGTGTGCTCGAAGGTGATCACATTGCCGTCGAGCTTGTAGTGCTCGGTTGCGAGATAGCCCTCGACCTCGAGCTCGAAGCGGTGATGGGCCTTGTTGTTGATGACGTTGCTCATGTCGTCTCCGGTCAGCCCTTTGCGCACGCAGTCGTAACGCACGATCTGCCCAGCAGGTTTCCAGCGTTGGTTCAATCGGTCGCTTTGGCGAGCCTGGAATCTTCGGGCTGCTGCGGCGGGCGCAGGCACCCTTGGCAGATGACCAGGGAGCGGTTGACCCTGGCATCCTGCTCGGCCTCACTGCCGTCCTGCGCTTGCCACCACTCCTTCGAACGGGACTGATGCTCGGCTTGCGACCCGTTGCGGTCGGATCGCGCCGCGGCGCGCATCGGTTGCGCGGCGGCATGCGGTCGATTGGGATCCTTGCCGGCGCCATCCCAGGCATAACGTGCAGGCTTGAACGCGGGATCGGACGCCAGATGCGCCTGCGGCGTCACGGCACATCCGGCGAGCGCCAGCGACAGCAGGAGGAGGGCGGGCGCTTTGACCATGATGCGGCACTCTGCAGGCGAGAACTGCGCGAGGTTGCGCTGATCATGCTTAAGATTTCCTGAACGGTTGCGGCTGCGCCCGCGACCAACGTCCATGCGCCATCTGCTGCTTCTGCTTGTGCTGATCGCCTCCGCCGCGCGTGCCGAGGATGCCAAGCCGTTCAATCCGTCCGACTATCCGCCGGGCGTGCAGAAGGCGCTGCTCTACGCCAACGAGGAATGCACCAGCCAGGACGGCGGCGAGGTGAGCTTCGCGCCTGACACGGTGCGCAAGATCGATCTGACCGGTGACGGCCGCGACGACTACATCGTCGATTTCCGCGACACCAAATGTGGGAATCGCGAGACCACCTATTGCGGAACCGGTGGCTGCGTCATGAATATCCTGGTGACACTGCCCGACGGCGGTGTGCGTGAGGTGTTCGACGGCTATGTCCGCAGCTACACGATCATGGCACCGCCGGTGAATCGCGGCGCCGCGCGCAGCATCCGCTTCGATCTTCATGGCAGCTTCTGCGGCGGCTTTGGTGCGCAGGTCTGCGTCAAGCAGAGGTCGATCACGGCGACGCCGTTCACGTTCAAGCAGCCGTAGGGCAGGTGTGCGGCCGGCGGCCTTGCAGGGGCGCGGGTGATGGCGATAAATGGGTTGCAATGAGCGGGCGGCCTGCGCGCCGTCCGCCGCCGAAGAGGAATCCCCATGCAGCCCCTGCGCATGTCCCGCCGCGTCATGAATCTCGCTCACATGCTGACCCAGAATGCGCGGCGGCATGGCGCGCGTCCCGGTTTCGTCTGGGGGGACAAATCCTGGACCTGGCGCGAGATCGATATGCGGGTCTCGGCGCTGGCAGCGGCGCTTGCCGCGCGCGGCATCGCCAAGGGCGACCGCATCCTGGTCCATTCCAAGAATGGCGACGAGATGTTCTTCTCGATGTTCGCTGCGTTCCGGCTGGGCGCGGTCTGGGTGCCCACCAATTTCCGCCTGATGCCGGATGAGGTGACCTATCTCGCACAAGCCTCCGGTGCGAAGGCGTTTCTGTGTCACGTCGATTTCCCCGAGCACGCGGCGGCCGTGAAGGGCGGCGCGCTGGAGTTCACCTGGAGCGTCGACGGCAAGGGGGCGTTCGGCGAGACCTCGGTTGCGGAGGCCATCGTCTCGCGAGCCGGAGCGGTGGTCGAGAACGTCGCCGTCGAGCACGACGATCCCTGCTGGTTCTTTTTCACGTCCGGCACCACCGGACGCTCCAAGGCCGCGGTGCTGACGCACGGCCAGATGGGCTTCGTCGTCACCAATCATCTCGCCGATCTGACACCAGGCGTCACGGAGAACGACGCCTCGCTGGTGGTGGCACCGCTGTCGCACGGCGCCGGCGTGCATCAACTGGTGCAGACCGCGCGCGGCGTGTCCACCGTCTTGTTGCCGACCGAGAAGTTCGACATCAACGAGGCGTTCCGCCTGATCGAGAAGCACCGGGTCGCCAATCTCTTCACCGTGCCGACGATCCTCAAGATGATGGTCGAGCACCCCGCCGTCGACAAATACGATCACTCCTCGCTGCGCCACGTGATCTATGCGGGCGCGCCGATGTATCGCGAGGATCAGAAGACCGCGCTGAAGAAGCTCGGCAAGGTCATCGTGCAATATTTTGGTCTCGGCGAGGTCACCGGCAACATCACCGTGCTTCCAGCGGCGCTGCACGATCCCGAGGACGGCCCGCATGCGAAGATCGGCACCTGCGGTTTCGAGCGCACCGGCATGCAGGTCTCGATCCAGGACGACGAGGGCCGAGAGCTCGCGGCCAATCAGAGCGGCGAGATCTGCGTGATCGGACCGGCCGTGCTCGCCGGCTATTACGACAATCCCGAAGCCAATGCGAAGGCATTCCGCAACGGCTGGTTCCGCACCGGCGATCTCGGCCACATGGACGAGGAAGGGTTCGTCTACATCACGGGACGTGCCTCCGACATGTACATTTCCGGCGGCTCCAACATCTATCCGCGGGAGATCGAGGAGAAGATCCTGACCCATCCCGCGGTCGGCGAGGTCGCGGTGCTTGGCGTGCCCGATGCGACTTGGGGCGAGGTCGGCGTCGCCGTCTGCGTTCCGCGCGAAGGTGCGAAGCCGGTGAGCGAGGCGGAGATGGCGGCGTTCCTCGGCCCGAAGGTACCGCGCTACAAGATGCCGAAACGCTTCTTCTTCTGGGAGGCTTTGCCGAAATCCGGCTATGGCAAGGTGCCGAAGCGCATGGTGCGCGACGAGCTCGAGGCGCGCGGCCTGCTGGATCTGGACAAGACGAAGGCAGGCTGAGCGCGCGCGATGCGGAATATCAAGCAGCCGGGCCCGGCAGTCGCCGAACGCATCCAATGGGTGGAGGCGAGCGGACGCGCCTTCTCGTTCACGCTTGAGGCTGGCGTGCCGCTGCTCGAGGCCGCGGGACGCGGCTTTGCAGCGGAGGGTTTTGCCGGCGGCGTGCTGAATTTCCGGCGCGGCGCGCTCGGACCATTCGCCTATGTGATGCCAGCGCTGTCGAAGACCGGCGAGAACGCCGCGTTCTACAGCGACACGTACCGGCCGGGCGGCTTGACGCGTTTGAGGCTCGGCAGCATGACGCTCGGCATGCGCGACGGGGCGCCGTTCTTTCATTGCCATGGGCTGTGGACGGAGGCGAACGGCAAGGCGGGCGGTGGCCACATGATGCCGGATGAGACTGTCGTCGCCGAACCGTTCGAGGTCGACGCCTTCGGCATCGATGGTGCGATGTTCACTGCCGAGCCCGATCCCGAGACCAATTTCAAGCTGTTCGGACCGGTCGCGGCCGCGCGCACCGGCGCGCGCACCACGAGCCGCGCCTTCGCGCTCCGGCTTCGGCCCAACCAGGATTTTGCCGGCGCGCTCGAAGCGTTCTGCTATGCGCACGGCATTGCGCGCGCGAAGATCCATGGCGGCGTCGGCTCGACCATCGGCGCGCGCTTCACCGATGGCGGGGTCACCGAGCCGTTCGCGACTGAGCTTGCCATCACAGCCGGGACGATCGCGCCAGATGCCGCCGGCGCGCGGGAAGCGAGGCTCGACGTCGCCCTGATCGACTACACCGGCGGGATCGCCGAGGGGCGCCTGGTCCGCGGCGACAACCCGGTGCTGATGACGATGGAGCTGGTGCTGGAGGCGCTGGACTAGGTTGCAGCCTGAACTTGTCATGTGCGGCTGAAGCCACTTTCGTAGGGTGTTCGTTCTTGGTATGTTCCGATCGGGATGGCCGGAATTGGAGTTGGCATGAGCCGAAGAAGCCGTCGAACGATTAACCTGCCGGCGCCTTACCTGAAACGGGTCTGGCTCGATCCGTCGAAAGTGCGCGATCGCGACGCCTATCCGTTCTGCTTGCCGATCTTCCCGGACGAGTTCGAGCTCAACTTCGATGCCGCCATCACCATCATCGTCGGCGAGAACGGCACGGGGAAGTCGACGATCCTGGAGGGGATCGCCGCGCTCGCCGGATACGACGATGCCGGCGGCGGCAAGGGGTACATGCCGGTCGATCACTCCGAGGCGCGCGAGGAGATGGGCGGCCAGCTCTCCAGGGCGCTGCGCGCAAGCTGGCTGCCGAAGATCACTAATGGCTGGTTCTTTCGCGCCGAGAGTTTCTTCTCGGTCGCGCGATATCTGGACAAGGCCGCGCGTGATGCCGGCCAGGTCGGTCCTGATTTTTTGTCGCACTCTCACGGCGAAGGATTTTTGCGCTTCTTCGAGGAGCGCTGCCAGCGTCAAGGCATTTTCATCTTCGACGAGCCCGAATCCGCGCTGTCGCCGGCGCGGCAGATGGAATTCCTCAAGCTGCTGCGCCGCATGGAGGAATCCAGCATCTGCCAGGTCATCATGGCGACCCATTCGCCGCTGCTGATGGCCTATCCCGGCGCGCAGCTGCTGCGGCTCGGGAAATACGGGCTGGAGCCAACGACGGTGGAGCAGACCGATCATTACCGGGTGATGCGGGAGTTCTGCGATGACCCGCGGGGGTTCGTCGAGGCAACGATGGCGGAATAGCAATGACGACTGTGGCCGCTTGCTTGCTCCTTCAGCCAGCGTTTGAAGCGCAGACACGCCTTCGCTTCCTCGCGGCGCATTCCGCCCGAGCTTTGCCAGCACATTCGCCCCCAAAGATGCCGAGGGCGCAGGGAAGGCCGGGTGCCCGCTTGCACCCACGGTCCACTGTGCGAAAGCGTGTGCTTAAGGAAGCTGCACAGCGGCATACAGGTGTAGCCAAACATCCGGCCTTCCCTGCGCAGTGGGTTGACGGCTTATGTCGTGCTCTCCTCGGGGAGCGATGCACTATTGCCCCCGTCGCCTTGCGGCTGATCGATGTGCGCACCGGTTGGCCGCCGCATCGCCGCAAACCTTGACGCCAGACCCCCGGGCGCCAGGACCACACGATTTTGCCGTACGCGGGCTGCGCCTGTCGTATGCACGCGTGGCCTGCTCACGGTGTGACCCGCCCTGCAAACCGACGGCGCGCGACGCGGCCCGCGTCCACCACCTCCCAACCCGCGTTCGTGACGATCGCGATCCGCCCCTCGGCCCGGGTTGAGATGACCGAAACATGCGATATTTCCGAATTCTAGTAAAGCGAATTGTTTTGAACTGGACGCATTGACCTTCCCGTAGGTGTTTTGTCCGACCGGCCGCGCAACAGGTGGTCGATGGAGCGCCGCCGCAACGGCGCCACGAACCGGTCTCCCCTCGGCCCCAAAATGCGCTAGGATGACTGGGAGCGCGCACGCCAAGTCGCGCATGATCAACTGGACGTAAGAGGAAGCGAGAATGAGGGTGACGATTGGGCGGCGCACGGCCGTGGCTGCGGCGCTGGCTGTCATTGGGGCGGCAGGCTTGACGGCGACCTTTGGCCCGGCCTGGGCCCACGGGCCGACGCGGCAGAAGGTGCGGGAATCCATCGAGATCAATGCGCCCCCGGCCGAGGTGTGGGCCGCGATCTCCAATTTCCAGGACATGAGCTGGCTTCCTCCCGTCAACAAGACCACGGGCGAGAAGGGCAACGAGGTCGGCGCGACGCGGACGCTGACTCTGCAGGGCGGGGCGACTGTCGAGGAGGAGCTCTACAAATACGAGCCCGATATGCTGAGCTATTCGTACCGGATCACCAAGGTTGACGTGAAGGTGCTGCCGGTGACCAATTATTCCTCGACGTTGACGGTGTCGCCGGCGCCCGACGGCAAGTCGAAGCTGGAATGGGCCGGCGCGTTCTACCGCGGCTTTCCCAACAACGATCCGCCGCCGGAGCTGAACGACGAAGCCGCCAAGACCGCGGTGAGCGGGCTCTACAAGACCGGCCTCGAGGCGCTGAAGAAGAAGATCGAGAGCGGTAGCTGATCGTGCGGGCCTTGGTCCTGGCGGCGCTCGCCGCCAGCCTTTGCTGTGCTGCTCCTGGCCCAGACTTCGGCAGCGCGTTTGCCGAAGAAGCCTTCGTCACCAATCAGCTCAGCGACGATCTGATGGTCGTCGATCTCGGCAAATTTCGCAGCGTCACGACCATCCCGATCGGCGGAAAGCCGGCGGGCGTCGCCGTCAGCGCCGACGGACGCTTTGCCTATGTCACGAGCCCCGACGCCAAGGCGGTGACAGTGGTAGACGCCGCAATGCGGCAGGTGGTGGGACGGATCGAGGTCGGCGGCGGGCCGCTCGGCATCGCGGTCTCGCCCGATAGCAAGACCGTCTATGTCGCCGACTTGTATGCGGCGGCGGTGCGGGTGATCGATGCAGCCTCGCGCAGCGTCACCGGGAGCATCGCGGTCGGCGCCTCGCCGTCGGGTTTGGCGGTGACACCTGACGGCAAGCTGCTGCTCTCGGCCGACCGCGACGACGATAGCGTCTCGGTGGTCGACACCGCGACGCGCCGGCGCAAGGCGGTCATCAAGGTCGGCACGCGTCCCTTCGGCGTCACCATCGATGCCGAGGGCAGGCGCGCCTACACTGCCAATGTCGGCTCCGACGACGTCTCCGTCATCGACATTGCGGAAGGGCGCGAGATCGGCCGCGTGCCGGTCGGCATGCGGCCTTATGCGGTGGCGCTGACGCCAGGGCGCGGCTTCGTCACCGACCAATATGGCGGCACCGTCAGCGTGTTCGACCTTTCGAGCCTGAAACCGGTCAAGCGCATCAATGTCGGCGACTACCCCGAGGGCATCAACGCGACCGCCGACGGCAAGCGCGTCATCGTCGCGTGCTGGGAGAGCAACACGCTCAGCATCATCGATGCGGTCGAGCTGAAGGTGATCGGCGAGATCAAGACCGGCGACGGCCCGCGGGCATTCGGGGCGTTCTTGCGCAGGACGGAGTAGGGGATTGCGTAGGGCGCAGCGTAACCCACCTCTTTGGCTTCCGCGGCGCCAGAGGTGGTGGGTTGCGCTGCGCTAACCCACCCTACGAATTCGGCACACGACATCCGTAATCTCATCCATCCGCTCGAACATATGATCCGGCTCCAGCGCCCGCAGCGCCAGTGGGGCCGCATATCCCCAGCACACCGCGCCGCAGGCAATGCCGACTGAGCGCGCCGCTTCGATGTCGCGCACCTCGTCGCCGATCGCGATGACCTTGCCCGGCTCGACGCCGGCGCGGCCGATGATGCGGCGGAATTTCGCGGGCTTGCCGAACAGCGACGCCGAGCAATCGAAATACGCGAACAGCGCCGCGGCATCCCCGAGCTTCTTGCGCGCATTGGCTTCGCTGTCGGACGTCACCAGCGCCAGCTGCACACCGTTCTCAGCGAGCGTCTGCAGCATCACCTCGACGCCCGCAAACAGCGAGATCTCGCTGGCTGCCTCACCCTTCAGCCGCCGCGCATGCCGCGCGATCGCCGGCAACTTCCACAACGGTACTTCGAGCCGGGTGAGGATCTCGCGCGTCGAGGCATGCCGCAGTCCCTCGATGTCCTCATCGGCGACGCGGCGAAAGCCGAAGCGGTCGGCAATGTCGTTGATGGTGCGCAGGAACCAGGGGAAGCTGTCAGCCAACGTGCCGTCGAGATCGAAGATGGCAAGGGAGTAGGGCATGGAAGCTTCGCAAAAACTAGAACAATCTAAGGGACCATCCATTGAGGCTGGCGGCGGCTCCTACGGAAGGTCTCGATTCCATTTGCTCCAAGGTTCGTCAGTTGCTCCTTCCTCTTTGAGACGAGTGCGCACGCCGTCCGATAGGATCTCTTCCGAGCAATAAAGTGGACGACCAATTCCGCCATAAAATCCCAAGTGTGACAAATGATCTGCCCAAGGACGAATCGCTGGGTCCTCGAAAGCAATTCGATGTGTGAGTTCGTAAATGAGGCCTGCCAGAATTGACCCAGAAAAATCCAACTCGGGATGTTTCCTAGTCTCGTCTAGAGCAGCATACATGGCTGCAACAACGCCATCTCTCTCTAACTCTGAGAGCTCTTCCAAGTCTTGCTGGCTTAGACTCTTGCCGACCAGAACATGCTTGCTCAATGACAAGATCGCTGTATCTGCAACGCACACAACGTCCAACAATTCGCGAGGGTGTTCGGAGCATTCGGCAGCATACTTTTCAACCGCGTCGTATAAACGATGCCAGCTTTTCTCGATCTTCCCAAAGGACTGTGAATGCGCCAACAGTCCGAAAATCGGACCGCGATTTAGCTCTTCGTAGGGAGTACCCGAACGGGGTGGCGCTTTCCGCTTGATTGCCGCTGCTGTCGTAAAGGCTCGTTTAATGTCTGCGATGCGGAGGGTCAATTTGCATTCAAATGCCGCTACAACGCCGCCAGCAAAAACGTACTTTTCATTCCCTAAACCTCGTGGATATGAGGGGGCGAGAACTAGGACATCAACCTGCGGACTTGACGAACCATCAGCAAATAGAATCCTTCCTTTGGTGACGATTTGATAGTTCGCGGGCAGCCAATCTTTTAGGATCTCTGCCCAATCTTCTTCGACCTGATCTCCAGCCGTTCCCGGATCTTCCTTACTTCGTGCGCGTATGCGGAGATAAGCGCTGTTGAGCGACTCCTTCACGGAACTCATTAGTTTGAAGAAGTCGTGGTTCTTCACGCCTTGACCTAGTGTTGTGGAAGCTACTCCGCGGCCTCGCTCGCCGCACGCCTCCGCTTCGGCTTCCGCGCTTTCTCGAGCACCGGCTCCAGGAACTTGCCCGTGTAGCTGCGCGGCGCCTTGGCGATGTCCTCCGGCGGGCCCCAGGCGACGATCTCGCCGCCGCCGTCGCCGCCTTCGGGGCCGAGGTCGATGACCCAGTCGGCGGTCTTGATGACTTCGAGATTGTGCTCGATGACGACCACCGTGTTGCCTTGCGCGACCAGCTCGTGCAGCACCTCCAGCAGCTTCTTGACGTCGTGGAAGTGCAGGCCGGTGGTGGGCTCGTCCAGGATGTAGAGCGTGCGGCCGGTGGCGCGCTTGGACAGCTCTTTTGCCAGTTTGACGCGCTGGGCTTCGCCGCCTGAGAGCGTCGTCGCCTGCTGGCCGACGTGGATGTAATCGAGGCCGACGCGGTGCAGGGTCTGGAAGGTCTCGCGCACGCGCGGCACCGCCTTGAAGAACTCGGCGGCTTCCTCGACGGTCATGTCGAGCACGTCGGCGATGCTCTTGCCCTTGAACAGCACCTCCAGCGTCTCGCGGTTGTAGCGTTTGCCCTTGCAGACGTCGCAGGTGACGTAGACGTCGGGCAGGAAGTGCATCTCGATCTTGATGACGCCGTCGCCCTGGCAGGCCTCGCAGCGGCCGCCCTTGACGTTGAATGAGAAGCGGCCGGGCTCGTAGCCGCGCGCCTTGGCCTCCGGCAGGCCGGCGAACCATTCGCGGATCGGCGTGAAGGCGCCGGTATAGGTGGCAGGATTCGAGCGCGGGGTACGGCCGATCGGCGATTGGTCGATATCGATGATCTTGTCGATGTGCTCGAGGCCCTCGATGCGATCGTGCGGGGCTGCGCCTTCGCTGGCATTGTTCAGCTTGCGGGCAATGGCGCGGTAGAGCGTGTCGATCAGCAGCGTCGACTTGCCGCCGCCGGAGACGCCGGTGACGCAGGTGAACAGGCCGAGCGGAATTTCGGCGGTGACGTTCTTGAGGTTATTGCCGCGCGCGTTCACCACCTTGATGGTGCGGCGATGGTTCGGCGGACGCCGCTCCGGCACCTCGACCTCGAGCTCGCCGGTCAGATACTTGCCGGTGAGCGATTTCGGGTTGCGCATGATCTCGGCGGGGGTGCCTTCGGCGACGATGTGGCCGCCATGCATGCCGGCGCCGGGGCCGATGTCGAGCACGTAGTCGGCGAGGCGAATGGCGTCCTCGTCATGCTCGACCACGACCACGGTATTGCCGAGGTCGCGCAGCCGCTTCAGCGTGTCGAGCAGGCGGGCGTTGTCGCGCTGGTGCAGGCCGATCGAAGGCTCGTCGAGCACGTAGAGCACGCCCGTCAGGCCGGAGCCGATCTGGGAGGCCAGGCGGATGCGCTGGCTCTCGCCGCCGGACAGCGTGCCGGAGGAGCGGGATAGCGTGAGATAGTTGAGGCCGACGTCGAGCAGGAAGGTGAGGCGCTCGCGGATCTCCTTCAGGATGCGTCCGGCGATCTCGTTCTGTTGCGCGTTGAGCGCATCGGGCACGGTCTCGAACCATTCGCCGGCCTTCTTGACCGACAGCTCCGAGATCTCGCCGATGTGCTTGGCCCCGATCTTGACGCAGAGCGCCTCGGGCTTGAGCCGGAAGCCCTTGCAGCCCTCGCAGGGCACGTCGTGGAAGTACTTCGCGAGCTCCTCGCGCGCCCACTCGCTTTCGGTCTCGCGATAGCGGCGGTTAATGTTGGTGATGACGCCCTCGAACGGCTTCTTGGTGTCGTAGGAGCGCACCCCGTCCTCGTAGGAGAACTTGATCTCGTCCTCGCCGGAGCCATGAAGGATCGCGTCTTTCGTCTTCTTCGGCAGATCCTTCCACTTGGTGGTCAGCGTGAACTTGTAGTGCTTGCCGAGCGCTGTCAGCGTCTGCACGTAGTAGGGCGAGGACGATTTGGCCCAGGGCGCAATCGCGCCCTTGCCGATGGCGAGCTCCTTGTCGGGGATGACGAGGTCTTCGTCGACATGCTGCTCGACGCCGAGGCCGCCGCAGGCAGGACAGGCGCCATAGGGATTGTTGAAGGAGAACAGGCGCGGTTCGACCTCAGGAATCGTGAAGCCGGAGACCGGGCAGGCGAACTTTTCCGAGAACAGGATGCGCTCGGGGCCGCTCTTGTCGTGGATCTTGGCGGTCTTCTTTTTCTCCTCGGCAGGTGCTGCCGCCGACGCGTCGGCGAACTCGACGACGGCGAGGCCCTCGGCGAGCTTCAGCGCGGTCTCAAAACTCTCGGCGAGGCGCTGGCCGATGTCGGCGCGCACCACGATGCGGTCGACGACGACGTCGATGTCGTGCGGGAATTTCTTGTCCAGGCTAGGGGCTTCCGCAAGCTCGTAGAAGGTGCCGTCGATCTTGACGCGCTGAAAGCCCTTCTTGAGCCATTCGGCGAGCTCCTTGCGGTACTCGCCCTTGCGGCCGCGCACCACGGGCGCAAGCAGATAAAGACGGGTGCCCTCGGGCAGTGCCAGCACGCGGTCGACCATCTGCGAGACGGTCTGACTCTCGATCGGCAGGCCCGTGGCGGGCGAATAGGGCACGCCGACGCGGGCCCAGAGCAGGCGCATGTAATCGTAGATCTCGGTGACGGTGCCGACGGTCGAGCGCGGGTTCTTCGAGGTCGTCTTCTGCTCGATCGAGATCGCCGGCGACAGGCCGTCAATCTGGTCGACATCCGGCTTCTGCATCATCTCCAGGAACTGACGCGCATAGGCCGAGAGCGACTCAACGTAGCGGCGCTGGCCCTCGGCGTAGATCGTGTCGAAGGCGAGCGAGGATTTGCCGGAGCCTGACAGGCCGGTGAACACCACCAGCTTGTCGCGGGGAATCTCGACGTCGATGTTCTTGAGGTTGTGCTCGCGCGCGCCACGGATCGTAATTGCGCGCAGGCTCGAGCCCGCGTTCTGTTGTTGGCGCTTCGCCTTGATCACTTCATCCATCCGAGTTGCCCTCAAGGAAGCCCATGGGTGCGCGACCGCGCCTGGAAAAAGAGGCGCGCTGCGCCCGGAACCGGGGTCGGCGCCGATGGGTATGGCAGCGAACGTAGGAAGAACGGAAGCGGATTTCCAGAGGGAGTTGCGAATCGTCAACCGAATGTTGGCGCGCTGGCGGCACATGGCAGCAGGAGGACGCGGAGCTGCTCTGGAGCGTGCCGAAAAAACAGAAAGGCCGGCGCGAGGCCGGCCTTTCGTAACGCGGATAGCGTTGGACTAGAGCTTAGTACTTGGCGACGATCGGGCCACCGAAGTGATAGTTCACGCCGACCTGCACGGTGTGGAGGTTGAGCGTGCCGGTGGGAACGGCACCGAAGTAGGTCTCGCCGCCGAGGCTGCGATAGAGATACTCGCCCTTGACCGACCAGTTCGGCGCGAAGAACGCCTCGACGCCCGCACCGACAGTCCAGCCGGAGTGGAACTTGCTGTCGGAGACCGAGAGGCCACCCAGCGTGGCGGTGATCTTGTTGTCGATCCAGGCGTAACCACCGGTGCCGTAGAACAGCACGTTGTTGACGGCCCAGCCGATGCGGCCGCGCACGGTGCCCATCGCGTCGGTCTTGGAACTCACCGAAGCGGGGATGCCACCGATGCCGGGGACGAAAACCGTACCAGCGGCCGAAGCGCTGACGTCAGCCCAGGCGCCATCGGCCTCGACGCCGAACACGACGTTGCCGGTCTGCCAGTTGTAGCCGGCGGTGCCGCCGACGAAGCCACCCTTCATCTTCGGGTCGCCGGAAGCGTCTTCCCAAGCGCCGCCACCGACGATACCGAGATAGAAACCGGTCCAGTTGTAGACGGCCGCAACCGGAGCGACGGGCGCCTTGGTGTAGGGGCGAGCCGCGAGATCAGCAGCCGAAGCGGGGGCTGCCAGAGCAAACAAACAGGCCGAAGCCAACAAAACCTTCTTCATTTTCAACTTAATCCCAGTCCCAGTTTCTGTTGTTGCCTTCCGTGACCGGAAGGGAGCGGACTCATCGGCCCAACTGGTGCCGTGCTTACACCACCAAAGCTGCAAGTTGTGTCTCTCAAAAGCCACACGGTCGCCTAAAACGTGAGCGTGACTCACCCATCCGGCGAGCCACCAACGACAAAGGCCGGCGCGGGGCCGGCCTTCAGTCTCGATGATATCAGACGGATATCAGTATCGCGTGGCGCCCGGCAGGCCCCAGTTGAAGTGATAGTTTATGCCCGCCTTGACGGTGTGGACGGTGTCTTTCCACTCTGAGCGGTTGGTCGGGACGGCGCTGTACTGAATCGTGCTCTTGCCGAAGTCGATATAGTTGTACTCGACCTTGGCGGACCAGTTCGGCGCGAACATGTATTCCGCGCCGGCGCCGACGGTCCAACCCCAACGCCAGTCGTTCCGGACGAAGACGTTTCCGGGGACGCCGTCATAGCGATGCTGGATGTCGCCGACCGCGGCACCGCCGCTGACGAACAAGAGCGCCGGACCGGTCGAATAGCCGAGGCGGCCCTTGATGTCGCCGAAGCCGCGAATCTTCGTGAAGTAGGTGTCGCCAACGCCGGCATTGATCTCGGCCGAACGGCCGCTGATGTCAGCCCAGTGATAATCGCCTTCGAGGCCGAACACGACCGGACCCGACTGCCAGTTGTAGCCGAACACGCCGCCGACGAAGCCGCCGGTGATGTCATAGTTCTGGGATCCAGCGAAGATCGCCGTATTCGGAGCGCCGAAGAAGGTCTCGTTGCTGCGACCCCAGCCGCCGCCGCCCTGCACACCGACGTAGAAGCCGGTCCAGGTGTAGATCGGAGCGGGGGGCGCGACCGGCGCCTTGGTATAGGGACGGGCTGCGAGATCGGCAGCACCGGCCGGAGCCGAGATGGTCAGCGCAGCTGCGCCAGCGAGGCCGAACAGAATTTTCTTCATTGCAATCTCCCCAGTCGTATCCGCCTATCGAGTTCCCCGAGGCGGACTATTCAGGCGCAAGGCCCATTTGCATCAAATCGAGGCAACGATAGCCCGGCGCGGTGGCCGAGTCCGTGCCCGATGCGCAACAGTCCGGGCCAATCCGACCGCTCTTAACTTAATGAATGTTAAGTGGTTTTTGTGGTTCACGGGAACCCGGTTTGGTTCCATTCCCACGGCCATCGCGACGCAATTTTAAGCCATTCCCGTCTCCGCATTTTGTGCTGAAGCTCGTGGGAACAAATCTGGAACAGATCCGACGTCGATGCTATATGTGGGGATAACCTTTGGCGGTGGCGGGCTGAGCGGTCCCGGCAAGCGTATAGGTCGCCTCAGCAGGGGGCAGAGGAGCGCGGGCAGCGCGCTCGGCCTTTCAGATTCAGTGGCATTCGGAGTGGAGAGCGGCGATGGCGGGAAGCGTCAACAAGGTCATTCTGGTTGGAAATCTGGGCAAGGATCCTGAAATCCGCCGCACCCAGGACGGGCGGCCGATTGCGAATTTGAGCATCGCCACCTCGGAGACCTGGCGCGACAAGAATACCGGCGAGCGCAAGGAGAAGACCGAGTGGCATCGCGTCGTGATCTTCAATGAGGGGCTCTGCAAGGTCGCCGAGCAGTATTTGAAGAAGGGCGCAAAGGTTTACATCGAGGGCGCGCTCCAGACCCGCAAATGGACCGACCAGAGCGGCGTCGAGAAGTATTCGACCGAGGTCGTACTCCAGGGCTTCAACTCGACCCTGACGATGCTCGACGGCCGCGGCGGCGGCGGAGGCGGTGGCAGCTTCGGCGACGAGCCGGGTGGCGATTTCGGCTCCTCAGGTCCCATCAGCAGCGCGCCGCGCCGCCCCGTGGCCGCCGGCGGCGGTGGCCGCAACAGCGACATGGACGACGACATCCCGTTCTGAGCGGGTGGAGCACAACGCGGGAGCGGCGGCAGGTTTGGCCAGAGCTCTCATTTTGTGTCAGCAGATCTTACTAATCGACGGGGCGGGCTCGGGATTCCGGGCCCGCTTCACGTTTGGGATGAGGTCGGCTTAGGCCGGGCCGGTTGGCCGGCCGGGGTGGGTTTGCGGCGCGGTCGCTGGACGCGTAATTGACGTTCCGCAGGGGCTGTTTCCCGGGCCGTTCCAGGCACCGGCTCCGAGGCCGTAAGTAGTTGGAAAAATAAGCGGAAAAAGCGCTTTACGGCGGGCTGCAAGGGGGGTTATCCGACCTCCGATGCGCTATATGATTCCCAGACAAAAACTCACCGGATTCCCCCTTGGCTGACGACGACAACAAGCCCGGCGACCAGCCGGCGCAACCCTCGGACATTCGCCCCGTCTCCATCTACGAGGAGATGAAGAAGTCCTATCTCGACTACGCCATGAGCGTGATCGTGTCGCGTGCGCTGCCCGATGCGCGCGACGGGTTGAAGCCGGTGCACCGCCGCATCCTGTTCGCGATGAACAATCGCGGCGACACCCCGGACAAGAAGCACAAGAAGTCCGCCGGTGCCGTCGGTGAGGTCATGGGTAAGTACCACCCCCATGGCGACCAGGCGATCTACGACGCCTTGGTGCGCATGGCGCAGGACTTCTCGATGCGCGCGCCCCTGATCGACGGACAGGGCAATTTCGGCTCGGTCGACGGCGATCCGGCGGCGGCGATGCGCTACACCGAGTCCCGCCTCACCAAGATCGCGCTGAAGCTGCTCGAGGACATCGACGACGACACGGTCGATTTCCAGGACAATTACGACGGCTCCGAGCGGGAGCCCGTGGTTCTGCCGGCGCGGTTCCCGAACCTGCTGGTGAACGGCGCCGGCGGCATCGCCGTCGGCATGGCCACCAACATCCCGCCGCACAATCTCGGCGAGGTGATCGACGCCTGCGTGGCGCTGATCGACAATCCATCGCTGACGATCGACGAGCTCAACAGCATCATCCCGGGCCCGGATTTCCCGACCGGCGGCATCATCCTCGGACGCCAGGGCATCCGCAGCGCCTATCATCTCGGCCGCGGCTCCATTGTCATGCGCGGCAAGGTCACGTTCGAGACGATCCGCAAGGAGCGCGAGGCGATCGTCATCACCGAGATCCCGTATCAGGTGAACAAGGCGACGATGGTCGAGCGCATCGCCGAGCTCTACAAGGAAAAGAAGATCGAGGGCATCTCCGATCTGCGCGACGAATCCGACCGCGACGGCTACCGCGTCGTCGTCGAGCTCAAGCGCGACGCCGTGCCCGACGTGGTGCTGAACCAGCTCTACAAGTTCACGCCGCTGCAGACCTCTTTCGGCGTCAACGCCGTCGCGCTCGATAGCGGCCGTCCGCAGACGATGAACCTGAAGGACATGCTGACGATCTTCGTCGGCTTCCGCGAGCAGGTCGTCACCCGTCGGACCAAATACAAGCTGCGCAAGGCGCGCGAGCGCGCGCATGAGCAGGTCGGCCTCGCCATCGCGGTCGCCAATATCGACGAGATCATCCGCGTGATCCGGCATTCGCCGACGCCGGCCGCCGCGCGCGAAACCCTGATGACGCGTGACTGGCCCGCGCGCGACGTCGAGGACATCATCACGCTGATCGACGATCCCCGCCACCGCATCAACGAGGACGGCACCATCCGCCTGTCGCTGGAGCAGGCGAGGGCGATCCTGGAACTGCGCCTCGCACGCCTCACCGCACTCGGCCGCGACGAGATCGGCGAAGAGCTCGCAAAGCTCGCCGGCGAGATCGGGGAGTATCTCGCGATCCTGCGCTCGCGCGCCCGCATCCTCGACATCATCAAGACCGAGCTTGCCGAGGTGAAGGCGGAGTTCGCGACGCCCCGCCGCACCGTGATCATGGAGCAGGAGGGTGAGGTCGAGGACGAGGACCTGATCCAGCGCGAGGACATGGTCGTCACCGTCTCGCACGCCGGCTACGTCAAGCGCGTGCCGCTGTCGGCCTACCGGGCGCAGCGCCGCGGCGGCAAGGGCCGCTCCGGCATGCAAACCCGCGACGAGGATTTCGTCAGCCGTTTGTTCGTGGCTTCGACGCACACGCCGGTGCTGTTCTTCTCCTCGCGCGGCCAGGTCTACAAGGAGAAGGTCTGGCGTCTGCCGATGGCTGCGCCGAACGCGCGCGGCAAGGCGCTGATCAACATCCTGCCGCTGGAGCAGGGTGAGCGCATCACCACCATCATGCCGCTGCCGGAGGACGAATCCACCTGGGGCGAGCTCGACGTGATGTTCGCCACCACCGGCGGCAACGTCCGCCGCAACAAGCTGTCCGACTTCGTCGATGTCCGCCGCTCCGGCATCATCGCCATGAAGCTCGACGACGGCGAGTCGATCGTCGACGTGCAAATCTGCACCGAGCGCGACGACGTGCTGCTGACCGCGGCCGGCGGCCAATGCATCCGCTTCCCGGTGCCCGATGTGCGCGTGTTCACCGGGCGCACCTCGATGGGCGTGCGCGGCATCGCGCTCGGCGAAGGCGACAAGGTGATTTCGCTGGCGATCCTGCGCCATGTCGAGACGACCTCGGACGAGCGCTCGGCGTACCTGAAGATGCGGCGCGCGGTGGCTGGCGAATCCGCCGCGGAAGAGACGCCAGGGGATGCCGAGGCCGAGGAGACCTCCGGCAGCTTCCAGCTCGCGCAGGAGCGCTATGTCGAGATGTCGGCGGCCGAGCAGGTCGTGCTGACGGTCTCCGTCAACGGCTATGGCAAGCGGACCTCGTCCTACGAGTACCGCACCACCGGCCGCGGCGGCAAAGGCATCGTCGCGATGAGCGTCAACAACCGCAACGGCAACCTGGTGGCGTCCTTCCCGGTGGAAGAGGCCGATCAGATCATGCTGGTCACCGACAAGGGCCAGCTGATCCGCTGCCCGGTCGAAGGCATCCGCATCGCCGGCCGCTCGACGCAGGGCGTGATCGTGTTCGACACCGCCGAGGACGAGCATGTCGTCTCGGTCGAGCACATCACCGAAGAGGCGGAGAGCGGCAACGGAGCGAACGGGGAATAGCGGGTCCTCCCGGTAACCCGGATTGCGCTTCGCTCCCTCCGGGCTACGATGTGGCCTGCGAAAGCTCCGCCGTGAGATCGGCAAGCGCCTCGTGCTTGCCGATCTGTGCCATCCAGCACCATAGCTCCAGCGTGCAATACATGCGGTAGAGACCGAGCGTCTCCTGCCAGTGGGGACGTTCGATCTTGCCATAGCCCGCGAGCAGTCCTTCTCGCTTCGGCGCATCCTTCGGCGTGAAGTAGTAAAGCGCCTTCGCGATATCCATCAGCGGATCGCCGGACGTCGCATTCTCGAAATCGACGATGCCCGACAGGCGCGGTTCGCCCTGCGAGGTCACCAAGATATTTCCGGCGTGGAAGTCGTAATGGCACAGGCGAGGGACATCCACTGCGTCCAACAGATGCTGGCGCGCCAAAACGCTGTCCCGGAGCCGCGCGGCAAGCGCGGGATCGCCGCCCCGCGCGCAAAACTCCTTCAGCTTCCTCTCGAGCTGCGCGGACATGTAGGCCTGATTGCTCGGATATGCCGTCCACACCCCGTTGGGGCCGATATAACCAAAACTGTCGAGGGTAATGTCGTTGATCTCACGGAGCGCCGCGCCCATCGCGGCATAGATTGCAAACAGCTCGGTCTCCGACAGCATTGCTCGCGTCGGCCAAGCATGACGCCGTCCAACTTGGTCATGAGCACATAGTTCAGCTCGATCACCGATCGCGTGTCGTCGGCGAGCAGGATCGTCGGGATGGCTTCGCCGAGATCCCGCAAGAGCCCTAGCACATGGACTTCCTTGGCCATCTTCCACTGCAGCGATTCCGGATAGACCTTGAGGATGCAGGCTGGCGCATCCGCCAGCGTGATCTCCAGGACGGTCCCGATCTCGCCGCCATGCAGTTCGGTGATGCCGAGGACCAACGCGTGCGGAGTGATGCGGCGGACGATCGCCTCGGCCTGATCGCGCGAGATCGCCAACCTGGGTTTCAACATGAGAGACATCTCGTCGCCTGCTGCGGTCAGCCCCCTAGCGCTAGATCTCCAGCTCCGTGCCGAACTCCACCACCTGCTTGGTCGGCACGCCGAAGAACGCCGCCGAACGCTCTGCGTTGCGCTGCAGGAAGGCGAACACGCCTTCGCGCCAGACCCACATGCCCGGAACGTCCTCGCGCGGGATGATGGTCTCGCGGCCGACGTAATAGGTGATCTCGGCGAGATCGATGCCGGGCAGCTGGCCCTGGCGGCAGGTGAGCTTCAGGCCTTCGTAGATCGTCGGATTCTGCATGAAGCCGTAATGCAGGACCACGCGGGTGATGCCGGGAATGATTTCATGCACCTCGGCACGTTCCTCGTCCGGGATGTGCGGGGATTCCTCGATTAGCACGGTGACGATCAGCACGCGCTCATGCAGCACGCGGTTGTGCCTGACGAACTGGGTCAGCGCGAGCGGCACGCCGCGCGGTGCGGCGGCCAGGAATACGGCGGTTCCGGGCAGCCTCGCATGGCATTTGTTGACAGCGGTCTCGATCAGGTCCTCCTCGGGCTGGCGCAGCCGGGCGCGTGCCGCTTCGACCAGCTTCACGCCGGCACGCCAGGTCAGCATCAGGAAGGCGACAAGGCCGGCGAGCAGCAGCGGAAACCAGCCGCCCTCGAACAGCTTGATCGAATTGGCCGAGAAGAAGATCAGGTCGATCGCAAAGAAGCCGCCGTTCACGACGGCCACGAGCCAGGGCGAATAGCCCCATTGGATCGCAACGAGAGCGGCCAGCAACGTGGTGATGGCCATCAGCAGCGAGACTGCGATGCCATACGCACCGGCAAGCGCGTCGGACGTGCCGAAGCTCAGCACCGCCCCGAGCGTTGCGGCGGCGAGCAGCCAGTTCACCAGCGGCACGTAGATCTGGCCGATCGCATCGCTGGTGGTGTGGCGGATCTGCATGCGCGGCAGGAAGCCGAGCTGGATCGATTGCTGGGTCAGCGAGAACACGCCGGAGATGATCGCCTGCGAGGCGATCACGGTCGCGACCGTCGAGAAGGCGACGAGGACATAGTGCAGGGCGTCGGGGCAAAGCTGGAAGAACGGGTTCTCGATCGTCGTGGGATCGGTGATCAGCAGCGCGGCCTGGCCGAAATAGTTCAGCACCAGGGCGGGCAGGCAGATGGCGAACCAGGCCAGCCGGATCGGCAGGCGGCCGAAAAGGCCCATGTCCGCATACATGGCCTCGCCGCCGGTCACCGCAAGGAAGGCCGCGCCGAGAATACCGAACGAGATGTGGAAATCGTGGTGGATCAGGAAGTCGAAGGCGTAGAGCGGGCTCAGCGCCGCCAGCACCGCCGGCGCCTTGACGATGCCGTGGATGCCGAGCGCGGCGAGCACGACGAACCAGGCCAGCATCACCGGTCCGAAGATGCGGCCGATGAAGCCGGTGCCCTGCTTCTGCATCATGAACAGGCCGATCAGGATGGCGACGGTCAGCGGCACCACAGCGGGCGCCAGCGAAGGCGCATCGACCTTGAGGCCCTCGATGGCGCTGAGCACGGAGATGGCCGGCGTGATCGCGCCATCGCCATAGAGCAGGGCGGCGCCAATGAGGCCGACCACGAGCAAATGGGCGCGCCAGGTGCCGGGCTGGGCGTGGCGGGCGTGCAGCAGCGCCAGCAGCGCGACGATGCCGCCTTCGCCGCGATTGTCGGCGCGCAGGATCAACAGCGCATATTTCAGCGAGATGATCAGCAGCAACGCCCAGAGGATCAGCGAGGCAACCCCCAGGACAGCCTCGTGGCTTAGAGTGCCGCCATGCGCAGCCGCCTTGGCAGCTTCCTTCAGGGCGTAGAGGGGGCTGGTGCCGATATCGCCATAGACCACCCCGAGGGCGCCCATGGTCATGGTCAGCGGCAGGGGATCGGGACGGTGGCCGGAAGCGGTTGCTTGTGTCGTAGACAACGGTGCCCCCAATGGGATCGCGCCCGACGGGCCATTCCGACGGGCGCGAGCATCACACAGTCTGCGACGAGACGTCGCAAATATCCATGGGATTTAGCCTGGGGTTTAGCTTGGGATTCAGCTCGGGGAGCTGACGCGAAACTGACAGACCCGACTACGGGTTGCGGTTGGCAGTCACGAGGCGCGCCTCGCGGATGGTCGCCTTGGTGCCGGCACGCCGCAGGCAAGATGCTTCGAAGTTCGGCCAGGCCTGCGCGGAGCAGTCCTTGCCGATGGTGCGGATATCGAGCCGGTCGCTCTTGGCCAGCGGCTGCGGGACGCTGGCCTCGACCGTCGGGGCAAAACCGGGCAGCAGGGTGAGGGCGGCAGCAACGCATGCGGAGATGGCAATCGCCGAGATAGTCTTGATCATTGACAGTCCCCTGTGATGCGGCCGCCTGCATCCTTGATGCGGCCCGTCATTCGTTGACCGGATTGGTAACCATGGCCAGTTTCCGGACGTCTTCGCCGCACCGGGAAATGGTTTCGTGTCCCCGCCTCTTTGTTTCGTGGGCGCCCTCAGGACGAAACAAACCGGCTCTCGCCGACTGGGCCGGCGGGATATTTCGCCGGAAACGGCCACGGAACCTGCCCGGCTTGCCGGGCCGGGCCGGGCGCGGTAGGAGGGAGCCATGCCGCGCATTGCCTTTTATCCCGGTTCCTTCGACCCCATCACCAACGGCCATCTGGACGTGGTCCGGCATAGCGCGTCGCTGTGCGACAGGCTCGTGGTCGCGATCGGGGTCCACCCCGGCAAGAAGCCGCTGTTCTCGACCGAGGAGCGGCTCAAGATGCTCCATGACGTTTGCGGGCCGGTGGCGGCCAAGGCCGGCTGCGTGCTCGAAGCCGTGACCTTTGACGATCTGTCGGTGACGGCGGCGCGCAAGCACGGGGCGACGATCATGATTCGGGGCCTCCGCGACGGCACCGATCTCGACTACGAGATGCAGCTCGCCGGCATGAACGAGGCGATGGCGCCCGAAGTGCACACCGTCTTCCTGCCGGCCTCTCCCATGGTTCGCCCGATCACCGCCACTTTGGTGCGCCAGATCGCCGGCATGGGCGGGGACGTCTCGGCCTTTGTCCCGCCGCTTGTAGCCAGCCAGCTCAAGGCAAAATTCGCCGGATAACGGCGCTTCCTTCTCTTCTCTGATCCGGAGTTGTCATGATCCGAATTCTCGCAGTTCTTGCCGCGCTTCTGTTCGCGGTGCCGGCGCTGGCGCAGCAATTGCCTGTAAACCTCGACAAGGCCAACGCCATCGTCATCGACAGCACCAAGGGCCGCATCGTCATCAAGCTCAGGACCGATATCGCGCCGCAGCATGCCGAGCGCATCAAGCAGCTCGCGCGCGAGGGCTACTACAACAACGTGCCGTTCCATCGCGTCATGGACGGCTTCATGGCGCAGACCGGCGACGGCCAGAATTTCAACGGCACCGGAGGTTCGAAATATCCGAACCTGAAGCAGGAATTCTCCAAGGTGCATTTTGCCCGCGGCATCGTCGGCATGGCCCGGCGCGGCGACAGCGTCGATAGCGCCAACTCGCAGTTCTTCATCATGTTCGCCGACGGCGGCAGCCTCGATGGCCAGTACACCGTGATCGGCGAGGTGGTGCAGGGCATGGACGTCGTCGACAAGCTGAAGAAGGCACCCCCCGGCTCGCCCGGCGGCTCCGTCACCGATCCCGACAAGATGGTGAAGGTGCAAGTCGCTTCCGATATCAAGTAGGAGCGGCGATAGTGCGCTGTGGCGACAAGCTCTTGCTGGTTGCCGCAATGCTGCTGCTCGGCGTCTCCGGCGCAGCCGCCGAGGATGGGCAGGTCAACACCATCCAGGACGTCTTCCGGCACTTGCGTACCTGCTGGAGACCGCCGCCGCCCGCCAAGGCCCGCCCCCTCGACATCACCGTCGTCGTGAGCTTTAACCGGGCCGGAAACATTCTGGGCCATCCGAGGATTACCTATGAATCCGCGGAGGCCTCCGACAATGACCGGCTGCAATACCGGATCGCGGTGATGGAGGCGTTGCAACGCTGCACGCCGATGCCATTTACCGATGCAATGGCCGGCGCCGCCGCGGGACGTCCATTCGCGATCCAGTTCCGCAGCCGCAAAACGTCGCCCGACAAGACTTCACCCCCAACGCAAGAGAGACGAGCATGAGCGTCACCGAAAACACCCTGATCCTCGAGACCACGCAAGGCCCCGTCACCATCGAGATGCGCCCCGACCTCGCGCCCGGCCATGTCGCGCGCATCAAGGAGCTGGTCCGTGAGGGCTTCTACGACGGCATCGTGTTCCACCGCGTCATCGAGGGCTTCATGGCGCAGACCGGCTGCCCGCACGGCACCGGCACTGGCGGCTCCGGCAAGAAGCTGAAGGCCGAGTTCAACAAGGAGCCGCATGTGCGCGGCACCGCCTCGATGGCGCGCGCCGCCAACCCCGATTCCGGCGACAGCCAGTTCTTCATCTGCTTCGACGACGCCCGCTTCCTCGACAACCAGTACACGGTGTGGGGCAAGGTGACCGAAGGCATGGAGAACGTCGACAAGATCAAGCGCGGCGAGCCCGTGATGAATCCGGATAAGATCGTCAAGGCCCGGATGGCCGCGGACAAGGAGTGACCACGTAGCGTCATTCCGGAGCGCGCGTAGCGCGAATCCGGAATCTCGAGATTCCGGGTTCGATGCTGCGCATCGCCCCGGAATGACGGTGGTGACGAGGGATGCGCACCGATCTGTTCGATTTCGACCTGCCCGCAGAGCGCATTGCCTTGCGCCCGGCGAGCCCGCGCGACTCCGCCAGGATGCTGGTGGTGGAGAACGGTGCGTTGCGCGACCAGACCATCGCCGACCTGCCGCAATGGCTGAAGGCGGGCGACCAGCTCGTCGTCAACGACACCAAGGTGATCGCTGCGCAATTGAAGGGCCGCCGCATCGGCCGCGAGACCGAGCCGAAGATCGAGGCGACCCTGATCAAGCGCCTCGACGGCTCACGCTGGCAGGCGCTGGTGAAGCCGGCGAAGAAGCTTGTTGCCGGCGATCGAGTCCGCTTCGGCAATGAAGGCAAGGTCTGCCTGCTCGGTCATCTTGACGCCGAGGTCGAGGCCAAGGGCACCGAGGGCGAGGTGACGCTGTCGTTCTCGTTCCACGGCCCGGCGCTCGACCAGGCCATCGCCGATCTCGGCAGCCCGCCGCTGCCGCCCTACATCGCCTCCAAGCGCACGCCTGACGATCAGGACCTTGCGGACTATCAGACGATGTTCGCGGCGAATGAGGGCGCGGTTGCAGCGCCCACCGCAGGGCTGCATTTCACGCCCGCGCTGGAGCAGGCGCTGCGCGCGCGCGACGTCGGCCTCAACCGCGTCACGCTGCATGTCGGGGCAGGGACGTTCCTGCCGGTGAAGGTGGACGACACCGAAGCCCACAAGATGCACGCCGAGTGGGGCACGATCTCGGCCGAGACGGCGGAGCGGCTCAACACGGCGCGGAAGAACGGCGGCCGCATCATCGCGGGCGGCACCACGTCATTGCGTCTGCTCGAAAGCGCGGCGAGCGAAGATGGCACGATCCGGCCGTTCGCGGCGGAGACCTCGATCTTCATCACCCCTGGCTATCGCTTCCGCGCGGTCGATATTCTGATGACGAATTTCCACCTGCCGAAGTCGACGCTGTTCATGCTGGTGTCGGCATTTTCAGGGCTGGAGACGATGAAGCAGGCCTATGCGCATGCGATCGCGCAAGATTATCGCTTCTATTCGTATGGCGATGCGTGTTTGCTGTTTCGGGCAGAGCTGTAGGCGACCCGCGCAAAAGCATCACCGTCACCCTGAGGTGCTCGCCTCTTCGGCGAGTCTCGAAGGGCGACGGCCCGGTTGCTGCATCTCGGCCGTTCATCCTTCGAGGTTCACCATGCAGCGCCTGGCGCTGCATGGTTCGCACCTCAGGATGACGGATCGACAGGCGTGCTCTGTTACGCCATCACGCGCTGCGGCAGCAGCTCCGCAATCTGCACCGCGTTCAGCGCCGCGCCCTTGAGCAGCTGATCGGCCGCCACGAACATCGAGATCGAATGGCCTGAGGTGTCGCTGAGGTCCTTGCGGATGCGGCCGACCAGCACGTCGTCCTGGCCCGAGGCGTCGATCGGCATCGGGAAGTAGTTCTTGGTGCGGTCGTCGACCACCTTCACACCGGGGGCCTGCGCCATGATGGCGCGGACCTGGTCCTCGGTGATCGGCTTCTCGCATTCGAAGGTGATGGCCTCGCAATGCGCGCGCAGCACCGGCACGCGCACGCAGGTGACGCCAACGGCGATACTGTCGTCCTCGAAGATCTTGCGGGTTTCCTTGATGACCTTGGTCTCTTCGTCGTTGTAGCCGGTGTCAGGGTCGATCGCCGTGTTGTGGTTGAAGAGGTTGAAGGCGTAGGGGTGTGGCATCACCTTGGGCGTATAGACCTGCCCGTTGAGATTGGCGCGGGTCGATTCGACCAGCTCCTCCATCGCCGCGGCACCGGCGCCGGAGGCGGCCTGATAGGTCGAGATGATGACGCGCTTGATGCGGTTCTTCTGGTGGATCGGCCACAGCGGCACCAGCGCGGTGATCGCGGCGCAGTTCGGGTTGGCAATGATGCCCTTGTGGTTGCGGATGCGGTTCGCGTTGATCTCGGGGATCACCAGCGGCACGTTCGGGTCCATGCGGAAGGCGGAGGAGTTGTCGACCACGACGGCGCCGGACTTGACCGCGATCGGCGCGTACTTCCTGGAGATGCTGCCGCCGGCGGAGAACAGGGCGATATCAACACCTTCGAAGGAGCGCTCGGTCAGCTCCTCGATTACGATCTCCTTGCCGCGGAACGACACCGTCTTGCCGGCCGAGCGGGCGCTGGCGAGCGCCTTGAGCTTGCCGACGCGAAAGCCGCGCTTGTCCATGGTGGCGATGAATTCGGCGCCCACCGCACCGGTGACGCCGACAATCGCGACGACGGGATCGTTACTCACTTTGTCCTCCATTGACTTGAGATTGAGACAACAAAAAAGCCCCGGACCATCGAGGGCGGGGCTTGCCGTAGAGCTGATGCGTTTAAGTCGACGACCTACGCGCGCACGCCTCCCCGGGCCCCTGGGGCCGTGGTGGTTTTGGTCGTGCGTTTGGTGGTCGTGAACATGGCGGCGACTTATGCGGGAGAGTCTTGCGCCCGTCAATGGTTTTTCGGCGGGAATGCGGCCCCGCGAGGGACTACGCTATTTGGCGCGCGCGCCCGGCGGCTCCAGGGTGACCTCCTTGAGGTCGTCGCCGCTGAGGACGACGATCGAAAAGTTCAGCCGGCCGCGCTCGCGCACCAGCCCGCCGCTGATCGCCTTGCCCGAGGCGGCGCGCTCGGCAACGCGCACGGCATCGGCGAGCCGATGCCTGATCGCGCCCAGGGCTGCGAGATTGCTGCGATCGTCCTTGTCGAGCTCGGTCAGGGGCAGGGCGGCTTCCCCACCTACAAGCTCGCCGGTCGCAGCGTTGATGGTATGGCGCCAGATCCGGTCGTTGTGCACGGTCTTCACCCGATACACCGGCACACCGGAGCCGCCGTCGAAGCTCACGTCCGCCGTCGTGGCGCCGGCATGGCGGGCTTCCGCGATCGCCATGGCCTGGCTGATCGAGATCGACGAGCTGCGAAAGCGCTCGATCTCGCGGCTGACGGCCTGGCGGTCAGCCTCGGCGTCACCATCTGTATCGCTATGAAGGGCGGTCGGTGTGCCCATGGACACCGTTGCCCCTGCCGGTGCGGCGATGAGCAGCACGGGCAAGGCGATCGCAAGCAGTTGCGAGGTCCATCGTTTGGCAGTCGTCATGCTCGAAACCCTCGGCCAGCGAGTGTGCCGGATGATCGTAAAGAATTCGCGGCCGACCTTGGGCGAAGGCCGGCCGCGGAGCGTCGAGGCGGGTTGTACCCGCCGTGACGATCTCGGTGATACGGGCCGCCTTTGGGGCTGGTGAAAAAAGCCGGTCCGCATCGCCCATAACTAAACCATACCGTGTCGTTTTATTTTGGTCAATGGCGTGGCGGTCGTCCCCGTGGGGATAGAGCGGGATCCTCACGGAATTGTCAGCGCGAGGGGCGGCGGCGTTGCGTGCCCTTGGCGGCGTCTTGGCCGCGGTCGGCAGGTCCGAGCGCGCCGGCCAGGAACAGCTTGATCGTCGCGCGCATGCGCTTTTCGGCGGCCTTCATCTCGAGCGCCATTCCGAAGGTCGCCATGCGGTGGGCGTGACCGGCCACCACGTCGAGAAATACCTCGGCGGCAATGGTGGTGTCCTCGACGTCGAGCGCACCCTGCGCCACCAGATGGTCGAAGAAGCGCGCCGTGGTGGCGACCGCCTTGAGCCAGCCTTCCTCCTTGCCGAGCTTGGCGACGTCGGGGAAGTTGATGGCCTGCGCGGTCATCATGCGGCTGAAGGCGACGGCATCGGGACCGCAGGTGAAGGTCAGCATCTCGCGCCCGATCTCGACCAGCCGCTGCTCGACCGAGATGTCCGCGGGGCTGCTGAGCTGCGTCTCTGCGGCTGCGGACAGCGGCGCAAGCCAGCGCGCGATCTCGCGCCTCAGCACGGCGGCAAACAGGCCGCGCTTGTCGCCGTAGCGGGAATAGACGGTGGGCTTGCTGACCCGCGCCGCTTCCGCGACCGCGTCGAGCGAGGTGGCGTCGAAGCCGCGGTCCAGGAACAGGCGGGTGGCGACCTCGATCAGCCGCTGGTCGCGCTCGATGGCAGCTGACTTCGTCGGCCGGCCGCCGCGGGATTTCGGCACCTCGCGCCGCGGCGCTGCCGGTCTGGTCTTGGTCGCAGTCAATCCCATGCCCAATGATTCCTGCGCGTTTCTGACAGTCGTCATTCGCTCTATATCGCGCAGGAGCCGAGGCGTCATCGCGAATCTGGCCGAATTGGCCGTATCGTCAACGGTTTCGGCCGGGCCTCGTTCCTCCACGCGGGCTCACGGCACCGTGGAGGTCCAGGCCTGACCGGACGCGGCCTTGTCGTACCCGTATTGATAGAGCGCACGCATATAAGCGGTATCGAACCCTTCCGACGGCGGCGCCGGATAGTCGTGCGCGATGTAGGACAGATGAAAGCCGAGACGGTTGCGCCTGGCGAAATCATAGGTCGAGAAGATGATTGAGCGCGTCTGTGACTGGGTGATCGCCGACAGGCTGCGCGAGGCGACATCGATGGTGCCGTTGGAGACGAGCTCGAAATTGCGTTCGATCTTCTTGTTGACGAGGATGTAGATGTCCATCTTCGCCGTGCCCGGCAGCCGGCTGCCCTGGAACAGCAGAGCTTCGGGCAGCGTCAGCACCGGGGCGGTCACGCCGCCGTCGACATGCATCTCCTGAAACTTGCGGCCCGCGCCTTCGGCGTCGATCATGATCGGCGGAAACACCAGGGGAATGCTGGCGGAGGCCGCCATCACGTCGCGAAACAGCTTGAGCGCCTCGGGCGTTCCGACCGCGGCGATCTTGCCCATGTCCCAGATCGCAGTGCGCTGGGTGTCGAGATCGGTCGTCACGATCAGCAGCTTTCGCCCCTTGGCGTTCTCGCGCGCGACCTGCGCCATGATCTCCGGCCCGACATAGCGAGCGACGAGCTCCCGCAGCCGCGTGTTGCCGAACAGGCCGGATCCAAACAGCACGCGCATGATGCTGGGATCGTTCAACAGGCTTTCGGCGATGCCGCTGGTGTAGACCTCCTTCAGCGTGTCGTCATATTGCGAGCCGAGAAACGCGAACGGCGCGATCAGCCCGCCGGTGCTTACGCCCGAGACGACGGAGAAGGCGGGGCGGGTTCTGGCCGCGGTCCAGCCGTTGAGCACGCCGACGCCGTAAGCCCCATCGGCGCCGCCGCCGGAGAGCGCCAGATAGGACTTCGTCGCAGTGCTGGTGTCCTTCTCGAAGCTGAATTTCGTGGCCGGCTCGTCGGCGTAGCGCCTGAGGCCGTCGATATCGAGCACGCGCGATGCGCGGGCTTCAGCGGCCGTGTAGGGCGTGCGGGGCAGGGAGGTGCAGGCGGCGAGCGCCAGGCCGCAGGTCAGGGCCAGGAGCCCGGTCAGGCGGCCGCCTGCCTGCCTGATCCAGCCACGGGAGCGGCTGGACACGTCAGTCGAACACGAAGGAAGAGGCATTGTCGGTGGCTGGCGATCACAGATTTGGCGCCGCCGGCAACTTCGCCGCGGCATCTCGTCCAGCCCCCATGGCAAAACTACACTGTATCGTTTTGTTTAGCAAGCGCGCCGGCACGAATATCCGCGTCGATTGTGTCCCAGTCCGAGGCACCCGGCCGGCCGCAGCGGGTTGATCGACTTGCTCCGACACGCAATAAGCACCGCCATGAATCCCGACAATGATCTACCCAATCACTTCGAGCTGCTCGCCACCGACGGCGCCGCGCGCACCGGCCGCCTGACCACACCGCATGGCGTAGTGCGTACCCCGGCGTTCATGCCGGTCGGCACCGCCGGCGCCATGAAGGGCATGCACTGGCGCGAGGTGCGCGACGCCGGCGCCGACATCGTGCTCGGCAACACCTATCATCTGATGTTGCGTCCGAGCGCCGAGCGGATCGCAGCGCTCGGCGGCTTGCAGAAGTTCACCGGCTGGAACGGCCCGATGCTGACGGATTCCGGTGGCTTCCAGGTGATGTCGCTGGCGGACCTGCGCAAGGTCACGGAGAACGCCGTCACCTTCCGGTCGCATATCGACGGCGCCAAGGTCGAGCTGTCGCCGGAGCGCTCGATCGAGGTGCAGCGCCTGCTCGGCTCCGACATTGCCATGCAGATGGACGAATGCGTGCGGCTGCCGGCCGAGCGGGCCGATATCGAGCGCGCGATGCAATTGTCGCTGCGCTGGGCCGAGCGCTCGAAGCGCGCCTTCGAGAGCGCTCCCGCCGGCTACATGCTGTTCGGCATCGTGCAGGGCGGCGACGTGCCCGAGCTTCGTCATGCGAGCGCCACAGGCCTGGTCGCGACCGGCTTCCACGGTTATGCGATCGGCGGCCTTGCCGTCGGCGAGCCGCAGGAGGTGATGCTGGCGATGATCGACGAGACCGTGCCGCTGCTGCCGACGGAGCGCCCGCGCTATCTGATGGGCGTCGGCACGCCCGACGACATTCTCGAGGCCGTGAAGCGCGGCATCGACATGTTCGACTGCGTGATGCCGACGCGCAATGGCCGGCACGGCGTCGCCTTCACGCGCTTCGGCCAGGTGAATTTGCGCAACGCACGACACGCCGACGATCCGCGTCCGCTCGACGAGGAGAGCTCGTGGCCGTCGACGCGGAGCTACGCGCGCGCCTATCTGCACCATCTCGTCAAGGCGGGCGAGACGCTGGGCGCGATGCTGCTGTCCGAAATCAATATCGCTTACTATCAGTTCCTGATGCAGGGCATCAGAGACGCGATCGCACAGGGAAAATTCGACGAGTTCTATCAGCGTACGCGCGCGGACTGGGCGAGGGGCGACATCGCCCCGCACTAGGTCAGTTGCAAGTGAAGCGTGGCTTCACGGCGTGCTTGGTCACGAAGCCATAGCCGCAATTGTCGCAGGTCCAGAGATAGCTGATCATGTGGTCCGAGACGTAGGCGGACGCTTCGGCGGCGACCATGGAGTCGGCGCAAACGGGACAGGTGGGCAACTCGCTGCAACGCGGATCACGGTTCGGCGCGACGGTCGACAACACTTCAGCAACTGCTGACATCGTGGTGACCTCCCTGCTTTGAGACGTAAGTCTAACATAAGCAGAAGCAGTTGACGAGGTCGCAACACAAATGCGTTGGTTTTCTGATATTTGTCATTCACGTGATTTTGCGATGCAGCGTATTTAACATGTGTCGCATTGTCGCTTGCGTGCTGCCGCAAGCTGTCTGTAACTGCGCAAGGGTCGCGATAGAACTGCAAATTCGCCAGAGGGAGTTCAACATGGACGCATCGTCCAACACGGGTGCAGCGCACCAACCCGGCCGCGGCCGGATCTATGACTCGATCGTCGAGGCCTTCGGCAACACGCCGATCGTGCGCTTGCGCCGGCTTCCCGGCATGCACGGCGTGAATGCGACCATTTTGGCAAAACTTGAATATTTCAATCCGGCTGCAAGCGTGAAGGACCGCATCGGCGCGGCCATGATCGTCGCGATGGAAAAGGCCGGCATCGTCAAGCCCGACACCGTGCTGATCGAGCCGACCTCCGGCAATACCGGCATCGCGCTCGCCTTCGTGGCGGCGTCCCGTGGCTATCGCCTCAAGCTGGTGATGCCGGAATCGATGTCGATCGAGCGGCGCAAGATGCTGGCCTTTCTCGGCGCCGAGCTGGTGCTGACGCCGGCGGCGCAAGGCATGAAGGGCGCGATCGCCGCCGCCGAGGAGCTGTTGAAGACGACCCCGAACGCGGTGATGCCGCAGCAGTTCAAGAATCTCGCCAATCCCGAGGTGCACCGCCGCACCACCGCGGAGGAGATCTGGAACGACACTGGCGGCAATATCGATTTCTTCGTGGCCGGCGTCGGGACCGGCGGCACCATCACCGGCGTCGGCCAGGTGCTCAAGCCGCGCAAAGCCTCGCTGCGCGTGGTTGCGGTGGAGCCGGAGGAGAGTCCGGTGCTGTCAGGGGGACAGCACACGCCGCACAAAATTCAGGGCATCGGCGCCGGCTTCGTTCCTGACATCCTCGACCGTGCCGTGATCGACGAGATCGTGAAGATCAACTCGACGACGGCGATCGAGACCTCGCGCGCGCTGGCGCGGCATGAGGGGATTCCTGGAGGCATCTCCTCGGGGGCTGCGATCGCGGCCGCGCTTCAGATCGGCAAGCGGCCGGAAGCTGCGGGAAAGACCATCCTCGCAATCGTGCCGTCCTTCTCCGAGCGCTATCTTTCGACGGCTCTGTTTGAAGGAATCTAGCACATGGCGGATCAACCGAGACGGCCGCGCACGCTTGGCGATGCCAGGACGGAGGCCGAGGCGGCGTTCAAGAAGGTGACCGCCAAGGTCGCCGCGGCGCCGCCGAAACAGAATGCCGTTCCCGGCATCAAGGAACAGGTCACGCTGCGCATTGACCAGGACGTGCTCCAGTTCTTCCAGGAGGGCGGCGCTGGCTGGCAGGACCGCATCAACGAGGCGCTACGGAAGGCGGCGGGGAAGTAGGCATCCTTTCATCAGGCGGTGTGGACTCCTCATCGTGAGGAGCTTGCGCAGCAAGCGTCTCGAAGGATGGAAGGCCCCGCTGATCGAGGCCTTCATGGTTCGAGACGGCGCTTCGTGCCTCCTCACCATGAGGACCACAAACGAAAAAGCCCGGCGTGAGCCGGGCTTTTGATTTTGAAACGTACGTACGTTCTGCCTCAGCGGCGGAACATGCCGCCCATCATGCCGCCGACGACACCGCCGACGAAGGCCGCACCGGCCGCGTCGCCCGGGCTGCTGCGCTGGGGCGCCGGAGCCGGCGCGCTGCTCTGAGCCGGGGTGCTGGAGGCGCGCCGGGCGGCCTTCTGGCTGCTGTCGCTCGCGGTCGCCGGGGCAGCCACGATCTCCGAGAGCAGGGCCTTGTGCTGGTGCTTGTTGAGGTAACCCGATGAGGGGTAACCACGCGCGGCCTGCCAGCGCTTCAGCACGGCCCGGGTCTCCTCGCTGAACACGCCGGTCTGCTTGGTGTCGAAGCCAAGGCCGGTGAGGCGGCGCTGCACATCGCGCCGCTGGGTCTTGTCGAGGCCGATCTGGTCCTCGGTGAGCTGGGTGGCCTCGTCGGTGAAGGTTGCGGGATCGACGCCGGCGTTCAGCGTGCGGGTCGCAGTCGAGGGGCCGCTCTTGATCGCCGCGAGGCGTGCCAGTGCCAGCGCCTTGAACTGACCATTCGGATAGGCGGAGAGATAGGCGTTGAGTTCCTCAGGCTTGTTGGACTCCTTCACCGAGCGCCAGTATTCGAGCTCGACACCGTCCGAGCTTCCGGCCGCCGCCGGCACGACGCCGGACGCGGTCGGAGCCGCGTTGGCGACCTGGGCGGTCGGAGCCTGATTGAGATAGACGGAGCCCGTCAGGTTGGTGTGGCCCCAGGGCAGCTGGCCCTTGCGCGTCTCTTCATTGACCTGAGCGCGCACCGCCGTCATCGCCTGCTGGATCTCGACGCCGGGCTTGGTGATGTTGTCGATCAGGGCGCGCGTAAACGGGCTGTTGTTGCCCTCCTGGCCGTCGAGCGCGGTCTGGCCGGGGCCGGTGGCGAACGCGATCAGCGTGCCTTCGCCGGACTTCATCTCGGCGAGGCCGCTCTGGACGTTGACGCTGCGGGTCGCCGAGTTCGACTTGATCTTGGCGGCGAACGGATTGTCTCGGCATGCATCGAGGAAGACGAGCTTGACCTTGGCATCGCCCATGGTCTGCTCGAGCGTCAGGTCGATGTTGATGGCGGCCCCTAACTTGACGTCCATCTCCGACTTGATGTCGGCGTCGACGGGCAGGAGGTAGTTGGTGCCGCTCACGGCGATGCCGTGGCCGGCATAATAGAACAGCGCGATATCGGAGCCCTGCGCCTTGCGGCCGAAGTCGAGCAGCTTCTCGGTCATCTGGTCGCGGCTGAGATTGGAGCCTTCGATCACCTCGAAGCCTACATTGCGCAGCGTCGAGGCCATCGCCTTGGCGTCGATCGGCGGGTTCGGCAGTTGCGCGACGTTTTTGTAGGAGCCGTTGCCGACAACAAAGGCGACGCGGCGGTCAGCCTTCGCGGCACCGACCGACAGCGCCACGCACATCAGCGAAGCGAGGAGGGTGAGATAGCGCATTCTGAAATCCCCAGAATCGAATTGCAGGCAGCAACAAATTGGCAACGAACCTACACGAAGTGCCCGACTTCGTGCCACCAAAACGGCAGTCCGCGCGTTCAACCCGCTGCTGTGTGGCCGAATGTGCACGGTGGAATCATTTCCCAACGTGATCCAAATCACACGGCCACTTCGTTTTGTCGCGCAAGGCGGCGGAAGGTTCACTGCGCGCGGGCAGGAACCGCCGGCGCAGGCTTCAGATTCAAGAGATTGCCGCACAGGATCAGCGCCGCGCCCAGCACGGTCCAGCCGTCGAGGCGCTCGGCGTAGAGCAGCCAGCCGGCAATCGCAGTCAATGGAACCCGCAGGAAGTCCATGGGAACCACGATCGTCGCATCGGCATAGCGCATCGCGCTTGCGAGGCAGTAGTGTGAGAAGGTGCCGCAGACGGCGATCACGCCGACCCAGGCCCAGGCATAGGCCGACGGCCAGGTCCAGACCAGCAGCGTCGGCACGAAGCCTGCGACCGACTGCACCACCAGCATCCAGAACAGGATCGATAGCGCGCTTTCCGTGCGGGTCAGCGATTTCACCAGCGCCATCGACACGCCAAATCCCATCGCGGCCCCGAGCGCGATGAGCTGGCCCGGATTGATCTCGCCAGTGGCCGGCCGCACGATCACGATCACGCCGACGAGGCCGAGCACGATGGCGGCGATCTTCCACGGCGTTATGCGCTCGGAGAGGAAACTCGCCGCGAGGATCGCGGTCCAGATCGGCATGGTGAACTCGATCGCTACGACTTGGCCGATCGGAATCAGCGTCAGCGCAAAGAACCAGCCGAGCTGGGCAACATAGTGCACGAGGTTGCGCGCGACGTGGTGTTGCAGGCGCGATGTCCTGAGCATCCTGAAGCCGCCGGCGCGATAGATGATCGGCGCCAGCAGGACGAAGCCCGCCAGCGAACGGATCTCCATGATCTCGAAGACGTTGAGCTCGCGTGTGGTCTCACGTCCGGCCACCGCCATGACCAGCATGAGCGACAGCCAGCCGGTCATCCACAGCGCAGCCATCGTTTTGGACGGTGTCGTGCTCATTGGCGGGAATTGCTGGAGGACCGAATATGGAGGGACGGCCGGTATCGGCGACATCGTTGCCGTTTGCAACGGCCAAATCTGCGGATGCAGCGATGCGGCGTGTCGTGCTACAGCATGATCCGGAAAAGTGCGAAGCGGTTTTCCGGAAAGATCGTGCGCAAACAATCATCTACAGCGCGATCACGATTCATCTAAATCTCATTGCGCTTTAGGCATCATCGAACAACGAGAAAATCGGGAGAGCTTCGCTCATGCAAATCTTGCAGCCGGCCGAATGGAAGAAACCGCGTGGCTTTTCTCATGGCGTCGTGGTCGAGGGACCGGGGCGCTGGGTAGTCCTGGCCGGCCAGACCGGCGGCGACGAGGCCGGCAACTACGCACCCGACATGGCGGCGCAGGTCGCAGCCGCGCTGAAGCGGATCATCAAGCTTCTCGGGGAGGCCGGCGCAGGTCCGGAGCACATCGTCCGTCTGACCTGGTACCTGACCAGCCGCAGCGAATACGAGGCGGCCGGCGCCGGCATCGGCGCGGCGTGGAAGGAAACGCTCGGACGCAATTTCCCGCCGTCGACGCTGCTCTATATCGGCGGCCTCGTGGACGAGCGGGCCAAGGTCGAGATCGAGGTCACCGCGTTCGTCCCGGACGCGTAAAAAAGCGATCCGGCGAGGTCGCCGGATCGCTTGCCGTATGGCCGTAATGGCTTAGCGCGACATCGAGATGTTGGCGCCGCGGAACTGGCTGTCGGCGCGCATCGTGACGGTCTGCTTGTTTCCGCTCGTCCGCAGCCCGATGTTGGCGTTGAAACCGGCGGCGGAGGCGACCACTTCGAAATTCCCGCCGCCGCCGCGGCCCTGGAGCGAGCCGGAGATGTTGCGGCTGGCCTCGGACCAGCTGCCGGTGATGGCGCTGCCCTCAGCCCTGACACTGGCCGCGAGGTTGAACTTGTAGGCGTCGCTGGCGCAGGTCAGCGACATCTCCATGGTGGGCCCGATCGGGGCGTATTTGGCCCGGCAGCGGATTCGTTCGGTCGAGCCGTCGTCCAGGGTGACAGTGCCGCTGCCGCTCCAGCTGCCCGCCATCGGGCCGAACGGGCCCGATTGCGCCTTGCTTTCGGAGCTGGCGATTCCCGCCGCAAACAAAACGGCGGCCGCGATCAGCAGCCGCCGGCTCCAGGCGCGAGCCGCGTTTGGTTTATTGGCGCGATGCTTCCCACCGCCCGCTGCACGGTATGCCTGCAGATGCTCCATTCCACTTCCCCGATCCGGCGTTGCCGTTGAGTTGACCGTTGGCATATGCACCATTGATCGAAACTTTCACAAGTCCCCCACTACCGATGGTGCCGGAAACGTTAGCGCCAGGGGCAGTGATCCTGCCGTCGGCAACCGTCAGCATGGAGCTCGCGGTCGGCTCGCAGGAGCCGCTCTTGGTCACGATCGTGACCTGCCAATTGCCGTCATAAGGGCTCTGGGCGAAGGCGGGAGCGGCGAGGGTGCCGGCGAAAACTGAAGCGGCACAAAACACCGCAATGCGATCAAAACGCATAAATTCCGTCCTTGAATGTGTCTGATATTCTGACGCTTATTCGGACGAAATGTGACGGAAATTTGTTGCAATGCCAAATCGAAAATTGTTCCTGTGGAAACAATGGTTTATTTGCGTTTCCGGATACAATTTTCGAAGCAGATTCAATGCGGCCTCACGTTAAGGGTAAACATGAGGAGCGGGGCTTTACGAGAGGCTCGGCGCAGAGGTCGCGAACTGCTCGTCCTGAATCTTGGCGGGTAGCGCCTTGTGGACTTTGGCGTAGTCGATCACGTCGGCCAGCAGCTTGAGGCCAAGCGGCGCCAGCGCGCGCTCCCAGAGCTCCCGCGCCGTCTCGCCTTTCTTGACGAAGCACCAATCCTGGGCGGCGATGGCGCCGGCGTCCATGCGGTCGGCGAGATGGTAGATCGTGCCGCCGGCGATCGGATCGCCTTCCTTGATGGTCCATTCCACGGCGGCCTTGCCGCGATGGCGCGGCAGCAGCGAGGGATGATAGCCGATCCCGCCAAGCTTGGCGGCGGCGAGCGCGTCCTTGCCGATTCGGGCGTGGCTGTGCGCCGTGATGATCAGATCGGTATCGGGGGCAATCTCGGAGGCCACCACCAGCTTCGGATTGGCCTGCACCACGACCTCGATGCCGGCCGCCTTGGCAGTCGCGGCGAGGCGATCCTCGGCATCGGCCACCACGACCCGGACGACCGAGACGCTGTGCTCCCGGAGCATGTTCAGGGTGGTCACGCCGAAATGGCGGGAGCCGACGAGGGTAATGCGCATGGGTGTCCGATCCGGTCTCGCAACTGCGTTATCCCCCGATAACACGTCCGGACGCCCTGTCACCACCCGCGCAGCGTTTGCCTGGGTTATCAACAATGCGCCGCGGCGCCGGGCGCGACGAACGCCACGCGCGCGGGGGCAGGTGACCAGTTTCTATCATCGCGCCTCTTCCGGCGAGGAGCGGCCGGTGCTCTATCGCGGCTACGCCTACCGGCCGTACTACCGCGACAACGCCCATCGCAGGTTGCCGTGCGCGTCCTTCTGCGTCGCCGACTGGCGTTGCCGCGCGGCACGGTCCGCCTGGCAGGCGGCCGATAAGCCGGTTCCTGTGTTTCGTTTTAAACAGAGGTAACCTTGGTGGGCTGATAAGAAGGTGCCGACCGGGGCTGGCGACATTTCAACCCGCATCCGTTTTCGAACCCGGTTTTGGCCGCTGACCCAATCGTCAGCGGCCTTTTCATGCAGTGCGTCGCGGAAATCATCCCATGGTAACACGATCTCAACCAGCTTGGCGTATCGACGAATCCGTCGCGGATTTGTATTGCGTACCGTGACACCGAAATGTCCCGCCGGCGTCGGGTGCGTCGGCGCGGTCTTTTCCGCCGGGACCAGATTTCATGCCGCGCGCGATTGAGCAGATCGTCGACAGCTATGTCCGACTGAAGAACCGGCGCGGCCTTGACGAGCTTATGATGCACAGGCAGCGGCTCGCGGTCGATCTGAAGAGCAGGACCGGCTATGATTTCAGCCTGCCGATCGGCCAGATCGACGAGGAGATCGCCATCATCGAGGCAGGCCTAGCCCGGCTCAAGGCTGAGAATTCCACGCCGATCTAGCGGAGCCTCGGGCCCTGGGGATCCATTGTCGCAGCTACCCGAACAGCGCACACGCGCCCGTCCTGCACGGGCGCAAGCTGATCGCCCGGTGGGCGTGCCTGTCGTTCAATCGCGCCGGCCGCCGTCGATCACCGTGAACAGGGGCCGCGCCGGAGTCGGCTCGACCAGAAGCTCTTCCACCAGCGCGGTGGCCGCATCGACATATTTGCGTGTTGGCTTGTCGAGGGGCCGCTTGGCCTCGTCGTCGAGGGCGACCTTGGCGGCTTCGACGAGCTTGCGCATGCGCGCCGCATGATCATCGCCCGCCGTCAGCGTCGCGCGCGCCAGCGAGCGCAGCACGAACAACTCGCCTTCGAGGCGGAGCAGGCGGTCGTTGAGCCTGGTGAGGACGGCGTTGAGGTCGGCCATGATTGCGGGTTCGGCGCGAAGGATCCGTCCTGATCTAGCGGCGATCGGTGAACGGAATCCAAACGGCATTGACGCAATTGGGACGATTTCCCGTCACGCCGCGGTCCGCGCCAGATAGTCGCGCGCAAAGGCGAGATACCAGTCGAGGCAGGCGGGATTGGCCATAGCCTCCTTGTTGATCACCTTCTCGACGGGATGGCCGAGCAAGAGCTTCTTGATCGGCAGCTCCTGCTTCTTGCCGGAGAGTGTGCGCGGGATCTCGGCAACGGCGAAGATCTCGTTCGGCAAAAAGCGGCGCGACAGGCCGGCCTCGATCGCCTTGTTGATCTTGGCCTGCATCGCGCCGTCGAGCGCCACGCCCTCGCGCAGCACCACGAACAGCGGCATGTAGCTGTCGCGACCGAGATATTCGAGATCGACGACGAGGGAATCGAGCACCTCCGGCAGCGCCTCGATCGCGGAATAGAGCTCGCTGGTGCCCATGCGCAGGCCGTGGCGGTTGATGGTGGCATCGCTGCGGCCGTAGATGATGCAGGAACCATCCGGATTGACCTTGAGCCAGTCGCCGTGCCGCCACACTGGGCCGCGGCCGCTGCCGTCAAAATTGTCCGGATAGGTCTCGAAATAGCTGGCACGATAGCGCGTGCCGTCCTTGTCGTTCCAGAAGTAGAGCGGCATCGACGGCATCGGTTCGGTGCAGACGAGCTCGCCGACCTCGCCGGTGACTGCGCGGCCCTGCTCGCTGAAGGCTTCGACGGCCGCGCCGAGCAGGCGGCACTGCATTGCGCCGGGCGTCTGCGGCAGCTCGCGATTGCCGCCGATGAAGGCGCCTGCGAAATCGGTGCCGCCGGAGATGTTCGCCCACCAGATGTCGGCCTGCGCCTTGCTGCCGTTCGTCTTCGACAGCGCCGCGAAGCGGTCGTTGAACCAGGCTTGTGTGTCGGCGCTGAGGGGGGAGCCGGTCGAGCCGAGGCAGCGCAGCCGCGACAGATTGCCGGCGGCGGCGAGGTCGACCTCGGCCTTGGCGCAGTTGGCGAAGAACGCCGCGCCTGCGCCGAAGAAGGTCGCCTTCGACCGCGCGACGAAGCGCCACAGCGTGGACCAGTCCGGCTTGTCCTTGCTGCCGCCGGGGCTGCCATCGAAGATGCAGCAGGTGGTGCCGCCGAGCAGACCGCCGACTTGCGAATTCCACATGATCCAGCCGGTCGACGAGTACCAATGATATCTCTCGCCGAACGAGTTCGGGTGATAGGAGCAGCCGATGTCGTTGTGCAGCCCGAGCAGTGCCAGCACCACGATGACGATGCCGCCATGCCCGTGCACGATCGGTTTCGGCAGGCCGGTGGTGCCGCTGGAATAGACGATCCAGAGCGGGTGATCGAACGGCAGCCACATCGGCTCGAACCTGTCGATCGCATCGCCGGTTCGCGCCGTGATCTCGGAGAGCAAGGCATCGGACGCAGCATCCGCGCCGGCCTCACCGTGCAGGATGACATGCGCGACGGTCGGCAGCGATCGCCGCAGTTCGGCCACCACATCGCGCCGATCGTGCCGCCGGCCGGCATAGGTGACGGCGTCGCAGGCGATCAGCACCTTCGGCTCGATCTGCTTGAAGCGGTCGATCACGGCGGGGGCGGCCATGTCGGGCGCACAGACGCTCCAGACCGCGCCGATGCTGACGCTTGCGAGAAACGCGATGATGGTCTCGGGAATATTGGGCAGATAGGCCGCGACGCGGTCGCCCGGCTTGATGCCTATGTCTTTCAGGTGCAGTGCCAGTGCCGCCGCCTTGCGGCGCAGCTCGCGCCAGCTCGTCTCCGTGATCCTGCCGTCCTCGCCGCTGCTGACGATCGCAGGCAGGCCGGCGGCATCGGCCGCTTCGACATGCCGGAAGACCTGGCGGGCATAGTTGACTTGTGCGCCCGGAAACCAGACCGCGCCTGGCATCTTGCGCTCGGTGAGCACGGCCTGGAACGGCGTCGGCGATTGCAGATCGTGATAGTCCCAGATGCTGCGCCAGAAACCGTCGAGATCACGCACCGACCATTGCCGCATCTCCTCGTAATCGGCGAAGGAGAGACCGCGCTGCGCGGCGAGCCAATTGCGGTAGAGGGCGATCTGGGGAACGAATGGGGCGGTCATTGGCTTCGGCGTCGGTTGCGGGGAGGGCAATCTAACCGGTGCCGCAGAGTAGCAGAAGCCGCAGTTCACGCAGGCTGCAATGACGGGAGCGGAGGCGCCGTTGCCTCAGCCTACCAGCCGGCGCCGGCCCAGCGCCGTCCGAACACCGCCGGCTTGGTCTTCACCGCCTGCCAGCCGAAAAAGTGATGCTTGCCGGACCAGCTGTGCACCACGCTGCTGCAGATGGTGCACTTGAAGCAGCCGGAATGGGTTTCGCTATGCTCCTCCCTGGTCGCGGTGTAGTTCATGCTGCAACCGCTGCAGGTGAATTCTTCGATCGTCCAGATGCTATTGGCCATTGCACGGAATGCTTTTTGGTGACCCCGATCCACGGTACGCACGGGCGTTTGCGGCGGCGTAAATTGACGCACGGGAATCCGGTTAACGCGCGTTAGCCAAGCCCGGCCGCAACCGCAGGCCGTGCGCGATCGGCGCGGCCGTTGGACCTGGATCAGTCGCTGTTTCGCATGTCCCGGTCGATGCGCATTTGCACGCGCCGGATCGCCAGCAATGGCAACCGGCCCTGGACCCGTCCGGAGCGGACCTTGTCGTGGATCGTGTAGGCGTAGCGCCAATAGCCCGGCGCCGCGTTCCGTTTGAGCGAAAAGTGAACGCCGCGGTGTGTCCCTGCATGCTGGTCGGGCTCTCTGGGGTTGTGCGGCATCGCAACGGAATGGTTTTTCGATCGATACGTTCCTAATCCGGCGGCTGGTGCGTCCTTGTGAGGGAGGCCGGTCGTCTTGACGGCGGATGCGCGGCTGGCAATAACGGCCTAGCCGTGCAAGTGCCGGAACCCGCGTCGATGCCGCAAGGAAGGTCGTGCCCGTGAAAAGTCTCCGTCAGCTCCTGACGGGAGAGGACGTCATCCAGCTCGTGATCCGGCTCGGTCTGCTCGCCCTGCTGATCATCTGGACCTTCCTGATCATCCGCCCGTTCGTGCCGATCCTGGCCTGGAGCGGCGTGCTCGCGGTTGCGTTCTACCCGGCCTTCAGCTGGGTCGCCAAAGCCATCGGTGGCCGGCCCAAGACCGCAGCAGCGATCCTGACCATGGTCACGCTCGGCATCGTCATCGGCCCGGCGACCTGGCTCGGCATCAGCGCGGTGGACGGCGTGCGCGAGCTGGCACATCAGCTCGGCACCGGCGATCTGGCGCTTCAGGCTGCGCCCGAGCAGATCAAGTCCTGGCCGCTCGTCGGCCCCTGGCTCTACGAGCTCTGGGATCAGGCCTACAATAACGTTCGCGCGGTGGTGCGTGAGGTGGCGCCGTATCTCCAGCCGCTGGCGGGCCCGCTGCTTTCGCTCGCGGGCGATGCCGGCGTCGGCACGCTGCAGTTTCTGGTTTCGGTGTTCGTGGCCGGCTTCCTGTTCCCACACGGGCCGCGGCTGGTCGCGGCCGGCCGCAGCTTCCTGTTTCGCATCGTGCCCGAGCAGAGCGAGCATTTCCTGTCGCTCGCAGGCGCGACCATTCGCGCCGTGGCGCAGGGCGTGATCGGCGTTGCGATCGTGCAGGCGCTGCTCGCCGGCATCGGCTTCAAGCTCGCCGCTGTGCCGAGCGCCGGTCTTCTCGCCTTTATAGTGCTGCTGCTCTCGATCGTGCAGATCGGTGCCTTCCTCGTGCTGCTGCCGGTGATCATCTGGATCTGGACCGCCAAGGACCTCACCACGGCACTGCTGCTCACCGTGTTTCTCGTCCTGGTTGGTTTCATCGACACCATGTTGAAGCCGCTCGTGATGGGACGTGGACTGACGACGCCGACCATCGTGATCTTCGTCGGCGTGATCGGCGGCACGCTTGCCCACGGCATCGTCGGCCTGTTCATCGGCCCGATCATCCTGTCGGTTGCCTGGGAGATGATGATGGCTTGGATCAGGACCGAGGACCGGGCAGGGACGGGCAAGGACTGAGCTCGCCGCCGCGAGCGGTGCGATCCGCCGGCGGTGTTGCGCCAGGTCCCGGCGGCCCGCGGCCTGTGATCAGGCAAGGCCGCGAACTTGTCTATCCGACTAGACAAGTTACGATTGGAACGATTCTGTTTCAATGACGGCAGCAATGGCGAAGTCTTCCAAGCTGGTTGCCGCAAGGCGCGGCAAGGTATTGTTGGTCAGACGCCGGTCGGACGGCCTGTGGATGTTTCCTGGCGGCCGCAAGCGTGGGCGCGAGTCCGCAAAGGACTGCCTGCGGCGCGAGATCAGGGAGGAGCTGCCCAAGCTGAAGCTCGGCAGGATCAGTCTCTGGAAGGAAGTGAAGGCGAGGAACAAGCGCTCCGGCCGCAAGATGAGCGATGCGATCTTCATTGCCAAGACAGCCAAGGGCAGGCTGGCAATTGGCGACAAGAAGGAGATCGACCGCGCCGCCTGGCAGAAGCCGCGCGGCATCCGCCTGACCCCGACCTCGCGCTACATCCGCGACCGCCTGTTTCCGAGGAAGCAAAAGCGCAGGTGAGCTAGCCCTCGCGTTCCCCCGATCGCGCCCGCCCGGCAAATCTCCTCGATTGCCCCGTGCGCGGTTCGGGTGCAGCGAGCTTCGCGACCATGGCCTCCCGCATCTCCTTGCGAGCCTTGCGCGCATTGCGCATCGCGCGCTTGATGAAAGGATGTTGGGAATCCTCGGCGAAGAACAGCACCACTTCGCAACTCGGACATTGCCTGGAATAGCCGTCCTGCAACCGCCCAGCGCGATCGCGAAACACGTTCTTGCACCGCGTGCACTGAATCTGGACCGAACTCATGCGTGGACGACAATGACTTTGAATATGGAACTTCAGCTGATCCCAAGTGTCTGAAGAAAGCTTGAATGGCTTGGCAGTGGTTGTCGCAAGAACGGGCGCGGCCAAGCGCCATCGGCCGGCGGCGGAGGAATCCGGTTCGAACAGTTGCCGAGCGTTATTGCTTGGCCGCCATCGCATCCAGGCAGTGGTTGAGGAAGGCAGTGCGATCTCTGGGCAGCACCTTCTCGAGATCCGCCTTCAGCGCGCATTCGCGCTGGCGCAACTGCTCGGCCCGGCGCTTCTCAGCCGCCTCGCGATATTCCGGAGCAACCTTGCTGGGATCGACCAGCGCCTGCGAGCGGGCGGGAGCGATCGCAAGCAGTGCGATGGCAGCGATGAAAATGAATGGTTTCAAATGAGCCTCCTAAAAAGTGCGCATCCTAGCGCGCAGCGGGTGCGCGCTCAATCGCGAGCGCGGTATCCTGCTCCGGCCTGATTGGCGGATGGACCGTTCGGGCCACCCCGGCGCACCTTTCGGCCGACGGCTTTGGAACGACTGCGCCTGGCCGGCGTCGAATCCTTGCTCTCGGCCCAACCCCAAGCCCCCAAAGCCGCGGGCCGCGAGAAAACCTTCCCCACAAAGGTTGGCGACCTCAGGGCTCCCCGCACTGAGGTCGTTTGTTTGGCGGAGGTGTGAACCAGTTCACACGCCTGCGCTGACATCGCTGCTATGAAGACATCATTGCTTGACCAATTCATTTAGCTCGAAACGCCCCAGCGTGGCTCCAAGCGCTGGGGTTTTTCGTGTCTTCCTGTGCGCAGACCGTCTACAATCGCGCCGGGCGTCGCATCGACCGACGCAGATCCCGCGCCGTGCCAGTTCCGACCCACGCGTCGGGATCGCGGCGTCGCGCCGAACGTTGCCGCCAGGCGTGCGTTCACGGGGCAAATCCCATATGCATGGCGCGAAGTCGCCGAATCGGATTGCGGGCGGCTGGCGTTCAGTTGACGACGGTTTACGACCAGAAACGGATTCAAGTGAGGCTTACCAAGAAGGCGCGGGTGGCCAAGAGGTCGCCGAAGAAGACGTTGCCGAACAGGACGTCGACAAGCAGGGCGTTGCCGGGCAAGAGGTCGCCAAGGACAAGCAAAGCGGCGCAGCGCGCCACGATCTCGTCTTCGTCCCCGCTCGGGGTGCTGGCGCTGCATCTGCTGGCGCAATGGAAACAGTCCGGACGCAGCGGCATCGTCTTTCTCGCCGAGAACGAGAACAGGGCGGAGCGGCTCGGCAGCGTCATTCACGCGCTCGATCCCGCTTGCGAGGTCCTGGTGTTTCCGCGCTTGAACCCCCTGCCGTTCGACCAGCTCGAGCCCTCGCACGAGCTCGCGGGGCGCAGAGCCTCGGTCCTGAGACGCATCGCAAAATCCAAGAAGCCGCTGTTTCTCGTCTCGACGGCGGAAGCCGTGATGGAGCGGCTGCCGCTGCCGGCGAGCCTGTCGCGCCTGAGCGTGAGCCTGAAGGTGGGGGGCACGTTCTCCGAGCGGGACCTTGAGACGCGCCTCGAAGCTCTCGGATACGATCTCGGCGACGAGCCTGATTATCCGGGCGGGGTGCTGTTCCATGGCCAGACCTTCGAGATATTTCCGGCCGGCGCCCTGGGCCCGTTCCGGATCGAGCATTCGGATCGCGCGATCAAACGGATCGTGGCGTTTGACCCGAACGAGCACAGGATCATCTTCGAGACCAAAGAGCTGCTCGTCGATCCCATGTCGGAGCGGCTTGGCCTTGCCGGCCAACGCGGCAAGCGCGCCAGCCTGTTCGACTATTGCGGGCGCGCCAAATGGATCGCCGATGCGGGGGTCCCGGCGCATGCCGAGGGCTGGATCGATACGATCGAGGAGGCCGCTCCGCGCGCGGAGCGCGAGCGCGAATATCTCGGCCGGCGCGACTGGAAGCAGCTTTCCAAGGGCATGAAGGTGCTGCCGCGCGCTTCGTCCTTCCAGACCGTCCCGGAGTTTTCGAAGCTGACATCTGCCAGGAAGGCGCTGCGCGCTTTCGTCGAGGACACACGCCGGGCCGGATCGCGGCTGATCCTCGTCGCGGCGCAGGAGGACGATCTGCGTGTGATGGAGCGGATGAGCGGCCTCAAGGCGCAGCGCTGCGCAGACTGGGACGAGGCAACGAGCGGTCGGAACGGCGAGGCGGCGCTGCTGGCCGATCTCGATGCGGGCTTCGTCGTGCCAGGGAAGAAGCCTCTCGTCGTCGTGACGGCCTCCGACGTGCTCGGCAGCCGGGCGCATCATGCCCAGCCGATGGCGCGCGCCTGGAGCGCGGCCTTCGACCATCCCGATGTGCCCGAGCAGGGCACGGTGGTGATCCATCTCCAGCGCGGCCTCGGCGTGCTCGATGGCTTGCAGACCGTGAACACCGGCGGCGGCGCGCTGCGCGAGATGATCCGCCTGAAGTTCGCCGGCGACAACGCGGTGCTGGTCCCGCCGACTGATCTCGCCTTGATGTGGCCCTACGCCGCCGAGCTCGGCAGGCTCTCGCTCGACAAGGCGGACGGCAGCACATGGTGGGCGCGCCGCACCGAGGCCGAGCGCGAGATCCAGGTCGCCGGCAAGGCGCTGGCCAAGCACATCAGCCAGCGCCGCAAGCGGCGCGGCGAAAAGCTGGTTCCGCCGGGATCGACCTACGAGAAGTTCGTGGCGCGCTTCCCTTATTTCACCACGATCGACCAGGCCAAGGCGATCCGCGACGTGCTGGACGATCTCGCCTCCGGTCATCCGATGGATCGGGTGGTCTGCGGCGACGTCGGCTTTGGCAAAACCGAGGTGGCGCTGCGCGCGGCGGCCGCCGTGGTGCTGTCGGGCAAGCAGGTGGCGATCGCGGTGCCGACGACGGTGCTGGCCCGGCAGCATGTCGCAACGTTCCAGAAGCGGTTTGCGCCGTTCGGCATCGAGGTCGGCAGCCTGTCGCGGGCAACCTCGGGCGCGGAGCTGCGGGAGACGAAGGACGGCCTGCGCAGCGGCCGGACCAAGGTCGTGATCGGCACCCAGGCGCTCACGGCCAAGGACGTCAGGTTCGACGATCTCGGCCTCGTCATCATCGACGAAGAGCAGCATTTTGGCGCGGCCGAGAAGGCAAAGCTGTCCGGCCTTGCCAAGAACGTCCATGTGCTGATGATGAGCGCGACGCCGATCCCGCGGACGCTCGCCGCGGGCCTTGCCGGCTTCCGCGACCTCAGCGTGATCGCCTCGCCGCCGGTGCACCGGCTGCCGGTCGCAACCCGGATCGCGCCGCTGTCGGACGCGGCGATTGCCTCGGCGCTGCTGCGCGAGCAGCGCCGCCACGGCCAGAGCTTCCTGATCTGTCCGCGCATCCAGGATCTCGATCCGATGCTGGCGCGGGTGCAGGCCGTGGCGCCGGACCTGCGCATCGTCTGCCTGCACGGCAGGCTGGCGGCGGACGAAATCGACGACCGCATGATGAGCTTCGTCGAGGGCAGGGCCGACGTCCTGCTTGCGACCAACATCGTCGAGAGCGGCCTCGACATTCCCCGCGCCAACACCATCGTGGTGTGCTGGCCGGAGAAGTTCGGCCTTGCCCAGCTGCACCAGCTGCGCGGGCGCGTCGGCCGCGGCGGCATCCGCGCCTACGCCCATCTCCTGACCGAGACCGAGTCCGGACAATCCGAGAAGCGGCTGGCCGTGCTGGAGGAGTTCAGCCGGCCCGGCGCGGGCTTTGCCATCAGCGAGCGCGACCTCGACCTCAGAGGCGCGGGCGATCTGTTCTCGGAGCAGCAATCCGGCCACGTCCAGGTGTTCGGGCCCGTGCTCTACAGCCACCTCCTGAAGATGGCTTCGGAGAAGCTCGACGAGGGGCAGGCGGTGTGGGTGCCGGACCTGACCCTGCCGGTTGGCGACATGCTGCCCGAGACCTATGTGCAGTCCGAGCCGGTGCGGCTCGAGCTCTATGCGCGCGCCGCAAGATGCACCGACGAGGACGACCTCGAAGACCTCGAGGAGGAACCCGCCCGCCGCTTCGGCCCGCTGCCGAAGGTCGCGCGCGACTTCTTTGCCGCAGCCAGGCTCAGGCTCGAATGCAAGCGAAGAGGCATCATCCGCCTCGACGTCGGCCCCGAAGCTGCGGCCGCAACCTTCCTGCCCGGACGCCTGCGCAAGTCGCGCGGCAAGTCACTGCAACGCGACGGCGATCGCGTGGTCTATCACGCCAAGATGCAGGACGCCCCGTTCGAGCGGGTGGAGGAGTTGTTCGAGCTGCTGGACGAAGGCTAGGGCGGCCATTCGAAAATGCGAAAACAACCCCATGCACAGTAGCTAAGTGGCGCTGGGACAAGACGTTTTGAATTCGGCTGGTGGGCGCGTTTGCTCCGTCGGGCAAAACGGGGGTATTCTGCCAGCTTCGGAAAATCCGTCTTCCGCGTGTTGAGCTAGGTCCGGCTCGGCACCGGTGCCGCGCAGCCGGCCCTTATCCTCAGGGCCCGCCAGCGGCGGGCGTCTCGAAGGATGGCCACGGGAGAAGCGCTTCCACTTGCGACGACCCCCGTAGTCGGCCGGGGTGACCGGGCCCATAGGATGGTCCCGCCGCTAACGTGGAATTAATTCAAAATGCTCACAATTTTGGACAGTTGGAGTTGGGTGCTGCGTACAAGGACTCGTCGCGAGGACGTTCCAGGGGCGGCTTCCTGTTGCTCATTGAGGTCCCTGCACGTGACCACGACTTTGGAAACAGCAAGCTTCGCCGAAGAGCTCGACGCCGCAGCACTTGCAGCCGCCGCAGCAACGCACGAACCCGAAATTCCCGAAGCTCCGGAGCCGATCAAGCGGTCCAGCCGGAAATCGATCCTGGCCTTCTCGCTGTGTGCCCTGGCCATCAACGGCGCGGCGGCGATCTATACATCGCCATCTGATTTTTCGTCGCTGAGTATCAGCCGACTGGCCGAGCTGCTTCCGCGCCAGGGGGCGTCCGAGCCAAAGCCGGATCCCGTTGTCGCCGCGTTGAAGGACATTCAGGCCGCCCAGCAGCAACACACCGCGTTGCTGCAGCAGAACAATCAGGCAGCGGATCAGAACTCGGTCCTGCTGCAGCAGGATTCAATGCTGCTGCTGTCGCTGCGACAGAGCATCACGGACGAGCGGGTCGATGTGAGGAAGATCTCCTCGCAGCTCTCCACGTTGATGGCGAAGATCGACGCACTGCAGACAACGATGATGCCGGACGTCACGTCGTCCATCCGAAGGGCGCATGCGCGCTATGGACTGTCGGCGGCGATGCGCAAGCGGATGGTTCGGGATTCCAAGCCCGTGGGGCCGGTCTCGGTTGGCGGCGCTCCGCTGAGTGTGCCGGTCGCGCCGGCCGCGCCGGAGAGCTGAAGGCAGGTCAAGCGCAGCGCGCCTTGGCGCGTGCGGCCGCCGCCGCGGCCTGAGAGGCCTGCAGCGAAATCTAGAGCATTTTCGGTTCTGATTGGATCAGAACGGAAGCTCTAGATTCTTGTTTTGACGCGTTTTCTTCACGCGAACCGGTGTCCACTTCGCTCGAAAACGCTCTACCTCTTCTTGAAGCTGAGATACCTTATCGACTGATTGGCGCGCGAGGTGCAGGCCGAACCGGAATCCGAAGCGCCGGTGGCCAGGCCGAAGCTGCCATGGCTGCAGTACCTGCCGTGACAGGCAGCCCCGCTCCTCGCGTAGAACACGGTGATGGGGTAGCCGCATTTGTTGGCCACGCTCAGGCACGTGCAGTTCCTGCCATTCGGCTCGTCCGCGCACTGGGTGGGCGCTGAGCCAACCACCGACCCGCAGATTTCATCGGCCGATTTCGCCGCCGGCGGCGGTGGATTTCCTGCGATCTTCTTGCCGGGTTGGAGCGGCTGCGAGCCGGATGGGCGGTACTCGGTTTGAATGGGCGTCGATGTCTCGACCTTCAACTTAGCCGGCGGTGACTGCGGAGCGGGCTTGCCGGGCTGTGCCGCAGCCGGGCCGCCGCCGATCCGCGTGACGACGATCGAGCCGTAGGTCATCACGCCGTTCGACTGCAGCGTGTAGACGTACGTTCCGGCACTGTTGGTATAGGTCAGGCTGTTGCCGCTGCAGGTCCAGGTGCCCTGGACGCAGAAAGCATTCCCGGTGCAAAGCGCCTGCCCATCCGGCGTCAACGTGCCGATGTTGCTGTTGCCATGCTGCCAGGTGCCGATGAACTTGCTTGCACATGATGACGGCGGCGCGGCCAGGGCATTGCCCGCGAGCAGGAGCAAGACGAAAGACCCAAGAGCGCGCAACCAGATCATTCCAAATCCCCCCATTGCAAATGCGGGCAAGAGAGCCATCGCAAAAGCTGAAAATCAAGGCGCCCTTTCCACCGTGGTTACCTCGTCGGCGGGCAGGACCTAAGGCTTGCCCTCAATAGTTTCGCGATCGCACGTCCATCGCCGGACTGTGATGCCATGTCGGATTGCGGCGGGACTGCCGGCGCATCACATCAGCCCGGTTGTTCGACAGGAGCTGATGCGATGCGCGCTATCCTGGCCATGGGCCTCATGATCGTCCTGTGCACCGCTGCGAGTGCCGCGCCAGCGCATCGCGCCCGTGCACATCACCCGAATTATCCCGCGGTCGATCGTTCCGGCGCGGAAGTGAATCCCCGGGTGCAGTTCGCAGTTCCCGGCTGGAGCGATGAAGCAACGCAGCGATGGCTGAACAGTGCCTCGTCCAATGTCGGCCGAGGGGGATAGCCGATTGCATCGTCCGCTCGCGCTGGCGAGCTGATGGGGCCGGCTTTCCAGATGGCGAGGAGTGGAGCGGTTAGGCGGCCTGCTCTTCAAACGAGGTGTAGATGCGCCCGGTGGGATCAACGACCTGAACGTCCCAGCAGCCGTCCTCGACCAGCTCTCGAGCCTTCTTGAGGGCCGCGGCGAGTGAAGGCCGCTTGAGGCTGACGACGCCCGCCGTGTCGAAACCGTTGATTTCAAACATGCCGTTTCCTCCGGTTTTGGTGAAATCCTACACGTTTGCGGCGCCTTGTCAGCGGGTTTTTGGCAGGGCCGGGAAGGGCTGGCTCAGCGCGCAGGATGGGCTGGGCTCTTGCGAAAGCCATCGCCGGCAATTCCGCCGGCGGGCTGCGCGATGGGCGGGGCAGGTCCCGCACAGTCCATCGCCGCCAGCGGCGGCTTGCCCGTCTCGAAGTCTGGTCTGAGCTCGGCACCGCGCCTGCCGCAAGCCGTGCAGACCAAGCGAGGCTCCACGTCCGACAGCCGCAGATCATTCGGCCAGCGATCCGCGCTCAAGGCCATGTGGTGACCGCAGCAGCAATAGACCAGGACACGGCGGACGCCCATCTCGCGCATCTCGCCCAGCGTGATCTTGACGGGCCGACCGTCGGCGCGGGTCGGCGTGATGCGTCTGGTCGGACGAGGCATCCCGCCAAGAATGGCGCTGACGACGCGGAGTCAAATTATCGATTCCGAGTAGGCCGGAACAACGCCGAGCTACTGCCTGTCGTGGCTGTGGACAACAACGCTGCGTCTCCTCGCCTACGCCAGCGGAATGCTGTCGACGCGCAGACAAGGGCGGCACTGGAAGGCGTGGACCGCGGGCAGATTGAGGATGGCGGGGAGCGTGGCCAGAAACGTCATCGGCCGTCTGCACTTGGAGCAGATCAGAACGGGCGGGCCGTCTTTCGCTGTACCGATCATCGCCAAAATGCCCAGGGAGGGAGGGCACCTTAGGCGGATGCTGCGGATGGTTCATCCCGGGGGGACTACGGGGCTCTATCGGAATTTGGCGGGTTCTTGTGCGTCAAAGGCGCGATCGAGGATTGCTGCGAAAGTGTCGGTAGCAGTGGTGCTGATCGAAACGCGCGATGGGGTTTGCAGGAGCTTACCCCCATCCCATGCGTCCGAAATTTCGGTTTTTCAGCTCAGGAGCCCCGCTGGTTCACGCCGGCGGCCCATCGTGCTACAATTGATGAGCAATCGGCAATTGTTGGCTTCGCGTTAGTTGATTTGATGTGGGCGTGAGACATCCGCCTCAAGACGGAGGCTCATGCCATTCCTCTCCTCGTTGGACATAGGAGACTGGGAATGATCAGGCATATTTTATTTGTTTCCATTGCAGTGGCTGTGACTGCTGGCGCTGTACAGGCCCAACAGGGCATGTCTCGTAAGGGCTTTGTCCGAAGCTTGGACAGCTGCAGGCAGCTCGCCAGCGAACGTGGTTTTTCGAGTGCGGGGGGAATTATGAAAGGACAAGGTCGCGCAAAGCGAGAGTTTGTCGTCAACTGCATGCGCGGCAAGCAAGCCTGAGCAAGCGCTTCCATTCAGGGACAATCCGGACAGCGCCGTTTCATGCCGGGACCCCGTTGTTCTCCGGCCAAGAACATCTCTTGCAAATAATCAGTCCTGCTTCGTTCTCTGGGCGTGTATTTATAAGCGGAACACTTAAAAGGAGAGTCTCCAAATTTTTGGCGCCTCGCGGTCTGGCTGGCCGCGCAAAGAAAATAACTGGCGGCGTTCAAGATTCGGGAACAAGTGGCAATTCGGCGAGTTGCCCCTGTGCTCCGGTGTCCCCAACGCCCCCCTGAAACCGGAGCAGACCCCAACGGCCCCGGCAGCCGCCCTGCTGGGGCCGCCCCTTCTAAACCTCCGTCGGCCAATCGATCGGTGTGCAGACCAGCCCGCGGCGCTCGATTTCCTGTTTGAGCCTCTCCGCCCGTTCGCGCGCGGGTTCACCGAGCAGACGAACGCCTGACATGACGTCGGCGCGCGCTTCATCGCGAACGTTTTCGTACATCCGGATGATGAATTGATCGGAGAGATTTTCGAACGGCAATGGGGATCCTCCCGAGAGGGTGGGCCGCCAGACTTGGGGCGGTATCGCTGGCGGCCCGTACCGGACGATTGAAATTGCGGTCTTGGGGTTTCGACCTGGGGGTAAAGACCAGCCTCGTCCGGTGCCCGCGATCATGCCGGCAGCGGAGCCCGCATCAAGCGGATGTTCGGATTAACCTCACCTCTCAAGGTTGAGCAAAGTCGGGCAGGCCGCTCGCATCCGCCAAGCCGATGGCCCACGCCTCGCTATGAACAAAGGTCGAGAGCGGATTTCTTAGCGGTGGTGCAAGTCACTCTCATCGCAGCAAATTGGCCGGACGTGGGCATAGGGCTTCAGCGCGGGCATGCAGCTATCGAGACGTGTCGCGCTCCAGGTCAATTAGCGGTGCGGAGCGAGCGGCAGCTACTGCTTGTCGTGTGTGTGGATGTGCTGGTGTTCGCGCTTTTGGCGGCCTTTTCCAGCATGAAGCGGCCAACTATTGAGCTCCAGAAGATCACCAACCCCACGACAACGAGAGTGACTGCTTCAACGCCACATCGAAGGGCGTCTTGAGGACCGTGCACTTTCAGGGATAGCGGCCATAGCAACCGGCTCCGTGCTCACCAGCGCGCAATCGTCACATCTGAATAATCTGCAGTGGGCGTGCTCGCCCAAGAACTTCATCGGCATCAGGCAAAGCTCGCAAGTCCTGACAGGAGTGCCACTGCTGGTAAAAAGGACTTTCATTATGCTCTCCGCGGAAATGAGGACATAAGAATCCGATTCGCCGGGAAGCCAAAGACCCTCGTTTGTTCAATCGAGCGTCGAAGACGCAAAAAGGGCCGTAGCAGGTGGACTGCTACGGCCCGCGCGATGGTCAAAAATATGCCGGGTGAAAGATCAAAGTGAAACAATGCGCCAGCCCCGGTAGCGCGACTAAATCACTGGATTGTTTCTGGCGTGTTTCGTCGCGAAAGAAATTGCTGTTCCTTTTGAGGAACTTAGGCTGTGTGGGCATTCCGGCGCGGTGTGAGGGGAGGCCCGCCGGGGCTGGCGAGCTGACGGGCCTCCACCTCTGTGCGAAGCCGCGTTTGCCCCCCGCGGCCCGTCCCGAGAGCAAGCTGCCAGATTCTCCCTAAACAGGGACCAGGATCATGGCGGGGTCGGCGCGCTTTATTCTCGCACCGGCGTTGCGTCTGATGCACGCCGAACCGGCCCGGGCCTGACACCTGGAAGAGCTCGCAAGCGCTTGTGCCATGTCCCGGACCACATTCGCCTTCCAGTTCAGAACGGTCGCCGGCGTCGCGCCGCTGACCTATCTCACCGAGTGGCGCATGCATCTTGCCGAACGTGCCTTTCGGGAGGAAGCTGCTCCGATCGCGACCATCGCGCGCTCCCTCGGCTATACGTCGGAGAGCGCCTTCAGCAACGCTTTCAAGCGCGTGACCGGCAAATCGCCGCGAGCGTGCCGGATTGCAAGCGACGTCTCCAGTCCGCTTGTTGCCGGCAGGCAGACCAACGGCAGTCATTCCCTTGCGCAGACCGCGACCAGCATCGAAGCGCGGGAGTGAGGGCGCGGGGCTGACCCGGATAAGTCGGTCGGAAGCTGTTCCCACCGCGAACCGGTTTTAGCGGCGGCGTCATCGACCGCCCCGTTAAGCATGCAAGCCAAGTCAAGCTGCCACTGATCTCGTCCGCGGTACTCACGCGATCCGGCGCGATGTCGCCGCGTTCGTCGGGGGCGGTTCTGAGCCTGCGAACGGCTGGAGCGCGTCCGTCATGGTGGCCTTGCATTGGTCCAATCATTTGAGTATTACATCAGCCATGAACTTCACCACGGTCAAGTCGGCCCGATTGTTCGAGGAAGTCTCGCGGCAGATCGGCGAGCAAATTCAGTCGGGACGGTTCCCGCCCGGCGGGAAACTGCCAAACGAGCGGGAGCTCGCCTCGACCTTCGCGGTCAGTCGGCATGTCGTGCGGGAGGCTCTGCGCTCCCTGGAGTCTCTTGGCCAGATCGAGTTGCGCAAGGGTGCTGCGGGAGGCGCTTTCATTGCGACAAGCGGCCCGCAGCCGCTCACCAAGATCATGCGCGGCATGGTGGCCGTCGGAGGCATCGATCTCGCGCAGCTCACCGAAGCCCGGCTGGCAATCGAATCGGCAGTGATCAAAGCCGCTATCGAAAGGGCAGATGAAGCCGGTCTTGCCGCGCTCGACGGGAATATCGATGAAGCCGAACGTCAAACGCTGGCTGGAGACCTCGCGCTAAAGACGCAGACGAATGTCCACTTCCATATCCTGGTCGCGGAGCTCACGGGCAACCCCATCCTCATCATGATGATGAAGTCATTGATGAGCATCCTCAGCGACTTCATCGCCGAATTTGGCTCCGTCATGGGCGTGGACGTCATCCGGTCGCGCAGACGTTTCATGAAGCACATGCGCGCCGGACATGCCGAGCTCGCGGTAGCCGAGATGGAGCGTCACCTGAAGATCCTGCATCAACACTATCTCGAAGCCGCGAAAAAGGCGCAGAAAAGAAGAGGAAAGCTCGATGGCTGACGCGGAGACTTTGCGATCCATGGTCGATCAGACTCGGCGCTTCGTCCGCGAAGAGCTCATTGCGGCGGAGGAATGGGTCGAAGAACACGACGAAATTCCCGACCATATCGTCGCACGTCTCAAGCAATTCGGCTATTTCGGAATGACGATCCCCGAGCAGTATGGCGGGCTTGGCCTGTCGATGTACGAGGAGGTCGCCGTCGTCTGCGAGATCGGCTACGCCTCGCCTGTATTCCGCTCCTATTTCGGCACCAGCAACGGGGTCGGTACGCTCGGTATCATCATCGATGGTACGGAAGAGCAGCGGAAAAAATATCTTCCGCGCATCGCAACGGGCGATCTTGTCGCCTCGTTCTGCCTTACCGAGCCTGGAGCGGGGTCGGATGCCGCCTCCTTGACAACGCGCGCGATGAGAGATGGCGACAGCTATATCATCAACGGCACGAAGCGCTTCACCACGAATTCGCCCCATGCCGGAATCTTCACCGTGTTCGCGCGGACCGGCTCGAAGGAGCAACGAGCGTCGGGCATTTCGGCGTTCCTGGTCGAGCGGGACACGCCTGGCATTACTATCGGGCCACGCAACAAGAAGATGGGATTTCGCGGAGCGCACACCGCCGACGTCATCTTCGAGGACTGCCGCGTGCCGGCAACCGCTCTCCTGGGCGGCCGGGAAGGTGTCGGCTTCAAGACGGCGATGAAATCTCTGGACCATGCGCGGCTTCACATGTCTGCCGTCGCGACGGGCATGAGTGAGCGCATCATAGATGAGGGGGTGCGCTACGCCTCGCAGCGGGTCCAGTTCGGGTGCGCGATCGCGCAGTTCCAACTGATCCAGGGCATGCTCGCCGACTGTCAGGCAGAGGCGCTGGCATCGAGAGCGATGGTGGAGCGTGTCGCGCACCTGCGCGACGAGGGCAGGGCGGTCACGAAGGAAACGGCCTGCTGCAAATACTTCACGACGGAAGCGCTCGGCCGGATTGCCGATCGCGTGATGCAGATCCACGGTGGGTACGGATACATCAAGGAATATCCGATCGAACGGCTCTACCGCGATGCTCGCCTGTTGCGCATCTACGAAGGAACCAGCCAGATCCAGCAACTCGTCATCGCGCGCGAAATGCTGAAAGAAAGCGCGGCATAGGATGGCGGGTCCGCTCCAGGGCATTCGTGTTCTAGATCTGACGACGGTCGTGATGGGGCCTTATGCCTGTCAGTTGATGGGCGACTACGGCGCCGACGTCATCAAGGTGGAGTCGCCTGACGGCGACGTGATGCGGCTCTCCGGTCCGATGAAGAATCCGGGCATGGGCCACCTCTTCATGTCGACAAACCGCAGCAAGCGGTCCGTTGTCATCGACCTGAAGACGAAGGAAGGACGGAAGCTGCTGCTTCGTCTGGCTGAGCGAGCGGACGTCCTCCTCTACAATATCCGCCCCCAGGCGATGGCGAGGCTGGGGCTGGGGTACGAGGACCTGCGCGCTGTCAATCCGCGGCTGGTCTATGTCGGAGCATTCGGCTTCAGTCAGCGCGGTCCGTATGGGGCGCGCCCAGCCTATGACGATTTGATCCAGGGAATGTCAGGCATCCCATGGCTCTCGCTGAAGGCGGGATCGTCCGAGCCGCGCTATGCCCCCGTGATCCTCGCTGATCGAATTGTCGGCCTGCAGGTCGCTTTTGCGACGATGGCGGCTTTGCGCCATCGCGATCTCAGCGGCGAAGGCCAGCGCGTCGATGTGCCGATGTTCGAGAGCCTTCTGACGATCGTGCTCGGAGAACATCTTGCCGGCGCGATGTTCGAGCCCCGGATTGGCGAGGTCGGTTATCAGCGCAGCCTGGCGCACAACCGTCGTCCACACCGGACGCGTGACGGGTACATCTGCACGCTGGTTTACACCGACAAGCACTGGCGGAGCTTCTTCGCGGCAATCGGGCAGCCGGAGATTTTCGAGAACGACAAGCGGTTCTCCTCGCAAAGCGAGAGGCTCGCGCACATCGACGAAGTCTACGGGGATCTGGCCGGCGTGCTGGCGACCCGTACGACCGAGCAATGGATCGAGCTTCTGACGGAAGCTGACGTCCCGGTGGCGCGCATGAATTCCCTGGATGACGTCTTGAGCGACGAGCACCTGCTCGCGATCGACTATTTCCGAACGGTCGAGCATCCGTCGGAGGGGCCCATCAGGGATATCGCAATTCCGACGGAGTGGTCTGTCTCGTCTCCGGACGTGTCTCGGCACGCGCCGGCATTGGGCGAGCACACGATTGAGGTCCTGAAGGAGGCCGGGTTGGACGCCGAAAGCATCTCAGAGTTGCTCGAAAAGGAAATCATCAGGGCCGGAAAGGCTCGTACTTCCGGGAAGGAACCCCATGGCTAGGCGGCTTGCTTTCGTTACCACCTTATTCGCAGCACTGGCGTGTTTGGCGGCTCTGAGCTGCGCCACGGCCGCGCTGGACGCGAATGGCCCCGTCAAGCTTGCGGTGCTCGACGATATGAGCGGTCCCTACGCAGAAAATTCGGGACAGGGCAACGTGCTGGCAGTTCGGATGGCGATCCAGGATTTTGGTGGTTCGCTGCTGGGCAAGCCCATCGAAATGATGTCGGCTGATCTGCAAAATAAGCCTGACATCGGCATGAACATCGCGCGCAAATGGTTCGATGTGGAGGGTGTCGATGCGATTGTCGGCTTGGGAAGCTCCGCCGCGGCACTTGCCGTCCAAAAGCTCGCTGCCGAGAAGAACAAGATCACGCTAGCGACGACGCCCGCGACCGCTGAACTCACTGGAAAGGCCTGCTCGCCGACCGGCGTTCATTGGGTCTACGATACCTACGCTCTCGGCAAAGGTGCGGCGACCGCAGTGGTCGCCCAAGGTGGGAAGAGCTGGTATTTCATCACGGCCGATTACGCCTTCGGACAGGCGCTGGAGGCAAGCGCTGCAAGTTTCGTAAAATCGCTCGGCGGTACGGTGCTTGGCGCCGTCAGGCATCCACTCAATACGTCCGATTTCAGTTCGTTCTTGTTGCAGGCCCAGAGTTCGCGTGCCCAGATTATTGGTTTAGCGAACGCCGGCAATGATACCATTACCGCCCTGAAGCAAGGTGCCGAGTTCGGCATTCAGCAGAACGGCCAGAAGATCGTCGGCCTCTTGATGCAGGTGACCGAGATTCATTCGTTGGGCCTCAAGGCCTCGAAGGACCTTCAATTTGTGGAAGCTTTTTACTGGGACCAGAACGACGAAACGAGAGAGTTTTCGAGGCGCTTCTGGAAAGAGTATGGGCAGCCGCCGACCCAGGTGCAGGCTGGTACGTACAGCGCCGCCATGCATTACCTGAAATCTGTGAAGGCGGCAGGCACGAAGGACGCAAAGGCCGTCATGGCGAAGATGAAGGAGCTGCCGATCAACGATTTCATGACAAAGGACGGAACCATTCGTGATGATGGGCGCGTGATCAGGAACATGTACCTTCTTGCGACCAAAGATCCGTCCGAGTCGAAGGGCGAGTGGGATCTCATGAAAGTCGTCACGACGATACCCGGCAAGGACGCGTTTCGGCCCTTAGCAGACGGCGAGTGCCCTTTGGTTCAGCGAAGACAATAGCTCGAGAGCGATTGCGCGCTCCACTTGGTCCCATACAACAGAGCCTGATGGCGCCATATTGATGCTAGCGGCGGAGTCGCCGCGCCGTCTTCGTGGCCGCTTGAACTGCAGCCGGAGAGGCGAGGGACCTTATCAGAGATGATTTGACGCTGGCCACATGGTCCCGCATCAGCATCTCGGCGCGCCAGGGCTCGCGCCCGACGATCGCCTCGAAGATGCGATGGTGATCCTCGTGGCGGCGGCGAACGTCCCCTTCTTCGAACGCCACCACATTGCGTGGCGACGAGACCGGCACCTGCTGACACAGATACACCATGTCATTGAGCAGCCTCGAACCGGCAGACGCATGGATCGTGACGTGGAAACACGCATTGATCCGGCTGTACTCGGATCGGTGCTCGTCGGTGATGTGCCCATTACGAAGCAAGTCGTCGCCGTCCCGGAGCGCCTGTTGTAGGGTCCCGATCTCGCCGACGTTAAGCCCGCGCTCGGCGCTCAGTCGTGCCGCAAGGCCCTCCAGCACGGCGCGCACGTCATAGGCGCTGATCACTTCGTCGATTGAGAATTCCCGCAGCGTATAGCCGCGGTTCGGCGTGTAATCGAGCAATCCTTCCGATGCCAGCTTCTGAAGCGCCGCGCGGACGGGTGTGCGTGAGACGCCCAGCAGAGACGTAAGCTTAACTTCGTGCAGGCGTTCGCCCGGTTCAAACTCGCCGGCAAGAATGGCAGCGCGAACCGCCTCGAGCACGGATTCGAACCGGGTGGAGGATGACGTTTCTGAGGCTGGCAGGGCGGCCATACGAAAAGATCCGAAGCTTGTTTGTACACAATCTAGCGAAAGGTCGAAGGCGCGCAAGCTCCGTCGGCCAATCACGGGCGAACACGTTCTTGCACTGCGAGCGGCCCAATTCGGAGCCAGATTGAACAGGGACTGATCGTCCCGTGCACAATATCCAAGCGCAAAATGTATACATTATCTTTGACTCGTCGCAAGAATGTATTGCAGACTGAGGGGAGGCGAGCTTGTCGCTTGCCCAACAATCCGGATGCCAAGGAATGGGCACATGAATCTCGGCGTCGACCACCCTGAGGCTGCGATCATCGCAATTGATCTGCATCGCGGTCACCTGGATATGGACGTCGCGACCATGCCGACATCGCCGGAGATCGCGCAGCGGGTGATCGCGGCTAACAAGCGCCTGTTCGATTGGGCACGTAGCGCCGAGATCCCGGTCATCCACCTGCTGACGCAGTATCGCGATGTCGCCGAAATCGCTTCCAATCCGTTCTGGCGCACGCGCGCGGAAGATCCGAATGCGACTCGCAGGAATGTGCTGCGGCACAACATCGCCGGGATGCCAGGCGTTGCCATCATCCCGGACCTCTATGATGGCGAGCGCGACTTGGTTGTCGACACGAAGAAGCGTTACGATTGTTTTCTCGGCACCGATCTCGATTTCACGCTACGCGCGCACGGCATCAACACGCTGTTGGTGACAGGCGTCAACACCAATTCCTGCGTCCTCGCCACGACGACGGCAGCCAATGTCCGCGACTATGCCGTGATCGTCGTGAAGGATTGCGTCGAGACCATGGATGGTCCGGCGTTGCATGAGGCAGGCCTGCTTTGCATCCGGACCGCATTTGGGTTCGTGCTCGACAGCGGTGAAGTTCAGCAACTCGGCCTGCGTGGCCCGGCCACGAAAAGCGCCGCATAGGAATTCGCGATGACGCCCTCGCTGCACGTTCCGGATCTTCCAGTCCCCGTCATCGCGACCGCATCGCTTCCGGTGGCGGGGGCATCGGTGCGCTTTCCGGTGCGGCGGATCTATTGCGTCGGCCGGAACTATGTCGAGCATATTCGCGAGATGAAGGAAGGTGACGAGCGAGACCCGCCATTCTTCTTCCAGAAGCCTTCGGATGCGCTCGTTGAGGATGGAGCGGTCGTGCCTTACCCAGCCGATACCGAGGATTTCCAGTTCGAGATCGAGCTCGTGGTCGCTCTCGGCGCCGGCGGTCGTAACCTGTCGCGCGACAGCGCGCTGGCGAGCGTTTATGGGTACGCGGTCGGGATCGACCTCACGCGTCGCGACCGGCAACGCGAAATGCGCGCGAAGATGCTGCCCTGGGAACGGGGCAAATCGTTCGATGCGTCGGCACCCTGCGGAGCCATTCATCCTGTTGCCGAAGTGGGGCATCCCGCGCGCGGTGCCATCACGCTCGACGTCAACGGGCGCGAACGGCAGCGCGGCGATCTTTCGCAGATGATCTGGAACGTGGCTGAGATCATCGCCAATCTGTCGTCGTCCTATCGCCTTGCGCCTGGTGACCTCGTGATGACGGGCACCCCTGCGGGCGTCGGGCCTCTGTTGCCCGGCGATCAGGTCACCGGAGCTGTCGAGGGCGTCGGCACAATTGCCATCACCATTGGAGCGCGCGAGACGTGAACATGCTGCCAACCGACCGTCTGGCCTATTCGTCGATCGCGGACCGCCCGCGGCTGGTGCTTCCGGATGCTGCGCGCGTCGCCGTCTGGGTGATCGTCAATGTGGAGGAGTGGGACCCGAAAGAGACAATGCCACGAACGGTGCTGACACCGCCGGCCGGCGGTGCGCCGATGCCCGACATCCCGAACTGGGCCTGGCACGAATACGGCAATCGCGTCGGATTCTGGCGCATGCTGGAGGTGCTGGACGGATTCGGTATCAAGGCGGCTCTCGCCATCAACGGCAAGGCGATCGGCACGTATGAGCCGATCGCGAAGGCGGCGCACGAGCGGGGGGGGGAATTCATCGGTCACGGGTTCGGCCAGAAGAACATGCAGAAAGTCGCGGACGAGCGCGAGGACATTCGCAAGACGCGCGACGCGATCCGCGCCTTCACCAGCAAGAATCCGCGCGGCTGGCTGGGGCCTGGGCTCACCGAGACCTGGGAGACGCCGGACATCCTGGTCGAGGAAGGGTTCGAGTACGTTTGTGACTGGGTGCTCGACGACGAGCCGGTGGTCCTGAAGACCCGCACGAAGCCGATCGTGAACGTGCCCTATACCCAGGAATGCAACGACGTGGCGATGATGCTGATCCAGCATCACAAGGCGTCGGAATACCAGGACCGCGCGATCGACCAGTTCGACCAGATCTATGCCGATGCCAAGAACTCGTCCCGTATCATGGCGCTGGTGGTCCATCCTTACATCATGGGAGCGCCGCACCGGCTCAAACATTTCGCGGCCGCCATCGAGCATATCAAGCGTCATCCCGACGTGACGTTCTGGACCGGAGAGCAGATCTACGATTGGTACCTGTCGCAACGTCCGAACGCACTGAAGGATCAAGCTCCAGAATGATGGGGATCAATCTCTTTCAGATCCTGAACGGCCTGACCTTCGCGGCGCTGATCTTCATCGTCGCGTCCGGTTTCACCTTGATTTTCGGCTTGTTGCGTATCGTCAATCTCGCTCACGGAGCGCTCTATCTGGTCGGCGGCCTCGCCGGTTATTCGGCGGCAAAAGCCAGCGGAAGTTTCGTGGTGGGAGCGTTGGCTGCAATGGCGCTGGTAGCAGCGCTCGGGGCGGTGCTCGACCGTGGCTTGCTGAGCTTCGTGCGCGGGGTCGAATTGCGCCAGGTGCTCCTCACACTCGGCGTCGCCTTCCTTCTCAACGACATCTCGCTCGTGATCTGGGGCGGAGACACGTTCTCGGTGCCGGTCCCGGAGGCCCTGAGAGGCGCCATGTGGATCGGCGGGGGGATGTATCCGAAGTATCGCATCTTCGTTCTAATTCTCGGTCTGCTGGTGTTCGCCGCGCTGTGGCTGCTCCTCAACAAGACGCGGCTCGGCGCCTTGATCCGCGCAGGTGTCGATGATCCCGAGATGGTCGAAGCCATGGGTATCAACATCCAGCGGGTCTTCCTGGGTACATTCATGCTCGGGGCGGCTTTGGCAGGCCTCGGCGGGGGGGTCGGTGGTGCCTTCCTGACACTTTACCCGAGTGCCGACGCCGAGATCCTGGTGTTCTCGCTCGCGGTCGTCATCATCGGCGGACGCGGTAGCCTCGTGGGCGCTGCCCTCGGCGCATTGTTGGTTGGCCTGTTGAATGCGATCGGGCAGGTGATGTTTCCGGAACTCGCCTACTTCGTCATTTTCGGGCCGATGGCGGTGCTGTTGGCATTCCGGCCACTGGGCCTGTTCGGGAGGGCGGCGTGAGATCGGCTCCGTTGTCCCCGGCTGCATCGGCGCCGGCTCCCTCGCTCCGCCGGCCTCGCGCTATTGGCTGGATCGCGATGGTCCTGCTCGCCCTCGCGGTCCTGCCTGCCTTCTTGCCCAGTTACCAGGTCTCCGTCATCACGCAGGTCCTGATCTTCAGCGTCTTGGCGATGTCGATCGACATTCTCGCAGGGTTTGCGGGACGCACCTCGCTCGGTCACGGCGCGATTTTCGGCGTCTCAAGTTATGTCGCGATCTACTGGACATCGACGCTTGGCGGCGACATCTGGATCGGCATCGCCCTCGGCATTCTGGCGGCGACGGCGCTTGCCGGCGTGTTCGCGGCGCTCGCCATCCGCACATCAGGCGTCTATTTCCTGTTGCTGACGCTGGCGCTGGGCATGATCGTGTGGGGCGTCTGCTTGCGCTGGACCGCGGTCACCGGCGGTGAAAACGGACTGCGCGGCGTCGGCCGTCCCGTCTTCATCGCAGACCATGCCAGCTTCTACTACGCTGTGCTGATCGTTGTCGCGCCGCTGACCTGGCTGATGTGGCGGCTGGTCCACTCGCCGTTCGGGCTGACCCTGCGGGGTATCCGCGATTCCGAGAGCCGTATGCGGAGCCTCGGCTACAACGTTCCGCTTCATTTGTTCGTGGCCTTCGTGCTGTCCGGCTTCTTCGCGGGTGTCGCCGGAGGCCTCTATGTCTTGTTCAACAATTTCGTCAGCCCCTCGACGGTGCAATTGTCGCAGTCGGTCTCGGCTCTGCTGATGGCCATCACCGGGGGCGTCGGCACCTTGCTCGGGTCCTTTGTCGGAGCTGCCGCCATCATCGTGCTCGAAAACGCCGTCAGTGCCTATACCGCGCGGTGGCCCAGCGTGCTCGGGATCGCCTTCGTGCTCATCATGATCTTCGCGCCGGAAGGCGTGGTCGGCCGTGCGCGCCTTCTGCTCGCACGCCGGCGTTTCCGTTCCTCAAAACCAAATCATTCCGGAGGGTAGACGATGGACCGCAGACGCTTTCTGAAAACAACCGGCTTGACGCTCGCAGCCGGCACCGGTGTTCTATCCGCCCCCTTCGTGGCGCGCGCCCAGGCAGCGCCGATCCGTATCGGTCTGATGGCGCCGCAGACCGGTGTCGTCGCAGCCGGCGGCCGTGAGATCATCGACGGCTTCTCGCTATTCTGGGAGGGCGCAGGCAACCAGGCGGGCGGCCGCAAGGTCGAGATCATCGTCGAAGACGACGCTTCCAACCCAGACACGGCGCTGCAGAAGGCGCGACGCCTCGTCGAGCAGGCCAAGGTGGATATGCTCTTCGGCAATCTTCTGGCCAACACCGGCCTTGCCGTTGCCAACTACGTCAAGGGCAACGGGACGCCGTATTTCATTCCGGTGATCGCGGCCGACGATCTCACCCAGCGCGCCAGGATCAAGAACGTTATCCGCGCCGGTGGCTACAGCGCCAGCCAGTTCTCGCGGCCTCTCGCTGATTGGGCGCTGAAGCAGGGCTACCGCAAGGTCGCGATGATATCGCAAGACTACACGTTCGGCCACGAGCAGTGCGGCGGCTTCGCACAGACGTTCACGGAAGGCGGCGGCACGGTCGTCGGCCAGTTCTGGCATCCGCTGAACACGTCCGATTTCAGTCCCTATCTTGGTCAGGTGGCGGGTGTGAAAGCTGACGTCGTGTTCGCGATGCAGACCGGCGCAGATGCGACGCGCCTGATCCAGCAATATGCAAGCTTCGGCCTGAAGGATCAGATACCGCTGCTGGGATCGCAGAACGCGACCGACCAGTCCGTGATCCGGACGATGGGTGCCGAGTGCGAGGGGATCGTCACCTCCGCCCATTTCGCCGAGGGCGCCGACCTGCCGGCCACCCAGGCGTTCGTGAAAACCTACTCGGGCAAGTTCAGCAAGATCCCGTCGCTCTACGCCTTTTCGCATTATGTCGGCGCGATGTGGGTGGCCAAGGCGATTAACGCGATCAACGGCAAGGTGGAAGACCGTGATGTCTTCCTCGACACCGTGCTCAAGACAGACCTTCCCGACAGCCCGCTCGGCAAGCCGGTCCGCTTCGATGATTACGGCAACCCAGTTTACGACGTCGTCATCCGCAAGACCATGAAGAACAAAGACGGCAAATTCTGGAATGTCCCGATTGGTGGCTATCCGCAGGTGTCCCAGTTCTGGAAGTATGACCCCGCGACCTACATGAAGCAGCCGTCCTATTCGCGGGATTTCCAGGGCATCAAGAAGGCCTGAGACCATCAAGGCGGCCGGCTTGCCGGCCGCCACATTCTGCCAATCGACGAGAAAGCGCGTGCCGGACACCATCCTCAAGCTTGATCACGTCGGCGTCTCCTTCGATGCGTTGAAGGCGGTTGACGACGTGACCCTGCGGGTCGGGCGTGGCGAGCGGCGAGCCATCATCGGCCCCAACGGCGCCGGCAAGACCACGCTGTTCAACGCCATCACAGGCGTGGTGCCGCCGACCTCCGGCCGCGTCGAATTCGATGGCCGCGACATCACGAGGATGCCGCCGCACCGCCGAGCCGCTTGCGGCATCAGTCGCACCTTCCAGATCACCAATCTGTTTCCGAGTCTGACGGTCGAGCAGAACATGCAGCTCGCGCTTTGCGGCCTGACGCCGCGCAAATTCTCGCTGCTTGGTTCGGGCGGCTTGACTGATGCCGAACGCGGCCAGGCCGACCGCGCCCTCGGCTTGTCGCGTCTCGGCCAACGTGCAGGATCGCTGGTCAGCGAATTGTCCTATGGCGAGCAACGCCAGCTCGAGATGGCGATGGCGCTGGCGCCTAGTCCCCGGCTGCTCCTGCTCGATGAGCCCGCTGCGGGCCTGTCGCCGGCCGAGCGCGTCATCGTTGCCGACGTCATCCGTAGTCTGCCGGCGGAGATCACCATCGTCCTGATCGAGCACGATATGGACCTGGTGCTCTCCCTGGTGGACTGGGTGACCTGCCTCAACAACGGCCGGTTCCTGGCCGAGGGGGCACCGGCAGAGATCCGCGGCAACGCCGACATCCAGGACGTCTATCTCGGCAAGGCACACCGTCATGCTTGAGATCCGCGATCTTCACAGCTTCTATGGCGAGGCCCATGTGGTGCAGGGCGCCTCGCTCACGGTGCGCGACCGCGAGGTTGTCGCGCTGCTCGGTCGTAACGGCATGGGCAAGACCAGCCTGATCCGCTCGGTGATGGGCTTGTCGGCGCCCCAGGTGCGCCGGGGCAGCGTCGCGTGGAAGGGCGAGGTCCTGACCGGGATGAAATCGCACGAGATCGCCGGGCGCAAGATCGCGCTGGTTCCGCAGGGGCGGCGGCTCTTTCCGTCGCTCACAGTGACCGAACATCTCACCATGATTAAATCCGCCCGCGCGCACAACGGCTGGACCGTCGATCGCGTCATGGAGCTGTTCCCGCGGCTGGCCGAGCGGCGCCAGCACCGGGGCAACCAGCTCTCCGGCGGCGAGCGACAGATGCTGGCCGTGGCGCGCGCGCTGATGATCGACCCTGAGCTCATCCTGATGGACGAGCCCTCCGAAGGACTGGCGCCGGTCATGGTCCAGCATCTGGAAGGCATCATCGCGCGGCTGAAGGAGGCGGGTCTGGCGATTCTGCTGGTCGAGCAGAACCTCTACAGCGCGCTTGCGGTCGCAGACCGCGTCTATGTCATCGAGACCGGCAAGATCGTCCACGAGGCGGATGCGTCGGCTCTGGTCGATAACCCACAATCGCTCATACGCTTCCTCGGCGTGCACTGAGGCCCGACTGCATGAAGATCGATATCCACAGCCACGTGATTCCGGACCGCATCGTCAGCGCCATCGCCGCCGATCCCAAGCGCTTCCGCGCGCGCGTCGAAGGCGAAGGGCCTGCGCGGAAGATCATTCATGACCAGGGCTACGTCTATCCCTTGTTCGAGGAGTTTCGCCAGACCGAGGCTAAGCTTGCTGCCATGGACCGCAAGGGCATCGACATGTCCGTGATCTCGCCGGCCCCGCCGATGTTCTATTATTGGGCCGATGCCGATCTGGCGCTCGAAGTCGCCGGCCTGGTCAATGATGGCGTGGCGGACATGGTCGGCGTCAAGCCCGCCCGATTGCGGGGGATGGCGACTGTGCCGATGCAGCATCCGGATGCCGCCGTCGCCGAGCTCGAGCGCGTCGTTCGTGCCTACGAGTTCAAGGCCGTGGAGATCGGCACCTCGATCGAGGGCGCGCAGCTCGCCGAGGAGCGTTTTCGTCCGCTGCTGCGCCGCGCCAGCGAGCTCAACGTCTTCGTCTTTGCGCATCCCTATTATGTTGGCGCCAAGAGCGGGCTCGAGAACTACTATCTCACCAATCTGATCGGCAACCCGCTGGACACCACGGTGATGCTGGCCAATCTCATGTTCTCCGGCCGGCTCGATGAACTGCCCGACCTGAAGCTCGTCCTGGCGCATGGCGGCGGCTTCGCGCCTTACCAGATCGGACGGCTCGTGCACGGACACGCGGTGCGCAGCGAAGCCAATGGCATCAGCAAATCCTCGCCCAAGGACCTGCTCAAGCGGATCTATTTCGACAGCCTGGTTTTCGAGCCGAAGGCGCTGCGTTACCTGATCGATCTCGTCGGCGCAGATCACGTCTGCATCGGAACCGATGCGCCCTTCGACATGGCCGACGTCGACCCAGGTGCGACGATCGAGGCGGTGCCGGCGATCACCCCGTTTGAGCGTCAGTGCATCTGCTGCGGCACGGCGCTGAAGCTGCTGTGCGAAGGTTAAGAGGGAGGAAGAGATGTCAGAGCCCGTCGGCAACAGCCTCCGCAATCGGCTGCCCTATGTCCCGATTCATCGCAGGCCGCCGCTAAAGCTCCCCAACGATGCGCGGGTGGCGGTGTGGACCATCGTCAATGTCGAGAACTGGAGTCCGAACGGCGCGATGCCTCGCGCAGTGCTGCCGCCGCCGATGGGACAGCCGCTGCTGCCCGACGTCCCCAACTGGGCCTGGCACGAATATGGGATGCGTGTCGGCTTCTGGCGTTTCCTGGACGCGCTGGGCAGCCGGAATCTGAAGGCGACGTTTGCGCTCAACGGCTCCGTCTGCGAGCTTTATCCCGAAGCTTGCGAGGCGGCGCGGGACGCGGGATGGGATTTCATGGGTCACGGCTTCGTGCAGAAGCCGATGCACAAGGTCGAGGACCAGAAGGCGGCGATCGCCGACACGATCGCGGCGATCACGAAATTCACCGGCAGGCCGCCCCGCGGCTGGGAAAGCCCTGGACTCACCGAGACCGACGAGACGCTCGATCTGCTCGCCGAAGCCGGCATCGAATATGTCGCCGATTGGGTGCTGGACGAGCAGCCGGTCCCCCTGAAGACGCGCCACGGCGACATCATCTCCGTTCCCTATACGGTCGAAATCAATGACGTCGTCATAAGCGCGGTCCAGCAGCAGCCCTCGGACGAAATCCTGCGCCGTGGCCGGGATCAATTCGACCGGCTTTATCTCGATGGCGCCAAGGCGCCGCGCGTCATGGCCATTTCCATCCACCCCTATCTGACGGGTGTGCCGCACCGGATCAAATATCTCGAGATGCTTTACGACTACATTCTCGGCCACGACGGCGTCGTGATGTGGACCGGGGCCGAGATCCTCGATTGGTACCGTGCGCAGGTGCCGGCTTAGGCCGGCGATGCAGCAAGCGTATCAGGTCAGGAAATCTTCGATGGCGCGGATGAACGCCTCCGGCTGCTCCAGCGGGGGGCAGTGCCCGCATCCCGGCAATTCACGATAGGACGCGCCGGGGATCTTCTCCGCCAGCAGCCGGCAGAGGGAAGGCGGGGTAGCGGCGTCGAGCTCTCCGCACACGACGCGGGTGGGTTTGCTGATCGCGCCGAGTTGCGGCGTCAGGTCCGCAGTCATCAAGCTGCGACAAGCCGCGATGAAGCCCTGGGGATCGATGCCGAGCAATACGCGGCGCCGCTCGTCGACGGCGCCGGGATGCGCAGAAAGATAGGCCTCGTGGAAGACGCGGTTGGCCGAGATCGTCGCAACCGAACCGATGCCTTCGTTCTCCACCTTGGCCGCCATCACTTCGAAGGCCTTGCGGCCTTCCGGCGGAAAGCCGGCAGCGACGTCCGAGAGGATGAGCTTGCCGAACTTGTCGCCGTGCCGCAGCGCCATCGCGACCGCAACCGTGCCGCCGAACCCGTTGCCGACCACCACGGTCTGTTCGGACAAGCCCTGTGGCGTGAAGACCTGGGCGAGATGATCAGCGTAGCCCTCGATTCCCGCGGGGATGCAGGCAGAGCCGTGGAAGCCGGGCAGGTTCAGGAGGGTGACGCGAAAACGCTGCGTGAGCCAGGGCAGGACGGGATCAAAGGCGGTTCGGTCAGCCAGAAGCGAATGAATAACCAGCAGATCGGGGCCCGAACCGGCCTGAACCGCCGTCAGGCGACCTGCCGCGAAGATGACTGGCTTGGGCTTCACGTGCAACTCCTGGAATATTATGGAAGATAACAACGGGCAAACGTTGCCCACGATCTAGCCCATTCGGCAGCAGACTGAAAGTAATTTCAGTGGCTTGCCAAGAAGGGCGAGCCGCTTATAATATATCAGATGAACGAAATTCCTTACCACCTGATGCGCTCCGACATCTACGGCGTTCTTCGCCGGGAGCTGTTGAGTTGCGCTATCCGCCCCGGCGCCGAGATCAAGGACGCTGAGATCGCGGAGCGTTTCGCGGTGTCCCGTTCGCCGGTCCGGGACGCGTTGCTGCGGCTGGAGGCCGAGGGGCTCGTGGTCATCAGCCCGCGCAAGGGCTATCGGGCCGCGCCGATCTCGATTGCGGACGCGCGCGATCTGTTCGAATTCCGTGCCATCCTCGAACCTGCTTGCGCGGCGAGCGTGGCATCAGAGGCTACCGACGAGGCCCTGCGGGGCCTGGAGCGCTTCCGCTCCATGAGCGGGTTCGCTGCGGGGACTTCGGACGCCGAGCCGACATTCGTGCAATACAACCGCGAATTTCATCTGGCGATCGCGGGTCTGTGCACGAACCAGCGGATGCGAGAGGCGGCCATCGACCTGATCGAGCAGTTCGACCGTCTCGTCATCGTCAGCATCAGCAGCGGCGGGGGCGGAGGCCAGCAGGAGGCGCTGATCGCCGAGCATTGCGAGATCATTACGGCGCTGCAGGCGCGCGATGGCAAGCGGGCAGGGCGCATTCTGGCGCGCCATGCGGGCCGTGCGCGCAAGCGTGTGTTGTCGGCGCTCTCGCGCTCGCCCATCGTGCCCTAGGGAGCAGCGATGAAAGCGCCTCCTTTCACCTATCACGATCCGCGCAGTCGCGATGATCTGGTCGGCTTGCTCGCAGAGCTCGAGAACGCCAAGCTGCTGGCGGGTGGTCAGTCGCTGGTGCCGATGTTGAATTTCCGTGTGGTCGCCCCAGACCACCTGATCGACATCAACCGCATTCCAGATCTTGCCGGCATTCGTGTTTCCGCCGATGACGTCGTGCTCGGGGCCATGACGCGGCAATGCGATCTGCAGGCATCCCCGGACCTTGCCGCAACGGCACCTATCATTCGCCGGGCGCTGGCCCATGTTGGTCACTTCCAGACCCGTTCACGCGGCACGATCGGAGGAAGCTGCTGCCATCTGGATCCGGCCGCGGAATTGCCGGCCCTCTGCGCGCTGTTCGACGCCGAGTTCGACGTCGCGGGTCCGAACGGCGCACGCGTCGTGAAGGTCGCCGACTGGTTCAAGGGCTATCTCGAATCCGCGCTGGGAGAACGGGAATATCTGCAGTCCATTAGGCTGCGCCGCTGGCCGGCCGGACATGGCTATGGTTTCAGTGAATACGCGCGCAGGCGCGGCGATTTCGCCATCGCCGGTGCGGGCGCGCTGCTCGATTTTGCCGAAGATGCACGCATCCGGCGCGCTGCGATTGTCGTGTTCGGTGTCGAGCCCGCGCCGGTCAGGTTGGTTGAAGCCGAGCGGATGCTGGTGGGGCAGACATTCAGCGAAGCACTGCTGGCCGAAGTCGCCGCCCTGGCGAGCGCGCTCGATGCGATGGCCGACGTGCATGTCTCCGCCGCCTATCGGCGACATCTCGCCGGCGTCGTGATCCGACGCGCGCTCACCGAAGCCTCGCGCATGGGGGTGGCAAAGCGATGAGCGCCCGCAAGATCAACCTGACCGTCAACGGTCGAGCCGTCGAAGCCGAGGTCGAGGCCCGTGTCAACCTGGCCGATTTTCTTCGCCAGACCCTCGCCCTCACCGGTACGCATCTCGGCTGCGAACATGGCGTGTGCGGCGCCTGCACGGTCATCGTGGATGGGCGGCCCGCGCGCGCCTGTCTGATGCTCGCCGTTCAAGCCGATGGCGCGAAGGTGGAAACCGTCGAGAGTCTGGGAACGCCGGAGGCACTATCGGAACTGCAGCTGGCCTTCCGCGATCGTCACGCGCTGCAATGTGGCTTCTGCACGCCGGGCATGCTGATGACGATCGAGGCCCTTCTGCGCGTCGAAGCTGCGCCGACGCGCGAGCAGATCAGGGACGTGCTGTCGGGCAATCTCTGTCGCTGCACCGGTTACCAGGCCATCGTCGATGCGGCGCTTGATGCAGCCGAAGCGCGCAGGGGGACGCGATGAGCACACGCTATTTCGGTGCCGCCGTTCCGCGTCTCGAAGATCCCCGGCTTCTCACAGGCAAGGGGACCTATGTCGACGACATCGTCCTGCCCGGCATGCTTCATGCCGCCTTCCTGCGTTCGTCGGTTGCGCACGGCCGCATTCGACGTGTTGATGCGACGGCTGCGTTGTCGATGCCGGGCGTGCGTGCGGTCTATACGATGGCCGATCTGGGCGGTTTTGGCGCCCGGCCCATGCCGGCAATGGCGCCTCATCCACTGTTAAAGACCCCAATCACCTGCAGCCCGCTTGCGAGTGACGAGGTCTGCTATGTCGGTGAGGCGATCGCGATGGTTCTCGCCGACAGCCGCGCCGAGGCCGAGGACGCGCTGGGCGCGATCGAGCTCGACATCGAGCATCTTCCGGTCGTCGCAGATGCGCGCCAAGGCGTTGCCGCCGGCGCGCCGCGGGCCCATTCGGGCCGGGACAGCAACGTGATCGCCACGCTGCGCGGGTCCCATGGCGATGTCGACGCGGTCTTCGCCGCCGCAGCGCATCGGTTCAGCGAAACGTTCGAAATCCATCGCGGAGGCTGCCACTCCATGGAATGTCGCGGCGTTGTCGCGGCGCCGGAGCCGCGATCGGGCGAGTTGTCGCTCTGGACGTCTTCACAATCGCCCTACATGGTGCGGCGGCATCTGGCGACGTATCTCGGGCGCGATGAAGCCGATATTCGCGTCACGGCGCCGGATGTCGGCGGCGGATTCGGCCCCAAGGCCAATGTCTATCCGGAAGAATTCGCCGTCGCGCTTGCCGCGCTCGCCTGCGGCCATCCGGTCAAGTGGATCGAGGACCGGCAAGAGCACTTCCTTGCGACCACCCAGCAGCGCGACCAGTTTTGGTCGCTGGAGGTCGCCTGCGATGCGGCTGGCCGCATGCTGGGCGTGCGCGGACGCTGCATTCACGACAACGGCGCCTATGCGCCTTATGGCCTCATTCTGCCCGCCACCGCGCTGGCGTCCTTTCCGGGCCCTTATGCCTTGGCGGCGTTCGATCTGTCGATCGACGTCGTGCTGACCAATCTGGTGCCGACGTCGCCTGTGCGCGGCGCGGGCCGCCCCAACGCCGCCTTCGTGCTCGAGCGCCTTGCCGATACCATCGCCCGACGTTTGAATCTGCCGCGCGAGGAGGTTCGCCGCCGCAGTTTTGTCCGCGCCGAGCAGATGCCCTATGTCACGGGCGGAAAGATGCGTGACGGCTCACCGGTGGCCTATGACAGCGGAGATTATGCGAAGGCGTTGTCGCTGGTGCTCGAGAAGATCGACGCCGCCGGATTTGCGCGGCGGCGCGCCGAGGCCGCGGCTCGCGGGCGTTTGCTTGGATTTGGTCTTGCGTCCTGCGTCGAGGATACCGGCCTTGGACCGTTCGAGGGCGCCTCGGTCCGCGTCACGCCGGCCGGTAAGGTCGTGGTCACGACGGGTGCTGCGAGCCAGGGCCAGGGGCACGCGACGACGCTGGCCCAGATCGCCGCCGATGCGCTCGGCGTCGATCTATCCCAGGTGACCGTCAAGGCCGCCGATAGCCGCGTCTTTCCGCTCGGAATCTCCACGATTGCAAGCCGTGTCGCCGTCACAGCGGGGTCCTCGGTCGAGATCGCTGCCCGCAAGGTACGCGACAAGGCGATCAAGATCGCCGCGCACATGTTGGAAGCGGGTGAGCACGATCTGGAGCTCGAGAACGGGCAGGTTCGCGTGGTCGGCGTGCCCGACATGAACGTGGCGTTATCGACCATCGCACGGATTCTGTCCGGCTCCGCCGGTGTGCCGATCCCTGCCGGCGTCGAGCCGGACCTGGCCGCGACCGGTTATTTCGAGGCGAACCAGCTCGCCTTCGCCTATGGGTCCCAGGCCTGCGAAGTCGAAATCGATCCTGAAACCGGTGATTGCCGGATCACCCGCTACGTGGTCGCGCATGATTGCGGACGATTGATCAATCCGATGATCGTCGATGGCCAGATCAGGGGCGGGGTCGTGCACGGCATCGGCAACGCCTTGTTCGAGCATATGCGGCACGACGAGGCGGGACAGCCGTTGACCGCGACCTTTGCGGATTACCTTCTGCCGGGCGCCGCCGAGATGCCCGATATTGAGATCCATCACATCGAGACGCCGTCGCCGCGCAATCCGATCGGGGCCAAGGGCGCCGGCGAGGGCGGCACGATACCCGCGGCGGCCTGCGTGATCTCGGCCATTCAAGATGCGCTCGGGCCAACGGCGCCCTTCGTCACAATGCATCCGGTCTCACCGGAGCAGATCGTGGAATGGATCGACCAAACCAGAAAATAAAACAGGGGGAAACGATGAGTGTAGTGGCAGATACGACGCCTTTGACTGCAGCCTCGGCGACGATGACGGTGCAGTCGGGAGCCAGGCTCGACCGCTTGCCGATCTCAGCGTTCCACAAGCGAATATTCTGGCTGATCGGAGCCGGGATGTTCTTCGACGGCTACGATCTGTATGTCGGAACCAGCGTGCTGGGCGCTACACTTGCGAGCAAGTTTTCGACCCTGGCACAAAATGCGCAGTTCGTGTCGGTCACCTTCACGGGCATGACAATTGGTGCGCTCGCCGCAGGCTTTCTCGGTGACTCCTATGGACGGCGCTTCACCTACCAGTTCAATCTGCTCCTATTCGGGATCGCTTCTCTGGGGGCTGCGTTCGCGCCGTCCATGGAATGGCTGATCGCCGCCCGATTGCTGATGGGGCTTGGCCTCGGCGCTGAAATCGTCGTCGGCTACTCTTCGCTTACCGAATTCGTGCCGCCCGCCTCGCGCGGCAAGTGGCTGGCGCTGATGACCATGATCGTGGTGAGCGGCCTGCCCGCCACGACCCTGCTAGGTTCGCTCCTGATTCCGCTGGTCGGCTGGCGGGCGATGTTCCTCATCGCCGGCGCCGGCGCGCTGTTTGTCTGGTACCTCAGAAAAGCCTTGCCGGAATCGCCGCGCTGGCTCGAAATCAAGGGTCGTGCCGAGGAGGCGGAGGCCATCGTCGCCGAAATCGAGAAGGAGTGTGGTGCGTCCGCGTTGCCACCATTGCCGCCTCCCGCCGCAGTCAAGAGCTTCAGCGCGGCGGAATTGTTCGGGCCGGTCCTGCTGCCCCGCTTGATCCTCGGGTCGATCGTTCTGATCGTGATCAATACCCTGATCTTCGGGTTCGTGACGTGGCTGCCGACCTTCTTCGTTCAACAGGGCATCACGCTGACAAAGTCGTTCGCTTATACGCTCGTCATGTCGTTCGCCGCTCCGATCGGTTGCGCGTTGGGAAGTGTCCTCGCGGACCGTGCAGGCCGACGGCGAACGATCATCGGCGGATCGGTGTCCACGATCGTGTTCGGACTCATCTATCCCATGCTTTCCGATCCCGTGGCCTTCGTCGCCATCGGGTTCTGCCTGTTGCTGTCAATCTATGTCCTGGTCGCGCTGCTCTACGGCGTCTATACGCCCGAATTGTTCCCGACCGAAGTCCGGCTCCGTGCCAATGGCATCTGCAACATGCTCGGGCGCGGCGCGACCATCGTCTCTCCGTTCATCGTCCTCGGACTGTTTAAGGCCTATGGCATAGGCGGTGTGACATCCCTCATGATCGGCCTCCTGCTGATCCAGATCGTCGCGGTGATGGCTTGGGGGATAGAGCCGGCAAAACGGCGGTTGGAGGAGCTCGCCGACGGGCACTGATTGCTTCACAGTCCCGGCGAGGGGGCCGCTCGGCAGCGTAAGCCCTGGGCAGGGCTTTCGCGCAACGAGAAACGATCGTAGCATGTCGTGAGGCCTAGATCGATCGAGGACCTGACGGATGGCCGCTAAAATCGATCTCCTGACGTTGGAATTGTTCGTAGCGATCGCCGAGGAGCAGAGCATTGCGAAGGCGGCGGAGAAGAAGAACATCGTTGCGTCCGCTGTCAGCCGGCGCATCTCGGATATCGAGGATCGTTTCCAGGTCGAGTTGCTGCATCGCCATTCCAAGGGAATCGAGCCGACGCCTGCCGGCTTTGCCCTGCTCGAGCATGCCCGCATCATCCTGGGCAATCTCAGCCGGCTTGAGAGCGAGCTGACGGGATATCGCCAGGGCAAGCGCGGGCTGATCCGGGTGTGCGCCAACAAGTCGGCGATCCTCGAAGCTCTCGCCGACGAGCTCAGCCTGTTCCTCGAACGGCATCCGCTGGTCCACATCGACATCGAGGAGGACCTTAGCCCGGCGATCGTCCGCGCCGTGATGGAGAACCGGGCCGATATCGGCATTTTCGGCGGCAACATCGACGGGCAGGATTTGGAATTGCTGCCCTATCGCAGCGACAGTCTGGTCGCGCTGGTCACGCGCGATCATCCGCTGGCGGCCCAGAGCAGCGTTCGCTTCCGCGAGCTGGTCGATTTCGACTTCGTCAGCCTGGAGAAGGGCAGCTCGATCGAGACGCTGTGCGTCAGGGCCGCCGCGGCGCTTGGGCAGCATCTCAAGGTGCGCATCCGCGTCAGCAGTTTCGATGCGCTGTTCCGGGTGATCGATGCCAGGATGGGCGTCGGCATCGTCCCGCTCGAGATCGTTCGCGGCCGCTACGGCGTCGACAGCCTTGTCACCATTCCGCTCGACGAGTCCTGGGCGCGGCGCGAGCTGGTCATGGGCGTGCGCGATTACAAGTCGTTGCCGCCGGTCACGAAGCTGCTGGTGGACCATTTGCGGACCCAGGACGAGACGCGCCTCACCGCGAGCGGCGGCTCCGACAGGCTGACGGTCGTCCGCAGCCGAGGCTGATATCGCCGACGCAGATGGGCCAGCCATCGCCGGCCGCGATGGCACCCCTGCCGAACCGTCACTGCACATTTCCTTGGACGACTTCTATCCTGTTCCCAACATCGCTTCCGGTCCATATGACCGGGAGCAATACGGCACATCAGATGCCGAATACGGGAGGACGGATCGTGGACACGCGCGGTCGCACGCTGCTGGCCAAAATCTGGGACCAGCATGTCGTCGCTCAGCTCAGCGACGATACCGATCTGCTTCATGTGGATCGCCATTTGCTGCATGACCTCGGCGGCTCCCGCGGCCTGCTCGACCTCAAGAGCCGCAACATCCCGGTCCACAATCCCGAGCTGACCTTCGCGACGCCCGATCATGCGATTTCGACGGCGGCAGCGCGTGCCGGCACGATCAAGACCGGATGGGATCTGCTGGCGGCATTGCGGACCGAAACATCGGCCAGCGGCATCCAGCTGTTCGATCTCGACCAGCCGGGGCAGGGCATCGTCCATGTCATCGGGCCGGAGCTCGGTCTCAGCCTGCCCGGCTGCCTGATCGTCTGCGGCGACAGCCATACCTGCACCCATGGCGGGCTTGGCGCGCTCGCCTTCGGCATCGGCTCCAGCGAGCTCACCCATGTGCTGGCGACCCAGACCATTATCCAGCGCCGGCCCAAGACGATGCGCGTGACGTTCGACGGCCGGATGCCGTTCGGCGTGACGGCGAAGGATCTCATTCTCGCCTTGATCGGCCATGTCGGCGCCGCCGGCGGCACCGGTTACGCCGTCGAATATGCCGGCAGCGCGATCGGGGAGATGCCGATCGAGGGGCGGCTGACGATCTGCAATCTGTCGGTCGAGCTCGGCGCCAAGATGGGTCTAATCGCGCCCGACGACAAGACGTTCGATTACATCCGCGGCCGTCCCTATGCGCCGAAAGGCGAGATGTGGGAGCGAGCGGTCGCGGAATGGCGGACGGTTCGGAGCGACAGCGATGCGGTGTTCGACCGCGAGGTATCGATCGATGTCAGCACCATCATCCCGCAGATCACCTGGGGGACCAGTCCCGAACATGTCCTTGGCGTGGACGGCCGTATCCCGGATCCCGCCGACATTGCCGATCCGGCGCGCCGCAGCGCGATCGAGATCGCACTCGACTATATGGGCCTGAAGCCAGGTGCGCCCATCGCCGGTACGCCGGTGGATTGGGTCTTCATCGGCTCCTGCACCAATAGCCGTCTCAGCGATCTGCGTGCCGCGGCGGAAGTCGCGCGTGGCCGGAAAGTTGCGCCCGGCGTGCGGGCCTGGGTCGTGCCGGGTTCGGAGACCGTCAAGCGAGATGCGGTGGCCGAGGGGCTCGACAGGATCTTCATCGACGCCGGCTTCGAATGGCGCGAGCCCGGATGCTCGATGTGCCTTGCCGCCAATGGCGAAACCGTGCCACCCGGCCAGCGCTCGGTGTCGACCTCGAACCGGAACTTCATCGGCCGGCAGGGGCCGCGTGCCCGCACCCATCTGGCGAGCCCGGCCACGGCGGTCGCGGCGGCGATTTCAGGCGCCATCGCCGACGTCCGAATGCTGGAGCGCTAGATGCCAAAAGCCTTCACCAAGCTGACCGCGACGGCCGCGCCGATCATGCGCACGAATGTCGATACGGACATCATCATCAGCATCAACCGCATGGTCGGAAATTCCGTCCGCGGCCATCTCGGCAAATGGGCGTTCGGCTCGCTCCGCTATCTGCCTGATGGCTCGGACAATCCTGAGTTCATCCTCAATCGCGAGCCTTATCGCCAGGCGGAAATCCTGGTGACGGGTCCGAATTTCGGCTGCGGCTCCTCGCGCGAGGCGGCGGTGTGGGCGCTGCAGGAGATGGGCATTCGCGCCATCATCGGGTCCGGCTTCGGCGACATCTTCTTCGCCAATTGCTTCCAGAACGGTATTCTGCCGGTGGTGCTGGACAAATCCATCATCGACAGCCTCGCCGCGGAGATCGAAGCGAGTCAGGGCGCGGGGCGTCTCAGTGTCGATCTGCAGGAGCAGACGATCACCTCGCCATCGGGCGTGCGACATGCCTTTGAGATCGATCCGCGCCGGCGCGCGGGTCTGCTCGAAGGCTTGGATGAGATTTCGCTGACGCTGCGGCGCGACCAGGAGATCCGCGCATTCCAGGCATCCGACCGCGCCGCGCGGCCGTGGATTCACTTTGCAGGATAGTCGGCAAGATCATCGTCAGGACACATCAGGCATGAACACGCTCTCGAACATGATCAAGGTCGCTGTGGTCGGTGGTGAAGGCATCGGCCCTGAAGTGACCGACCAATCCCATCGCATTCTCAAATGGTTTTCAGCCCGGCGCGGCATCCCCGTGGCGCTGCGCGAAGCGCAATACGGACTCATCCCCTATCTCGCGACCGGCAAGGTGTTGCCTGACGATACCGCCGAGGCGATGGAGGAGGCCGACGCGGTCCTCTGGGGCGCGACGGGTGGTCCTGAAACCAAGGAGGTTCCTCCGGCAGCGCGCAAGGCGGGAAGCCTGCTGTCCCTGCGCAGCAAGTATGATCTCTATGCGAATCTCCGGCCGATCGTCGCCAATCCGGCGCTGGCCGATTCCGCACCGCTCAAGGCCTCGGTGCTGAAGGATGTCGACTTCATCATCATCCGCGAGCTTACCAGCGGCATCTATTTCGGCGAGCCGCGCGGCATCGAAACGCTGCCCGATGGCCAGCGCCGCGGCTTCAACACCCAGCAATACACCACCAGCCAGATCCGGCGGGTGGCACGCACCGCCTTCGAGCTGGCGCGGACGCGCAAGGGCCGCGTCTGCTCGGTCGACAAGGCCAATGTGCTGGAAACCAGCGTGCTGTGGCGTGAGGAGGTCACCGCGCTGCACCAGGCGGAATTCTCCGATGTGGAGCTGACGCATCTCTATGTCGACAACGCCGCGATGCAGATCGTGCGGGCGCCCTCGCAGTTCGACGTCATGGTGACCTGCAACATCTTCGGCGACATTCTCTCCGATTGCGCCGCGATGGCGTCGGGCTCGCTCGGCATGCTGCCGTCGGTCTCGCTTGGGCCGCCGGACCGGCTCCGCCGTCGCAAGGCGCTCTACGAGCCGGTCCACGGCAGTGCGCCTGACATAGCCGGCAAGGGCATCGCCAATCCGCTTGGCTCGATCCTCAGCGTCGCAATGATGTTGCGTCTCACCCTCAATCGGCCTGATGATGCCGCGCTGCTGGAGAAGGCCGTGGATACGGCTCTGGCGGGCGGCGCAAGAACGGCCGATATCGCCGAACCCGGCGCAAAAAGACTTTCGACCCAGGAGATGGGCGATGCGGTGCTGAACGCGCTCGACAAGGTCGCCGGCAGGGAAAGGGAGCACGCATGATGAGAACTCAGGTCACCAGACGGTCCGCGCTGACCATCGTCGCCGGCGCCGGTGTTTCCTTGGCGGCTGGGCGGGCGTGGGCGGATACCCCGTCGGGCCGCGTGATCTATCCGGTGGCCATTCCGGTCTATCAGTCCCAGTTCGTCGCTGATCGGGCCGGGTTCTTCAAGGAGGCCGGCCTCGACTGCAAGCTGATTCAGGGCGGCAGCGGCGTGAAGACGCGCGAGATCATCGCCTCATCCCAGGGCGACATCGGCATCGGCGACATCACCCACCCGATGCAGCTCAGCAATCACGGTCGCAGCGCGCGGGTCCTGATGCCGGTCGATACCCGCAGCAACGCCGCGATCTTCATTATCCGCAAAGACCTGTTCGATCAGGGCATCACCACGCTTGAGGCGCTGGCAAAGTGGAAACGGCCCGACGGACGGAAGCCGATCGTCTCGGTGTCCTCGCTCGGCGGCACCAACCACGTCTGGGCCTCCTACTACATGGAGACCATGGGACTCGACGACAAGGTGACCTGGATCGGCACCGGCAATGTCGACACCATGATGGGCACGTTGAAGACGAAACAGGTCGATGTTCTCATCAACTCGCCGTCGATCCTGAAGGACTCGATCGAGCAGGGCTGGGGTGCGCTGCTGTTCGATGGCACGGACGAGGCGGTCTGGGCCAAATATATCGGCGGCAAAGTCCCGGTGACGTCGCACTTCACGCTGCAATCGACCATCGACAAGGACCCGCCGAAGATGCAGGCCTTCGTCACCGCGCTGTGGCGCGCCACCCAGTGGATCAAGGGACACTCGCCCGAGGAGATCTATGACGCGATCGAGCCCTATGTCGGGAGCACGTCGCGCGATGCGAATATTTTCGACATTGGGATCATGAAGAAGATCACCGATTACGACGGCATCATCGATGAAGCGAGCTTCGCGCGCGGCCAGAAGGTCTGGTTTCGCGAAATGACGGGCATCAAGCCGCTTGGCATGGCCGACGTCGTCAACACAAGCTTCATCGAAGCGGCACGCAAGGCCTATCCGGCTTGAGCGTGCAGGCCCTCCACGCGCCGCGATCCGACGCGCCGCCCGATGTGCGGCGCATCGACGTGCGCGGGTTATGCAAGACCTTCCAGCTGGCGGGGACGGCCATCGAGGCGGTGCGCGACGTCTCCTTCAATGTCCGGCGCGGCGAATTCGTCGCCCTGCTCGGGCCCTCCGGCTCGGGCAAGAGCACCGTCCTCAACATGATTGCGACGTTGATCAGGCCGAGCAGCGGCGAGATCCTGATCGACGGTGTGCCCGTCGTTCCCGGACGGGCGACGTCCGACGTCGGTTATGTATTTCAGCGCGACACCCTGTTTCCCTGGCGAACCGTCGCCGACAATATCGGCTATGGGCTGGAGCTCGCGGGCGTCTCGGTGGCGGAGCGCAAGGAACGCGTCAACGCCTGCCTGGCGCAGGCCGGGTTGGAGGGCTTTGGCAATGCCTACCCTTCCGCCTTGTCGGGCGGCATGCGCCAGCGCGCCGCCCTGATGCGAACGCTGGTGGTTGAACCGCAGGTGCTGCTGATGGACGAGCCGTTCGGCGCGCTCGACACCCACACCAAGATCGACATGCATGACGTGCTGCTGCGCATCTGGGAGCGCGAAAAGCAGACCGTGCTGTTCGTGACTCATGATCTCGGCGAGGCCCTGACGCTGGCAGACCGCATCATCCTGTTTTCGGCGCGGCCCGGCCGCATCAAGGAGACTTTCGAGGTGGACTTTGCCCGCCCGCGCAACGCCGTGAAGATCCGCGAGACGCCGCGTTACGCCGAGCTATTCCAGTTGATCTGGCACTCGCTCGGCGAGGAATTCATCAGGGGACGCAAGCCGTGAGGCGCACGCGCCGCCCGGGAAGAACGTTTGCTTGGCAGGCGCTGATCTGCGCCAGCCTCCTCTCGATCTGGCAGTGGGGCTACGATCTGCACGGTCGCCTTCCATGGCTGGTGCCGGATTTGCTCGACCCGTACTTCATCTCCAAGCCTTCAGACATCTTCGAGCACTTCCTGATCCTGAGCTGTCTCAAGTCCAAGCTCGGTGTGTTCAACGGCTGGTTCAATGGCGAATTCACCCGATGCATGGCGCGATCCGAGAACAATCTCTGGATTGCGACCGCCATCACGCTGAAAAACACGTTCTTCGGCTTCGTGACCGGCGTCGTCAGCGGCTTTGCCGCGGGCCTCGTGCTGGGGCGCTCGGATCGCCTGAGCGCGATCTTCCAGCCGTTCATCACGGCGGTCAACTCGATTCCCCGCATCGCGCTGGCGCCGATCATCGTGCTGGCCTTCGGCATCGGCGATACCTCGAAGGTCGTGACGTCGTGGATCGTGGTCGTCTTTCTCGTGTTCTTCAACACGTTCGAAGGCGCGCGCTCGATCGACGAAGGCTTCGTCAACGCGGCGCGGCTGCTCGGCGCCAGCGAGTGGCAGATCACCCGCACGGTGGTCATCCCTTCGACCATGGCCTGGGTCTTCGCGTCGCTGACACCCGCGATCTCCTTCGCGCTGATCGGGGTGATCGTCGGCGAGTTCATTGGTGCGGAGCGCGGCATCGGGCGCCTGATCATCGAATCCGAAGCGCGAGCGGAGGCGTCGGGAATGATGGTTGCCGTGATCGTGCTGATGCTGGTAGGCGTTGCGCTGTCTGCCCTGATCTGGCGATTGCAGGCCTACCTGCTGCGCTGGCAGAGCCACAATCTGGCAGAGTAGTGCGGAGCAGGCCGATGCGAATCGCCTGCCGATCGACACCATTGTGCTGAAACTCGGCTCGAAGCCGATTGCATGGCTATACAGCCGTGGTTGAGCGCCGCGCGGCGATCGCCGTGACATCGTAGAGCCAGGATAGGTTTTCGCAGAACTGCTCAAGGCTCATGTCGCGCATGATCTGGTTGCGCAAAAGAGCGTGTGCTCCGGCCGGGTGGTAGACATGGTTGCCGAGTTCGCGCGACTGCAGCTGGACCCGGGTCGTGCGAAGCAGTCGCGCGGCTTGGTACTGCGCCAAAGCCCGCTCGACATTGAATGGACGTTCAGACACCTTTTCCGCGAGGCATACGGCGTCCTCGAGGGCCATGCACGCGCCTTGCGCGAAATACTGCAGCATCGGATGGGCGGCATCGCCGAGCAGGACCACGCGGCCATCGCTCCAGCGCTCGATCGGATCCCTGTCGCAGGTCACCCAGGCTTTCCAATTCTTGCCGTGATGAATGATGGCTTTGGCACGGGGATGCACATCGCGAAAGCCCTCCATCACTTCCTCATGCGAGACCGGCCTGGCCGCGAATGCTTCTGACGGATCGTTATGGCAGGGGATCGCGAGATTGAAGACCTTCCAGCCCGAAAACGGGTAGTGCACGAGGTGGCATTTGGCACCGGCCCATAGCGTCGCGGCGTTCCAGCGAAGGTCTTCAGGCATCTGCTCGGTTGGGATAACGGAACGGTATGTCGTGTGGCCGGCGATGCGCGGCGCACCGTTCTGGGCGATCGGCGGGGCCGCCATCGTCGGGGGGGCTCACGATCGGATCGCTCGGCGTCGGCCGTCAGGCCGTCACTGCCGTCGCGATCCGCGCGGATGGTCCTTGGGCGGGGCCATCATGAATCGCTCTTCTAGGAGCGGCTCGGACGGAGGGCGGTTCGTCCATGATGACGAGGCGCGCATCGAGCGATAGTTCAATATCGTGATGGCGTGTTGATGATCCGCTTCTTTGGCAGTCATGAAGACCATGACAAGGTCAACGCGGAGACGGTGTGATGAAGGCAACATTGATAATTATCCAGAACCAAGCCGATCATGAGGCGGCCAAGGCGCTTGTCGGCAAGCTGATGAAATCGAACGAGGCTGTCGATCGAGCCTGCATGGTCGCGCAGGCTTACCTTATCGAGGCGTATGAACGTGTGCGCTGGCCGCGCAAAGCGCCGCCGTTGCCAGATTTGTTGGCCTATTTGGTGGAGCAACATGGTTTGACGCATGCTGATCTTGTGCCGCTTCTGGGCACTGCGAGTCGCGTTAGTGAGGTCATGTCCGGCAAGCGCGAATTGAGCATGACGATGGTGAAGCGTCTGCGCGAGCGTTTCAATATTCCGGCGGATTTGCTGATTTCAGCGAGCGGAAGTGTTGCTGCTAAGGCCGATCGGGACTGTGACGGTCTGAGTTGAATTTGCCGGCAAGGAGCAGACTCGGATGGAAGCCCCAGTTCTGGCCAACCGACTCGGGTGCAACCAGATGGACTCTGAAGGGCCATAATCCGTGAGGAGCACAACGTCCTCGTGTATCTCAGTTCGCAGAAGGTTCATTACGCGAATTAGCTCGCGAACGCATTCGGTCGGATCGGCAAGGTTGGCCCTCTGAGAACACGGCGCGAACCGAGTTTGCCAACTCGCGGGCAAAAATTGTCAACCGGTAAGCTCGTCAAACATCCAGTCTATATTTTAAGCCGCTGATGTAACTTCAGAAATTTGGTGAGCGCGCTGGGGCTCGAACCCAGGACCCCGTGATTAAAAGAAAGGTGCTCTCGGAAATTCGCCCGTATTATCAATGCCGGCGGGTACAAACTCCGCGATACTAACGCGCTAAAATGGGCATGAAGGAGGGGGCTTTGTACCCGTTATGGCGGGCGAACCGACGGCACCGTTGATTGATTTTGATTGATTTCAAAGGCCCGGGTGCTGTCCGTATTTAACACCCGGTGTCCTAAGTTGATTTGGCGAGTGTCCTAATTCGCCTAACCCAAGTGAAAGCAACTTTCCCCGGTCTGCCGTATTCCTAACGGCATGACCGATTCACTACTCGCCCGCGCCCAATTGGCGATGGAGGAAAACCGCAAGGCCCGCCAAGAACGGTTGGCTCTGCGGGCTGAGCACGAGACCGCTGCAAATGAGTTGCACCGCAACCTTTTGGAGAGCGCATCCTTGCGGGTTGAAATCGGGTACTGTCCGTATTTGACCCCGAGTGTCCTAGTTTAATGAGATCATTGTCCTAATTCGCCTAAGCTGGAGAATGAGCAGATTTGACAAAGAGCGATATCTCGGGCTGACCGAAGACCGAATTTCCCGGGGCGAGCAACGGATTTCGCGGCAGCTCGCGTTGATCGAAAAGCTTCGTCACCGTCACCATTCGACCGATTTGGCGGAGGACACGCTCTCCGCCATGGAGACGACACTGCGGCAGTTCTACAAGCAACGGAACACGCTGCTTTCCCTCAAAGAGTAAGGCCGCCTCAGTTGGCGGCCTCCGCGTCCGGATTATCAGCCCTCATCTTCCGGTAAGCTGCCGTCAGCTTGGTCCTGGCGCGCTTGCGCTCCTTGAGACGTGCTTCGATCTCGCCGGCATCGTTCACTGCGATGGCCGCCATGATCTGGTTGTAGATAGTGTTCCGTACGGACGTTTTGAACGTCCCGGGCGTGGCCGCGATGGCCGCCGGATACATGATCTCGATGTGGGCGACGACCTCCTTGCCGATGTCCATTGCGATCTCCTTGACCAGCTCGCGGCTCCACGGACTTTGGGTTTCGGGCAGGTTTTCAGACGACATTCGGGTTACTCCTTACCAACAATTTTGACGCTGCCGAGGACGCTGGGGCGAAGCTTTGCCCAACCTTCCTCGAACTGCTCCATGGCGGCTCGCGCCAAACGGAACTGGGAAACCTTCTTGCTGTAGTGGTGCACCATCGCCGGGCTCATGTTGACGATCGCGGCGACGCGAGCTTCCGAGCACCCTACCTCCAGCAGGTTATTGACTGCGTTCTTGCGGGTGCCGTGGAAAACCCAGCGGTTCTTCCGGAAAATCTCGAACTCCGGACGATTCATTTCGCGCTGCCAGGCCGTCTTGAATCCGAAATAGGTCCAGGGCTGTCCATCCTCACGGAGATGCAGCATCGTGTGGTCTGACTTCTGAGCCTGGATGATGGCACGGTACTCGGAGTGGATCTGGACCGGCACCAGTTCGCCCGTTTTCTGGGCGACGAGGGGCATCTCTGTCACGCCTTCACGCGGCCGGCGCATGTCGATTACGTCGCTGAGGCGCTGACCCGTGAAAAGGCCGCTATAGACGGGCAAATGCAGCCCGATCCGAGCATGTTGAAAAAAATGCTCAAAAGCTGCCGGCGTCCATGGGTCGTAGGTGCCGGCGTTCTCGCTGGTCTCGGTGTGCTCGACCGGGTTGGAGGTGCCGTACCCGCGCGGAATCCCCCATGAGCAAAGGCGGCTGAGTACGGAGCGGAAAACTCGACCCGCCGACGGCGTGTCGCGGAAGGCGTCGATCGCCTTCTGCACATCCACCGGGGTGAGGTCGGCGACGGGATCCGATCCCCATGCCTCCTCGATATCATCGAGGTTCCGTTCGTACTGGTCACGCGTGGACTCGGCGAGCCCAGGGCGCGAGTTCCCGTTCTCGTCGATGTTCAGTTGATAGGCTGCGCTGGCCTTAAACTCGGCGATCAGGGCCGAGAAAGTCTTCCTGACGCCTGCCGACAGCTCGAGGCCAACGGCGTCGGCGCGCTCGACGGCCTTCCAAAACGCCTCAGGATCCGGCTGAGGGGCGGGGAGGTCGTGGCGCCGGTCCATTATGTCGACGAACTGCCAAGACCAATCCTCGCCTTTCTTGTTCGCCTCGAGGCGAGCGCAGAGGGAGACCTTCCGCACGAACTCCTGCGACAATGGATTGCCCGGGAGCTTCACCCGCGGCCAAGCGTTCGCCGTACCGCGAAACTTTTGGAACGACAGCTCCAGGCCGCCACGGCGGCGCTTGGCGTGCACATATCGCGGTAGCTCAACCATTCCTGCCCCGCTTCGTGGCCGCAAACCGGTCTCCCATGCCGCTCGATGACGTCGCCGCAGATTGCTCGGTGGCGGGGGGCGGGGTCAACCCGAACAAGGCTGCCGACCGGAGGCGGCGCCACTGGTCGATCGCTTCCAGGTCGTACATACCCGTGTCCAGATCGGCCGGCGGAAATCCTCTGGCCAGCAGGCGGGGGAGGACCGCGTTGAACTCCACCAAGGTGAGGTGAAGCCGGCGAGCAGCCTTCTCCGGCGGGACGTCGCCCGGCTCGACCTTGAAGCGCACTGTGGACGGGATCGGGGCGGTCATGATGACCTCCCAACGGGCCTGCACTGAGCCTGAATTTGCAGGTTACGGCTATGGGCGGCGAGCGCGGAATCCTCACCTGCGATTTCCACGCAGACGCCACCACACCACACCCCCACACCCCATAGCTGGGTGTGGTGGGGGTGAAGGTTGTGGACCCGACTCCTCACCGGCCACACCTCACCTACGGCGGTGGTGGGGAAACTAGTCATTGGCCAGAACCCCGACCTGGACGAAGTAGCGCGGATTGCCCTTGGCGTCGTTGTCTTCGACCTTCTTCAGAGCGCCGGACTTCAGCCAGACCTTGAGAAGAGCCATGATCTTCCGCTTGTTCTTGGGCTGGTCGAGATCGATTCCCAAAGCCTCGGCAACGGCCTTGCCGACCCAGTCCTGAGCCTGGTGGTTCTCCCGGTAGGGGCGCTTGGAGACTAGGGCCTGGACCTGACGAAGATCCGAGACGGTGACGTCCGACATGAGGTCCGGCCAGACCCACGGGACCACGACGCCGACCGAGTCGCCGTAGCCGCCGGACGGGTTGTTGCCGAGGTCGATGCTCTTCAGGTGGAACCAGTCTGAATTTTCGGCGGGAGGCGCCAGATTGGCCTTGTCCACAAAGACGCGGAAATAGGAGCGCGGGTTATCGACGCCGGCCTTTTCAGCCTCATCTGCGGTCATGCGGTTGAGAACGCGCACCGATCGGCAACCGTCAGTCAGTGCCTTACCGCCGCGGGCGGACTCGGCCGTGGTCTCGGTCTCGCCCGCCGCCGATTTGCGGCTGTGGTGGACGAGCTCGATGCTGCAATTCGCCCGCTGCGCCACGCGTCCCCAAGCCTTGACGATGCGGTCCATGGCCGAGTTGTCGTTCTCCGAGGCGTCATGGGACGAGACGAACGGATCGACGACGAGATGATCGATCTGGCGAACGAGGAGTTCGGCGACCAAGGCATCGACAACCGGCTCCAAGATCGTGGTGCCGGCGCGATCGGTGATCGTGATTACCAGTCGTTGGTCGCGGCCGCTATCGACGAAAAGATGACCTTCGATGTCGCTGGCGCTCAATTCGAAGTGCTGCGCCGTGGCCTGGACGTGGCGGGCGATCTCTTCCTGCGGGTCCTCAAGATTCCAGAGCCAGACGCGGAGGCGGGACGTCGGCTGGACCCCGAGCAGGGCCTTCCCCGACACCATCGACAGCGTTTCCGAAACGATCAGGCTCGATTTGCCGACACCACCGGGAGCGATCGTGGCGCTCACGAATTTTCGGATCAGATGCCGGCCGTACACGAAGTCTCGGCGCGGGATGATGGTCGGATCCATCCAGGTGTAGGGCGTTGCCTTTAGAACGGAGGCTTTCGTGAGCGCCTCTGCGGAGGCCGGAGAGCTGACGTCAGGCGCGACACGCGGCTTGTACGATTCCTCCATCTTGGAGATCTGCAACAACGCGCCGATCGTATTGCCCATCTGGAAATAGTCCGACACGTCGCCTTTGTGCGGGACCTCGGTGAAGTGCACGACGCGGACTGAAGCGGCGACGGGGTAGGCGAGGGCCGCCTTCTTGGCAGCGTGGTCACGGCCGGGGGCATCGTTGTCCGCCAGGATCACGACGTGCCGGCCGCGGACATACTCTTCGCACCCAGCGGGAAGGCCGTCGCCAACACCACCGAAAGTCACGGCGAGCTCGCCACGGGCGGTGACACTTTCGGCATCCTTCTCGCCCTCGGGCCAGAAGAGAAAATCGTCCTGCCGCTCAGTATCGCTCCAATCCAAGCTGCCGAAAAAGACGACTTCCTTGAATCCAGCCGGCTTCTGAAGCTGCCAGCCCGAAGCGTCGCCGTCGGAGACGCGATACCAGATCAGCGCATCGCCTGCCTTCCGCATCACCTTGATCTTGATGGGCACCGTGCCGCACTTGTAGACGTGGCGGCGCTTCTCATCGCCGTAGACCCGCGGCCCCTCAGCGCCAGCGATCACGAACCGAGGCTTCCCCTCGGCATTTGGCGGCGTCCTGGGCGGGAAGTTAGACGGATCACGGAGGCTTTGACCGGGAGGCAACACGCCCGCGGCCGATGTGGTCACCGCCGGCACGACGCTGGCGCGCGGACCGAGGTTCAAGCGCGCGATGTTCGACGCGCGGGGCACGCCGAGCAGATCGCCAACTTCCCTTGCGGCGTCGAGCGGATCGCCACCAAAAAGATATACCCAGAGATCCATCATGTCGCCGCCGGATTCTCCCGTGGCGAAATCGGACCAAACGCCGGTAATGACGTTGACCTTGAAAGAGCCCGGCCGCCCATCATTGCGCGTCGGATTGGTGGCGACCCATTCGTTGCCCAGGCGCTTGCCGTGAGGCAACCACCTGCCGGCCAGCGTCTCGACCGAGCCAAGGGAAGCGGCTTTGACGGCGGCGAAATCAACGTGCCCGTTAATGGTATTGAGGACGGCTCCCATTATGCCGCCCTCCCGCTACCCGGCCCGATGATGTCGGGCGACATCGTCCGCTCAACAACGGTCTCGGAGGCGTCGCTCAGAGCACGACCGATCTCCATCAGCTCATGCCGCTGAAGTTCGGAACTCGACGTTTCGACCAGATGAGTGATCGCCCGAACCTGACAGATGATTGCAAGCGCGGTAGGCTGCATCGGCTTCAAGACTGCCCCTCCGACGCCGGCAGGGGCGGGCTCACGATCCAGATGCTCGCCGTCATGCCGGACGCGTTCGTGCCGCGGTTCGGAGCCGGCCGGATCTCGCCCTGACGGTGAAGTTCCGCGACCCGCGGACGGACGCTGAGGATCGACTTGTTCAGCTTGGCCGCGACCTCGTCGGCTGTGAGACCCGACGGCGAAGCCGCGATCGTGGCGCGCACACGCTCGCGCAAAGTCTTGGCGGTCGCGGCCATCAAGGTCGCGGCCTGCTCGGAGGGGCCCTTGGCTTTGAAGCCCGGCGCGTCGGGGTAGCCGATGTCTGACGACGAGCCCTTCATTCGCGCGGCCCCATTTTCAAGTCGGAGCAATGGGGGACGTACACCGCGTTCAGTCGGCGCGCTTCGGCCTGAGCTTGGGCCTGCGCATCAGCCAAGCTATTCACGTACGCGCCATTAATGCCGACGCCGGGGAGCCAGTGAACCCACATCCAGCCAACGGGCTTGATGTGCACGCTTCCGCCGAGCTGGATCTCGTCGTAGGTTTCCGCGACCGTGCAGTAGCCGTTCTTCTCGTCGGGGCGGTAGGTCATGCCGACGCCCTCCGCGCGGCCGACGCGTCGTCGATCTCTTTCTGATGCTCCTCGACGAGGCGCTGCAAATCGGCGACAAGGCGGACGAGACCGGCGAGCCGGTGGCATCCGACCTCGAGCGCCGGACCGGCACGGCGGCGGGTTCCGTCCGCCGCCACCTTCCAGCGGCCGATGCTCACGACCTGCACACCAGCAGCGCGCTCGGTGATCTCGGCCCGGAACAGTTCATGCCTGTTCAAGGGATACTCGGTTGCGGGGGTCATGAGTGCCTCCGCGTGTAGGCCATCCGAGCGACGGTCAGCGCCATGTCGAGCGACATCGGATAGTGGCGACGCAGCAGCATCGCTTGCCGGAGCGCCAGCGCTTCGGTATCGTCGTCGAACTTGGTAACGAGAACTTTGCGACCCGCCCGCGTACTGGCTGCAACAGTGCGCGGGCTTCGTGCATCAGCGGTCCTCACGCAGCGATCGCCGCCAGCTTGTGCTCGATCGCCGAGAAAGCGCCGGCGCCGATGATCTTCAAGGCCCAGGCGTCGAGGTCGGTCGGCGAGTAGAGGACGTCACGGCCCGCCTTGTGGAACGCGGGGCCCGTGCCCTGGCTGCCCAGCTTGGCCAGCGTCTTCGGCGAGCGCTTGAGGCCATGCTTGTCACGCAGATAGAGCGCTGCGTCGGAGCGATTGAGAAAACGAACGGTGGTCATCGGTCACCCTCGGTTAAGTCCGGTCAAGGCCGGTTTACGAGAGTGAAAATCTGGGTTTCTGGCCGATTTCGCAAAGAATCCGCCGGAAGACTTGGCCAACTTATCCCGTCACGTCGGAAAACTTGGCCAAGCTATCCAGCCTTGATGATGTCTCTCAGATATCGCTCGAGAGTTGCCTCGGTGTACTGCCCGAGACCATGCTGATCGAGAGCCGCATTAACGAGAGGGAGAAGCACGCCAGCGACGTGCTTCGAGCTCTTCATCTTCGGCGCTGCTCCTTCCTTCTTCCTAAGTTTATCGTACTCGCGGCGGACGACATCCTTCCGTGCTTCGCCTCGTTGCTTTGAAATCTGTGGGCCGGAGCGCAGACCTTCGAGTCCTTTTTCGGCCGACAGACCTGCCGCCGCGCTTTCGTGCTCGCCGCTCCATTCTAGATGTAACCAGTGCCACGCGTCGGCGTAGGCATTCGCCGCTGCCTGCATTTCTGGTGTCTCGCTCAGCAACATGAAGAGCCTATCGCGAGCCTGGATGAACCGGGTGGCTGCAGTCTCGATCGAAAGGGAGCCAGTGCGGGCCTCGACGTCGTCGGCCACGGCTTCAAAATACGTCGTTGCTTCTTCAGGTTCGGCAACATCGCGGCCTTGACGATTGGCGCGGTTATCAGCCTCGCCGATGATCTTGAAAAAGTCCCACTCGCCCTTGGCTCGCAGGTGCCGGTTGGCCGCCATGAACAAGGTAGCGGCCGTATCATCCGGGCCCCACTCGGCGTAAAGGTCTTCCAGCGTCTTTTCGGGCGGTGATGACCAAACACGCCGACGCGATCTACGGATCCCGCGGCTTTCGACAACAGTCTTTGCCAGAGGCGTCCCCGGCACGCCTGGCTGCTCTTCAATCTTATGGGTCAACGTCGAGAAAATCTCGGTGGCGTCGTCTGTGACGTCGCCACCATTTGGTTCGGCTTCACGCAAGAGCCGGCGAACTCGCGCGGCTTCCTGCCATCCTTCCGGAAGGTCGTCTTCGTCAGCCATGGCACCTCCGCACGGTGCATCCGCAAGGTGACGGTACGGCAGGCTGGTGCGGACCAGCTTTTCGGGAGCTACCCTAGCCGTACCGAACTGTTAGGCCTCGTCGTCGTTGGCGCCGACGATACTGCGCTTCTTTCCGTTCTTGGCCATGAGATCGTTCAGAGCCTCAACGATAAGGCTTTGCAGCGACTCGCCTTTTTCGATGCGCAACGTCTGAAGGTCGCGCCATGAATCCTGGGTGAGGCGGGTCTGAACGTACTTCATGCCGCTGCTGCTCTTGCCGCTCGATTTCGCGTTGGTCTTTTTCGCCATGGATGGCCCCATGCCGGACCAGCCGGCTCAGTAAAGCACGAAACGGGTGCGTGGGTAAATGCACCCTTGCACCCATTCTCTGATTCGTCTATTTTTCAAGCTTACGATAATGGTATTTATTGAAAGCTAGGTCATGACCGACGGTCACCAGCTTCCCGTTCCTGTCACCCCGACCGGAACACTGGTCAATCCCTCCGAGATTGCTCAGAAGGCGGCCTCCTATGCCGAGGCCAGCCAGAGCGACAACACCAGGAAAGCCTACGCCTCCGACTGGCTGGTATTCACGGACTGGTGCCGGGTGCAGCAGGTGGAAGCCCTCCCGGCATCGCCCGCGACGGTCACGGCGTGGATCATCGATACCGCCGGCAAGGTAGCGGTGACGACGCAGAGACGTCGTATCAGCGCCATCCAGGACATGCACAAGCAGGCAGGCCATCACCTGGATCTCAGCGGCGGCGCATTCCGTAAAGTATGGGCTGGCGTCAGGCGCACCCACGGCCGGCCGCCAGTAAAAAAGGCCGCGTTTCTCACGCCTGCGCTGCGGAATGCCGTCAATGCGATGCCGGACAGCTTGACCGGCATCCGGGACCGTGCGCTGCTACTGGTCGGATTTGCTGGAGCGATGCGGCGGACCGAACTGGCTGCGGTGGAAGTTTCGCCGCGTGATGGCGCAAACTGGATCGAGGAAGGTGCCGACGGCCTGACTGTTCACCTCGCCCGATCGAAAGGGGATCAGGAAGGCGCGGGGCAGAGGATCGGTATCCCATTCGGCTCGAACCCAAGCACTTGCCCTGTGCGGGCTTACCGGGCTTGGCTGCAAGCGGCTGGGATCACGGAAGGCCCGGCGTTTCGCTCAATCAACCGCCATGGAACCCTCGGCGGTGACGCTCTCTGCGATCATTCTGTGGCGCTCGTCATCAAGCGCGCCATCGTGGCCGGAGAAATCGCTAACGGTGCGGCCAAATCCGAGGCAGCCGCCACAGCAAGGCGCTTCGCCGGCCACTCGTTGCGCAGCGGCCTCGCCACATCGGCAGCGGTGCACGAAGTCGCAGGCCACTTGATACAGCGCCAGCTACGGCACAAAAAATATGAGACGACGAGCGGCTACATCCAGGACGCGGAGCTGCTGCGCAAGAACGCCGCCGGAATGGTCGGGCTGTAGCTACACGGACCAACTGGTACAAGTTGCCATCATATCGATCATGCGTTGGTCGTAAGTGATTGTTGTGTCATCAAACTCTCTGCGCGCTGCGTGGCGATCACGTCGCAACTTCGTCTGGAATTTCGATGAGTGACGCGCAAACCTTGTTGACAAACCCTTGTGCAGCGAGCCTTCGAAAATCGCAAAATTCCCCGCTTTCAAAGCTGTTTCGTGAAACTCCGACCTGAGCCAGCATGAGGCTACAGAAAGGAGAAGTTGAGGACATCAAGGCATGGCGTTTGTGACCACAAGGGCCACACGCCAACAGCCGGGCGGTGCAAGAACACCCCCGACCCCCCCCTCAGCTAACAAGCAAGTAATGATCAAGTCCGAACTGATCCGCTTGCGCGCTGATCCGCGCCAAGTTGCTGCTTGGCATCGCCGTGCCCGCAAGAACGGCATGACGCTCTCCGAATACATCCGCTTGGCCGCAGGTGCGGCTGCCGCGGACATCCTGTTCGGCACGGCCCTGAAGGATGAGTTGCTCAAGGTGCGCTCGGCCCTCAACCTCGCGACGCACGTGCGCACGGCGGACATGAAGAACCTCCGCATCGAGGACGCGCTGGACATCATCAACGATCTCCTGGAGTCCATGTAGATGTTCGTGCACGCCCGCATGACGGAACGCGACCTCATCGAGGATTGCTATGACACGTCCGCGTTCATATCTACGACCGCACTGCCCATGATCATCTCCAATCGGCTGGCCGCGACTGTGAGCGGCGCCAACCATGCCGTGCAGCACCTCCTGAATGCCGACGACAACGAGATCGCAGAATGCATCCAGGGCAGCCCGCGTGATCTGATCGATATGGTCAATCAGGCGCGCGGAGGCGGCAAAAAGTATTCGATGATGCAGTTCATCGTGGCGCCGAACTGGGACATGTCCCGCGCTGATTTCTTCACCTTCCTGCTACCCCTGATAGCGATGGTGTTCGGCTTCGCACAGCTCCGCTGCGTCGTTTTTGAACACGTTAAGCGTCCCGAAGACCGGAAAAACGGGGGGAGCCTGCGTCACTGGCATATTTGCGTGTCATACGTAGATCCCATTACGGGTAAGGTGAGCCCCGGATGGCGGATGAGCCACGCCAAGTGCGAGCGCGTTTCGCGGGAAGCCGAGGCACGCGGCTGGGATGGTCCGCATATTCTTAAGGGGCGTTTCACGCCTGCGGTCATCGCTCAACTCCGCAGCGAGGGTAAGCACGACGTTGCCGACAAGATCGAGGCGGCGCACGCTCCGTACGCACAGCCCGAAGGTCGCACTGCTCCCTTGGAGATCGAACAGCCGGCACGTGCTGCTGGGATCGATTTGCGCGCGATCAGCAAAGCCGTAAAGCAGGCCTTTTACGCCTCCGATGATCATCCGACCTTTACCGCGAAGCTCGCCGATATCGGCCTCGAGCTGCGCGTCACTAATCGTGGAAAGTCGCCCGCGTGGGCGGTTTTCAACGGTCCCGATGACAGTGACTTCGTCAATCTGTTGACGCGCTGCCTCCCGGGCGTACCGCGTCATTCCATCATCAATATTGTGGAGAAGAACTATGACGGACGAGGAAATGCGCGCGCGGTCGATGAACGCGGTGCAGAAGCTGCAGAGCACGTTGGACTCGATCAACCGCGGGGTGCTGTTGATGCAGAAGGGACTGCGCTTGTCCCTGATGCTGCAGCTCAACCCGGTGGATCCCGCGAACCCGGACGCCCCGGAGATGGCCGAGCTGAACAGCTTTTTGTCGAAGCTCTCGGCATCGTAGATGCCGAAACCGGCGCGTTGGATCGGCTCCTGGCCGATGCCCAAGCGCTCTGTTTTGGTACCGCGGCGGTATTCGCCAAGTTTTTCCGCAACGTCGAGCTGGCGGCACGCCGCTGGCTCGACGGACGCGTTACGAAATATGCCAATCAGCGCCCCGCTGTCAGCATGATGCTCGAAGGCATCCGCGCTGAAGGCGATGAGCTCAGGTCCCAGCTCGGCAAGTGCAACGTTGCTGTGTTGGAGGCAAGCAGCCAGATCAGCAGAATGCTGGGGGTGCCGGGGGCGCCAACGGTCGGCGCTAAGGTTCACAAGCAGCGCATGGCTGAGGCGCAGAAGGAGTATGACGAGGCGGTTACGGCTCAGAAGGCCGCCGCTGACGCTTACAAGGCGCATCAGGATCAGGCGCGCATCTACGAAGACGACCTGGCTGCACGTCAGGGCCGCTGGGATGCGAAGATGGATGAGCTTGCCCGCAAGTGGCTGGCGGTCGCGGCGTCCGCGCTGGCTACCGTGAAGCGCTTCCCGCGCCTCGTTCAGTATGGCCCCGAAGCCATCCTCGCGTTGGGCATGTCGCGCTACGGCGACCCCCAGCCCAGGCCGGCAGAAGATGAAGACTACTCCTCGAACGGGCCGCGCGGACCGAAATAGCCGGCGCGAGCGCTGATCGATTCGCTGGAATGCAATAGAAAAATCGCGTTCTTAACGTGCTTTAGGTGTAAAAATTTTGGCCGCAACTTCCTTGCCAAGTTGCGGCCAGCCACCAAGTCAAATGATTGCGAAATGGATCATTCGAGCGAAAGCATTCGCTTGAGCCGCAGAGCCGCTTCTTCCGAGGTGACGCGGGCAAGAATCTGAACCTCGCTGGGTTCTGCACCGCCTTTCGTCTCGAAGAGAAAGTAGCCGCTCTTGTCGTCGATGGTCTCTCCGGAAAGCTCAAGCCGCCGATCAGTTATCGGGGCGATGCAGAGGGTGGTGTCGTTTCCGATGTCTGCGCTGAAATAGAAATCCGACATGCTTATTCTCCACGGAGGGGATCGTGACCAAAAAGACTCACGTTGAGGTCAAGGCACCGGAAATTGACGTCCGGAATCTTGCCGACTACATGGCTGCTTCCGAGAGGAAGCGCCGTTCGATCATTGAGGGTTGCAAGTTTCGGCCCATCGCCAGGTTGCTCCAGCACCGGGAGGCTCGGATCACCGTTGCAAGCGCTCTGCGCAAGCATGAGACAGACCCGCAAGTCCTTAAGGACAAAGCTGAATCGATCCGAAACAAGATCGCCACGGACGACTTTGACGCGTTGACGAATGAGACAAACGCCGACTACGTGAAGCAGTTCAGTTCTGTTTTGGCGAAGGTCGAATTGCCGGAGGCGGAGATTTTGCCGGGCAAAAGTTTCCCGGTGATCCCCGTGAATGGCGTCAATATCAGATTCTCGCCGGACCTGTTGCTGCGCCGCAAAACCAAGACCAACAAGCTGAAGCGCGGTGCAGTGATGCTCCGGTACGCAAAGGGGAAAGGGCTCAGCGAGGCGACCGCGGGATGGCAATCGGCGGCCATTCTCGGCATGCTTGGTGAGCACGCGGACGAAGATGGGGCTGAGCCTGAAAAGGCGCTCTGCGTCACGATCGATTGCCACACCGGCGAGACTTACCCTGCGTTGGGCGCCGCGGTGAGCATGTTCGCGAACATGAAGGCTGCCTGCCAGTCCATCGCGGAGCGGTGGCCCAATATTCCGCCGCCGGACGGTGCCGTTCTCTAGCCAGTAGCACTGTCGTGTGGGGCTGGACATTAGACTCGGACGTCGGTCGCTATTGTCAACTGCTGACCTGAGAGGCACAAAAATCCATCATCGGCCTCGGCGGCGCCCGAGGCCAGCATGACAGCGATCTGGCGTGATCCGTCATCCTGGCTCGCGACCTTGAGGATATGGACTCGCCGGCGGTTGTCTTTTCGCTGGCGCTCGATCGCAATGAGGCGGCGCCTAATGGCGGATCTCATGGCCGGCTCTCCGATCTACTCTCAACAACTCATACCAAAGGTCGGCGTCGCTCCATTCTGACAATCGCTTGTATTCAAGTTGATCGGTCGCTTGTCCGGCGGCCTCTTGAAGTAGCTTGCCGAGCGCGGTCCACTCTCGTTCTGAGATTCCTATGGGGAAATTGCCATACCAAGCAGGTGCTGGCGGCTCGTCGACCGCGGGCCAGGGCGCGATACCCACACGATCGAACGGATCGAAGAGGTGGCGATGTTTTTCGAGAACCGCCTCGGCTCTTTCATTTGATCTGCTCCAAATCAGCAGCATCTCGCCCGCGTGCCTCGCGCGGCCTTCTAGCTTAATGATCCGGGATTCGAGATTGCGGGCTTTCATTGCAGGATCTCCGGCCGGCCGTAGATCGCGATCCACTCTTCGACCGTCGCGCAGGGCCACGGGCCAACCATGAAGCAATGTCCGGCTGATTTGGCTGCCTCGATAGCTGCCAATTCGTCCGCCGTTGCAGGTTCACTCACGTGATAGACGTAGGGCAGGCGGTTCGTAGCTTTTCGGCGATCTTCAAGTTTGGTGACCCGTGTTTTGAGATTTCGTCCAATCATTGACTGGTCATCCTTTCCAGCCGCTCGAGCCGCTCCGTCAGTTCAGCGGTCTCATAGGCCTTCACCCAAGTGTCGATGAGTTTACTGATCTCTCCGGCCTCCGAAGGGGTGAGTTCGCCCGCGGCCACTGCTGACAGCACCGCTGAAGACACCTTCGCCGCATCGTGCGCCGTGTTGATAGGCGGCAGCGCGAAGGTCACGGGCCGATCCTTCCGAGGCGGCATGATGCGATCGAGGCAGATGCGGAGGGCGGGAATGTCGCCCGCCAGTGCAAGATCGATGGCCTTTTGCGTCAATGCCTTCGCCTGACCATCGAGCAGCGCCTCTAGCGCGATGGTAGTCGTGTTGCGGGTGCCGCGCGGCTTGCCTGCCGGGTTTCCGCTTTGGCCGGGTTTAAACCTAGTCGAACGGCCCTGCTGGCTGGAACTCTTGCCCGTCAATTCAACGACCCCACGTAAGCGAGCGACGATAGTTTGTGAAAGAAACCGAGCTCAATCGGCCCAATAGCGAGCTTTCCGCTGGCGGCCTTGGACGTGATCGTGCTGACAATCAGCTCCAGCACCAGGGGGTCGTTTCGAGCCCGGGCGTGCATTACGGCCATCTCGGCGTACGATTCACCCAATGCGACATTCGCCGCGTAGCTGCCTTCTGGCTTCGGAGGGGTCCAGAAGTCGGTCCAGCCGCTCTCCAGCGCTCTCATGAACGGCGGCGGCACTTCTTCGCTCTGTTCCGGAGTCCGGGCTTCGGCTAGGGTGTGCGACATCTGATCCTGCTCGGCTGTGAAAATTGACCGAAAATGCGACGCTTGCAGTTGGAATTGCCTTCACGGTCGTATTCTGGGCGATCGTGATCTGGCTTTTTGCCTCAAGGAAGGGCGGCACGATTTTGCGCCTTGCCGGCCTGCTATTCTTGGCGGCCTGCCTCGCAGGCGGCCTCTATCTGCACTGGGATCCATACTTGGTGATGATTTGCCTTCCAGCAGGGTTCATCGCCGGTCTGTTCTATGCCGAGTGGTACTATGGAGTTCATCGGCTCACTGCGCCCCAATCAGGTCAAGAGCGGCCGCACCCACAGGACGATCATACGGAGCGCTTCCAGACAGAGCCGCGCCCGATGCTAGGTTACGAACCTGCCGGGCAAGCGTACCGGAGCGATCGCGCTGCTGGGCCGCGCGGATAACGGCATCAATGGCCCGCTGCCTATCCGGACCTTGCAGGGTGAGGATGTCTGCCATTGCACCTTCGATGGCCTTCTGACGGCCGGTTTGTACGGCTTCAATGGCGCGATCTAGGAGCTTTAGGCCCACACCGCGGGCTGCGCCCATCATGCCGCCGGCAGCGAAGCTATCCCTGATACCCAAGCCGTTGCTGCCGGGCGTTAGATCCTCGCGACCGGCCACGCGGGCCGCGGTCTCGCTGTTGCCGATCACGCGATGCGAGGTATTCGCCGCGGTCGTCTCAAAGCCAACTTGTCGCATGAGATCGTTGGCGGCCTGTGGTCCCAGCACCATCTCGAGCTTTTCCTGATTGAACCCCTTCTGAAGCAATTGGCGCACCCGCGATGCGTCATTTCGCGCGGTACCCATGATGGTTTGGATCTGCGCACGCGCTCCTTGCAAGAACGCGTCTCGCTCGCCGGCCGTCATCCCGACGAGCTGATCCCCAATTTGCTGGGGCGAGATGTTGTCACCGAAGAGGTTGCGGCCGGCTTGCAAGGCGTCGCGGATCGCGCTTTCGCCAGCGTAGGCATCGCGAGCCATCGCGTATTCGGGGACGTGGTTGTCCACCGCATCGACGAGTCTATCCCGCAGGTTCGCAATGATGCGAGCCTCGTTGTTGCGGCCGGTCCGCTGGCCCATTGAAACGACGTCATCCAGCGTGCGCTTGATAAGATCGACGCCGCGCACGGAGTTGGGATCAAACGGGATTCCTTCGTCCCTGGACAGGCGCGCGGCCCGTGCAGCCGCAGCTCGGCCGGTGGGTGTATTCAGAACCTCCTGAACCTCTGGGATCGGGGGCAGGGGTGTCTGATAGGCTTGGTCGTAGAGAGGCCGAGCTGCGTTGCTACGCCGCTGAATGATGGAGCTCTCGATCTGCCCGTAATTGACCGGCCCGCCCATGGCCCCGTTGACGGCATTTGTCACACGTCCCGACGCACCAGCATTGCGTGCTTCAATTGCCGCGCGGATAGTTTGCTGACCAGCACCGGGAGATGCTGCGATCACGGCAGCCTGCTGCGTCGCGTTTGGACCGACGTCTGCAATCATTGCCTGGGGGCCGATCGCATCAAGCCGACTTTGCAGATTTGCTGGTGTCACGCCGTCACGCTCCAGTGCGTTCAGCACCTTTCCGGCCGCGGTGCCGGCCGTGCCCTCGCGGTTCATCACAGCGCTGATGCCTTTGCCGACAGCATGCCCGACGACGGGAGCGGCACCGCCAAGTACAACACCGACGGGCGCGCCCTCGGCCGCGCCAATCGCCCGGTCGGTGAGATCGCCGTTGGCGTCGCCGGCGCCTGTTATCCCGCCGATGATGCCGCCGGCTGCGGCGGAACGAACGACCGCCCCAGCAAGGGTGGCGCCCGTCCCGACGCCTTTCACGATCTTGCTTGCCGGCAGGAACGAGCCGCCGATCTGCGAGGCGTTGTACGCAATCGGATGATCTTCCGCGGCGTTCTTTTGACGCTCGCGGATTCTGGCCACGGCTTCGTCGTAGGTTTTCGTGGCTTCGCCGGGCTCTCCGCTGAAATGTTCCGCGGCAAGCCTAGCGGCACCAAACGGTGCGCGGAATCCTCCCATCCATTCCGGCAGCCCCGATGCTTTCGAGGCGCCATAAACCTCGTCTCGCCAGCCTGCACCGGCGCCCGTCAGCGCGCCTTGCAGGACGGCTTCGCTGGTGCTGGTCTTGGGCGTCTGCGGCTCCTGAGACGCTGACCAGTCCATCTCCCAAGGTGGCGTTTCCGCCGACGAGGAGGAGGCTTCCGGGGATGCCGGCGCCCAGTTCATCTCCCAGGGATTAGCCATCAGATGCGCCCCCACGACCGTTGGTCTTTCGGGTCTCCGCCGAGATATCTGAAGCCGTTGAAGACAGTCCCGGCCCGCGGGGCGGGCATAGCCTGCTGGCGCGCCTGGTACTGGCCTGGCTGCTCGACACGATAGACCGTCCCGTAGTCCTTGAGGGCATCCGACGAGCTCAGGGTGCGCTCAGCAAGGTTGTTGTGTTGATCAATGCGGGCTCGAGCAGCCCGTTCACCGATGTCGAGGATCCGGCGGATCGATTTCTCGTCTAGTTTGATGTTTCCGCCGGCCATAGCCGCAGCGAAGTCGCGGTCAGCGTTGGAAATGCCGGCCCCGGCACCAAGGCCCTTCACCAGTGAAAGCGTGCGAGAGCCGATGGCGCTACCGAAAGCTTCAGTGTTCGCGATCTTGTCCGCGTTCGGGACGCCCATGAACTCCGCAACCTTCGCCAGCTTCAGGCGTGTATCTGCTGCCGTGCCGGAAAAGATGCCGCCAGGTGCGTCGAGCTGTTCTCGCGAACGGTGGATGGCCAGGATTTCGTCGCGCGCTGCCGACGCGGTGTCTTGGGACTTGTCGAGCTTTGGCAAAATGCTGCCGCTGAGGATCGCTCGCTCAGTGTTGGCGTTGTCGTTGCGATCGATATATTCGCGTACGCTCATGCCGGCCGCGCGCGCGTTCTTCATATCCGGCGTGGGCTCCAGAGCCTTGTGAATGGCTTGGATGCGGCCTTCCAATACCTTGAGCTGGTCGGGCAGCACGCGGCCGCTACCAGCCACAGCTTCCAATCGCTGCACGTACGCGGCGGGGTCGGGATAGCCGGCCGGGATCAATCCGCCTAAGGTCGGGTCAGCCGGCTGGGTTGGCTGGGCCGGGCCCGCGCTCGGCGCCATGGCTGGCCTTGCGGCCATCTGAGGCTGAGGAGCGCTTGCAGCCGGCAAGCCGGCCGGCGCTCCAACTGGGGGCATCTGCGGCTGAGCGGTTGGTCTCGCTACGGCGGGAGCAGCATTCTGCTGCAGTCCTCCGCGCCTGAAGTTAGCGAGCACCTGCCGGACCTGCATGTTATTCATGTCGAGCGGCGCGTTCGGGTCGATACGCCGGCCGGTTACGGCAGCGAGCTGACCGCCAAGAATGTTCGCGGCCGATCCCTGATCTTGCTCGGGTACGCCGTTAGCGGACAAGAAGCCGATCAGCGATCCCTTGGCATCACCACCGCGCCAAGATCCATCAGGCGCCGCCGCAACAGGTCCTGACGCGGTGGAGACGGGGGCTGGAGTACCCTGGGGCGCCGCAGGTCCGGACGACGGTACTACGCCGCCGCGCGCGAGGGGAGGCGCAACAACGGCCGGCGCGTTGCGCGATGCCGAGGGCGGGAAATTCGGCGCCGGCTGCGAAGTGGTAGGCGGCTGGAGAATGGCTTGGACGGTAGGCGCATTTCGATAGCGGTCCTGCTGGAAACCGGTTTCAGCCAGCTTTGACGCCTGGTCGATGGCCCCGACCCCGCCGAGTTGCAGGAGGCGTTCGTATGTCTTTCCCCAATCAACATCTCCCGTTTTGGGATCGCGGGGCACCCCGCCGTTTTCATCACTAAACGCGCCGCGCAACTTTTGCTGATACGCGAAGTCCTTTCCCTCGCGATACGACTTCAGGATGCTGTCGGCGCCGGATAGGAAATTTGCATCCGTCTTGCCGCTATTCGCGATCAAGTACGGCATGTAGTCGGATTCAGCCATTGGCCTTCTCCGGCGCGGGCGCAGCTTCAATGAAACCGGGGACTGTGCCGGCAGTGTTGGCCGGCGAGCGCAGCCACGCGCCGGCACAGAGCGCCAAGCACGCAGCGGTCAACAAGAGCTTGATGGTTTTGATGGCACCCGCCATGGGACCGATCCGTGCTGTCGTACCTGCGGTGCCCAAGCCGCATCAGGGGTAAGACTGCACGACGAAGTGAACCATCACGGTTCAACCAAATCGGCGAGTGACCAGAATCTAATCCGGAAGAGCTCGGCTTTCAATGGGCGCGGTGGCTGCGCCAACAGAAGGCGTAGGGGCTCGGCGAGGGGCCAAGAAGGCCCTCAAAGGGAAGGGGCTCGGCGTCTTCGACATTCAGCAAGGGAAGACTACTTGGCTTTCAATCGCACACCTGGCTGTCCGTGATTCAGAAACTCTATGCCGGCTTGTTCTAGAGCCTTCTGCACAGCGACGACGGTCTGATTGTTCGCTTTGATCGTCTCGTCCTTGGAAGCTTCCATATTGCGGATGGTGTTGACGTTGACTCCCGCCGCCTCAGCCAGCGCGCCCTGATCCATGTCCGCTAAGGCGCGCGCGGCCCGTAGCTGATTTCCAGTCGACAGCATCAGATTTCCCTGTGGGCTGAACTCACAAAAATAGGTTTTATACCCAACAAACTGGTTGACATCACCATCGGAGCCAATTAGTGTTTATACCTATCGGGATGGGTATTAACCACATAGAGGCGGCGATGGCAACTAGCAATGCAATCCTCACGGTGGCGAACCTCACTGACCCGGTCACCGGCAAGCTCAACCGCGAGGTCTATGAGGCGCTGGTTCGCCGCGAGGCGATGCGGACCTTCGGCTCCTGCGCTCCCCGCTACATCCGTCAGGCCTCCAAACTCTATCGCGATCACGTGGCGATGCAGGTGACAGCTTGGCGCCAGCGCAGCGGTCTGACCGTCGAAACCACATTCGTGTCGGCCTTTGGCATCCATGCTGATGGCGTGCGCCGTTCGGCCTTCTGAGGAGCTACCAACATGCTCGCCCCGTCCAACCAAAACTCACTCGTCAAGGTCCCGGCGCGCCACCTTCTGCGTGGTGACGTGACCGGCTCCGGAGAAGTCGTGCTTAGCGTTAGCGCTGGCGCCAAGACGCCCCGCGGCATGGTCGATGTTCTCCTGCAGAAAGGCGAGCGCAAGCGCGCTGCCATCTGGAATGCGCGCACAATTATCGGCGTGCGCCGCGGCAGCGATGCTCCTGCGGACATCGCGCCAGAGCCTGAAATACCTCTCTCGGATCGGCTTCCCACGTTTCACGAACTTGCCTCGTTCGATGCCGGCAAGGCTTGGGATCAGTTGTCACCAGAGCAGCAGCGCGAAATTGGCGTACTCGCCCTCAGGTTCGGCACCGTTGGTCAGTGCGAGGGGTACTTCCACGAAACCATCGAAGCCGTGCGCGCAGGCTTCTCCTCAAGCCATTGGACTCCGCAAGTCCAGGCAACGGCCGTTTGGCCGCGACTGCAAATCGATCTAGTTGAGAGCGCAGCCCGCGCTGCCTTCGAAGCTCTCTGCGAACACTTCGATCCCCTTTGGCCCCAACTGTTCGATTGGCAAGCCGGAAGGGAGGTGAAGCAACCATAGGCTCGCCGGACATCACAACAGACTGTTCACGGGCGGTGCGCAGTCATCATCAATCATCAAATCCGAGAACTGACATGAGCAACGCGGTAGCTAAAGGCGCCACGGGCGCCGGACAATTCTTAACAGCCTCCTCAAATCGGGAAAGCGGGCGGGATGCATGTCAGCCCGTATCAGGACGGCCAGAACCATCCGCTCTCATGGACATTCCCAACTCCGGGGCGCGGATCAACAGGAGAGTAGCCATGAACATGCTCGTCAGCTCTGCAATCGTGGGAAGCACCGTCAATCTCGGGCTCGCACCTGAGGCTTCCGCAAGCTGTGAAGCTGATGCGCGCCTGAAGGAGCTTGCAAGACTGATCCCTGAGGCTGTTGAAGCCGATAAGGCCCTGGATGCTAAGTATGCTGCCGCCCGAGAAGAATATGACGCTTTAGCACCTCAACGGCCGGCTGCCCTGCGATGGACACCCACCGATCCGGTCTGGATCGGCTACGACATGGAGCGGCTTCCGAACAACAAGTGTCTGCTGTGGTGCTCCGCTATCGACATAAACCGCGCTCGACGCGAGGACACAAGACTGGTCTCCTACTATGAATACGTCGGGCCGGAGGGAGGCGATGACAACATCAAGGATGATGACTTCGACGACACGCAAAACCCCTATGCCCCCAAGCCGCACATTGCGCATCTTTACAAGCCAGTCACGCGGGACGCGGACGTAGAGCGCTCCAAGGAGATCATTGCCGCCTACGACGAACACAAGAGCGCTTGTTCCGCGCTGGAAGCGGAACTTGGCATTGATCGGCTATTAGAACTGAGCGACGATTCTGCGGACCGGCTCTATTCGCTTTATCGCGAAGCTACCGAGATCCAAACGGCGTCACTTGAAGGTCTGCGCGCGAAGGCGACCATTCTGTTAGCCTACGATTGGCGCAAAGGGATCGACGATGAAGATGCGGAAGTGGACGACCTGCTCCGTAGCATCGTTGCGGGGCTGCTGCGGCAGCCTGTGGGCATGCAGCAAGTAGAACGTGTGGCGCCTTCCAATGTCGGGTCCGATCCGATTTTCGGGCTGATCGAGGCTCATAAGACCGCCAACACGGAATACGACCAAGCGCTGAAAGTGCTCGTTCCCGGAACTGTCAGCCCCGATCCGGAGAAGGAAAAAACCTTTGGGGAGCAGGAGAGCGATGCCCGATGGGATTTGACGACAACCGTTCCTACAACGCTCTCGGGAGCGCTGGCCGTCCTGACCTACGTTGAGGATGTTAGCAACGGAAAGTACTCTCCGAACGGCAATCCGGATGCCGCGTTCGACGAGGACAGCCTGATGAACGTCATCGTCTCAACAGGAGACTGCCTGAAACGGCACCTGCATATGTGATGCTCGCCTGTCGCTAGGACGAGGGGGCCAAGGCTAACCAGCCTTGGCCCCTATTTTATGTCGGAGGGACGCACAAAAACTTTGACGACCTTCCTGAACTCTTCGTGCAATGAGAGATCGTCGCGATGATGGATGAACGGCACATCTTCGGTGCCGGCATCAGGCGTGACCTCCAAGAGGCCGCCCTCTGGCGGCTCGACAAGTGAATGAGCCATAACGATCCAGTGCGACAGGCCGGTCATCTGAGGAGATAGAACCAGATAACCGAAAACGTGCTTCAAGCCTTCATACCAATTGACGACTGTGGCGACGTTTGCGTGGCAGTTGTGCTGCCTCGGCACCCAGGACGTGCCGGCTCCTTCCAGCTTGATCGGCATAAACCGAGCGTATTCGGCTTCGGTCGGTAGGCGACGGATGACCTCTATGGCGCGGCGCGTCAGTTTATCACCGGCCCACATCTGAATTACCTAAACGACCTGATGACTTTGTCGCTGATCTCGACGAATATTCGCCGGCCTTCCTTGCCGGCGGTGACGTTCCATTCGTGTTCAATTAGCGACATGGCTTCGCGAACGCGCGCAGCAGCATCTGGTTCGAAGCAAGACAGCTTGATGAGGCCTAGCCTTAGGTACTTGCCAGAACCTACGCCGTGTCCCTGCGCTATCCGCTTCATGTCGCCATCGAGAGCGACAAGGACCGCATTGTTGATGTCCGCGATCGCACAGACAAGGTGATCTGGCGATCCTCGAACCAGTTCCTTGTTCAGGAAAGCTACCTGATGGCCATGCTCCATGAAAGCATGGCCTACAGAATCCGGGACACCTTCATCGAGAAATAATCTCAATGACGGTCGATCGGCCATCAGGCAGCCAAGCCGTCTTTCCCGTGCCGTTTCGCGGCCTCAACGTCCGCTTCCGTCAGGCTCGGGTATTCCTTGAGAATACTGGCAGTCGAATAGCCAGCTTCGATAAATCGCAGAATTGTCGCTACCCGAATGCGCGTGCCGGAAATAACGGCCGCATGGTGCGATACGTAACGGTGCTTTTCGACTTGGCCGATTTGCCCAGGCTCGCGCTGACGCAGTTGCTCGGCGGCCTTCCTGACATCTTCCATGACACTGGCAATGGGCAGAAGGGCGTATTGACCGTCAACGACGCCGCGAACTCGGCCGGTGTCCGGTTCTTTGAACTGGACCTTCTTTTTCAGCACGTAAAGCGTGATCTCGGCCCACGGCGCCATGCTGTAGGACGCGAGCTCCTTTGCGACTGTCTGCAGATGAGGCAGCGAGCATTTATACTTGCTCTTCAGAATGCTCAGTGTTCGCAACCCGACTACGTCTTTGAAAGAGTAAATTCGGGAATAAGGCGTCTTCCGATCTTCCGACCCGTACTGCGGCTGAAAAAAGCCAAGCTTGTCCCAATAGGCAAGCTGCCCCATCGAGAGGCCAGTTAGCCGCACGACCTGGTCAGCGGTGAAGGCGCTAGTGATGTTGGTAATTTCCGTCATCGGCGCCTCCTTCCTAGACCAATTTCTAGTCGATTCTAGCACAAATTTGTAAATGCGGCCCGAGGCTGCCCGAACTCGGAACGGCGCGTCGGTCAGCGAGTTCCGGGTCTAATTTTCAATAATACCCATTATCGTAAGTCAGGCCGCGGGAAGGGCGACCAGCTTCCCGGCCTGGGTGCGAAGATGTCCTGGTGGGACAGTCTCGGCCTCCAGATCGCGGTGACACGACGTCACAACATCATCAAGCCAAGGCGAGAAGATCAATGGTCGCCCCGGCTTGAAATCAACCATCCTCAAAGTGGCACTCTCGACGAAATGGCGTGCGGCCATCTCGTCTGGCGCTTCGACCCAGACTGCTTCCTTGAGGTTGGAGGCTGCCCATTTCTCATCGTTTGCTCTGATGTCGATGGGCGCCAGCCGGTACACGGACATCGGACTCAGTACCGCGGCGTGCGCGTGCCGAATGTTCCGTTGTTTGGATTGTAGTTGCCCGACGTGCCGTAATTATCCCTCTGGGTGCCGTTCGGGTTCGTAGCGGTGTAAGGCTGCACGTAGGTGCCGTTGCTCCTGGTGTAGCCCGAAGTGGTGTGGCTATTCGGATTGGAGCCGGTGCCGCTGGTGTATTGCGCCTTAGCTGCGGTCGCGACGAGTGCAAGTGCGAAGGCGAGTGCGATAATTCTCATTTGGTCCCCCCATGGTTTTATGAAACGTGGGATGCAACCATGGGCCGCCCAACGGTGTCGAGTCCGACCAATGGATGAGGACACGCCAGCTCACGCGCTAGAACTTGGGAAATTTACGGGTTGTCAGCCTCCGAGAAGGCTCCCGGGCGTCAATAGCCGCACGTAAGTCCCGCTCTCATGAAGCTCAAGCCAGCCCTGATTGATCGCATGCTTGATGCCGGCACCGAACTCTGGGCCTGATGCCTTGAGCTTCGAGAGGAACGGCGCGTTGATCTTTTCGATATGAATGCGGCCGTCCTGAACCGCCTCGATGCCCATGGCGAGCTCGATCAGCTTGCGCGCCGCGGCCTCTGGATCGGAGTAGGGGCGCTCGCTTATCAATTTCATGGATCTATCCTCAGCCGCAATTGCCGCCGAGCTATAGGCGATTCTCAATTCAGCGGATCACTGTACAGACCCTGGCCTTCTTCAGCCAGGCTCGATTTCGATGATGACGATACCCTGACGGCGCAGAACATCGGCAAGCCAACTCGCCTCAGGTTCGATGCTGCGGACAGCAATGCTCAAAGACGTTCCCGGAAACGATTTCGAGTAGCGCTTTAGCTGTCCTGCCGCTTCACCGAGGGCCGCGCTCGACCCTCGGAACTTGCACTCGATCAGCTCATCCGCCGTCAGATCGAAGATATCGACAATTCCACCCGCACACCGGTGCTGGCGACGTATTTCATGTCCAAGTGCCCGCCGTGCACGCGCCAACGGCTCTTCAACCTTAAGTGCTTCGTTGGTGGGACCTAACTTCGATCGCAACGACTCGACGCCATTTTTGAGCGCTTCCTCAAGACCTGCCTTGAGATCGACCGCCGACCTGAGCATACCGTCGTCCCCCTGATCGCGGGCGACGGCGATATGCCGCTCGACCAGCGCAATCGCTTGCTCAACCATCACGTCCGTGGCGTGTCCACTCCGCGCAAACCTTAGGATCGTGATCACAAGGCTGGTTTCGTGGTGAAGGTCGACGAGTTGCTTCGCCTTTCGCGCAATGTCGTCTTTGGTTGCACTTGCGCTCGCTGGCATCGCAGTCAGGTCCGAATCGGGGATAGGGTATGCTGCCGCTTGCCGAGATCGGTTGACAGCGCCGATTTTTCTTATCCACCGAGCTACCCCGTTCCCATCCGAGGCGGTGGATCATCCCTCCGGACGATGGCGCCTCGCCTGCCGCAGACCCCACAGACGAATCGAGGCTCCAGATCGGAGATGCGGAGTTCATCCGGCCATTGATCGACCACGTCCGGCGCCAGCTTCACGTTATGGCTACAGCGGTAGTCCTCGCAGAACACGATGACGCCGCGCGCGCCGGTCTCGCGCATCTGGCCAAGGGTAATCTTGACCGGGCGGCCATCTGGCAGGGCGGGGGTGATGCGTCTGGTCGGGCGAGGCATCCCGCCAAGAATGGCCTGACCAGAGCTGAGTCAAATTGACGATTCCCAGTAGGTCGGGATGGCGTCGGGCTACTGCGGGTCGTGGGTGTGGAGATCTCTCCTACAGCACAATTCCTCCGGGAGGGGTGCGCGGCTTCAGCTTTCGCTTCTTGATGGTCTTGCGACGAGCGGGTGCTGCGCGACTAGCGCGCATCTCCTGCAGGGCTCTCCGCCGCCGCCCTTCTCGAACCTCTTCCAGTTCCCGGAGGCCCCGATGAAATTCGCTGTCGCCCGCACTCTCCTGAGTCTTCTGACCGATCATGCGCGATGCGATTACCTGGAGTGCACCGCAAAAAGTGATGTACTCAGCCGACATTTCGTCAAGCGTCCCATCGTTTCGCCAACGGTCAATGTCCGCCTGACTTAAGTTGCCAGCGCGGCACCGCTCAAGAATCTCTTGCCTTTCATCATCTAGATGCAGCTCCGCGGCAATCACATCATCGGGCCAGTAGCCGTGCACCTCTTGAAACTTGACGGCGCTATCGATGACTTTCTTCATTTGGAGCAGCAGCTCATGTGGCTTGCCCGCTCCACGGACGATTCTGAGCAAATTGGCTGCGCACTCCCGGACGGCCCATGAGATATCCCCCTTTGCCCACTCGCGCCTGCGAACTTGCTCCTCATGCGCTTGAACTTTGTCGCGTTCTTCCTTGCTCGGCCCGCCGCCGTCGATGACTTTGAAGGACATGCCCGTCTCCCTGTCAGGGCAGGGTGCCTTCGCTTGCGGGGGGTTGTCCAGACACCGTGTGCTGTGCCTCCTCTTTTGTCTGAACCACAAGGGATAGAAAAATCGCGTGACGATTCCGGCCTTGGGACCCTAATAAAGGTCAAAGGGGGACAAATCGCATGAGCGTTACACCAATCGCACTTCACAGGGCGTCGGCCGTAGGAGCCTTCCGCTGGACGGTGTTCTTCTTCGTCGCCATAGCGGCTTTTGCCCAGCGAGACGAAAAAACAGGGACGATCCTGGCGACGCTCGTCTTTCTAATCGACGTCGTGTCGTGGAACCTCAGCGAGGTAATGGTGACGGTCGTCGCAGCATCGTCAAACCAACAGTGGCACAGCACGCTGGCCGATCGAATGATCTTTGAAAAGCTGCTCGATCGCTTCCGCGACCGTGAGCACATCGATTTTCAACAAATCACGAAGGAGGGCACGCGAGCTGCGACCGAAGACGTCAACACTTATGTGCGCGACACGACGTTCTGGTCAGAGTGGGGCGGCTTTCGAAAGACGCTTCTCGGGATCGGATATTATCTTTGGTTCTGGATCAGCTATGGGATGTTCTACGGAGCCGCTGGTTGGATTGGCTCGAGCATGCGAGGAACGTACGGCTACTGACGGGTATGGTCGTTGCTAGTGGCGATACAGTCCTGTGGTGTCAGTTCTCTGTCGTCTTCTGCGCCGCTTCAGGAGAGGCGGCTGCCACTAAACCATCCGTCACTTTGGGCGGCGATATGAGATTTTTGTATGCCTCGACAGTGATCTTTTCGAGCTCGAGATAGAACGGGAATTGTAGGTCAATGAGCGGCCTTGGAGTCTTGGTGCCATGTTCGTCAACAAACGGATTATGCCACTCCAGAAAATGGCCGCTCGGATCCTTTCGTTTTGTTCTTTCAAAAAGTTCACGATAGCGCCGATGTGAGATGCCATGGAAATGAACAAAATCCACGGCCGGGTAATCCTGATACCGACCTCTATCAGCTCCTTCGATCCGCACAGAATCTCCGTGCAATGAAGCCGTCAAACTCTTCGGATAGGGCTCAAGAAATACGACCTTGGCGATTCCTGCAGCGACGACGTGCTTGGCGCACATGTGGCATGGGAATGTTGTTGAGTAGAGAGTCGCGCCGCCCAACGCACGGCCAAGCCTTGCGGCGTCGCAAATTGCCGACATTTCGGCATGGATGATTCTGCCATACTCTAGCGCATCCATGAACTGGGTGTTTTTAACTGCCGGCAAGGTCGCGGCTTCGGTTTTGACATCAAGAGCTTTTGTTAGTTCGGATAGAAGTTCGCGTTTCCGGAGATCGTTGCTGTCGTATTCACGCACGTAGTCTCGATCATCAATTTTCTTGGGATCATCCGACCAATACGTTCCGCCATGTGCCTTCGGTACTTCATTGGATCCCATCGAGAGAATTTCACCGTCGCTGGAGAAGACGGCGGCTCCGACCTGGCGAGATAGATCAAGTGTTCGCAATGCAGCCGATTTGGCAACAAACATTCCATATTCATCGCGCGTAGGCGAAATCTTGTTCGATCCAAACAGCAGATTTACGAAACGACAGATCTGGTCCTCTAAAGCCTGATCGCTCGCATCGGAGTTGAGGATCAAGTCTCCGTTATGGAAGATCGCTGACACGCGTTGTCCATGCGTATTGTCGGCTTCGTTCTGATCGGTCTGGACGATAGCCTCGGCTTTTGAACGAAATGGGTCGCTTGTGCCAGAGTTCTCTGCTCGCGCGAAAGACTTGGCCAGGTGCTCTACTCGAGCACCATATCGAGAATAAATTGATACCTGGAAGAACACTCTGCCATAAATCGATCTCAGTAGATCAACTTCCTCGCGTCGCTTGAATTGATAGAGGAAAAAGACGGTCTTGTTGGGCGTGGATACTTTGTCAGTAGCTTGCTTCACTCGTTCTCTGACAATGCTCGCAATCGTGAGCCCAGCCAAGATTGCATCGTCTTCAAAAAATTCTCTGAGTTGGTTGCCGTATTTTATGTATCGCTCAAGGCGAATATGCGGAGGGCTAGGAACCAGTTCCTCGCGCGGCTTAACGACTGTCTGAAGTTCCTTGAAGACATCTGTGACTTTGATGGGGATGACGTTGTATCCAAACCTTTCAAAGTGAGTGCGGAAGTGCTTCAACGACGAGATCATTTCAACGCCGACCGGAGCGACGAATCCTAGGAAAATTTCTGGGAAGTCAATTCGAGAAAATGCGGCGCACAAGTGAATTTACTCCCCGTTAATACGATGGTAGTTTGCTATCTACACGCGAAGCAGGATGATTCCGCTATGAATCTCAAGATTCAACATGCAAATGATGCTGTCCTGCAGCACTCGGACGAGTTGCTCCGCGCCCATCAATTGATCATCGATTCTTGGTACGCATCATGGTCGAATGAACAGCGCGAGCGTGCTGCTGCCCTCTATCGGCGCAAGGAGATTAGTTCGGCCGTCGATGAAACTAAGGCCGGCTGATTAATTTACCGCCATCAGCCGGCGCGATTCGCGCGGTCTTTCTTGATCATGGCGCCCCCGGAAATTGGACGCCGTCCGGCGCTCTCGCCTGCACAGCAAGGCCATTGCCAGCCCCGCCCGCGCGGCGGCCGGGAGCTGTACAAAGGGTGCCCTCAGAAGGAGGGGCGCACTGCCACTTCGCGCGCGTCCAGAACAGGCGATGAACTGAGTTTGTACCCCGGCGAGCCCAGTTTGTACCCGCGCCTACTTCCTGACAGGCCCGCGAACTGGGAGATTTGTTTATTGGCAATTGGTTAGTTGGTGAGCGCGCTGGGGCTCGAACCCAGGACCCCGTGATTAAAAGTCACGTGCTCTACCGGCTGAGCTACGCGCTCCCATGGCCGCTGATGGCTTTGACGAGATGGCCATCGTTGTCGGACATTCGAGAAGCATGTCTTGCCGCTCCGCCCAATTTGCGTCGCGGGGAAAACCGGCTGTTTCCGGATCATGCCTTCGGCCCGGGCTGTGTAGGGGGAGTGGCTGCGGAGGTCAATAGCGGGCGTGGCTGCCGAAAGTCCTGGCAGGGGCGGGGATTCGCTCGCTGCCTCCGCTGGTTAGGCCGGGAATTTCAACCTGATTGGCGGGCCGTCATCCACGCCGAACTGCAGAGGGACGCCGACGGAGCTCGGCCTTTATGGTTCGAGACGCCGGCTTTGGCGGGCTCCTCACCATGAGGGTCTAAGGGCTTGCCGCAGACACCATACCTCTTCCTGGCCCCGGCGGGCGTCTCGAAGGCTGGCCACTAGGTGAGCTTTCGTCGGTCAGTTCGTCTCCCGCCGCACCTCGCTCGGCACCGGCTGCGGCGTGCCGCCCGGGTGGGGCAGGGCGACCGGGCGCAGCCCGATCAGCTCGGCGGTGCGGATCGCGCTGTCGCGCCAGAACTGGAACGAGTTGATGCGGCTGAGCTCGAGGATGGCGATGGCGACGGCCGCCAGGAACGGAAGGCTCTGCAGCACGAGGACACCGGCGAAGATGTAGATCTCGGTGATCTGGCGGAAGCTGTTGGAGGCGATCAGGACGCCGGCGCCGACCAGGAGCAGGGTGCCGATCACGGCCTCCCAGAACGCCTGGAACTCGATCGACATCCGGGACAGGCCGCCCTTGGAGGTGCGCGCGAACGCGATGTGCTCGGTGATGAGGCCCTGCGCCACCGCGCGCGACACCGTCCACTGCACGCTCATCGCCGCGATCATGGCACCCAGCATCTGGCCAGGCTTGATGGCGACGCGGGCGCGGTACATCGACAGGAAGTGCACCAGCGAGACGACGAAGGCGCCGATGATCGGCAGCGTCAGGATCTTGTCGGGGATGGCGATGTCGGCGAAGGCGACGATCGGCACCCAGACGAGGTTGAGCAGCGCCACCACCACGCCGAGGCTCTCGGCGCCCAGCCAGTTCAGCCAGCCGAGGCCGTATTCGCGCTTCTGGTCGGCGGTCAGCCGGCTCGCGCCCGGCAGGAAGCGGCGCCAATGCTTCTTCACGATCTGCAGGCCGCCATAGGCCCAGCGATGCCGCTGCTTCTTGAAAGCCTCGTAGGTGTCCGGCAGCAGGCCCGCGCCGTAGCGGGTGTTGGTGTAGTGCGTGGTCCAGCCGAGCTCCTGGATCGCAAGACCGAGATCTGAGTCCTCGCAGATCGTGTCGGACGACCAGCCGCCCGCCATGTCCATCGCGGCGCGGCGGATCAGGCACATCGTGCCGTGCACGATGACGGCGTTGAGCTCGTTGCGCTGGACCATGCCGATGTCGAAGAAGCCGGCATATTCGCCGTTCATGATGTAGTGCATGATCGACAGATCGCCATCGCGGTGCTCCTGCGGCGCCTGCACGAGGCCGACACGCGGATCGGCGAAGGCGGGCACGAGATCCTTCAGCCAGTCGGGCTCGACGACATAGTCGGCATCCAGGATGCCGATGATCTCGGCATCGGCCGCGGTGCGATCCATCGCGATCCGGAGCGCGCCGGCCTTGAAGCCCTGCACCTTCTCGGCGTTGATGAACTTGAAGCGTTCACCGAGCGCGCGGCAATGATCCTGGATCGGCTGCCAGAAGGCGGGATCGGGCGTGTTGTTGATGATGACCACGCATTCGTAGTTCGGATAGTTGAGCCGCGACAGCGCATCGAGCGTCTGCTTGAGCATGTCGACCGGCTCGAAATAGGCGGGGATGTGGATCGAGACCTTCGGGCAGAAACCTTCGGGAACGTTCTCGACCGGCTTGTCCTTGGTGATCAGCCGCTGCGGCGGCCGGCCGAAGGCGACGGCGGCGATCTCGTCGATGCGCGCCATCGCGATCAGGACGAGGGGAACAAGCAGGATCATGCCGAGCGTCAGCGCGAAGGCGGAGCCGAAGATGAAGTAATGGCTGTTCCAGAACGCGAACACGGTCGCGGCCCAGGCGCCGACGCCGTTGGCGGTCGCCGAGAGCAGGAAGGCCTGCTTCGCGGTCGCTTTCTCGATCCGCAGGATCGGCAGCGACAGCAGGACGCCGACCAGCAGCGCGATGCCCATCAGCTTCCAATAGTCGGGATTCTCGACCGGGCCGGTCCAGGCGAATTTCGGCTCGCGGTTGGCGTTGAGGATGCCCCAATACGGACCGACGCCGCCTTCGAAGAACTTCCAGGGCTGATCGATGGCTTCGACGATGTTGTATTCCATGCCGATGGCTTCGGCGCGGGTGACGAAGTTGCGCAGGATCAGGGCCTGCTGGAACGGGCCCGGATCGGCGTTGCGCAAATTGTAGCCCTGGCTCGGCCAGCCGAACTCGGCAATCACGATGCGCTTGCCGGGGAACAGGTTGCGCAACAGGTTGTAGCGGTCGACGGCCTGGTCGACCGCCTGGTCGGAGCGGAAGTTTTCCCAATAGGGCAGCACGTGGGCGGCGATGAAATCGACGCTGGAGCCGAGGTCGGGATTGTCGCGCCAGATGTTCCAGATCTCGCCGGTGGTGACGGGCACGCGCACCGAGCCCTTCACCTTCTTGATCATGTCGATGAGGTCTTCGACCTTCTGCTCGCCGCGGTAGATCACCTCGTTGCCGACGACGACGCCGACCACGTTGCTGTTCTTGCGGGCGAGCTCGATGGCGGCCTTGATCTCGCGCTCGTTGCGATCCTTGTCCTTGTCGATCCAGGCGCCGACGGTGACCTTGAGGCCGAACTCGGCGGCGATCGGCGGCACCAGCTCCACGCCGCCGGTGGACGAATAGAGGCGGATCGCGCGCGTCATGGTCGACAGCGTCTTCAGGTCGGCGCGGATTTTCTCGACGGTCGGGATGTTGTCGATGTCCGGGTGGGCCGAGCCCTCGAACGGCGCGTAGGAGACGCTGGGCAGCAGGCCCTTGAAGTCGGGCGCGGGTTCCCTGTCGCGCAAGACTCCCCAGATGCCGGCGTGAAGCGCGGACACGAGCAATAGAACGGCGGCGACAACGCGCATCGCGGCTAAACCAATAGGGGCTGAGGTGGCAGGGAAGCGGATCCGACCCCGAGATCCGACCGTGTCCGCGGCAAAGGAAGCATACCTCTGCCGCGCGGTTTCACAACTGTCATGGCCTCATGTCCTTATGAGGGCATGGCCTTTTCTGGAAGACGCGCGGCAGTGCCAACCCCGTCTATGGCCGATCGTTCCTGAACGACAGCTGAAACGATCCGCGGTTATTTCGGGGGCGCGGGGCTCGGGCTTGCCGCCGGCGAGGGGCTCGCGGCCGGCTGCGGTGCCGGCGGATTGCCTGACGCCGGTGCTGCGGGCTGAGCGGCGCTCGCGGCCGCCTGCTGCGGCTGGGCCGCCGGGTTGATCCAGCAGGCGTGCACACGGCTGTCCAGGGTCTCGGCGACCTTGGGATCGATCTGGCCGCCGAACCGGGTCAGGCAGCGGAACGCGGCCTGGATGTGGCCGCCGGGGCAGCCGAACCGATCGTAGAGGTCGAGATGGCGGAACGCGGTATCGAGGTCATCCCGCCACATCAGCCGCACCACGCGCCGGCCGAGCCAGACGCATTCGGGATTGCCGGCCGGGCCGTTGATGACCTGGGCCGCTTCGGCGAACTCGTCGGTGCGGCGCTGATTCTGAGCGGCATCCTTGGCCGCGTCGGCGGGCTGGGCAGCGGCCTTGCCCTGGTCGGGGGCGGGCGTGCCGCTCTGGGCGGCGGCGCCACCGAGACCGGCGAAAACGAGAAGGGAGGAGACGGCCAAGGTGGCGGCGAACTGCCGCAGGACCGCATTTCGTGACTCGAACACCCGTTGCCGCATGAATTCCCCAATGTATCCGCTGGCCGTCCGCGTCAGGATCCCGCGGACGCGCCGGTGATGGCGTCCAAATGGGTCTCCAATGCGGCGGAAAAGTCTTTCGGAGTCCATGACCTGTATTTGGAATTTTGTCCAGCAAAGTCACGATGCTAGGCCCCGGTCGAACAGCCGCAGTCCGATTCCTCCGAGGGGAGGCGCGGATCAGCGCAGTGCGACCGGCATTTGGACACCCCCTTGGCAGACGGCGTGCAAGCAGGTAATCGACGGACCCTTCGCGGAGGACGGAACCGATTTCTCTTCGTACGCCACTGGCGCTTCTGCTCGTTTCATTGGGTGCGATTGCTGCCGTGTGGTGGTGGTTGGCGACGCCGATTACGCTCGCGCGTGCCCCGATCGATCCCGCCGAGAAGGTCCAATGCGTCTCCTACGCGCCGTTCCGCGGCGAGCAGACGCCACTGAACGCGTGGACCCATATCGACGCCGAGCAGATCGAGCAGGATCTGCGTCAGCTCAAGGAGATCACCGACTGCGTCCGCACCTATTCGATGGAGAATGGGCTGGACCAGGTGCCGGCGATCGCCGCCAAGGTTGGCGGGTTGAAAGTGCTGCAGGGCATCTGGCTCTCCAGCAACCGTGCCAAGAACTACGAGCAGGCCGGGCTCGCCATCCGCCTTACCAAGCAATTCCCAGAGGTCATCACCACGCTCATCGTCGGCAACGAGGTGCTGCTGCGCGGCGAGATGACGACGGCGGACCTCGTCTCCATCATCCGCCTGGTGAAGACGCAGGTCAGCGTGCCCGTCACCTATGCCGACGTCTGGGAATACTGGCTGAAGAACCGCGAGGTCTATGACAGCGTCGACTTCGTCACGATCCACATCCTGCCTTATTGGGAGGATTTCCCGGTCAAGGCGAAATTCGCCGCAGCCCATGTCGAACAGATCCGCGAACGCATGGCGGTGGCCTTTCCCGGCAAGGAGATCCTGATCGGCGAAACCGGCTGGCCGAGCGAGGGGCGCATGCGCGACGCGGCGCTGCCCTCGCGCACCAACCAGGCGCGGGTGGTCTCGGAAATCCTGAGCCTGGCAAAGGCGCAGAAGTTCCGCGTCAACCTGATCGAATCCTACGACCAGCCGTGGAAGCGCAGGCTGGAAGGCACGGTCGGCGGCTATTGGGGCCTGTATGACGGGGTTCGCCGGAGCCTGAAATATCCGCCGGGCCAGCCGATCAGCAATTTCCCGTACTGGAAATGGTACATGGGCGCGGGCATGGGCCTTTCCGTGCTGGTGTTCGCGGTCGCCCTCATCACGCTGCGCCGGCGGCCGTGGACGCCGCGCTTCTCGGCCTGGCTCGGCGTTGCCATCTCGGCGACGACGGCGGGGAGCCTGCTCGGGATCGGCGCCGACAAGATGTATTACGAGAGCTACGGCATCGGCGGCTGGCTGCTCTGGGGCGCGCTGCTGCTGGCCGGCATCCTGTCGCCGATCTTCTGTGCCCAGGCCATGGTGATCGGCCGCAGCCTTCCGACCTTCCTCGATCTGCTCGGACCGCGCGAGGGGCGGAAATGGTCGAAGCTGACCGCCGTGCTCGGCCTGACGCTCGCGGTGACCGCGGTGATCGCGGCCGCCACCGCGCTCGGCTTCGTGTTCGATCCGCGCTACAAGGATTTTCCCTACGCCGCGCTGACGATGGCGGTGGTGCCGTTTGCGCTCTTGATGCTGAACCGGCCGCAGATCGGCCAGCGTCCGATCGCCGAAGCGGTATTCGCGGGCGTGCTGGCGCTGTCGGCCGCCTTCGTGCTCGTCAACGAAGGCCGCGACAATTGGCAGTCGCTGTGGACCTGCACGATCTATCTGTTGCTCGCGCTCACGCTGTGGCGGGCGCGGGCCGAGCAAACCCGAGAATGAACAGGCCGATCGCAAGGCCCGACAGCACGACATTGTAGAGCACGATGCCGAGGCCGGCCGCGACGAGGCCGACCGTGAGCAGCACGATCGAGGGCCGCATCAGGTTCAACGTCGCAACCACCAGCGCGACGATGCCGAACACCGAGTTCTTGAACAGCACGGTCGAGACCGACCGCGACTTGCAGATCAGCGTCTGAAGCCCGGCATCGCAGGCGAGCGCGACCTGCGAAAACTCGATCGCGAGATAGCGCACGTAGAGCGCACAGCCGACGGTGACGAAACCGACGACGAGCAGGAACTGCACCTGGTAGGGCGTGAGGCGGAAGGGCTTCTTTGTCATGGGGGCAATATGGTCGGGATGGCGCGGGCAGGCAACAGGGCAGGTGATGTTTCCGGCGATTTGGCTCGCCCCAGGCCCCGCGAGGAACAGGCTGGGATCAGGCTCGTTCTGGACGGTGTGATGGTGCATCTTCCGGTCAAGGAGCGAGCATGGACAAGCCGACACAGGAGCAGCTCAACGAACTGAAGCGGCTGAGTAAGGAGGCGCGGGTCGAGGATTGGTCGGAGATCGTCCAGTCCAGAGACGAAGCCGAGATGCGCATTCGCGATCTCAAGGAGAAGGCACGCATCGAGTAGTCGCGTGCGCGCAAGAAAACATCAGGATCGACCCGGAATCTTCCGGTTCTGCTCGGCGAGCCGGCGCTCGTATTTTTCGGCCAATGCGAGCAGTCGTTTCCTGATATGGGGATCTGCCTGGTCTGCAAGCTCGCGGATCAACGCGAGTTGCTCCCGCAAGAAATTCGCGTCCGTCATCTCCGCTCCGAATCACATTCGTCGCGGATAGTGCCTTCTTGAGCCGAGCGCTTCGCTATCATTTGGTATGTTCGCCGACCAGCATGATGGCCATTTCGATCCGAGCCGGCGCTCGACCCAGCCGAGGACGAACAGCACAAGCAATGTGAAGGCAGCTCAGGTCCAAGCGTCCGATCGCCGCACGCTAGCGGCGGCTGTCGCGGATGGCGCGTGCTATCGCCTGAAGAACGACGACAGCGTCGATGTCGCGGTTGCCGACGCCGATGCGGTCTCCGGTTTGGCCGGCGCGGGCTGCGCGGCAGGCGCAGGCGGCGGCTCCTCGCGCTTGGTGCGTTTGGAGGAGTAGCTGCGGCGGCGCTGCGGCTTCTCCGGCTTTGCGCTCGGCGCGGGCGCGGTTTCGGCTTGCGGTGCCGCGTCCTGGGTCTTCTCCGGGCTCTTCTCTTGAACCCTGTCCTGAGACTTCTCCTGTCCCTTTTCCGAGCCGCGCATCGACAGGCGCTGGCCGTCGAAGACGGTGGTCTCGCAGTGACGATCGTTCTCGGCGAGGGTCGCGCAGAATTTTGCGGCGGCGGCCGCGTTGACCAGCGGGCCGGCCCCGAGGCGGAGCTGCATGCCGAGCCCGCTGGTGCCTTCCTTGATCATGATGATCGGCCGCAGCGCCGCGATTTCCGGATTGGACTTGGTCACGCCGCGCCAGAGCGCGCGCAGGCCGTCGATCGAATTGGCGCTGCCGAGATCGATCGCAAAACGCGTCTGCTGAACCGCGATCGCGGGGGACTCGCTCTCGGCCGCGTCCGGCGGCTTGGCGGCTGTCGCGACTTCGGTCGGGGCGGCCTCGGTCTTCTTCTCGGCGGCCTTCTCGTTTGCCTCGGGCTGCACCAATTTCGACGCGGCCGGATCGGGTGGCGCCATGATCGACTTGGACGGCACCAGCGCAAGCGTCGGCAATGCCGAAGTCATGGCGGGCGACTGCTGCACCAGCGAGGCAGCCGCCGCGGTCTGCGGCGGCGGGCTCGATGGCTCCTTGGCCGTTTCCTTTACTGCTTCCTTGGCCGTTTCTTTGGGCGTGTCCTTGGCCGCATCCGTGCGCGGCTTGTCCGCGGCGGAGGCTGGCGTCGAGGCGACCGGCGCAACACTGGGGACCGCGGGCACGGCATCCTGCGGCTTGCCGGCCTGCGGCGGCGTGATCTGCTTGGCGATGGCGCCGGTGACGGAATCGAGCCCTTGCTCCAGCACGGTGACGCGCGAATAAAGCCGGTCGCGATCCGTGTTCAGCGTCTCGATGGCGGCTGCGAGCCGGCGCGCCTCGTTTTGGCTTTCCCTGGTCAGCACCTGGAGCCGGTCGGCCTGGCGCGCAAGGTCGGCGGAGGCGACCTGGTCACGGCGCCAGCCGAGCTGAGCCTGATTGGCCATCACCGCGATGGTGACGGCGCCGACGGCCGCCACGCCCCACGAGCCGAGCCGCCACATCAGGCGGCGGTCGAGCGCGCTTTCCTCGGCCACAAGTCCGGAGAACAGCCCGCTGGTCTCCTTGGTGCCGAAGGCATCCGCCAGTGGGTCGGAATCCTTTGCCATGAACGTTAAGTGCCCAGCCCTGTCCGGCTTCCCCGAATCAATCAGGGAACATTAACAGGAAATGCGTGTCGCACTTGAATTCCGGGCGTTTGCGGGGGTAGCAAAGCAGGACCTTTTTGAGGGTGGCTCGCCGCCCGTCGCGCCAATCGATTCGGCCATATCTGACAGGATCTCGATGACCGCCCGTTCCAGCCTCACGATCGTGCTCGCCGCCGGCGAAGGCACGCGCATGCGATCGAGCCTGCCGAAAGTTCTGCATCCGGTCGCAAGTCAGACGCTGCTTGCCCATGTGCTCGCCGCTGCCCCCCCGGGAACCGGCAGCACACTTGCTATCGTGATCGGTCCCGACCATCAGGCGGTCGCGAATGAGGCAAGGCGCATCAGGCCCGACGCGCTCACCTTCGTGCAGGCCGAGCGGCTCCGCACCGCGCATGCGGTGCTGGCAGCGCGCGAGGCCATCGCACGCGGCGTCGATGACCTCCTGATCGCCTTCGGCGATACGCCGCTGATCTCGGCCGAGACCTTCGCGCGGCTGCGTGCGCCGCTCGCGAAGGGCGCCGCGATCGCAGCGCTCGGTTTTCGCGCCGCTGACCCCACCGGCTACGGCCGCTTCATCGTCGAGGGCGACCGCCTGGTCGCGATCCGCGAGCAGGCCGATGCCAGCGCCGAGGAGCGCAAGATCGATCTGTGCAATGCCGGCGTGATGGCGATCGACGGTCGCCGGGCGCTCGAGATCCTCGGACAGATCGGCAATGCCAATTCCAAGGGCGAATATTATCTGACGGACGCGGTCGAGATTGTCCGCAAGCAGGGATGGGAGTCCGTGGTGATCGAGACCGGCGAGGACGAGGTGCGCGGCATCAACACCAAGGCGCAGCTCGCCGAAGCAGAAGCCGTGATGCAGGCGCGCTTGCGCAAGGCGGCGATGGAGGTCGGCGTCACGCTGATCGCGCCGGAGACCGTCTATCTTGCCGCCGACACCGTGTTCGGCAAGGACGTGACCATCGAGCCGTTCGTGGTGATCGGCCCCGGCGTCTCGATCGCCGACGGCACGGTGATCCATTCCTTTTCGCACATCGTGCAGACGACGCTCGGCAAGAACGTCTCGATCGGGCCCTATGCGCGGCTGCGTCCCGGCACCTCGCTCGGCGACGGCGCGCGCATCGGCAATTTCGTGGAGACCAAGGCGGCGACGCTGGAGGCCGGCGTCAAGGTCAATCATCTCTCCTATATCGGCGATGCCACCGTCGGCGCCAATTCCAACATCGGCGCCGGCACCATCACCTGCAACTACGACGGCTTCAAGAAGCACAAGACGGTGATCGGGCAGGGTGCCTTCGTCGGCACCAACTCCTCGCTGGTGGCACCGGTCAGAATAGGCAACGGCGCCTATATCGGCTCGGGCTCCGTGATCACCCGTGACGTGCCCGACGATGCCATGGCGCTGGAGCGCAATCAGCAGACCATCCGGGACGGCGGCGCGGCGCGCTATCGCGAGATGAAGACGGGCGGCAAGAAGCCGGAGAAATGAGCGGCTGCGTGCCGATTCCTATCCGGTCTTGCTAGGGCTACGCGCTCATGGACGAGGACTTCGTCGACGACGCGTTCGCATTCATCGTCAAGCGTGTCATCATGCCACCCGGACGATGGGTCTTGGAGCAGGTCGGCGAACCCAACCCAACCGAGATCGCGTCCCTGGTCACCGGATTGGCGTTCTGGGCGTTCGTCGTGTTTCTCGTGTTCGCCCTGGTGCTGGGGTGGTGACGCCTCGTTATTCGTCGTCGGCGAATTCCGAGAAGATTGCGCGGGTCAGGCGCCAGCCGCGCGGCTTGGCGCGCTTGACCGGCTCGCCTTCCGGATGCTTCATGAAGACGGGCTTGCTTTCCTTGCCGCGCTGGGGCGGTGGCCAATGCGCCAGATGCGTGCCCGTGGTCTCGCTGGCACGCAAATACATCGATGACAGACCTTTGCGGTCGGACGAGCCCTTCATGGCCTTACTCTCCTGGAGCGGAATCGTTGGCCAAACATGTTGACAACGGGTTAACGCGCGCGGTTTAAGGCCGGCCAATTCGACGCAGGCGAAGCTCAGGTTGCGGTCCATGCTGTCTCAATCCGCAATAATTATTGAGTATATGGTTCCCTGGGAATTTCGCTAAAAACCGAACGCGTCGTTTAGGCGATTTTTCGACGATTTGGGGGATAGTGATCCGCATGTGCGGGATTGTCGGCATTCTCGGGCGCGAGCCGGTTGCGGAGCAGCTGGTGGATTCGCTCAAACGTCTTGAATATCGCGGTTACGACTCGGCGGGGGTTGCCACGCTCGAAGGCAAGCACCTCGAGCGCCGCCGCGCCGAAGGCAAGCTGAAGAACCTCGAGAAGCGGCTGGAGGCCGAGCCGCTCAAGGGCACGACCGGCATCGGTCACACCCGCTGGGCCACCCACGGCAAGCCGACCGTCAACAACGCCCATCCGCACGCGACCGAGCGCGTCGCCGTGGTCCACAACGGCATCATCGAGAATTTCCGCGAGCTGCGCGAGGAGCTCGAGAAGAAGGGCACGGTGTTCAACACTGAGACCGACACCGAGATCGTGCTGCACCTCGTCGACGATCTGCTGACGCGCGGCAACAAGCCGGTCGAAGCCGTCAAGCTGGCGCTGGGACGCTTGCGCGGCGCTTTCGCGCTCGGCTTCATCTTCGCCGGCGACGACGACCTCATGATCGGCGCCCGCAACGGCCCGCCGCTGGCGATCGGCTATGGCGACGGCGAGATGTATCTCGGCTCGGACGCGATCGCGCTTGGCCCGTTCACCGACACGATCAGCTATCTCGAGGACGGCGACTGGGTGGTGCTGACCCGCAAGAGCGCCGATATCTTCGACAAGGACGGCAATGCCGTCCAGCGCGACAAGATCAAGCACGCGGCCTCGACCTCGCTGGTCGACAAGGCCAATTACCGCCACTTCATGGCCAAGGAGATCCACGAGCAGCCGGAAGTGGTCGGCCACACGCTGGCGCGCTACGTCGACATGGCGACCGAGCGCGTCGCGCTGCCGGTCAAGCTTCCCTTCGACTTCAAGACCGTCCAGCGCATCAATATCACCGCCTGCGGCACTGCGAGCTATGCGGGCTACGTCGCAAAATACTGGTTCGAGCGCTTTGCGCGCCTGCCGGTCGAGGTCGATGTCGCCTCCGAATTCCGCTACCGCGAGGCGCCTTTGCGCAAGGGCGATCTCGCCATCTTCATCTCGCAGTCGGGCGAGACCGCCGACACGCTGGCGGCGTTGCGCTATGCCAAGGCCGAGGGCGTGCACACGGTCGCCGTCGTCAACGTGCCGACCTCGACCATCGCACGCGAGAGCGAGACCGTCCTGCAGACGCTGGCCGGCCCCGAGATCGGCGTCGCCTCGACCAAGGCTTTCACCTGCCAGCTGATGGTGCTGGCCAACCTTGCGATCGCGGCCGGCAAGGCGCGCGGCGAATTGTCCGACGAGGACGAGACCAAGCTGGTCCACGGTCTCGTGGAGGTGCCGCGCTTGATGGCGGCTGCGCTCACCACCGAGCTCCAGATCGAGAAGCTGGCGCACCGGATCGCCAAGTCGCGCGACGTGCTCTATCTCGGCCGCGGCACCAGCTTCCCGCTCGCACTCGAAGGCGCGCTGAAGCTGAAGGAGATCTCCTACATCCACGCCGAGGGCTATGCGGCCGGCGAGCTCAAGCATGGGCCGATCGCGCTGATCGACGAGACCATGCCGGTTGTCGTCATCGCGCCCTACGACCGGGTGTTCGAAAAGACCGTCTCCAACATGCAGGAGGTCGCGGCCCGCGGCGGCAACATCATCCTGATGACGGACGCCAAGGGCGCGGAAGAGGCGACCGTCGAGTCCCTCGTCACCATCGTCATGCCCGACATGGCGGCGGCTTTCACGCCGATGGTCTATGCCGTTCCCGTGCAGCTGCTCGCCTATCACACCGCCGTCGTCATGGGCACCGACGTCGACCAGCCGCGCAACCTCGCGAAATCGGTGACTGTGGAATAGGCAGACGGGATATCGATCGGTCGCGGTCTTCCAAAACCTGCTAGAAGACCCTAGCTTGTGTGCTGCGACCGACCTGGAACCCGAATGACCCCCCGCGACGACGCGCCTGCGCCTCTTGATCCCGTCCCGGAACCGCATACCGGCCTGATGGGCCGCTTCCGCAATTATTTTCTGACCGGCCTCGTCGTCACAGGACCGATCGCAATCACCCTGTACCTGGTCTGGTGGTTCGTCACCTGGGTCGACGGCGTGGTGCGGCCATTCGTGCCGCTTGCCTATCGGCCCGAGACCTATCTGCCCTACGTCATTCCCGGCTGGGGACTGGTTGTCGCATTCTTCACGCTGACCCTGGTCGGATTCCTCGCCGCCAACCTGATCGGGAAGACGCTGGTCGACGTCGGCGAGACCTTCCTCGGCCGGATCCCGGCCGTGCGCGCGATCTATCGCGGCCTGAAGCAGGTGTTCGAGACGTTGTTCTCGGGCAAGGGATCGAGCTTCCGGAAAGTGGGCCTGGTCGAATTTCCGTCGCCGGGCATGTGGTCGATCGTGCTGATCTCGCAATCGCCGAACGAGGACATCGCGCGCAGCCTGCCGGGGCAGGAGGAGCACGTCTCGGTGTTCCTGCCATGCTCGCCGAACCCGACCACCGGCTTCTTCTTCTATGTCCCGAAGAGCAAGGTCATCGAGGTCGATCTCACGGCCGAGGACGCGGCGACGCTGATCATGTCGGCCGGCGTGGTGCAGCCGGGCTCGGCACCCGATCCGAAGAAGGCGGCGGCGCTTGCCGGCGTGGCGAATGCCGCGCGGATCGCCAATGCGTCGGCGCTTCAGCCCGAGCCTGCGAAGGTGGAGTAGGGCCATTCCCTCGCGGGATGGCCGCGTTCACACAAGCACTTTCGTCCTCTGCTAGTGTTCCGGTTGAATCGAGCGCCTCGCTCGCAATTCGACCTGGAGTGCACGATGTCCAAGACCATTGCGTCCAAGACCATTGCGATCCTCGCACCCGGCGCCATGGGCAGCGCCATCGCCCGTCGCCTCAGCGAAAACGGCGCGCGCGTGCTGACCTCCTTGAAGGGCCGCAGCGAGGCGACGCTGAAGCGCGCAGCAGACGCCGGCATGGTCGGCGCAGATGACGATGCGATCGCCGCCGCCGACATCATTCTCTCGATCGTGCCGCCAGGCGAAGCCGTTGCGCTGGCCGAACGGCTGGCCGCGCTGATCGTCAGGCGCCAGAACAAGCCGATCGTGGTCGATTGCAACGCCGTCAATGTCGACACCGTGCAAAGGATTGAAGAGATCATCGGCTCAGCCCAGGCGCCGTTCGTCGATGCCGGCATCATTGGATTTCCGCCGCAGCCTGGCGGCAAGAGCCCGGCCTTCTACATGTCCGGCGAGTACGCTAAGGACGTTGCGGTGCTCAGGGATTTCGGCCTCGACGTGCGGATCGTCGAAGGCCCGGTCGGCGCGGCCTCCGCTCTGAAAATGTCCTATGCCGGCATCGTCAAGGGCCTCGCCGGCATCGGCTCGGCCATGGTGGTCGCGGCAACGAAAGCGGGCGCGGCCGACGCGCTGCGCGACGAGCTGGCTTTGAGCCAGCCCGCGATCCTGGCACGGCTCGAGATCGCGCTGCCGGACATGATTCCGAAGGCCTATCGCTGGGTCGCCGAGATGCGGGAGATTTCAGGTTTCCTCGGGCCTGATCATCCCGCCAGCCAGATCTATGAGGGCCTTGCACGGTGGTTCGAACATCTGGCGGAAGATGCGAAGGGCGAGGCGATCGACGCCGAGCTGATGAAGACGTTTGCCGCAAGCATCGCGCGGAAGACATCCTGACCGGCCCGTGCTCACTCGCCTTCCACTGAAACCGAGTCCAGAAAGCCCTGAATGTCCCGGTCGCGTCTCAACCGCACGACCGGGACGTCGGGGCCATGTTGGCGGCGCTCGGCGTCGATGACCGGCACGCGCTCGGTATCGTAGCGCCACGCCTCCTGCATCAGCTTCCAGTCGAACTGTTCCGGACATCCCTCGGGCAAATCGGGCCGGCTCATGTCGCGGTCGAAGGCCGAGCGCCAGAGAATGCGCCACTGGCAGAGCCAGCGCGGACGGTCGATAACGACGAGAATATCGGCGCGTGCGATCGTGAGATCGAAGGCGAGGCCCGAGAAGCTGCCGTCGACGACCCATGCATCGCCCGCGATCGCTTCAGTGACTCGCGAGCGAAAGCTGGCTTTGTCGGATGGCGTCCAGCCCGGTTGCCAATAGAGCACGTCGAGATGCACCACGGGCAGGTCGAGCTTTCGCCCGAGATTGAGGGCAAGGCTCGTCTTTCCGCTTCCCTGGGAGCCAACGACGATGATCCGGCGCATGGTGGCAAGGTTTCACGAAAACAGGCTCTGCGGAAGGGTCAGTCTTCTGACCCGGCTCTCCCCACGGCGTCATTGCGAGCCAACGGGTCCGCGCATAGCGCGGCCCGATGACGGGCTCAGCGAAACAATCCAGAATCTTTCCACAGAGACAGTCTGGATTGCTTCGCTTCGCTCGCAATGACCGGGAGGAGACGACGCGAGGCCCATCTGTTATTGTTTCTGCGGATGCAGTTCCTCTGCAATGGGAGCTTGAATGAGAGTGCTGGTGATCGGCGCGGGCGCGCTGGGCGGCTATTACGGGGCTTGCCTCGTCCGAGCAGGCCGCGACGTGACCTTTCTGGTGCGCGGGAAGCGGGCCGATCAACTGCAGCGGAACGGCCTTAAGGTCGCCAGCCCACACGGCGACTTCGCCGTGCAGCCGAAGCTTCTTGTGGCCGGTGAACTCAAGGCGCCGTTCGACGTCGTGCTCGTCGGCGTGAAGGCCTATTCGCTGGATGACGCGATGAGCCAGTTTGCGCCCGCTGTCGGGCCCGACACGATGATCCTGCCGATCCTGAACGGGTTGAAACATCTCGACGCCCTCACCGCCAGGTTCGGCGCTGCTCGTGTCCTCGGCGGGCTCGCGAATGTCAGCGCCGGGCTCGATGCGGAGGGCCGGGTGGTTCACTTCATGGCCAATCAGACCATCGTCTTCGGCGAGATCGAGGGCGCACTGAGCGAACGTGTGCTCGCCCTGGAAAAGCTGCTCCAGGTCCCCGGTATCGACGTGCGCGCCAGCGAAGCGATCATGCAGGACATGTGGGAGAAGTTCGTCCAGCTCTCGACGCTCGCCGGCATCACCTGCCTGATGCGCGCGAGCATCGGAGACATCCTGGCCGTCCCCAACGGGGAGCAATCCATCTTCCGCCTGTTCGCCGAATGCTGCGCCATTGCGACGGCTTCCGGTTTTGAACCACGCGCGCCGTTCATCGAATTCGACCGAAAACTGTTTACGACCCTGGACTCGCCGCTCAAGGCCTCGATGCTGCGCGACATCGAGCGCGGCTCGATCACGGAGGCGGAGCATATTCTGGGCGACATGGCTAATCGGGCCCGCATCCTCGGCATCGACACGCCGCTGCTGGACCTCGCCCGCGCGCATGTGGCGGCTTACGAGGTGGGGCGGCAGAGGGCCGAGCGTTAACCCGCGCCGATCAACGGGATCGCCTCGTCCCGCTCGTACAGATATAGCAGGCAGCGCAGCGCCTCGCCGCGCTCGCCTTTCAGCTTCGGATCCTCCTTGAGGATGCGCAGCGCCTCGTCTCTGGCCTGGGCGATGAGCTGGCCGTGCACCTCCGGGCGCGCGATGCGGTAGCCGGGCAGTCCGCTCTGACGCACGCCGAGCACGTCGCCTTCGCCGCGCAGCTTCAAATCTTCCTCGGCGATACGGAAGCCGTCGGTGGTCTCGCGGATCACTTTCAGCCGCGCCTTCGACATCTCACCAAGCGGCTCGCCATAGAGCAGAATGCAGGTCGAGGCTTCCGAGCCGCGGCCGATGCGGCCACGGAGCTGGTGCAGCTGGGCGAGGCCGAAACGTTCGGCGTTCTCGATCACCATGATGGTCGCGGCCGGCACATCGACGCCGACCTCGACCACGGTCGTTGCGACAAGGAGGCCGATCTCGTGGGCGGCGAACTGGCCCATGACGCGGTCCTTCTCGGTGCCCTTCATCTGGCCGTGGACGAGGCCGACGCGGTCGCCGAAACGTTTTTGCAGGGTCTCGAACCGCTTGGTCGCGTTGGTGAGGTGCTCGGTGCCCTCGGCCTCGGATTCCTCGACCAGCGGGCAGATCCAGTAGACCAGCTTGCCGGCATCGAGCGCGCGGCCGACTCCCTCCATGACCTCGCTGATCCGGCTCATCGGCACCGCGCGGGTATCGATCGGCTGGCGACCGGCCGGCTTTTCGCGCAGCTCGGAAATGTCCATGTCGCCGAAATAGGTCAGCACAAGTGTGCGCGGGATCGGCGTGGCGCTGAGCACCAGCACGTCGACCGCTTCGCCCTTTGAGGTCAGCGCCAGCCGCTCGCGGACGCCAAAGCGGTGCTGCTCGTCGACGATGGCGAGCGCGAGGTCGCGGAAGATCACATCGTCCTGGATCAGGGCATGGGTGCCGACGAGGAGGTCGATCTCACCTGTTGCGAGCTGCGCGATGATCTCGCGCCGTTCCTTGCCTTTTTCGCGGCCGGTGAGGATCGCGACTCGTATGCCGGCCCGCTCGGCGAGCGGGGCGATGGTCTTGATGTGCTGGCGCGCCAAGATTTCCGTCGGCGCCATCAGCGCGGCCTGCTTGCCGACCTCGGCGACGGCGGCAGCCGCGAGCAGCGCCACCACGGTCTTGCCGGAGCCGACATCGCCCTGGAGCAGCCGCAGCATGCGCACCGGCTGCTGCAGATCCTCAGCGATGGCGGCCGCGGCGCTACGCTGGGACGGCGTCAGCGCGTAAGGAAGCGCGTCGATGATCTTGCTGCGCAGGTGTCCGTCGCCGGCATTGCGCACACCGGCCGGGCGGCGGAGTTGCGCGCGGATCAGGGCCAACGCGAGCTGGCCGGCCAAGAGCTCGTCGAAGGCGAGCCGCGACCAGAACGGCCGGTCCGGCAGGATATCCGTCAGCTCGATCGGCTGGTGCACACGGGTGAGCGCTTCCGCGATCGGCGGGAAATTGCAACGGCGCATCACCTCCGGGCTGATCCATTCCGGCAGGGCCGGCAGCTTCTGCAGCGCCTGCGCGATCGCGCGGCGGAGCGAGCCGAGCGCGAGGCCTTCCGTCAGCGGATAGACCGGGTCTATGCCGGAGAGTTTCGAGATCGCCTCCTCGTCGAGCACGCGGTCGGGATGCACGATCTGCGGGATGCCGTCGTACATCTGCAGCGTGCCGGAGACGAAGCGCTTCTCGCCGACGGGCAAGAGCTTCTCGACATAGCCTGGCTTGGCGCGGAAGAAGGTCAGCACGACGTCGCCGGTGTCGTCGCTGGCATAGACCAGATACGGCGCGCGCGCGTTGCGCGGCGGGGGCGGGCGGTGGCGATCGACGGTGACCTCCAGCGTCACCATGGTTCCCTGGACCGCGTCGCGGATCTTCGGCCGCGCCCGGCGGTCGATCACCTGGCTCGGCAGATGCAGCAAGAGGTCGACCAGCCGCGGCGTCTCATTGCGGCTGAGCAGGTACTGCAGCAGCTTGTCCTGCTTCGGACCGACGCCGGGAAGGCTGGTCACGGCAGCAAACAGCGGATTGAGCAGGCTGGGGCGCATTCTCGCAACATTCGTCATGCGCGGGCCTGACCCGCGCATCCATCTTTTCAATGACGATGGATTGCCGGGTCCCGGCTCCGCAAACGGCTTCGCCGGGCTCTCGATATCAGGCCGGCGAAGCTTTGCGAAGACGGCAAGCCCGGCAATGACGGTCCCCAAACAATTGCAATAACAAAGGGCTGACAGGGCCACCTCGAGTGGCTATATCACCCCGGCCCGGCACGTCCGGGCTTTCTGCGTTTGACTGGATTTGAGACATGACGGGAACGACACGATCGAGCAGCGGGCTGGACGACCGCCGCAAGCGGCTTTTGTTCCGCTGCTGGCACCGCGGCACGCGCGAGATGGATTTGATCCTCGGCCGCTTCGCGGATGCCGAGATCGGCAATCTGTCGGATGACGAGCTGAGGCAGCTCGAGACGCTGCTCGAGGTCAATGATCCCGATCTCTATGCCGCCATCACCGGCGACAAGGTGCTGCCGGCCGAGGTCACCGGCGCGCTGTTTGCCCGCATCAAGGCCTATCCGATCGCGGACGGCGGCGTATGAAGCAGGGGATGAAATCTCCGGCCGAGCTGCTTGCGCCCGGCCGAGCGCTGACGCTTGCCAATGTCGCGGAAGGCGCCGAGGGGCTGGTCGTCTCCGACCTCGCGCGGGCCATCGCGGCGCGGCCGAAGAAGCCGGCGGTCAGCCTTGCCGTGGTGTGCCGCGACGGTCCGCGTATGCAGCAGCTCGAACGCGCGCTGCAATTCTTCGCGCCGGATCTGCCGGTGCTGACCTTTCCGGCCTGGGACTGCCAGCCCTATGACCGCGTCTCGCCGCATGGCGGCATCCTGGCCCAGCGTCTGACCACGCTGGCACGGCTGGCGGCGCTCACCGGCAGCGACAAGCCGCTGATCGTGCTGACGACGGTGAACGCGGTGGTGCAGCGCGTGCCCGCGCGCGAGCTCGTCGCGGCGCAGGCGCTGTCGGTCGCACCGGGCAACGTGGTACCGATGGACACCATCGTCGGCTGGCTCGAGCACAACGGCTACAACCGCTCCTCGACCGTGCGCGAGCCCGGCGAATACGCCGTGCGCGGCGGCATCCTCGACCTGTTTCCGGCCGGCCTCGAGCAGCCGGTCCGCTTCGATTTCTTCGGCGACAGCCTGGAATCGATCCGCACCTTCGACGCGGAGACCCAGCGCACGCTGCTGGACATGCGTTCGCTCGATCTCGTGCCGGTCTCGGAATTTCAGCTCGTCACCGACACCATCCGCCGCTTCCGCATGGGCTATGTCGCCGAGTTCGGCGCGCCCGAGCGTGACGATGCGCTGTACGAGGCCGTCAGCGAGGGGCGCCGCCATCCCGGCATGGAGCACTGGTTGCCGCTGTTCCAGGACCGGATGGACACGCTGTTCGACTATCTGCAAGGCGCAGCGATCGCGATCGAGCCGCAGGCCGAGGACGCCGTCCGCGAGCGCTTCAAGCAGATCCTCGATTACTACCAGGCCCGTCGCGAGGCGATGGAGCATCCCGGCGGCGGTGCGATCTACAAGCCGCTGCCGCCGGATCGGCTCTATCTGACCGAGGAGGAGTGGACCAGGCGCCTCGGCGAGATCCCGCTGGCGCGGCTGACGCCGTTCTCGGTGCCGACGGATGGGACGAGCGTCGTCGACGCCGGCGCGCGCAAGGGCCGCGATTTCGCGCCGGAGCGCAACGACACCACCGTCAACGTGTTCGAATCCGTCGTCAGCCACGTCATGGCGTTGCAGGCGCAGCGCAAGAAGGTCGTGATCGCACTGTGGACCGAAGGCTCGCGCGACCGCATGACCTCCATGCTGCGCGACCACAAGCTGGCCCACACCACCAGCGTCAATTCCTGGCGCACGGTGCAGGCCACACCGCGCAACGAGACCATGCTGGCCGTGCTCGGCCTCGAAAGCGGTTTCGAGACCGACGAGATCGCGCTGATCAGCGAGCAGGACATCCTCGGCGACCGCCTGGTGCGGCCGCGCAAGGCCAGCCGCAAGCTCGACAATTTCATCTCGGAGGTGACGAGCCTTGCCGCCGGCGACATCGTCGTCCATGTCGAGCACGGCATCGGCCGCTTCGTCGGCCTGCAGACGCTGGACGTCGCCGGCGCGCCGCATGACTGCCTCGAGCTGCATTATGCCGCCGAGACCAAGCTGTTCCTCCCGGTCGAGAACATCGAGCTGCTGTCGCGATACGGCTCGGACCAAACCACGGTCGAGCTGGATAAGCTCGGCGGCTCGGGCTGGCAGACCCGCAAGGCGAAGCTGAAGAACCGGATCCGCGAGATCGCGGGCGAGCTGATCAAGATCGCCGCCGAACGCATGCTGCACGAGGCTCCGAAGCTGCCGGTGCAGCAGGGCCTTTACGACGAATTCTGCGCGCGCTTCCCCTATGACGAGACCGAGGACCAGCTGGGGGCGATCGAGTCCACGCTGAAGGACCTCGAAAAGGGCCGCCCGATGGACCGGCTGATCTGCGGCGACGTCGGCTTCGGCAAGACCGAGGTGGCGCTGCGCGCCGCCTTCGCGGTGGCGCTCGACGGCAAGCAGGTCGCCGTCGTGGTGCCGACCACGCTGCTGGCGCGCCAGCACTACAGGACCTTCAGCGAGCGGTTCAAGGGCTTTCCCGTCAACGTCGCGCAGGCCTCGCGCCTGATCCCGACCAAGCAGCTCAACGAGGTCAAGAAGGGCCTCGCCGACGGCTCCGTCGACATCGTCGTCGGCACCCACGCGCTGCTCGGCAAGGCCATCAAATTCCGCGACCTTGGCCTGCTCATCGTCGACGAGGAGCAGCATTTCGGCGTCAGCCACAAGGAGCGGCTGAAGGCGCTGCGCGCCGAGGTCCACGTGCTGACGCTGTCGGCGACGCCGATTCCGCGCACCCTGCAGCTGGCGCTGACCGGCGTCCGCGAGCTCTCGATCATCGCTTCGCCCCCGGTGGATCGTTTGGCGGTGCGCACCTTCGTCGCCCCGCACGATCCCCTGATGATCCGCGAGGCGCTCTTGCGCGAGCGCTATCGCGGCGGCCAGGCGTTCTACGTGGTGCCGCGCATCGACGACCTCGCCGAGGTCAAGGACTTCCTCGACAAGAACGTGCCGGAGATGAAGGTCGCGGTTGCGCACGGCCAGATGCCGCCTGCCGTGATCGAAGACATCATGACCGCATTCTACGACGGCAAGTTCGACATCCTGCTGTCAACCACGATCGTCGAGTCCGGCCTCGACATCCCCAACGCCAACACGCTGATCGTGCACCGCGCCGACATGTTCGGCCTGGCGCAGCTCTATCAGCTCCGCGGCCGCGTCGGCCGTTCGAAACTGCGAGCCTATGCGCTGTTCACGCTGCCGGCACAGCAGAAGATCACCGCGCAGGCCGAGCGCCGGCTCACGGTGCTGCAATCGCTGGAGACGCTGGGCGCCGGCTTCCAGCTTGCGTCCCACGACCTCGACATCCGCGGCGCCGGCAATCTGCTCGGCGAGGAGCAGTCCGGCCACATCAAGGAGGTCGGCTTCGAGCTCTATCAATCGATGCTGGAGGAGGCGATCGTCAACCTCAAGGCCGGCGTCTCCGAGCCGGCCGCCGACCGCTGGTCGCCGTCGATCACCATCGGCATGCCCGTGCTGATTCCGGAGGATTACGTCAGCGACCTCTCGGTGCGGCTGTCGCTGTACCGGCGTCTGGCCGATCTCGACACCGAGGAGGAGATCGAGAATTTCGGCGCCGAGATGCGCGACCGCTTCGGCGTGCTGCCGGACGAGGTGCGCTATCTGTTCAAGGTCGCCGCGATCAAGGCGTTCTGCCGCCGGGCCAATGTCGAGAAGATCGACGCCGGCCCGAAGGGCGCCGTCATCGTCTTCCGCGACAATTCCTTCGCCTATCCCGATCGCCTCGTGACCTTCATCCGCAGCTACGGCCAGGCCGCCAAGGTGCGGCCCGACATGAAGGTGGTGTTCCTGCAAGACTGGGAGACGCCGGAAGAGCGTCTCGCCGGCACCACGGAGATCATGCGGCAGCTGGCGCAGCTCGCCGAGAGCAAGAAGGCGGCTTGAAGGCTCCGGTCTCACCACCTCATTGCGAGCAGCCTTTGCGACGAAGCAATCCAGAATCTTTCCACGGAGACAGCCTGGATTGCTTCGCTGCGCTCGCAATGACGGTGTTTGTCGCGGCAGCTCGCGAGAAAGTTACGACGCCGCCCTCGACGCGTCCGCCGACAGCCGCGCCAGCAAGGACCTGGCGGTATCGGACGGCGACAGCGAATCCACGCTGACAACGGGCTCGCTGCGCATCTCGTGCTTGCCGTTGGAGGTGTGCCGCATCACGGCCGATAAGCGTCGCGCGATCATGTGCGCGGTGCGGAAGTCAGTTTCCGCGAAAACGACGATCACCGAGCCGTCCTTCTGCGCCGCGCCGAAGTCCATCTGCCGCATCAGCCGGCTGAGGATGCGGGCAGCATCGAGCTGGGCGCGGGAATTGCCGGGATCGAAGGCGAAGCGCGCGACCGACAAACCACCGCCGCGGGCGAGGGTCTGTTCGACCGCCTTGGCGAAATCGCGAGCGAAGGCTTCCACCGTGAGCAGGCCGCTGCGCGGATCGAGCCAGCCCCCGGCATCGATCGAGCGCAAGGTGCGGCTCAGCTGCGCTTCCATCGCGTGCTGGCGGATCAGGGGCAACGCGTTCGCGGCGACCCTCGCGGGCTCGCCAGGGATCAGCTCGAGATTGGGCAGGTCGTAAGTCTGTGTCAGCTGGTGCGCGGTGACGACGACGGGCAGGCTGCGGAATCGGGTGTCCTCCGCGAGCACCGTGAGAAAGGCATCGGTCACGCGCGCGGTAAAACCTTCGGCGAGCACGACGCCGTCGAGGTCGCGGGTGTTGAGATGCTTGGCGGCGGCCTCGATCGAGAGCGCACCGACCACGCCGACGCGCTCACCCAGCGCGACGGAGAGCGCAGGGTAAGCCGCACCCCGGCCGATCAGGAGCACAGTGGCATCGCGCGCGGGATCGCCTTCCGGCAGCGCGACCTTCGCTTCGGGCAGCCGGCGCAGCACCGTGGCATGGAGCGTACGCACGCGCAGCGCGGCGCGAAGCCGTGCGATCAGGCCGTCAGGATTGCCGCCACGCGAGGAGAAGGGCAGGGCGTTGTGAGGCAGGGTGCCGGCGGCATCGACGGCCACGAAGGGAAGGTAAGGCGATTGTTCGGCGATCTTCTTTGCGAGCGGCGCGATATGCGGCTCGTGTCCGCCATGCATCGCGGCGAGAATTGCCGCCGGCTGCACCTCCTCGACCGCGCGTGCCGCGCTGGCCCAGTCGATGTCCACCACGGGAAACAGCCGGGCCTCGTCCAGCGCCCCGATGAAGGGCGGCCGCTCGGCATTGGACACAAACAGGATCGGGCCCGCCTGGGACATGAGGAAACTCTGATCGCGCAGCAATTTGCCGCGCAATCTAGTTCGGCCGCCTTAATGCAGCGTCAACGGAGGTGGCAAAACTGTGCCTAGACTGGCCCGGAGCGGTCACGAAAGGCTTCGACCATCAGGGGGTTAAGCCCGAGCTCGCTGAGCGCCTCGCGGGCGCGGGCATTGTCCTGGGCGCGCCCGGCGAGCCGGTGGCCCGAGAGCCGGTCGGGCAGCGCGGTAAGCAGCGCGCCCTGGCCGAGCCGGCGGGCCCATTCCTGCAGGTCGTTTGAGAGGAAGCGGTAGCCGCCGACGGCCATAATGCCGGAGGGGGGCGCGGTGATGCAGATGGCGCCGCTCGGACGGTCGAGCCGAGCGGCATAGCCGGTGTCGACATAGTCGCGCGGCGGCTGCGCCGTCAGCGTCTCGCCGACCGGCTGCGGCGGCGCATAGGCCGCGATCGGCACCATCGCGCCGCGGAGGCCGAGCGTGCCCTTCGGCGTCAGCAGGATTTCGCCGGCAATGGACGAGCCCGCTTGCTCGCGCGGGGCGCCGTGCGGCCCGGGCATCACCGGGACCGGCATGCCGTCCTCACCGCGGCGGGCGCCGAACAGGCCGGCCTCTCCGAACAGATAGACGTCGGTCAGGGGCGCATGGGGAGCGATCCAGGCATCGCTCGCCGCCACCTGCTCGGGCGCGCGCCACAGGCCGATGACGTTGCGCAGGGTCGGCATCCGGGCCGCCAGATCGGCATCGCCGAGCCGCAAGGCAAGCTGCGCCGGCGCGATCAGCACCTCGCATTCATGCTCGTTGATCTGCTGCTCCAGCACCTCGTTCTCGAACGGATGATGCAGCGCCAGCGCGCCACCGGAGAGCAGCCACACCGCGAGTGAGGAGGCGAGGCCGGCGAACGACATCGGCGCGAACGCCGTCATCACGGTCGCGCCCTGCCTGATGTCGGCTTCCAGCGACATCGCAAGGCCGCCCGCGATCAGGCTGAAATGCGGCCGCGGCACCGGCCGAAAGCCTTCCGCCGTGACGTCGAAGGAGATCATCGCCGCCTTGCGGCCGTCTTGGATCACGGCACGCGTGGTGCCGGGCGGACGGGCCAGGACGTCGTCGAGCGAGGCCATGCCTTCGGGCAGGTCGCCTCCGAAGCCGTAGACATGACGGATCGAGAAAGCTTCGGCGGCGGCGTGCATCGCGAGGTCGGCATAGCCGATGCCGTCGACCGTGCTCATGGTGACGATGGCGCGCGCCGCGGTGCGGTTGAGCGCCGCGGTCAGCTCTGCATGCCGCCACAGCAGCGGCAGTACGGCGACGACGAGGCCGGCGCGATGGGCGGCGAGCACCGTGAGCACGAACTCGACCGTGTTGGGCAACTGGATCGCAATGACGGAATTGGCCGGCAGGCCCGATTCGACGAAGTGCGCCGACAGCGCCTCGATAGCCGTGTCGGCCTCGGCATAGGTCATCCGCCGCGGCTGGTGCCCGGTGATGCGCGCCTTGTTGAAGGGATCGAGCAGGGCGGTCGCATGCGGCTGCCGGATCAGCGTGCGCTGAAACAGTGTGTCGAGCGTCGGCGATACGGCTGGCTGGTTCACGGCGTTACTTCGCTTGCGTCGCTGGAGGCTCACCCTTCGACCACCAAGTCTCCGGCAGGTAGCCTGAGAGCGAGGTGTCGTTGGGCCGTTCTATCCGATTCCAGCGCGCGATCCATTGCTCGGATACGTTAAACAGCGGGATTGTATAGAAGCCTGCGATCAAGGCGCGGTCGAGCGCCCGCACCGACGAGACGAAATCCGTATGTTCACGGGCCTCGAGCAGGGTGGCGATCATGGCATCGATCGCCGGATCCTTGGCGCCCATGTAGTTGCGGGTGCCCGGATTGTCCGCGGCAGCGCTGCCCCAGTAGAAATATTGCTCGTTGCCCGGCGACAGCGACTGGTCCCAGCGGTTCTGGATCATGTCGAACTCGAAGGCGAGCCGGCGCTGGTCGAATTGCACGGGATCGACCGACCGCACGCTCGGCTCGATTCCGGCGCGCTTGAGGTCGCGCTGGAACGCGAGCGCGATCCGCTCCTGGTCGCGGGTCGTGACCAGGATCTCGAAGGTGAACGGAGCCTTGGTCGTGCGGTTGCGCAGCACATTGCCGTTGAGCTCGTAGCCGGCCTCCGACAACAATTTCAGCGCCGCGCGCAACGTGGTGCGGTCGTGCCCCGAGCCGTCGGTGACCGGCAGGCGGTAGCTGCCCTCCATGATGTCGGGCGGAATTCGGGCCGCGAACGGCTTCAGCAGGTCGCGCTCGCGCGTGTCCGCGGGCCGGCCATAGGCCGAGAGGTCCGAGCCGGCAAAATAGCCGGCGACGCGCGAATAGAGTCCGAAGAAGTAGTTGCGGTTGACCAGCTCGAAATCGAACAGCAGCGTCAGCGCCCGGCGCACGCGGATGTCGGCGAAGATCGGGCGGCGCGTGTTGAAGACCAGGAATTCGGACGGCTGCGGCACCCCCGGCTTGACGGTGTCGCGGATCACCTCGCCGCTCCTTGCGGCCGGAAAATCGTAGCCGTCATGCCATCGCAGCGGCTCGTGCTCGATGCGGAAATCGTAGAGACCGCGCTTGAAGGCTTCGAACTGGCCGTTGGCCTCGCGAAAATAGTCGAGCCGGATCTCGTCGAAATTGTAGAGCCCGCGGTTGATGGGCAGGTCGCGGCCCCAATAGTCGGGATTGCGGGTCAGCGTGACGCTGGCGCCGGGCTTGACCGCCGTGACGCGATAGGGGCCGGACCCGATCGGGCTCGTCAGCGTCGTTTCCTCGAAGGTCGCGACATCGATTGCGTGCTTCGGCAGGATCGGCATCAGGCCGAGGATCAGCGGCAGCTCACGATCGTTGGCGCCTGCGAGATCGAAGCGGACGGTGAGGGGATCGGGCGCCTCGACCTTGGCGACCTTGGCGTAGTATTGCCGGTGGTTGGGCCGGCCGTGGTCGCGCAGCAACTGCCAGGAGAACAGCACGTCCTCAGCAAGCACCGGCTTGCCGTCGGAGAAACGGGCGCGCGGATCGAGGCGGAAGGTGACGAAGCTTCGCTCGTCGTCAGTCTCGACGCTTCTGGCGAGCAGGCCATAGAGCGTGAATGGCTCGTCATTGCCGCGCGCGAGCAGGCTCTCGACCACGTAGCTCCGCATCTGCTGCACGGCCAGTCCCTTGACGATGAAGGGATTGAGGCTGTCGAAGGTCCCGAGAACACCCCAGGTCAGGCGGCCGCGCTTGGGGGCATCCGGATTGACGTAGGGCATGTGGGTGAAGTCGGCCGGCATCGCCGGCTTGCCGTGCATGGCGATGGCATGGGCCTCCTCGGCCCGCGCGGCGCCTGACGGCAGTCCGCCGCCAAGGACCGAGACAACGGCCGAGGCCAGGACGCAAAGACGGACACCGAGGCCCTCGAAAAGGCGTGGGAACATGAACATCAGGACACGTTGATTCGAGGATCGGCGCGTTTGAATCCTATCACAGGGAATTTCACCGGGCGCAGCTGCGGATGTGGTCAAAGGCGCTTGTCGGCATTGATCTTTTCGTCGGCCACGTTAAGAAGGCACCCGATCGCGCAAGAGCGTCGAGCCCGTCACTTATCCGCCTCAATTGACGGGGAGAGAGCCGCGCCCAACGCGGCCAGGTTCGGCGCTTCGGAGCGGTTCGGGCACTTCCCGTTCAGAAAGGGTTTTCCGCAATGAATTTCCGTTACTTGGCCGCGTCCGTCCGGCCGCGCGGGCGACTTCTCGCCTTGTTGACGGCGACGGCGTTGGCCGTTCCGTTTGCTGCCGAGGCCCAGACCCCGGCGCCGGCCCCCGGCGCGCCCAAGGCCGCCCCGGCCCCGAAAGCGGCGGCTCCGAAGGCCGCTCCCAAGGCGCCGGCCCAGGCGCAGCCGGCCCCGCAGGCTCCCGCCCAGGGCGCTCCGGCGCAGCAGGGTGCGGCTCAGCCGGCTGACCAGCAGATCCAGCTGATCTACGCGCCCTGGACCAAGTTCTGCCTCAAGGGCCAGGACGCCAACGCCAAGCAGGTCTGCTTCACCGGCAAGGACGGCCGCATCGAATCGGGCCAGCCGGTCATCGCAGCCGTCATCATCGAGCCGGAAGGCGAGCCCAAGAAGATCCTGCGCGTGACGCTGCCGCTCGGCATGCAGCTCGTGCACGGCACCCGCATCATCGTCGACAGCAACGCGCCGCTGCAGAGCCCGTATGTGATCTGCTTCCAAAACGGCTGCATGTCCGACTACGAGGCGACGCCCGAGCTCATCAACAACATGAAGAAGGGCCAGAATCTCGTCGTCCAGGCGATCAATGCCAACGGTGCGCCGCTGCCCCTGCCGCTGCCGCTCGCCGGCGAATTCCAGAAGGCCTATGACGGTCCGCCGACCGATCCGAAGGTGTTCGAGGAAACCCAGAAGAAGCTCCAGGAAGAGCTGCAGAAGAAGGCCGAAGAGCAGCGCAAGAAGCTCGAACAGCAGGGTACGCCTCCCGGCACACCACCGGCTGGTCAGAAGTAATCGGGACCAAATCCCGGACATGGAAAAGGCGCTCATCTCGAGCGCCTTTTTTGCTGCCCGCACGTCGAGAGGTGAACGAAGCCCTCGCCGCGTGAAGCCTTCGCCGCGTTCTAGTTCAGCGAGGGATTGCGCGGGCGGTAGCCGCCATCCTTGTTCTTGATGAATATCTCGGCGACCTGGGAATGCCGGATCGGCTCGCCGGACTCGTCCGGCAGCAGGTTCTGCTCGGACACATAGGCGACGTACTCGGACTCAGCGTTCTCCGCGAGCAGGTGGTAGAACGGCTGGTCCTTGTGGGGCCGCACCTCCTCGGGGATCGACAGCCACCACTCCTCGGTGTTGTTGAATTCCGGATCGATGTCGAAGATCACGCCCCGGAATGAGAAGATCCGGTGGCGCACGACCTGTCCGATCTGGAATTTGGCGGTCCGCGCTTTAATCATCTCTCGTCGATAGACCAGGATTGTGGCCGATGCTAGTGCCCTGATCTGGAATTCACCTGCGCTTGCTGGGCGGATAGCCCCAAAATCTTCAGAAAACACTTCATCAATGGTCGATATCCTCAATTTGGCACTACCTTATTTCGGCTTGATCTTCGTCGGCTTTGCGTGCGGCAAGGTCAAATCGCTGCCGGAATCGGGCCTCGCCTGGATGAACTTCTTCCTGCTCTACGTGTCGCTGCCGGCGCTGCTGTTTGCGATCATGTCCAAGACGCCGTTCTCGGAATTGAACAACCCGCCGTTCCTGATCGCGACCACGCTGTCCACCGTCGCTGCATTCACGCTGGCGCTGGTGGTCGGCAAGGTTTTCGGCCGGCTGACACTGCGCGAGGCGACGCTCGCCGGCCTCTCGGGTGGCTACGGTAATATCGGCTACATGGGGCCCGGGCTGGCGCTCGCCGTGCTCGGGACCAAGGCTGCGGCGCCGACCGCGCTGATCTTCTGCTGCGACAGCATCTTCCTGTTCACCATCGTGCCGCTGCTGATCGAGCTATCCGACCGCGACCATCCCTCGATCGTGCACGCCTTCGGCGTCGTGCTGAAGCAGATCGTGCTCAATCCGCTGATCATGTCGGCCTGCTTTGGTGCGGCGGTCGCGGCGCTGCATATCGAAATGCCCGTCGCGCTCGACCGCATCATCACCTTCCTGCAGAACGCCGCGGCCCCAACCGCGCTGTTCGTGCTCGGCGTGACCGTGGCGCTGCGCCCGTTCGACCGCGTCCCATGGGAGGTGCCGGGCGTGATCGCGATCAAGCTGCTGGTCCATCCGCTCGCTGCATTCGGCCTGATGCTGGTGTTCGGGCCGTTCGCGCAGCCCTGGGCCGCGACCGCGGTGTTGATGGCATCGCTGCCGCCCGCGCTGAACGTGTTCGTGATCGCCCGGCAGAACGAGGCCTGGATCGAATCCGCCTCCGTCGCCGTGCTGCTCGGAACCTTCGCGTCGGTGGTCACATTGACCAGCGTGATGTGGGCGATCCAGACGGGACGGCTGGCGTTTCCGTAGCGGCTTGTCCGCCGCCAAGCCTAACGTCGCCAGGTTGGCGTCAGGCCCTCGCGCATCGCAAAGCGGCGAAGCGGGCCGATGGCGCCGAGCAGGTGCATCCCGACGGCGCGAACCGGCTGCAGCGGCAGGAAATCATTGAGCAGGGAGCGGTTGGCGATGTCGATCGCAAACGTCCGGCTCAGGATGTCCGGGCGCCGGGCACGATCGTAGCGCTTCAGCACCTCGTCCGCGCCGGGATCCTGGCCCGCGGCGATGGCTTCGCCGGCAAGCCGCGCGATGTCGGCGGCATCACGCAGGCCGAGATTGAGGCCCTGCGCGCCGATCGGCGGAACCACATGGGCGGCTTCGCCGACGAGCGCGATGCGGTCGCGGCCGAAGGATTTTGGACGTTCGATGGCCAGCGGGAACAGGTTGCGCCCGGGCTCGACCGTCATGCGTCCCAGGATCGAATGTGACTGCTTCTCGACCGCTGCGGACAGCTCCTCATCGCTCAAGCTGCGGAGCCGTTCGGCTTCCGCCGGTGCCGAGACCCAGACGACACTGGAGCGGTCGCCGGGCAGGGGCACGAACACGCAAGGCCCGTGCGGGGTGTGGAACTCGGTGGAGACGTTGCGATGCGGCCGCACGTGCCCGACGTTGAAGGTCAGCGCCGTCTGGTTCAGCTCACGCCGCGTCACCTCGATGCCGGCGGCCTCCCGGCACAGCGAATGCCGGCCGTCGGCGCCGACCACGAGACGGGCTGAGAGAAACTGTGCGGAAGCCGTGCGGATCGCGACGTCGTCGGCTTCGATGATGACGCTTTCGGCCTCGTCGTCGAAACGGACGAGATTGGGCAGCTCAGCCGCACGCTGTTCCAACGCCAGCATCAGCGAGCGATTGTCGATATTGTAGCCGAAGGCGTCGAGGGCGATCTCGTGACAGGAGAACCTGACCTCCGGGCTGCGGAACAGCCGGCCGGTGTCGTCGACCAGGCGCATGACCTCGAGCGCGGCTGCCTTGTCCTTGCAGCGCGACCAGACATCGAGCGTCTCCAGGAGGTCGACGGATGCGCCGAGCAACGCGGTGGTGCGATTGTCGGCATAGGGAACGCGGCGCGCCACCAGTGCGGTCCGGGCACCCGCCTGAGCCAGCGCGATCGCCGCGGCAAGGCCCGCCGGTCCGCCGCCGATCACGGCGGTGTCATGGAGTGTCGATGCGTCTGTCATGGAACGACAAATGACACGCTCGGCGGCAAATTCAAGTCCGCTGATTTTGCCCGGTTTTTCGACGAATTGTGCGGCCGGGCGACGCCATGGCGGATGTGCAAATCGGCCTCGTTCTGATAGCAGAAGCCATGGATAGCCAAGAGGATTCCCTGAAGCCCACGCCCGTGATCCGCGCCGCGGCCTTCTCGGTGCACATCTTCACCGCGTTCGGCGCGGCGATCGCGCTGCTGGCGATGCTTGAAGCCGTCCGCGAGCACTGGGCGGCGATGTTTCAATGGCTGGGCGTCGCCCTGATCATCGACGCGATCGACGGTCCGATCGCGCGCCGGCTCGACGTCAAGAACGTGCAGCCGAACTGGTCGGGCGACGTGCTCGATCTCGTGGTCGACTTCGTCACCTATGTCTTCGTGCCGGCCTACGCGATCGTGGCCAGCGGGCTGTTGCTGCCCGTCGCAGCTCCCTTGCTCGGCGTCGCCATCATCGTCACCAGCGCATTATATTTCGCCGATCTGCGCATGAAGGCGGACGACAATCATTTCCGCGGCTTCCCGGCGCTGTGGAATGCGGCGGCGTTCTACCTGTTCCTGCTGCATTGGCCGCCGCTGTGGTCGACGCTGCTGGTGGCCGCGCTCGTGGTGCTGACCTTCGTGCCGTTCCACGTGCTGCATCCGGTCCGCGTCGTGCGGCTGCGCTGGCTGACGATGTCGCTGATCGCGCTCTGGGCGGTGCTCGGCCTCTACGTGCTGGAGATGGACTTCCACGTCGGCACCTCCGTCACCATCGTGCTCTGCGCCATCGCGCTCTGGATCAGCTTCAGCGACGCCTTGATCCGCCTGGCAAGATCGTTCGCATGATGCACCTGCTGACCAGCCCCGAAGCCTGGGCGGCGCTGCTCACCTTGACGTCGCTCGAGATCGTGCTCGGCATCGACAACGTCATCTTCCTGTCGGTGATCGTCTCGCGCATCCCGGCGCGGCAGGCGCATCGCGCCCGCCAGATCGGCCTCGCGCTGGCGCTGGTGTTCCGCATCATCCTGCTCAGCCTCCTGGTCTGGCTGATCGGCCTGACCGCGCCGGTGTTCGCCGTCAAGGGCTACGACTTCTCCTGGCGCGACCTTATCCTGATCGGTGGCGGCCTGTTCCTGATCGCCAAGGCGACGCATGAGATTCACGGCGAGGTCGAAGCCGAGGACGGCGAGGGCGAGGCGAGCTCCGGCCGTAGCGCCTTCTTCTGGGTGATCGTCCAGATCGTGATCATCGACATCGTGTTCTCGCTGGATTCGATCATCACCGCGATCGGCATGGCGCAGGACATCGAGATCATGGTCGCGGCGGTCGTGATCGCATGCCTGATCATGTACATTTCGGCAGGGCCGGTGTCGCGCTTCGTCGCGGAGCATCCGACGACGAAGATGCTGGCGCTGGCCTTCCTGGTGCTGATCGGGGTCGCGCTGGTCGCGGACGGATTCCAATTCCACATTCCCCGCGGCTATATCTATTTCGCAATTGCGTTCTCCGCGGCGGTCGAATTCTTCAATGTGCTGGCGAAGCGCAACCGCAGGAAAACCGGCAAGCCCGCCGCCTAGCGGCTGCGGCGAGCGTCAAGTTGACAAGGCGGGCGCGATGTCTTTCGCTCAAGCCCGGGAGAAGAGGAGGCCAGGTGATGACCAAAGCGGTCCGTGTGCACAAGGTCGGAGGCCCCGAGGCCCTGGTCTATGAGAGTGTCGAGGTGCCGGCACCCGGTCCCGGCGAGGTGCGCATTCGTCAGCATGCGGTCGGCCTGAACTTCATCGACGTCTATTACCGCACCGGTCTCTACAAGGCGCCGGGGCTGCCCTTCATTGCCGGCAACGAGGCCTCGGGCGAGGTCATGGCGGTCGGGCCCGGCGTGACGAATTTCCATCCCGGCGACCGCGTCGCCTACTACCACAATCTCGGTGCGTATACCGGCGAGCGCAACATCCCCTGGGAGAAGCTGGTCAAGCTGCCCGACCACATCACCCACGAGCAGGGTGCCGTGCTGATGCTGAAGGGGCTGACTGTCTGGTATCTCCTGCACAAGCCCTTCAAGGTCGAGCCGCATCACCGCGTGCTGATTCATGCCGCCGCCGGCGGCATCGGCCTGCTCGCCTGCCAATGGGCGAGGGCGCTCGGGGCGCACGTCATCGGCACGGTCGGCTCGCGCGAGAAGGCCGAGCTCGCCGAGGCCAATGGCTGCGACCACGTCATCCTCTACAACGAGGAGGACTTCGTCGCGCGCGTCAAGCAGATCAGCCGCAACGAAGGCTGCGATGTCGTCTATGACGGCGTCGGCAAGGCGACGTTCCCGGGCTCGCTGTCCTGCCTGAAGCCGCGCGGCATGTTCGTCTCGTTCGGCAACGCCTCGGGCCCGGTGCCCCCGTTCTCGATCGCCGAGCTCAACAATCACGGCTCGCTGTTCGCGACGCGGCCGAAGCTCAACGACTACATCGGCACGCGCAAGGAGCTGCTGGAAGGCGCCGACACGCTGTTCGCAGCCGTCATCAACGGCAAGCTGCACGTGCCGATCAACCACGCCTACGCGCTCAAGGACGCCGCAAAGGCCCATATCGACCTCGAAAGCCGCAAGACCACCGGCGCGTCGATCTTGAAGCCGTGAGTGGCTGTCATTCCGGGGTGGCTCGACGAGCCGAACCCGGAATCTCGAGATTCTCAGGTGCGCAATTGCGCACCATAGTTCGATGCTGCGCATCGCCCCGGAATGACGAACGTGCGGATACGTCCTACGCGACGCGCCGTGCCGCCCCAGCTTTCGTCAAGATCGCGTCGAGACATTCGATCATCTCGGCGATCTCTGCCTTCGTGACGTTCAGCGCCGGTATGAAGCGCAAGGTGTCGACCTGCGGGGCGTTCAGCAGCACACCGGCTTCGAACGCCTGCGCGACGATGCCCAGCGCGATCGGCAGCTTGAGGTCGAGTGCGAGCAACAGGCCGCGTCCCCGCACGCCGCCGAGCCCATGCCGGGCCGAGACCTTCTGCAGCTCGCTTTCGAGCAGGAGGCCGGTCTCGGTGACCTGTTTGAGGAAGTCGGGCACGCTGACCTGTTCGAGCACCGCAAGCCCCGCCGCGCACATGATCGGATTGCCGTTGAACGTGCCGCCCTGGTCGCCGTGCTCGAAGCAGGAGGCGCGTTCGGTCGCGAGCAGCGCTGCGAGCGGCACGCCGCCGCCGATGCCCTTGCCGAGCGTCATGATGTCGGGGGCGATGCCGGCGTGCTCGTAGTGGAAGAGCTTTCCGGTCCGGCCCATGCCGGTCTGGATCTCGTCGAAAATGAGCAGCAGGCCGTGTGCCTCGGTCAGCGCGCGAAGCTCCTGCAGAAACTGATCGGTCGCAGGCCATACGCCGGATTCACCCTGGATCGGCTCCAGCATCACAGCGACGGTGTTAGCGTTGATCAGCTTTTCGACCGAGGCGATGTCGTTCAACTTCGCTTTCTTGAAGCCCGCGACCTTCGGCTCGAACAGCGGCTCGAATGCCTTCTTGCCCGAGGCCGACATCGTCGCCAGGGTCCGGCCGTGGAAGCCGCCTTCGAAGCTGATGATCTCGAACGCGCCGCCTTTGTGCAGGCTGCCATATTTTCGCGCGAGCTTGATCGCCCCCTCATTGGCTTCCGCGCCTGAATTGGCGAAAAAGACCTGGTCGAACGCGCTGTTCTCGACCAGCGCCTGCGCCAGCTTCAGGCTCGGCTCGTTGTAGAAGGCCGGGCTCGGCGTCAATAGCCGCTTGGCCTGTGCGGCGAGCGCATCGGCGATCGCGGGCGAGGAGTGGCCGAGGCAGTTCACGGCCCAGCCCTGCACGAAATCCAGATAGCGCTTGCGGCTGTCGTCCCAGAGGTAGGAGCCGGCGCCGCGGACGAACACGGCCTTCGGCCGTGCGGTGATGTCCATCAGCGCGTCATACGGATGCGTGGTCATGTCGAACTCCTCTGGAGGCGGGTGGAAAAGGGGCGCAAAAAGCAGAAAGGCCGCACCTTGCGGGTGCGGCCTTCTCGAAAACTTCAGCTGAATTCAGTGGTTCAGCGGCGTCCTCGGACATGGCGCACCCTCTCGTCGTCGCGGGAGCGACGGCGGTGCATGTTGGTGCGCTGGTTGGTCCGGGCGTTGATCATGGGGCGCGTCCGTACAGCCGAATAGCAGGACTTGTCAAGCGGGCTTTTGCAACAAGCAGGCATTTTGCAAGATGCTCGCCGAGCGTGCGTCGGTCACGTCGGGTGCGCGGCTTCCTCGGCCTCTTCATCGCCCCAATCAGCGTCCGCGATAGCGGTGTCGATCACCTCACCGCGCAGCAGCTTGAGCGGCGAATTCCAGTACAGCGCGATGTTGTGGAAGGGATCGGTCAGCACCTTGAACACCCAGACGAGGCCCATCGTGACATCGCGCGTCGCGAACAGCTGCAGCATGCGCGCAAGTCCGCCGCCGACACCGATGGCGAGCCAGAGCGTGCCGACATGCCGGACGAAATCGAGGCGGTCAGCTGGCGCATCGAACAGCCCGAACAGCGTCGGAAAGGCATACAGCGCAAGCGGCGCGCTGCCCCAGACCAGCAGCAGGATGATCTTGCGGGTCTGGTTGTAGCCGACCTTGATCGCTTCCTTGTGTTCGTTGCTGACGTCGTTGACGGCGTCATAGCCGTTCGGCTCGAAGAAGAAATGCCCGGTCTGCCGCGTCAGCATCGCGAGCCAGCCGACGATGCCGGCGATGGCGGGGTCCTTGAACAGCAGAGCGTAGCAGCCGAGGAAGATCACAGCACTGATCAGGTGCAGCGTCTGGTTGACGGTGCTCTGGTGGTAGAAGCGGTAATCGTCGAAGCGCTGCGTGCGCAGCATGTCCGAGAGGCGGCTCATCCTCGTTCCTCGCTCGCGTTGAAAGCGCGGGCAGAGTTAGGCCGAGTCCGTGACCTCTGCGTGAATGCATTATAGTGTCACATTGCGGCCGAGGGCCTACTGAACGCGATGATGCGCGACGCTATCGGCGATGCCGGCAGTGATCGCCTTGGCCGCCGCGATGTCGCGCTCCGCGCCTTCGGCCTATCGTGCCGATTGCGCCCAGCGCTGAGCCGATACCAACCTTGTGATTGTATTTCGCCGAATGCAGCGCAGAAACCATTGAGCCTCTAGCGCGTTTGTGATCAAGGGACATAGTTTGGTTCGAACCGGCCGCCGGACGGTTGAGACCAAAAGGGACGGGACCAACCAGACAGCTTCAGCCTTGTCCGACACGCCTTACCCAATCGACCTCGACAGCATTCGCGGTGCATTTCCGCCGGGTATCGAGGCGCCATCGCTATTGGTCGATTTCGCCGGCTGGCTCAAGGGGCGCCCCTGGGGCAGCGTCGGCTGCTTCTCGCTGCAAGGCCAGTTCTCCGATTCAGCGCCGATCGTCGACGGCAGTTCCTTGCGCGACCGGTTCTCGCTGTTCATGCGCCTGCCTGACGGCTCGGCCGTCGGCGGCTGGTATGGCGCGGGTCTTGACCGCGACAACCCGCCGATCGTCGGACTGGGATCGGAGGGCGATTACGAGCTGCTGGCACCGTCTCTCGACGCGCTGCTGACGAGGCTGACATCGCAGCAATTCGACCGGGCCTGGAATGATCTGAAACCGCATCAGGAAGTCGAGCCCCAAACAGTCGAGCTGGCGCAATGGCTCGCCGGACAGCCGGTCGGCGACAAGGCGGCGTGTGAGGATGGCGCGGCGGATCTGCCCGACTTCCGCGGCTTCGTGGAAAAATGGAGCCGGGATCGCGAGGACTACTGGGCCAATCACCGCCTGATGGCCGAGCTTGGCTGGCGGCTCGCCGCGCATCTGCCCAAGGGCAGGAATGCTTGGGACAAGACGCGTTTCGAGATCGCGATCGTCGGGACCCAATACCAGGCCCGCGTGCTGACGCGCGGGCCGCAGCCGTTCGAGGAAGCAGGCTCGATCGAATCCCTGCTACGCGATCTGCGCGAGGAAATGCGCCGTGCGCAGCCGGAGCTCGGGCTTTGGTATGCGATGAAATTCGGTCTCTATGCCGACGGCCGGGTCATGCCGAGCTTCGAATACGATGTGCGCCCGACCATCGACGGCGAGCCGGCTGAACTGTCGGAGGCGAAAGCCGATCTTGCCCGCGCCCCGCGCCCGGAGCGCTGGGTGCCGAAATGGCTGGCGTAGCGACCAGTATTCCTAATTGTCGCATTTGCCGGGGTTGCACCAGCGACTGACCGCGGCACTATCCCAGCCACGGGCCTTGTTGACAGAGACACATTGGTCGTAGGTGCACGTCTTGCCCTTTGTTTTTGGCTGCGACGTTTTTTGTTGAGCCAACGTCGGGCTGCTAACGGCCACACCGACGACAACTGCAAAAGCAAATGTCCGCATGAATATATCCCTGCCGGAAAGCTGAAGGCTTACCCCGGCGGAGATGTCTTCGCAATCGGCAGCAGGGCCGGCTCTAGAACCCCGCGACGCTGCCGTGCAGATCGTATGCATCGGCGCGCTCGATCTTGGCGGTGACGATCTCGCCGACACGCAAGGGGCGGCGGCTCGTCAGATACACCGCGCCGTCGATCTCCGGCGCATCGGCCTTGGAGCGGCCCTTGGCGACGGTCGGGCCGACCTCGTCGATGATGATCTGCTGGCGCGTGCCGACCTTGCGCTTGAGCCGGCGCGAGGAGATCTTCTGCTGGCGGGCCATCAGCGCGTTGTAGCGCTCCTGCTTGACCTCTTCGGGCACAGGGTTCTCGATCGCGTTCGAGGTGGCGCCGGCGACCGGCTCGTACTTGAAGCAGCCGACGCGGTCGATCTCGGCCTCGTCCAGCCAGTCGAGCAGATAAGCGAAATCTGAATCGGTCTCGCCGGGGAAGCCGACGATGAAGGTCGAGCGCAAGGCGAGGTCGGGGCATTCCTCGCGCCAGCGCTTGATGCGCGCCAGCGTCTTATCCTGCGCGGCCGGACGCTTCATCGCCTTCAGCACCTCGGGGCTCGCATGCTGGAACGGGATGTCGAGATAGGGCAGCACCTTGCCCGCGTTCATCAGCGCGATGACCTCGTCGACATGCGGGTAGGGATAGACATATTGCAGCCGGACCCAGGCTCCCAGCTCGCCGAGCTCGCGCGCGAGGTCGAGGAATTTGGCGCGGACCTGGTGGTCCTTCCACGGGCTCTCGGCATATTTGAGATCGACGCCATAGGCCGAGGTGTCCTGCGAGATCACCAACAGCTCCTTGACGCCGGCGCCGACCAGGCGCTCGGCCTCGCGCAGCACGTCATTGGCGGGGCGCGAGACCAGATCGCCGCGCAGCTTCGGGATGATGCAGAAGGTGCAGCGGTTGTTGCAGCCCTCGGAGATCTTCAAATAGGCGTAGTGGCGCGGCGTCAGCTTGATGCCGTGCGGCGGCACCAGGTCCACATGCGGATTGTGCGCGGGCGGCAGCGCGCGGTGCACGGCGTCGAGCACGCTCTCATATTGCTGCGGGCCGGTGATGGAGAGCACGCCGGGATAGGCCTGCTCGATCTGCTCGGGCTCGGCGCCCATACAGCCGGTCACGATTACCTTGCCGTTCTCGGCCATGGCCTGGCCGATCGCCGACAGCGATTCCTGCTTGGCGCTGTCGAGGAAGCCGCAGGTGTTGACGATGACAATGTCGGCCCCGTCATGCTTGCGGGCGAGCTCGTAGCCCTCCGCGCGCAGGCGCGTGATGATGCGCTCGGAATCCACCAATGCCTTGGGACACCCGAGTGACACGAAGCTGACCTTGGGCGCAGCCGTCTGATCCATATCCAAATCTGCCTGATTGACCGGCCTGAGCTAGTCCCAATTGCCCATAATTACAACCCTTTGCAGGGCGTTCGGGCGTGCTATGGATGAATCACCTGCCGTGAGTGAGCCATGAGCGCCGAACAGTCGCCCAAAATCGTGATCGTCGACGAAAGCCCGATCCGGGCCGCGATCCTGGAGGAGGGATTGCGCGAAGCCGGGTTCACCCAGGTCGTCCATATCAGCGAGATGCAGAGCCTGCTGGCCCGTATTTATGCGGTCGACCCCGACATCATCCTGATCGACCTGGAGAACCCCAGCCGCGACGTGCTGGAGGCGATGTTCCAGGTCAGCCGCGCCGTGAGGCGGCCGATTGCGATGTTCGTCGACCAGAGCGATTCCGCCTCGATCCAAGCCTCGGTCGAGGCAGGGGTGTCGGCCTACATCGTCGACGGGCTGAAGAAGGAGCGCATCAAGCCGATCCTCGACCTCTGCGTCTCCCGCTTCAACGCCTTCGCCAAGCTCCAGGAGGAACTCGAGCGGACCAAGTCGCAGCTCGAGGACCGCAAGGTCATTGAACGCGCCAAGGGAATCCTGATGAGGGTGAAGGGCCTGACCGAGGACGAGGCCTATGTGCTGCTGCGCTCCACCGCGATGCGCGAGAAGAAGAAAATCGGCGAGATCGCGCAGTCGATCATCACCGCGTCGGAGATGCTGAAATGACCGCCACCCTTCGCATCGGGTTCATTCCGCTGGTCGACGCCGCCGCGCTGATCGTCGCCGTCGACAAGGGATTTGCCGCCGCCGAAGGGCTCGATGTCGAGCTCGTGCGCGAGGTCTCCTGGTCCAACGTTCGCGACAAGCTCAATATCGGCCTGTTCGATGCCGCGCATCTGCTTGCGCCGGTGGCGATCGCGTCCTCGCTCGGACTCGGTCACGTCAAGGTGCCGATCGCCGCGCCGTTCAATCTCGGCATCAACGGCAATGCCATCACGGTCTCGCCGGCGCTTCATGCCGCGCTGATGGAGCAGATCGACGGCGACCGCTTCGATCCGATGGCGACGGCGAAAGCGCTGGCGAAGGTTGTTGCCATCAGGCGCAAGGCGGGAGCCGAGCCGCTGACCTTCGGCATGACCTTCCCATTCTCCACCCACAATTATCAATTGCGGTTCTGGATGGCAGCGGCCGGCGTCGATCCCGACGAGGATGTGCGCCTCGTGGTGCTGCCGCCGCCCTATATGGTCGACAGCCTCAAGAACGGCCATGTCGATGCGTTCTGCGTCGGCGCGCCCTGGAACTCGATCGCGGTCGATCTCGGAATCGGTCACATCCTGCACTTCGTCTCCGACATCCTGGTCCGTGCGGCGGAGAAGGTGCTGGCGGTCCGCCAGACCTGGGCCGACAAGAACCCTGACGTGGTCGCAGCCCTGGTGCGGGCAGCCGTGAAGGCCGCGGAGTTCATCGAGCATCCCGAGAACCGGACCGAGGCGGCGCAAATCCTGGCGCAGCCCGAGCGGATCGGCGTCGACGCCGAGGTCATCCAGCGCACCCTGACGGGGCGCCTGAAGATCTCGCCCGATGGCACCTTCCGCGAAAGCGGCCGCTACCTGCTGGTCGGACGCGAAGGGGCAGGACGGCCCGATCCGACCCAGGCCGCTTGGCTCTATGCCCAGATGGTGCGCTGGGGCCAGACGGCGCTCACCCCTGATGGCGTCAAGACGGCGATGGCGGTGTTCAGGCCCGATCTTTACGACGCGGCGCTCGGCAACAGGGCGCCCGAGCAAGCTCCTGCGGCGTTCGGGGCATTCGCTGGCCCGGTGTTCGATCCCGACAACATCCGGGGGCATCTTGAGGCCTTTGAGGTCGGGCGCTGGAAGACGTGATTCGGCCTTGCATCAATTTTGAGCAGGTGCGCTCGTCGGTTAAAGTTTGAGCGTCCTGCTCGAATTTCGTGAGCCATGGGTGGCCGGGATTTTCCGGGCCGGTCCTTAATCATCTGAAATCACTGCAATTCCTCTTTGGTCAAAGCTGGCACGCAACTTGAATGTTGCACTGCGGCCAGCTTGTCACAGGTGACTGCTGAGCCAAGTCCCGCAGCAACGAAGCTGATCGGACCGTTGGGTAATGAGGCCGGCTTGTGAGCCAGCCAAGTTCCTCGCGGGTCGCACCAATGTCCGTCGATGCCACCCCCCGTGGCCGCAGGAGCTTCGTTACCGACCATGAAAATCGATACGGTCTCAGTCGACTTTACCGACGAGCAGAAACGCTATCTCGAAGGCTTCACGACCGGCCTGCAAATCAGCCGCGTCGGTCGCGGCCTTGGCAGCGGCGGCAAGGCCAATGCCGAGCCTGTTGGTCCCGATGCCGTGCACATCAAGGCGCAGGACAAAGTGATCGCGTCGGGCAAGAAGCTCGCCGACCAGGAGAAGTTCAAGCGCGACGAGCATCCCTTCGATGCCTATCCGCGACTGCGCCAGCAGGCGCGTGACAACGCCCCGCCGAGCCCGGCGGACAATTTCCGCTGGCGCTATTACGGCATCTTCTACGTCGCACCGACGCAGGACTCCTATATGTGCCGCCTGCGGATTCCGAACGGCATCATGAAGCACTGGCAGCTGTCCGGTCTTGCCGATCTCGCCGACGAGCTGTGCGGCCCCTACAGCCACGTCACGACCCGTGCCAATCTCCAGCTGCGCGAGATCCCGCCGAAGCATGCGGTGAAGCTGATCGAGGGCATCCAGGATCTCGGCCTGTGCTCGCGCGGCTCCGGCGCCGACAACATCCGCAACGTCACGGGAACGCCGACGGCCGGCATCGATCCGCAGGAAATCATCGACACGCGGCCGCACGCGCGCGAATGGCACTACCACATCCTCAACGACCGCTCGCTCTACGGCCTGCCGCGCAAGTTCAACGTCGCCTTCGACGGCGCCGGCAGGATCGCCGTGCTCGAGGAGACCAACGACATCGCGTTCACGGCCTATGAGGTGAAGGAGGGGTTCGGGGTCGAGCCCGGGGTCTGGTTCCGCCTCGGCCTCGGCGGCATCACTGGCCACAAGGACTTTGCAAAATACTCCGGCATCATCGTCAGGCCGGAGCAGGCGACTGCCGTTGCCGACGCCATTGTGCGGGTCTTCATCGACCATGGCGACCGCACCAACCGCAACAAGGCGCGGCTGAAATACGTGCTCGATGCCATGGGCCATGACGGCTTCCTCAAGCTGGTCGAGGAACGGTTGAAGACGCCGTTCACGCGGGTGCCGGAGGAGGCGTTTCTCCCGCGGCCCGCGGCTGACCGCATGGCTCATGTCGGCGTGCACAAGCAGAAGCAGGACGGCCTCAACTGGATCGGCGTGTCGTTGACGCTCGGCAAGCTCAGCTGCGACCAGATGCGGGGCCTTGCCAAGGTTTCGCGCGACCTCGGCGACGGCGAGATCCGTCTCACGGTCTGGCAGAACCTGCTGATCTCAGGAGTGCGCGACGAGAACGTCGAGCTCGCCATCGCCGCCATCAAGCAGATCGGGCTCGCGGTCGAGGCCTCGCACATCCGCGCCGGCCTGATCGCCTGCACCGGCAATGCCGGCTGCCGCTTTGCGGCGGCCAATACCAAGCGCCACGCTGCGGAGATCGGCGACTGGTGCGAGCCGCGCGTTGCGATGGACAAGCCGGTCAACATCCACGTCACCGGCTGCCATCATTCCTGCGCGCAGCACTACATCAGCGACATTGGCCTGATCGGCGCGCGTGTGCCTGTGGGCGAGGAGGACACGGTCGAGGGCTATCACCTCTTCACCGGCGGCGGGTTCGGTCCCGATGCCGATGTCGGGCAGGAGGTCTATCACGATCTCAAGGCCGAGGACGCGCCGAAGGCGGTCGAAAAACTGCTGAAGGCCTATATCGCCCATCGCTCGTCGCCCGACGAAACCTTCCTCTCCTTTGCGCGCCGCCACGACGGCGAAGCGCTGCGCAAGCTTGCAGATGCCGAGGTGTCCTCATGAACCAGATCACCCCTCCGCCCAGGCTCGACATCATTCCTGCCAGCGCACCGTTCTCCGATGCGCAGCGCTCCTGGCTGAACGGCTTCTTTGCCGGGCTGCTGTCGCCCGATGTCGCCGCGCCGCTATCGGCGGAGCAGGGCGCCGCCGTCATGCAAGGCGCCGCCGGCGACGGTGACGACGGCGAAGCCCCCTGGCATGACCAGACCATGCCGATCGCCGAGCGGATGAAGCTCGCCGAGGGGCGCCCGGTCCGCCGCAAGATGATGGCGGCGATGGCGCAGCAGGATTGCGGCCAGTGCGGCTACAATTGCCACGACTATTCGGAGGCGATCGCCAGCCGCACCGAAGCGCGGCTCAACCTCTGCATCCCCGGTGGCAAGGAAACCGCGCGGATGCTGAAGTCGCTCTATGAGGAGCTGGACAAGGCGGCGGCCGCCAAAGCGCCCGACAAGGCGGATGCGGTCGCCGCGCCCGCCGTGACGGTGACGATCGCAGAGCCGGGCCGCTCGCGCGACAATCCCGCCTTGGCGACCTTCCTGTCGCGCCGCCTCCTCAACAAGGGGAAGTCGGAGAAGGAGACCTATCACGTCGAGTTCGATCTCGCCGAGAGCAAGCTCGACTACGTGGTCGGTGACTCCTTCGGCGTGTTCGCGCGTAACGATGTCGGCCTCGTCGACCAGATCATCGCGCTGCTCGGCGCCTCCCACACCACTGAGGTCAACGGCAAGACGCTGCGCGAGGTGCTGATCGACGACGTCTCGCTGTCGCCGGCGCCGGACTCGCTGTTCGAGCTGATCTCCTTCATCACCGGCGGCGCGCAGCGCGAGAAGGCGCGGGCGCTGGCGCAGGGCGAGGATCCCGATGGCGATGCCGCCACCCTCGATGTGATGGCGGCGCTGCAGAAGTTTTCGGGCACGCGGCCGCATCCGGAAGCGTTCGTGGAGGCGCTGGAGCCGCTGCAGCCGCGGCTCTACTCGATCTCGTCCTCGCACAATGCGACGCCGGGGAAACTGTCGCTGACGGTCGATTCCGTGCGCTACGTGATCGGCAAGCGCAAGCGCGTCGGCGTCGCCTCGACCTTCCTCGGCGAGCGCATCAACGAGGGCGAGAAGCTCAAGGTCTACGTGCAGAAGGCGCACAATTTCGGCCTGCCGCAGGATCCGAAGACGCCGATCATCATGGTCGGCCCCGGTACCGGCATCGCGCCGTTCCGCGCCTTCCTGCTCGATCGCAAGGCCACCGGCGCGCCCGGCAAGAACTGGCTGTTCTTCGGCCACCAGCGCAGCGATTGCGATTTCTTCTACCAGGACGAACTCAATGCGATGAAGACCTCAGGCCAACTGACTCGGCTGTCGCTGGCCTGGTCGCGTGACGGCGAGAAGAAGTTTTACGTGCAGGACCGCATGCGCGAGGTCGGTCGCGAATTGTGGACCTGGCTCGCCGAGGGCGCACATTTCTACATCTGCGGCGATGCCAAGCGCATGGCCAAGGACGTCGAGCGCGCGCTGGTCGATATCGTCGCGCAGTTCGGCGCCCGTTCGACGGACGAGGCCGTCAGCTTTGTCGCCGAGCTCAAGAAGACCGGCCGCTTCCAGGCCGACGTCTATTGAAGATTGTCACTCCACTGTCATCCGAGCCGGTTCCAACTGGCTCGGATTTGAACGAATAAGATTCTCGGAACCCGCCCTTGCGAAGAATTTGAACCTGCGATCGGGGCTCGAAAGAGAACCCCCATCGCTATTTGCTCCACCATCTTGCCTCCCGCCCTGGTTGATCCCTCATAATCCTGCAAATGGGGCGTTGGAGATCGACCATGCGCGAACTATCGGCGGAAGCCAGGCTGCACTTCTACGCGCGCTCGCTCTCGCGGCAGACCCGGGCGAGCATGCATCATTTCGCTCTCTACAGCGCGTTTGCGGTCATCGCGGCGATCGTGTTCGGCACGCTGTCGGTGCACCCGTTCTGAATCGTCGTTCCGGGGCGGCAAAGCCGAACTCTGGTGCGCAATTGCGCACCTGAGAACCTCGAGATTCCGGGTCTGATGCTTCGCATCATCCCGGAATGACGACAAACCTCACCCCCGCTTGAACGGCGCGACCTCGATCCCTGCGTCCTTCAACGCCTGACGCAAGGTCCGCGCGATCTCGACGGCCCCCTGCGTGTCGCCATGGATGCACACCGTATCCGTGCGCATCTTGATGACCTTGCCGGTCACCGAGACCACCGCGCCGTCCTGCACCATGCGCACCACGCGGTCGGCGATCGCCTTGGCATCGTGCAGCACCGCACCGGGCTTCTTGCGTGAGACGAGGTTGCCGTCGTCCTCATAGGCGCGGTCGGCGAACACCTCGTGCACCATCGGCAGGTTGGCCTCCTCGCCGGCCTTGACCAATTTGGAATTGGCGAGCACGACGAAGATGAGGCTGGGATCGACCGCCTTGATGCCGGCGGCGATGGCCTTCGCCGTCATGTCGTCCTCGCAGGCGACGTTGGAGAGCGCGCCATGCGCCTTCACATGCGTGACCTTGTGGCCGGCGGCCGTCGCAATCGCCTGCAGCGCGCCGATCTGGTAGGCGACGAGGTTCTCGATCTCGGAGGCCTTCAGCCCCGCGATCGGATGCCGGCCGAAGCCGTGCAGGTCGCGATAGCCGGGATGGGCGCCGACCGAGACGCCGCGCGCCTTCGCCAGCTCGACGGTCCGGCGCATGATGTCGGGGTCGCCGGCATGGAAGCCGCAGGCGACGTTGACCGAGCTGGCCAGCTCGATCATCGCGGCATCGTTGCCCATCTCCCACGCGCCGAAACCTTCGCCGAGGTCACAGTTCAGATCGATCGTCTTCATGGGTGCTCTCCGCCTCTGGTCTTGTTGTCGCCTCAAGGCTCCGCTGTGACCTGCCAGGTGCCGGCATCGACCGCGTTCACCGCATGGCCGGCAACGTTGGCATCGCTGAGGGCCTCGATGTTCAGTGCGACGGTGTCGGAGGACCGCAGGCGATCGGGCAGGCTGCGGATCGCTTGCGCGAACTTCCTCGCCTCGTCCTGCGCCTCGGCCATGCTGACCGCCTTGAAGCGAAATGCCGTTCCCGCCGAGGTCTGCGCCAGGCGCCCGACATCGGCCGTGATCACGGTTGCGATCTTCGGATAGCCGCCGGAAGTGCCGCGGTCCATCATCAGCGCGATCGGCGCGCCGTTGCCCGGCACCTGGATGCTGCCGTTGACGGTGCCGTCGGAGACGATGTTGTGGCCGTAGAGATGCTTGATGGCGGGGCCTTGGAGCCGGTAGCCCATGCGGTCGGAGGTCGCCGAGATCTTCCACTCGCTGTTCAGGAACAGCGCCTTATTGGCGTCGTCGAACTCGTCGTCCTGTGGTCCCAGCAGGACCCGGATGGGGCCGCTCACGGGCTTTGGCAATTCGATCCGCATCTCGGGCGCGCCGCTCGCGGCATCGACGCTGAATTCGTCTCCGGCCTGGAGCGGGCGCGGGTAGGGGCTGCCGAGACCAGCGCGCGCATTCACCGCGAGACTGCCGAACACCAGCTCGCCCGTGATGCCGCCCTCGATCGCGAGATAGGTGAAGGCGCCGCCGCGGGCGAAGCCCAGCGTCAGCGTCTCGCCGTCCTTGAGCGTGACCGAACTGTCCATGGCGACCGGGCTTCCGGCGACGTCCGCGTTGCGCGGCGCGCCCGAAATCGCCACCCGCACGGCGCCGTCACGGGCGGTGAAGGCGGCACCGAACGGCCCGATCTCGACGGCGGCTGCGAGCGGCGCGTTGCCGACCAGCGTGTTCGCCGCGGCCAGTGACAGGCGGTCCATCGCACCGCTCACCGTCAGGCCATAGCGCTGCGCGCCGTGGCGGCCGCCGTCCTGGACGGAGCTTGCCGGGCCGATACTGGCGACGACGAGCCGGCTCATGCGGCCACCTGCTCGGCGACGAGTTCGCCGGCTTCCGCAGCGCGGTCCAGCTCCTCGAAGGTCTTGTGGTCGATGGCGAAAAACGTCACGCGATCACCGGGCTCGGTCAGGAAGGTCGGATTGCGGTGGAGCTGATAGGTCCGCACCGGCGTGCGGCCGAGCAGATGCCAGCCGCTGGGGGCGGCCAGGCACTGGATCCCGGCCTGGACCCCGCCGATCGAGATCGTGCCGGCGGGCGTCAGCAGCCGCGGATTCTGCCGGCGCGACATGTGCAGGGATTTGTCGAGGCCGCTGAGATACGACCAGCCCGGCGTGAAGCCGATCATCGCAACCTTGTAGTCGCCGCCCGCATGGCGGGCGATGATGTCGTCCGGCGTGGTGTTGAGCGCCTTGGCGACATCCTCGAGGTCGATGCCGTGCTCGCCGCCATAGGCGACCGGAATGCGCCAGCGGCGCGCCTTTGTCACCGGCGGCGGCGGCTGGATCGCGATCGGCAGCAGCTTTTCGCCGAGTGCATCGAAGCCGATCTTGCCGGGGTCGTAATGCACCAGCAGCGAGCGATAGGTCGGCACGGTCTCGGTGATGCCGTCGATCGGGCTTGCGACAAGCGCCTTGTCGAGCGCCAGCACGCGCTGGTTGGCGTCGTCGTCGATAGTGCGGCTGAACTCGACCGTGACGGCGCTGTCGCCACTGGGCAGAAGGCGGGGCGGGGGAAGCGTCGCGGCCATGAGCTGTCGAAATCGGGCTTCTCAGGAATGCGCGGGCTCGACCTTGAGTTCCGCTGTTCTCCCTGCTTCGCGTAAATGCGCCCGCAAGTCCAATAAATTAATGCAAGGGGACGCGATAAAGCCTTGTTATCGCATCGCATAACAGCCCGGCGGACCTGCATTATTGCTGGCCTTTTGCCCTTGACGCAAGGGCTGCGGCTCGCAAGATGCGCGCGTTCTTTCCCGCACCTCGGAGCTCGTTCTCGTCCATGTCGCTGTCCCCCGAAGCCCGCAAGACCCTCGCCGGCATCACCACCGCCACCATCACCACGGTCCTGCTGAAGAAGGGCCTGCGCAATGTGTGGATGCGCGGCGCGCGGCCGCTACGCCCCGGGCTGCCGCGCCTGGTCGGACCGGCCTTCACGCTGCGCTTCGTGCCGGCGCGTGAGGATCTGGCGACGCCGGAATCCTGGTCCTCGCCGATCTCGACCCGCACCGCGATCGAGGCGATGCCGGAAGGCTGCATCGCCGTGGTCGATGCCATGGGCATCACCGATGCTGGCATCTTCGGCGACATTCTCTGCGCCCGCATGGTGAAGCGCGGCGTCACCGCGCTCGTCACCGACGGCGTCGTCCGCGACGTCGAGGGCGTGCTCGGCACCAACCTTCCGGTGTGGTGCGACGGCTATGCCGCGCCGCCCTCGGTCGCGGGCCTGACCTTCGTCGGCTGGGGCGAACCGATCGGCTGCGGTGGCGTCGCGGTGTTCCCGAACGACATCGTGGTCGCCGATCAGGACGGCTGCGTTTTGATCCCGCAGGCGATGCTCGACCACGTGCTGGCCGAGGGCGTCGAGCAGGAGCGCATGGAAGCCTGGATCGTGGGCGAGGTGAACAACGGCGCCGCGCTGCCGGGCCTCTATCCCATGAACGCCGAAACCAAGGCGCGCTACGCCGCCAGCAAGAAGTAACGGACAAGGAAACGAGGTACCGCATGGATATCACGCTCGCCGGCACGCGGCCGACCCGCCGCGCGCCGAAGGAACACTTCACCGGCACCGTGTTGCAGGATCCCATCAACATGGCCCCGGCACCTGCGCGGCTGAACGTCTCGCGCGTCGCATTCGAGCCGGGTGCGCGCACCAACTGGCACCACCATCCGCTCGGCCAGACGCTCTACGTGATCTCAGGCGTCGGCCGCGTTCAGACCAAGGGTGGACCGGTCCAGGAAATCCGTCCCGGCGACACCGTCTGGATTCCGCCGGGTGAAGTGCACTGGCACGGCGCATCGCCAACCAACGCCATGTGCCACATCGCCATGCAGGAAGCGCTCGACGGCAACTACTCGACCTGGCTGGAGCCGGTGACGGACGCGGAGTACGGCGCGCCGCTCGGCTAAGGCTGTCATGTCCCGGACAAGACGCATCGCCGGTGGCGATGCGTCGCCGAGCCGGGACACGGCGACTTACATCGTCTCCGCCGTCCAGGTGCCCGTGCACAGCGGGCCTCGCCACGCGCCGGAGCCGGTGCCATCACCTTGTTGCCGCGGCGCGATCGATCACGCGCGCCAGCGCGACGGCGGAGTCGGAGTCGGCCAGAGCGGCTTTGCCGACCGTTGTTCGCAGTGCGAAGGCCTCTGACGCGAACAGCTTGTCGGGATCCTCCGGGGCGCCCTTGATGAGCAGGCGGATTTGCATGCCCTTCAGGACCTCGGTCACGCCCGGCTTGATGATCGTCTTGTCGTTGGGGTCAGGCAGAAGTGCCTTCTCCCAGCCGCGGTGAGCGTTTCTCGGGGTCACGCGCTCCACCAGCTTGTCGTAGCTGGTCTGGTAGGCGCCGATCGCCACCAGACGATCGTTTTCGGCAAGCTCGGGCGAGGTGATCACCTCGGCGCGCAGCGTCAACATCTGTTCGTCCGCTTGCTCCAACTCCCGCTTCATGATGCTGCTTGCGACACCCTGCCAGTGTCGATGAAATCCGAGTTGCGTGAGAGGATTGATCGTGTCCGGCCCGTCGGGCAGCAGGCTGGCCGTGAACTCGATGGCAAGGAGGCAATAGTCCAGTCCCGACACGCGCTGGCCGTCCAGCAGCAATCGGTCGTCGGTCACCACCAGCCGCTTGGCCGCCGTTTCCTCGAGGTCGGAACCCGCGACCAGCAGATAGCCGCTGCGGCCAAGCGCGTTGCCGTCGGCATAGGAGAACAGGGGCGTGACGATGTTGAGTCCGAACAGGCCGGCGACCCGGTCGTAGATCTTTTCAGCCACACGCAGCCCGTCGGAGACACCCGGCGCGAGCCCGGTCTGCGTGGTCAGGTCGGCGGCCAATTGCAGGACCTGCTGGGCGACGTCGTGAAACGGAAGACGGAAGAGCCCGACGAACAGAGACAGATTGTCCTGCTTCATCGGCGCGCGCCGGACCGCGTAGATATTCTTGAAATCGACATAACCTGGCGCGGCACCGGCTCCCTTCAGCTGAGCGGCGATCTCGTCATTGCTCAAGATCGTGGGCCGGCGCTGCCGCCCGTCGCCGAAACTGAACTCGGTGAGCACGACGCCGAGCGGGAGGAACGAGCTGAAGAACTTGCCGCCCTCGCGCAAACCCATCTCGACCATGCGCACGCCGAAATAGCTCGCTTCGGGCACGAAGGCCTGTCCCGCCGTCGCTGCATTGCTACCGGTCGAAGCGACGTAGCCGACATAAGGGCGCCGCAGCTCGCGGCTCGCCCCGTGCTCGACGACGTTCTTGAGTGTGGCCCAGACTGTCATGACGTTCGTCCACTACGAGCTGCTCACTGGCAGCGAGCCGCCCAATCGGTCGACTGCGCCAGCAGGATCGGCGACAGCCAGATCGGGCTTTCGTCGTCGTATTTCAGGCTTTCCCAGGATGCGCGACACGCTTTGCGGAACGCCAGGCACACGGACCGCGTCTTGTAGAGTTCGTCATAGAACTCCCTGGCGAACTGCGGCGCGCGTTCGTCCTCGACATTCCATCGGAAGCCCAAAGCATAGGGAATCCCATTCATCACCAGTTGCTGAACGCAGCCCTTGGAGATGCCGCGGCAGGCCGAGAGGTAAACCAGCGTGGTCGCTGACAGGCCGTCCGATGCCGCAACCCTGTCGAGCTTCAGGCCGACGGCCTGCTCCGGTTGCATTCCGGGCAGGACGAGGGTCGCGGTTTTCTGGCCGTCGCTCCAGGCGTGCCCGGCGTAGTGGAGGATGGTCGGCCGAAACGCGTCGAGCTGCTTCAGCAGATAGGGGGCGGCCTCGCCCGGAGGAGCGTCCGACAGGTTGACGATCCTCAGATCGAAATGGCCTTGGGCGCCGAGCGTCTTCACGTGATCCAGCTCGATATCGATATTGCCGAGCTTGTCGAACTTCTTGCCGTCGCAGATCGCGCTGTCGAGCTTCAGGTCGGGATGTTCGCCGATCTGAGAGCGAACGAACATCATTTTCGCGCCCGGTCTGATCCGCGCCCGCTCACTGGTCCTTCCACGGACGAAGGACGGAATGCGCCGGACAATCGGCGCATAGAGCAGCACGAACGGCCCATTTTCCTCCGAGAGATAACGCACGCTCGCCTCGAAGGGCACCGAGTAGAAGCCGGCATCGCTGATGACGAACCGGAACGACAGTCCCACAAGTCCGCCCGCGGACTTCTCGATCTGCGAGAACAGATGTTCGCCGATGGCCTTGACGACGAAGCTCTTGAACAGGCGTGTTCCGACATCCCGGGTCTGGCCGAGCCAGTTGGTCGGCGGCATCTCATCGCGTGCATAGGTTTGAGCGGCGGACTTGAGGTCATCGAGATCGCTGATGGTGTTCCAGCGAAGCATCGGCGAGCCGTCTTCACCCGTTCCGAGCCGGCATTCCACCTTGGCGCTGTGGATCTCGATCTCGATCACGCGGAACGCGCCGGGAATGGCGTCCGTCTCGTCGGGACGGCCGGTGAGCGTCGCAATGAACGGGCGCAAGATCCGATGCCGGTGCAACTGCAGCGTATCCATCGGCAGGATCAACGCATTGCCGACTGCTCTGCAATCCTCGTCGAGGTCCACGCAGGTCCCCAACGAAGGGGCCATGACCAGCACGGAGGTGTGCGGATCCTGCGCCAGCACGGTGTTGAGAACGCGCTTCGCGCCATACGTCGTGCGTGAGTCGTAGGCGGTGTTCGGGTCGGTCGGCAACCGGGCATCGAGCACGAGCAATTCGGTTTCATTCGCGACGAGCCACTCGCTCGTCTGGTCCGGGGTCGTCAGAGGCTTGTCATACAAGTCCTCCACGGTCACTCCCGCCGCGAGCAGATGTGCCCGCAGCGTTTCGAACATGCTTGGCTCGGCGGTGGCGATAGCAATCCTTGCTGTCATGTTGGTGCCTCCTGCGCGCACAATGGCAGGTCGAACTCGAAGCCCGCGCCGTCCAAATCGGCCAGAGTGCCGTCGTGCTGCTCGGCAGTCTTGCGTATCGCCTCGACCGCGACGCTGGCCATCTGTCGGGCCCGGTGCTGGCTCTGCTCGATTGGGTCCGCCGCCGCAGCCAGCGTGTCGGCGATCGTCGCGGGCAAGCGCATGGACACCGAGAAGTGATGCGGCGGCCGTTCCGCGATGGTCACGGTCAGCTTGTCGCTCGGCGTAATGCGCAACAACAGCAGGGAGCTGAGGGCGGAACGAAACGCAAAGCTCAACCGCTTCGTCCAACCGTTGACCAGCAAGGGGCGGCGGGTCGCAATCTCGTCGACGATGTGGATCGCGTCGCGATCTTCGACCGGAAGGCCCTCGATCTCGTGATAGAGCACATCCAACACGTCAAATTGCTCGGGCGCCTCCTGCGGAGCTTGCTGCACGGTCAGACGGTCGGACAGACGCTCGAACGTGAGATCGGCCCTGAGCAGGTGATTGGCGGCCTGCTCGAGCAGATCGGCGCAATTTCTCATGAGGTCCGGGTTGCTCAAGAGCGATGCGGCGCCGCGCAGCAGGCCGTCGGCCATCAGCAGCGGGGCGCGCGTCTCGCGCGCGACCGCCGTGACGGTCTCCTCCAGATAGCCCCAGTCGCTCTCCCGACTTTGATCGGCAAGGCTGGTGAACAGCCAGAGCTGATGACCATAGTCGTCGTTTAGCGGCTCGCGATTTGCCAGAACAGCCAGTTCGGTGCGCGGTGCATCGCCGATCGACAAATGGAGGCGAAGACGGTGCTGAATCCCGGATTCCGACAGTTGTCTCGAATCCTCGTCCCGGGCACCAAATGACGAGAGCTTCTTGTCGCGCGTCTGGCCGAAGATGCTCATGGCTGCACCGTTCATGTGGCAGATCGACCCCACGGCGTCGACGATGACGGCCGCCTGCTCGATCCTGTTCATGAGCGCGTGCTCGATCGCTTCGTGCCAGCGAGCCGCAAAGATCTGTTCGCAATCGGCGGCGAGGCCACTTGCCGCGTCGCGATCGGGTCCACGGAACGCGTTCAGCTCCGATGATTCCATGTCCAGGATCAGTTCGATCTTGCCGTTCACGAACAGGGGCACAGTCATGGCCGATCGTTGATCGGGTGCGGTCTTGATGAAGCCGTAATTGCTCTCGGCATCGCTGATGTCGGGAACGACGAGGATATCCCGCGCGGCCAGGCAGCTGCCGAGCATGCCGCTGGACAGCTCCTGGGTGTATTCGGCCTTGCGGTCGGCTGCTTTCACAAGCAGGTTGCGGTCGTTCTTGACGTGTTCGGCGACGAGGACGAACTTGCCGCGCAGACGATCGACCCGGAACACGCCGACATATTCCCAGCCCAGGCATTTCGTGGCGCCCGTGGCGAGCAGCTCGGCGATGGCGCGTGCACTCGGAGCCTTGTTCAGATCATCCTTGAGTTTGCGCAAGGCGCGCGCCTGAGCCTGTTCCATCGCGGCGTTTGCGGCCTGCAATATCTCCTCGACGCCGAGATTTTGCAGTGTGCGCAAATCCGAAGCCGTGTATTTCTGCGTGCGGGACAGCAGAGCCAGCGAGCTTCCAAACTGGCCTCCCGCCTTGCGGATCGGCAATACGAGCATCGACTCGAACTTGTCGGCGATGATGGCCTTGCTTACCGGGTTGTCCTTTTCCTCGGGATTGCGGCTTTCGACGAATGCGGCCAGATTGTTGTCCCACGTCTTGCCCTGCTCGAGCCACTCGATCACAACCGGCGGCACCGTGAACCAACGCGTGCTCCACTCCCAGTCGGGTCTTGGAAAGATCGTGAGCGCACGCCAATAGTCGTTGAGATCGTTGTAAACCCCGAACATGCTCATTTCGAACGGGATGACCTTGCCGATCGCCTGAAGCGTTGCTTCGATGATCTCTTGCGGATCGTCGTGCTCGACGAGAATCGTCTTGAGCTCCTGGCGCGCGCGATCTTCTGCAAGAGGGGCGAACAGCACCAACAGCCCCGCCGAGCTGTTCGTTGCTTCCATGTAGGGCGTTCCGCTCACCCTTGCCAGAATGGAGCGCCTGTCTTTTGGGCGCAGCCGGACGAAGCTCGAGAACCCCGTTTGCCTGGTGGTCCATTCGGCGAACAGGTTCGTCGTTCCCTCGTCGTCGGGGCCGAATACCTCGGAGAGCGGCATCTCCTTGAGCTCTGATTCCGAGAATCCCAGAACCTGCACCGCGCGCTCGTTCGCGAACCGGATCTTGCCGGTCAGGTCGGTTCGGAGCACACCATCCTGCAGGGCATCGAGGCGGCTCTGCTCGGCGCTCTGGTCGAGAAGCAGTGCATAATTGCCGGGCTTGCCATCTTCGTCGCGCAGCGGGCCAATCTCGACCCTGACCTGACGAACCGTTTCGTTGGTCTGGATGTCTGCGCGCAAGCTCGTGTTGTGATTTGCCCGGAGGGCCATCCACACATCGGCCGCACGGGATCCGAACAGACCGGAGAAGGGAGCGCCGCGGCTGCCGGGAATAAGCTTGTCGAATGCCGCGTTCGAATAGACGATGCGGCCATCATGCGCCAGTTCGACGAAGGGGATCTCGCTGTAATGCGCGGCTTCATCGAGCGCGTCATACCGATCCGACAGGACGCTCAGCACGGTGTTTTGCGATTGCAGGATCTTGCCGACCGTCTTGGCGTCGAAGCCGAATTCCGAAACGAGCACCCGCGCTTGCTCTGTGACCAGCGGCTGCAGCGCGGTCGTCAGGCTTGTCTGCCGGCTTCGGAGTGCGCCGATGACATGGCGCCGTATGCGTTCTTCCGACATCAGCGAGCCGGGGCCCCAGTCACCTGAGACTAGCGATGGCGTCGCACGGAGTTCCTCCATAACAACCTCGCTCGCTTACGCAACGACCGGCGCCGAAAGGATGTCTGGGAAATGACTCGTTTCGGTCTACTCGTCTCGGCGAAACGGTGCCGACTGTGTCGTATAAAGGTCGCAAATAGCCTGACGATCAATCCAGACTAGAAGCACATCCGCGGGTGGAGTATGAAGTGGTTCACATGGATGCGTTTGAATCGCGCGCCGGGGATGCGGCTCTCATTGGTGCGGGATAGCGACTGCCATTTCGGCAGTCGTGTCGTCGATGGCGGGTTGCGCGGCGAAAACGTCAGCGGAGCTGCGCTATGTTGGCTTCGGTGCAGCCGCTCAGTTGAGCCGTGTCCAGGTCTGGCCACCGCAGAACATGCCGCCGAAGGCGCAGCCCTGCACGCGCAGACGGTCCGTGCCTTTCATCGCGATCGTCGAATCGTAGGTCGAGCCGGAGTTCGGATCGAGGATACGGCCCGACCACTTCTGGTCCTTGCCCGGCTTCATGTTGATCAGGACCTGCTCGCCGTTCTGGTTCGATTTGCTGTCGACCGAATAGCCGCACAGATTGGCGCCGCATTGCTCGATGCGGACCTTGCCTTCCTTCTCCTCGGTCAGCCAGACCCCGAGCGGTGAGTTGAGATCGCGCGTGGAAGCGGCTGCCGGGGCCGGTGGGGCGACGGCGGCGGCCTGAGCGGGGGCAGGCGGCGGAGGCGGGGCTGCAACCGGGGGGGCCGCAGCCACTGTCGCGGCCGGCGACGGCGCAGCGGGAGCCGCCTGCTGCTCGACCGGCGCAGGTGCCGCAGGGGGCGCGGGTGGCGGCAAGACGGCCGTCGCGGCCGGTGCGTTGCTGGCGGTCGCTGCCGCAGGCGGAGCCGGAGGCGGCGCTGCTGCGGCAGCAGGGGCAGGCGCGGGCGCCTGCACGGCGGCGGGGGGCGTGGTGACCGGGGTTGGGGCCGACGCAGCCGGCGTTTGCGGTTCGATCGTGGCTTGCTGCGGCGGCTGGCCCGGGGATGTCTCGTTCTTCTTGGCCTTCTTGGCCTTGGTCTGACCGGTGTTGTCGTACACGCCGGGGATCTGCACCGTGCCGCGGTCCGGGTCGATGCGGATGGTGCGCCCGCCATATTCGAAGGTGTACTGCGCCTGCGCAGCCGTGCTCGCCAAAAGGAATGCGGCCGTGGCCAACAGCTTCCTCATTTCCATCTCCTGAACAGGTGGTCCCCGGACCGACGCTTACGCGCCGGTTTGAATGCAGAAAGTGATCTAGATCACTGTCTCGGTATGAGTCGTCGTCCCGCTGTCCCGGGTTCAATAGACCGGTGGCCGGTCCAAAGTTGGGCCAAGACGGGCGACAGGAGGGCGCGGCCTGGAGCGCCGTTCCCGCCGATCGGAGCGGGATCCAGCGTCTTATGCGCCCTGCGCGCCGGTATCGCGCGAAAACGCTAGTCGAACCAGGCGGCGTAGATCTTCCTGTAGCTGCCGTCCTCCATGGAAATGTGCAGCCATTGGTCGACGAAAGCCTTCAGTGCCATGTCGCGCTGAAGCCAATAGGCCTTCTCGGAGAAGTCGAACGGCTTTTCTGGATGCACAGCGCAGAGCACGCCGGCGTGCTGCTTCTGCTGGTAGCGCGTCTCGGAGGCGTCTGTCATCATCAGATCGGCATTGCCCTTGGCGATCTCGTCGAAGATCACGGTGTTGTCGGCGAACACGGTGATCTCGGCGTCCTTGATGTTGGCACGCGCGAAGCGCTCGTTGGTGCCGCCGGGATTGACGATCACGCGGGTGCCCTTCTTGTCGATGTCGGCGATGCTCTGGTACTTGCCGACGTCGGCGCAGCGGGCTATCGGCGTCTTGCCTTCGCGCATGATTGGCGTCGAGAAGAAGCCCTTCCTCTGCCGGTCCAGCGTGACCGAGACGCCACCCATGGCGATGTCGAACTGGTCGGCCTCGAAATCCTTCATCAGCTTCGGCCAGGCCGTCGGGACGAACTCGACCTTGACCCCGAGCGCCTTGCCGAGCGCTTCCGCCATGTCGACGTCGAAGCCGCTGAATGTCTGCGTCGCCTTGTCCAGATAGGTGAAGGGCTTGTAGTCGCCGGTCATGCCGACGCGCAGGATGCCGCGCTTGACGATCTCGTCGAGGCGCGAGGGCGCCTGCTGCGCGTGGACCGAAAGGCTTGCCAGCAGCACCACGGCCAAAGCGACCAAGATTCGAACAGCCATCCGAACGATCATCTCTTCTCCACCCCTGCGCGAGCTGTCATTGTGCAGCTCTTCGGATGTGGATTTAGACCAGATGCCCGTCGCTGGCGAGGCGGAATTGAAAGGAATCTCCGACGTGACGATCTCGATGTACGAGGCCTCGGTAGGCCTCTTCGTGCCGTACTTGCGCAATCTGTCGGTCCTGCTCGACAAGGGCGTCGCCTATGCCGAGGCCCGCAAGTTCAATTCTGCGGTCCTGCTCGGCATGCGCCTTGCGCCGAACATGTATGACCTGGCGCAGCAGGTCGGCGAGGCTTGTCGGCATGCCGTGCTCGCCCCGGCCTTGCTGGCGGAGTGCGAGCCGGTGGCGCTACCGGCGCTGGAGCACGATATGGCCGGGCTCCAGGCACGCATCGCGACCTCGATCGAGTTCATCGAAAGCCTGGCGCGCGCGGATATCGACGCCGCGGCGGAGCGCAATGTCTTCTTCAAGCTGAAGAACGGGACCGAGCTGCCCTTCACCGGGCGGACGCTGCTGCTGACGTTCAGCGTCCCGCAGTTCTTCTTTCACGTCACGACCTCCTACGACCTGTTGCGGCACGCAGGCGTCGAGCTCGTGAAGAAGGATTACCTCGGACGGAAGTAGCAGCCTGGGGGCGTCAGGCTTCGCCCTTGCGCTCGTAATCGGCGAGCGAGCTGCGGCCGGCGATCTCGCTGCGCAGCAGCTCGAAGCGCCGATGCGCCTCGCCCTCCTGGGCATCGACGAAATGCACCGCGGCCTCGCTGGTCATGGGGCCGCTGACCACGGGAGCCGATTGTTCGCCGATGGTCTCGTGCACGTAATACTGGCCGTCATCGCCGCGATGGACCGTCCATTTGAGTCGGATCGCCACCATCGGCCCGGGCCCGACCTTGCTGTAGCCGTCGGCATCGGTGTGCTCCGGCACCAGCGGCTGCTCCTCGACCACGGGGGGCTCGTCGACCGCCGGTTGCTCGTCGATGACCGGAGCCTCGTCGGAAGCAACGTGCTCACGCTCTCCGGCGACCACGATTTCGGTCTCGGTCTGGCGAACGACGAGGACGGGCTCGGGGTGCTCCAGGATGCTGGCGATGGTCGCCAGCGCGTGGTCGGTCGGGTCGATCTCTGCCAAGGCTCCATCCTCCAGCTCGACGCGGCCGGCAAGTCTGTCCCACTGCCGCCGCGGCCGGGAACATTAGGCGCGTTTGATTAAGGCTGAGTTGGGGCCCGATCTGCACCAAAATGGGACGCATTCTGGCCATCCGAAGGCGGCGGATGTCTCCGCCCGCCTTTGCTCCGTTCAGGCCAGCACATCCTGGTTGATGACGTTCTGCCGGATCGGATCGCCGTCCAGCACACTCAGGATGTTGCGCGCGGTCTGCTCGCTCATGCGCTGGACCGCCTCGACCGTGACGCCGGCGACATGCGGGGCGATGATGACGTTGGGCAGGGCGAACAACGCGTTGCTGACCGGCGGCGGCTCCACCTCGAACACGTCGATGCCGGCGCCGGCAAGCTTGCCCGAGACCAGGGCGTCGTAGAGCGCGGCTTCCTTCACGATGCCGCCGCGGGCGGTGTTGATGAGATAGGATTTCGGCTTCATCCGGCCGATCCGCGCCGCATCGAACAGGCCAACCGTCTCCGGCGTCTTCGGACAGTGGATGGTGACGAAATCGGCGTTCGGCAGCGCCGCGTCGAGGTCAGCGACGGGCTCGCAGCCGGCGGCCTTGATCTCGGCGGCCGGCTTGTAGGGATCGTAGACCTGCACGTTCATTTCCATCGCCAGGCACCGCTTGGCGGTGCGGCTGCCGATGCGGCCGAAGCCGATGATCAGCACGGTCTTGCCGTAGAGATCGAACGGCAGCATGCCGAGCCGGTCGGCCCATTTGCCGTCCTTGACGCAGGCATGCAGTTCATTGGCCCGTTTCGCCAGCGTCAGCATCATGAACAGCGCCTGTTCGGCGACCGAAGGCGAGTTGGCGCTGCCGGCGACCATCAGCGGCACCTTGCGGCGGGGGAGGGCGGGCACGTCGACGGCGTCGAAGCCGACGCCGATCCGCGTCACCACCTTCATGTCGCGCGCCGCCTCGAGCTCGGTCTCGCCGAAGGCGGTGGCGCCGAGCGCCACGCCGTGGACCGGGGCGTGGCTCTTCAGCAGGGCCTCGAAATCCTTGGCCGAGATCAGGTTGGAAAATTCGACGAGCTCGATATCGTCCCGCTGGGTGAGGAGGGCACGTGCCCCTGGCGACAAAGTCTGTGTAACGAAAATCTTCTTCTTGTTGGTCGCCATCGTCCCCTGCCTGCACGAGTTTCTTGGACCGGCGTCACAACACGACGCCGGTGGCCTCGTTTAGCAGGTGCATATTGTTGAGGTCCATCGCCAAACGCATGGGTGCCCCGTCCTTGGCGCCGGCATTGGGATTGACGCGGCCGCAGACCGGCGTGCCGTCGAGCCCGAAATAGACCAGCGTCTCCATTCCCATCGGTTCGGTGACGTCGAGCACGGTGTCGAAGGTCTCGACGCCGGGCTCCAGATGCGCGTGCGACTCGGTGAGATGCTCGGGGCGGATGCCGAGCAGCAGCTTGTCGGTGCGCGGCAGCGCGTTGTAGCGCGCGGCACGGGCCGGCGGCAGCGCGAAGGCGATGCGGTCGGTGAGGCGGATCTGCAACGTGCCGCCGACATCCTCGAGCCGGCACGGGATGAAGTTCATCGCGGGCGAGCCGATGAAGCCGGCGACGAAGCGCGTTGCCGGCTTGTGATAGAGCTCGTTCGGGGTGCCGATCTGCTCGATGCGTCCCTTGTTCATCACCACGACGCGATCGGCCAGGGTCATCGCCTCGACCTGGTCGTGGGTGACGTAGACCGTGGTGGTGCGCACCTTCTGATGCACCTTCTTGATCTCGATCCGCATCTGCACGCGGAGTTTCGCGTCGAGATTGGATAGCGGCTCGTCGAACAGGAACACCTTCGGATTGCGCACGATGGCCCGGCCCATGGCGACGCGCTGGCGCTGGCCGCCGGAGAGCTGCTTCGGCTTGCGGTCGATCAGGTCGGTGATGTCGAGCAGGCGGGCGGCTTCCGTCACCCGCGCTTTAATCTCGGCCTTGGGGTAGTGCTTCAAACGCAATCCGAACGACATGTTCTCCGCGACCGTCATGTGCGGATAGAGCGCGTAGTTCTGGAACACCATCGCGATGTCGCGGTCCTTCGGCGGCACGTCGTTGACGACGTCGCCGCCGATCATGATGTCGCCGTCGCTGATGTCCTCGAGGCCTGCAATCATCCGCAGCGTCGTCGACTTGCCGCAGCCGGAGGGGCCGACCAGCACGATGAATTCGTGGTCGGCGATGTCGAGGTCGATGCCGCGCACCGCTTCGACATCGTCGTAACGCTTAACTACCTTCCGCAAAGCAACGTCAGCCATCGAACTTTAGCTCCTCGCCATCAACCCTTTGTCGCGCCGGCGGTCAGGCCGGCAATGTAGTAGTCCATCAGGAAGGCGTAGATGATCAGCGGCGGCGCCGCGCCGAGCAGCGCGCCGGTCATGATCTGCCCCCAGTTGAAGACGTCGCCCTTGATCAGCGTGGTGATGATGCCGACCGGCAGGACGAGTTGGTCCGTGGAGGTGGTAAACACGAGCGGATAGAGGAATTGCGCCCAGGACACCGTAAAGGCGAAGATGGTCGCGGCGATCAGCCCCGGCAGCGCCACCGGAATGAAGATCCGGGTCAGCGTCTGGAACCAGGACGCTCCATCGATGATGGCGGCCTCGTCGAGCTCCTTGGGAATCGAGGCGAAGTAGCCGATCATGATCCAGGTGCAGAACGGCACCGTCAGCGTCGGATAGATGAAGAGCAGCACGTACCAACGGTTGATGAGCTGGATGCCAGTCCAGTCGCCGAACAGCGCAAACACCTTGAACAACGGAATGAACAACAGGCTGTCCGGGATCAGGTAGGTCAGGAACACGCCGGTCGCCAGCGTGGCCGACCCCCAGAACCGCATCCGCGCAAGGGCAAATGCCGCGGGCACGCTGATCAGCATCGTGATGGTGACCACGAAGATCGAGACCAGCGCGGAATTCCAGAAGAACCGCAGAAACTGGTTTGACGTCAGCAGCCCGACATAGTTTTCGAGCGTGGGCTGGAAAACCCACCATGGATTGGTCGCCGCCGAGATCTCGGCGCTGCTCTTCAGCGAGGTGATCAGCATGTAGATGGGCGGGAGCAGCGAGAAGACCGCAAACAGCGTCAGGAAGAAGTACGACCACCGCAGCGCCCATTTGCGGTCGCGGCTCATGCTTCCATACTTGACCGTGCGCGTCGGCGCCGCCTTGTCGATCGTGACTGAGCTCATCAGGCTTCATTCCCGCGCTTGTTGACATCCCGCAGGATGAATATCGCTGCGATCGCCAGGATTGGCACCATGAACAGGGAGACGCTGGCACCGAGCGGAATGTCGCTTCCTTCGATGCCGATCCTGAAGGCCCAGGTGGCGAAGATGTGGGTGTGGTCGAGAGGGCCGCCGGCGGTCAGGATGCGTACGATGTCGAAATTGGCAAAGGTGACGATCAGCGAGAACAGCGTCGTGATTGCTATGATGTTGCGCATCATCGGCAGCGTCACGTACCAGATGCGTTGCCACCAATTGGCGCCGTCAATCGCTGCCGCTTCATAGAGCTGGTCGGGCACCGATTTCAGGGAGGCCAGATACATGATCATGAAGAACGGCGCGCCGTACCAGACATTGACCAGAATGACGGAGAAGCGCGCCCAGGCCGCATCGCCGGTCCATGGAATCGGGCCGATCCCGAAGAACGACAGCGTATAGTTGAATGCACTGTAGGAGGGATCGAACAGCCACAGCCATGCCAGTGTGCTCATGGCGGGCGGGGTCACCCACGGGACCAGCAGCATGCCGCGCCATTTGCGCTGACCCTTGGCCGGAATGTTGTGGACGAAGTGCGCGACGATGAACCCGATCAGCGCCTTGAACAGCACAGCCGTGATCGCGAAGATGCACGATTGCTTGACGACCAGCCAGAAGGTGTCGCGCTTGAACAGGAATTCAAAGTTGCCGAGACCGATGAATCTCTGCATCGACTTGTTGAGGGTCGCCAGATGAAGCGAATAGAACGCAGGATAGAGCACCAGAACCGTGATGAGGATGATCAGCGGTAGCGTCATCAGGAACGCGGCGGTGGATTTGCGTTTAAGCGCCTTCTGCAGACTGGAGCGTTTTCGCGCCGGTTGCGCTGCGCCAACCCTGTCCGGCTGCAATGCGACATCCGCCATGATGCATTTTCCTCGCGCGGTTTGATTCAAAGGGCTCGATTTCGGAACTGTTCCCGGCTCGTGCCGAGGCGGGAGGAGGTGTCGCCGCAAGACGGCTCACGGCCGCTTGCGGCGACACCTCGCCGTCTCAGCTCCGCATGAAGCCTTCACATTCGCCTTCGGCCCAGGCGAGCGTCTTTTCCATCGCTTCACCCTGATGATAACGCAGACACATCTTGGTAAGCGTGGCCTGCGCGTAGATTTGCTGTGCAATCTTCGGCGGCGCCGGCGAGGCTGCAATCGACAGCGTCTGATGCTTGTAGGGGTTCGGATAGTGATAGAGCGTGCCCTTCGGCGGCCCTTCCTCCTGCCAAACCTTCAACGTCGTCAGCTTGTCATAGGCTGGTAGATCGTAGCCGCCGCTGGCCACCACCATCTTTTCGATGGCCGCCGGCTTCGACAAATGGACCAGGAGGCTCTTTGCCGCGTCCTTGTTCTTCGAGAAATTCCAGATGCTCCAGAAGTACGGCAGGTAGGGCGCAAAACGCCCCTTGGGTCCGGCCGGGAAGCCGTGGGTCCAGCATTGCTCTGCAACCTGCGGCGCGTCGCGCTTGGCAACGGCCCAGGCGCTCGGCGGGTTCATGATCATCGCCCCCCGGCCGGAGACCAGCCATTTATTGTTGGATGCGTCATCCCAGGCTGCGACGTCAGGCGGCAGGAAGTTGATCAGCTTCTTGTAGAAGTCGAGTGCCTGACGTACCGCATCGGTCTTGACGGTGAGATTGCCCTTGGCGTCGACGAGCTGGGCGCCAAACGACAGGAAGATCGCGCCCGCCGTATCGACGTTGTCTGTGGTCTCGCCGAGGCCGATGCCGAACGGGACGCCAGCCTTGTGACAGGCTTCGGCAGCCTTCAGGAATGTTTCGAGGGTCCAATCATCCGCTTTTGGTTCAGAACCGGCCGGATACATCGCCTGTACATCGATGCCGGCATGCTTCTTCATCAAATCGATGCGGGAGCAGGGGCCCTTGATCTGACTGCCGACGCAGGCCGGGACTCCAAGCCATTTGGTCCCGACCGTGCCGAGATACTTGGCGGTGCCGTTGACCTCGCCGTTCTCGGCGATGATCGGTCCCATGATATCGCTAACGTTCTCCAACTGCTCGGCATTGGCGTGGGCCCACCACGTCGGCATGGCGAAAATATCGTGGCCCGACTTTGCCTGCGCTTCGGCGGCAATGGTGAGCAGGTTCTTATTGCCCTGACTGGGGATGTAGTCGATCGTGACTTCGACCTTCTCCTTCGCCGCCCATTCGTTGACGAGGTCGGTCGAGGCCTTATTGGCGCCGGGGACCCAATGGTCCCAGAAGCCGATCGAGAGCTTGCCGGCGGCGTAAGCGCCGCGGACATAGGGCGCCGTGATCAGCGCTGTGGAGGACAATGCAGTGGCAGCCACAAATTGACGTCGCGTCAGTGCCTTGCGTGACATCTCGTTTCCTCGCTTGGGTGTTGTTGTTGGAGTTTCCTCTACGACTTCTTTTTCCGAGTTCTTGTTGTTCGATTTTCTTATTGATGCCGTCGGCCCCCATGTGCAATTCGCGAAGGCCGCAGCAAATTGGTAGCGCGATCAGATCATGATTGATCGCGTCTGTCGAGAAAACCAAACGGCTCGCGCATAGAACTAACGTTGCGTCCCGTTGCGAGGGCGTGCCGTGCGGGCGATCGCTTGTTTTGCGACGCACACTTCGCGCGAGCCGGTCGGGAACGATCCGTGCGCAATTACGCCGCAGTTTCGAATAAGCCTGCATAACCGCTTCGCGCGAAAGACTTTTCGGGCGTGGACAGCGATCGGCGGCGTCTGGACCGCAAAGCGGCGGAAACGATAGAGTTGCGGCGGGGGGGGGCTCCCGCCCAACAGGCCAGTCAGATCGACGATGGAGACGAGAATGATCAACCCGGCGCCGTCAGCGCGGCTTCACATGCGGCGATGTTTCGCGCTCGGGGCCGTGCTTGCGTTGCTGCTCGGTGCCGCCGCAGTGGCCAATGCTCAGGGCTTGGTCAAAGGCGTTCAGGACGGCGCGGCGGCCGGAAACAAGGCGGCAGGTCCGGTCGGTGGCGTGCTCGGCGGCGCGATCGGCGGCGTGGTCGGGGTCTTCACCGGCGTGCTCGGCGTCGGCAACAATGGCGGCAATCCGCCGCCGCCGGCTGCCAAAGACTCCGGCAAGGATGCCAAGCAGCCGGGCGCGGCCAAGGACAAGGATGCCAAGAGCGCCAACAAGGCGGGCAAGGGCGCCAAGGCCACCAAGGAGGCGAAGAACGCACCGCAGGGCAAGGACGGCAAAGACGTCACTGTCCTCACCCAGCCCGGCGCACCGCAGCAGACCGCCGAGCAGATCGTTGCCAACAGTGATGCCTATATCGAACGGATCAAGACCGAGCTGAACCTCACGCCTGAGCAGGAGAAGCACTGGTACGGTTTCTCCAGCGCGATGCACTACCTGGGACACAATGGTGCGGAGCGGCTCAACCTGCGGGTTGCCCGCGCCAAGCGGGATCCCCCCGACGACATCATCGAGCAGATGCGCAACGAGTCGCAGTTCCTGATCGACCGTGCCGCCGACCAGCGCAATGTCGCCGATGCCGCCGAGCCCCTTTATTCAAGCCTCGATGACAAGCAGAAGCAGGTCTTCATTCAGGAGATGGTGCGTCTGAGCCACGAGCGTGGATTGGATTGATCAAGTTGAATCGGATCGGGCGCGTCTGAATTAACGGAGCCCGCTATGAATTCGTGAATCCTCTCCAAATTTGAGGTATGATCATCTTCGCAAGCTGACTGCGGGGTTGATATGGCGGACGGACTCTCCGTTTTCCTGGTCGAAGACGAGGCGCTGATCCGGATGATGATCGCCGACATGGTGGCGGAACTCGGCCACCACGTCGTCGCGGAAGCGGATAATGTTCGGGACGCCAGCGCGTTCGCCATGACCGCGCAATACGATCTGGCCATCCTCGACATCAATCTGATGGGCGTCTACGTCGACCCCGTCGCCGACCTGATCGAGCGCCGCGGAAAGCCGTTTCTGTTCGCCACCGGCTACGGGCCGGAACTGCTGCCGTCCTTGCTCCGGCGCCGGCCGATCCTGCGCAAGCCGATCGCAATGGATCAGCTCAAGGCGATGATCGATTCGATGTTTCCGGAAGGCGCAGTCGAGGCGCCGCACTGAAACGAAAATGGCCGCCCGATAGGGGCGGCCATCTGACGAGAGGCTGTCGCACTCTCAGATCAGGCCGGCGCCGAGGTCGATGCCGGACGCCATCAGGCCGAACGAGGCGACCAGGCCCGCGCAGCAGAACAGCAAGATGGTCTTGAAGGACGAATTGGCGGAACGCGTTTCAGCGACGGCCGGCATCGCAGCAAGCGAAATCATGCTCATGTTCATTCCCCCTGTTGTTGATCCTGAATTGCATCAGGTGAGGGAACTCTTAGAGCAAAAAGTTTGACGTGAGATTGCGAGGCGTCGTTAACGAATTCGCAAAGGAATCCCGCGTTTCCACCGCCGCGAGCGGAGTGCAAGTCTCAGTTGCGGCCGTTCTTCAGCACCGTGGCGATGGTGTGGGCGGTCATGGCCGCGCGGTCCGAAACCCGTTGGGCGGCCAGCCGGTCGCGCGCCTTTTCCTCGATCAACAATTCGATCAGCGCCAGCCGCTTGCCTTCGTCGTCCGCTTCGCTCAGCAGACGGTGATAGCGGTGATAGTCGAAACCCAAATCCTGCTTACGCATGCTACGCCCCGCAACTACGCCACACACGGTTTGATTGTTTCTCATCGGGAACATGCAGGCAAGCACGTTGATGGTCGGAACGGCACCCGCTGCAAATCAGCTGTGAATTGTGGAACCGCTGAGCGGAGAAAAGCTTCGTGCCTCAATCCACATTGTGGTCGGCAAACATCTTCAGGCCAACGAAGCTCGCGTCGGGCTTGATCACGAGCCGGGTCGGGATGTTCCGCAGATAGTCCTGGAACCGGCCCTTGGCTTCGAACCGGGCGCGGAACGCGGAGGCCATCAAGAACTCGCGAAAGCGCGGCACGATTCCACCGGCGATATAGACGCCACCGCGGGCACCGAATGTCACAGCGAGATTGCCGGCGACGGAACCGAGGATGGCGCAAAACATCTCCAACGTCGCACGGCTGATGGAGCAACTGCCGTCCAGGGCCGCCTTGGTGATGGCGGCGGCGTCGCGATGCGGAACCTGAGCGCCGTCAATCTCCGCCAAGGCTTCGTAGAGGTTTTGCAGTCCCGACCCCGAAAGCGCGCCACGCTCGATCGAGACGTGGCCGAGGCGTCTGCGCAAGCACGCGATCACGCGTTCCTCGCGCTCGTTCTCCGCCGGCAGGGGCGCGTGCCCGGCTTCGGTGACGACGGCCAGTCGCGCGCCATGGCGCTCGACCAGGCAGGAGACGCCAAAGCCGGTTCCGGGTCCGACCACCAGCAGCGGCTCGCCGGGCAGGCCGTCCTGTCCGCCGAGCGGGATCAGATCGGCGGGCTGCAAGGCGGGCAGGGACCAGGCGACCACCTCGAAGTCGTTGAGCACATGGACGCTGTCGAAGCCGAGTGCCGGTTGCAGCTCGTTGCCGTCGATGACCCACGGACTGTTGGTCATGACGCAGCGGTTGTTGGTGACGGGGCCGGCGACCGCCAGCACGGCCCGTTGCGGCTGCTCGCCGCCGGAGCGGCGTGCGAGGACGTCCGCGATGGCCTCCCGGACGGTCGGGAAGTCGGCGACCTTCACATAATCGATCGGTCCGGTCTGCTCGAAACCGCCCTGGCCCGATTCGCTCCGGCTCAGCGCGAAGCGCGCATTGGTGCCGCCGATATCGGCGAGAAGAATCTGTCCTGTCTTGCCGATATTCATGGTCTCGCGGCTGCCACCGCCTTCCGGCGCAGCAACCCTGTCCTCCGCTCCTTCGCCCCGATCCGCCCGTCGCGAACAATGCGAGAATCCGCCCTTGGGCGCGCCTAGTCAACACGGACGGGGCCAAACCGTTGCATCCTGCCGGCCGTCCGCTGACCAAGTCGCACAGGGCTTCGCATCGTGCCGGTGGTTGCGAAGCTGCGCGGGAAGGCCGACACTGAGGCAGTGTTGTCCGGCGCCGGCGCGCCGGAGGCCCATCGAATGAGATTGGCGATGAAGATTTCCGACCGCGACGTGCTGCTGGCGATCGACGTGCAGAACGACTTCTGCACCGGCGGCGCGCTCGCCGTTCCCGGCGGCGAGAAGGTCGTCCCCGCCATCAACCGAATCGCCCAAAAATTCGTCAATGTGGTGCTGACCCAGGACTGGCATCCGCGCGACCACGTCTCGTTCGCGCCGAACCATGCGGGCAAGCAGCCGTTCCAGACCATCGAGCTCGACTACGGCACCCAGGTGCTCTGGCCGGCGCACTGCGTGCAGGGCACCTCGGGCGCCGAATTCCATCGCGATCTCGATGTCGCCAGGGCGAGCCTGGTCGTGCGCAAGGGGTTTCGCCGCGGCATCGATTCCTATTCGGCATTGTTCGAGAACGACCATCGGACGGCGACGGGCCTGCTCGGGTATTTGCGCGAACGCGAGCTGAAGACCGTCTTTGTCGCCGGTCTCGCGCTGGACTTCTGCGTCCGCTTCTCGGCCGAAGATGCGCGCAAGGCGGGGTTAGAGGTGGCCGTCATCGAGGACGCCTGCCGCGGCATCGATCTCGACGGCTCGATCGCCGCGACGCATCGGAGTTTTCGCGATCTCGGCATTTCCGTCGTCAGCCTCGAGGCGTTTCTGTAAGGACCTTGGGAAAGTCATGGTGGACAAGACCGATAAACGGCCGGGTGGACCGGGTCATGCTCCTGACGAGCCGCTGCTATGGCCTTTTACGGCGGCGCGGCTCGCCATGGATGCTTGCTTCTGGTGGGTCGAGCGCGGCCAGGCCGAGCAGGACGAGAGCACCCTGCCGTGGACGACGCCGAACCGCGTTGCGCTGGAGCTTGCGACGATGCACCTGCGCGACTGCTCGCAGACCCGGTCAGGCCAGCCGGTCCTGGTCTGCGCGCCCTATGCGCTGCATCGGGCCCTGATCGCCGATTTCGCACCCGGCCACAGCGTTGTGCAGTCTCTGCAAGCTGGCGGCATCGACCGGATCTATCTCACCGATTGGCGGTCAGCGACCCCCAGCATGCGCTATCTCTCGATCGACAGCTATCTCAGCGATCTCAACGTCGCCGTCGACGAGATCGGCGCGCCGGTCGATCTGGTCGGCCTGTGCCAGGGTGGTTGGCTGTCGCTGCTCTATGCGGCACGCTTTCCGGCCAAGGTACGGCGGCTGGTGCTGGTCGGCGCGCCCGTGGATCTGTCGATCGAGTCCTCGTTGCGCCGGCTCACCCGCAACGCGCCCGAGATGGTCTACGACCAGCTCGTCGCGCGCGGTGGCGGCAATGTCAGCGGCGGGGGGATGCTCCGCTTGTGGTCAAAGGCGCCAAACCGCGATGATATCGTCGCGTCCTTGCAGACAGATCTGTCGGACGAGGAGGGCGCGGCGCTGCTCGCGCGCTTTGAGCGCTGGAATGCGGAGACGCTCGATCTGCCGGGCAAATATTACCTGGAGATCGTCAGCCGGATCTTCCGGGAGAACCAGATCGCCAGCGGCAGTTTCGTGGCGCTCGGCCGCGTGGTGGATCTGAAGGTCGTCAAGGCGCCGGTCTTCCTGCTGGCCGGGCTCGACGACGACGTCGTGCCGGCCGTGCAGGCGCTCGCCACCGCCAAGCTCGTCGGCACGCCACCGGCCTTCATTGCGGCCGCCTCCGAGCCGAGCAATCACCTCGGCCTGTTCATGGGGGCGCGCACCCACGCCCATGCCTGGCCGCGGATCGCGCAATGGCTGCGCGACGATCTGTCGGGCGTGCTGGCCCGCAGCGCCTGAGCGCGCCAGGCACTCTGAACCGGCGGCCCTGCAAATCCGTTATGCATGACGGCGGATGGCCTGCACGGGGCCGGGCCGATGGGCTACATATGGTCCGGAGCTGACGGCTTGGGCAGCGAAGAGATCAAGGGTACTGCGCTCGATGACTTTCCACTCGATCTACGCCCACGGATTTGCGCGCGTGGCGGCCTGTGTCACCACGTCCCATGTCGCCGATCCCTCGGCCAATGCGAAGGCGGTGCTGGCGGCGGCCAACGCCTGCCACGAGCAATCGGTCGCGGTCGCCGTGTTTCCCGAGCTGAGCCTATCCGGCTATGCGATCGAAGATCTGGTCAAGCAGGATCCGCTGCTCGATGCCGTCGAGCGCGGCCTTGCGGGCCTCGTCGAGGCCTCCGCGGGGCTGATGCCGGTCCTGATCGTCGGCGCGCCGCTGCGCTTTGGCCATCGCATCTACAATTGCGCGGTCGTCATTCATCGCGGCAGCGTTCTCGGCGTGGTGCCGAAGAGCTACCTGCCGACCTACCGCGAATTCTACGAGGGCCGGCATTTCGCCTCCGGCGCCGGGATCGCCGGAGAAACGATTGCCTTCGGCGGGCTGCATGCGCCGTTCGGCGTCGACCTCCTGTTTTCGGCCGAGGACGTCCCGGGCCTCACCATCGGCGTCGAGATCTGCGAGGACATGTGGATCCCGGTGACGCCGGCCTCGGAGCTCGCGCTGGCGGGCGCAAGCGTGCTGATCAATCTCTCGGGCAGCCCGATCACGATCGGCCGAGCGCGTTCGCGCGCGCTGCTGTGCCAATCGACGTCGGCGCGCTGCCTTGCGGCCTATGTCTATTCCGCCGCGGGAGCCGGGGAATCGACCACGGATCTGTCCTGGGACGGTCAGACCTCGATCTACGAGAACGGCGTGCTGCTGGCCGAGGGCGAACGGTTCCGCCAGGGCGGCCAGATCACGCTGGCCGACGTCGATCTCGATCTGCTGAGGCAGGAACGCGCGCTGATGGGCACGTTCGACGATAACCGGCGGCAGCGCGAGGCTTTCTATCGCAAGGTGACGTTCGCGCTGAAGCCGCCATCCGGAGATATCGGATTTCTGCGCAAGATCGAGCGCTTCCCCTTCGTGCCGAGCGACGAAAGCCTGCTCGAGCAGGATTGCTATGAGGCCTACAACATCCAGGTCGCCGGCCTCGTGCAGCGCATGCGCGCCACCGGCACCAAGCGCGTCGTGATCGGCGTCTCGGGCGGGCTCGATTCCACCCATGCCCTGATCGTCGCCGCCAAAGCGGTCGACCTGCTCGGCCTGCCGCGCGAGAATATCCTGGCCTACACCATGCCGGGCTTCGCCACCGGCAGCGAGAGCAAGACCCATGCGTTGGCGCTGATGCAGGCGCTGCACACGAGCTGGCAGGAGCTCGACATCCGCACCACCGCGACGCAGATGCTGAAGGATATCGGCCACCCCTTCGGCAAGGGCGATAAGGTCTACGACGTCACCTTCGAGAACGTGCAGGCAGGCCTGCGCACGGATTATCTGTTTCGGCTCGCCAACCATCACGGCGGCATCGTGATCGGAACCGGTGATCTCTCCGAGCTCGCGCTCGGCTGGTGCACCTATGGCGTCGGCGACCAGATGGCGCATTACAACGTCAATGCAGGCGTGCCGAAGACGCTGATCCAGCACCTGATCCGCTGGGTGATCTCGTCGAAGCAGTTCAGCGACGATGTCAACCGCACGCTTGGTGCGATCCTGTCCGCCGAGATCTCGCCCGAGCTGGTGCCGGTGGAGCCCGGCCAGAAGCCGCAGAGCACGGAAGCCTCGGTCGGGCCGTACGAGCTGCAGGATTTCAACCTGTTCTACACGCTGCGCTTCGGCATGCGCCCCTCCAAGATTGCCTTCATGGCGCTGCAGGCGTGGAAAGACGTTGCCAAGGGTGAATGGCCGCCGGCGTTCCCGAACGATCGGCGCAGGGCTTACGACCTCAAGGAGATCCGCCGCTGGCTCGAAGTGTTCCTGCGCCGCTTCTTCGCCTTCAGCCAGTTCAAGCGGTCGGCGATGCCGAACGGCCCGAAGGTCTCGGCGGGCGGCTCGCTGTCGCCGCGCGGTGACTGGCGGGCGCCGTCGGATTCGAGCGCGACGGCATGGCTCGAGGATCTCGAGCGGAACGTGCCGAACTGATCGGGGCAGTGGGGTCGGTGGGGGATGATCGGATGTCGGCTGGCAGCGGGGCGGAAGCGGAGGCCAATGTCGTCAACGGCCTCTACATCTTCGACATCGAGATGCGGGACGGCAAGCGTGGCCAGGCCAGAGGCGTGGTCGTGCTCTGCGACGGCCGCATCATGGGCGGCGACAGCTATTTCTACTACACCGGCAGCTACACCTTCCGGAACGGCAAGTGGCGCGGCGACATGATCGTCAACCAGCACACGGAAGCCGTCGGCAAGACGCTCGTCTTCGGAGGCAGGGAGGTGACCTGCGGTTTCTCCGGTGACTATTACCCAGGCGGTGCAGAGGTCGAAGGAATGGCGCTGGTCGGCAAGATCAGCGTCACGTTCACGGCCCGGCTCACGCTGAAAGACGCAATGTGAGCCCGATCTGACCCTCCCGGCAGGGAAATGACCTGCGTTCCTCCTCAGGAACATTCGCATCGACGGAGCGTTCGCGTCTGTTGTTACGAATTGTCGAGGAGAGGGACCATGCGTCAACACTTGATGTTATCGACTGCGGCCATCGGGCTCATGCTCGCGTCCGGCATCGCCTATGCCCAGGCGCCCGGTGAGCGCAGAGACGAGCCGAAACGGACCGAGGAACCGGCGAAAGGCGCCACGCCCCAGCACGGTGGGGCAGCTCAAGAACGTGTTCAGGAGCGTGCGCAGGGCGCCCAGGAGCGACTGCAGGGCGCCGGCCGCGAGGAGAAGGGCGGCGCCACCAAGCACGAGGCAAACGAGGACAAGCGTCAGCCCGCCACGGCTTCCGAGCGCAATCAGCCGAAGGCGAAGGAGCAGGCACAAGAATCCCGCGAGCCTGCGCGAGATCGCAACCGCGAAGCCGAGACTGCGAAACCGGGCCGCGACAGCGGCAAGAACAGCGCGGAAACGAAGCAGGACAAATCTGCGCCGCAGAAATCAACGGCCGAGTCCGAGAAATCCAGGACCGGCCCCGCCAGCCAGCAGAACGAGCGCACGGGCGCTGCAGCCAATCAGAACGAGCGCAATCAGGCGCAGCCTCCGCGCAACGCCGCCGAGCAGCAGCCGCCGGCGCAACAGAACAACCGGCCGGCCACTGCGACCGATACGAACCGGACGGCTCCGACCAACAACGCGCAGACCGCGCCTGGCACCTCGGGCACGCAGACCAATCAAGCCAATCAAACCACCCAGACCAATACGCAGGTCAATCAGCAGGCCCAGGTGACTTCCGAGAAGCAGGTGCGGATCTCCGAAACGGTGAGCCGCGCGCGCCTCGCACAACCCGAGCGCAATCTGAACATCTCGATCCGTGTCGGCGAGACGATCCCGCCGCGCGTGCGTCTCTACCGGCTTCCGCCCGAGATCGTGTCGATCGAGCCGGAATATCGGGACTACGAGTATTTTGCCACGGATGACGATGTCGTCATCGTGGAGCCGCGCACGCACCGCATCGTCAGCCAGGTGCCGCGCGATCCGTCGCGCGCCCGCGCGCAAATGGGCGGCAGTGCTCCCTCGTCGAGTATGGCAGCCGCCGGCACCGCGACGAGCAATAACGTGAACTGTCAGATCGTGCGGCGTGACGCGTCGGGCCAAGTCGCCCAGGCTGAACCGTCAACTGTCGGCTCGACCGCGCGCAGCGATACCATGAGCGTGATCGTCCAGATGCCTGGTGGCGGTGCGTCCGCACCGATCGCCCTCGGTGCGCCCGCGGGCAATATCGTGGTGGCAACCCAAGGGCAGGGCGACTGCACGGTGACTCTGGAGCCGCAGACGCGCTGATCGGAAGGACGACCTGAAACGACAACGCGCCGCCCGGATGCCCCAGCCGGACGGCGCGAAGTCGCGTTCAGTCTCAGAAAAGTTTCGAGGTCCGGAGTGCCTAGGAGTCCGGACCTCGTCACCTTGCCCCAGCCTTAGATCCCCCGCCCCATGTGGTCCCCCAACCCCATGTCGCGCGATCAGAGGGTGATGCCCGTGGAAGTGGCCGCCGATCGATGTCCCGCGATGTACGCGAAGCTTGGTTAGGATTCCATTCCGGGTCACTACGGACTCAAATACCGCTTGCCCTGTGTTCGTTCGGCATCGGTCCCGCGATCGCTGTCGTCCGAATCCGCAAGGCGCGGTCGGCACGATGTCCACATCTGTTCGACACTGAGAAACCTCGGTTTCACGGGCCTGTCATTGAACTGGTCTAGCGCTGCTCCCGTCATCGCTGACGGCCAAGGAGCAAGCCATGTCGAAGCCGGTGCTGGGCGCCGCATTGTCCATCAAATCGATCCCCGCGCATCGCGACTGGCTTCTCGAGCGGCAGCGCGATCTCGAAATCCAGGACTTCTTCCGCGCCGATTTGCTTGACAGCGACTGGCGCAGCACAGCCGGCGAAATCAAGCAGATGCTGTCCGGCCATACCGGCCGGCTCGGCATCCACGGCCCGTTCTGGGGCTTTAAGATCGACAGCCACGATCCCATGATCCGCCAGGCGGTGACCAAGCGCCTGCTGCAGGGCCTCGATGCCGCCGAGTTCCTCGGCGCGACGCAAATGGTGATCCACTCGCCGTTCACGACCTGGGACCACAACAATCTCGATCTCTATCCTGACAATCGCGCCAATATCGTCGAACGCGTCAAGGCGACGCTCGCCGAGGTGATCGCGCGCGCCGAGACGATCGGCTGCGAGATCGTCATCGAGAACATCGAGGACAAGGACCCGCGCGACCGCGTCCGCCTCGCCAAGGCGCTGGAAAGTGCCAAGGTCCGCGTCTCGCTCGACACCGGACACGCGAATTACGCCCACATCTCCACCGGCGCGCCGCCGGTCGATTATTATGTCGAGACCGCCGGCGACATGCTGACGCATGTGCATCTGCAGGATAGCGACGGCTTTGCCGACCGGCACTGGGCGCCGGGCGAAGGCAACATCCCCTGGGTCGCCGTGTTCCGCGCTCTTGGCCGGCTGAATTCCAACCCGCGGCTGATCCTCGAACTCCGCAACCACGACGACGTCCGCGCCGGCGCAGCCCATCTCGCCGCGCTCGGTCTCGCCGAATAACAAATCACCAAAGGAGCAGGGGTCACCGCCATGAGCAAATTCACCCGTCGCACCATCCTGAAGTCCAGCGGCGTAGCCGCTGGCGCCCTATTGCTGCCGCGCTTCGCCATCGCGCAAGGCGATAACCGTCCGTCGGTGACCATCGCCGTGCAGAAGGTCACCAATGCGAACGTGCTCGACGTGCTGCGCGAGCAGTCCAATGTCGGCGAGCGCGTGTTCTTCTCCTCGATCTGGGAAGGCCTGATCTCCAAGAACTGGCGCGGCAATCTCGAGGCCGTGCCTGGCCTTGCCACCGAATGGCGCCGCATCGACGACCAGAGCGTCGAGCTGAAGCTGCGCCAGGGCGTCAAGTTCCACAACGGCGACGAGCTGACGGCGGAAGACGTCGTCTTCACTTTCAGCCGCGAGCGCATGTTCGGCGAGACCGAGGCGAAGAGCCGCTCCACCATCCAGGCCTTCGAGAAGATCCCGACGCCGCGCCCAGGCAAGGAATTGCCGCCCGATGTGCCGGCCGTCGCGCGCCGCATCTGGCCGGACCTCGTGCGGGTCGATGCGGTCGACAAGTACACGGTGCGCTTCTACAACGCGACGCCCGACGTCACCATCGAGGGCCGGCTCTCGCGCTACGGTTCCGACATCATGAACCGCCGCGCCTGGGAGGAGTCCGCCAGCTATCTCGATTGGGCGCGCAAGCCCGTCACCACCGGCCCTTACAAGGTCGTCGAGCTCAAGCCCGACGTGTCGCTGACGCTGGAAGCCCACGACGAATATTGGGGCGGTCGTCCGCCGCTCAAGCGCATCCGCTTCCTCGAAGTGCCTGAAGTGGCGAGCCGCATCAACGGCCTGTTGTCGGGTGAGTACCAGTTCGCCTGCGACATCCCGCCGGACCAGATCGCCGGCATCGAGAAGAATTCGGCGTTCGAGGTGCAGGGCGGCACCATCCTCAATCACCGCCTGACCGTATTCGACAAGAACCACGCCGTGCTCGCCAATCCCTTGGTGCGGCGCGCCTTCACCCATGCGATCGACCGCCAGGCCATCGTCGACAGCCTGTGGGCGGGCCGCACCCGCGTGCCGAAGGGGCTGCAGTGGGAATTCTACGGCGACATGTTCAACGCCGACTGGAGCGTGCCGGCCTACGATCCCAAGCTCGCGCAGGATCTGCTCAAGCAGGCCAATTATAAGGGCGATCCAATTCCCTATCGCCTGCTCAACAATTACTACACCAACCAGGTCGCGACCGCGCAGGTGCTGGTCGAGATGTGGAAGTCGGTCGGCCTCAACGTGCAGATCGAGACCAAGGAGAATTGGTCGCAGATCATGGAGCGGGCGCCGACCCGCGCGGTGCGCGACTGGTCGAACTCGGCCGCCTTCAACGATCCCGTGTCGTCGCTGGTCGCCCAGCACGGGCCCAACGGCCAGCAGCAGCAGATCGGCGAATGGACCAATGTCGAGCTCAACACGCTCTCGGAGTTCCTGGAGACCTCGACCGACCGGCCCGCGCGCAAGAAGGCGTTCCGCCGCATGCTGGAGATCGCCGAGCGCGAGGACCCCGCCTACACGGTGCTGCACCAGAACGCGACCTTTACCGCCAAGCCGAAATCGATCAAGTGGAAGGCGGCTCCCGCCTTCGCAATGGATTTCCGCGCCGGCAATTTCGAGGCCTAAAGGTGTCGCCGCTGGTCAGCATCCGGGACTTGCGTGTCGCCTTCAGTGGCGTGCCGGTCCTGCGCGGCGTCGATCTCGTCCTTGGCAAGGGCGAGGCCGTCGGCCTCGTCGGCGAGTCCGGATCGGGCAAGTCGGTCACCTGGCTCGCCGCGCTCGGTCTGCTGCCGCGGCAGGCGCAGGTCTCGGGCTCGGTCCGGCTCGACGGGCGTGAGCTGCTCGGCGCGCCGGCCACCGAGCTCGACGGGGTCAGGGGCGGGCGGATTGCCATGATCTTCCAGGATCCGGCGAGCGCCCTCAATCCGGTGCTGACCATCCGCAAGCAGCTCTGCGAAGCCCTGGCTCTGCATCGTGATCTCCAAGGCAACGCCGTGAAGGCCGAAGCGCGGCGGCTGCTCGACCTCGTCGGCATTCCCGATGCAGGCCGTCGTCTCGAGGCCTATCCGCACGAGTTCTCCGGCGGCCAGGTCCAGCGCATCATGATCGCGATGGCGCTCGCCGGAAATCCAGACCTCCTGATCGCGGACGAGCCGACCACCGCGCTCGATGCCACCATCCAGGCGCAGATCCTGGAGCTGCTCTCGACAGTTCGCCGTGAAATGAGCATGGCGATGGTGCTGATCAGCCACGATCTCGGCGTCGTCGCGGAGAACTGCGACCGCGTCGCGGTGATGTATGCGGGACGGATCGTCGAGCAGGCCCCCAGCAACCAGCTCTTCGCCGATCCCGTGCACCCCTACGCGCAGGGCCTGATCGGCGCGCTGCCGCCGCTCGACGGCCCGCGCCGCCGTCTCACGGCCATCCCTGGCACCGTCCCAGATCCCGCGATGATGCCGAGCGGATGCGCCTTCGCGCCCCGTTGCGCGATTGCGGCCGAGCCGTGTGGCCATGCCGCGCCGACCCTGGCGCCGATCGCGGACGGCCGCGCCGTGGCCTGCATCCGCGCCGAGGCATCACGCCGCGCGCTGCTCGGGATCGCGGCCGAATGAGCCCGCCGCTCGTCGAAATATCCGCGATCTCGCGCAGCTATTCGATGCGCTCCGGCATGTTCGGCCGCAGCACCGCCGTTCACGCCGTCGACGGGGTGTCGCTGGCCATTGGCAAGGGCGAGACGCTCGGCCTCGTCGGCGAGTCCGGCTCGGGCAAGTCGACCACCGGCCGCATCGTGCTTGGCCTCGAGCCGCCCGATCGCGGTGAGGTGAGGTTCGACGGCAAGCCGATGGCGGCGCCGGGCACGTCGGCCTGGCGTGCGCAGCGCGCGCGCATGCAGATGATCTTCCAGGACCCGCTGGGCGCGCTGGACCGGCGGCTGCCGGTCGCGACCCAGATCCGCGAGCCCCTCGACATTCACGGCGTCGGCACGCCCTCGATGCGCGACGAGCGCGTCCGCGAATTGCTGCGCGCCGTTGAACTCACGCCGGCCCATGGCGGACGTTATCCGGGCGCACTGTCCGGTGGCCAGCGGCAGCGCATCGTGCTGGCGCGGGCGCTCGCCACGAAGCCGGATTTCCTCGTCTGCGACGAGCCGGTCAGCGCACTCGACGTCTCGATCCAGGCGCAGGTCGTGAACCTGCTTTGCGATCTTCAGGCGCAGCTGTCGCTGACGTTGCTGTTCATCAGCCACGATCTGCGCGTGGTCAGGCAGATCAGCAATGTCGTCGCCGTGATGTATCTCGGCCGCATCGTCGAGATCGGCAACGCCGACGATCTCTTTGCGCGGCCGGAGCATCCCTACACCCAGGCGCTGGTCTCGGCCTCGCCCGCGCCGGGCCGCCGCAGTGCCGGCCGCATCGTGCTGTCAGGCGATCCGCCGAACCCGGCCGCGCGCCCCAAAGGCTGCGCCTTCCATCCGCGCTGCCCGCGTGCGATCGCGCGCTGCAAGAGCGAGGTGCCGGCGCTGTCGGCCGTCGGCGGTAACAGGCAGGTCGCCTGCCATCTCGTCACGGGCACGCAGACGCGGGACGCGGCGTGATGGGACGCTATTTCGCCATTCGGATCGGGCGCGCGGCGCTGACGATCGTGCTCGTCGTCACCTTCGCCTTCATCGTCTTGCGGCTGTCGGGCGATCCCGCGCTGATGATCCTGGGGCCCGAGGCGCCGCCTGAGGTGCTTGCGGCGTTCCGCAAGGCCTGGGGGCTCGATGATCCCATCTGGTTCCAGTATCTGGATTACTTCGGCGCCATCGCCAAAGGCGAGCTCGGCCGCTCCATGCGCGACGGCCGGCCGGCGATCGAGCTGGTCCTGGAACGCGTTCCGGCGACGCTGGCGCTGACGCTGCCCGCGTTCTTCTTCAAGGTCGCGCTCGGCGTTCCCGCCGGCATCTACGCGGCGCTGCATCGGGGCTCCGCAATCGACCGCGCCGTGATGATGACGGCGGTCGCCGGCTTCACCGTGCCGAGCTTCGTGCTGGCGCTGATCCTGGTTCTGGTCTTCGCCGTGCAGCTCGGCTGGCTGCCCTCGGGCGGGCAGGACAGCTGGCGCCACGCGATCCTTCCCATCGCCACGCTGAGCCTCGGCGGCGCCGCCGTGCTGGCGCGCTTCACCCGTAGCGCGATGCTGGAGGTGCTGGGCCAGCCCTATATCCGCACCGCCTCGGCCAAGGGCGTACCGTGGCGCAAGGTGGTGACCTCGCACGCACTGCCGAACGCGGCGATCCCGACCGTCACCATTTTGGGCTTCATGGTCGGCACCCTGATCGCGGGCGCGGTCGTGGTGGAAAGCGTGTTCGCCTGGCCAGGGGTCGGACGGCTTCTTGTCGTTGCGGTTGCCAATCGCGACCTCGCGGTCGTGCAGTGCATCCTGCTGCTGGTCGCGATGACCATGGTGACGTCCAACCTGATCGTCGACTTCCTCTACGGCTTCCTCGATCCGCGCCTGCGCAGCAAGGGAGCGCACGCATGACCGACGCCGCGTTGAAGGATACGGCCGCGCGCCGCCGCATCAGCCTTCCCGCGATCCCGGTCTCCGTCGCGCTCGCGATTACGTGGATCGTCGCGATGCTGGTGATCGCGGCCTTCGCCGAGAAGATCGCACCTTACGGCTCCACCCAGCTCGATCTGCGCAACCGGCTGGCAGCGCCCGGCAATGTTGCGCACTGGCTCGGCACCGACGAGCTCGGCCGCGACGTGCTGTCGCGGCTCCTGGTCTCGATCCGCATCTCGCTTCTGATCGCGTTCGGCGCCACCGCGATCTCCGCGGTCGTCGGCACCATGCTCGGCTTCCTCGCTGCGCATTTCCGCGGGAGCATCGAGCAGCTCGTGCTGATGCTGTCCGACTTCCAGGCCAGCATGCCGTTCCTGATCATGGCGCTCGCGGTGCTCGCCTTCTTCGGCAATTCGTTGCCGCTCTTGATCGGCCTGATGGGCCTGTTCGGCTGGGAGCGCTACGCCCGCATCGCGCGGGGCCTTGCCATTTCCGCCAATGCGCAAGGCTACGCCGCCGCAGTCCGCCAGTTGGGCGCGACGCCGTCGCGGATTTACCTCCGGCACATCCTGCCCAACATCGCCTCGACCCTGATCGTCTCGACCACGCTGGTTTTCCCCGAGGTGATCCTGATGGAGTCGGGCCTGTCCTTCCTCGGCCTCGGCGTGCAGCCGCCGATGACCAGCCTCGGCAACATGGTCGGCTACGGCCGCGAATATCTGACCAGGGCCCCCTGGATCATGCTGGCGCCGGCGACCACCATCGTGGTCACCACGCTGGCGGTGTCCGTGATCGGGGATTGGCTGCGCGACCGGCTCGATCCGACGCTGCAATAGGAGCTCCGACGCGCCCCCCGCTGTCATTCCGGGGCGCGCCGAAAGGCGTGAACCCGGAATCCATTGTCCCACGGGTGCTGCCGCCCGATGGTTTCCGGGTTCGATGCTGCGCATCGCCCCGGAATGACGGAGCGGTAAGACGGGCGACAAAAGCCCGCGCCGGGAGCAGGGGAGCCCTGTCCGGACCAAGTTCCCGTTGCGCGCGCCCGGCCCGTGCGCTATCCGGCCGGAAAGGCCTGAGGCGGCTCCATATTTTCCCGCCGGCCCCCGAACCCGAGGACGGAAACCGCCATGCCAGCCTATCGCTCCCGCACCACCACCCACGGCCGCAACATGGCGGGCGCCCGCGGCCTCTGGCGCGCGACCGGCATGAAGGACGCCGATTTCGGCAAGCCGATCATTGCGGTGGTCAACTCCTTCACCCAGTTCGTGCCCGGCCACGTCCACCTCAAGGACCTCGGCCAGCTCGTTGCCCGCGAGATCGAGCAGGCCGGCGGCGTCGCCAAGGAGTTCAACACCATCGCGGTCGACGACGGCATCGCCATGGGCCATGACGGCATGCTCTACAGCCTGCCGTCGCGCGAGCTGATCGCCGACAGCGTCGAGTACATGGCCAACGCGCATTGCGCCGACGGCCTCGTCTGCATCTCCAACTGCGACAAGATCACGCCCGGCATGCTGATGGCAGCGCTCAGGCTCAACATCCCCGCCGTGTTCGTCTCGGGCGGGCCGATGGAGGCCGGCAAGGTCAAGCTGGCCGGCAAGACCAAGGCCGTCGACCTCATCGATGCCATGGTGGCCGCCGCCGATTCCAAGGTCAGCGACGACGACGTCAAGGTCATCGAGCGCTCGGCGTGTCCGACCTGCGGCTCCTGCTCGGGCATGTTCACGGCCAATTCCATGAACTGCCTGACCGAGGCGCTGGGCCTGGCGCTGCCCGGCAACGGCTCGGTGGTCGCGACCCATGCCGACCGGAAGCGGCTGTTCGTCGAGGCCGGCCACACCATTGTCGATCTCGTCCGCCGCTATTACGAGCAGGACGACGCCTCCGTGCTGCCGCGGAACATCGCCAACTTCAAGGCATTCGAGAACGCCATGACGCTCGACATCGCGATGGGCGGCTCGACCAACACCGTGCTGCATCTGCTTGCCGCCGCCCATGAAGGGCAGGTCGAGTTCACCATGCGCGACATCGACCGGCTCTCGCGCCGCGTGCCCGTGCTCTGCAAGGTCGCGCCGTCGGTTGCCGACGTGCATGTCGAGGACGTGCACCGCGCCGGCGGCATCATGGGCATCCTCGGCGAGCTCGACCGCGCCGGGCTGATCGACACCTCGGTCTCGACCGTGCACGCGCCGACCATGAACGAGGCGCTGGAGCGCTGGGACATCAAGCGCACCAAGAGCGACACGGTGCGCACCTTCTATCGCGCCTCGCCGGGCGGCATCCCGACGCAAGTCGCCTTCAGCCAGGAGCGCCGCTACGACGAGCTCGACGCTGACCGCGAGAAGGGCGTCGTGCGCGACCTCGCGCACGCCTTCAGCAAGGACGGCGGCCTCGCCGTGCTCTACGGCAATCTCGCGCAGGACGGCTGCATCGTGAAGACCGCCGGCGTCGATGCCTCGATCCTGAAATTCTCCGGCCCCGCGCGCGTGTTCGAAAGCCAGGATGCGGCGGTCGAGGGCATTCTGGGCGGCAAGGTCGTTGCCGGCGAGGTCGTGGTCATCATCTATGAAGGCCCGCGCGGCGGCCCCGGCATGCAGGAGATGCTGTATCCGACCAGCTATTTGAAATCGATGGGCCTCGGCAAGGCCTGCGCGCTCGTCACCGACGGACGCTTCTCCGGCGGCTCGTCCGGCCTGTCGATCGGGCATTTGTCGCCGGAAGCCGCCGAAGGCGGCAACATCGGCCTGGTTCGCACCGGCGACATCATCGCGATCGACATCCCGAACCGCAGCATCAGCCTCGAAGTCTCCGACGAGGAGCTTGCTAAGCGCCGCGCCGCGGAAGAAGCCAAGGGCGATGCCGCCTGGCAGGCGACGGGCCGCAAGCGCAACGTCTCGACCGCGCTGCAGGCTTACGCCGCGCTCACCACCAGCGCTGCGCGCGGCGCGGTGCGCGAGGTCAAGCGGCGCTCGAAATGAGCTTCGTGCCGTCCGCCGAAGCGCGGATGGTCAACGAGTCCTTAGCGGCCGGCGCAAGCCGGCCGTTCGCATTAAGGATGCCCTGATGAACTTCAGCAGCCCTGGATTTTGCCGCGTATAATGCGGCCACCTTCGCAAATCCATTTGGGCAACTGGGGCACTACATAATGTCGCGTACTCTTGCTGTTGTTTTCTCGACCGCCGTCGCCGCGATGTCCATGACGGGCGCAGCCTCCGCCGGTTGCTACAATTGCTACGCACCGCCGCCCTGCACGACCTGCTACCAGCAGCAATACGTGCCGCCGCAATACCGCACGGTCGACGAGACCGTGATGGTCTCGCCGGGCTCCGTGGTCGCACACCGCACGCCGGCGCAGTACCGCACCGTGATGGTGCCGCAGACCGTGATGGTGGCGCCGCCCGGCGTCCAGTACGAGCGCATCCCGCCGCAATACGCCACGCGCCAGCGAGTCGAGATGGTTTCGCCCGGTTATTCCTATTACGCCCCGGTGCAGATGGGCTGCGCGTCCTGCGGATACTGACGCCGACTGACGAGACCGGATTTGCGCGGCGCTCCCTCGAGGGCGCCGTTTGCATTTGCGAGCCGCAAAACGAGGCCCGGGTATGGAGACCAGTCCAACCGGGCCTCGCAACCAGCGACGCCCTGGGAGATGTCGCCAGTGTCCGGGATTTGCGAAGGCACAGGCTAAGCGAACAGGCTGACGCTGGCCTGACAGTGAGCAAGCCCGATGGGGGTGAGGCGAGGGCGCCCAACTTCGCGTTGCCTTGCGCGGTCGGCTGGGCTAAGCGACAGCCATTCCGGACTTGGAAGGGTGGCCGAGTGGTTTAAGGCACCGGTCTTGAAAACCGGCGTGCCCGCAAGGGTACCGTGGGTTCGAATCCCACCCCTTCCGCCAGTCAAGGCTAAAAAGCCAATATTTTTCAATATTTGGCGGTTTTCGTTCGCCAAACGCGACTCGCTAGGTCTGGGGAGTACCGCAGTCGTCACCTATTCTATTTCCTCAAAACTCGTGCTCCGTCAAAGTGAATGCCGATGCTGCATGATAATCGGTGAGCCGTTTGGTGGACGCAATTCTTTCCCAATCGTCGCCACAAGCCATTTCGATCGTTTACGCCCCGAACGCGGCGGATGGTGTTTCCACTTTCGTGGGCAAGCCGCCGAGGAGGGCGCGTGGCCCATCGGTGACGTTGCCGCCGCGTCTGAGGGAGGTCTGCTTATGGCGCCAGAGCGGATCCGATTTGCTCAACCTGAGTTCTTCGCATTTTGGACCCGAAGCTAACCTCAAGTTCGTCAAGACGCCGTCGCTCCGACTAGGCCGCCAGCCTTGAAATACCATTCAACGTCATAAAGGTCTCGGCGGCTTAGCTGATGTAAGCTGCTGGAGTGGTCGGACGCAGCGCAAATTGCCAAGAACATAAGGGTGTGCGAGGCTCGAAACTGTCCGTCGCTATCCGAAGACGGATTGAGTTTTTTCGCGCAAGCAATTGGGAGGACGAAATGCCGTTGTTCATCACGTACGCTTCGTATTCTCACACTGCGATCAAAGGGATGGTCAGCGAGCCAACGGACCGCACCGCAGCTATTAACGGGCTCGTCGAGAAGGCTGGCGGCAAGCTAGTGGCGGCATACATGACGACGGGCTCAAACGACATCGTGATCATCACCGAGGTTGCCGACGGCTCGGATGCGGTCGCTGCAGGAATGGCTGCCGCAGCCACTGGCGCGTTCACGAAGCTCGAAACGGTGCGGGCTTGGACCCTGCCCGAATTTAAGGGTATCCAGGAAAAAGCAACCCGTATCGGTGCAGGGTTCAAGCCTCCTGGGACATGATACCCGCTGAAGGCCGCTTGTCAGACTTCTGGCATTGAGCAGATGCAACCATAATGCTACGATCCATTTACATCATAGCTTTTAGATGATGGGCGGGCGTGATCAGGCTTACGGACTGCCGCCTGCAAATTGAAATTGGAATACTTTAAACCATAGGCCCCGCCTCCGGACGCATTTCCAAGTCGGCCGGGGAATGTTCATGGACGTCATTTCCCTCCGTTCTTCCCATTGACTCGGAGGCGGGCTTTTTCTGTCAAGCTCTTGATTGAAAAAGTGGTTTGCCATGTCTATTGCAAAAGGCATAGCGCAATGGATTGCAGTCAATAGGCACAGCAGGAGCCTGGTCGGCCACTACTTCGTGGTTTTGATACTTTCGGCTTTCATTGTTCAGCTCTCAAGCAGTGCGGCGCAAGCTCAGTGCTCGGCGCGTGATGTCTTAGAAAGGCATCTCAAATCGACGCCACGCAATGCAGAGGGGCCTCAAGAGCTCATTAGATCCTCGGGCGACGTTGCGACTTGGAAAACTATTGCCATAGGCACTTTCGCTGATTCACTTAAGCTGCGCACCGCGATGGACAGTATGGGCTGCAATGTGGGTGGCCAAGCGGCCGAAATTCTTGCTCGACCGACCTTCATCCTTGCTTCTCAGAAGACGAACATCGAGCTCGCACTCGTCTCGCCGGCTCAGCTTGGCTTCACGTCCGATAGCGTCACATTGGCTGACCTTTACGCACGAGCTAGAAACCTCGGCTTACAACTTGCGCCGTCTGAGGTCGGACCCCAGTTGCGCATTCAATATTTCGATCAGCCCATAGGCGAGTTTCTCGTCATCGGAATGGAGCCGATTAAGACGTGGAGCGGAGAGCCGATCATTCTGAATGTAGCAAATGGAGGCGCGGGATTGATCCTGATCGGACAAGATGGTCGGCCCGAGGCGAATCTGCCAGTTACATCTCGTTTCATTTTTGTCCGATCCCATCAGCCTGCAGTCAGCACCGAATCCGTCGAATCAGTCGCTGCATTTTTGCCGCCGTGACTCGCGCCTATTCATTTCATTTATGCGATTGCCTCTTTCCTGGATTCCGAATCATGTTCGTGACGATGGTTGCCGTGCTTTGTCACCTTACCGCGCCGGACTGCACTGAGGTGGTTGTCACAAATTCGTCCTTGGAATCGGGTCTTACTCTCCAAGAGTGCATGATCGGTGGCCAGGCAAGCTTGGCCCAATGGAAGGAGAACCACCCCATTTATCGGTCCGAGGATTGGCAAGTTGGTCGCTATAAGTGCGTGGTAGGTCGCTACGAAGCTAGGGCCAAGATCTGATTTCGCAGACCGTCGTCATGCCCGCAATCTGGCTCGCATTAACGATGCCTATCCGTGACGATTTGCGTAGCCATAGACCGAGCCTTCGTTCGCCGCCCTTGCGTACGCGGCACCTTGTCGATGTGGTCCGATTACTTCTCCGCAAACGGCACCATAATCACCTCGGGATCCTTGACCACGATCCTCGCCGCCCTGTAGTCGACGCACTTATGCGTCGGCGTAACACCGACCGTCGTAGCGAATCTTTGGGCCAGCGCCTCGCATTGGGCTTCTGATTCAATCCCCGGTACTGAAATTGTCGCCGTCGTTCCGATGGTAATGACGAGTAACCACGCAATCATGATACTTCGAACCACTAATTGGTGAGGGAATCCTGCACGTCCTCGCAGCGACGATGGTCGGGCCGGGGGCAGGCGAAATGTCTCGACCCTCGACCGGGGGTGATGCGTTCAAAAGCCGAACCAGAGTTGGTAACGAACATCGCGGCCACGACAACACGAGTGGGTTCGCCGATCGGCGGGAACGGCGCAAACGGCGGACGACCTGCTAGACCATGCCCCCGAAGTCGATGCCTTCCTTGGCAAGCTTCTCGGCTTCCTCGCCCGACGAGGTGGGCTTCGTGTCGAGATAGGGATGCTCGGATGCCGGCATGATCGTACGGATGTTCTTGCCGTCGGTTCGTGTGATGCGGGCAACCCAGCGCTTCGGACCGTGCTCGAGGCGCTCGATGTGGTACTGCTTGTACGTGATCATTACTGTTGAACGCTACTGACGCTGGGAGGCTACCTTCTATCGAAGGGAACCCGGCCGCACAACCGGCAGGCTTAAGACGAGGTTAATTTCCCGAGCGATCCTGTTCACTTTTGACTTACCGCGGGCTGAGCCGAGCCGTCTGTGGCGTAGTGATGGCTCGGCCGGAGTTCTGCCTAAAGCCGGCCTGCGTTCCAGCGTCCTGGCGCGCGAGCAGCAACCTTTGCTGAAGCGAATACCTCAGCTCTTCGGACCTGCGCTCTTCAGCGCGTCCCAGGCGGCCTGGTTCGCCTGATCGAACGCCTTGCGGGATTCGGCGAGCGCGGCGCTCAGGACCGACCAGGATTCGCTGCCAGCCTGCTTCAGCTTCTGCAGGCGCGCTTCGGCTTCGGACGCGTCGGATTTCATCTGCTTGAGCGCGGCATCGACATCGACGGTGCGGGCTGCGGCCACCTTGCCGGCGGCCTCGCGGAATTTGTCCGCCGCTTCGCGCCAGGCCTTGGCCTGTGCCGCTGCGACGTCCTTGAACGTGGCCTGCTGCTGCTCGAACTGTTTGCCGGCGCCTTCGAAGTAGGTCTTCACCTGGGCTTCGAATCCGGCCCACTGCTTTTCCAGGTCCGCCTTGGCCTTGGTCCAGGCGACTTCACCGGCTTCCGCCTGGGTCTTGAGCATGGCCCGAAATTCGTCACGGCGCTTGGTGAGATCGGACAGGAGTTCATCCGTCTTGACCTTGGACTCGGCCTTGGCCTGGCCGGCCTTGACCTCGAACGAGGCCAGCGCGGCATCCATTTCGTCGATCCGCTCCTTGGCCCAATTGAGATAGAAATGCATGCTGCTCTGCTCTGACATGGCCCTCTCCATTGTTTGCCGGAGGCAGAATTCCAAAACTTGGGCTGGTTCATATTGACCTGCCTCAACAACGTCGTGGTCTCACGAATTTGCGTTGCGGCGCCGCACCGCTCTTCCTGTTCGGGATGCTTCGGGTCTGACTTTCAGGAACCTGGCCCTCGCTGACTTGTTGTTCGCACTCTCGTCCAGCCACGGAGAGCGCATTTGGAAAGTACCATCATCGGTGAATTCGACACGCGCCGCGGCGCCGAGCTTGCGATCGAGCATGTCGTGCAGGAATGCGGCGTGCCGCGCAGCGACGTCTTCGTCCAGGCCGCCGGCGGCGCGAATACAGCCGGCACACGACCGGCAGGGAGCGACGTCAAGGTCGCGCCTGCACCGGACGGCCGGCAGAAGCTGGACGGACTGATCGAGGTCTCGGTCGATTTCCACGGCGATGCCCCCGAGAAGATTGCAGACGTCTTGAGGAGCGCCGGCGCCAAGACGGTCCGCACCAAATAGCGCAATCCGCGATGGCGCGAGCCAACTCATGCCTTCGGCATTCTCGCATGCTGAACGGCAATCCCGACTGCTGACGACGTGGAACCCCTTGAGCGTTCAGCGCGTTTAGACGCGAATGCGAATTGCGAGGTCCACCTGCTTCAGAGTTCATCGACACTGATCCCCGGCCACACCGTCTGGCGGCGGTGTGAGGCGCGGCGTGTGGCGGTTCTCAACGATGCTGCCGCTTATTTCGCAGCCCTACGGGAGGCGCTGCTGGAGGCGCAGGATCTCATCTACATCGTCGGATGGGATATCCATAGCGAGACCAGGCTGGTCGGAGCGTCCGGACGCGCGGATGACGGCCTGCCGGAACAACTCGGCCCGTTCCTGCGCGCGCTGGTTCAACGCCGTCCCACCTTGCAGATCAACATTCTGGTCTGGGACTTCGTCTCGTTCTACGCCTCGGAGAGGGAATGGAATTCGGCGGCGAAATTCACCGCAGGCACGGACGGCCGCGTCCAATTTCATTTGGATTCCACGCTTCCGTTCGGCTCGGCGCAGCACCAGAAGATCGTCTGCATCGACGGTTCGCTCGCGTTCGTCGGCGGGCTCGATCTGACGATCAGGCGCTGGGACACCCGTGACCATCGCGCCGATCACGAATTGCGCTGCGACCCCCAGGGTAGGCCATCCCCGCCGTTTCATGATGTTCAATGCCTGGTCGATGGGGATGCTGCAGCCTCGCTGTTCGACCTCGCCGAGGAACGCTGGCGTGCCGCAGGTCAAAAGACGCATGAACGGCGCGCGCTTAAGCGCATGCGATGGCCGGTGCATGTGCCGGTGGAGGCTGAGCATATGCCGGTCGGGATCGCGAGGACCGAGGTGAACTGCCCCGCAGGTTCGACCATCAGGGAGGTCGAACGCTCGTTGATTGCCGCGATCCGGTCGGCCACCAGTTTTGTCTACATCGAGAACCAGTTCACCAGCGCCATCAAGATCGCGCGCGAGCTGGCGGAGCAGATGCGCCGTGTGCCTTCGCTCCGGGCTCTGGTTGTCGCCCCCAAGCTGCATTCCTCGTGGCTGGAATCCCAGGCGATGCAGAACGGCCGCGGCGCCTTCATCGCTTGCTTCGACGAGGCCGGCGTGGCCGATCGGATCCGCTTCGTCTATCCGGTCTCATGCGAGGGCGATACGGAAGCGGCCGTGATGGTGCACAGCAAGCTCATGATCGTCGACGACCGGATCTTGAGGATCGGCTCGGCCAATTTTAACAACCGGTCGATGGGTGCCGACAGCGAATGCGATCTCATTCTCGAAGCCACAACCGATGAGCACCGGGACTTCGTCGCGTCGGTCCGCCGTCGGCTGATCGCCCATTTCTGCGGCCTCGACGAACAGACCATCGCACGCAACGAGGATCGTCTTCCTGCTCTGCTGGATGAGGTGTCGCGAGCCGGTGGGGAGAAAACGCTGCGGGAGGTGGAGTCCTCGGTCCTGACCAGCACTCTAGCCACAATGGTTCAGCCGGTGGCGGACCCTGAGCGGCCGCTTCATCTGGAGCGGGCGGCGTCGCGCATGTGGAGCACGAAGACCATCATCGGGATCGCAGCGATCGCCGCGGCGCTCCTTGGCTTGGCGATGGCTTGGTCCTACACGTCCTTGAGCGATTTCGCCGACACCAATCACGTGTCGACGTTCCTGTCCGCCTACGCGCACTCGGTCTGGGGGCCGCCATTCGCGATCGCAGCCTTTGTGGTGGGCGGGCTGGTCGTGTTTCCGGTTCTCGTGCTGATTGCCGCAACTGCCGCCGCCCTGGGGCCATGGCTGGGTTTCGCCACAGCAATGGCGGGGGTCACGCTCAGCGCCTTCATCCTTTTTGCAATCGGACGTTTGCTCGGCCGCGAACGCCTCCAACATCTGCTCGGACGACGCGCCGCGCGCATCCAGCAACGTGTCGTCGGCAAGGGGGTTCTCGCGGTCGTCGTCATCCGGATGATTCCGATCGCGCCGTTCTCGCTGGTGAATGTCGTGGCGGGCGCGAGCACGCTGCCGCTTCGTGACTTTCTGGTCGGAACCGTGCTCGGCATGATGCCGGGTATTCTCGCCATGGCCGTTCTGGGCGCGCAGATCGCAGATCTGGCCAGGAATGCGTCCTGGAGCAATCTGTTGCTGTTGGCGCTGGCGTTTCTGGGCTGGCTCGGGATCTGCGCGGGCGCACAATTCGTCGCGACCTGGCTCGCCGGGAGACGGTGATGGCGCCGATGCGCTTCATGACGTGGAACGTGCATGGCACGTTCAATCTCAATCCGACGTTCGATCTGGAAGGTGTCTGCTCGATTGTCCGCAAATGGGCCCCTGATGTCGTCGCGCTTCAGGAGGTGGATTCGCGATCGAGGTCCGACGATCCCTTTGCGAAGCTGGCGAGTGTCGTCGGCGATCACCGCGTCCACGCCAAGTCGATCGTCACCAGGGATGGCGACTACGGCCAGATGCTCCTCAGCCGGTTTCCTTTCTCCGCTGCGCCAGAGATCGTCGACGTGTCCTATCGTGAGCGGGAGCCGCGCAGAGCGATTGCGGCGGGATTGCTGGCGCCTTCCGGCGACGTGCGCGTGGTCGCCACGCATCTCGGCTTGAGCATCCACGAGCGCTATGCGCAGGCTCAGACTCTGGTGAGCCTGGTGAAACCCGGGCGGACCGTCGTCCTCGGCGATTTCAACGACTGGTTTTGGGTCAAGTCGGTGCGGCGCGTGCTCGCGCAGGCCTGCCCAAACCGCACGAGACTGCGGACCTTCCCGTCGCGTCTGCCGCTTCTGCGGCTCGACCGGATCTATGCAACGTCCGACAGCCGGATCGTGAAAGTCTGGACCGACGCGGAGGCGAGAGCCTACTCGGACCATCTGCCGGTCATCGCCGAGATCGAGATTTAGGGCCTTGGAGCCTTACAGAAAAGCTTTGTTCTCCAACAGCATAGCTACTGTGCATGGGGTTGTTTTTCGGTATTTTGCGCAAGGCGCGTTCGGGGGAGGTGAGGAACTCTTTCCTCACACCCGCGTTATCTCAGCATGACTGAAGACCTTTCATTCCGACGCAAACCCCTGACCCCCGAGCAGCGCCAGGCCCGCGATGCGGCACGCCGGATCGAGGCCGAAAAGGCCATGCGCGACCATGAAGCGGCGCAGAAGGCGTTCTACGCCAACAAAGAGCGCCTCAGAGCCGAACGCCTTGCGCGCGAAGCCGCCGCAGCCAAGGGCTGAGCGCTTTCGCCAGCCCCAGCGATCTCTTGAACCAGACGCGCCCACCGGCCTTCGTGCCGGTGGGCGCTTTCGCGTTGAGGACCTACGACGTGCCGGATGGCTTGACGGCATTCGCCGTCCGGGAGGAAGCTTGACGCAATCCTGAACCGACCTGAACCCGCGGAGACGTTCGCCCCCGACCAGTCCGACCCTCATCAGCGAAAGCGCAATGGAGCTGACCATGACCACGTTCGACAAGCGCGAGCAGGGCTTTGAGGCCAAATTCGTCCACGACGAGGAGCTCATGTTCAAGGCCACGGCCCGGTCCAACAAGCTGCTCGGTCTCTGGGCCGCCGGCCGGCTCGGTCTGAGCGGCGATGCCGCCGCGAGCTACGCGACGACGCTGGTTGCGGACCATCTGGAAGACCGGACGATGGACGAGGTGCTGGACAAGGTGTCGGGCGATCTCGCCGGCACCGGCGTTGCGCGCGAGCAGGTCGCCGCCAAGCTTCAGGAGTGCCTGCATCAGGCCATGCAGCAGCTTGAAGCCGACAGGTGAGTCGGTCGTCCGGTGCTATGCGGCCTGCTTGCGCGCGCCGGAGTCACCGAGCCTGTCGATAAAGGCAATGCCGATCGCCGAGACGACGAAGGTGAGGTGGATCAGCCCCTGCCACATCACGCCGTTCTCGGTGTAGCCGGCGCGGTTCGAGCCGAGATTGCCGGCCTCGATGAAGGTGCGCAGCAGCGCGATCGAGGAGATGCCGATGATGGCCATGGCGAGCTTGATCTTGAGCACGCTCGCATTGACATGGCCGAGCCATTCCGGCTCGTCGGGATGGCCTTGCAGGTCGAGCCGCGAGACGAAGGTCTCGTAGCCGCCGACGATCACCATCACGAGCAAATTGGAGATCATCACGACGTCGATCAGCGCGAGCACGCTCATCATGATCTGTTGTTCGGTGAGGTCGAGGGCGTGCCAGGAGAGGTGCCAGAGCTCCTTCAGGAACAGCGCGATGTAGACGCATTGCGCCACGATCAGTCCGAGATAGAGCGGCAGCTGCAGCCAGCGCGAGCCAAAGATGATCATCGGCAGCAGGCCCAGGCGCGGCGAGGGTGGGCGGCGTTCGGTACCGAATTCGGATCGGGGTCCAGGCTCAACCGACATTCAGGCCGCATCCTCGCAATCGCAGGCGATCTCGCTTTTCTCTAGCCCGACAAGATGGCCGGCGGAAGACGCCATGCGTCTCGCCTTCGGCGGATCGCACCATTTCGTGCTACCTTGCTATGCGGCCATCGCACGACGGACGGGATTGGGAGGCGGGACGTGACGGGGAGCGGCTTCGGCGGATGGGCCGGCGGGATCGTGCTCGCCGGCGCGATCATGGTGGGCGCCGGCTCCGGAGAGGCCTTGGCAACGCCGCTGACGCCGTTTCGCTACGAGGCGCAAGCGCAGCGTCACTGTCCGCACGACAAGGTGGTCTGGCTCGATTTCAGGAAAGGCGTCTACTACCGCAAGGGTCAGAAGCGCTACGGCCAGGGCTTCGACGGCAGCTTCGTCTGCCAGAGCGAGGCGCGTGGCAGCCTTTATCGCCGCTCCCTGCTGGGCCTGCGCTGAGCGCGCGTGAAGGCGCCGGCTATGGCCGCGCCGGCGGCACCTTCAGCGGCACGTGCGGGGAGGTGCTGATGACCCGCGGGCTTCCGTCCGGATAGGTGCGGTCGCCGCGGAGCAGTGATTCCAGGACCAGGAAGAATTTCTCGGCAAGCATGTGCGTCACCCCAGTCGGTGATGGCCTCTTGAAACTTAGTCGAGGCGCCGCACGCGGAAATTCAATCAACTCAATGAGAGCGGGACAAGGCGGGTAAGGTTGCGTGCCGGGGGGCCGCCGCGCTTGAAAATCGGAAGGAGGGGATAGGCGCTCAGGCGAAGGCCAGTGCCACGAGGCTCGAGCAGAGCAGGACCAAGCCGCCGGCGGTCAATGCCAGGAAGCCGTCAGATACTAGGTCATGGTTGCGCATGGGACCCCTGCCGCTCTCGTCTTCGATGCTCGGTCGGATCGATTGAAATTGTCCGAACGTGCCGTCTTGAAAGAGGTGATGCTTGCCGTGTGCGCGAGTGCCTTCAGGCCCTCGTGCGGTAGCCTTCAAACGCATGGGCCAGGAAGATCCCCGCGCTTACCAGACCCATCAGTGCCGAAACCGTCTCGATCATCGTTAAATTCCAAATCCCGCCCTTGCATCCGAGAGAACGCGTGCGGCCTTGCACAGTCAAAAGAATTCCGGTGAAGGCAACGACAATGGGGGTGGAGTGAGGATTTGGCGCAACAGAATGTCCAGCGCTGGCACAACGCGGGCGCCATCGGCCCGTACAACAACGGAAAAATGCGAACGTCCCGTTTACCATCCCGGCGGGATCGCTGTGGGCTCCCCATTTCCGCCGCGTTCGGGTTGCGTTATCCTTACCACGTCCGAGACGGTGGTGGGCCGCCGCGGATCAGATGACCGGACGGCGCTCCCGTAGCCAAGCGGGTGGGATACGCCTCCGGCAAAATGGTATTTGGGGCGAATGGGGATCCGACGGTCAGATTCGGTTTTGCGGGCCGCGCGCGGTGTTGCGGCGGTCGCGACCTGCGTTGCACTTGCCAATTGCGCCTCCTCCAACAAATTCGCCAGCCGCGTTGATCCCAAATACGGCGTGTCCTCGAGCCCCCGGGTGGTGGCCTGGGGCGATCCGGTCCCGAAGGGCGGCGGCACCTATCGCGTCGGCAAGCCTTATGTCGTGGCGGGCAGGACCTACGTGCCGGAGGAGGACGTCAACTACCGCGCGGAGGGCATGGCGTCCTGGTACGGTGACGATTTCCACGGCCGCCTGACCGCCAACGGCGAAGTGTTCGACATGGCCTCGCTGACCGCGGCGCATCCGACCCTGCCGATGCCGTCCTACGCGCGGGTGACCAACATCTCGAACGGTAAGTCGCTGATCGTCCGCGTCAACGACCGCGGACCCTATCACGGCAACCGCCTCATCGACGTCTCGAACAAAGCCGCCGAACTCCTTGAATTCAAAGGAAATGGCGTCGCCAAGGTCAGGGTTGAATATGTCGGCCGGGCGCCGCTTGAAGGCTCCGACGACCGCCAGCTTCTGGCGACCCTGCGCACCGGCGTTCCGGCGCCGTCGCCCTCGATGGTCCGGGTCGCCTCGGCAAAGCCCTTCGTGCCGGAATTGCCGTCCTCAGGCCGCGGCGCCATTCGCGGCGACGTGCCGATGCCGGAGGGGCGGCCCTATAATCTCGGCAACACCTCCGCCGACATGGCCTCGCTCAATGCGACCTCGGAAATGTCGGCCTCGAGTCGCAGCCGGGGCCGTGCGCTTCAGAATGCTCGCGCGGTGTCATACGACGAGGACGGCCGCTACGCCGCCGAGAGCGCGGCCTCATCGACCGACGGCGCCGCCGAGGCCCGCAGCATCCTGAGCGGTCGCGGGCTCTACTGAGCCGCGCTTTCCTTTAGGAAGGTCACCAGCGCCGCGTTCACCTCGTCGGGCCGTTCTTGCTGCACCCAGTGGCCGGCGCCCTCGATGATCAGCTTGCGCTTCAGATTGGGCAGCACCCGTTCGAGCTCGTTGACGCGCTTGGCCCCGATCAGGCCGGTGATGACGGCGTCCCTGGAGCCGGCGATGAACAGCGAGGGTTGATGAATCTGCGCGTCCTGCCAGGGCGCCGTCAGCTCCCAATTGCGGTCGATGTTGCGGTACCAGGTCAGCCCGCCGCGAAAGCCGGACTTGCGGAAGCTTTCGGTGAAATAGGCGAGATCAGCCTCGTCGAGCCAGCCGGGCAGCGGCTCCTCGGCGGTCGCGTGGCTGAGAAAGCCCTTGCCCTCCTGCACGAACATGGCGGCGGTGGGGTCGGCAAGGCCGCGTCCTCCCAGCACGATGCGCATGGTGCGGGCGACGTCGCGCTCGAGCTCGGCCTCGGCGACGCCCGGCGCCTGGAAATACTGCCAGTAGAAATTGGTGACGCCGCCCTGGCGCAACAGGTCGAGCGGCTTGCCGCGGCCGCGAAACGGGGGCGGCACGCTGAGGCCAGCGACCGCCGTGAAGATGTCGGGCCGGAACAGCGCCGCATGCCAGGCAACCGGCGCGCCCCAATCATGGCCGACCACCATCGCCCTGGACTCGCCGAGCGCCTGCACGAGGCCGACCACGTCACCGACCGTGTCGAAGATGGAGTAGGCGGCAATCTCGGGCGGCGCCGCGCTCTGGCCGTAGCCGCGCATGTCGGGGGCGACGACGTGAAACCCGGCCGCCGCGAGCGCGGGGATCTGGTGGCGCCAGGAATAGGACAGTTCCGGCCAGCCATGACAGAGCACCACCAGTGGACCCTGGCCGGCTTCGCGGATGAAGAGATCGATGCCGTTGGCCTTGATCACGCGGGTAGAAGACATCGCTTTTCCGCCTTGTTTCAGGGGTTTGGTCGAAAAACATGAGGCGCCACGATAGGGGCGCGGTGAGAATCGTGCAATCTCGCGGCAGTCGTCCAACCCTCGTGTTGTTCGCACCCGTTCCAGCTGTTAGAACGCCGCTCTCAGGGCTTGGCCATGGCATTTCGTCCTTCTTTGCTTCGTCGCACCCGCTTCACCGCCGGAGCGCTGGCGCGCGGATTGGTCGCGACGGTTCTCGTTGTAGGCATAAGCTGGGGCGGGGCGCTGCTGGCCGCCAATCAGAGCGTCCAGGGCGCCAAGAAGGCGGACGATACGGGCTTTGACGGCGATGCCCCGACCGCGATCCTGATCGAGGCTTCCAGCGGCAGCGTGCTGTTCGAGAAGAACGCCGACGAGCTGCGCGCGCCCTCCAGCATGATGAAGTTGATGACGGCGGAGGTCGTCTTCAATGCGATCAAGAAGGGCGACATCAAGCTGACCGACGAGTACCGGATCAGCGAGAACGCCTGGCGCCGGGGCGGGGCGCCCTCGGGCGGCTCGACCATGTTTGCCGCCATCAACAGCAAGGTCTCGGTCGATGATCTCCTGCATGGCGCGATCATCCAGAGCGGTAATGACGCCTGCATCGCGCTCGCCGAAGCCATGGCGGGCAACGAGAAGATCTTCGCCGCGGACTTCATGACCAAGCGTGCCCGCGAGCTCGGCATGACCAGGTCGACCTTCGGCAATTCCAACGGTCTGCCCGATCCCGGCAACAAGATGACGGTGCGCGAGCTCGGCGTCCTCGCCCGGCACATCATCCTGGACTTCCCCGAATTCTACAAACTGTTCGGTGAGAAGGAGTTCACCTGGAACAAGATCCGCCAGCCCAACCGCAATCCGCTGCTCAATTCGATGGAAGGCGCCGACGGCCTGAAGACCGGCTATACCAAGGAAGGCGGCTACGGCATGGTCGGCTCGGCCGTGCAGAACGGCACGCGGCTGATCGTGGTCGTCAACGGGCTGGAAGACCCTGAAGATCGCGCGACGGAAGCCAAGAAGATGCTGGAATGGGGCTTCCGCAATTTCGAAACCCGCACGCTGATCGCAGCCGAGCAGCCGGTCGGCTATGCCAAGGTGTTCGGCGGCGAGAGCCGTTCGGTCAAGCTCGTCGCCAAGACCCCTGTGAAGGTGATGGTGCACAAGAACGGCAGCGACAAGCTGATCGCGCGCGTCGTCTATAGGGGCCCGGTGCGGGCGCCGGTCGAGGCCGGCCAGCAGGTCGGCGTGGTCAGGGTCTGGCGCAGCGGCAATATCGCGGTCGAGACGCCAGTCTACGCCGGCGAGGCGATCGGCACCGGCTCGACCATGCGCCGCGCGATCGATGGTGCCAGCGAGCTCGTGATCGGCATGTTTCGCGCGGGCGCCGAGAAGCTCTGATCATGAGCGAGAGCGCGGCACAGCGGCCGTCCGGACGCGGACGCTTCATCACCTTCGAAGGCGGCGAGGGAACGGGCAAGTCGACCCAGATCAAGAAGCTCGCCGATCGCCTCAACGCGACAAAGCTTCGCATCCGCATCACGCGCGAGCCGGGCGGCTCACCTGGGGCCGAGATCATGCGCCATCTGGTGCTGTCGGGCATGGGCAAGCTGCTCGGTCCCGAGGCGGAGACGCTCTTATTTGCCGCCGCGCGCGATGACCACGTCCGTACCGTGATCCTGCCTGCGCTCAACCAGGGCACCTGGGTGCTGTGCGATCGTTTCGCCGACTCGACGCGGGCCTATCAGGGCAGCTTGGGCCGCGTGCCTGATGGCCTGATCAACGCCATGCAGCGGGTCACGATCGGCGATCTCAAGCCGGACCTCACCATCATCCTCGATTTGCCGGTCGAGATCGGCCTGCAGCGCGCGGCCGCGCGGCGCGGCAGCGGCACGCCGGACAGGTTCGAGGCCGAGCAGCTCAGCTTCCACCAGGGCCTGCGCGAGGCCTATCGCAAGATCGCCGCGGATGAGCCCGCGCGCTGCGTGCTGATCGACGCCAATTCCGATCCTGACACGGTCGCGGCCCGGGTCTGGACCGCGCTGCGCGATCGTCTTCTTCCCACACCGGCTTCGGTGATATCCGCATGAGCCCGCGTCAGACCGAGCGCGAAACCGCCATTCCGCATCCGCGCGAGACATCGAGGCTGTTCGGCCATCGCGAGGCCGAGACGGCGCTGCTGACAGCCTATCGCAGCGGGCGGATTCCGCATGCCTGGCTGATCGGAGGGCCGCAAGGGATCGGCAAGGCGACCCTGGCCTATCGCATGGCGCGCTTCGTGCTCGCCCATGGCCAGCCGCTGACGCCCGCCGTGCAGCGCGCCGAAGATCTTGCGATCGATCCTGACGACGCCGTTGCGCGGCAGGTGGCGGCCGGCTCGCATGGCGGCCTGCTGACGCTGGAGCGCACCGCCAATGATCGCGGCGTGATGCGCACCGTAATCACGGTGGACGAGACGCGCGAGACGATCGGTTTCTTCGGCTCGACCGCGGCAGCGGAAGGCTGGCGTGTCTGCGTGGTCGACACCGTCGACGAGCTCAATCCAAATGCGGCCAACGCGCTTCTGAAGATTTTGGAGGAGCCGCCGCAGCAATCGCTCTTCCTTCTGGTGAGCCATGCGCCGGCGCGCGTGCTCGCCACGATCCAGTCGCGCTGCCGCAAGCTGCGCCTGCGGCCGCTGGCCACGGACGACGTTATCGCAGCAGCGGCTGCGGCGGCCGACCTCGATCCAAACGATCCTGCGCTGCGTGAGGCGGCAGAGGCCTCCGAGGGCAGCGTCGCACGGGCCCTGACGCTGCTCGGTGGCGATGCGCTGAAACTTCAGCAGCGCACGGCGGCGCTGCTGGCGCGCCTGCCACAGGTCGATCCGCGCGAACTGCACACGCTCGGCGATTCGCTTGGCACCAGCGACCGCGTCGCGCTTGCGGCCTTCGTCGACGGCATCGATCGCTGGATCGCGGAGCGCCTGCATGCGGACGAGGCCAATGCCAACCAGAACCTGCCGCGCCTTGCGCGCCTAGCCGAGGTATGGGAAAAGATCGTCCGCGCCGCGCGCGACACCGAAACCTACAATCTGGAGCGCAAGCCCTTGGTTTTCTCGGTGTTCGGCTGGCTCGCGGACGCAACGCGCTAAAGCATGATCCGGAAAGGTGCGCGGCGGTTTTCCGAAAGGATCATGCGCAAATCAATAATCGAACTCAGGTTCGTTTCCAGGTTTCGAGAAGCCGGTAAAGGAATTCGTCGTGGCAACGCGAGCTAAGAAAAGCGCCAAGGGCAAGAAGGCTACGAAGAAGGCCGTCAAGAAAGCCGCGAAGAAGGCCGTGAAGGCGCTTGCGCCCAAAGCTGCCAAGAAGGTCGCGAAGGCCAAGAAGGCAGCCGGCAAGAAGAGCGCGAAGAAAAGCGCCGCGAAGACGGCAAAGAAAGCCGGCACGAAGGCTGCGAAGAAGCAGGTCGTTGCCAAGAAGGCAGCGAAGAAGGCGGCCAAAAGGCCAGCCGCGAAGACAGCCAAGACAACAGCGAAGGCTCCGGCGGAGAAAGTAGCCAAGAAGGCCAAGGTCGCTGTGCCTGCTGTGATCGCTGCGCCGGCTGCCGTCGTCGCGCCGCCGAAGGCTGCCAAGCCGAAGACGCCGCCGGCGCCGAAGCCTGCCGCAGCTCCGCAAGCCGCAGCGCAGATTGCCGCTCCCGCGCGCGACAACGTCTTCTACATCACGACCGCGATCGCCTATCCCAACGGCAGCCCGCATATCGGCCATGCCTATGAGGCGATCGCGACCGACGTGCTGGCGCGTTTTGCGCGGCTCGACGGCAAGGACGTGTTCTTCCTGACCGGCACCGACGAGCACGGTCAAAAGATGGTTCAGACGGCGGCCGGTGAAGGCATGACCGCCGCAGCCCTGGCAGCCCGCAATGCCGGCCGCTTCAAGCAAATGGACGAGCGCCTGAACGTGTCGTTCGATCGCTTCATCCGCACCACCGAGGAGCAGCATCACCGCTCCAGCCAGGAAATCTGGCGGCGCATGGAAGCGAACGGCGATATCTATGCCGACACCTATGCCGGCTGGTATTCCGTGCGCGACGAGGCGTATTACGCCGAGGACGAGACCCGCTTGAATGATGACGGCGTCCGGCTCGGGCCGCAGGGCACGCCGGTCGAATGGGTCGAGGAAAAGAGCTATTTCTTCCGCCTGTCGGCATACCAGGACAAGCTGCTCAAGCTCTATGCGGATCACCCCGATTTCATCGGGCCGGATTCCCGCAAGAACGAGGTCGTCAGCTTCGTCAAGGGCGGCCTGCGCGATCTCTCGATCTCACGCACCACGTTCGATTGGGGCGTGAAGGTGCCCGGCGACGAAGAGCACGTGATGTACGTCTGGGTCGACGCGCTGACCAACTACATCACCGGTGTCGGCTTCCCCGACGAAAGCGACAAGAACTGGCGCTATTGGCCGGCCGACGTGCACATCATCGGCAAGGACATCATCCGTTTCCACGCCGTGTATTGGCCGGCGTTCCTGCTGTCGGCCGGCATTCCGCTGCCGAAGCGGGTCTATGCCCACGGCTTCCTGTTCAACAGGGGCGAGAAGATGTCGAAGTCGGTCGGCAACGTCGTCGATCCCTTCAACCTTGCAGACCAATACGGCGTCGACCAGATGCGCTATTTCTTCCTGCGCGAGGTGCCGTTCGGCCAGGACGGCAATTACAACCACGAGGCCATCGTCGCGCGCATCAATGCCGACCTCGCCAACGATCTCGGCAATCTGGCGCAGCGTTCACTGTCGATGATCGCCAAGCAACTGGGCGGCGTGCTGCCCGAGCCCGGCGAATTCAGCGACAACGACAAGGCGATCCTGGCGATGGCCGACGGCATGGTCGCGGCCTCGCGCGAGGCTATGGCGACGCAGCAGATCCATCAATGGCTCAACGCGGTCTGGGCCGTGGTCGCCGAAGCCAATCGCTATTTCGCGGCCGAGGCGCCGTGGGCGCTCGCCAAGACCGATCCTGCCAGGCAGAAGACGGTGCTCTACGTCACCGCCGAAGTCGTGCGCCAGATCGCGATCCTGGCTCAGCCGGCGATGCCGACCGCTTCCAGCAAGCTGCTCGACAGTCTCGGTATCCCCGAAGCCGAGCGCAGCTTCGCCATGCTCGGCGGCGCCAAGCGCATCGCGCCCGGTTCGACGCTGCCGGCGCCGACCCCGGCGTTCCCGCGCTACATCGAGCCGGCGGCCTGAAGGCGTTCGTGCGATGCTGGTCGACAGCCACTGCCATCTGGATTTTCCGGACTTTGCCGACGATCTCGACGGGATCGTGTCACGGGCGCGCGCGGCCGGCGTCGGGCGCTTGGTCACGATCTCGACGCGGGTGCGGCGGCTAAAGGGCCTGCTCGCGATCGCCGAACGCTATGACGACGTCTATTGCTCGGTCGGGACCCATCCGCACAACGCGGATGAGGAGGACGGCATCGCGCCCGACGAGCTCGTGGCGTTGACGGAGCATCCCAAGGTCGTGGCGCTCGGCGAGGCCGGGCTCGACTATTTCTACGACAACGGCTCGCCGGAGGCGCAGGCGAGGGGCTTCCGTGCCCACATCGCCGCTGCACGCACGACCGGCCTGCCGCTGGTGATCCACACCCGCGAAGCCGACGAGGATTGCGCTCGCATCCTGGAAGACGAGGCCGCAAAGGGATCGTTTCGCGCCGTGCTGCATTGTTACACCGGCGGGCGCGAGCTGGCGCTGAAGGCGGTGTCGCTCGGGCTCTATATCGGTTTCACGGGAATCCTGACCTTCAAGAAATCGGAGACCTTGCGCGCGCTCGCAGCCGAACTGCCCTCCGACCGCATCCTGGTCGAAACCGACTCGCCCTATCTTGCACCCGGCAAGTTCCGGGGCAAACGCAACGAGCCGGCTTATGTGGTCGAGGTCGCAAAGGTGCTGGCGGAGACGCGCGGTGTGTCGCTTGACGAGATCTCGCGCCAGACCAGCGAGAATTTCTTCCGCCTGTTCTCGAAAGTGAAAGCTTGAAACCGGGGACCGCATGACGCTGACTCTGACGATCCTGGGCTGCGGCTCCTCCGCCGGCGTGCCGCGCCCGGCGCTCGGCTGGGGCGCCTGCGATCCCAACAATCCCAAGAACCGCCGTCGCCGCTGCTCGCTGCTGGTCGAGCGGACCTCCGAGCACGGCACCACGCGCATCGTGATCGACACCTCGCCGGACCTGCGCGAGCAATTGCTCTCGACCAATGTCGATCACATCGACGCGGTGTTCTTGACGCATGAACATGCCGACCAGACCCACGGCATGGACGATCTACGTTCGATCGTGATGCACATGCGCCGCCGGATCCCGACCTACTTCAACCAGTCGACCGCCAAGGACATCCTGTCACGGTTCTCCTATTGCTTCATCTCGCCGGAGGGCAGCGACTCCCCGCCGATCCTGACGCGGCATTCGATCGAAGCGGGCGAAAGCCAGACCATCCTGGGGAAGGGCGGCGCGGTGACCCTGACCGCCTTTCTGGTGCAGCACGGCAACATTCCCGCGCTCGGCTATCGCATCGGGGATGCGGCCTACACGCCCGACCTCAACGACATCCCGCGCGAGAGCTGGGGCGCGCTGGAAAACCTGGACCTCTGGATCGTCGACGGCTTGCGCTACCCCAGCCATGTCAGCCATTTCAGCATCAACGACGCGCTGTCCTGGATCGAGAGGTTCAAGCCGAAGCGCGCGGTCATCACCAACATGACGGCCGACGTCGATTACGAGGTCATCCGGCAATCGCTTCCCGAGGGCGTCGTGCCCGCTTTTGACGGGCTGCGGCTGGAGACCCGCTGAACCTGCGGTAGAAAATCCGCCGCGGGCAGGCATACTCCTTGCTTGCGTGGGTCGCATCATGTTGATCTAACGTCTGAAAGACAGGCGTCGGGCAAGGGCGATATTGAGGCTGGGTCGGCGACGCGCGACATGTGATCGCCGGGTCAATCGAAACGCCTCGTATGAAGATGGGGATTGCGTGGCAGGGGATGACGTAACGGCTGGGGGACCGGTGCGCCGTGCGCTGGATCTCCTTTATCTCGGGGCAGGCTATGCCGCCGGCATCTTCCTGGTTGCGATCTTTGCAATCATGATGATCATGTCGGTCGGCCGCCAGTTTGCGATCAATATTCCCGCCGGCGACGATTTCGCGTCCTGGTGCATGGCCGCGATGGCTTTCCTCGGTCTTGCGCACACCTTCAAGCGCGGCGAGATGATCCGCGTCGGCCTGCTGCTGGAGAAGCTGCACGGGCGCACCAAGCAAGTCGCCGAGATCCTCGCCCTCGGCATTGCGGCGGTCTTCATTCTCTACTTCACCCGGCATGCCGTGCAGATGACCTATGACTCTTGGCGCTTCAACGACGTGGCGCAGGGCGTTGTCGCGCTTCCGCTCTGGATTCCTCAGCTCGGCTTTGCCGGCGGCCTGGTGATCCTGTCGATCGCCTTGCTCGACGAAATGGTCAATGTCGTCAACGGCAACCGGCCGAGCTACGAGAAGGGCTCGCCGGACGAGACGCCGGAAGAGTTCGTTGAACGGATCTCGCAGGGCGGCGGAGGTTGACCATGGCCAATCTCGGCATGATCGAGCTGTCGTTCATCCTGCTCGGCGTCATGATCCTGCTGCTCGGCAGTGGGGTCTGGATTGCCGTGTCGCTCGGGCTCGTCGGCTTCGTGGCGATGGCGCTGACCACCAGCCTGCCACTTGGCACGGTGCTCGCGACCACCACCTGGAGTGCGAGCTCGTCCTGGACACTAGCTGCGTTGCCGCTGTTCATCTGGATGGGCGAGATTCTTTTCCGCACCAAATTGTCGGAAGAGATGTTCCGCGGCTTGTCGCCCTGGGTGCAGTGGCTGCCCGGGCGCCTGACCCATGTCAATGTGATCGGCTGCGGCATCTTCGCGGCGGTGTCGGGCTCCTCGGCGGCGACATGCGCGACCATCGGCAAGATCGCGCTGCCTGAGCTCGACAAGCGCGGCTACGACAAGGGCCTGAGCCTCGGCTCGCTCGCGGGCTCCGGCACCCTCGGCCTCTTGATCCCGCCGTCGATTCCGATGGTGGTCTACGCGGTGACGGCGAACGTCTCCGTGCTCCAGGTGTTCCTCGGTGGCTTCCTGCCGGGTGCGCTCGTGATGGTGCTTTACTCCGGCTACATCATCATCTGGTCGCTGCTCAATCCGGACAAGATCCCGCCGCGCGATCCGCCGATGCCATTCCGGCAGAAGCTGCGCGAGTCCGCCAAGCTCGTGCCGTGCCTGCTGCTGATCCTGGCGGTGTTCCTCTCGCTGGTCCTCGGCTTCGCGACAGCGACGGAATGCGCGGCATGGGGCGTCACGGGCGCGCTGCTGCTGGCCTGGTGGAGCGGCACGCTGACGCGGAAGAACTTCCTCGAGAGCATCATGAGCGCGACGCGCCTGACCTGCATGATCATGCTGATCCTGGCAGGCGCGGCCTACACCACGGCCGCGATGGCCTATACGGGCATTCCGGCCGCGCTCGCGACCTGGGTGCAGGGACAGCAGCTCACGCCGGGCATGCTCGCGCTGTATCTCAGCATCATGTACATCATTCTGGGCTGCCTGATCGACGGCATCTCGATGATCGTGCTGACCGCAGTCATCGTGCTGCCGATGGTGAAGCAGGCCGGTCTCGATCTGGTCTGGTTCGGCGTCTACCTCATCATCCACGTCGAGATGGCGCAGATCACGCCGCCGGTCGGCTTCAATCTCTTCGTGCTTCAGAACATGAGCGGGCGCGATACGTTCACCGTCGCGCGGGCGGCGTTTCCGTTCTTCGTCCTGCTGCTCGCCTCCGTGTTCATCATCACGGAGTATCCGCAGATCGTCATGTTCCTGCCCAAGCTCGCCTTCCCAGACTGAGCGTATTCAAATTGACCGTGAGGAGAAGCCCGATGATGTCACGTTTATGTCGCGCATTCCTGGCCGCCGGAATGGTGGCGGCTGCGACGCCCGCTTTGGCGCAAACCAAATGGAATCTGCCGGCCGCGTATCCGGCCGACAATCCGCACTCCGAAAACCTGGTCGCTTTCGCCAAGGACGTCGAAGCCGCCACATCCGGAAAACTCCAAATCACGGTTCATCCCGGCGCTTCGCTGTTCAAGGCGCCCGACATCAAGCGCGCGGTGGTGACCGGGCAGGCGCAGATGGGCGAAGTGCTGCTCTCGATCCACGAGAACGAGGATCCGCTGTTCGGCGTCGATGTCGTGCCGTTCCTCGCCACCAGCTTCCCGGACGCGATGAAGCTGTATCAGGCCTCCAAGCCCGCGATCGCCAAGAAGCTCGATGCGCAGGGTCTCAGGCTGCTGTTCGTCGTGCCGTGGGCGCCGCAGGGCGTCTATGTCAACAAGCCGCTCGCCACGATCGAGGACATGAAGGGCCTGAAATGGCGGGCCTATAACGTCGGCACCGCGCGTATCGGCGAGCTGGTCGGCGCGCAGTCGGTCACGATCCAGGCTGCTGAGCTGCCGCAGGCGCTCGCGACCGGCGTGGTGAACTCCTTCATGTCGTCAGGCGGCACGGGTTACGACGCAAAGGCCTGGGAGTCGCTCAAGTACTTCTATGACGTGCAGGCCTGGATTCCCAAGGATTACACCTTCGTCAACAAGGCCGCGTTCGACGCGCTCGACAAGCCGACCCAGGAGGCCATCCTCAAGGCGGCCGCGACGGCGGAAACCCGCGGCTGGAAGGCCTGGCAGGATAAGAGCAGCTGGTACCTTGATCAGCTCAAGGCGAAAGGCATGAACGTCGAGCCGCCCAGCCCGGCGTTGAAGGCCGGCTTCCAGAAGATCGGCGAACAGCTCACGGCTGACTGGCTGAAGAAGGCAGGGGCGGACGGCCAGGCCGTCGTCGACGCCTACAAGAAGATGTGAGGACCACGAGGCCCTCCGCCCGCCGCCTTCTGGTGTGGGGGCGGACGGCATTGTGCCGTCGGCTCAGCTCGAGATCGCCGTCGCCGATCCGATCTCGTTGCGCAGCAGGAATTTCTGGATCTTGCCTGTGGAGGTCTTCGGGATCGGCCCGAACACGATCGACTTCGGCGTCTTGAAGCCGCTCATATGCGAGCGGCAGAACGCGATGATGTCGGCTTCGCTGGCGCTTGCGCCGTCCTTCAGCTCGACGAAGGCGCAAGGCACTTCGCCCCATTTCGGATCGGGCTTTGCGACCACGGCGGCGAACAGCACAGCCGGGTGCTTGTAGAGGATGTCCTCGACCTCGACCGACGAGATGTTCTCGCCGCCGGAAATGATGATGTCCTTGGAGCGGTCCTTGATGATGACGTAGCCGTGCTCGTCGAGCACGCCGAGATCGCCGGTGTGGAACCAGCCGCCCTCGAAGGCTTCCTTGGTCGCCTTCTCGTTCTTCAGGTAGCCCTTCATCACGATGTTGCCGCGGAACATGACCTCGCCGATGGTCTCGCCGTCGCGCGGCACCTCCTGCATGGTCTGCGGATTGATGACGGTGACGCTCTCCTGGAGCGGGTAGGGCACGCCCTGCCGGCGCTTCATGCGCGCGCGCTCGGGCGCGGCAAGCTCGTCCCAGCCGGGTTGCTCGGCACAGACGGAGGCGGGGCCGTAGACCTCGGTCAGGCCGTAGACATGGGTCAGCTTGATGCCGATGCTCTCGGCCCCTTCCAGCACCGCAACCGGCGGTGCAGCGCCGGCGATCAGGCCGACGACGCGGCGCGCGACATTCCCCTTGGGCGCATCCGGCGCGTTGATCAGCGTGTTGTAGACGATCGGCGCACCGCACATATGGGTGACGCCGTGGCTCCTGATCAGTTCGAAGATCTTGGTCGGCTCGACCTTGCGCAAGCAGACATTGATGCCGGCCGCGGCTGCCATGGTCCAGGGAAAGCACCAGCCGTTGCAATGGAACATCGGCAACGTCCAGAGATAGACCGGATGCTGGCCGAGATTGCCGGCGAGGATGTTGCTGACGGCGTTCAGATAGGCGCCGCGATGATGGGTGACGACGCCCTTGGGATTGCCCGTCGTGCCCGAGGTGTAGCTCAGCGCGATCGCGTTCCATTCATCGCTCGGTGTGACCGCCGCAAACCCGGGATCGCCTTGCGCAACGGCTGCCTCATATTCGATCTCGCCGATGCGCGTGCCGCCCTTGAACGATGCGTCGTCGACGTCGACCACGAGCGGCTTGGGGCCCGTCATCTGCGCCAGTGCATCGGTGATCACGCTGGAGAACTCGGGGTCGACCAGGATGATCTTCGCGCCGCCATGGTCGAGCTGAAATGCGATCGACGGCGCATCGAGGCGGATGTTCAGAGCGTTGAGCACGGCGCCGGTCATGGGCACGGCGAAATGCGCCTCGTTCATCGCCGGGATGTTCGGCAGCATCGCTGCGACGGTGTCGCCGACGCCGATGCCATTGCGCGCGAGCCAGGACGCAAAGCGCTTGCAGCGCTCGAAGGTCTGCGCCCAGGTAAAGCTGCGCCCCTCATAGACCGTGCTGACATGATCGGGATAAACGGCGGCACTGCGCGCGAGGAAGCTCAGCGGGCTCAGCGGCACGTAGTTCGCGCGCGTCCTGTCGAGGCCGATATTGTACTGGTTCTGCCGCTCACTCATCGACAACCCTCCCTAAACCAAACCTCAAAGGAATCCGATCGAAATCCAGGGGAAGATCGCGACGACGATCAGTCCCACCAGCAGCGCCAGCAGATAGCCCCAGATCGGCCGAATGCCCTCGGCAGGATCGACGCGTCCGATGGCGCAGGCGGCATAATAGCCGACGCCGAAGGGCGGCGCGAATAGCCCGATACCCATGGCGAGAATGATCACCATGGCGTAGTGCACCTCGTGCACGCCGACGACCCGGGCGATCGGAAACAGCAGTGGTCCGAACAGCACGATCGCCGGGATGCCCTCCAGCACGCTGCCGAGGATGGTGAAGGCCAGGATCGAGACGGCGATGAAGGTTGCCGCGCCCCCCGGCAATCCGGTCATGGCCGCGGCCAGCGAGCGCGAGAAGCCGGACTGGGTCAGGCCCCAGGCCATGCCGGTCGCCGTGCCGATGATGAGAAGGATCGCGCCCGACAGCGCCGCCGTCTCGACCAACATCGGAAACAGCCGCCGCCAGTCGAAGCGGCGATAGACGAGGAGGCCGACCAGCGCGCCATAGACGATGCCGATGGTGGAGACCTCGGTCGCGGTCGCGATGCCTTCGACCACGGCGTAGCGGATCACGAAGGGCAATGCGAGCGCGGGCAGGGCGATGACGAAGGTCTTGCCGATCTCGGATACCGTGGCGCGACGGACGTGGCTCATGTCCTCGTGGCGGTAGCGCCACCACACCAGCATGCAGAGCGTGATCGCGAGCACGACGCCCGGCAAGAGGCCGCCGGTGAACAGGGCGGCAATGGAGACGCCCGTCCCCGAGCCGATCGTGATCAGCACGAGGCTCGGCGGAATGGTCTCGGTCTGGGCGCCGGTGGCCGCAAGCAGCGCGACGAGATCGCCGGGCTTGGCGCCGCGCTGTTTCATCTCGGGAAACAGCACGGGCGCAACGGCCGCCATGTCCGCGGCCTTGGCGCCTGAAATGCCGGAAACCAGGTACATGGCGCCGACCAGCACGTAGTGCAGGCCGCCGCGGACATGGCCGAGCAGGCTGGCCAGGAACGCCACCATGGCCCGCGCCATGCCGGTCATCTCGATCAGCAACCCCAGGAACACGAACAGCGGCACCGAGAGCAGGATGAGATGGCTCATGCCCTCGTCCATCCGCCCGACCAGCACCATCACGGGCGTGCGCGTGGTCAGCGCGAGATAGCCGAAGATCGCAAGGCCAAAACCGAACGCAATGGGAACGCCGGCAAACACGCAGAAGCCGGCAACACCGACAAAGAAGATGACGAGGTTGAGGTTGCCGAGCGGCCGCAGCGACGGCCCTGCGAGCCAGAACAGCCCGATCACGACGGCAACGCTGAGGACTGCGGCCGCGACCATCCGCCAATCGGCCGCGCGCAGCAGCCGCAGCAAGGCGAAGGCCGCCATCAGGCCGATGCCGGCCGGCAGCGCGGCGGCGCGCCACATGTTCGAGATCTGCAGCGCCGGCGTCGTGATGTAGCTTTCCTCATAGGCGTAGTCGCAGGCTGGCCACACGATCAGGATCAGAAACCCCAGGGCAGCGCAGGTCGCGACCAGATCGAGATAGGCCCGCATCGCCGGCCGTGCGCTGGCGACGACCGCGGTCATGCGCATGTGCTCGGAGCGGCGGAACGCGACCGCCGCGCCCAGCATGGCGAGCCATAGGAACAGGATCGAGGCAAGCTCGTCCGACCAGATCAGCGGCCGGTGCAGACCGTAGCGCGCGACCACGCCGGCAAACAGGATCACGATCTCGGCGACGACCAGGATCGCCGCCGGAATCTCGACGACGAGACCGAGCACGCGCTCGAGCGAAGTCAGCAACGAAGGTCGGCGAGGGGACTGAATGGTCCCCTCGCCCACCACTTCGATCACCTCGATCTCGGCATGAGCCATGACGGCCCCACCTGATTACGACAGCTTGCCGACGGCCTTTTCCAGCAGGTCCCAGGCCTGATCGCCGTACTTGCCCTTCCATTCGGCATAGAAGCCGGCGGTGCGCAGCTTGTCGCGGAACGGCGTCACGGCGGGCTGGTTGAAGGTCAGGCCCTTGGTCGCGAGCTCCTGTTGCAGGCTGGCATTGAGCTTGGCGGTATCGGCGCGCTCGTTGACCGCGGCGGCGTTGATGTGCTTGGCAACGACCGTGCGCACGTCCTGCGGCAGCTTTTCCCAGGCGCGCCGGTTGGCCAGGAACCAGAAGCCGTCCCACATGTGGTTGGTCAGCGAGCAGTATTTCTGCACCTCGTAGAGCTTGGCGGTCGAGATGATCGCCAGCGGGTTCTCCTGGCCCTCAACGATCTTGGTCTGCAGCGCCGAATACACCTCGCTGAAATTGATCGAGGCGGGCGCGGCGTCGAACGCCTTGAACATCGAGGTCCACAGCGGCGACACCGGCACGCGGATCTTGAAGCCCTTGAGGTCGTCCGGACCGGTGATCGGCTTGGTCGACGACGTGGTCTGGCGGAAGCCGTTGTCCCAGATCTTGTCCATGACCTCGAGGCCGGCCTTCTTGATCTCGCCGCGGACATAGCCGCCGAGGTCGCCGTCCATGGCCTTCCAGACCGTGTCGTAGTCCGGGAATGCGAAGCCGATGCCGTTGATGGACGCCGCCGGCACCAGGGTCGACAGAATCAGGCCAGACAGCGTGAAGAACTCGACGCCGCCGGACCGGATCTGGCTCAGCATGTCGGTATCGGAACCGAGCTGGTTGTTCGGGAAGATCTGGAGGTCGAACTTGCCGCCTGTCTCGCCCTTGATCGCCGCCGCCATCTCCTTGGCGCGCACGTTCAGCGGATGGGAGTCGGGCAGGTTGTTGGCATATTTGTAGGTGAACTCGGCGCTCTGGGCGCGGGCCACATGGGGCGCGCCGAGGCCTCCCAGGACCGCGGTCGCGGCGGAGGCCTTGAGAAGCGTGCGTCGGGAAAAGCGCGTCGAAAAGACCATGGGTCTGCTTCCTCGGAAGGTTTGTTGTTGTTCTGAGACGCAAACCTATACGGACGTCAGGTCAGAAGGTCATCTGCGATCTCGCGAGGCCTCGCTTATTGCAGCCAGATAAGGTCACGGCAATATCGGCTTTCGGACACATCGGCCGGAGTCAAAATCTGAAAAACAACCCCATGCACTGTAGCTGGCAGGAGCCGCGAGGACGCTCGCGGCGTCGACGCAGACTCTGCGTTTTGCGAAGGTGGGATGGCAGCAATTCCATCTAAATATCTGATCTAATTATAGATAAAGATATTCCATAATATACCTTATGCGAATTGTGGATTAGGCTGCGACCGCGCGCGGCCTGTCGAACAGATCTCGCCAGACCTGAGCCGCTCTCGCCCGCCTTGCGCCTGCTCTGCTGCCCACGACCTGCGGTGACGCCCGGCCGATCCGCCATGCGATATGTGAGCTTCGCGGCTCTGAAGGTTGCGCCAAGCGTGTCAGGCCGCCGACAGCGATCGCAGCCAGGCGAGTCGCGAGATCGCTTGCTCCGCCAGGTGCTGCAGGCGTTCGAGGCGGGTGGCATCGTTCGACCGCTCGGCGCCGTCGAGATAGCCGTCGACGAGGGCCTCGGCGATCTGCAGCGGCTCCTTGCGTTCCATGGCCGCCGGAAAGCTCCCGAGGCCTGCGGCAGCGTCGGCCATCTCGAGGGCCTGCTGGCGCAGGTCCCGGGTCCGGTCGGCGGCTGGTCCGCTCAGGCGTTGTTCGAGATCGCCCAGTTGCGCGACCAGGCGCATCTCGAGCCGTTGTGCGTCGATTTGCGACAGCCGTGACGAGGACGATTCCTCGGCGTGGTCCCGCTCGTGCTCATGATGATAAGCGCGGCGCCTCTCCTTCCGCAGTGTGGCGACATGGCCGAGTTCCTCCTTGGCCATCGCCTCGGACGCCTTCTTGACTTCGGGATCATGCGAGTAAGCCGCCAGATAGGACCAGAAGGCGAAGGCGCGCTCCTCGTTGCGGACCGCCATCGCGAGCGCGCGGTACGGCGTCATCAGACGAGATGTCTTCACCTCGGCGGCCGCGTCCGGAGGAAGTGCTTCCGGCGCCTCCCAGCGCACCATGGCGGGATCCGGGCGGATGCCTCGGCGCGATTGCGACCATCGCGTGACGCTGTCGACGTGCTCGCGTTCGGCTGCCGCGAGTTTCGTGAACACCTCGGCGAGTTCGTCCTTGCCCTGCCCGCGCATCTCTTCGGCAAGAGAATCGTACTTGCTGGCCGCTTCCTGCTCCATTGCATGCGCTAGCGCAAAGAGCTCGTCGAGCGACTCCAATACACCCGCGGGCTCAGCACTGAGCAATGACGTGCGTAGGAATGGCATACCAAGGACTCCACATGCAGATTTCTGATCCGGTTCCGCGCGACCACAAGTTTCACCAACGGGGTTGACAGACTTAGTCGCACACGATGAGCTTTGCACGTCAGCGGCGACAAATCATCGACGAAGATTATCAAGGCAAGCGTGACCCGGTTGGTCGCGCAGATCGCATTTGAATCGACATGTCGAAGCGACCGCATGAAGATACCACCTTCGCGAGGCGTGCCGCTCTGGCGCTCGCTTGCTGGCTGCTGGTGTGTATGACTTATATTTCGCCGGCCCGTGCCGCCGGTGATTTGCCGACATACCTGCCGAAGATTGCGCCTACGGACTTCTTCCCGGGAGCGGATCGTTTCGGCCCGCCACAAGGCGATCCGCCGATCGTGCCGGTCTACCGCGGCGACCAGCTGCAGGGATTTGTCTTCCTCAACTCCGATTTCGCGAATTCCGTCGGCTACTCCGGCAAACCGATTCACCTGCTGGCCGGGATCGATCCGAAAGGCGTGATCACCGGCATCAAGCTCGTCGATCACAAGGAGCCGATCGTGCTGGTCGGCATTCCGGAAGCCCGCATCATTGCCGCCGTGAATTCCCTGATCGGGAAAGACATGAAGCCTGTCGCGATGGGTGCCGAGAGGCCGCCGCAGGTCGACATCGTGAGCGGCGCGACCGTCACCGTGCTGGTGATGGGCGACAGTGTCGTCCGCGCGGCGTCCAAGATCATTCGTAGCGGCCGCGTTGGCGGCGGCGACGGCGCCGCGGTTTCGGCAGCCCTGCCCTCAGTGATCAAGACGCTCGATCTCGAACACAGCGAAGTCCGCGACTGGGAGAGTCTCGTCGGCGACGGCTCGATCCGAAGGCTTCATCTCAGCATCGGCGACATCAACGAGGCCTTTGCAAAATCCGGTAGCGCGGCGGCGATCCAGTACCCCGAACCAGGCGAGGCCAGCGAGACCTTCATCGACCTTTACGTCGCACTCGTAAGCGCACCCACGATCGGCCGCAGCCTGCTCGGCGAGGACGGCTATCGGCGTTTGAGGGACAACCTGAAGCCGGGGCAGCAGGCGATCGTCGTCCTGGGCAACGGCCCCTACTCGTTCAAGGGCTCAGCCTATGTCCGCGGCGGCATCTTCGATCGCATCGAGATCCTTCAGGAAGGCAACAGCACCCGCTTCCGCGATCGCAACCATGCCCGGCTTGGCGCAGTGGATGCGGTCGGTGCACCCGAGTTCAAGGAAATCGGCCTGTTCGTCACGCCTCCCGAGTTCACCCTGGATCCGACACAGCCCTGGCAGCTTCAGCTGCTGGTGCAGCGGAGCCTCGGCGGCCGCGATAAGGCATTCCTGACCTTTGACCTTAGCTACGCCCTGCCCGACGCCTACATGCGCCGCGAGCAGCGTACGGTGACGGTTCCCGAGACTGCGGCCTCTCCGCCGTCGCAGGCATCCGCTGCGACCGCACCGCCCGTGGAGGCCGACGAGCCGCTTTGGATGCGGATCTGGCGATCGAGCACCGTTTCGATCGGCATCACCGCCTTCATGCTGGCCGCCCTCACTGGCATCTTCTTCTTCCAGAACCTGCTCGTGCGTCGACCGGTGCTATACACCTGGGTGCGGCGGAGCTATCTCGCCTTCGTTCTGCTCTGGCTGGGCTGGTACGCGAACGCGCAGCTCTCCGTCGTCAACGTCGTCACCTTCACCAATGCGCTGGTGACCGGCTTCCGCTGGGAATTCTTCCTCGCCGCGCCCCTGATCTTCATTCTGTGGGCGGCGACGGCCGGCGGGCTGCTGTTCTGGGGCCGCGGCCCGTTCTGCGGCTGGCTGTGTCCTTTCGGGGCACTCCAGGAGCTCACCAACACGGCCGCGAAATGGCTGAAGGTGCCGCAGATCACGGTGCCGTGGGGGCTGCACGAACGGCTATGGCCGATCAAGTACATCATCTTCCTCGGTCTGTTCGGCCTTTCGCTCTACTCCGTGGACATGGCCGAGCGGTTCGCCGAGGTCGAACCCTTCAAGACGGCGATCATCCTGAAGTTTGCGCGGGGCTGGCCGTTCGTGGCCTATGCGGTCGCCCTGCTCGTCATCGGCCTCTTCATCGAGCGTTTCTTTTGCCGCTACTTGTGCCCCCTCGGCGCGGCGCTCGCCATTCCCGGCCGCATCAGGACGTTCGAATGGCTGCGCCGCTGGTCCGAATGCGGCTCGCCCTGTCAGCGCTGCGCCAAGGAATGCCCGGTGCAGTCGATCCATCCCGAGGGGCACATCAACGTCAATGAGTGCATCTACTGCATGCACTGTCAGGAACTCTATTACGACGATCACCGCTGCCCGCACATGATTCAAGTGCGGCTCAAGCGCGAGAAGTTCGCGGCCATGTCTTCGCCCACGATGCGCTCGGGCGGCAAGGGTCCTGCGACTGTCATCACCGCCGGCGGCAAACCTGTCGGCGCTTCAGCCACCATCTCTCCACCACCCAACTGAACCGGAAGCCGAGGAGGCAATCATGAGTGAGAACGACAAGGCAAAGGGCGTCAGCCGACGAACAGTGCTGGGAACGACGGCGGCTGCGGCGGGCGTGGGCCTTGCCGGCGGCGTGGCGTTGACCGACGGCTTGGTCTCGTCTGCGGACGCGCAGACCAAGAATGCCGCTCCGAAGGCCCCCGCCGCCCGCCCCGCCGTGCTGAAGACCGAGGTCGCGCCCGGCGAGCTCGACGAATATTACGTGTTCTTCTCGAGCGGCCAGTCCGGCGAGATGCGGATCATCGGCCTCCCCTCGATGCGCGAATTGATGCGTGTTCCGGTGTTCAATCGCTGCAGCGCGACCGGCTGGGGCCAGACCAATGAGAGTCTCAAGGTTCTGACCGAAGGGATGCAGCCCGCCACCCGCGAATTCCTCAAGAACCGCGGCGGCACGTTCCTGAACGGCGACCTCCACCACCCGCACATCTCGTTCACGGATGGCACCTATGACGGTCGTTATGCCTTCATGAACGACAAGGCCAACAGCCGCGTCGCGCGGGTGCGTCTCGACATCATGAAATGCGACAAGATCATCGAACTGCCGAACCAGCACACGGTCCACGGCCTGCGCCTGCAGAAATATCCGCGCACGGGCTATGTGTTCGCCAACGGCGAGGATGGCGTGCCGCTACCCAACGACGGCAAGGTCCTCGACGATCCCAAGCAGTATCGCTCGATCTTCAGTGCGATCGACGGCGACACGATGAAGTTGGCCTGGCAGGTGATCGTCAGCGGCAACCTCGACAATGTCGACGCCGACTATCAGGGCAAGTACTGCTTTGCGACCTGCTACAACGGTGAGGAAGGCGTCACGCTCGCGGAAATGACCGCCAGCGAACAGGATTGGGTCGTCATCTTCAACATCAAGCGGATCGAAGAGGCCGTCAAGAAGGGCGACTTCAAGGAAATGAACGGCGTGCCCGTCATCGACGGCCGCAAGGGCTCGGCCTACACCCGCTACGTCCCGGTCTCGAACAATCCGCATGGCATGAACACGGCCCCCGACGGCATCCACGTCGTCGCGGCCGGCAAGCTCTCGCCGACCGTGACCGTGATGGACGTGCGCCTGTTCGACCAATTGTTCGACGACAAGATCAAGCCGCGCGATGTCGTCGTTGCAGAACCCGAGCTCGGCCTCGGCCCGCTGCATACCGCCTATGACGGCAAGGGCAACGCCTACACGACGCTGTTCCTCGACAGCCAGGTCTGCAAATGGAACATCGATCTCGCCAAGCGAGCCTTCAAGGGTGAGAAGGTCAATCCCATCCTTCAGAAGCTCGACGTGCACTATCAGCCGGGTCACAACCATTCTTCGATGGGTCAGACCAAGGAGGCGGATGGAAAGTGGCTCATCTCGCTGAACAAATTCTCGAAGGACCGCTTCCTGAACGTCGGCCCGCTCAAGCCCGAGAACGATCAGCTGATCGACATCTCGGGCGATCAGATGAAGCTGGTGCATGACGGCCCGAGCTTCGCCGAGCCGCATGACGCGACCATCGTCCACCGCTCCAAGATCAACCCGATCTCGATCTACGACCGCGCGGATCCGATGTTTGCCGATGCGGTCAAGCAAGCCAAGGCCGACGGCATCAACCTCGAGGCGGATTCGAAGGTCATTCGCGACGGCAACAAGGTGCGCGTCTACATGACATCCCCCGCCCCCGCCTATGGCCTCGATCAGTTCCAGGTCAAGCAAGGCGACGAGGTCACCGTCTTCGTCACCAATATCGACGCCGTCGAAGACCTGACGCACGGCTTCTGCATCGTGAACTACGGCATCCAGATGGAAATCGGGCCGATGGCGACGGCGTCCGTGACATTCACGGCCGACAGGCCGGGAGTCTACTGGTACTATTGCTCCTGGTTCTGCCACGCCATGCACATGGAGATGAAGGGCCGGATGTTCGTCGAGCCGAAATCGGTCTGAAGTCGGTCTGATCGGAGCGACCTCGTGGGTCCATTATTACGCATGTTTCCGGCGGCGTTGGTCGCCGCCGGATTGTCCGGCTCCGCCGATGCGGCGACTGTGACGGCTGTGCCCACACAGCCGCTGCAGGCGGTGCTGGATGGCACAAGTGCAGGCGACGTCGTCGAGCTCGCCGAGGGGGAATATCACGGCGCGATCCGGATCGACCGTCCCCTGCAGCTGGTCGGGAGTCGCGGCGCGGTGCTCGACGGCGACGGCTCCGGCAACGTCATCACCGTCAGCGCGCCCAACGTGACCATTCGCGGTCTGACCATCCGTGCATCCGGCCGCGATCTGCAGGCGATGAATTCCGGAATCTTCCTGCAGAAGACGGCCGAGCGCGCCAAGGTCGAGGACAACCGGCTGGTGGGTAATCTGTTCGGCGTCTATGTGCATGGCGCCAGGGGCTCCCTCGTCGTGCGCAACGAGATCGAGGGCCTGCGCGCGGTACGTCTCAGCGAGGCCGGCAACGGCGTCTCGCTGTGGAATGCGCCCGATGTCACCATTGCGAACAACATTTTCCGCTATGGCCGTGACGGCATCTTCTCGATCTCCAGCAGCAAGGACCGCTTCGTCGACAACCGCTTCGAGCAGCTCCGCTTCGCCGTCCACTACATGTACACCAACGACAGCGAAATCAGCGGCAACGTCTCGATCGGCAACCATGTCGGTTACGCCATCATGTATTCGAACCGCCTGGCGATCCGCGGCAACTCCTCCGACCGAGATCGCGACTATGGATTTCTCTTCAATTACGCGAACTATGCCCAGATCGAGGACAACCGGGTCACCGGCGGCCCGCTCGGCGCAATGATGCAGAAGACGGAAGACGGTCCCGACGACGAGCGAGGCATGCTGCCGCAACAGAAGCGGGAGAGCACGCTTCGAAGCGGGCCGGAGAAATGCGTGTTCATCTACAACACCAATCACAACAAATTCCGCAACAACTGGTTCGAACGCTGCGCCATCGGCGTGCACTTCACGGCCGGCTCAGAGGGCAACGAGATCACGGGCAACGCCTTCGTCAGCAACGCCAACCAGGTGAAATATGTCGGCACCCGGCACCTCGACTGGTCGACCGGTGGGCGCGGCAATTATTGGAGCGATAATCCGGCATTCGACCTGAACGGCGACGGAATTGCCGACACGGCGTACCGGCCGAACGATCTCATCGACCGCGTGCTGTGGACGGCGCCGGCTGCGAAGGTCCTGATCAACAGCCCGGCCGTCCAGGTGATCCGCTGGGCGCAGGCGCAGTTTCCGGCGCTGCTGCCGGGCGGCGTGGTCGACAGCCATCCGCTGGTGTCGCCGCCGCGCAGCACTGCGCCGAAGGAGCCGCGATGACCAGCACGGTACGCGTCAGCGACGTCACCAAGGCATATGGCCGGGTCGAGGCCGTGCGCGATGCTTCGTTCACGCTCGGGCAAGGCGAGCTGGTCGCCTTGATCGGCCATAACGGCGCCGGCAAGACCACGCTCATGAAGCTCATGCTCGGGTTGATCCGGCCGACCCGCGGCGCCATCGAGGTTCTCGGAGACAATCCCGCCGCCGGCGAATTCGCCGGCCGGAGGCAGCTCGGCTACCTCCCGGAAAACGTCTCCTTCGACCCTGCCCTCACCGGCCGCGAGACGCAGGCCTTCTACGCCCGGCTGAAGCGGGAGCCGGTTGCCAAGGCACTGGAGCTGCTTGACGCCGTCGGACTGGGTGCTGCCAGCCGCCGCCGGGTGAGCACCTATTCGAAAGGCATGCGTCAGCGGCTCGGGCTCGCGCAGGCGCTGCTTGGCGAGCCGCGCGTGCTGCTGCTGGACGAGCCGACCAGCGGTCTCGATCCGGAGCTGCGGCAGACCTTCTACGACATCATCGAGCGGCTCGCAGCCGCAGGCGCGACGGGGCTGCTGTCGTCGCATGCGCTGACCGAGCTCGAGGAGCGTGCCGGCCGGGTCATCATCATGAATCGCGGCATCAAGGTCGCAGACGGATCGATCGACGAACTGCGCCGTCTGGCCCGGCTCCCCACCCGAATCCGTCTCAAGGTGGCTGGCCTCGCGCCGAGCGAGATGCCGCCCTGGGCCCCGCAAGACGTGACCTGCCGGCGTCTCAACGGCCACATCGTCGAGATCGACGCCGCGCCGGGGCGGAAGATCGAGCTTTTGCACCGTGCGACCGCCGCCGGCAATTCCGTCGAGGACGTCGACGTGGTCCCGCCGACCCTCGACGAGCTCTATGCTCATTTCCTCCGGCAGTCGGAGCAGGCCCCATGAATGTCCTGATCATCGCCGCCAAGGAAGTTCACCAGGCCATCCGCAATCGCTGGGTGCTTGCCGCAACGCTCCTGCTCGCCGGGCTTGCTTTGTCACTGACCTTTCTCGGCAGCGCGCCAACCGGAAACGTCGGCGTTCGCGCGCTGGATGTGGTTGTCGTCAGCCTGTCGAGCCTGACGATCTTTCTCGTTCCGCTCATCGCGCTTCTGATCTCCCACGACGCCATCGTCGGCGAGATGGAACGGGGGACGATGCTGTTGCTGCTGAGCTATCCGGTCGCGCGATGGCAGGTGCTGCTCGGCAAGTTCGTGGGCCACCTCACCGTCCTCGCCTTTGCGACCTGCCTCGGCTACGGCGCGGCCGTCGGCGCGCTGGCGGCGACGGGCAGCCAGATGGATGGCGATAGTCTCCTGGCGTTCGCGGCCATGGTGGGCTCCTCGGTGCTGCTCGGGGCAACTTTCGTCGCGATTGGATACCTGGTCAGCGCGCTCGTGCGCGACCGCGGAACGGCTGCCGGCATCTGCATCGGATTGTGGCTGCTGCTGGTGCTGATCTACGACATGGCGCTGCTGGGCGTGCTTGCGCTCGACCAGGGACGCAGCATCTCGGCACCCGTGCTCAACGCCATGCTGCTGGTGAATCCGACCGACGCCTACCGGCTGATCAACCTGACCGGCTTTGCCAATGTCAGCACCTTCGCCGGCATGGCCGGCCTTGCCCAAAGCACATCCCTGACGGTACCGGTCCTGCTGAGCGCCCTGCTCGGCTGGACGCTGCTGCCGCTGGGGCTGGCCGCGCTCGCCTTCTCGCGGAGGGAGCTATGAGGCGCCGTACGCTGCTGCTCGCCCTGCTCGTGCCGCTCGCGCTCGCGGGCTGCAACGACAAGCAGGCCGCGAAAATCCCGCCGCCGCATCGGATGACCGCGGAAGATATCGGCCATTACTGCGGCATGAACGTGCTCGAGCATCCGGGACCGAAGGGCCATATTTTCGTCGCGAGCCTGATCGAGCCCGTGTGGTTCTCGTCGGTGCGGGACACAATCGCCTTCACCATGCTGCCGGACGAGCCCAGGGACATCCAGGCGATCTACGTGTCCGACATGGGCAAGGCACCTGACTGGGGCAAGCCCGGCGCCGACAACTGGATCGACGCGCGCAAGGCCCTGTTCGTGATCGAGAGCCGGGCCAAGAGCGGCATGGGCGGCGACGAGGCCGTTCCGTTCTCGGACCGGGCGGCAGCGGAGAAGTTCGCCGCTGACAACGGGGGCAGGATCGTCGGCTTCGAGGCGGTGCCCCGGGACTACGTCCTGACGTCGTCGGCGAATGCCGCCGGCGCTGCTGCGGCCGATGAAGCGCCCGAAGGCCCCCCGGGCGAACGATCGAGGAGAACGCCATGATGCGAACCCTGACGCGCCGACGCTTCATCCGGATCAGTGCGGCGGCAGCGAGCCTCGGCGCGCTGTCGCCCGGACATCCCGTTCGTGCAGAGGTCGCGCCGGTGACCTGGCGCGGCACGTTGCTGGGCGCCGTCGCGACGATGCACATCCATGACGAAGACCGCAGCCGCGCGGAGCGGCTGATCTCGCTGGCCTGCGCCGAGGCGCGGCGGCTCGAGCGGCTGTTCAGCCTCTACCGGGACGAGTCCGCCCTGGTCGCGTTGAACCGAACCGGCATCCTGATCGATCCTGCCGCCGACATGGTCGATCTGCTGTCGATCTCGCAGCGCTATTCCACGCTGACCGGCGGCCTGTTCGACGTCACGGTGCAGCCGCTGTGGGAGCTCTATGCCAGCCATTTCGCGCGCGATGACGCCGATCCGGCCGGCCCTGCAGCCGCCGAGATTCAGAGCGCGCTGGCGCGCATCGGCAGCGGCCGGCTGTCGATCAGCCGCGACCGGATCGCCATGCCTCGCGGCATGGCCGTCACCCTGAACGGGATCGCCCAGGGCTACGTCACGGACAAGGTGGTCGAGCTACTGCGCGCGAACGGCGTTTCTCACAGCCTGGTCGACATGGGTGAGGCCCGCGCGATCGGCTCCCGTCCGGACGGGCGCCCCTGGGACGTCGGTATCGCCGATCCGGACCTCGTGAGTCAGACGAATATGGTGCTGCCGATCGTCGATCGCGCCGTGTCCACCTCGGGCGGCTACGGCTTCCAGTTCGATCCCGCGGCATGCTTCAACCATCTGTTCGATCCCCGATCGGGCGCCTGCGCGCGCCGCTACCGCAGCGTAACGACCGTGTCCCGCAGCGCGACCGCCGCGGACGCCTTGTCGACGGCGTTCAGCCTGATGCACGAAGACGAGATTCGAGCATTGTTGCCGCGCGTCGACATCGAGCGCGTGCATCTGATCGATGGCGCCGGCAAGTCGGTCGAATTGTCCGCGTAGTGGAGCAAAGCGCGCCGGGGCACGTTATCGCGATAGCAGCAGCTCCAGCTCGCTCTGCGCCTTCTTCACGGCCGCTGCATACCAGCGCTGGCTCGGCGCTTCCTTGGCGAAGCATCTGGTGTAGGCATCCATCGCCCGGTCTTCCCTGGCCATGGCGTCCCTCGGCGCTTTCTTTGCCGTCATCTGGTTCCAGACCTTTTCGCAGGCCGGGATCTCGGCCGTCTTCACGGCCTCGGTGTTGGCGAGGAAGAAGACCCTGTCGTCCTTGATCGCGACGACGTCGATCTCTTGCGGCGCTCCCTTCAGGCCGCCATTGCCGCGCAGGCCGAGCACGGCGACCGCAGCGCTCGCTGATGCGGGCTTTATGATCGGCAGCTCCGCATATTTGGCGAAGGCCGCGTCCTGAATCGCCTGATAGTAGAAGCGGTCGGACTTGAAGGCCGCGCCGATCTCCTGCGGCATGCCGTCCTCGCGGTGCTCGCGCAGCCAGTGCTTGAGCAGCGCCGTGGTGGTCACCACAGCCTGCATCTTATCGCCTTCGGAAGCAAAGCCAAGGCCGTCGAGATGGCCGAAGCCTGAATCGCCGCTGAATAGGGTGTCGACGTTCGACTTGCCGTCTGTCGGGAGGCTCTTGATCGTGATCGGGCCCACCACGCCGCGGAGGACGCGCGCCAGCTCCTCGAGCGCGGCGTCATGCTGCTTGAAGGTCTCGTCGTTTTCCTTGGCGTTGGAAAATTTCGCAATGTAGCGATCACGCAGGTCGAGATAGGTCTGCTCGGGCGTCGCCGCATGGACGGGCGTCGTCACGACGAGCAGGCAGAGCAAGGCAAGCGATTTCATTCAACGTCCGCGGAGTTGGGAGATGGCTCCCAACTTGGTGCGGTTGCGAGGCGGGAAGGTTCATCGCAACGGCCGGCGGGGGCCCTACTCCGCCGGCGTCAGCTGCCGGTTCAGGCGCACGGCCGAGGTCTCGCGCACGCGGACACGAGCGCGGCGTTTGCGCCACCAGATCACGACGCCGGTGACCGACAGTACCGCCACCACGAGCCCCATGATCGAGATCAGGATGCGGCCGAACAAGCCGACGATGCGGCCCGAATGCAGCGGGAACTGGGCCTGGACGAAGATGTCGGCGGCGGTGCCAACCCAGGGCAGCCGCTCGCCGATGGGACGGCCGTCCTCGCTGTCGTAATAGAGCTGCGCCGGGCCGACCCCGCCGGCGCCGTGATCGTCGCCGGGGTGAAAGAAGGCGGCGGCATAGACGCCATGGGCCGGGCCGTAATTGATCGACCCGACCGGGACCGTCCACCCGCGCGCCTTGCCGTCGGCCGCCGCCCGCGCGGCGATGTCGGCGAAGCTGACCTTGGGCTCGATGGGATCGTCGAGATCGCGATACGGCCGCTGCTCATAGGGGGTCGGCGTGTAGTTCGAGACCATCTTCATCAGCGGCGAGAACACCTCGAAATAGAGGTTCAGCGAGAACGCCGTGAAGGCGATGATGAACAGCACGCCCCAGGTCCACAGGCTGAAGGCGCGATGGATGTCGAAATTGATGCGGTAGGCGCTGCCCGAGGTCTTGATGGTCCAGGCCGGCGCCCAGCGTGCCCAGAAGCCGCGTTCGAGCTGACGTGTGATTGCGGGCGCCCGCGCCGCCCTGGCGCGCCGGCGTGAGGGCAGCGTCAGGTAGAAGCCGACGAAGCAATCGACGGTCCAGATGATGGCGATCACGCCGAGCACGCGCATGCCCCAGCGGTCGCTGCCCCAGAACTCGGGGATGTGCATCGTGTAGTGCAGCTTGTAAAGAAACGAGACGAAATTCTCCCGCGTGACCGGCCAGACCGCGCCCCAATAGCGCCGGCCGAGCTCCGCCCCCGTGTTGGGATCGAGGAAGACCTGATTATAGTCGAGCGGGTAGCGCTTGCCGGTTGCGGGATCGATCCGCGGCATGACGAAGAACCACAGCGAGTGGCCCTGCTCCGGCGTCATGAAGAGATAGACCACGCGCGCGCGCGGATCGCGCTGCTCGATCATCTTGGCGAGCTCGATCGAGGGTATCGCCGGGCCCTTGCTGCTGACGTCGAACAGATGGCCGTTCAGGACCTCGTCGATCTCGTGATCCCACGAGATGATCGCGCCCGTGATGCCGGAGAAGAACAGGAATCCTGCCGTGAGCAGTCCCGCCCAGCGATGCAGCCTGCCGAATATCGCCCTCATCACTCAGATCTCACCAGGATTCCATGACGTCACGCATCAAATCGAACTCACCAGCGATAGGTCAGCTTGCCGATGGCTTTCCGCCCCTCGGCATACATGCAGCCCGAGAAGCCATAGCAAGCCGCGACATAGCGCGTGTCCGCCAGGTTGGTGACGTTCAGCGACAGCCGCCAATTGTCCCTGGTGTAGGCAAGGAGCGCGTCCAGCACCGTGGCTGATCCCACCTTGAACGTGTTGGCATCATCACCCCAGGTCGCGCCGACATAGCGAACGCCGCCGCCGAACTGCAAGCCCGCCAGCATGCCGTTCTGAAGCGTGTAGTCGCTCCACAACGAAGCGCGGTTGAGCGGCACAGTGACGGGCGCCTTGCCGACATTGACCGGATCCTGCGTGACCATGGCGTCGATATAGGCATAGGCCGCCCGCAGGTTCCAGCCGTCGGCGAGCGACATCGTGCCTTCGAGCTCGATGCCGCGCGATTTCACCTGCCCGAGCTGTTCGTAAGAGGTGGTTGCAGGCACGTACACAGCGACGTTGTCACGCGTCAGGTCGAAGGCGGCGAAAGTGAACAGCGCGTTCCAGCCCAGCGGCTGATACTTGACGCCCACCTCGTACTGCACGCCAGTCTCGGGATCGAGCATCTGTCCGGACGGACTGGTCGCGAGCTGCGGCAGAAACGACTCGGAATAGCTGAAATAGGGAGCGATGCCGTTGTCGAAATTGTACATCACGGCGGCGCGGCCGGTGAACGCCGAGGAGTCCTTCGCGGCGGAAGTCTCGACCGGCGGTAGATTGGTGTCGAGCTGTGTCGTCACGAAGTCCTGGCGGCCGCTGAGCTGGAACGAGAGCCGGTCGAGCTTGATCTGGTCCTGCGCATAGAGGCCGAGCTGCGACTGCTTGATGCCTTTGTTGTCGTACAGGCCGCCGAGAGCCCAGTCGTAGCTGTAGACCGGGTTGAAGACGTTGATCTCCGGCGCCGACGTCGTGACGGCAAAGGCCGTGTCGCGAAACGCGGTGTTGCGATAGTCGAGCCCGACCAGGGTCGTGTGGCTGAGGATGCCGGTGGTGAACTTGCCCTGGAGCTGGTTATCCACCGCGAAGGAGTTGATGTAGGAATTGCTGTAGCTGCCGAAACGCCCCAGCTGCCCCGCCGCCTCGTCGGTGTATCCGGTGCCGTAGAAGGTCTTCTCCTCGTTGTGCTGATAGGCATAGCGCAGGTTTTGCCGGAACGTGATGTTGTCGGTGAAATTGTGCGATAGCTGGTAGCCGGCGGTCGCAATCTCGGTGTTGAACGCGTTGAAGCTGGGCACACCCGCGAAGAACGAGACCGGGATGGTGCGGCCGTTGTTCGGCCACACCGTGCCCGAGGCCGGCAGGAACTGCAGGCCCCACCCGGCCCGGTCCCGCTGGTAGTTGGCGAGCAGCGTGATCGACGTGTCCTCGTTCGGCTTGAACGTGACCGCGGGCGCGATGAAGACGCGGTTGTCCTTGGTGAAGTCGACCTGGGTCTCGCCGTCGCGGACGACGCCGGTCAGGCGCCAGAGCACGGTGCCTTCCTTGTTGGCGGGACCGCCCATGTCGAACTGGCCCTGATAGCGGTTGAAGCTGCCGCCGGAGATCGAGACTTCCCCGAACTGCTGCGCGGTCGGCAGCTTGGTCACGTAGTTGAGGATGCCGCCGGTGCCGCTGCCGCCATACATCGCCGAGGACGGCCCTTTGAGAATTTCGAGCCGCTCGGCGCCATAGGGATCGAGGCCGTTGAAATGCACGTAGTTGCTGGAGGGGATCCGCAAACCGTCGATGTAGAGGCCCGACATGGTGGTGTCGAAGCCGCGAATCTGGAGAGCGCCGAAGCGGGTGTCCGAGCCGCCATTGACGTCGCCGCTGACACCGGCGCTGTAGCGCAGCGCCTCGCCGATCGAAACCGCGCCCTGGTTCCTGACCTGGTCGGTGGTGACGACGGACACCGACTGCGGGGTTTCGATCAACGGAGTGTCGGTCTTGCTGGCGGTGCCACTCCGCGTCGCGACGAAACCGCGTACCGGGCCGTTGGCGCGTTCCGTCGCGCCGCCCGATGCCGATTGGGCCGGCGCGGCCTGTTGCGCGGCCGCGCGATGATTGGCGCGAGAGGTGCGTGTCGCCGCCCTTTGCGAGGCAGCAACTGCCGCGGGACGGGCGCGCTGCGTCGGCGCATCGACGGTAACAGCGGGAATCTGCGTCTGCGCCTCCACGGAATCGAAGGGAATGACGAGGGAGAAGGTGCTGGCCGCCCCCAGAAGCAGCATTCGAATCTGTCGACGACGCGTGTCCTCACGCGAAGAAAGTTGGAAGTCGGTCACGTCTTTGAGGCCCCACGCACTGCCGGCTTCGCCGGTATCATTTTTGGTGTCCCGCCCTAACTCAGGCGGTCTCGGAGTGCGATAGGAACAGGGTTAGAATTTCTCCAGACGTGTGCGCAGGACGTGCGACGAATGTACTCAGGCGCGAATGAAGTCGCGTCAACTTCGAATTTGGAATCTCTCTAGAGGCGCACGATCAACTCGACGGAGCGCTCCCTCCCGCGATGGCGCGGAAGGGACGCGCAACCGCGAGGGTTGCGAGAAAACGCATGGGGGTCTCCAGTTTGGGGATCGTGATATCAGCGATGCCGCAGCCGGCGATTGACCCGGCGCGCCAGATAGTCGCCGGCGCTCTGCACGAGCTGGACCAGCGCGATCAGCACGACGACGACGGCCAGCATCATCTCCGGCATGAAGCGCTGATAGCCGTAGCGGATACCGAGATCGCCGAGGCCCCCGCCGCCGACCGCGCCCACCATGGCGGAGTAGCCGAGCAGGCTGACCACGGCGAGCGTCAGCGCCAGGAGGAGTCCCGGCAGCGCCTCCGGGATCAGCACCTTGAACACGATCTGAAGCGGCGAGGCGCCGAACGAGGATGCGGTCTCGATCAGGCCGCCGTCGACCTCGCGGATCGCAGCTTCGACCAGACGGGCGATGAACGGCGCCGACGCGATGGTCAGCGGCACGATCGCCGCGGTGGAGCCGATCGAGGTGCCGGCGACGAGCCGCGTGAACGGGATGATGGCGACGACCAGGATGATGAAGGGCGTCGACCGCGTCGCATTGACGACGATGCCGAGCACGCGGTTGGCGACGGGAGCCGCGAACAGCTCGCCCTTCCGGCTGGTGGCGAGGAAGATGCCGAGCGGCAGGCCGAACGCGGTGCCGAGCAGCGCCGCGATGCCGACCATGTACAGGCTCTCGCCCGTGGCCTGGATGATCAGGTTGATGAGTTCAGGCGACATAGCCGAGATGCTCCGCCGAGAATTGATATTGAGAGAGCCAGGCGAGCGTGCGCGTCACTGCGCCCTCGCCGCCAGAAATACTGAGAGGAATGCCCAAGGTCAGCGAGCCCACGTGCTGTCCGCCGATCTCGTCGATGCGGGCCGACAGCAGCGACACGTCGAGACCGAGCTCGCGGGCGAGCCGCGCCACCACGGTGTCGCCGGCCCCCGCCCCGCGCACCTGAATGCGGATCACGGCCTGCCCGCCGACTGGCCGCTCCGAAACGATCCGGCTCGCCAGCGAGACCGGCAGGCTGTCGCCGACCACTTCGGCGAGAAAGGACTGCGTGATCGGATGCTTGGGATGGGTGAAGATATCGGCGACATGGCCGCTCTCGACCACGCGGCCGGCATCGAGCACGACGACGTCCCTAGCAAGCTGGCGCACCACGGACATTTCGTGGGTGATCAGCACGATGGTCACGCCCAGCTCGCGGTTGATGTTGGCGAGCAGATCGAGGATCGCGCGCGTGGTCTGCGGATCGAGCGCGGAGGTCGCCTCGTCCGACAAGAGCACGCTCGGCCGCGTCGCCAGCGCGCGGGCAATGCCGACGCGCTGCTTCTGCCCGCCGGAAAGCTCTGAAGGGTAGCGGTCGTGCTTGTCGGCGATGCCGACGAGCGCAAGCAGCTCAGTGACGCGGGCCTTGATGTCGGCTTTCGACCAGCCGGCGATCTCCAGCGGCAGCGCGATATTGTCGGCCGCGGTACGCGACGACAGCAGGTTGAAATGCTGGAAGATCATGCCGATCGAGCGCTGCGCCAGCCGCAGCTCCCGGCCCGCGAGCGCAGAGATATCCCTGTTGTCCACGATCACATGGCCTGTGGTCGGCTTCTCCAGGCCGTTGATGAGGCGGACCAGGCTCGACTTGCCGGCGCCGGAGCGACCGATTACGCCGGTGATGGAACCGCGCGGTATCGCGAAGTCGATATCTTGCAGCGCGTTGACCCCGGGCTTGCCGCGATAGGCCGGATAGGTCTTGGAGATCCCGGCGAAGCGGACCATCGCGTCGGGTTCGGAAGCGTCAGGTGAAATCGCTTCAGGCGGCGCAATCGGCTGTCCGACGGCGAGCGATTGGTGAGCGTTCATGGAGGCGGCCTTCATGCATAATCGTTCTCTTGCCTGCCCGAAAAGGCAAACGAGAGCGGGTCGCTTCAGCGACTGGGGTGGAACAGCAACAAACGCCTCAGAGGGCAGCGCGCTGCACCGCAGCACGCACCATTGTCTTTTCCGGTCTTTCTTGCAATTTCAGATATTTGCTAGGAGATGGATGAAGATTCTCTAATCGCGCCCAGGAGAAGAATATTCCTCCAGGGATATCAGCCTCCGGCGGGGATCACTGCATCTGCAGCCAGGGCAGCACGATCAGCAGGAGCCCGGCGAAATAGAGCAGTCCGAAGATCAGCCCGAATCCCCAAAACTGCCCCTTCCCGATATAGCCGCTGCCGAAATACATCGGCGCCGGCCCCGTCGCATAGGGCGAGATCACGCCCATCAGGCCGAGCGAATACATGCAGAGCATGGCGAGCGTCGTGACCGGCAGGCCGGGGATGCCAGATCCGACCGCGAGCACGACCGGCAGCACGGCGGCGGCATGCGAGGTAATGCTCGAGAAGAAATAGTGGATCCAGAAGAACAGCCCGACCAGCAGCAGCATCGCCGTCGACGGCGACAGCCCGGCGAGCGGTTTTGCGTATTCGGTCGCGAACCATTTGATGAAGCCGATCTCGTTGAGGCCCGAGGCCAGCGTCAGCAGCGAGGTGAAGTAGAAGAACACCTCCCAGGCGCTCTTCTCGCTGACGATGTCGGCGAACGCGATGACCCCGGTCACCAGCATCAAGGAGATCACGATGAACACGACGGTGGTGGCATTGACGAAGTTCGAGCCGAGCACGGGCACGTGGATGTCGGGGCTCGAGCCCGCGATCCACAGGAACATCGCGAGCACGATCAGGCCGAGCATGATCCACTCGTTGCGCGACATCGGGCCCATCGCCTGGATCTCCCTGGCCGCCCATGCGGAGATCTCCGGGCTGCGCTTCACCTCGGGGCGACAGACTACGTAGCTGAGCAGCGGCACGAGAACCATCAGCAGGATGCCGAGCGGCGCGAAGCCGAGAAACCACTGGCCCCAGCTCACCTCGACGCCTGCGGTCTTCTTGGCGATCGCCAGCGCCGCCGCATTGGGCGCCAGCGCCGTGAAGAACAGCGAGCTTGTGACGGCGGTCGCGGCAAAGGCCGTCCACATCACATAGGTGCCGATCCTGCCGGCGGTCGGCCCCGGCTCGGAGCCATAGATGCGCGGGATGTTGCTGATGATGGGATAGACAATGCCGCCGCTGCGCGCAGTGTTCGATGGCGTCGCCGGCGCGAGCAGGAAGTCCGACATGGCCACCGCATAGCCAAGGCCGAGCGTGTTGCGGCCGAGCCGCTGCACCAACACCAATGCAATGCGCCTGCCGAGCTGGCTCTTGCGATAGCCGATCGAGAACACGAAGGCGCCGACAATCAGCCACACCGTGCTCTCGGCGAAGCCCGCCAGCATCCACCGCAACGATTTGGTTGGATCGGGGTCGATATAGCCGCTGATGCCGGCAACGGTGAGGCCGATCAGCCCGACCGCGCCGACCGGCATCGATTCCAGGATGAGCCCGGTTATGACGGCCGCGAATACGGCGAAATAGTGCCACTGATTGACGTTGAGGCCAGTCGGTACCGGCCACAGATAGATTGCCAGCCACACCACGAGCGGTGCGACAAGTTTCCAGCGAAACCCTTTTGCTTCAGGCGCCTGCGAACCAGCGGCCATGAGTCCTCCCCTCGATTGCCGTCACATCGTGCACCCGTTGGCCGGGCTGCTCTTGTCCCGGCGCGGGCGTATACGGACTGTCGATGATGCGATCAATGGCCTGGCATGGATCTATCGTCCCTTGAAGCGCGGCTTGCGGCGGGCGAAGAACGCCTCGACGCCTTCCTTGTGATCCTCGCTGAGGCTGGCGAGCGCGAACTGATCGACGTCCATGTGGCTGGCGAGATCGTCCAGCGCATGCGCGAGCCGGTTGACCGTCAGCTTCGTCATCGCAACCGAGAGTGGCGGCTGCGCGGCGACCTTGCGGGCGAGATCCATGGCGGCATCGAAGGCATGGCCGGGATCGACGACCTGCTCGACCAGATGCCATTCATGGGCCTCATCCGCCGAGATGCGCTGATCGGCCAGGATCACCGCCTGCTTGGTGCGGGCGGGCCCCATCAGATGCAGCATGCGCGGGATGCTCTGCCAGCTCATGTTCATGCCGAGCCCGATCTCGGGCACGCGCAAATGCGCATCCCGCCCCATGATGCGGAAATCGAGCGCGACGGCGAGAGCCACGCCGCCGCCGACGCAGAAGCCCTCGATCGCCGCGATGGTGATCTGCTCCATCTCCTGCCAGGCCTGTGTCAGACGCGGACCGAGCTTGAGATGCCGCCGCAGCGTGCCGAGATCCATCTCCTTGCGCGAACGTCCTTCGGCATCCTTGAGGTCGAAGCCGGCACTGAACGCGCTGGTGCTGCCTGCCAACACCACGACGGAAGTTGCGGCGTCGTCCTCGAAGCTGCGTGCCGCTGCGGTCAGCTGCCGCAACGCCTCGGGTGACAAGGCATTGATGCCGTCGCCGCGATCGAAACGCACCACCGCAACCCGCCCCTCGGGCCCGAGGCCCTTTTCGATCTTCACATAGTCCGCCACCAACGTCTCCCGATCTGCTTTGCGGCGATCCTAGCCTACATCCGATCTCACGAATATGGGACCCGGTCGCGCCGCAACGCATACTCGACAGGCCCGGGCCATTGCGCCTATCTTCGCCGCCATGAGCCACGATCACGAACATCACCACGATCACGACCATTCCGAGCTGTCGGAAACCGAGCTGCGCGTGCGCGCGCTCGAGACGATCCTGACGGAAAAAGGCTATGTCGAGCCAGCCGCGCTCGATGCCATCATCCAGGCCTATGAGACCAAGATCGGCCCGCACAACGGCGCGCGCGTCGTCGCCAAGGCCTGGACCGATCCGGCCTTCAAGAAGGCGCTGCTGGAGGACGGCAGCAAGGCTATCGGCACGCTCGGCCACGTCAGCCGCGTCGGCGACCATCTCGTCGTGGTCGAGAACACGCCCGAGCGCCACAACATGGTCGTGTGCACGCTGTGCTCCTGCTACCCCTGGGAAATGCTGGGACTGCCACCGGTCTGGTACAAGGCCGCGCCCTACCGCTCCCGCGCCGTGAAGGATCCCCGCGGCGTGCTCGCCGATTTCGGCGTCAGCGTGCCGAAGGACATCGAGATCCGGGTGTGGGACTCCACCGCCGAGACGCGTTTCCTGGTTCTGCCGATGCGCCCCGCCGGCACCGAGGGGTGGAGCGAGGCGCAGCTCGCCGAGCTCGTCACACGCGACTCCATGATCGGCACCGGCTTCCCGAGCAAGCCCGGAGCGCCCTCATGAACGGCGTGCACGACATGGGCGGCATGGACGGGTTCGGCAAGGTCGAGCCGGAGGCCAACGAGCCGGTGTTTCACGAGGAGTGGGAGTCCCGCGTGTTGGCGATGGTGCGCGCGATGGGCGCGGCCGGCGCCTTCAACATCGACACCTCGCGCTATTTTCGCGAGACGCTGCCGCCGCACGTGTACCTGTCGAGCTCCTACTACAAGAAATGGTTTCTCGGGCTCGAGGAGATGCTGATCGACAAAGGCTACCTCACCCGCGAGGAGGTCGCCGCCGGTCACGCGATGCAGCCCGGAAAGGCGCTCAAGCACGGCAAGTTTGATCTCACCCAGGTCGAGCGCATCATGGTCCGCGGCAAGTTCGGTCGCCCCGCCCCGGCCCCGGCCAAATTCAACATCGGCGATCGCGTGCGCGCAAAGAACATGCATCCGGCAACGCACACAAGGCTGCCACGCTACGTGCGCGGCCATGTCGGCGTGGTCGAGCTGAACCATGGCTGCCACGTGTTTCCGGATTCGGCCGCGATGGAGCTCGGCGAAAACCCGCAATGGCTCTACACCGTCGTGTTCGAGGGGCGTGATCTCTGGGGCGAGGATGGCGATCCCACGCTGAAAGTTTCGATCGACGCGTTCGAGCCTTATCTGGATCCGGCATGATGACCGTCAGCGCTGCTGCCGCGGCGACGGCGGCCATTCCAAGCATCCCGCGCGACGACGACGGCCCGGTGTTCCGTGCGCCGTGGGAGGCGCATGCCTTCGCGATGGCGTTGACGCTGCACGAGCGCGGCGTGTTCACATGGCCGGAATGGGCCGCGGCGCTGGCCTCCGAGATCAAGCGCGCGCAGGCCGCCGGCGATCCCGACACCGGCGAAACCTACTATCTGCACTGGCTGGCCACGCTGGAAGGCCTCGTCGCACGCAAGGGCGTCGCGTCGCTGGAGACGCTGCACCGCTATCGCGACGCCTGGGACCACGCCGCCGATCGCACGCCGCATGGCAAGCCGATCGAGCTGCGGCCGGAGGATTTTGGCTAGACTAGTTCGGCAAGAGGCACAGGCGAGCCAAGTTCTCCGCTGTCATTCCCCGCGAAAGTGGGGAATCCAATACGCCGCGGCTTCTCGGCTCACGCACGGTCTCTGGAATACTGGATCACCCGCTTTCGCGGGTGATGACAGTTGTGGTGATGGCGGCTGGAGGCACTACCTTCCCGCCACATACTCCCGCCACCCCTTCGCCCGCAGGCTGCATGCCGGGCACTCGCCGCAGCCGTAGCCCCAATCGTGCTGCGCGCCGCGTTCGCCGAGATAGCAGGTGTGGGAGTGCTCGCGGATGAGATCGACCAGCCCCTCGCCGCCGAGATCCTGAGCGAGCTTCCACGTCGCAGCCTTGTCGATCCACATCAAGGGCGTATGCAGCTCGAAGGGCCTCGCCATGCCGAGCGAGAGCGCCGTCTGCATGGCGCGGATGGTCTCGTCGCGGCAATCGGGATAGCCGGAATAGTCGGTCTCGCACATGCCGCCGACAATGTGGCTGATGCCGCGCCGGTAGGCCAGCGCCGCGGCGAAGGTCAGGAATACCAGATTGCGGCCCGGCACGAACGTATTCGGCAGTCCGTCGGCCCCCATCGCGATCGCGACGTCCCGCGTCAGCGCAGTCTCGGACACTGCGGCCAGCGTCGGAATGGATAGCGTGTGGCTCTCACCGAGCTTGGCGGCCCAATCCGCGCGCAGCGCCTTCACGCCGTCAAACAGCCGCTCGCGGCAGGCGAGCTCAATGGCATGGCGCTGGCCGTACTCGAATCCCAGCGTTTCGACGCGGGCAAAACGGCTGAGCGCCCAGGCAAGGCAGGTGGTGGAGTCCTGGCCGCCGGAAAACAGCACCAGCGCGGTTTCTGATGAAAATGTGTCGCTCATGGCTCGCGCTTTAGCATTGTGGCACGTCTCAGCCAATCGGTGGAAATCGGCCCGTTCCGCACGCCTGCGCTGGGAACGGCGGCCCGGTTTTGGCATAACGCTGGGAGCTAGGAGAATGGCCCCGCAATGACCCCTTCCCGCGACATTTCCCGCCTGATCGAGATCATGGCGGCGCTGCGCACGCCGGTGACCGGCTGCCCCTGGGACCTCGAGCAGAACTTTGCGACGATCGCGCCCTATACGATCGAGGAGGCCTATGAGGTGGTCGATGCCATCACCCGCGGCGATCTCGATGATCTCCGCGAGGAGCTCGGCGACCTCCTGCTCCAGGTGGTGTTCCACGCCCAGATGGCTTCCGAGCAGAACGCCTTTGCTTTCGGCGACGTCGTCGAGGCCATCACCCGCAAGATGATCCGGCGCCATCCCCATGTGTTCGCTGACAAGGACGGCAATCTCGCCTCCTCCCACGTCAAGGAGGTCTGGGACCGCATCAAGGCCGAGGAGAAGGCCGAGCGCGCCGCACGCCGTCCGCCGGAAGAGACCCCGACCCACAAGTCACTGTTATCAGGCGTGAAGGCTGGCCAGCCCGCACTGACCCGCGCCATGGAGCTGCAGCGCAAGGCCTCCACCGTCGGCTTCGACTGGAACGACCCGCGCGCGGTCCTGCAAAAGATCCGCGAGGAAGCCGACGAGATCGAGGCGGCGCTGAATCGCAATGACAAGCAGGAGATCGCCGAAGAGACCGGCGATCTGATGTTCGCTTTGGTCAACCTCGCCCGTCATGTCGACGCCGATCCGGAAACCGCGCTGCGCGTAACCAATGCGAAATTCGAGCGGCGCTTTGCCTATATCGAGCGCGCGCTGGAGGCGCAGGGGCGGACTCTGGCGCAGGCGTCGCTGGCGGAGATGGACGCGCTGTGGAATGCGGCGAAGGGTGACGACAAATCATCGTCAGGAGGCAATCTAGTCCGCCGCTAGCTTCCCCTGTCGTCCCGGACAAGCGCGCCCCAAGCGCGCGCAGATCCAGGACCCATAATCCCAGGGAGCAGTTGTATCGGCGAGCTGACAACCACGAGGCTTCGTCTAACTATATCCCGTGGCTATGGATCTCGGATCTACGCTTACGCTCGTCCGGGACGACAGTGTTGTTGGGGAAGCCGTCGTGCAACTCGTGTGGCAAGCCGCACGCGTCTACGTCGCGTGATGCGGCACGGCATCGAACCTCGACACCACGATGTCCCGCTTGGTCTCGTCCACCCGCACCGTCATGTCGAAGCGGCCGTCATGCAGCTCTTTCGCCAGCACTTCGGCATTGCGATGCAGCCAGCTGATGCCGGCGCCGTCGGCGGCGTCGATGGAGAGGTCGAGCGTGGTGCGCTTGGCGGCTAACCGCTCCTCGATCGCGGCGAGCAGCGCGTCGATGCCCTCGCCCGTGACGGCAGAGACCAGCATGGCCAGATGATCCTCCGGCCGGCGCGCCGCGATGTTCAACAGCTCTTCGCGCTGCTCTGCATCGTAACGGTCGATCTTGTTCCAGACCTCGATGATGCGGCCTGAATCATCGGGATTGATGCCGAGCTGGCGCAGCACCGCGTCGACGTCGCTCTGCTGCGCCTCCGCGTCCTCATGCGAGATGTCGCGGACATGGAGAATGACGTCGGCTTCAAGCACCTCCTCCAGCGTGGCCCGGAAGGCGGCGACGAGCTGGGTCGGCAGGTTGGAGATGAAGCCGACCGTATCCGACAGCATCGCCTTGCCGCCATGCGGCAGGTTCAGTGCGCGCAAGGTCGGGTCGAGCGTCGCAAACAGCATGTCGGCCGCCTGCACGTCGGCGCGCGTCAGGCGGTTGAACAGCGTCGACTTGCCGGCATTGGTGTAACCGACCAGTGCGACCACGCGATACGGCACGCGCTGACGCCCCGCACGATGCAGGCGCCGCGTCGCCTGCACCTTCTTCAGTTCGCTCTCGAGCTTGGAGATGCGCTCCTGGATCAGGCGGCGATCGGCTTCGATCTGCGTCTCGCCGGGACCGCCCATGAAGCCGAAGCCGCCGCGCTGGCGCTCCAGATGGGTCCATGAACGCACCAGGCGCGAGCGCTGGTAATTGAGATGCGCGAGCTCGACCTGTAGCGAACCTTCCCGCGTCTTGGCGCGGCGGCCGAAGATCTCCAGGATAAGCCCGGTGCGGTCCAGCACCTTCGTTTGGAGCTCCTTCTCGAGATTGCGCTGTTGGATCGGCGCCAGCGCGCAATCCATCACGACGAGCTCGACGTCGAGGCTCTTGATCAGTCCGGCGATCTCCTCGACCTTGCCCTTGCCGATATAGGTGGCGGGGCGGATCTGGCTGATCGGCGCGATGATGGCGTCGGCGATGACGAGGTCGATCGCGCGCGCGAGGCCCGCGGCTTCATCGAGCCGGGCCTCGGCGTCTCGCACGACATGGCTCTCCGATTGCGCGTCGGCAGCTCCCGCGCGCACTCGCAGATAGGGGCCGATGACCAGCCCCCGCCCCGTCTGTTTAGCCCCTGCCGACCGTAGACGGTCGGCATCCCCGTCGAAATTCCGGGGTTCCAATCAGATCACTCTCAAGCCGGCTGATCCTCGCCGCCTTCGAACAGCTGGATCGGCGCACCCGGCATGATGGTCGAGATCGCGTGCTTGTAGACGAGCTGCGAATGACCATCGCGCCGAAGCAGCAAACAGAAATTGTCGAACCAGGTCACGATGCCCTGGAGCTTCACTCCGTTGACCAGAAAGATCGTCAGTGGCGTCTTGGTTTTGCGAACGTGATTAAGGAAGGTGTCCTGTAGGTTTTGTGCGCGGTCTGCCGCCATTGTTCTTTTCTCGCTTTGAGTTTCTTTTTATTGCGCCGGTTGCGGCTCTCTTTGTGACGTCCGGAGCCTCTCCCGGTTGCCGGTCCTTCATGAGATCCCCCTCGGAAGGAACAGCCATGTGATTAGAGGCTAGGTAGGCCTATTAGGCAAGCCGCTTCACGCGCCGGCCGCCGCCGTATTGCCCCGAAAAACTACGGAAATCCATGATTTTCCTCGCTTATCCCCGAGCTGTAGCCGCAGCGTCGGAATCCGGCTCCCGTCGCGCCAACGAGTCCTTCGAGCCCTGCAGATGATGCGTCTTCTGTATGCTGGTCAGTATCCACTTGGTCCCGCAGACGTTCAGCCGACCCCGAGCGCCTTCAGCTTCCGGTGTAAGGCCGAACGTTCCATGCCCACAAACTCAGCCGTACGAGAAATATTTCCTGAAAAACGGCTGATCTGGGCAATCAAATAGTCGCGCTCGAACACTTCGCGCGCCTCGCGCAGCGGTAGACCCATGATGTGCTCGCCATTGTTGCTGGTCGGCATCGCCGGCACCATGGAGCCGACGTCCTGCGGCAACATGTCGGCCGTGATGATGACCTCCGGCCCGCCCGCGGCAAGAATCATGACTCTTTCAACGTTGTTGCGCAGCTGGCGCACATTGCCCGGCCAGACATGCGATTGCAGCACGGCCATCGCGTCCTGCCCGATCTGGCGCTTCGGCAAGCCGCTGCCGGCCGAGATCTGCTCCATGAAGTAGTCGATCAACTCCGGAATGTCCTCGCGCCGCTCCGAGAGCGCCGGCACGCGGATCGGCACCACCGAGAGCCGATGATAGAGGTCCTCGCGGAAATGGCCGGCCGCGATCTCCTCTTCGAGATTGCGCGCGGTCGACGAGATGATGCGGACGTCGACCTGCACCTTGGCCGTGCCGCCGACGCGCTGGAACGACTGCTCGACCAGCACGCGCAGAATCTTGTTCTGGGTCTCACGCGGCATGTCCGCGATCTCGTCGATGAACAGCGTGCCGCCATGGGCTTCTTCGAGCGCACCGGGCTTGCGCGGATGCTCACCGTTGGATTGCTCGACACCGAACAGTTCGTGCTCCATGCGCTCGGGCGTGATCGCGGCGGCGTTGATGACGACGAATGGACCGTCGGCGCGGCCCGAGGCCGTGTGCAGCGTGCGCGCGGTCAATTCCTTGCCGGCGCCGGCGGGACCGACGATCAGGATGCGGCTGTTGGCCTTGGCGGCGCGCTCGATGGTCTGGCGCAGCTGGTTCATGCTGGGCGAGCGGCCGACGAGCTGACTGGCGCTCGGCGCGAGCTGCTTCAGCTCCTTGACCTCGCGCTTCAGCCGCGAGTTCTCCAGCGCGCGGTTGGCGACGAGGATCAGGCGATCGGCCTTGAACGGTTTCTCGATGAAGTCATAGGCGCCGCGCTTGATCGCGGCGACCGCGGTCTCGATGTTGCCGTGGCCGGAGATCATCACGACCGGAAGGTCGGCATTGTCCTTCTTGACCTGCTCCAGCAGCTGCAAGCCGTCCAGCTTGGAGCCCTGCAGCCAGATGTCGAGGAACACCAAATGCGGCCTGCGGTTGGCGATCTCGGCGAGTGCCGTATCGCTGTCGCGTGCGGTCCGGGTCACGAAGCCCTCGTCCTCGAGAATGCCCGCAACGAGATCCCGAATATCGGCCTCATCATCGACAATCAGAATTTCACTTGCCATGGGTCGCGCCTGTCTTGTCAGCTGCCTGTTGAGGCTTCGATTTTCGTTGAATCATTGGTCTTTTCAGCGGGCTCTTTGGTTTCGGCCGCCGGCTGTTTTGTTTCCGGCGCCGCGTCCTTCACCGGCTCCGTCCCAGCGTCCCCGGTGATGTCCTTGGCCGCCAGTGCCGGCTCGGCTCCGTCGGACTTCGCTGGCCGTCCTGAGATGGCAAAGCGCATCCGCATCCAGGCACCGCGCTGGCCTGCGCGGAAGTCGGAGGCATCCTTCAGCTCGATCCGTCCGCCATGGTCTTCCAGCACGCGGCCGACGATCGCAAGGCCAAGGCCGGTACCCTTGGCCCGCGTCGTGACGTAGGGTTCGAGCAGCCGCGAGCGCGCGACCTTGGGCAGGCCGATGCCGTTGTCGATGACGTCGATCAGCACGTCCTCGCCTTCGCGCGACACGACGACATCGATGCGGCCCTTGCCGAGCTCCTCCGGCGGGACTTGCTCGATCGCCTCGGTGGCGTTCTTGACGATGTTGGTGACGGCCTGGGAGATCAACCGCCGATCGAACTGGGCGCGCAGCGGATCCTGCTTGAATTCGGCCTCGATATCGATCTCGGGATGCGCGACCTTCATCAGGAAGACCGCCTGCCGCACGGTGTCGGCGACGTCCTCGCCCTCCATCACCGGCTTCGGCATCCGCGCGAACCGCGAGAATTCGTCGACCATGCGCCTGATGTCGTCGACCTGGCGCACGATGGTGTCGGTACACTGGTCGAAGATCTGCTTGTCCTTGTCCTCGGTGATGGTCTTGCCGAACTTGCGGCGGATGCGCTCGGCGGAGAGCTGGATCGGAGTCAGCGGGTTCTTGATCTCGTGGGCGATGCGGCGCGCCACGTCGCCCCAGGCCGAGGTGCGCTGCGCTGAGACCAGCTCGGTGATGTCGTCGAGCGTGATGATATAGCTGTCGTGCGGCTGGTTCTTCTCGGCGCTGACGCGGACCGACAGATTACGTTCCTGCCCGTCGCGGGTGATCGTGATCTGACCCTGCACCAGGCGCTGGGTCCCTTCCCGCGCCGCCTTCATCATCTCGTCGAGCTCGGGCAGCACCTCGGAGAGCGGATGGCCGAGCGTCTCGGATTCGGCGTGCCCGATCAGCTTCTCGGCGGAGCGGTTTAGAATGCCGACGCTGCCGGAGGCATCGACGCCGATGATGCCGGCGCTGGCCGAGGACAGCACGGCCTCGATGAAGCGGCGGCGGCTGTCGATGAGGTCGCTGGCGTTGACGAGCTCATCGCGCTGGCTGCGCAATTCCTGCGTCATCTTGTTGAAGGTCTGACCCAACTGAGCGAGATCGCCTTCCGACTGGTGCACCGGCACCTGGACATGGAGATCGCCGGTCGAGACGGTCTGAGCTGCGTTCATCAGCCGCCGGATCGGCGAAACCAGCGAATTGGCGAAGTTGAGGCCGATCAGCACCGAGGCCATCAGGATGGTCAGCGCGATCACCGCGAACATCAGCGCGAAGGCGACCTGGATGCCGAGCCGGCGCGATTCGATCTGGGCGTATTCGGCGACGCTGACCTCGGTCTGCTTGAGCTGGTTGACGACATTCGGATCAAGCGGACGGGCCACGTAGAGGAAAGTGTCGTTGAAGGCGCGCAAGCGGATCACCGCGGCAACATAGCTCGCGTCCGGCAGCACCGCGATCTCGGGTTCGTTCTCGTTGACGTTGCTGAGGAAGTCAGGCGCGGGCGGCGAATAAGCGAGCCGCATGCCGGTCTCGGCGGATTCCAGGATGTTGGTGTTCTTGTCGATGATCATCGCGCCCGGCAGATTGCGGGAGCCGGCGCTGGCGGTAAGCATCTCGCGGAACGAGCGGCGATCCTGGTCGAAGAGCGGCCGGGCATGCGCGATATCGTTGGCCATACCGAGGATGTCGCCGCGGATCAGCTGGGCATGATCCTGCATATAGGCCCGCGCGATCGTCAACGAGTTCTGGATCACCTCCTTGGTCGGCCCGGAGAACAACCGGTCGAGGCCGCGCTCGATGGTGACGTTGGCGACGACGGCGACCAGCACCGCCGGCAGCACCGCGACGATCGAGAACAGGCTGACGATCTGGACATGGAGGCGCGCGGCCGCCCTGCCCCGCCGCCGCGCCAGGATCAGCTGCCAGAGCTCGCGGACGATGATCCCGACCAGGAGCAGGATCGTGGCCGCATTGATCAGGTAGAACGAGCGGACCACCTCGGGCGTCGGCTCGATCTTGGTCAGGCCGGTCAGGACCAGGAAGGTGAGGAAAGCCGACAGCAGGGCCAGCGCCACGGCAAACGGCGCCAGCCAGCGTCGTACCGACCAACGCCGGGTCTCTTCCGCTGGGGCCGTGTCAAAGTGTGCGGCCGAGGTCTCTGCGCTGGTCATTCCGGCAATGGTGGTGATGAAAACAGGTCCGCGACGGGCGGATACTGATGTATTCGTACCACATTGTTGCCGAATTGCGACAATTCCGCGGCGCCCTTTCCGCATGGAATGGGCGCGTCCACAAGGATATGCCGGCGGACGGGAACGGATTCCCCCCATCCCGGCTTGATCCCGGCATGGATAGATTTTTTCTCGCGATGATGGTGTCGGCCGTGCTGGTCCTGATCGTGGCCTCGGACCTGCTGGTCAATGGCGCCGGCCTGCAGGAACCGCCGGCAAATGTCGCCAGCCTCATGCCGGCAGGCCATTTGATCCGCTAAAGCATGATGCGGAAAAGTGCGAAGCCGTTTTCCGGAAAGATCATGCGCAAACAATTACCTAAAGCGCGATGACGATTCATCTAAATCTCATCGTCCTGTAGGTGCGACGCCGTGCCGTACCGATTAGGAAGGGTCCGGCGGAACATTTCAGCCCCACCGCGACTTCTGCTCACCGCGTCAGCCACAACGGCCAGCGCGATCCGGACAGGCTCAGCTCTGCCTTGGTAGGGGGAGCTGAGCCACCGGCCGATCGTCTAGCCCCCGCTGCGATAGACCTGGATGTCGAGATCCCGGATCTTCTTGCGCAGTGTGTTGCGGTTGAGGCCGAGCAGGTCGGCGGCGCGGATCTGGTTGCCGCGGGTGGCGGCGAGCGCGGCCGTGAGCAGTGGCACCTCGATCTCCTTGAGGATGCGGTGATAGAGGCCGGGCGGCGGCACGCCGTTCGGGAAGCCCTGGAAGTGCGAGGACAGGTACGCCTCCACGGCGCCGCCGAGATTGTCGACGCCCTGCTGGACCGCGGCGCCTGGGCTGACCGAGGGCGGCGCGAGCTCGCCGTCGATGACGGACGCCGTGATCACGTCCTGCGGATAGAGCGCGGCGAGACGCCGGGCGAGATTCTCCAGCTCGCGCACGTTGCCGGGCCAACGGTGCTGCTTCAGCCGTTCCAGCGCCAGCGCGTCGAGCTTTTTCGGCGGCAGCCCGTCCTTCTCGGCCAGCGCGAAGAAGTGCCGGACGAGATCCGGCAGGTCCTCGATGCGCTCGCGCAAGGGCGGCAGGCGCAGCGGCACGACGTTGAGGCGGAAGAACAGGTCCTCGCGGAACAGGCCCTGCTGGATCAGCACGCGCAGATCCTTGTTGGAGGCCGCGACGATGCGCACGTCGGTCTTGATCGGCGTGCGGCCGCCGACGGTGGTGTATTCGCCCTGCTGCAGCACGCGCAGCAAGCGCGTCTGAGCCTCCATCGGCATGTCGCCGATCTCGTCGAGGAACAGCGTGCCGCCTTCGGCCTGCTCGAACCGGCCGGAGGCACGGGTGTTGGCACCGGTGAAGGCGCCGCGCTCGTGGCCGAACAGCTCGGATTCGATGAGATCGCGCGGGATCGCGGCCATGTTGACCGCGACGAACGGTCCGTTGCGGCGCTTGCCGTAATCGTGCAGCGCGCGCGCCACCAGCTCCTTGCCGGTGCCGGATTCGCCGGTGATCATCACGGTGAGGTCGGTCTGCATCAGCCGCGCGAGCACGCGGTAGATTTCCTGCATCGCCGGCGAACGGCCGACCAGCGGGATCGCTTCCATCTCGGCGTCCTCGTCCGGCGTCGAGGTCCGCTCCTTCGGCTCGGCGAGCGCGCGGCCGACGATGGCGATCAGCTCCTTGAGGTCGAAGGGCTTGGGCAGGTATTCGTACGCCCCGCGCTCGGAGGCGCGGATCGCCGTCATGAACGTGTTCTGCGCGCTCATGACAATGACGGGCAGATTGGGCCGCATCTTCTTGATCCGCGGCAATAGGTCGAAGGCGTTTTCGTCCGGCATCACCACGTCGGTGATGACGAGATCGCCCTCCCCCTGGCTGACCCAGCGCCACAGCGTTGCGGCGTTGCCGGTGAGCCTGACTTCGTAGCCGGCGCGGGACAGTGCCTGATTGAGAACGGTGCGGATGGCGGTATCGTCATCTGCTACGAGAATGCTACCTGCGGGCATTGTTAATCCTCATTTTGCCCCCTGTGACGCAGGCGACGACTTCCCGGCAGAGTCGGCGCGACTGCTTTGATCGGCATGTTTCACCGATGTGGAATACATCGGCATCAGCACACGGAAAGTGGTTTTGCGCGGCTGAGATTCGCATTCGATGATGCCCCCGTGATCGCCGACGATCTTGGCGACCAGCGCAAGGCCCAGACCCGAGCCGGTCTGCTTGGTGGTCACGAAGGGGTCGAACAGGTTGGGCAGAAGATCGTCCGGCACGCCTGGTCCGTTGTCCCTCACGCAGAATTCGAGCGGCAAGGATACCCGGGATTTTTGACCGGGGACTGACAGACGCACGCCGGGGCGGAACGCGGTGGTGAGCTGGATCTCGGCGTCGGGCACGTCGATCAGCGCCTCTGCGGCGTTCTTCACGAGGTTGAGGAACACCTGGATCAACTGGTCCTGGTTCGCCAGCACCGGCGGCAGCGAAGGATCGTAATCCTCGATGAAGCGGATGTTGCGGGCAAAGCCGGACTGCGCCAGCCGCTTCACATGGTCGAGCACCGAATGGATGTTGACAGGGCCCCGCACCACGGGACGTTCGTCGCCGAACACCTCCATGCGGTCGACCAACGTCACGATGCGGTCGGCCTCATCGCAGATCAGGCGCGTCAGCATGCGGTCCTCGGACGAGGCCTGATGCTCCAGAAGCTGCGCCGCGCCGCGGATGCCAGAGAGCGGGTTCTTGATCTCGTGCGCCAGCATCGCAGCCAGCGCGATCACCGAGCGCGCCGCGCTGCGATGGGTGAGCTGGCGGTCCATCTTGTCGGCGATGGTGCGCTCCTGCAGCATCACCACGATATGGCCGGGCCGCTCGGTGAGCGGGGCGACATGCAGGTCGACCTGGCGGTCGCCGCCCATGCGCGGCGTTCCGAGATCGACCTTGTATTCATTGACCGGCGAGTTCGACGAGCGCACCTGGTCGATCAGCGCCAGCAAGGGGCTGCCGAACGGCACCAGTTCTTGCAACGACTGCCGCTTCAGGAACTGCGTCGAGAGCTCGAAGAAGGCCTCGGTGGCGATGTTGGCGGCGACGATCTTGCCATCCGGCCCGATCATGAGCACGGGATTGGGAAGCGCGTCCAGGATCGCCTCGCTGTCGGACAAAAGCGGCCGACGATGTTCAGCGGCTGAGCTCATGCAGCAGCGCTCCATGCGAAGTCGTCGAAGGCATCTTGCAGTGAACTGTGAACGAGGCGCGGGTCCTCGGAGGTGAGGATCTTCTGGCGCCAGGCCTTCAGCGTCTCCGCCGGCGCGCGGCTCGCCTGCGCCGCGACGTCGAGCGCCCAGCCGAGATGCTTGCGGGCGTGCCTGAGGCCGATGCGCAGGCCATAGAGCGCGCAGACGCCCTCATAGAGTATGCGGACATAATGCAGCTGTGTTTCGAGCGAGGGCACGGCTTCCTCTGCCCCGCCCTTCAGGCGGCGGCCGATCTGGCCGGGCAGCCAGGGCTGGCCCTGCGCGCCGCGGCCGATCATCACGGCGTCGGCGCCGGACGCCTCGAGTGCCACGACCGCCTTCTCGTAGGAGGTGATGTCGCCATTGACGACGAGCGGAATGGCGACGGCCTCGCGCACGGCGCGGACTGCATCCCAATCAGCCTCGCCCTTGTAGAACTGGCTGCGGGTGCGGCCGTGCACCGTGACGAGCTTGACGCCGGCGGCCTCCGCGCGCCGCGCCAGCTCCGGCGCGTTGCGCGTGCGATCGTCCCAGCCGAGCCGCATCTTCAGCGTCACCGGCACCTTCACCGCCGCGATCGTCGCATCGATCAGGCTGACGGCGTGGTCGAGATCGCGCATCAGGGCCGAGCCGGACTGGCCGCCGGTGACGTGGCGCGCCGGGCAGCCCATGTTGATGTCGATGATATCGGCGCCTTCGGCCTCGGCGATCCGGGCGCCTTCGGCCATCCAGTGCGCCTCGCAGCCGGCGAGCTGGACCACGTGCGGGCCTACCCCCGTGGCTTCGCAACGCAACCGGGACATCCGGTGGCCATTGGCGAGCTCATCGCTGGCGGTCATTTCGGACACGACGAGACCGGCCCCCAGTTCGGCGGCCAGCCGGCGGACGGGCGAGTCAGTCACCCCCGACATCGGTGCCAGGAAGACCGGGGTGGCGACGTCAATATCGCCTATTTTCAACGGCTTAGAGCCGGATACTACCGAACCGGTCACAGGGGTCTCGTCGACTGGGCAGAGGCCTCATCGCGCCTGCCATGATCTATCTTGCGCACAATTCTTGTGCAGTCAAGCGTCATGCCTACAGTTTAGACAATTCTGTAGATCTTTCAAGTGCAGTGCAGCAAAATGCTGTTTCCCACAATCCAGGGAAACCCCCTTTTTTTGCGGGCCTGCCGTGCTAGAGGCATGCGGCAATCACCCCACTCCCCGACTCTCTCCATCACCAACTGAGTATTTGAGTCCTATGGCGAAATCACAGCGCACCGCAGTCGTTCTCGTCGCAGCCGGGCGTGGACTGCGTGCAGGCGCCGGCGGGCCGAAGCAATATCGCGAGATCGGCGGCGTGCCGGTGATCTACCGCGCCATGGAAGCCTTCAGCCGACACGCCGGCGTGTTTGCGGTGCAGCCGGTGGTGAACCCCGATGACACCGCCATGTTCACGGCCGCGGTCGCCGGCCTCAAGCACGAGCCGCCCACCAATGGCGGCGCGACGCGACAGGCTTCGGTGCTCGCCGGCCTCGAGGCGCTCGTCAAGCACAAGCCCGATATCGTCCTGATTCACGACGCCGCGCGCCCCTTCGTCTCGGAAGGATTGATCTCGCGTGCGATCGAGGCGGCGGATCGCACCGGCGCTGCGATCCCCGCCATTCCCGTCACCGACACCATCAAGCTCACCGGCGAGGCCGGCCATGTCGAGGGCACGCCGGATCGCGCGCGCCTGCGAATCGCGCAAACGCCGCAATCCTTTCGTTTCGACGTCATCCTCGAAGCGCATCGTCGCGCGGCGAAGGACGGGCGCTCTGATTTCACCGACGATGCTGCGATTGCCGAATGGGCGGGATTGACGGTTGCAACCTTTGAAGGCGATGTTGCCAACATGAAGCTCACCACTCCCGAGGATTTCGTGCGCGAGGAAGCGCGCCTTGCTGCCCAGCTCGGCGACATCAGGACCGGCACCGGCTACGACGTGCACGCCTTCGGCGAGGGCGACCACATCATGCTCTGCGGCGTGCGCGTGCCGCACACCAAGGGCTTTCTCGCCCATTCCGACGGCGATGTCGGCCTGCATGCGCTGGTCGACGCCATCCTCGGCGCGCTCGCCGACGGCGACATCGGCTCGCACTTTCCGCCGAGCGATGCGAAGTGGAAAGGCGCCTCCTCCGACCAGTTCCTCAAATACGCCATCGAGCGTGTCACGGCGCGTGGCGGTCGCGTCGCCAATCTCGAGGTCACCATGATCTGCGAGCGGCCGAAGATCGGCCCGTTGCGCGATGGCATGCGTGCGCGCATCGCCGAGATCTCCCGCGTCGACGTCTCGCGCGTCGCGGTGAAGGCCACGACCAGCGAGCGGCTCGGCTTCACCGGCCGCGAGGAAGGCATCGCGGCCACCGCGAGCGCCACGATCCGTCTTCCCTGGAGCATCTAGGCCATGGGCGGCAGCGACGCACGCGCCCTCTCCCGCTCGCTGCTCGATCTGTGTCGGATGCGCAAGCTGACGATCGCGACCGCTGAATCCTGCACCGGCGGACTCGTCGCCGGCGCGCTGACCGACATTCCCGGCTCCTCCGACGTCATCGATCGCGGCTTCGTCACCTATTCCAACGACGCCAAGCGCGCGATGCTGGGGGTCGAAGCCGGCACGCTCGCCAATTTCGGTGCGGTCAGCAAGGAAACAGCAACCGCGATGGCGGTCGGTGCGCTGGAGCGCGCCGGCGTCGATCTCGCCGTCGCCATTACCGGGATTGCCGGCCCCGGCGGCGCGACGCCCGGCAAGCCGGTCGGCCTCGTGCATTTCGCCGCCGCTGCCCGCGACGGCCGCATCATCCACCGCGAGCACCGCTTCGGCGCGATCGGCCGCAGCGCCGTGCGCGCCCGCTCGGTGGTCGAGGCGCTGCGCATGCTGATGGATCTGGCCCGGGGCCCGCAAGCCCAGGCCAAGCCGCGACGCGAAGCCGCGAGCCGCCTGCGTCCCCGCGTGACGCGTTCGCCGCGACGGCATGCGGCCAAACGGCGGACGCCACGCTCACCGCGGGGCTGATGACCTCACGCCGCCGCAAGCAGCGCGCTCGCATGGTCGAGCACACACTGCTTGACCGCGCCGGCCTCCGAGGGTTTCGCCCTCGCGCTGACCGTCAATTCCAGGATCGGTGCCGCGGGATTGCCGACATCGAGGACCTTCGTCACGGAGACGGTAGGTTGCGCCTGAGTCTCGATGCGGGAATCGTTGCGCAACTCCGTCAGGATGCGATCCGCCAGCGTATTGGCCGCACCGGCCGGGACCGGAAACGCCACCTTGACCTCGCCCGTGCCGGGATAGGCGCTGTGGTTGATGATGGCCGCGCCCCACACCTGCCCGTTCGGCAGGAGGATCTGCGTGTTGTCGGTCGCGACCAACTCGGTCATGAACAGCGACAGCGATTTCACCTTGCCCGCCTTGCCGGCGACCTCGACGTCGTCGCCGATGTGAAACGGCCGGAACAACAACAGCATCACGCCGGCGGCAAGATTGGAGAGCGTGCCCTGTAACGCCAGACCAATGGCGAGTGATGTCGCGCCCAGTACGGCAACCAGGCTCGCGGTCTGGATGCCGAACAGCTGAAGCACGGCGATCCCGACCACGGCCAGCACGCCGTAGCGCGCGAGACTGCCCACGAACAATGTGACGAGCGGATCGACGCGGTGCGTGACACTCAGCAGGCGCGTCACGAAGCGCTGCATGGCGCCGGACAGATCCCAGCCGATCGCGAGCAGCAGGACCGCATAGATCGCGTTGAGGCCATAGAGGACGAGCGAGGCTTTCAGCGTGTCGAAATTGATGGTCATGGCGGCTCCAACCCGGACAATGCGTTGAGAACGCACCGCGATGCCAAATGATCCCGCGACGGCCGAGGCGGAACACGGTCGCGTCGCCGGGGGAGCGAAGCGAGACTCGGTACCACCGTCTGCGTAAGTCCCGGATGTCGCTGCGCTCATCCGGGCTAGAAGCCTACAAGCCGTTGCGTTGCCCGACAGGCAAAACACACAAGCGGGCGGTCAACCGCCCGCAACAAAAACATTCGCCTTTACAGAATTTCGGCTTTCCAGAGTCCCGCCGCGGCGAGACTCTGGATTGCTTCGCTACGCTCGCAATGACGGCGGAAAGAGTGTGCCTATGTCGGCGCCAGCTTCGGCCGGCCGTAGATCGCATCCGCCCGCTTTTCGAACGCGGTCGAGAACCGCGCGAAGGCGGCATCGAACATCGAGCCCATCAGCATCGCCAGCATGCGGCTCCTAAACTCGTAGGACAGGAAGAATCCGACGTCACAGACGCCATGGCCCTGCTCTTGGCCCTGGTCCTGGCCCTTGGGCTCGAACGTCCAGCGGTTTTCGAGATTGCTGAAAGGACCTTGCAGATACTCGACGAGAATCTTCAAGTTGGTGCGGTCGAGCGTCACCCGGCTGGTGAAGGATTCCTTGATCAGCTTGAACGACACCGTCATGTCGGCCACCAGCACCTCGGTGCCGTCGGGCTTCGCCATCCGCTGCCGCACCTTCAGCGCGCTGCAGAGCGGCACGAATTCCGGGTACCGCTCGACGTCGGCGACCAGGTCGAACATCTCGGATGCGCTGTGATTGACACGGCGCTTGCTCGAAAATTTGGGCATGGCGGTTCAGCGGGCGCTAGCTGCCCGCGCGGCCTTCAGTCTCGCAAAGTCTTCGCCGGCATGATGCGACGAGCGGGTCAGCGGGCTCGCCGACACCATCAGGAAGCCCTTGGTGTAGGCGATCTTCTCGTACGACGAAAATTCGTCCGGCGGCACGTAGCGCATCACGGCGTGGTGCTTGCGGGTTGGCTGCAGATATTGGCCGATGGTCAGGAAATCGACGTCGGCGGAGCGCAAATCGTCCATCACCTGCTGCACCTCATGGCGTTCCTCGCCGAGGCCGACCATGATGCCGGATTTGGTGAAAATGGTGGGATCGAGTTCCTTGACCCGCTGCAACAGCCGGATCGAATGGAAATAGCGCGCGCCGGGCCGCACCGTGAGATAGCGCGACGGCACTGTCTCCAGATTGTGATTGAAGACATCGGGCTTGGCGGCGACGACCACCTCGAGCGCTCCCTCCTTGCGCAGGAAGTCGGGTGTCAGGATTTCGATCGTGGTCGAGGGACATGCGGCCCGGATGGCGCGGATGGTCTGGGCGAAATGCTCGGCGCCGCCATCGGCGAGGTCGTCGCGATCGACCGAGGTGATGACGACGTGGGCGAGGCCCAGCTTGGCGGTCGCCTCGGCGACGTTCTGCGGCTCGGCCGTGTCCAGCGCGTTGGGCAGGCCGGTCTTGACGTTGCAGAACGCGCAGGCGCGGGTGCAGGTGTCACCCATGATCATGAAGGTGGCGTGCTTTTTGTCCCAGCACTCCCCGATATTCGGACAGCCCGCCTCCTCGCACACCGTGTGCAGCCCGTTGGAGCGCACGATGTTGCGGGTGTCGGCATAGCCGCGGGTGTTGGGCGCGCGCACGCGGATCCAGTCCGGCTTCGGCGGCGAAGCGGAGTCAGGACGCTTCACCTTTTCGGGGTGGCGCGGGCGCAGCGGGTTCGAAATGGTATCGACAATAACGACCATGGTCTGTCCGGTCTGTTCAGGTCCTACCTAGTCGGTCTGGCCTGGCATCGCAACCCGGCTCGCGCCACTTCAGGGAACATGGCAGATATGGGCAATATCCTGCTCTGTTCTCAAGCGATTCTCACCTCGAATGGCTCCAGTCTCGAAACCTTCCACACCACGGCTTGGCAAGACCCTGAAGCGTGGCTTTTTCGCGCGCAACGTCCGCGAGGTCGCCCACGACCTGATCGGGGCCACCATGTTGGTCGACGGCGTCGGCGGGATCATCGTCGAGGTCGAGGCCTATCATCATACCGAGCCGGCGGCGCATTCCTACAATGGCCCGACGCCGCGGAACCAGGTGATGTTTGGTCCGCCCGGCTACGCCTACGTGTATCGCTCCTATGGCATCCACTGGTGCGTCAATTTCGTCTGCGAGGAGGAAGGCTCGGCCAGCGCCGTGCTGATCCGCGCGCTGCAGCCGACGCACGGCTTAGCTGCGATGCGTCGCCGTCGCCATCTGCAGGATCTGCATGCGCTGTGCTCGGGCCCCGGCAAGCTGACCGAAGCGCTCGGGATCAGCATCGCGCACAACACCCTGCCCTTGGACCGGCCGCCGTTCGCACTGCATGCGCGGACCGGCGACGTCGAGGTCGCGACCGGAATCCGGATCGGCATCACCAAGGCCGTCGAGCTGCCCTGGCGCTACGGCGTCAGGGGCTCGAAATTCTTGAGCAAGCCGTTTCCGAAGTGATCGTCATTCCGGGGCGGCTCGCAGAGCCGAACCCGGAATCTCGAGATTCCGGGTTCGATGCTACGCATCGCCACGGAATGACAGCCAGATCACGACGCCTGCTTCAGACGCTCCAGTGCCTCGAGCAGCTTGGCCTTGCGCGCCAGCGCCGCCTCGCGCTTTTCGCGCTCCTCCTCGACGACCTCCTCGGCCGCATTGGCAACGAACTTCTCGTTCGCGAGCTTGGACTCGGCGCGCTTGATGTCGGCGTCGGCCTTGGCGATTTCCTTGTCGAGGCGCGTCCGCTCGGCTGCGACGTCGATCACGCCCTTGAGCGGCAGCGCCGCCACCTCGCCGCGCACGAGCAGCTGGACCGCACCGTCGGGCGCGCGGTCGGCGAAGGAGATGTCCGACAAGCGTGCCATGCGCTTGATGATTTCGGTCCAGCGCGGCGCGCGCGCCTTGGTTTCAGCCGAGGCGCCGGCAAGAACCAACGCGGTCAGCGTCGCCGGCGGGATGTTCATCTCGGCGCGCACCGACCGGATCTGCGTGATCAGGTCGATCCCCCAGCCGATCTCGGCCTCGGCCTTGGGATCGGTGAAATCGGCGTGATCGAAGATCGGCATGACCAGCATCGGCGACACCAGCGGATCGGTCGGGCCGGCAGCTGCAGCGAGGATTGCGAGCTGCTCCGGCGTCGGCTCGGCCGGCTTCAGCGGCCATTGCGCCAGCGCGAGCAGGCCGTCGCGCTTGGCCGTCACCTCCCACAGCTCTTCGGTGATGAAGGGCATGAAGGGGTGCAGCAGCTTCAGGATCTCGTCGCGCGCCCAGGCGACCATGGCCCGGGTCTCGTCCTTGGCGGGGCTGTCCGGCCCCAGCAGCACCGGCTTGGCGAGCTCGACATACCAGTCGCAATAGACGTTCCAGACGAAGCGGTAGATGCTGCCGGCGGCATCGTTGAAGCGATAGGCCTCGATCGCCTCCGTCACCTCGCGCGTGGTGTGCGCGGTCTCATGCGCGATCCAGCGGCTCAGCGTCTCATTCGTCTTCGCCGGCTCGAAGCCGTCGGGAACCGCACACTGGTTCATTTCGGCGAAGCGGCAGGCGTTCCAGAGCTTGGTCGCGAAATTGCGATAGCCCTCGACGCGGCTGGTCGCGAGCTTGATGTCGCGGCCCTGCGCCGCCATCGCGGCCAGCGTGAAGCGCAGCGCGTCCGCACCGTATTCGTCGATCAGGTTGAGCGGATCGATGACGTTGCCCTTCGACTTCGACATCTTGGCGCCCTTCTCGTCGCGGACGAGGGCGTGGATGTAGACGGTCGAGAACGGCACCTCCTTCATGAAGTGCAGCCCCATCATCATCATGCGGGCGACCCAGAAGAAGATGATGTCGAATCCGGTGACGAGCGCGTTGGTCGGGTAATAGCGCTGCACCTCCGGCGTGTCGTCGGGCCAGCCGAGCGTCGAGAACGGCCACAGCGCCGAAGAGAACCAGGTGTCGAGCACGTCCTCATCGCGGGTGATGAAGCCGTCGCGCTTGTTGCGGTCGAGCGCCATCTCGCGGCCCTGCTCGGGCGTGATCACTTCCTGCTCGACGTAATAGCCCAGCGCGTGGCTGATCGCCTCTTCCTCGGTCTCGGCGACGAAGACCTTGCCGTCGGGCCCGTACCAGGCCGGGATCTGGTGACCCCACCAGAGCTGGCGCGAGATGCACCAGGGCTGGATGTTCTCCATCCAGTCGAAATAGGTCTTTTCCCAGTTTTTCGGCACGAAGGTGGTTTCGCCCGAACGCACCGCGGCGATCGCAGGTCTCGCCAGCGTCTTGGCGTCGACGTACCACTGGTCGGTCAGGTAGGGCTCGATCACCGTACCGGAGCGGTCGCCATGCGGCACCATGTGGGTGTGCGGCTCGATCCGCTCGACGAAGCCGAACGATTCCAGCCGCTCGACGATGCGCTTGCGCGCGGCGAAGCGGTCGACCTTGTGGAATTCCTCGGCAAATTGCGCGGCGCCTTCCGGCAGGTCGCGCAGATAGTCCTCGTTGTCGACGAGATCGAGACACCCCTCCCGGTCGATCACGCTGATCCGGCGCAGGCCGTGGCGATTGCCGACCTCGAAATCGTTGAAGTCGTGCGCCGGCGTCACCTTCACCGCGCCCGAGCCCTTCTCCGGATCGGAATAGTCGTCGGCGACGATTTTGATCTTGCGGCCGACCAGCGGCAGGATCACGTTCCTGCCGACCAGCTTCTGATAGCGCTCGTCCTCGGGATGCACGGCTACGCCGGTATCGCCGAGCATAGTTTCGGGGCGCGTGGTGGCGACGACGATGAAGCTCGAGGTATCCTCGGGGCTGAACGTCTTGCCCTCGATCGGGTAGCGCAGATACCAGAGGTGACCCTTGACCTCGGTCTGCTGCACTTCGAGATCGGAGATCGCGGTGAGCAGCTTGGTGTCCCAGTTCACCAGCCGCTTGTCCTTGTAAATCAGCCCCTCGCGGTGCAATTCGACGAACACCTTGACGACGGCTTTCGACAGGCCCTCGTCCATGGTGAAGCGCTCGCGCGACCAGTCGCAGGAGGCGCCGAGCCGCTTGAGCTGGTTGATGATGGTGTCGCCGCTCTCGGCCTTCCACTGCCAGACCCGCTCGAGGAACTTCTCGCGACCCATCTCGCGGCGGCCGGGCTGCTGGCGTTCCATCAGCTGCCGCTCGACCACCATCTGGGTGGCGATGCCGGCGTGATCGGTGCCGGGCTGCCACAGCACGTCGCGGCCGCGCATGCGCTCGAACCGGCACAGGATGTCCTGGAGCGTGTTGTTGAGGGCGTGGCCCATGTGCAGCGAACCCGTCACGTTCGGCGGCGGGATCACGATGGTAAAGGGCGCGGCGTCGCGGCGGTCGGGGCGGCCGGCCTTGAAGGCAAGGCTGTCCTCCCACACCACGGACATGCGGGTTTCGATATCGGCAGGCTGGTAATTTTTCTCGATCATGGGGCTGCTAGAAAGCCGCGTGGGCGGGCCAAGTCAACGGAAAGCTCAGCGGCAAAAGGCTTTCAAGCCCAGTCCGCGGGCCGAATATGCCCTGGGAGCAGGGCTTTATCGGGGCCGTACGGCCGGCCTCAGCGGCCGCCGCGCGAGACCCGCTCGATTTCGGCCTTCACGATGCGTTCAACGAGGCCCGGCAGGTTGTCGTCGAGCCAGGACTTCAACATCGGACGCAGCATTTCCTTGACCAGATCCTCCAGCGTCCGCGCATTGCTGCTGAGCACCGTGTGGGCCAGCGAGTTGAAGGCGGATTCGACCGCCGAGACCGTCGACTGCGCGAGGATCGGCTGTTGCGGCGGCAGCGGCGGCGCATCGAAGTCCACCGGCGCGTAGGACGGTGGCGGCGGCGTCGGACGCGGCGGCGATTCGGAAAATTCGAGGTCGTCGCGCGGCTCGACCTTGCGGAAGCTCGGCGGCGGCGGGGGCGGCATCGGATCCACCGCCATCTCGTCGGTCAATTCGAGCACGTCGGGTTCTGGTTCTGGCTCCGGCTCGGGTGCGCGGACCTCGGCCGCAGGCGTGGCCGCATCGAGCCCCGCCAGCAGCGCGTCGATGTCGTCTTGGCTGTTGGATGCCTCCGCTGCAGGTGGCGGGGCCGGCGCCGGCTTTGCGGCCGGGGGTGGAGCGGGCTTCTCGGCGGCCGGTTTGGCCGGTGCGACCTTGGACGGCGGAATGTCAGTCATCGCCTGCGGCTTTGGCGGCGCGGCAGGGGCTGCAGCTTTCTCGGGCTTGGCGGTCTCTGCCGGCGGCGGCTTGGCCTCGTCGTCGGCAATGATGCGCCGGATCGAGGCCAGAATCTCCTCCATCGAGGGTTCTGTGACCTTTGCAGGCTGCGTCATCTCCGACTCCACATCATCAACGCCCTCGCATGCGTTGTTTTACACCAAGCACGACAGGATTGGCCGGTTCCGCACCAAGTGGCCCGCCATTTTCGTCGCGGCAGCCCGACTTGTCCCCAGATCACGGCTCAACGTGCGGCGGTGCGCCCCTGCCCCCGGCACTCAAGCTTTACGCACACGGTATCAATGCGAGCCGAATCGACCCGCATTATCTTGGCAAGGCTATGTCAGGGATTTTGACGATTGCAAGCAAAGCGCCGGTCCAGCCTCGGCTACTCGCGAGGCTGACCGGGTACTTACGGGAATCAGCGCCCGTCGGGCGTGCGTACGCCGATCCAACTGTCGCGGACCTGATGGTAGTGAACGCTGGGATCGTAAACCGAGGTCGCCAGGCCGAGGACCTGCGGCGCCAGACGGCCGACGGCGGCGAGGACGTTGTACGACGCGACGACCCGGTCGTGCTGCGCAGTCACGAGCGCCACGCGCGCATTGACCAGCGCCTGCTGCGCGTTGAGGACGTCGAGGGTCGTGCGCTGACCGGCCTTGGCCTCTTCGCGCACGCCGTTCAGCGCGATCTCGGACGCCGTGACCTGCGCCTGCGCCGATTGCACCTGCGCCTTGCCCGCCTGCAACGAACCCCACCATTGCACCACGGTCGCGCGCGTCTGGTCGCGGGTGTTTTCGAGGTTGAGACGTTGCTGCGCCAGGTTTTCCTTGGATTGGCGGATCAGCGAATACTCACCGCCGCCATTATAAATCGGCACGGAGAGCTGCGCGACCGCCGATGCGGTGTACGATCGCATCTGTATCAAGGATTGTTCGTCTGCCCGCTGGGCCGTTGCCTGAAGCGAAAGGGTCGGCAGCAGCGCGCCCTCGGCGACCTTGACCTGCAAGTAATTGACGTCGATGCCGAACATTGCGGCCGTGACGTTGGGATGCTCGACGAGACCGAGCTCGACGGCGGCTGCGAGCGTCGCGGGCAGGAAACGGTCCACCGGCGAGCCGGGCGCCAGGTTCGTCGGCTCGTTGCCGATGATGCGGCGGAAGTTCGCGCGCGTCGTGGTGAGGTTTGCTTCCGCGGTCAGAGCCTGCGTCCTGCCGGCCGCCAGCTGCGCTTCCGATTGGGCGACGTCGGTGCGGGTCACTTCGCCGACGTTGAAACGATCACGGGTCTGCTTGAGCGTCTGCTCGAGCACCCGCACGTTGCTACGCTGGACTTCGAGCGTGGCAGCGTCGCGCAGATAGTCCATGTAGGTCGTGGCAGCGCTCAGCAGCACGCTCTGATCGAGGCTGCGCAATGCTTCGCGGGCACCGGAAACCTGGCTCTCCGCCGCGCGGGTCTTGTTGGCGGTCTGGTTGCCATTGTAGAGCGTCTGCGTCGCGGTCACTCCAACGCTGCGAGGCACCCTCGTTCCATAGATAGAGTTAGTCCCAACGCCGCTCTGCAAATCCTGATATTGATAGCCACCGGTCGCCGTCAGATTGACCTTGGGCCGGTAGCCGGACAAGGCCTGAGGCACATTCTCGTCAGTCGAGCGCACCTGGGCACGCTGTGCGTTGAGCTGCGGATTGTTCTGATAGGCGCGCACCAGTGCGGCCTCGATCGTGTCCGCCAAGGCAGGCGTCGGCCCGGCAAGCGCCAGCAGCAGGACCGAAACCGCAGCTCCGGTGAAGAGCTTCACCCCATGCATCCCAAAAATTCCGTTCATTCTAACGCCCACCTCGTGCCCGCGAGCTGGGTTACCGTCTACCGAGTGGAGTCGTTGCCCCGCCGCAACATAGGATGCGGATTGGCGCGACGGAACTACCTCAGGAGAGTTCTCGGTGGAAACTCTTCACGTGCAGCATCCCGGCCACACTTCTGATTCAGAACGGGATTTTATCGGGTTTTACGCCGTCAGAAGACGAAAGCAGCAGCCCGTTCCAGCCCGGGAAGGACCGGGGCAGCGGCGTCGAACAGGGTCCGATGGCCGAATTCCCCGTGGGTCCGGGTGACGATCATGGCCCGCGGCGGCCTCGATGCGGCGGAGACCCCCACCAGGCGTCCGCCCTCCTTCAGCTGCCGGAGCACAGCTTCTGGCGTCACCTCGGCAGCGCCATTGAGGATGATCACGTCATAGGGCGCGGCGGACGGATCGCCTTCGGTGCAGGCCGCGGCCTTGCAGGTGACATTGGCAATCCCCAACGACGTGAAGGCATCCTTGGCCTTCGCGGCCAGGGTCGAATCGCATTCCGTTGCCGTGACCTGACGGGCCAGCTTGGCGGCCAGCGCGGCGACGTATCCCGTGGCGCAACCCACCACCAGCACGTTGTCGTTCTCACCGATTTCGGCGGCCTGCAGCAGCTTGCCGGTCAGCTGCGGCTTGATCAGGAAGCGCTTGGCTGCGCCCTCGCTCACGTCGAGGTCGAGATCGAGATAAGCCAGAGCCTGCCGGGTGGCCGGCACGAAGGCCTCGCGCGGAACCGTGAGCATGGCATCGAGAATACGACGGTCGGTGACGTCATTGGTGCGCACCTGGCCATCGACCATTTTAAGGCGCGCGGTCGAGAAACCGGACATTAGCGGACCCTGCAATGCGGACCATGCCGCTGAGATGATTTGGCGGCATCTTTGGAACATGCTCGACCAAAACGCAACACGGCCGTTAGCCGGCGCGACTAAGGCGTCCGCATCTTACCGGATCAGGAGCCGGAACGGATTATTCGATCGCCACCGCAAGGCGACCGATCAGAGCCGCGACTTCGTCCAGCCGCGCCGAATCGGGCGTCTCGACCGCTCGCGCCAGACAAGCGAGGCATTCATCGTCGCTGAGCTCGGGAACGTCGGCCGGCAGAATCGAGGGGGCCATATCAGAACGGTCGACCTGGATGTCTGGCATAGGGAATCAGCTCCGTAGCAATCCGGCACCCGCAAAGCTCGGTTTCAATTGAGTCGATTTGACGCCGTCCGTATGGCGCGACAACGCCCATGCACACATCCGGTTGAAGGCGATTCCAGACGGCGGATCGCGGAGGGACCGCTCAGAAAATGATGCAGCGATGTCGCGCACCACATGAAGGCGCGCTCATAACACTTTGAATTTGCGATAAGATTTGGCTCCCCGGGCTGGATTCGAACCAGCGACCATCCGATTAACAGTCGGATGCTCTACCGCTGAGCTACCGAGGAAAAGGCGAACCAGTCGTTCGCGCGGGGCTGCGTATAACAAAGCCGCTTGCGCTTGCAAAGGACGAATTCGTCATCATCCGAACGTCCTTGAGGATGGGCCTGAACCGCCCCTCCTCCGGGCCATGGCAGCCGGCCGTTATTCCGCGCGGAACGAGCGGGTCTTGGTGCCGGGGTCGGCGCGCGATCGAAACGTTCAACGCCCATCGATCTGCACTCCGCAACGCCTGCGCGAGACGAGACGCGCAAGGCCCAGCTTCTATCGTTTCGGGCATTCATAGGTCGGCGGAGTTTGTTTTCTCCGCTACGGCCGCCGGCACACCAGATCGATCTCGATCAGCGCATCATAGGCAAGCCCGGTGACGCCGACGCAGGTACGGGCCGGCAGGCGGTCGGGTGCGAAGAACGTGCGGTAGGTCTCGTTCATGGCCGCATAGTCTTCCTTGAAGCGCGTCAAATAGACGCGCGCCATCACCACATGCTCGAGGCCGAGATCGAGGCCGGCGAGAACCACCTTCAGATTCTCCATCACGGCCTTCGTCTGCGCGACGATGCCATCGGGCAACACGCCCGGCGTCTGCGGCGTGTCCGGCATCTGGCCGGTGACGAACACAAAGCCATCGGTCTCCACCACGTGGCTGAAGGGCGCGACCGGCTTTGGTCCGCCGCTGATCATGTGGAATTTCACTTGGATGTCCTTGTTAAGGTGCGTCCTGAAACAGGCGCTTGCTGAGGATGGCGTGCACGCCCCAATTGCCGTCGACGACTTGCGTCACGCCAAAATCGACCGCCGCCGACATCAGCGCGATCGCCTCGTCCTCGCTGAGGCCTTTGACGTTCATCAGGAAGCGCCGCATCTTGCGGAACGCATCCTTCATGGCGAGATCGAGCGAGGATTTTGCGTAGACTTCGCTCTGCCCCTGCGCGCCGAATTCGGCGAGGTAGTTGGGGTGGCTGAAGCCGGTCAGCACCCAGTCGCTCTCGGTCTCGATCAGGGGATAAGAGAGATCCGCGAAGGGACGGCCGGCGAGATCGGCCTTCTTGTGCAGGGTCACCTCGAAGGTGCCGGTCATCGAGCATTCGATCGCGGTGCCGCTGAGCTCGCCATCGCCCTGCACTGCGTGGGGATCGCCGACCGACAGCAGCGCGCCGGGCACGGAGACCGGAAGATAGACGGTCGCCCCCTTCCCCAGCCGCCAATTGTCGAGATTGCCGCCGAAATAGGACGGCGGCACGGAATCGATGAAATCGACCTCGCGCGGCGCCAGTGCGATCACGCCGAAATGCGGCCGCAGAGGAATCTTGATGCCGTCGAGCACGGCGTGCCGGCGCTTGATCGTGGCGGGTACAACGGGAACGCCGGGATAGTCGTAGGTGGTATGCACGACGCCGAAGGGATCGGTCTGCGGCTCCCAGCGATAAGAATAGAGCGCGCGGGCATGCGGCGCGTCCACATCGTCAAAGATCTCGTAAATGGTCACGGTCTCGCGTGGCTTGGGACCGCCGAGAAACTCGTTGTAGTGATAGCCCCACCAGGCCGCCACCGAGGAGCCGAACACGCGCCCGGCGTGGTTCGGGCTCCGGCTCGCCCGCGGCACGATGTCGAGGATACGCACCTCCAGCACATCGCCAGGCTGGGCGTCCTTCACCGCGACGGGCCCGGTGCAGATGTGCACGCCAAACCCCTCGCCGGCACCGCGGCCGAACACGCTGGCATCCATCGGTCCTGCGCCGCGACGGTCGACGTTCTTCTTGTTCCGCGTCCAGCCGAACACGCTTTCGGCGGCGGCATCGCCGGCGATCATCATGTCAGGGGCGTCAGAGGCGTGCTGCGTCAGTGTCTCGATGGTGATGGTGTCGCCCGATGCGATCTCGATCTGCGGCGGCAGCGAGCGGCTGAAATAGCCCCAATGAACGCGGCTGGCCTCGACCGCAAGATGGTGATGTCTGCGCTCCGTGCTCGCGCGCTCCTCGGCACTGGCACAGGCGACGTTGCCGCGGCCCTCCAGGCTCTGATGCGCGCGCAATTGCGTCAGCGCCTGCTGCGGCCAGCCGCGCTGGCCGGCGACGCCGTGCTGTGCCGTCGCTCGCTCCGCCTCCTGCTGGCGAAACTCGCGCGGCGGCAGGCCGAAGCGATGGCGGAAGGCGCGGCTGAAATGCGCGGAGTCGCCAAAGCCATAGGCGTAGGCGATCTCCGAGATCGAGCGATGCGCCTCGGTCGGGTTGGAAAGATCCGCCCAGGCGCGCTGGAGACGACGCTCGCGAACGTAGTGGGTGAAGTTGTCGCCGACCGTCTCGAACAGCTTTTGCAAATAACGTTCGGAAATGCCCTCGGCTTGCGCGACGCGCGCGGGCACCAGATCGGGATCGTCGAGGCGACGCTCGATGGTCTGGCAGATCCGGTGCAGCAGCGCAGCCTGCGTCGCACTCGATCCGGCATCGGAGCTCGAGGCCGCCAGCTGATGCGCGAGCGTCAACAGCAGATCGACCAGCGACTGCGCGAGCGAATTCCATTCGGAATCGCTCAAACTATCCAGCGTGCGCGCGGTCGCGTCCAGCAGGCGCGAGAACACATCGGCAAAGCCGCCGGACGGAACGACACAGGGCTCGCCGAGCCGTGGCTTGCCCGAGAGGCGTCCGTGCAGCGCCTCCGACGTGACCGACAGCACGATGGCGCGCATGTCGCGCTGGAACACGATGCTCCAGTCACCGCTGCGGGGCAGCAGCACGAGATGGCCGACGGGAACGATGCGGTGACCGCCGGCGCTTCTGAGCACCATGCCATCCTCGACCGGTATCAGCGCGATTGGAAGGTCTTCGTTCGCTCGTGAGAGCGGACCGACGCTCTGCGCGCCCGCGGCCATGCGCGTCAGCGCAACACCTGCGGCATGGCGATGCGAGGCGGTCGCGTGCCCGTCAAAGAAGGAATGACCGCCTGCCGGCTGCAGGCCGACCGCCGCCAGCACGTCCCGCCAGGCTTCGGGGCGGTCGTCTTGCGCGTAGGACTCGCTCGTGAACGGCCGGAAGCTCATCGGATCGACCCAGATTGCGGTCGATCGAAGCAACCTCTGTGCCAGACGTACGCGGTCATCCGTCGCAGCGACGGGCCGCAAATGGGGGTCGTTGGTCAAGAGTTCATCCGGGAACTGGAAGATTCCTCAAAGTGTTAGAGTATGGCGAGCCCTATTCGTCATTCCGGCGCGCGCGCAAGCGCGAACAGAGATTCAGTCGCATCGAAACATGTTCTTTCGGATCGTGCCGTGGACACCCCAATTGGCATCGACCACCTGGGTGACGCCGAAATCGGCGCCGACCGACATCAGCGAGATCGCCTCGTCCTCGCTGAGGCGATGCACGGTCATCAGGAAACGGCGAAGTTTTCTGAACGCATCGCGCATCGCACGGTCGAGACTACTGTGATTGGCGATCTCCGTTTGCGCGTCGGAGCCGAGCGCGGCGAGATAGTTCGGATAGGTGAAGCCGTAGAACGACCAGGCGTGGTCGGTCTCGAGCATGGGATGGTCGAGGCCTTCGAGGCTGGTGCCGGCAAGGTCGGCCTTCTTGTGCAGGATGAATTCGAAATCGCCGGTCAGCGAGGTCTCTATCGCGGTGCCACCGAGCTCGCTGTCGCCTTGCGCGGCATGGGGATCGCCGACAGAAAAATAGGCGCCGGGGACGGCAACCGGATAGAACATTCGCGCGCCCTTGCCGATGCGCCAGTCATCGATATTGCCGCCGGTATAGCTCGGCGGAATCGAGCTGACGAAATCGGCTTCCGACGGCGCAAGGCCCATGGTGCCGAAGTGCAATCGTGCGGGCACTTTCACGCTGGAGAGGATGTTCTCGCGTTTCCTGATGGTGGCGTGATCGACGCGGACGCCGGGATAGTCGATGGTCGGATGCACGATGCCGTCAGGATCGGTCTGCGGCGTCCAGACGTAATTGTAGACGGCCTTTGCAAAGGGCTCGCCGGAGGTGTCGAGCTCGAAGATGGTGATGACCTCGCGTGGCTTCGGCTCCTCGATCAGGTCGTGATAGTGAAAGCCCCAGTTGGCGGCGACATTGGAGCCGAAGCAGCGGCCGGCATGGCAAGCACTGCAGCTCGGCCGCGGCCTGATATCGAGGATGCGCACCTCCAGAATGTCGCCGGGCTCGGCGCCCTCGATCGCGACAGGGCCGGTGAGCAAATGCACGCCGATCCCCTCGCCTGCGCCGCGAATGAAGGGGCCCTCGACCGGGCCTGAGCCGCGGCGCGCGACCGCCTTGTGCTCGCGCGTCCACTGGAACACGCTCTCGGCGCCTGGATCGCCCTGGATCATGCGCTCATAGTCGTCGTTGGCATGATGGGTCAGCGTCTCGATGGTGGCGCGATCCCCGGAGCGCAGCGTCAGGGCCGGCGTGACTGTCTTGGAGAAATAGCCCCAATGGACCGTTTTCGGCGAAACCGGGAGCGTGACATGCTTCATGAGGTGGCCTCGTAGGGAGTCTTGAGCTTGTGGAGGCGCCGCTCATCGCACCGTCTCCAGCGTCTTGTCGGCTTCCATCACACTGAGGAAACGCGCCGTCAGCGGATTGCGGGGATTGGAGAGCACCTCGTGCGCGGGCCCCTCCTCGATGATCGCACCGCCGCTCAGGAAAGCGACGCGGTCGGCGACCTCGTCGGCGAAGCGGATCTGGTGTGTCGAGATGATCATGGTGAGGCCGTCGTCGATGGCGAGGCGGCGGATCACCTCCAGCACCTCGTTGACCAATTCGGGATCGAGCGCGGAGGTCGGCTCGTCCAGCAGCAACACACTTGGATTGGGTGCGAGCGCGCGGGCGATGGCAACGCGCTGCTGCTGGCCGCCGGAGAGATGCCGCGGCAGCGCATCGGCGCGATGCGAGAGGCCAACGCGGTCGAGCAGCTCGGTGGCGCGGCGATCGGCATCGATCCGGGTCATGCCATGGACCCAGCGCAATGGGCCCGCGATGTTCTCCTTCGCCGACAGATGAGCGAACAAATTGAACTGCTGGAACACCATGCCGACGCCGACACTGGCGCGCTCGTTGGCGATGGCGCGCGGCGACAGTGGCTTGCCGTCTTCGCCAAAGCCAAGGCGGCGGCCGCCGACGCGCACGGTGCCGGCGTCCCAGTTTTCGAGATGGTTGATGCAGCGGAGCAGCGTGCTCTTGCCTGAGCCGCTCGGCCCGAGCAGTGCGACAACCTCGCCGACCCGCACCGTGAGGTCGAGGCCGTGGAGCACTTTCTGCGGGGCGTAGCTCTTGGTGAGATCCTTGACCTCGACCGCGATGTTGTTGCGCGCGATGGTCGCGGCGCGGCGGGCGCGCTCCTCACGGGTCAAGGCCAGCGGCGGCGTGTCGGTCAACTCTGCTGGTGCGCGCCCGGGATCGGCGACGGTCGCATCGGCGAGTTCGAGCCTGGCGACGAGATCGACGCGGCGCCACGGCAGATAATCGACGAGCTTGCGCTCGCGGCCCTTGGCACGGTCGAGATCGAGCAACCATTCGATGAAGAGCTGGATGACGCTGATGGTCGCGGTCAGCACCAGATAGAGCAGACCCGAAGCGAAGAAGATCGAGAAGAAGTCGAAGGTCGAGGACGCCAGCTGGGTCGAGCGCAAGGTCAGCTCCTGCACCGCGACGACGGAGGCGAGCGAGGAATTTTTCAGCGCGCTCACCGCCTCGTTGCCGAAGGCCGGGATCATGGTGCGGATGGCCTGCGGCGCGATGACCCTGCGCATCAGCACTGACGGCGTCATGCCGAGCGCCTGCCCCGCAGTCAGCTGCCCGCGGTCGACGCCGAGTACGCCGGCCCGCAGCATCTCCGCGATGAACGGCGCCTCGTTGCAGGCGAGCGCGAGACCGGCGGCCAGCACCGCCGGCAGCTTGATGCCGATATGCGGCAGCGCGTCGTAGGCGAACACCATTTGCAGGATCAGCGGCGTGCCGCGGAAGATCACGGTGTAGGCCCTGGCGATCCCCGAGAGGAGCCAAAAGCGCGAGAGCTGCATGCCGGCGAGGATCAGTCCGAGGATCAATCCACCGCCGAGCCCGAGGGCAGTCACCTCCAGGGTGAGCTCGATGCCCTCGAGCAGATACGGCATGCTCAGATAGTGGAGGAACAGCGACATCAGTCAGCCGTCAGAATGTCCGGCTCCTTGAAGTTGTTCACATCGAGCCCATGCTTCTTCAGAAGCTCCATATGCGTGCCGGCCTTCTGCACCTCGATGAGGGCGGCGAGCACGGCGTCGCGGAATTTCGGCTTGTCCTTGGGAACGGCGATGCCGACCGAATATGGGATCGTCACCGCGATCGCCTTCTCCAGCTTGTCCGGATAGGCCTTCACCGCGCTGTCGACGGTGTTGACGTCGTTGACATAGGTGTCGGCACGGCCGGCGAGGATCGCCTGGATGCAGTTGGCGTTGTTGTCGTAGAGCTGGATGGTCGGCTCCGCCTTGCCGGCCTTCTTGCACTCCGGGATCAAGGCCTGAATCAGGGGCACCTCGACATAGCCGGTGTTCTCGGCGGCAGCCGCGCCGCACATCGACATGTTGATGCCGTTGATGCCCTTCGGATTGCCCTTGGCGACCAGCACGCCGTCGAACACTTTCGAATAGGTGATGAAGTCGGCCGCCTTGGCACGCTCCTTGGTGGCGTAGATGTCGGAGATCACGATGTCGGCCTGGCCGGCCGCGAGCGTGGTCAGGAGTGCCGCAAACACTACGGGCTTGTAGGTCAGCTTGAAGCCGAGGCATTCGCCGATGGCTTCACCGAGATCGATATCGAATCCGATGTACTTGCTGGGGTCCTTGGGATCGATCGTCTCATAGCCCGGCGTGTGCGGGTTGATGGCGTTGACGAGCGTCTTGCCCTTCCAGTCCGGGTACTTCTCCTGGAGCGTGGCGCAGGCGGCGGGCGCAGCGGCCTGCGCGCTCAGCGGCGCGGCGACGACGAGGCCGAAAGCGATGGCGGCACCGAGCATGAGCTTGCGCTGTGGCAATGATGCGCGCGCCGTTCCCCGCCGCGCCTGGGGCCAAACCGATTTCTCCATCTCGCCAGTTCCTCCGAAATGTCATGGCGCCTGCCATGGTCCAGTGATCGGAGAGGAAGCGTGCGGGAGCGCGGCGCGAAAAGCTTGTCCGCGGGCGTACAAAAAATTGGATGGAGCGCGCCCGACATTTGGGCAAACGGCTGCCCAAAAACTGTTCGCAGGCCACAGCGGCGCGGGTAGGGATTCCGAATTCGGGATAGACACATCATCTCCGCCGACGCAGCGATTTGCGCGATCGGCGCATCATTCGGTGAACCTGTTTGACAGAGATACGACATCGCCGATTGAGATCTGACGCCGAACCGAAGCATCCACGTCCGGCATCCGCAGCAAATTCACTGGTCTTCCACAGCATATCCACAGGCCGACCATGGCGGATTCGCGAGCCCCTGCGAGGCACTTGCTGCGCACAAACCCACAAGCAGGGCGGTTCAGCCACCCTGATCGAAGACGGAGCGCAGGCCTCGCTCAGATTCGACCGGTTATGCCGCAGCAGACGGTGATGGCGCGGACGTTGGGAACTTCGCCCGCGCAAAGCCGATAGACATCGGGCGCACAGGCCCGGCGCTGCTCGGCCGTTCCCTGCGCGTGGGCGACGGAAGCAAATAGCGTCAGGAACAGCCCGACCGTCGAGGCGCGACGCGCCCGGCTCTTCACACCTGCAGACCGTAAGAACCTCGCCTGCATGACCAATCTCCTCTCTGCCCTGCCCGCCTCCCGGCTTTCTCGGCCGGTCTCGTGCAGAGGGGTAGGAGAAAAAAATTGCGCGGAATGTGATCCCTTTCACACGGGGGACGGCCGGACGGAACGTAGCGTTTCTCAGGGGATTATTTGGAAATCGCTAACCAATCGAACCCAGATCGCCGGGTCGTTAAAATGCGAACGATCGGCTCAATCGGGTAACAAACCGGCTTTGCGACATTGCGCCATCCGCGTTTTGCGAGGATGCGATGAGAAGCGAAGCCGAATTCAACTTGCTGCTGGATGCCGTCCGGAACGCCATGGTCATTGAAGATTTCGCTTCCGCTCCGGAGCAGGAATTCGTGCCGCGCTCGGGGAACTTTGACGCGATGTCCAGGACAGCCCCGATGGCCGCCAACGACAATGATGGTGCCTGGCCTCTCCTGCCATTTCCCGACGGCTGGTACGCGGCCGGCTAAGGCCTGCTTTCACCGCGACCCGAACCGCCCGCCTCGCGGGCGTGTTGCCGCGCGGCCTGCGCCGGAACCCGGCCCGGCAATGGTCAATTTTTGACGCGATCCTCGCCATCCTGCGGCGCCCGGTCCGGTGGGGCCGATGGAAAGATACTGTCGTAGATCGCGCGGGCCTCACGAATGAGGCGGGCTCGCTCCAGCTCGGATTTCGGGACAAATCGGACGATGTCGCCCACTTGTGGCTCCAGTGCTCGGGGTGACGAGATGCTTCACTTCGCAGATGCGAACACTATGCCAACGGGCTGAATCGCGGGTTTCCGGCAAGCCCCGGGCAAACCCGGTGGCCGCGCCATCCTGCACCTCGCGGAGCGCCGCGCGCCGCATCGGCGGAACCGACGCAAGGTAAAATTGTGCTGGGAAATCAGAGTATTGTGATGGAGGCCACGACCAGAATTGAACTGGTGTACACGGTTTTGCAGACCGTTGCGTAACCACTCCGCCACGTGGCCCCGTAAGGGCGGACCAATATAGGGGATCAATGGCTTAGGCAACTGCCTTCGTCTGAGTTTGGCTCGTAGCCCCCGGCGCGGTCGTTATGATCGCAACCGCTCAGATGATGCCGGCCGAAGTCAGGCTCGTTTGCGACGACGGAAGTCACGCCGGCCCTTCGGGGCGGGTTTGGGCGCCAATTCCGGCATATCGGCCTGGACCTCGCGGTAGCG